>NZ_CAXUPO020000001.1:0-1173904 GCF_964252695.1 Acidovorax sp. LjRoot117 | reverse complement strand
GCGCGAGCCCGCCGCCGCACAGCGCCCCGTGGCCGACCAGCCCGTCGCCGCGCCCTCCGGCGGCCCTGTGTTCGCACAGGCCGACCTGCCCGAGTCGGTGCGCACACAGCTGCCCACGCTCAAGATCAGCGGCGCCACGCACTCGAACAACCCGGCCTACCGCATGGCCATCGTCAACGGCCAGGTCCTGCACGAGGGCGACCTGGCCGCCCCCGGCCTGGTGCTCGAACGCGTCGAGCCCGGCCGCACCGTCTGGACCTTCCGCGGCTACCGCTACGGCGTCGCGTCGCAATAGGGTTTTGTTAAAAAAAGGCCACTACCGCTTGTCTGGCAAGCGCTAGCAGCTATCAAAAATATAGTGAGTAGCAAAGTAGCCCGCCAAGCGGCCCCCTCTCCGCCCTGCCGCGGCGCCCCAGCCCCACCACCGCGCACACCGCCACCGTAGTGCCACCGCCGAGGCGTGGTGAGTGAGGCCCGGTCCCCGGAGCAGCAGCTGCAAGATAAAAACCGGCCGCTACCGCCCATCCAGAAAGCGCCGGCAGCTATCAAATAAATAGCGCTGCAGAAAACGCCCACTATAGCCCGCCACCCTCCAAACCCCCACGCCGCCACCGCGAGTGCACCCGTGGAACCGGCTTTGCCGGGCCACCGGGTGCGTCCCCCTTGGGGGAAGACGCGCAGCGGCTCAGGGGGTCATTTAATAAATCTGCCATCCCGCCCCACCAGCGTCAGCTCCACAAACCGCGAGGCATTGCGGTCCGGCGTGCTGGCGCTGACCTCGAAGCCGCCCAGGTCCCACTTCTTCAGGTTCCAGCTCGCGTCGATGAACGCCGCGCGCGTGGGGTTGCGGCCGGCGCGCTGCAGGGCCTCGGCGAACACGCGGGCGTTGATGTAGCCCTCCAGCGCCAGGTGCGACGGCTCGGCCGTGGCGCCCGAGGCCTTCCACGCGGCCTGAAAATCGCGCACCACCGGCATCACCACGTTGGACGGCAGGGGCACGACCTGCGAGATGGCCATGCCGGTGGCATCGGCGCCCAGGGCCTTGACGGTGGCGGGCGTGCCCATGACCGACAGCGCGTACAGCGTGACCCCGCGCTTCAGGGCACGGAAGGCCTTGACGAACTCCAGCGTGGGCTTGCCGGCCAGGCCGATCACGATGGCCTCCAGGTTGCCTGCGGCCAGCTTGGCGGCGGCGCTGCCCGCGTCGGAGGCGTTGTTCTCCACGGTCACCGCCACGGCCTCGGGCAGCTTGAGGCGGTCCATCGACTGCTTGGCGGCCGTGAATACCTCTTTGCCGAACGAGTTGTTCTGGTAGACGATGCCGATGCGCTGGATGCCAATGGTGGACAGGTGCTGCACCAGTTTCTCGGCCTCGTCGGCGTAGCTGGCGCGGATGTTGAACACATTGCGCGCGCTCTTGGTGCGGCTGAGCTGCGCGCCCGTGAACGGTGCAAAGAACGGAATCCCGCTGTCCACCACCTTGGGCAGCATGGCATCGATCATCGGCGTGCCCATGCAGTTGAACAGCGCAAAGACGTCGCGGTCGGCCAGGAACTGCTCCACGTTGGCCAGCGCCTTGGGCACCTCGTAGGCGTCGTCCTGGGTCACGAGGTCGATGGTGCGGCCGTTCACGCCGCCGCGCGCGTTGATGCCGGCGAACGCCGCCTTCGCGCCCTGGTGCATGGCCGAGCCCAGGTCGCCCAGCGGGCCGGTGAGCGCGGTGGACTGGGCGATGCGGATCGTGGCGCCGTCCTGCGCGCGGGCCCGGCCGGTCCAAGCCGCCAGCCCCAGCACCGGCAGTGCGGCCGCGCCCGCCAGCAGCTGCCGCCGGCCCAGGCCGCTGCGGTGGGCGGGCGCGGCGGGGCCGGGCCCGGTGCCCGTGGCTGTGCCGCACCCGGTGGATCTTTGGTTTTTCATGTTGTTGTCTCCTCGGTGGACCCGGGCCTGCGGCCCGGGGAGGCGCCATCATCCGGCGGAGATTGGCATTTTTTTGTCTTTCTGACGACAATTGGTCTCAGGATTTCCCGTACCTGCCGGACCGACGGCCCCACCGAACCGACCCCATCCCCCCATGGACCCCCGCACGCACCAGGACCTCTCGCTGCACCAACGGCGCAGGCCGCCCACGGCCGACGAGCTCGACGGCATCCCGTGGCTGGACCAGCTGCAGCCGCCCGAGCGCGAGCGCGCCGTGGCGGCGCTGCTGGTGGGCGATGCCAAGGCGGGCGACTATGTGTGCCGCGTGGGCCGGCCGGTGACGTACTGGTTTGGCGTGGTGGAGGGCCTGCTCAAGATGAGCAGCGACAACGCGCAGGGCCAGACGATGACCTTCACCGGCGTGCCGCCGGGCGGCTGGTTCGGCGAGGGCACGGCGCTCAAGCGCGAGCCCTACCGCTACAACATCCAGGCGCTGAGGAGGAGCGTGGTGGCGGGCCTGCCGATCGACACCTTCCACTGGCTGCTGGACCACTCCATCGGCTTCAACCGTTTCGTGATGAACCAGCTCAACGAGCGGCTGGGGCAGTTCATCGCCGCGCGCGAGATCGACCGCTTCGGCAACCCCGACGTGCGCGTGGCGCGCAGCCTGGCGTCACTGTTCAATCCGGTGCTGTACCCGGGGGTGGGCGAGGTGCTGCGCATCACGCAGCAGGAGCTGGCCTACCTGGTGGGGCTGTCGCGCCAGCGGGTGAACGAGGCGCTCAAGGCGCTGGAGGCGCAGGGCGCGATCCGCGTGGAGTACGGCGGGCTGCGCGTGCTGGAGCTGGCGGCGTTGCGATCCAGCATTTTCCAGCTGCAGGCGCAGCAGGGCGCGGAGTGACCCGGCGCACCGCGAGATGACGTTGCGCGGTCGCAGGTCGGGGCGGTAGGCCGGTAGGAGGACGGGCAGGCAAACAGGCCGCCGCGCGCCCCGCCAGCCCGCTGGGGGCCGTCAGTGGCGCGGCAGCGACGGCAGGTTGCGGCGCGGTGCCTGCAGCGGATGGGCGGCCGTGCCGGGCCTGCGCGCAGCCGGTGCCGGCACGGGCGCGGATGCTGGCAGGGCGCCGATGGCCGGGGGTTCCCAGCTGTCGGCGTCGCCGCCGTTGCGCGAGAGGCGGAACGCGCCCACCATCTGCGTGAGGCGCCCGGCCTGGTCTTTCAGGCTGTCGGCCGCGGCCGCGCCTTCTTCGACCAGCGCGGCGTTCTGCTGCGTCATCTCTTCGAGCTCGCCCACCGACTGGCTCACGTGGCCGATGCGCTGGCTTTGCTCCTGCGTGGCGGCGGTGATCTCGCCCATGATGTCGGACACGCGGCGCACCGACAGCACCAGCTCCTCGATGGTCTTGCCCGCATGGTTCACCAGCGTGCTGCCCTCCTGCACCTGGTCGACGCTGGCGCCGATCAGCGCCTTGATCTCGCGCGCGGCGTTGGCCGAGCGGCCGGCCAGGTTGCGCACCTCGCCCGCCACCACCGCAAAGCCGCGGCCCTGCTCGCCGGCGCGGGCGGCTTCCACCGCGGCGTTCAGCGCCAGGATGTTGGTCTGGAATGCGATGCCGTCGATCACGCTGATGATGTCGGCGATCTTGCGCGAGCTGGCGCTGATGGTGTCCATGGTGCGCACCACCTGCGACACCACCTCGCCGCCGCGCGTGGCGGCGTCCGATGCGGTGGAGGCGAGCTGGTTGGCCTGGCGGGCAGAGTCGGCACTTTGGGCCACGGTGCCGGTCAGGTCGACGAGCGACGTGGCGGCGCTTTGCAGGTTGTGCGACGTCTGCTCGGTGCGCTGGCTCAGATCGAGATTGCCCGAGGCGACTTCGGAGCTGGCCACGAGGATGGAGTCCGCTGTCTGGCCGATCTCGCCCACCAGCGTGCGCAGGCGCTCCTGCATGGCGGCGATGGCTTCCAGCAGGCGGCCGGTTTCGTCGTGGATGCGCACTTCCACCGTCGAGGTGAGGTCACCGCGCGCGATGCGCTCGGCCAGCACCACCGCACGCCCGATGGGCGCGGTGATGCTGGAGGTGATGCGCCAGGCGATCAGCGCCCCCAGGCCGATGGCCAGCAGCACCAGCAGGCCGCCCACGGCGCGCGAGCGGCTCTGCGTGGTTTCGGCCGACGCGGTGGCCTCGGCATTGAGCGTGTTCTGCAGGTCGATGAGCTCGCGCAGCTTGGCGCGCCAGGCGGTTTCTGCCGGGGCCACGCGGGTCATCAGCGCGAGCGATGCGCTCACGGTGTCGCCGTCGTCGGCGGCCTTGATCGCCGTGTCCAGTTCGGGGCGCGCCTTGCGGCCGAGCTCCTGCACTTCACCCAGCAGCTTGACCTCGGCGGGCGTGGCGCTGTCGGGCTTGAGCAGCTCGGCCAGGGCGGCCTCCTGGCGTGCGTATTCGGTCAGCGTCTTGCCCACGCTCACGATCTGCTCGCGCGCCTGCTTGGGGTCGATGTCGTTGAGCATCGCGGCCGAGCGGCCCTGGATGCCGATGGCGCTCACGCTCTCGAGCATGCCGTTGACCAGCTTGGCCTTGCTCGCGCCCGCACCGGTGATCTGGAGCATCTGGTCGTGCACCTTGCCGATGGACCACTGGCCCACCGCGGCCACGGCCAGCAGCAGCACCAGCAGGCAGCCAAAGCCCAGGGCCAGGCGGGTGGAGATCGACAAGGATTTGAAGGAGGAGGCGGCCGGCATGGTTTTTTTCCTTGGGTCTCGGTAAAGAAGCGAACAACAAACAAGCAAACGAACAAACAACGGGCGAACCCACCAAGGTCCATCGGTCGGTCAGGGTGCAAGGCGGGCGGTGCTACCGCGCGGTAACAACGGCGGAAGCAATATCGATGCCCATACCCGCCGGGCAGTGTAGGCAGAAAGTGCTGTTTGCGGCATGACGCTTGCGGATAGCGGCATGCCCAAAGCGCATAGCCTGTCTGTTACAAATGGCCGCGCCACGCAAGGCCGGATGGTGCGACGATAGATGGACCTGTGCAAGTCTGAAATTATGATTCAAAATAGGCTTTCACGCTTGTTTTTAAATTGTTTGTAGCTATTGAAATAATAGCAACTCCGGTGGCCTGCAATACCCTGTGCCGCATTTCGGCAGGGCCGTTGGGTTATAACCATGTTACAGATTCGAGGCCGTCGATGTCACTGAAATCCCTCTCTTTCGCGCGCCGTCCGGCCGCGGGTGTGCTGCTGGCGGTGGCTGCGTTCATCGCCGGCTGTGCCGCGCCGCCCGCTGCAGACCCGGCCCGGCGCGAACTCGTCGTGGCCGTCACGGCTTCGCACGAACTCATCACCTTCAGTGCCGGCGAACCCGGTCGCATCCTCGAGCGCCGCCCCGTCACGGGCCTGGCCGCGGGCGACCGGCTCGTGGGCATCGACTTTCGCGTGGCGCGCGGCGTGCTGTATGCGCTGGCGCAGTCGGGCCGCCTGTACACGCTCGACATTCCCTCCGGCGCGCTGCGGCCCGTGGGCGCCGCGCCCGCGGTAGTGCCGCTCAGGGGCCAGGTGTTCGGCTTCGACTTCAACCCCGCGGCCGACCGCATC
The DNA here is from genome assembly GCF_964252695.1 of Acidovorax sp. LjRoot117. NCBI lineage: Bacteria > Pseudomonadati > Pseudomonadota > Betaproteobacteria > Burkholderiales > Comamonadaceae > Acidovorax > Acidovorax sp. LjRoot117. The sequence continues at coordinate 1,168,392 of NZ_CAXUPO020000001.1, read as the reverse complement.
CGCGTGGTCTCCGACACGGGCCTCAACCTGCGGCTGCATCCGGACACCGGCGCTGTGGTGGACGGCGATCCGGCGGTGGACGGCGTGCAGGCCGACCCCTGGCTGCGCTACGCCGCCAGCGACGTGAACGCCGGCCGCACGCCAAGCATCGCGGGCGCCGCCTACACCTACAACACCCAGGACAGCAAGCTCACCACCAACTACGCCATCGACCGCGCGCTGGGCGTGCTGGTGATGCAGGGCTCGCTCGAAGGCACCACGCCCGTGGTCTCACCCAACTCCGGCCAGTTGCGCACCGTGGGGCCGCTGGGCCTGGGGCGGCTGACCGACGTGTCCTTCGACATTGCCGACGTCGGCAACGCGGCGCTGGCGGTGGTGCGCACCGCGGCCGACAACCCGACGCGCCTGGTGCTGGTGAACCTTCAGACCGGAGCGGCCCAGCCCCTGGGCCAGGTGGGCGACGGCGCGCCGCTGGTCGGCATGGCCATCGAGCCCTGAGTCCGCCCATGCGCGCGCCTTCCATTGCCACCCAGGCCCGCGGCCGCACCGGCCACGCGGTGCGCGCGGCGCTGGCCTGCCTGGGCCTGGCCGGTGCGGTGGCCGGCGCCCACGCCGCCACCGTGCAGGTCGATGTGCTGGACGCCGCGGGCAAGCCCGTGGCCGATGCCGTGGTGCTTCTGGATTCGGCCGATGCGAAGAAGCTGGCCAAGCCCCTGGCCAACGCCGAGATGGCGCAGGAAAAGCGCCAGTTCGTGCCCGGGGTGCTGGTGGTGCCGGTGGGCTCGGAGGTGCGATTTCCGAACAACGACTCGGTGCGGCACCACGTGTATTCGTTCTCGCAAACCAAGAAGTTCGAGCTCAAGCTTTATGCCGGCACGCCTGCCAACCCCGTGCTGTTCGACCGCCCGGGCGTGGCGGTGCTCGGCTGCAACATCCATGACCAGATGGTGGGCTGGATCCTGGTTGTGGAGACGCCGTTCTACACCCGCAGCCAGGCGGCCACCGGCCGGGCGCAGATCGACAACGTGCCGCCCGGCAGCTACACGCTGCGCACCTGGCACAGCCGCCTGCCCGTGGGCGCGCCCGCGCTGGAGCAGGCGATCACCGTGCCCGCCACGGGCACCGGCACCGCATCGGTGCGCATGACGGGGTTGTTGCCTTGACGTTGCGCTGGCCCCGGCGCAGCCTCATCGTGCGGCTGGTGGGGCTGTCGCTCCTGCTGCTGCTCATCGTGCAGGCGGCGGGCTTCGCGGTGGTGCGCGCCAGCATCGAGCGCAATGCCCGCACCCAGATCGCGCAGGCGCTGGACCTGGACGAGAACGTCTGGCTGCGCCTGCTCGACCAGAACGCCGACAAGCTGCGCCAGGGCTCGGCCCTGCTCGCGGCCGACTACGGCTTTCGGTCGGCGGTCAATTCGGGCGACGCGCAGACCATCCAGTCGGTGCTGGAGAACCACGGCAGCCGCATCGGCGCGGCCGTGACGGCGCTGCTGGGCACCGACCTCACGCTGCGCGCGGCCAGTCTGTCGGACAGCATGGAGGAGTTTCCGGCCACGCTGCGCCAGATCGTGCCGCCGCTGGCCGCCAAGCCGCAGGGCAGCCAGATCGCAGTGATGGGCGGCGTGCCCTACCAGTTCGTGATGGTGCCGCTGCGCGCGCCCGTGGTCATCGGCTGGGTGCTGATGGGCTTTCCCATCGACCAGCCGCTGGCCGATGAAATGCGCCGCCTGCTGTCGGTGCACGTGGTGCTGGCGCTCCAGGACAAGAACGGTGTGGTGACCATGCCGGTCTCCACCCTGCCGCCCGAGCCGCTGGCCCAGCTCAAGCGCCAGGGCGCCGGGGCCGGCGAGTTGACCACCGCGGACGGCACGCTGCTGGCGCGCGCCATCCGCATGGACAGCGTGGGCGGCGAGGTGCAGGCGCTGCTGCTGCGCTCCGTGGACGATGTGCTGGCCCCGTACCGCCAGCTGCAGGTGCTGCTGGCCATCATCACCGTGGCGGGCGTGCTGCTGTTCGCGGTGGGCACGGGCCTGATGGCCCAGCGCCTGGCGACGCCGCTGCGCTCGCTGCTCGGGGCCACGCAGCGGCTGTCGCGCGGCGAGTACGACGTGCCGCTGGCGCACACCCAGCGCACCGACGAGATCGGCAACCTGGCGCGCTCGTTCGACCGCATGCGCGTGGACATCGGCACGCAGCAAACCGAGATCCGCCGCCTGGCCTACTGGGACCGCCTGACCGGCCTGCCCAACCGCGAGCGCTTTCGCGAAGCCGTGGTGCAGGCCATCACGCAAAGCACCCGCCAGGGCGCGCCCGCGCAGCCGCTGGCCGTGCTCACGCTCGACCTGGACCGCTTCAAGCACGTGAACGACGTGCTGGGCTACGCGTTCGGCGACCGCCTGCTGCAGGCCGTCGCCGAGCGGCTGCGCCAGCAGGTGCGCTCCGGCGACGACATGGTGGCGCGGCTGGGGGGCAACGGGTTCGGGGTGCTGCTGCCCGACGCGGATGCCGCAGCGGCGCACGAGATGGCGCAGCGCATCACGCGGTCGTTCGAGGAGCCGCTGGCGTTTGCGGACCAGACGGTGGACCTGAGCGCGGGCATCGGCATCGCGTGCTGGCCGGGCGATGCGGACGATGCCGACACGCTGCTCAGCCGGTCCGAGATCGCGATGTACGCGGCCAAGCGCAAGCTCAGCGGCGCGCTGCAGTACGACGCCTCGTTCGACTCGGCCAGCTCGCTCACCCTGTCGCTGCTGAGCGAGTTGCGCCGCGCGGTCGAGCACAACGAGCTGCGCCTGTACCTGCAGCCCAAGGTGGCGCTGCACGGGCAGGGCGGCCTGGCGGCCGAGGCGCTGGTGCGCTGGGCGCACCCCCAGCGGGGCCTGGTGCCGCCGATGGAGTTCATCCCGTTTGCCGAGCAGACGGGCTTCGTGCGGCAGCTCACGCTGTGGATGTTCGAGGCCGTGGCCCGGCTGCTGGCCGACCCGCGCACGCAGGGCCTGCCCCTGCGGGTGTCGGTGAACCTGTCCACGCGCGACCTGCTGGACCCGGAGCTGAGCCAGCGCCTGGGCGCCATCCTGGTGCGCCACAGCGTGCAGGCCGCGTCGTTTTGCCTGGAGATCACCGAGAGCGCGATCATGGACGACCCGCTGCGCGCCGAGGCCATGCTCAACAAGCTGTCGGAGCAGGGCTTCAAGCTGTCCATCGACGACTTCGGCACGGGCTACTCGTCGCTGGCGTACCTGAAGCGCCTGCCGGTGGACGAGCTCAAGATCGACAAGTCCTTCGTGATGGGCATGGAGGTGGGCGAGGACGACGCCACCATCGTGCGCTCCACCATCGACCTGGCCCACAACCTGGGCCTCACGGTGGTGGCCGAAGGGGTGGAGACGGCCGGCATCCTGGAGCGGCTGCGCGTGCTCGACTGCGACGAGGCGCAGGGCTACCACATCACCCGCCCGCTGCCGGTGGAGGATTTCCTGGCCTGGCAGGCGCGCCAGGGGTAAGCTTTCCGGTTTTTCACCGGGGGCGGGTGCCGCAGCGGCACCGTTTCCGGTCTTTTGGCGCCGGGCCCGCAAGGCCCGACCGGCCCACAGGCGAAAATACGCGCAATGTCCTCTTCCAGCTCCCGCCCGCCCGCCGGCCCCGCCGCGGCCCCCGCCCCGGATGCCGGCGGCCCGTCCGCACCGCGGCCCGTGCTTCGCCGTCCCGTCATCGCGGGCAAGGCCGCCAAGGCCGCCCCTGCACGGCCCGCGCCGCCGCCCCGGCCCTCCCGCGCGCCTGCACCGTCGGGCTACCGCACCGCGTCGGGCACCGGGTTTGTCGCCCCGGTGCGCCAGGCCCCCGCGCCCGCCGCACGCACCGTGGCACCCAACGGCCTGGTCAGCTCGCGCCTGAACAAGCGCATGGCAGAGCTGGGCATGTGCTCGCGCCGCGAGGCCGACGAATGGGTGGCGCTGGGCTGGGTCAAGGTCAATGGCCAGGTGGCGGAGATGGGCCAGCAGGTGCTGCCCACCGACCGCATCGAGGTCGACAAGGTCGCGCAGAGCTTTCAGGAGCAGCGCGTCACCATCTTGCTGCACAAGCCCATGGGCTACGTGAGCGGCCAGGCCGAAGACGGCCACACGCCCGCCGTGGCGCTGATCAACCCCCGCACCCACTGGCGCGATGACCCGAGCCGCAACCGCTTCTCGCCGCCGCAGCTGCGCGGCCTGGCGCCCTGCGGGCGGCTCGATATCGACTCGGTGGGCCTGCTGGTGCTGACCCAGGACGGCCGCGTGGCGCGCCACCTCATCGGCGAGGACTCCACGGTCGACAAGGAATACCTGGTGCGCGTGCAGTACGGCGACATCACCACCGATGTGCAGTCGGCGTTTCCGCGCGAACAGCTGGCGCTGCTGTGCCACGGGCTGTCGCTGGACGGCCAGGCATTGAAGCCCGCGAAGGTCGAGTGGCAGAACCCCGAGCAACTGCGCTTCGTGCTCAACGAAGGCAAGAAGCGCCAGATCCGCCGCATGTGCGAGCAGGTGGGCCTGAAGGTGGTGGGACTCAAGCGCATCCGCATCGGCCGGGTGACGCTGGGCAACCTGCCCGTGGGCCAGTGGCGCTACCTCTCGCCCCATGAACAGTTCTGACGCCGCATGAGCGCACAGGCCCGCCTGCCGGGTGGGGATGCGGCTGGCCGGGTGCGGGCCGCAGGGCCCGCCATGGCGCTGGTTTGATCAGGATTGGACACACAGCCATGCCGTCCACGCCACGCCCCCGCTCACGCCCGCCGGTGGTCCCACCGGCGGCGGCACGCCCCTTGCGGCAACTGCGGGCGTCGGACCTGCGCGGCGTGGCCCGGCTGGCCACCCAGGCCACCACGGGCATCACCCGGGTGGTCGAGGGCGTGCACCAGTCGGTGCTGGGCACGCTGGGCCTGCCGGGCGGCGCGCAGCCGGGCCAGGCGCGCGGGTTCACCGGGCTGGTCTACCAGAGCATCCGCGGCGTGACCCGCCTGGTGGATGCCGGCCTGCAGGCGGGCCTGCAGCGGCTGGAGCCCCTGGTGCAGGGCCCGGCGGAGGCCGGCGTGCAGTGGAAGCGCCAGGCCGTGCTGGCAGCGCTGAACGGCGTGATGGGCGACCGGCTGCAGGCCGACCACAACCCGCTGTGCACGCCCATGGGCTTTTACCAGCACGGCTTGCCGCTGGACCCGGCCGCGCTGGGCGCTGCGGGGCGCGCCAGCGGCAAGCTGCTGGTGCTGGTGCACGGCCTGTGCATGAACGACTTGCAGTGGCAGCGCGGCGGCCACGACCACGGCGCCTATCTGGGAGAGGCGCTGGGCTACACGCCGGTCTACCTGCGCTACAACACGGGCCTGCACACCTCCACCAACGGCGCCGAACTGTCCCGGATGCTCGACGCACTGGTGGCGGCCTGGCCCGTGCCGGTCACGGACCTGGCGATCCTCGCCCACAGCATGGGCGGGCTGGTGGCCCGCAGCGCCTGCCAGCACGCGGCGGCCGGCGACCAGGCGCCGGCCACGCGCTGGCGGGGCCTGCTGCGCCACCTGGTGTGCCTGGGCACGCCGCACCACGGCGCGCCGCTGGAGCGGGCCGGCAGCTGGGTGGACGTGCTGCTGGGCAGTTCTGCCTATTCGCGCCCCTTTGCGCGGCTGGCGCAACTGCGCAGTGCCGGCATCACCGACCTGCGCTACGGCCACGTGTGCGATGCCGACTGGGCCGGGCGCGACCGCTTTCGCCAAAGCCCCGACCAGCGCACCCCCGTGCCGCTGCCCCCCGGGGTGGCATGCTGCACCGTGGCGGCCACGCTGGCGCCGCGGCGCAGCCCGGTGGCCGAGCGCCTGCTGGGCGACGGCCTGGTGCCATTGCGCAGCGCCCTGGGGATCCACGATGATGCGCGGCGTTGCCTGCACTTCGCGCAGGAGCGGCAGGCGGTGTTCCACAACATGGGGCATCTGGCGATGTTGGACGACGTGCGCGTGGCCCGCCAGGTCGAACAATGGCTGGAGACCGCGTGAAAACGACCGGAGGGTGCCTTTTTGATGCCAACGGTGCGGACGGACGTGGAGACGCCGCTACCATGCGGCTGTGAGAACCGAAACAAGGAGAAGCTAGTGAGCGACGTGAAATACCGCCTGGTAACCCGCAGCGACTTTGACGGCCTGGTGTGCGCCGTGCTGCTCAATGAGCTCAACCTCATCGACGAGATCACCTTCGTCCACCCCAAGGACATGCAGGACGGCAAGATCGCCGTCACCAGCCGCGACATCACCACCAACCTGCCCTACGTGCCCGGCGCCCACCTGGTGTTCGACCACCACGAGTCCGAAACCGTGCGCAACTCGGGCCGCCGCGACGAGAACCACATCATCGAGGCCCACGCCCCGTCCGCGGCGCGCGTGGTCTACAACTACTACGGCGGCAAGGCCGCGTTTCCGCGCATCACCGAAGAGATGATGGCCGCCGTGGACCAGGCCGACTCGGCCCAGTACTCGCGCGAGGACATCCTGGACCCGCAGGGCTGGGTGCTGCTGAACTACATGATGGATTCGCGCACGGGCCTGGGGCGTTTCCGCGACTTCCGCATCAGCAACTACGCGCTGATGATGGACCTGATCCAGTACTGCCGCGACCACACCATCGAAGAGATCCTGGCCCTGCCCGACGTGCAGGAGCGCGTGCAGCTGTACCGCGAACACGCCCCCAAGGCCAAGGAGCAGCTGCTGCGCTGCGGCATCGACATCGGCAAGCTGGTGGTGCTGGATTTGCGCGAGGAGGACACCATCTGGGCCACCAACCGCTTCATGATCTACGCGCTGTTCCCCGGCTCCAACATCTCCATCCACGTGATGTGGGGCCTGCAAAAGCAGAACACCGTGTTCGCCACCGGCAAGTCCATCCTGGACCGCAGCAGCCAAGTGCACGTGGGCAACCTGATGCTGGAGTTTGGCGGCGGCGGCCACGCGGCGGCCGGCACCTGCCAGGTGGCCAACGACCGGGCCGACAAGATCCTGCAGTCGCTGGTGCAGCGCATCACGCTGGAAGGCTGAGGCCGACGCCGCGCCCGGGGTGTCCGCCCCGGAGCGCGCACCGTGGTGCCCGGCGGCGCCAACAATCGCTGGCTGCCACACCCGCGTCCGGGCCGTTTCCGGAGTCCTCTTGAAATGGGGCCGTGTGCCCCCACGTCATCGCCTGCCAGGCCGGGCGGCTTCCCGCGGGGCTGCGCCGGCTGACGTTTTTTTATCCTGATCCAGAGCATTCATCCCATGAGCAAGCAAACCCTGTCCTTCCAGGCCGAAGTGGCCCAGCTGCTGCACCTGGTCACGCATTCGCTGTATTCCAACCAGGAAATCTTCCTGCGCGAGCTGATCTCCAACGCGTCGGACGCGTGCGACAAGCTGCGCTTCGAGGCGCTGAACAACAACGCCCTGTACGAAGACGCACCCGACCTGCAGGTGCGCGTGACCTTCGACCAGGCCGCCAAGACGCTCACCATCACCGACACCGGCATCGGCATGAGCCAGCAGGAGGCCATCGACCACCTGGGCACCATCGCCAAGAGCGGCACCAAGGACTTCATGGGCAAGCTCTCGGGCGACCAGAAGCAGGACGCCCAGCTCATCGGCCAGTTCGGCGTGGGCTTCTACTCGGGCTTCATCGTGGCCGACAAGATCACCGTTGAATCGCGCCGTGCCGGCCTGCCCGCCGACCAGGGCGTGCGCTGGGTGAGCGGCGGCACGGGCGATTTCGAGGTGGAGACCATCACCCGTGCAGAGCGTGGCACCAGCATCATCCTGCACCTGCGCGACGATGCCGAGGAATACCTCAACGCCTGGAAGCTCAAGTCCGTCATCGCCAAGTATTCCGACCACATCAGCCTGCCCATCCTGATGGAAAAGGAAGAGTGGAAAGACGGCGAACTGATCACCCCCGGCGACGAAGCCGGCGGCCGCCAGCCCGGCGGCATGGTCAAGACCGGCGAGTGGGAAACCATCAACAAGGCCAGCGCCCTGTGGACCCGCCCCAAGAAGGACATCACCGAAGAGCAGTACGCCGAGTTCTACAAGGCCATCAGCCACGACCACGAGGCCCCGCTGACCTGGGCGCACAACCGCGTCGAGGGCAACACCGAGTACACGCAGCTGCTATACATCCCTGCCAAGGCGCCGTTCGATCTGTGGAACCGCGACAAGAAAGCGGGCGTGAAGCTCTACGTCAAGCGCGTGTTCATCATGGACGACGCGGAGGCGCTGATGCCCACCTACCTGCGCTTCGTCAAGGGCGTGATCGACTCGGCCGACCTGCCGCTGAACGTAAGCCGCGAGCTGCTGCAGGAAAGCCGCGACGTGCGCGCCATCCGCGAAGGCTCGACCAAGCGCGTGCTGGGCATGCTGGAAGACCTGGCCAAGCACGACAAGCACGAAGCTGCAGCCGGCGGCGACGACGCCGTCACCGACGTGGTCGACGCCGACGACAAGGCCAAGGAAGGCAAGTACACCGCGTTCTACGCCGAGTTCGGCTCGGTCCTCAAGGAAGGCCTGGGCGAGGACTTCGGCAACCGCGAGCGCCTGGCCAAGCTGCTGCGCTTTGCCAGCACCGCCAGCGACGCCGTGACGGTGGGCTTTGCCGACTACAAGGCGCGCATGAAAGAGGGCCAGGAGGCCATCTACTACATCACCGCCGACACCCTGGCCGCCGCCAAGAACAGCCCGCAGCTCGAAGTCTTCAAGAAGAAGGGCATCGAGGTGCTGCTCATGACCGACCGCGTGGACGAGTGGGCGCTGAACTACCTGCACGAGTTCGACGGCACCCCGCTGCAGAGCGTGGCCAAGGGCGCGGTGGACCTGGGCACGCTGCAGGACGAGGCCGAGAAGAAGGCCGCCGAAGAAGCCGCCGAGGCCTTCAAGCCCCTGCTCGCCAAGCTCAAGGAAGCCCTGAAGGACAAGGCCGAAGACGTGCGCGTGACCACCCGCCTGGTGGATTCACCCGCCTGCCTGGTGGTGCAGGACGACGGCATGAGCACCCAGCTGGCGCGCATGCTCAAGCAGGCCGGCCAGCAGGCCCCGCAATCCAAGCCCGTGCTGGAGGTCAATGCCGAGCACGCGCTGGTCAAGAAGCTCGACGGCAGCGTGCACTTCCACGACCTGGCGCACATCCTGTTCGACCAGGCCCTGCTGGCCGAAGGCGGCCTGCCCGAAGACCCGGCAGCCTACGTGCGCCGCGTGAATGCGCTGCTGGTCTGATGCGGCCGGGCTGGTGATGGCATCGGCCTGTGCCTCTCTCTGCCTCTGACGCTGGCCGGCAGAGCGCAAGCAGCTACTTATTTGATAGCAAGCCCGGGCTCCGAAAGGACCCGGGCTTTTTTGCGCCATCAACGCACGCGGGGCGCAGGCTGCAGGGGGGCGATGCGCACGCCGAAGTCCGTGCCAAGTTCGTGCCCGGTCCGTGCCCGAACCCGTGCCCGAACCGTGCCAAGGGCGCACGAGTGGCACCCCGCGGCTCACTCCTCGGGCTGCGCCTGCTCCAGGATGCGGCTGTGCGCGCGGTTGCGCTCTTGCGGGTCGGCGTCGATCAGGTCCTTGAGGGCGCTCTTGGAGGCCTGCATGCCTTTGCGCCGGTCGTTCTTGACGGGCATGTTGCGCCAGCCCGAAAGCACCAGCCAGTCCCACAGGTCGGGCGGCACATCGTGCGTGATGGTCATCTTGATCGGGCCCCGAACGATGGTGGCGCCCACCGGGGGGAGTGAGCCGACGGGCGCGGCGCGGCGCTTCTGGCGAATCGAGAGGGCGTTGCGAATCCAGTCCTTCATGGGGTGGGTGGTCCGTTCACAGGGTTGGTCATGGGTGCAGCATATATCAGTGGCCGAGATGCGGCTATGCAGCAGATTGCACGGATCGAATTGTTCAATGCCCGTGGCGGCGTGGCACAAACCCAACGCTACCAGTCGGTAGAATGTGAACGATTGTTGCAACGCGGCCTGCCGGCCGTAGTGCCGATAGATTCGGTCCCAGCCTTCAGCCGCTGTGCTCAAGGCAGATTTCACGCACTCCCTTTGCACCGACTTTGTTCCAACCCGAAAGGGGCTTGGTGAGGTTGCGGCGTGACCCAAAAGGCTTGAGCCATTCACACCCAGGAGCATTTATGTTGTTCAGTTCATTGGCGCGCCTGTTCGCGCGAGAACATCCCCCCAGCCGGCAGCTGCCGGCCTCGGGCGATACCTTGCCTGCCGCCCCGGGCGCCGCGGTGAAACCGCGCGCCGTGCGGCGCCTGCGCTGGTTGCTGTTGGCCGGTGGCCTGTGCGCGGGGGCTGCGATGGCGCAGTCTGCCGACCTGGTGGTGAACCATGCGGACTCTCCGGACCCGGGCCCTGCCGGCGGCATCTTCACGTACACCCTGCGCATCGACAACAACGGCCCCAATGCCGCGACCGCCGTGACCCTGGTCGACACGCTGCCCACGGGCTCGGCCTTCATCGACGTCAACACCACCGCCGGCACCTGCAACCAGGCCGGCGGCACCGTCAACTGTGCCCTGGGCAACATTCCGTTCAATGCGAACCAGACGGTGACCATCCGCGTGCGCCTGCCCTCCGCCGGCGTGTGGACGAACACCGCCACGGCGGGCAGCAGCACGTCCGACCCCAACACCAGCAACAACGTCAACAGCATCCAGGACACCACGGCCACGCAGGCCGCGGACCTGGCACTCACGGCCACGCCGTCGCTGGCCAACGTGACCGCCGGCCAGAACTACAGCTACGCGCTGCAGGTGGCCAACAACGGCCCGGATGCGGCCACCGGCAGCCAGCGCATCAGCTTCACCGTGCCCGCAGGGGCCTCGGTGACTGCGGCGCCTAGCGGCGGCGGCTGGACCTGCACCCCCTCCGCAGGCTATCCCCTGGCCAGCGGTGCGTCCGTGGCCTGCACGCGTGCGGCCACGCTCGCCAACGGTGCCACATCGTCCGTGCTCACGGTACCGGCGGTGTCCAATGTGAACGGCACGGTGACCGCCGCGTTCGCGGTGGCCGGCATCAAGCCTGACAACTCCGCCATGCCCGATGGCGATGCGTCCAACAACACCGTGTCCGCCGACGTGACGTCCGCCTCCGGGGCCGACGTGCAGATCTCCAAGTCCGCTCCCGGCGGTACCAATGTGGCGCTGGGCAGCGATGTCTCCTACACGCTCACGCCGCGCCTGAACGGCGGTGTGCTGCTGACCGGCCAGCCCATCACGGTGACCGACACGCTCGGTGCCGGCCTGTCCTTCGTCTCCGCCAGCGGAGCCGGGTGGACGTGCGATCCCACCATCACCTGCACGCGCACGGAGTACACCGGCGCCAACTTCACCAACATGCCGGTCATCACGGTGGTGGCCACCGCGACCAGCACGGGCGCGCTGACCAACACCGCTGGCATCAGCACCGCGTTGTCGGACCCAGTGCCCGCCAACAACACCGCCTCGATCAATGTGACATCAAGCAACGACGCGGACATGCAGCTCACGAAGACGGCCAGCATCAACCCCGTCGTGCCCAACCAGGCGTTCAACTACGTACTGACCGCACGCAACGCCGGTCCGCTGGCCGTGCCCGCGGGCCAGGACATCACCGTCACCGACCAGGTGCCTGCGGGCGTCACGCTCAGCGCACCCCTGACCGCTTCAGGCTGGACCTGCGATGCGCTGCCCTTCACCGGCCCCGGCGCCTGGAACTGCACGCGCAACTCGGGCCTTGCGGCCAACACCAATGCACCCGCCATCACCGTGTCTGCGGTACTGACCGGCACCGGCACCGCCACCAACAACGCCTGCGTCGCCCTGGGCGGCGGCGGGCGTGTGGACGGCAACGGCGGCAACAACTGCACGGGCGTCGCCGTGTCTTCCACCGTCACGCAGGCCGACCTGCGCGTGGTGTCCAAGACGGCAGCGCCCGACCCTGTGGTCGCAGGTGCCAACCTGACCTACGTGATCACCGTGGAGAATCTGGGCCCTGCCAGCGCCACCAACGTGGTGGTGTCCGACACCCTGGCCAGCCTGGTCAACACCGGGGGCTTCCAGTCGGCCACGCCATCGCAAGGTACCTGCACGCCCAACAGCGTGACCAATGGCACGCAGCAGAACCTGAGCTGCAACCTGGGCACCCTCGCCATGGGCGCACAGGCCACGGTGACCGTGGTGGTGCGCCCCAGCATCGGCGCCACCGGCCCGCGCACCAACACCGCGACGGTCCGCTCCACCGATGTGGGCGATCCGGTCCAGAGCAACAACAGCGGCAGCGTGACCAGCCAGGTCACGGCCATCGTGGACGTGACCGCGGCCAAGACCGCGACCCCGGCCTCCGTGCCAGCGGGCGCACCCATCACCTTTGTCGCCACCATCGGCAACACCGGTCCTTCGAACGCGCAAACGGTGCAGATGGTGGATACGCTGCCATCGAACGCGGCATTCATCGACATCGTCTCGGTGAGCGGCGGCGGCACCTGCACGCCCATCACCGCAGGGGCCGTGGGCGGCACGCTGACCTGCAACTGGGGCAGCATCAACGCCGGCGTGCAGCAGACGGTGACCTACCGCATGCGCCCCCTGGGCACGGCGGCGGGCGGCACGGTGGTCAACAGCCTGGCGGCGACCACGGCCACGGCCGAGTCGAATGCGGGCAACAACAGCGCCACCACCACCACGGCCGTCACGGCCGCGCAGCTGGACATCCTGGTGAACAAGGTGGACAGCGCCGACCCAGTGGACCTGGGGCAGCCGACGACGTACACCATCACCATCAACAACAGCGGCCCGTCGTTCGGTACCAACGTGGTGATGACGGACATCTTCCCTGCGCCCGGCTCCGCTCCCACGGCCACGTTCAGCTACCAGGGGGCCCTCACGGTCAACGCCGGCGGTGTGTGTACCGAGCCCTCGGTCGGCTCCACCAGCGGCACGCTGCGCTGCGTGTTCCCGGGCCTCAGCAGCGGGCAGACGGCCACCGTGACCTATGCGATGCGCGCCGAGACCCTGACGGTCGCAGGTGCCACCAGCGGTACCGCGTTCAACCGTGCGAGCGTGACGGTGGACGAAACCGAAACCACGCTGGCCAACAACGTGGTGACGCATGACACCACCGCACGCCGCTTCACCGTGGCCACCGACCTGGCCCTGGTCAAGACGGCCCCCGGCGGCCCGCTGGCCCCCGGTGCGACCCTGGACTACACCCTCGTGGTCACCAACAACGGCCCCCTGGCGAGCGATGGTGCGCAGGTGGTGGATGCCTTGCCTGCCGGCGTGGACTTCGTCTCGGCCGTGGGCTGCGTGAACGCCGCCGGAACAGTGCGCTGCGCGATCGGCCCGCTGGCGGTGGGGGCATCGCGCACGTTCACCGTCCGCACGACGCTGAGCTCGCCCTACACAGGCGCGCGGCCGCTGGTGAACAACGCCAGCCTGGACGCGCCGGGCGACACCAACCCCGCCAACAACACCTCCAGCGCCACCACCACCGTGTCCACGCCACCCGGCGGCGCGACCGGCATTCCCACGCTGTCCGAGTGGGGCCTCATCCTCCTGTCGGGGCTGCTGGCACTGATGGCCTTCGGCCACGCTGGCGGCATCCGCCGCAGGTAACAGGGCGCGCTGCGGCCCGCGCGAGCGGGCCGCAGCCAACCCCCCGAGCCTTCTTCACAGGCCAGCACGGCGACACCGGCGTGCTGGCCTGTGGCGTTTGTCGATAATGCGCGCTTCGCCTTGCATCGCTGGCTTTGTCTTGCCTGCGCCGCTCGCTCGCACCCGCTGCCAGTGCCGCCGGCGCTGCCTTGTTGTCCCGGAGTTCCCATGCTGCGTTTCTTCCTTACCTTCGTGGTCCTGCAACTCACGCTCTTCGGCATCAACATGCTGGGGGTGGTGCAGCAGCACGTGGTGCTGCCGTGGACGGCACTGCTGGCCCGCGCCTGCGTGGCGCTGGTCACGCTGTTCGACTCCACCGCAGCCGCGGCGGGCAAGGTGCTGTGGAACACGGTGACGGGCTTTGGTGTCTCCATCGAGCCGGGCTGCAATGGCATCGAAGCGTGCATCGTGCTGTTCGCGGCGGTGATGGCGTTCCCGGCGTCCTGGCGCCACAAGCTGGTCGGCCTGGTCGTGGGCTTCGTGGCGGTGCAGGGCCTGAACGTCGTGCGCGTGATCAGCCTTTTCTATCTGGGCCAGTGGAGCACGCCGGTGTTCAACTTCGCCCACGAATACCTGTGGCAGGCGCTCATCATGCTGGACGTGCTCATCGTCTGGCTGCTGTGGGTGCGGGCCGACGCCAGGGCCCAGGCCCGTGCCAACCCGGCCCCCAAGCCCGGTACTCCCGACACCCCGTCCGCCGCCGCCTGACCCCACGGAGACCCACTGCATGCGCCGCCTCTCACCGCTCACGGTCTTCGTGCTCTCGGCCTTTGGCTGGATCGTGGTGCTCACCGCACTGTGGTCGCAGGTGTCCGCCTGGACGTCCTATCCGGTGGGTGTCCTGTCGCACATCGCGCTGGAGCAGGGGGCGCCGATGTGGATCCGCCAGGCGACGGTGACGCCAGGCAATATCGAGGTGGATACCGCTGTGTCGGTGCCCGTGCCGGAGCAGGGCGGACGCAGGGGAGAACTCACCGTGGAGGCCAACCCTGCGCGTTATGCCTATGGACTGCCGATCTTCCTGGCCCTGCTGTTTGCGGCGCGGGGCAAAGGGCTTGGCTGGCGCGCGGTGGCGGGCTGGGCCCTGCTGCTGCCGGGGCAGGCTTTCAGCCTCACGATGTCCCTGCTCATGCAGATCGTGATGGCCGCACAGACCAATATCCGGCTGCTGCGCGTCTCTCAGTGGCAGATGGAGGCCATCATCTACGGTTACCAACTGGGCTCGCTGGTCCTGCCCACCCTGGTGCCCATCCTGCTGTGGCTGTGGCTGGACCGCCGGTTCGTCCAGGATGTCCTGGTGCGCGGCTGGCGCGATTCGCTGGCGCCATCGGCCCCCCCGCAGTCCTGAGGGCTTGCGGACTCGCGGGGGCGCTGGCAGAGCGTTCAAGTGGTGGTGGGGAGGGGGAGCGTTCGACCTCCCCATCGAAAGGGTGGGCGCCGTGGCGTGTAGCCGACCCTGAGTCTTGGCCGGCAGGCGCGGGCGGTGAGGCAAACACCGGCATTCCCGCACGCCGACAGCGCCGCAGGCGTTGCCACTGCGAGCTTCGAACGGGTATGGCCTGCGGTCTACAGCGGGGCCCGTGCCGAAGGGGCGGTGGCGCGGCGGACCAGTTCCTGTACGAAGCCCGGCACTGGGCTCCGGCGAATCGGCGATAGAGCCGATGCCGCAAGCGCAATGCTCGCGGCTCAGGCGCCCTGCCGTGCGTTTCTTGGGTCTGCTGAAGGATTCACTCTGGATCCGGTCCTACGCCCACTTGCGCGGTCCAGAGACGCCATTTCAATAACTTCCTTTAGATTTTGCCGAGCGGCAGTTAATCGCCATTTGTCGCTCTTGCCGACGGCTTTTTTGAATAAACATACTCTTTGCAAAAGCTACATTCAATATGTGCATGGGATATCGGTGCACGCTTTGTTGCAACGCAATACTTGGCATTTTGATACAAGGAGTGTTTGATATGAATGAAGCAATTCGACTGGTGCCTGTTTTCGCCTTCTGATACCGATAGTTCAAAAAGTTTTCAACTTTGGAGAAAAAAATGAAGAAGAGCAAAATCGACAAACTGAAAATTCTGGTGTTTTTTGCTGGAACGACTGTATCGACAATGTCGTTCGCCGTGCATGAGCGACGACAGGAAATACCTGCCATGGCTGGCACTGAGATTCACCTGGAGAATGGGGAGAGCTGCACGGTAGGCGGTGTCTTCAGAAGAAGGGGCTTTTGGCAGAACATTACAGCGTACCGAAAGAATACGCGGTACGCTGTGACTGCAAGGCACTGTGTGGTGGCAAACGAAGAGGTGAGGGTGGGCCTTGGCTTCAACAGCGGGCAGTGGCTCGGGAAGGTCGTCTGGTTGGATCAGATTCGGGACGTAGCCATGGTGCGTGTGCCGCCTGACGTGACCTGGAATCACGTGTGTGTAGTCGACCCCAAATGGAACAATCCTTGCCATTTGACGTACACGACCACACCGCGTGCAGTAGGGAGGGTGATCACTGTACCCTTCGGATTACCTACATTTTCATCATTGCCTCTTGCAGGCGTGGGCTCGCCTGCACCGGGTTTGCCGTTTTGTACCAGCGGCGCTATCACCAATATCACTTGCGATTGGGTCAGTGCTCCCATTCCGCATGGTCCGGAGTCTCCACCGGAAGGCGTTGCCAAAGGGGCTATCAATACACTTCGGCCGGTACAGCCTGGTGATTCTGGAGGGGCCGTCGTGAGTACGCATAGGCTTCTCTATGGATTCATTTCTTTCAGGCAGAACCCATTGGACCCCAATCTTCCGTATTTTATGGGATACACCCCGGTTGAATATTTTCATCAGCTGCAGCCTGATTATAGTTTGGCCCCGCCTTGATGCGGGCGCACCTGTCGGCAGTCAATGGGCCTTGGAGTTCGTGGGAGCGTTTCCCGTTGGAGTCTTCGAATCCGTGGGCTGACGGATTGCTCATTTCCTGATTTTCAAACACCAACGAACATGAGATGAAATCATGATGTACAAATCTCCGAAATTATTCCTGCGCAGTGGTCTGGCAATGGCTGTGCTGGCTTGTGGAACGGCGGCTGGAAACGTCTGGGCACAACAAAATTACTTCACAGGTCTGGACCCGCACATATTCGTACAAAATATGCCTCCTCCGAAAGGGCATCCCTCGTACGTCAGGGCCCAGCAGATGCTGGATTGCCAGGATCTGCTGGATGAAATCTCCGACCTGGAATCAACGGGCCAAGCGCGTTCCGTGCAAGACCTTGAGTTGCCGGAGGTTCAGCAAAGGATATTTTTTTTGGAGGTGCGCAAAATCCTTTGCCAGGACGTGCCGCCGGAAGACCGCCCCCTCATTCAAAAGCTGATGACGGAAGCCGCGTTGGCAGGCGATCCGGGTGCCAGAACGTTCAAGGCCATCGAAAAACTTGTCCATGAAGAGTCGTCCAAGAAGTGGAACGATCCTGCGAGTGAAAACGCCAAACTCGCAGCCAAGGAACTTCTCGGCTTGGCCATGACCGGCGATCCAGTCGCGATGTCCTATGCCTATGAAATTACGGTCACCGACCGGTATCATCTCTATGACCCGGTAGAGTCTGCGGCCTGGAAATTGGTTTTGTCGCCAGATCCGTCTGCTGAAATTCTCGATCCGTACATCGCGGGCGAATTGCTGCCCAGTAATGTGCCGGCCGGCAATGTGGATCGTGACAAGGTGGTCGCCAGAGCGCAAGTCATCTTCAATGCGTGTTGCGCCATGCGGCCATAGGAGAACATCAGAACGAGGTCGACGAACGCGAGTTCTGTCCCATGCCGGTCAGGCGAGCCCTGACTGGCATTTTCTTTGGCGCGTACTGGCTGCGCGGGGTGATCGCTGCGCCTTGCGCGCCAAGCGGCCACAGCCTGGCACCTCACCCTGCGGCGGTGGCTCCCCGCTGCATTCCAGGCAAGTCCAGCCGATATCCCATGCCGTAGACCGACGTGATCGTGTAGCCGCTTTCCGGCGTCAATTCCAGCTTGCTGCGCAGGCGCGAGACATGTGTGTCCAGCGACCGCGACGGCGCTTCGTTGATCTCACCCCAGACCACTTCGCGCAGGTGCGCACGCGATAGCAGACGGCCCGCGTTGCGGAACATGAACAGCGCCAGTTCGTACTCGCGGTGCTTGAGGTTCAGGGGTGTGCCGCGCAGCAGCAACAGCCGCTTTTGCAGGTCGAAGCGGTAGGGGCCGAACTCCTGCCGCGCAGCGGCACCCAGCGCTTCGGGGTAGGCGCGGCGCAGCAGTGCGGCCACCCGCGCCGCCAGTTCGCCCATGCGCAGGGGCTTGACCATGTAGTCGTCGGCGCCGCGGTTCAGCGCCTCCACCACATCGCGCTCGTCGTGGCGGCTGGTCACGAAAAGGATGGGCAACTGCGGGCCGATGCCCTGGCGCACGCTGTGCACCACGTCGATGCCCTCCATGTCGGGGAGGTGCCACTCCACGATGAGCAGGTCGAAGGTTTCATGCCGTGTGTCCATGAGCAGGCTCGCGCCGCTCGCGTAGACGTGGCAGACATGGTGATGGCGTTCGAGGTGGGCCTTGATGAGCTCCAGAAGGTCGGAGTCATCGTCAAGGACGGCAATGCGCATGGTGGTGTGATGAGGGGGTCAGCCCTTGGGAATCGATACGAAAACGCCTCTCGGGGAGGCGCTTTGATATTGCCCGACATCCACCGGTTGTGCGCGCGAGTTGACAATCGTTTGCAGTGGCGCCGAGGCCTGCGCAGCGCGCGCAGCCGCTACGCCGCCAGCGGCTCTTCCTGCATTGCTTCGCACTGCTCGATGAGCATGTCCACCTGCCCGCGCCAGTAGTCGCTGCTGCCGAACCACGGGAAGTTGGCCGGGAAGATCGGGTCCTGCCAGCGGCGTGCCAGCCAGGCGCTGTAGTGGATGAGGCGCAGCGTGCGCAGCGGCTCGATCAGCGCCAGCTCGCGGCGGTCGAAGCTGCGGAACTGTTCGTAGCCGTCCAGCAGGGCGCTGAGCTGGTGGGTGCGCTGGCGGCGGTCGCCGGACAGCAGCATCCACAGGTCCTGCACCGCGGGGCCCATGCGGGCGTCGTCCAGGTCCACGAAGTGCGGGCCGCCGCGGCCGTATTCGTCGAGCGGGGTCCACAGGATGTTGCCGGGGTGGCAGTCGCCGTGCAGCCGGATGGGCGTGGCATCCTTCAAGCCAAAAGGGCTGCTACCGCTCGATGGTAAAGCGCTGGCAGCTATCAATTCAATAGCTTTGTCGCACTGGGCCTTCCACGTGGCCTGCATGTCGAGCGGGATGATCTCGTGGGCGAGCAGCCAGTCGCGCGATGCGGTGGCGAAGGTCTCCACGTCCAGCAGCGGCCGGTGCACGAAGGGCTGCGCCGCGCCCACGGTGTGGATGCGCGCGAGAAAGCGGCCGATCCATTCCAGCACCTCGAAGTCGTCCAGCTCGGGCTGGCGCCCGCCGCGCCAGGGGCTGACCGAAAACGCGAAGCCGTCGTGCTGGTGCAGCGTCTGGCCGTTCAGCACCATCGGGCCGACGGCGGGCACCTCGGCGGCCATCAGGTCGGCGGCGAAGGCGTGCTCTTCGTGGATCTGCGCCTCGCTCCAGCGGCCGGGGCGGTAGAACTTGGCGACCACGCGCTGGCCGTCTTCCAGGGTGACCCGGTACACGCGGTTCTCATACGACGACAGGGCCATGAGGCGGCCGTCGCCGTACAGGCCCACGCCGGCCAGCGCGTCGAGCACATGGTCGGGCGTGAGCTGGGCGTAAGGGTGCAGCGGGTGAGGCGAAGCGGTCGTGTCAGCGGCGTCGGGCGTGCTGTCGGGGGGCGGTCGGGTCATGCCCCATTGTCGCCGTGCGCCGCCGCCGTGCAGGCGGTGGGGTCGCTACGCCGCTGCAGAGCGCCCGGAAGTCCCTGGGCAACGGCCTGCGCCGGTCGCCCGGGCCCCGCCCATAACGTGCAGGTCAGCCGGCCTGCAAGGTCGCGATGTGCCCGGTGCGCGCGTCGCCGCTGCCTGCCAGCATGCGGGTGAACAGCGCCTGCGTGGCCTCGGGGCCGGCATGGTGCTGCACCGTGAGCCAGGGCGCGGGCGGCGCCTGCACCGTGGTGCTGAAGTGGTTCCAGGCGCGCACCAGCCGCTCGCCCAGGCCCTGCGCGCCCCAGTCGGCGTTGCGTTTCTTGACCTGTGCGGGCGCAAAGAACATCACCGGGCGCGGGCCGGGCAGCTGGCCTGCGCCGCCCAGGTCCTGCACGTGGCTCGCGCCCACGGCGCAGCTGTAGGCCAGCCCGCTGAAGTGCGCGTGGATGCGCTGGCGCAGGCCCACGCTGCCCGCGAAGTCGATGTACACGCTGGGTGTGGCACCGTCGATCTCGGCCTCCAGCGCGTCGTAGGTCACCACGCGGTCGTAGCAGCCCAGGCTTTCGCAAAAGGCCACGTTGCCCGGCGATGTGAGGCCGATGACCTCGATGCCGTCGCGCTGCGCCAGCTGAAAGGCCGTGCCGTACGCCGTCTTGCTCGATGCGCTGGACAGCAGCATGCGGCGCGCGCCGAAGAACTGCTGGTCGTCCAGGAAGTCGTCGATGAGCCACGAGGTGACGAACAGCGGCCGCAGCAGCGCCTGCACGTCTTCGTTGTCGGTGCGGTAGAACGGGTCGGCGGCAGCGCGCAGGTACTGGTTGTAGACCGCGTGCAGGCTGGCGCGGTGGGGCGCGCCGTCGGCGAAGCCTGCGGGCGTGATGCGGTGCGGCGACAGCACGGCCTGGTCGGCCATGGGCCAGTAGCCGTACAGGCGTTCGCCCACCGCCACGTCCGCGCACTGCGACTGCACCACGGTGCCGAAGCCCCAGACCGGCACGATGCCCCAGCCTGCCTCGCCGCTGGGGTAGAACTGCCAGTACTGCAGCATCTCGCCCATGGCCGCGTAGGTGATGTTGTTGGCGGTCAGCGCGAACTGGTCGACGCGCACGCGGACCTGGCCTTCGGCCAGCGGTGCGTCGTCATTCACCGTGTGCAGGCGGGTGGTGGCCAGCTGGTCCTGGCGCACGAGGAGGGTGGTGGTGCTCATCCTCACACGCTAGCGCAAACCGCTGCACGGCTCAACCAGGCCCGGGCGCGTGGGCGACACGGCCACGCCCTGCGGTATCCGCTCGTGTCCGGCCGCGTGTGCACGCACGGGGCAGCGCACAGGGCCCCGCCCGTTTGCAGTGGCTGACTGCCCGTTTGCAGGCACGTGGTTGCCATGAAAAATAGCCGCCACCGCTTGTTGTGCAAGCGTTGGCAGCTATTGTTTTGATAGCTTTGGCGGGTGGCCGAAGCTTACAGGCTGCGCTGTGCGGCCGGTTTGTCGAGCGCCAGCACCAGGGCCAGGGCGATGATGGCCGGCAGCGCCTGGGTGAAGAAGATCTTGGGCACGGCGGTCACGCCGCCGAACACGCCGGCCACGATCACGCAGGCCAGAAAGAAGATCTTGAACAGCCGGTTGTTGGTGAACAGGCCCCAGAACAGGCCGGCGGCCAGGAAGCCGTTGTACAGCCCCTGGTTGGCCGCCAGCGTCACGGTGGCGTCGGCCAGCTCCTGGGTCAGGTTGAAGGTCTTGAGGCCCAGAGGCTTGTTCCAGAAGAACATCTCCAGCACCAGGATGTACGCATGCTCGATGGCCACCAGGGCCACGGCGATGCGGGGAATCAGCAAGCGGTTCATGGCAAGACTGGCGAGCGCACGCCAACCACCCCGCCGCCGCCGGCGTGCGGCCACCGCGGGGTCGTCGGCATGGTCTTTACACCAGCGTGATGGTCACGTCGATGTTGCCGCGCGTGGCGTTGGAGTAGGGGCAGACCTGATGGGCTGCGTCCACCAGCTTCTGGGCGGTTTCCTTGTCCAGGCCGGGCAGGCTGATGGCCAGGCGGGCGGCGATGCCGTAGGCGTTCGGGATGGGGCCCAGGTCGACTTCGGCGTCGATGGACACGTCCTGAGGCACCGGGATGCCGATCTTGCCGCCCACGGCCTTCATCGCACCGATGAAGCAGGCTGCGTAGCCCGATGCGAACAGCTGCTCGGGGTTGGTGCCCGTGCCGGACGTGCCGGGCGAGGACAGCTTGACGTCCAGGCGGCCGTCGTCGGTCTTGGCGGCGCCATCACGGCCACCGGTCACGTGGGCCTTGGCGGTGTACAGGACTTTTTCGAGTTGCGTCATGGTGTCTTCCTTTGAGGTTGTTGCCCACAGGCGGGCGGGGAGGGAATCGATGAAAAATTGGGCCGCTGCCGTCAGCGCTGGCCCAGCCGGTCGCGCAGTTGCTTGAGTTCGGTGGTCAGGGCCGTGAGCTCGGGGATGGTGCACTGGCTGCTTTCCAGCACGCAGGGCGGGATGGCCTCTGCGCCCTGGCGCAGCGCACGGCCAGCGGGGGTGAGGGTGATGCGCACCCGGCGCTCGTCCTGCACGTCGCGCAGGCGGGCAATCAGGCCCGAGGCTTCCAGGCGCTTGAGCAGCGGCGTGAGCGTGCCGGAGTCGAGGAACAGGCGCTCGCCCAGCTCGGACACGGTGACGCCGTCGCGCTCCCAGAGCACCAGCATCACCAGGTATTGGGGGTAGGTCAGGCCGATGGCTTCGAGCAGCGGCTTGTACAGCTTGGTCATCGCCAGCGAGGCGGAATACAGCGCGAAGCACACCTGGTTGTCCAGGCGCAGCAGGGCTGGGCTGGGGGTGTCGGTGGTGGGTTTGCTGCGGGCCATGGAGTGAATTGTGCGGCGAAATTGAATTGTGCGCAATTCAATTGTGTAATCTTTTGTTGCCCGTGCGGTTTTGCGGCCGGGTCTGCCGGTGGGCGGGCGAAGGTGCTATTCACGCACGGCGCGCGTGCGGGTGCAAGCCGCGAATGACCGGGGCTCGGGCCAAGGCCGGGGTGAGGGCCCAGGCCGTGGGCCGTTCAGCGGCCGGTGAAGCGGGCAGGCCGCCGCTCGACAAACGCCCGCACGCCTTCCGCCGCATCCTCGCTGTTGGCCAGCTGCTTCTGCACGGGGATGAACTCGGCCACCGCCGCGGCCTGCCCCTGCTCGATGGCCTTGAGCACGTTGAGCCGCGTGGCCACCACGGCCCGCGGCGCCTGGGCCTCGATGCGCTGCGCGATGTCGATGGCCTCGTCCAGCACCTGCGCGGCGGGCACCACCTTCTGCACGAAGTTCAGGCGGTACGCCTCGCTGCTGCCGAACTCATCGGCGGTCAGCAAATGCAGCAGCGCGTTGCCCGTGCCTGCGCGTTCGGCCATGCGCAGCGTGGCGCCGCCCGTGGCCATGATGCCGCGCTGCACCTCCATCTGCGAGAAGCGGCAGTCGTCCGCCGCGACCACGATGTCCGCGCCCAGCATCAGCTCGATGCCCACCGTGAAGCAGATGCCCTTGACCGCCACCACCATGGGCTTGGTGCGGCGCCGGTAGCCGGGCAGGCCGTAGTCGTGCGGCTCCACCAGGCCCTCGGGGATGGCCTTTTCGCCGCGCTGCATGTAGGCGCTGACGGCGGGCAGGTCCAGGCCCGCGGTGAAGTGGTCGCCGAACGCATGCAGCACGCCCACACGCAGGTCGGGGTCGTCGTCCAGCCGGGTATAGGCCTCGGCCAGCTGGCGGAACATGGGCGGCGTCCAGCCATTGCGCTTGGCCGGGCGGTTGATGCCGATGAGCAGCACATGGCCGAGCACCTGGGTGTCGATGCAGCCCTCGGGCGGGGGCGTATTGGGTGTGATGGGGGTGATGGTGTGAGCGCTGGCGGGCATGGACATGGCTTGGTGTCTCCTTGCCCGCCATTGAAAACGCTATGAAACCCGAGCGCCGTCTCGCGTGGGACAGCGCTCTTGCACGCTCAGTAGCTGTAGACGCCGCGCCCGGTCTTGCGCCCGAGGCGGCCGGCCGCAACCATCTCCTTGAGCAGCGGGCACGGACGGTACTTGCTGTCGCCGAACTCGGTCAGGTACACGTCCATCACGGCCAGGCACACGTCCAGGCCGATCATGTCGGCCAGCGCCAGCGGGCCGATGGGCTGGTTGCAGCCGAGCTTCATGCCCGCGTCGATGTCCTCGGGCGTGGCCAGGCCTTCGGCCAGCACGAAGAAGGCCTCGTTGATCATCGGCACCAGGATGCGGTTGACCACAAAGCCTGGCGCGTTCTTCACGGTGATGGGGCTCTTGCCCAGGGCTTCGGCCAGGGCCTTGACGGCGTCGTGCGTGGCGTCGCTGGTCTGCAGGCCGCGGATGATCTCCACCAGCGCCATCATCGGCACGGGGTTGAAGAAGTGCATGCCGATGAACCTGTCGGCGCGGCTGGTGGCAGCCGCCAGCTTGGTGATGGAGATCGACGAGGTGTTCGATGCGATCAGCACCTCGGGCGCCACGATGGCGTCCACCTGCTTCAGGATCTTGAGCTTGAGCTCGTAGTTCTCGGTGGCGGCCTCGATCACGAGCTGGGCGGCCTTGAGGTCGTCGTAGCTGGTGGAGGTCTTGATGCGCGCCAGCGCCGCATCCTTGTCGGCCGCGCTGATCTTTTCCTTCTTGATCAGGCGGTCCAGGCTGCCGGCCACGGTCGCCAGGCCCTTTTGCACTGCCGCATCGGAGATGTCGACCATCACCACGTCAATGCCCGACACCGCGCAGGCCTGCGCAATGCCGTTGCCCATGGTGCCCGCGCCGATGATGCCAACGGTCTGAATCGTCATATAGAGAGCTCTCTTCAAAGTGAAACGGATGGACGGGATGGTAAAGCGAATCGCACGACCGTTCGGTTATCGTGGCCTGGCGTGGATTCGCCCTGCCCGTGTGCAGGGGTGTGCGAACCGCATTTCACTCTACACAAACCGCCCGCGGCACCGCAGGGCGGAGGAGACAGACACCATGTTGTTCGACTACATCGTCATCGGCGGCGGCTCGGCGGGCTCGGTGCTGGCCGGCCGGCTGACCGAAGACCCCGCCGTGCGCGTGTGCCTGCTCGAAGCCGGCCCGGCCGACAGCAGCGTGCTCATCCACTGCCCGGCGGGCCTGGCGGTCATGGCCAAGTTCGAACTCAACGGTTGGGGCTTCAACACCACGCCGCAGCCCGCGCTGAACAACCGCCAGGGCTACCAGCCGCGCGGCAAGGTGCTGGGCGGCTCGAGCTCCATCAACGCCATGGTCTACGTTCGCGGCCAGCATGCCGACTACGACCACTGGGCACGCGAAGGCAACCCGGGCTGGGGCTGGGACGAGGTGAAGCCGTACTTCATGAAGGCCGAGCACAACGAGCGCGGCGCCGATGCCTGGCACGGCCAGGGCGGCCCGCTCAACGTGGCAGACCTGCGCAGCCCGCACCGCTTCAGCCACCTGTTCACCCAGGCAGGCGTGCAGGCCGGCCACCCGCACAACACCGACTTCAACGGAGCCACGCAAGAAGGCGTGGGCCTGTACCAGGTCACCCACAAGAACGGCGAGCGCCACAGTGCATCCAAGGGCTACCTCACGCCGCACCGGGCGCGGCCCAACCTGCAGGTCATCACCAGCGCCCACGCCACGCGCATCCTGTTCGAAGGCCAGCGCGCCGTGGGCGTGGAATACCGCCAGGCAGGCGCGCTGCACCAGGTGAAGGCCGCACGCGAGGTGCTGCTGAGCGCGGGCGCGCTGCTGTCGCCCCAGCTGCTCATGCTGTCGGGCGTGGGGCCGGGCGCGCAACTGCAGCGACACGGCATCCCCGTGCTGCACCACCTGCCCGGCGTGGGCGCGCATCTGCACGACCACCCGGACGTGGTGCAGGTGCTCGACGCACCCAACCACCGCGACCTTTTCGGCCTGTCGCCCACCGGCATGCTCAACGCGCTGCGCGGCATTGCCGAATGGCGCC
The DNA here is from genome assembly GCF_964252695.1 of Acidovorax sp. LjRoot117. Taxonomy (NCBI): domain Bacteria; kingdom Pseudomonadati; phylum Pseudomonadota; class Betaproteobacteria; order Burkholderiales; family Comamonadaceae; genus Acidovorax; species Acidovorax sp. LjRoot117. The sequence goes on along the minus strand of NZ_CAXUPO020000001.1, from coordinate 1,142,897 downwards.
GGCACCGCACCGGCATGCTGACCACCAACTTCGCCGAGGCGGGCGGCTTCATCAAGAGCGACCCTACCGAGCCGGTGCCCGACCTGCAACTGCACTTCGTGGTCGGCAAGCTGGTGGACCATGGCCGCAAGACGGTGCTGGGCCACGGCTACTCGGCCCACGTGTGCCTGCTGCAGCCCAAAAGCCGCGGGTCCGTCACGCTGGCCAGCAAGGACCCGATGGCGCTGCCGCTGGTGGACCCGCGCTTCCTGTCCGACCCCGACGACATGCAGCGCATGGTGCGGGGCTTTCAGCGCCTGCGCGAGATCCTCACCCAGCCCGCCCTGGCGCAGTACGGCGCCCGGGAGCTGCCCGCGTCCGCCGGTGCACAGACCGACGCGCAGATCGAGCAGTTCATCCGCCAGTACGCCGACACCATCTACCACCCCGTGGGCACCTGCCGCATGGGGCCGGGCGTGATGGACGTGGTGGACAGCGCGCTGCGCGTGCACGGCGTGGCGGGCCTGCGCGTGGTGGACGCGTCCATCATGCCGCGCATCGTGAGCGGCAACACCAATGCACCCACGGTGATGATTGCCGAGAAGGCCGTGGACCTGCTGCGTGCCGCCGCGTGAAGGGCTGACGGCACACCGCGCGGGTGCCTGTGCCCGCGTCGTGGTGGACTGCCGGGCTCTGCGTCAGGCCTTGAAGCGCTTGCGGGTGAGTGCCAGCGCCACCCAGAACGCCACCACCGTGGTCATGACCAGCACCAGCCCGTGGCGCCAGGGGTGGGCGGGCCACTGGTCCATGAACAGCGGGCGCACCAGCTCGACCGCGTTGGTCAGCGGCAGCCAGTCGGAGATCGCGCGCACGATGGGCGGCAGTTGCTCGCGCGGGAAGAACACGCCCGACAGGAACATCATCGGCGTGAGCACCAGCGTGAAGTAGTACGTGAAGAAGTCGTAGCCCTTGGCCAGCGCGTTGAAGATGAGCGCGATGCTGGAGAACATCACCCCCACGAACAGCAGCACCGGCCATGCCACCAGCAGCCTGGGGCTGTGGCTGATGCCCAGCGCCAGCATCACGCACAGGATGGCCGACACGGTGAACAGCGCCTTGAAGGCGGCCCACAGCATCTCGGCCAGCACCACGTCGTCCAGGCTCACGGGGGCGTTCATGATGCCGTCCCAGGTCTTTTGCACATGCATGCGCGAGAAGGCCGAGTACAGCGCCTCGAAGCTCGCCGCGTTCATCGCGCTCATGCAGATCGAGCCGCTGGCCAAAAACAGGATGTAGGGCACCTGCGTGGTGGTGCCCCCCGCGCCGCCCACGTTCACCTGGCCCACCAGCGCCCCCATGCCGTAGCCGAAGGCCACCAGCCACATCAGCGGCTCGGCGATGTTGCCCACGAGGCTGGGAATGGCCAGCTTGCGCCACACCAGCAGGTTGCGCAGGAACACCGGCCACCAGCGGGGCGACAGGTGTGGCGGGCGCCAGTGGGAGGGCTCTTGCGGCGCGTCGGCGATGCCGTGGGCTGGGGACGAAGGTGGGGTCTGCATGCGCCTATTGTGCGGCGTCATCCCGGCAGCCGCCAGCACCTGCGCGGCAGGGCCGCGCGGCGTGCGGGCATGGGCATTGCTTGTGGCTGGGCGTACCCCTTCCAGCCCTTTCACCCCCCCCGAGGAGACCGCATGAACCGCACCGACGTCACCGAAAAGATCATCAGCACCAAGGTCGCCAAAGGCCTGCAGTGGCACGCCATCGCCAAGAAGGTGGGCCAGTCCAAGGAATGGACCACCGCGCTGTGCCTGGGCCAGATGACCGCCACGCCCGAGCAGGCCAAGGTGCTGGGCAAGATCTTCGGCCTCTCGTCCGAAGAGCAGAAGTGGCTGCAGGTGGTGCCCTACAAGGGCTCGCTGCCCACACCGGTGCCGACCGACCCGCTGATCTACCGTTGGTACGAGGTGGTGAGCGTGTACGGCACCACGATCAAGGAGCTGATCCACGAGGAGTTCGGCGACGGCATCATGAGCGCCATCGACTTCAGCATGGACATCCAGCGCGAGGCCGACCCCAAGGGCGACCGCGTGAACGTCGTGCTGTCGGGCAAGTTCCTCCCGTATAGGCAGTACTAACCCCCTGAGTCGCTTCGCGCCTTCCCCCTTTCTCTCAAATTGCTGCGCAATTCGGGAAGGGGGACACCGCCAGCGCGGCGGGGCGGCCCTTGCGCGGCGGTCGCTGGTTGAGAGCGTGCTTTTTTTAGGTGCGGGGGCGACTGGTTACGTCAATGACCCAAGCCGTCAAAGCACCTTGACTGCGCGGCCGATGAACTGGATCGGGCCGGTGGGTTTGCCGATGGGGGAGCCTGTGGGTGGCTCCAGGGTCAGCTCGAAGAGCTGGTTGGGCTGCAGCGGGGGGAGCTTGTCGAGCTGCAACTGCAGCGGCTGGCCCGGCTGCACCAGGCCCAGGGAGACGGGGCCGTTCCAGTCGTCGGCCTTGGTCCAGAATTCGAGCGCCTTGCCGGCGGGCACCTCGGCCACGCCCAGCGGGATGAGGCTGATGGTGCGCGGCGCGCTGGCCTGCACCACCCAGCCCGGTGCCTTGTCCTGCGGCGCCACCAGCACCACCATGAACTGCGTGGGCGCGACCTGCGGGGCGGTGCGGGTGACGAGCACGGCAGCGAGCACGGCGGCCATCGCAAAGCCCGATCCGGCCAGCGCACGCCACAGGCCCAGGTGGTTCCACCAGGCCGATGCGGACTTGGCGGGGTTGGTGCGGGCACCGCGCGGGGCGGTGGCCTGGGGCGCGGCCACGGTATCCGGGCGGGCGGCCTGCAGGGACGCATCGATGCGCGCCCACAGCGCGGGCGGCGGTGCGATGGGCTCGGCCAGTTGGGTCAGCGGGTGCAGCCGGGCCTCCCAGGCCAGCACGGCGTGCTGCAGCGCAGGGTCGGTGGGCAGGCGCTGCTCCAGCGCGCGGCGCGCTGCGGCGGGCAGGGTGCCCAGCACGTACTCGCCGGCCAGGGTGTCATCGTCCTGCGGTGGCAGAGGTGCCGCGTTGTCCGTGTGGGTGTCCGTGGGCCCGGTCATGCCATGCACTCCCGCAGCGAGGTGAGGCTGCGCCGTATCCAGGCCTTGACGGTGCCCAGCGGTGCGCCCAGGCGCTCGGCGATCTCACCGTGGGAGCAGCCGTCCACGTAGGCGTGCAGCACGCAATTGCGGCGCGCGGGGTCCAGCGCTTCCAGGCAGTGCTGCAGACGGCCCAGGCTGGCGTTCAGCTCGAAGGCCTCGGCCACCTCGCGGTGGGCGAGTGCGGCCTGCGCGTCCTGCAGCGCTTGGGTGGTGTCGTCGTCCACATCGGCATGGCGGCCCGCGTCGCGCACGGCGTTGAGCGCCAGGTTGCGCACCACGCTATAGATCCAGCCGCGCGCGCTGCCGCGCTGGGCGTCGAAGCTGGCAGCGCGGGTCCAGATGTTCAGGCAGGCGTCGTGCACGATGTCCTCCGCCAGGGCGCGCTGCCGCACGATGCGCAGCGCCACGCCCAGGAGCCGGGCGCCTTCGTGTTCATAGAGCCTGCGCATGGCCTGGCGGTCGCCGGCCGCGCAGGCGGCCAGCGTGGCTTCGTAGTCGAGGTCAACAGGCGGCTCGTGGGGCACGGTGGGCAGGTGTGGGGGCGCGTCGGCGGGATGGGCGGGTCTGCCGGGGAAGCCCCGGCGGCACACATCGTACCGGGCAATGCGCCCCACACCCGCGCAGTCCTGCGCAGCCCAAGGGAATTACTGGGCGGCCCCGCCGGGCTGCGGTGGGGCGCAGGCTTACGCGGCCTTCCAGAAGATGTAGTCGGCCTGGTACTTCACGATCTGGCGCTCGCCCTTGTTCGTGGCCGTGCAGGCTGCGGCAGGCGCCACGCCGCCCTTGAGGGCCACGCGCTGGATGTAGGTCACGCCCGTCATCGCGCCCGAGCCCATGGCCGGGTTGGCCTTGACCAGCTGGTAGGGCAGGTTGCCGGTGCCCGATGGCGCCACGGCCAGCTGGGTGGCCGTGAGCTTGGAGCCGTCTTGCGATTCCCACGTGGCGGGCGGGCCGTAGTAGGTGCCCACTTGCTTGCCGCTGCGGTCGTTCAGCACGGCCTTGGGGCCCACGAAGAACCATTCGGTCTGGCCGGGGGCGTTGGCCTTGTCGCGGCATTCGTAGGTGATCTCGCCCACGCCCACGGTTTCCATGGCGACCTTGTGGCCCGCGGGCACCTTGATGGTGTCGGGCAGGCCGTCTTGCGAATACATCATGGGGCGCGAAGACGATGCGGAAGACGAGGACATCGATCCGCAGGCCGTCAGCAGGGCGGCGGCTGTCACGGCGCCAGCGATGGCCAGGGTGCGCGAGGACAAGGTCAGGGTGGTGTTCATGGCGTTCTCTTTCTTCAGTTGGGTGGAAAGGACAGCGGCCGGTGAAGATCGGCTGCTGGAGGTACTACCCGCGAGAACGCCATTTGGATGCAGGCTGCGCAAAAATTTTTTTTTATGGGCCCGCCGCCGGGGTGGGCGGCGTGCACGCAGGCCGGCGCTTTGCCGGCCTCAGCCCGTGCGCAGTGGCGCCTGCTTGGGCGAGTAAGCCCACACATTGCGCCCGCGGTGCTTGGCCTCGTACAGGCCCGCGTCGGCAAACGCGATGAGCTCGTCCACCGTCTGCCCATGCTCCGGAAAGTGCGAGATGCCGATGCTGGTGCCGATGTCGGCCTGTCCCGCCGCCAGCGGAAACGGCTGGTTGAGCGCGGCCACCATCTGGCTGGCGATGGCCTGGGCTGCCGCGGCCTCGGCGCACCGGGGCAGTACGCACAGGAACTCATCCCCGCCCAGGCGGGCCAGGGTGTCGCCCTCCTGCAGGCAGGCCGACAGGCGCTGGGTGACCTGCACCAGCAGCTCGTCGCCCGCGGCGTGGCCCAGGGTGTCGTTGACCTTCTTGAACCGGTCGAGGTCCAGGAAGAACACCGAGAACTGCACCTGCCGCGTGCGGGCGTCGGCCACGGCCTGGCGCAGGCGGTCGCGGGCGATCATGCGGTTGGGCAGGTTGGTGAGCGGGTCCAGGTTGGCCTGCTCCAGCTCGCGCCGGGTCTGGTCCAGGTCCTCGATGCGGCATTCGAGCTCGAACTCGCGCGCCTCCAGCTTGACCACCATGTGGGCGAACGATTCGGCCAGCTGGGCCAGGGTGCTGTGCGGGGGCAACTGGCCGGTCATGGCCATCAGGGGTTCGACGGCATGCAGGTCGCCCTGGTGGGCGATGCGCTGCATCACGTCGTTCAGACGCTGGAGGAAAAGCTGGTCGTGGTCGCCGGAGGTCAAGGGGGCTCCATGGGTGGGTGCGCGTGGCGGGGGCTGTCCGGCGGGCCGGGGCAGGCCGCTATCGTAGGAAAAGGGCGGCAGGGGCGCAAGCACTTGCGCGACCGGGGCGCGGTCGGCGGGGCGGGCGGGTGCATTACAGTCGCCTGCACCGACCCGCCAGCCCATGACCGAGTCCGCGCGCGTGGGTGCGGCCCCCAACCCTTCGATTTTCTGAAAGCCTGACATGACCACCCTCGGAACCCCCCTGTCGCCCCATGCCACCAAAGTCATGCTGCTGGGCTCGGGCGAGCTGGGCAAGGAAGTGCTCATCGCCCTGCAGCGCCTGGGCGTGGAGACCATCGCGGTAGACCGCTACGACAACGCACCCGGCCAGCAGGTGGCGCACCATGCGCGCACCATCACCATGAGCGACCCCGCACAGCTCAAGGCGCTGATCGAAGCCGAGCGCCCGCACCTCGTGGTGCCCGAGATCGAGGCCATCGCCACCCCCATGCTCGAAGAGCTCGAAGCCGCCGGCACCGTGCGCGTGATCCCCACCGCCCGTGCCGCACGCCTCACCATGGACCGCGAAGGCATCCGCGTGCTGGCCGCCGAAACGCTGGGCCTGCCCACCAGTCCGTACAAGTTCTGCAATTCGCTCCAAGAGCTGCAGGCGGCCATCGATGGCGAGAATGGCCAGGGCATCGGCTACCCCTGCATCGTCAAGCCCGTGATGAGCAGCTCCGGCAAGGGACAGAGCAAGATCGACGGCCCCGCCGACGTGCAAAAGGCCTGGGACTACGCCATGGCCGGTGGCCGCGTGAGCCACGGGCGTGTGATCGTCGAGGGCTTCATCGACTTCGACTACGAGATCACCCAGCTCACGGTGCGCTCGGTCGGCGCGGACGGCCAGATCGAAACCCACTTCTGCGACCCCATCGGCCACGTGCAGGTGAGCGGCGACTATGTGGAAAGCTGGCAGCCCCACCCCATGCACCCGGCCGCGCTCGAGAAGTCGCGCCAGATCGCCAAGGCCGTGACGGACAACCTCGGCGGCCAGGGCTTGTTCGGTGTGGAGCTGTTCGTGAAAGGCCAGGACGTGTGGTTCAGCGAGGTGAGCCCCCGCCCGCACGACACGGGCCTGGTCACGCTGTGCACCCAGCACCAGAGCGAGTTCGAGCTGCACGCCCGCGCCATCCTGGGCCTGCCGGTGGACACCCGCCTGCGCAACCCCGGCGCCAGCGCCGTGATCTACGGCGGCGTGGAAGCCCAGGGCATCGTCTTCGACGGCGTGGACGAGGCGCTGCGCGTGCCCGACACCGACCTGCGCCTGTTCGGCAAGCCCGAGAGCTTTGCCAAGCGCCGCATGGGCGTGGCCCTGGCGCGTGCGTCCGATGTGGAGACGGCCCGCACCAACGCCAAGCTCGCGGCCAGCAAGGTCAAGCCACGGGTGGCGTAAGCGGGCGGTTGTGGTGAAAAAGGCCGCTACCGCTCGTTGGTCGGCCTTTGTTTGCTGCAAAATTAGTAGCAACCGCTGTCAACCATCCTCGCGGATCTGGCGGCCCGTGAGTTTCAGGAACAGGTCCTCCAGGTTCGCCGGCCGGTGCAGCGTGCGCAGGTGCGGGTGCGCGCCCAGCGCCTGCAGCAGCGGCTGGGCGTTCTGGGTGTAGAAGAACACCGTCTCGCCGCTGATCTCCACGCGCGCCGCCAGGGCGCGCAGCGCGGCGTCCTCGGCCAGCGCCACCGCGCCCAGGCCGAAGACCTCCACCACGTCGGGCTCCAGGTGCTGGGCGATCAGCTCGCGCGGGCGGCCTTCGGCGATCTTCTTGCCGTGGTCCAGCACCAACAGGCGCGAGCACAGGCGTTCGGCCTCGTCCATGAAGTGGGTGGTCAGCAGGATGGACTTGCCCTGCTGCAGCAGCAGTTGCAGGCGCTCCCACATCAGGTGGCGGGCCTGGGGGTCGAGGCCGGTGGTGGGCTCGTCCAGCAGCAAGAGGCGCGGGTCGTTGACCAGGGCGCGGGCCAGGCTCAGGCGCCGCTTCATGCCGCCCGACAGCTCCCCGGGCTTGGCGTGGGCCTTGTGCGTGAGGGCGGCGAAGTCGAGCAGGCGCGGCACCCGCTCGTCCATCACCGCGCCCTTGAGGCCGAAGTAGCGGCCGAACACGCGCAGGTTCTCGGCGCAGGTGAAGTCCGGGTCCAGCGTGTCGAACTGCGTGACCACGCCCAGCTGCGCCTTGATGGCCAGTGCGTCGCGTGGCATGTGCAGGGCCTGCGCGCCGGGCTCGGCAAAAAAGCGCACCGCCCCGCCGTCCGGCGCCGTGAGGCCCAGGCACATGCGGATCGTGGTGGTCTTGCCCGCGCCGTTGGGCCCGATCACGCCCAGGCATTCGCCCGGGGCGATGGCAAAGGAGACATCGTTCACCACGGTTGTCTCGCCGTAGCGTTTGCGCAGTTGCTCAACTTCAAAGAGTGCGGAGGTCATGCACCGATTGTGTGCGATGCGGGCGCCCCGGGCATGGCACCCCTGCGTCGCGCCCGCGACGGCCGCCGGCGCTGGCCTGCGGCATGGTGCGTGGCATAGGCCCCGCCACGCCATCCCATGCCCCATCGCGCCGCATGCCATGAGACCCGCGTTGGAGTGGTCTGCGGCACCGCGCTGTCGTTCCCCGCATGCAGGCAGTGGGCGCTATGCCCCGCTGGGCGCGGGCCGGCACGGTGCCAGATTGAACCCGTCGACGCCGCCTGTTTCGGACCGCCATGCAAACCCCCACCTGAATCTGAATCCACAACCATGCACAGCCAGCCCCTCTTCCAAGCCGACGACCCGAGCGAACTGCACGCGCTGATGCGCGCCCACCCGCTGGCCACCGTGGTCACGCTGTCCACCTTGCCTGCGCTACCGGATGGCGCGGGGCTGCAGGCCGACCTGCTGCCGCTGGAGGTGGTGGCAGAACCGGGCGGCGCCGTGCGCCTGCGCGGCCATGTGGCGCGGCGGCACGGCATGGCGCAGTCGGTGCCGGACGGTGCCGAGGTGCTGGCGGTGTTCCAGAGCCCCAATGCCTACATCTCGCCGCGCTGGTACGTGAACGGCCAGAGCAGCGGGCGCCTGGCGCCCAGCTGGAACTACGCCGCCGCCGAGGCCCGTGGCCGCCTGCATTGGGTGGACGATGCCGGCTGGATGCGCACCCACCTGGGGGCGCTGGCCGCGGCGCAGGAAGGCGGCCGCGCGCAGCCCTGGTCCATCGGCGATGCGCAGCCGGGCTTCATCGATGAGGCGGCGGCACGGCTGGTGGGGTTCGAGGTCTTGGTGGACCGGCTGGTGGGCAAGCACTTCCTGTCGCAGCAGCGCACCGAGGCCGACCGGCGCAGCGTGATCGCGCACCTGCTGCAGGAACCTGCCGGTGCCGCGCGGGACGTGGCGGGGCTGATCAAGCCCTGAGGCTGACCCTGCGGGCGCCGGTCCGTGCCCGCGTCTGCGATCCGCATGCCACCTGCATGCCCCGCAGGTTCCAGCGCCGCCGCCGTTCCGGATGTTGAGCAGCAAAAAAACGCCTCTACCGCTGGATGGGAGCGCGCCAGGCGCTATCAATAGCGTAGCGCCATGCCCCAGCACTACGGTGCCGCCATCAGGCGCCCCCGGCCCGCCGTCTTGGCCTCGTACAGCGCGCCGTCGGCGCGGGCCATCAGCGTGGCCAGGCTGGCCTCTCCGGGCACCAGGGCGGCCATGCCCACGCTGTAGTCCAGCACGAAGCCCAGTTCGGCCGCACTCGCATCGTGCAGCCGGTGGCGCAGGCGCCGGTCGAAGGCCACACCCGCAGCGGCCGTGTTGTGCAGCATCAGCACCGCGAACTCCTCGCCGCCCAGCCGGGCGATCAAATCGCCGCTGCGGCAGGTGTCGCCCAAGAGGCGCGCGAACAGCTGCAGCGCGCGGTCGCCCGCGTCGTGGCCGTGGGTGTCGTTGATCTGCTTGAAGTGGTCCAGGTCCAGCATCAGCGCGGTCAGCGGCAGCCGGTGGCGCCACGCGTGGGCGAGCAGGTTGTCGCCCTGGTTGGTGAAGCCGCGCCGGTTGAGCAGCCCGGTCAGGCCGTCGGTCATGGCCAGCGTGCGCAGCTTTTGCTCGGCCTCGTAGCGCCAGGCCACCAGCACGGCCACGGTGCCCAGCACCAGGCTCACGTTGGTCGCCAGGGCCGCGGCCAGGTTGATCGGGTGCGGCGATCGAAAGCTCGGGTACTGGTCGGTGAAGGCGCCCAGCAGCCCGCGCGCCAGGGTGAACACCGCGGACGTGAGCAGGCAGCCCAGCAGCACGCTGCGCCAGCGCACGTCGGCCAGGATCAGCGGGTACAGCGTGGCGCGCGCCACGATGCACAGGATGGCGGCCATGAGCCCGTTGGCCCAGCCCACGCGCCAGGCATAGTGGTCGAAGCCGAGCGCGTAGCCCAGTGGTGCGGCGACCACCAGCGCCAGCAGCACCCGGCGCAGCGGGCGCGGCCCCAGCCACTCTTCCAGCGCCCGGTACAGCATCCACTGCGCGGCGGCGTTGCAGGCGATGGACACGGTGGACAGCGTGCGGTCCCACAGCGAGCTCGACGCGATGATCGCCGCCCAGGCCAGCGCCTGCAGCAGCAGGCTGGCCTGCACGTGGCGCGCCGCCCGGCTCACGTCCCGGCCCATGATCAGCGGCAGCGCGGCCGAGATCATGAACAGGTTGGCCGCCATCGCGGTCATGAGCGTGAGGAAGTCTAGTGGCATCTGCTGCGGCCCCGGTCCGGTTGGCTGCAATCCCACGTGGCACCACTGCGCGCGCTACGGCATCGCGGGCGTTGCGCCGGGCCGGTGCGCGTCCCACCGACGGCGAGGTCGTCGGTGTGGTGGGGGCTGGAAACACCCGCGTGTTGCCAGACAGTGCGGGCGTGGCGCCGTTCCGAGGCGACCCCGACCTTGCCGCCACAGCGCTCGGTCCGTGCAATGAATGAAAGGGTGCATGCCATCGTCAGCGCATCAGATTGAACGTCCGGGCAGTATACGAAAGGGCAAGCAGCTCCTAATTCAGTAGCATTGTCGATGGAGCTGTTTTGGGCCTATCGGTCAGCACGCCGTCTGCGCCAGGCGAAGCCCGACAGCAAAAGCGACATGGCGACCACACCGTAGGGCGACAGTGCGGGGATTCCGACGGGCTCGGCAGCTGCCAATACCAGGTTCAGGTTGGCCGTCGCCGCCGCGTAGGCCCCGTTGCCCGCCTGTGTCGCGATGATCCCGCAGGTGCCCGCACCGACCATGGTGACCGTGGTGCCCGCGACTGTACAGATGGCCGGCGTGGTGCTGGTGTAGGTGACCGGCAGGCCTGAGCTGCTAGTGGCTGCAGGAAGCACGAAGCTCGTGCCTGCCCGAAAGGCTGGCACCGTCGGCAAGGGCCCGACGCTGATCGTTTGCACGAGCAGAAAAGTGGCCGTGACGCTGCAATCTGCCGTGACGTTCGCCGTGGTGTAGACCGTTCCTGCCAGAGTGCCGCCGCACCCGGTGGCGCTCGCGACATAACCGGAATCCGCCGTCACCGTGACCGTGGCCGGGCGCCCCGGCAGCGCGCTCTGGCTGGCGGGGTTCACGCTGCCGTGGCTGCCCGCCGTTGCGGTCACGACGGGGTTGGCCAGCAGGTTGGCCGTGAATCGGGCCACGAAGGCGTCTCGGGCGCCGCCGCCGAAGACTGGCTGGGCGCCGCCCGTGGTGCCCGTCAGGTTGTTCGATGCCGTGGTACCCGCAATGACGTAGTTGCCACCGCCATCGATCAGGATCGCGGGGATGTCCTCCCGGCCGCTGCCGCCGAAATAGGTGGCCTGGGTCAACACCGTGAGGTCGTTGTTGAATTTGGCAATGAGCCCGTCGCTGGAGCCCCGGTACACGGACTGGTATGCACCGGCGGTTCCCGGCAGATTGGTCGATTCACCGGTTCCGGCGACGATGACATTGCCGGCCGCGTCGATCACCATGGTGGAGGCCAGGTCGAAGCCGTTGCCGCCGTAGTACGTGACCTTTTGCACCGCGGTCAGGTCAGGGCTCAGCCGGGCGACGAAGACGTCCACGCTGCCGCCAAGGGCGCTTTGAGCCGCTCCGGCCGCTGGCAGGTTGGGGCTTGCGGTGTAACCCGCGATGAATACGTGGCCGGCGCTGTCGACGGCCATGGTGGCCGTGTTCTCGTCCATGGTGCCGCCGAAGTAGGTGGCCTGTTCCAGCGCGGTCAGATCGGCGCTGAAACGGGCGACGTAGCCGTCGTAGCGCCCGCCGTGCGCAGGCTGGGCACCGCCTGCGGTCATGGGGAGATCGGTAGACCAGTGGGTGCCTGTGATCAGCACCTTGCCGCTGCCGTCGATCGCAATGACCGACGCGAAATCGAGTCCGCTGCCGCCGTAGTAGGTGGACTGCAGGAGCGTCTTCAGGTCGGGCGCAATGCGGGAAACGAAGGCATCGCGGGCGCCGGCGTGGTTCGGCCGTCCGCCGCCGGTCCTGCCCGGAAAATCACCCGACTGCGTGGTACCGGCCACCAGGAGGTTGCCACCGGCGTCGAACACGATGGATACGATGCCGCCGTCCGACTCGTCCCCGCCGCCGCCCAGGTAGGTGGCCTGTTGCAGCGTGGCCATGTCGCCGCTCAGCTTGGCGAGGAATGCATCCATGCCCCCTGCCTTCGCAGGCTGCAATCCGCCAGCGGTACCCGGAAAGTTGGTCGAGGAGGTGTTGCCCCCCACATAGATGTTGCCCGCCGCGTCCAGGCGCATGCTGCGGATCTGGTCATCGCCGCTGCCGCCCAGGTAGGTGGTCTGCAGCAAGGTCGTGAGGTCGCTGCTGAACTTGCTGACATAGCCGTCCGTGCTTCCGACCAAGGCGGGTTGCATCCCACCGGTCGTGCCGGGAAAAGGGGTACTTCCTGTGAAGCCGCCGACCAGAATATTGCCGGCCGCGTCTCGCGCGATGGTGAGCGCCTCGTCGGCGGCACCGCCGCCCAGGTAAGTGGCCTGCAGCAGCGGGTCGATCACGAGGGCGCGAGAGCGGTCATAGTCGCCCACCTGGAAGCGGTAGCCCGTGCGGTCGGCCAGCAACGCATAGTGCACTGGCACCTCGACGCGTCGACCGGTGGTGTCGAGCTGGAAGGCGATCGGTGCGGTGAACGCCACCTCGCCATGGCCCGTGGCGGCGATGAGCGCACCATCGGGCGCCAGGCGCAAGCCCGCTGTTGTTCCCTCGATGGACAGGCTGATGCTGCCCGGATCGGCACCGGGGGCGACCGTGAAGAGTTTCTCCACATTGCTGCCGCGCGCGGCCAGAGAGACGCTGATGCCCGGCCAGGCGTCGCCCAGGGCGATGCTGGAGAAGGTCGCGATGTCCGTCGGCCAGTGCGCGGGGTTGGAGCCCTGAAAGCGGTTGACCCGCACCGGGCTGGGATTCAGGCCCGAAGGTGCCAGCGCTGGCGTGCCGTCCAGCTTTTCCACCAAGGCCCAGCCGGGCCCACGCTGCGCTGGCGCGGCAGCGCCGTGGCTGGCCGCGGACCGGGGCATTGGCTCAGTGGCCCGGCCGGCCAGAGCGTGGACGATGGTGCCGTCCTTGGTGATGTAGAGAGCACCGGCAAATGTTCGTGCACCGAAGGCCACCTCGGGTGCAAACTGGCCCTGGTTGGCCTCGAAGGGAACGGCGATGCTGTGGTCTGCATGGTGCCGTACCTGCGAGGGCGTGGGCTGCGTCGGGCTGGCCGTGGCCGGAGGGCTTGCGGCCCAGGCGTGGAGCCCACTGGCAGCCAAGAGGCCCGTCAACGCTGCAACTACCCCCCATGTTTTTAATTGTGCGCGTTGGGGGGAGTTCAATAGATGCATTCAGTGAGGGCGCTTTCACGCAGTGTGTGAGCAAGTGTAGGCGCCTTCCCCCACGCCCCACCGCAAACTCACTGGAAAGCCACCTCGGCGAAGCTGCGCAGCTTGCGGCTGTGCAGGCGGTCCACCCCGCCGTTGCGCAGGATCTCGATGGCCCGCATGCCGATGCGCAAGTGCTGGTCCACCCGCTCGCGGTAGAAGTGGTTGGCCATGCCGGGCAGCTTGATCTCGCCGTGCAGGGGCTTGTCGCTCACGCACAGCAGCGTGCCGTAGGGCACCCGAAAGCGGAAGCCGTTGGCCGCGATGGTGGCGCTTTCCATGTCCAGCGCCACGGCGCGGCTCTGGCTGAAGCGGCGCTGGGGCATGTTGTCGGGCAGCAGCTCCCAGTTGCGGTTGTCGGTGCTGGCCACGGTGCCCGTGCGCATGATGCGCTTGAGCTGGTCTTCGGGCACCTGGGCCACGTCGGCCACGGCCTGCTGCAGCGCCATCTGGATCTCGGCCAGCGCCGGGATGGGCACCCACAGCGGCAGTTCCTCGTCCAGCACGTGGTCCTCGCGCACATAGGCGTGGGCCAGCACGTAGTCCCCCAGCTGCTGGCTGTTGCGCAGGCCGGCGCAGTGGCCCAGCATCATCCAGGCGTGCGGGCGCAGCACGGCGATGTGGTCGGTGATGGTCTTGGCATTGGCCGGGCCCACGCCGATGTTGACCATGCTGATGCCGCTCGCGTCCTTGCGCACCAGGTGGTAGCCGGGCATCTGCGGCAGGCGCGGCGGGGCGTTGCCCAGCTCGTCGCCGGGCTGCGCGGGCAGGCCGGTGCGGCGGGTGACCACGTTGCCGGGCTCGATGAAGGCCACGTACTCGCTGTCGGGCTTGGCCATCTCCGAGTGGCCCAGCCGCACGAACTCGTCGATGTAGAACTGGTAGTTGGTGAACAGCACGAAGTTCTGGAACCACTCGGGCGCCGTGCCGGTGTAGTGGCGCAGGCGGTGCAGCGAATAGTCCACGCGCGGCGCGGTGAAGAGCGACAGCGGCTGCGCCTCGCCCGGGCGCGCCTGCCAGGTGCCGTTGGCGATGCCGTCGTCCATGGCGGCCAGGTCGGGCAGGTCGAACACGTCGCGCATCAGCATGCGGCGCTCGGCCGTGAGCGTGCCTTCGATGTGGTCGTGCTCGGCGAACGAGAAGTGGATGGGGATGGGGTGGGCGCTGGTGCCCACCTCCAGCTCGACGTTGTGGCTGGCCCGCAGCAGGCGGAACTGCTCGGCGTAGTACCGGGCGAACAGGTCGGGCCGGGTCAGCGTGGTCTCATACCGCCCCGGGCCCTCGACAAAGCCGTAGGCGAGCTTGGAATCCGCCCGCGCCACGGTGGTGGTGTGCACCCGCACGAAGGGGTAGAAGGCCCGCACCGCACTGGTGGGTGTCTCGCCCGCCACGAAGCGCTGCATGGCCTCGCGCAGGTGGCCGATCTGCTGTTGATAGATGCGCTGCACCTGGGCCAGCGCTTCGGCCGGATCGGTGTGGCGGGTGGGGGCGTGGAATTCGGGGATGAGGGGCATGCTCTATTTTCGCTTGCCCGCGGTCCCGCAGGAGCGCGGGCGGTTTTTCAGGGGGAAGAAGCCGCCGCGGCGGCGATGCCGTTCAGCGGCCCTGGGGCCTGCCATCGAGCCACTGCACGGCGGCGTCCAGCACGGGGTCGCCGCCCGTCATGGCGCGCTGGACGAACCCGGCATCCACGGGTACCCGCAGGTTGGGCTCGACGCCCTTGGCGAACACATAGTGCTCGCCGTTGGCGCCGATTTCGGCCACGGTGGGGGCGTGCACGACGATGTCGCCGGGCAGCAGGACGCGGGTGGTCATGCCGACCGCCCCGGGCGTCGCTTCCGTGGCCACCACATGCGCGCGGCCGGCCTTTTGCAGCCAGACCGAGAACATTTCGCAGGGGCCCGTGCAGTCCGGGCCTGTCAGCAGCACCAGCGGCGCGCTGTAGTAGCCCGCGCCCTGGGTGAACAGCGGCAGCTGCGGTGGCAGGCCCAGGCTGCCCCGGGTGCGCCACACCTTGGCGGTCGCGTCCACCTGCCGCTGCGCATAGCCCTGCAGCCTGAGCGGGCGGTCGTACGAGAAGAACGACGCGGCATAGTGGGGAACCAGCTGGTACGCGCCGTGGTTGGCGCCCCGCAAGTCCAGGATGAGGCCGGGCAGCCGCGCCTGGTTCACCGTGGCCAGGCTGCGCTCCCACACGTCCAGGTTGCCGCCGCCGTCGGCGAAAGAGCTGAGCGCGATGTACCCATACTGGCGGCCCGACTGGCTGCGCAGCTGAAATCCCGAGAGCGACTCATTGTTGGGCGGCGTGCCCGCCGACTGTGGCCGCTCGGCCATGCGTTGCCGCAGATCGATGGTCTGGTCCTTGCCGTCCTGCCGCACCTTGAGGACCATGGCTTCGCGCTCGTAGGCCATGAGCTTGAGGGCATCATGGCGCCGGCCGACCTCGGTGGCCCGGTTGGAGTAGCGCGACGCACGGCCTACGTAGCGCGCGATGCTCTCGCCGTTGACTTCCACGATCTCCGCACCCGGGCGCAGCCCGGCCAGCTCTGCCGCAGAACGCGGCGCGACGCTGCCGACCATGGCCCGCCCGTCGGGCAGCCACCAGACGCCCGGCAGCGGCAGCGGGGTGATGCCGCGTGGCTGCCATTGCCCGGCCAGGCCCGTATCGAGCCCGGCGGCAAGTCCTGGCGACCCGCCCGCCCCGCGCACATCGACCCGGAACAGCCCGTCCTGCAGGCGGGCCCCGATGTCGGCGTAGATCTGGCCCATCGCCAGGCGATCCTTCTGGTCACCCGCCTGGCGGACCTTGTCCGCCAGCTCACCGTGCAGGCGCCCCCAGTCCATGGGCTGTGCGCCGCGGAAAGGGTAGCGCTCCTGCATCACGCTGGTGAAGGCCTTGAAAGCGTCGCCGGGGGCCAGCCGGGACAGGTCGATGTCGGTGGTGGACTGCACGCCGTACTGGGACAGCGCGATCTCGCGGCTGCGGTCGAAGCTGAAGCCACGGCTGTCCAGCGTCACCACGGTGTAGCCGCGCGGCAGCCGCACCATGGGGTCGTCCGCGGTAAAGAGCCTGCCGTCCGCACCGAACCCGGCGGGGAACGCCGCGCCGGCTTCGCTGGCCCACACCAGCAGCTTGCCGCCCACGGGCTCCATGGCCAGGTCCGGCTGCAGCGGCCATTCCATCTGCACCGAGCTGGTGGTGAGCATGGCGTGCTGCTCGATCGCATCCAGCGCCCTGCGGCCGGCGCGGCGCGGCAGGTGGGTGTGCACGGACAGCGCGAAGATCTTCACGCCCGGGCCCGACGCGCGCGCACGGCCCGAGCCCAGGTCGAACAGCGTGCCCGGGGGCGACGACGGAAGGTCGATGGACACGGCGGAGCTGTCCGCGCGGGGCGTGGCCAGCAACTGGTCTTGCGCAGGCGTCACGTGCGCGGCCTGCCGCTGTATGAAGTAGGCGCCCTGGTCCAGCAAGGCCACGAGGGTGTTGCCAGCGGCCATGGGGTCGCCGGCGCCGCGCTCCAGCGCCGCGATGAGCCGCAGGGGGCCGCCCTCGTCGCGGGCCATCACCGCAGGCCCGGTGGGGGCCTGGAACGGCGTGCCGTTGCGGTTGTTCCAGGCCTGGCGGCCGGCGTCCATGACCTGGCCGCCGGTGGACATCACCTGCTGGCCGGTGGACACCGCGCTTTCTCCACGGCTCATCACCTCGCCCGCGCGGCCGATGTTGCCGAGCATCCCGGCCTGTGCCAGCGCCCACACGGGCGCGAGCGCCAGAGCCGTCACCAGGGCGGCCTGCGCGCCGCGGGTTCTTCGACCGCTCGCGCGGCGCGCCCCGCTGTGCTGCGGTGCAGGGCCGGGCAGGGCGCGCGCGGCGCGGGGAGGGGATGGAGCGCGGAGCAGGCGGACGATGGGCATGGTGGCTTGGGCGTCGAAGGGGAGGGCGTTCGGACTCAGGCGTAGCGGATGACGAAGTCGTTGTCGGCCGCGCTCACGTCGATGCTGGCGATGGAGTGGGCATCCACCGACGCCTGCAGGAACTCCATGGCCAGGCGGGGCAGCAGGTTCTGCGTCAGGATCGCGTCGATCATGCGGGCGCCGGATTCGACCTCGCTGCAGCGCTCGCGGATCAGTTGCACCGCGCTGTCGTCGAAGTGGAACTGCGCGCCGTGGTTGGCCTCGATGCGGTTCTGGATGCGGCGCAGCTGCAGGCGGATGATCTGCTCGAGCATCGCATCGGAGATCGGGTAGTAAGGCACCACCGTCAGGCGGCCCAGCAGCGCGGCCGGGAACTTGTCGAGCAGCGGCTGGCGCACGGCCTTGGTCAGTGCCTCGGGGCCGGGGATCAGGTCCGGGTCGTTGCACATGCCCGCGATGAGCTCGGAGCCCACATTGGAGGTCAGGATGATCACGGTGTTCTTGAAGTCGATGTAGCGGCCTTCGCCGTCTTCCATCCAGCCCTTGTCGAACACCTGGAAGAACATTTCGTGCACGTCGGAGTGGGCCTTCTCGATCTCGTCGAGCAGCACCACGCTGTAGGGCCTGCGGCGCACGGCCTCGGTCAGCACGCCGCCCTCGCCGTAGCCCACGTAGCCGGGCGGCGCGCCCTTGAGCGTGGACACGGTGTGCGCTTCCTGGAACTCGCTCATGTTGATGGTGATGAGGTTCTGCTCACCGCCGTACAGCGCCTCGGCCAGGGACAGCGCGGTCTCGGTCTTGCCCACGCCCGAAGGGCCTGCCAGCAGGAACACGCCGATGGGCTTTCCGGGGTTGTCCAGCTGCGCGCGCGCGGTCTGGATGCGGCGGGTGATGGCCTCCAGCCCGTGGCGCTGGCCGATCACGCGTTTTTCCAGCGTCTCGGTCAGGGTCAGGACCGACTGCACTTCGTCGCGCACCATGCGGCCCACGGGGATGCCGGTCCACTCGGCCACGACCTCCGCGACCACGCCCGCGTCGACCACGGGGTGCAGCAGCGGGTCGTCGCCTTGCAGGGCCAGCAGCTCCTTGCGCAGCGCTTCGAGCTCCGCCGCGGTGACCGCGGGCTGGGCCGGGGCCGCCGCCGGGGTGGGCGCTGCCGCTGCTGCCGCGCCGGCTTCGGTGCCAGTGCCAGTACCAGTACCGTTGGGGGCCGCGTCGGTGGACGCTGCCTGGGCGGCGGCTTCTTTTGGCGCGCGGGCGGTGCGTGCGGCCATCAGCGCGTTCTCTGCGTCGACGATGCGCTGGGCCAGTTCGCTTTCGCGGGACAGCCGCTCGGCCAGGGTGTCGTGTTCCTGCTGCAGGCGCTCGAGCGAGGCCGCCAGTTCATCGAGGCGGCCGGCATCGGTGACGCCGAGGGACGCCTCGCGCTCGACCACGTCGAGCTCCACCCGGATCGCCTCTTGCTGCCGGGTCACGGATTCCAGGCGCGCTGGCGTGGAGGTCAGGGCCATCGCGACGCGCGAGCATGCGGTGTCCATCAGGCTCACGGCCTTGTCGGGCAGCTGGCGCGACGGAATGTAGCGGTGCGAAAGGCTCACCGCCGCCACCACGGCCTCGTCGGCGATCCGCACCTTGTGGTGCGCTTCGAGTTTGGCGGCCACGCCGCGCAGCATGTGCACGGCCTTGGGTTCGTCGGGCTCGTGGATGTGCACCAGCTGGAACCGGCGTGTGAGGGCCGGGTCTTTTTCGATGTACTTCTTGTATTCGGCCCAGGTGGTCGCACCGATGGTGCGCAGCACGCCGCGCGCCAGCGCCGGCTTGAGCAGGTTGGCCGCGTCCCCGGTGCCTGCCTGGCCGCCGGCGCCAATGAGCGTGTGGACTTCGTCGATGAACAACACGATGGGCGTGGTGCTGGCCTGCACTTCGTCCAGCAGCGAGCGCAGGCGGTTCTCGAACTCGCCCTTCATGCTGGCGCCGGCCTGCAGCAGGCCGACGTCCATCACGCGCAGTTGCACGCCGCGCAGCGGCGGCGGAACGTCGTCCGATGCGATGCGCAGCGCCAGGCCTTCGACCACCGCCGTTTTGCCGACGCCGGCCTCGCCCACCAGGATGGGGTTGTTCTGCCGCCTGCGCATGAGGATGTCGATCATCTGGCGCACTTCCTCGTCGCGCCCGGTGACCGGGTCGAGCTCGCCATTGCGGGCGCGCTCGGTCAGATCGACGGTGTAGCGCTGCAGGGCTTCCTGCTTGCCAGCGCCCAGCGGCGATGTCGCGCCGCTCGCCTCGCCGGGCGTGCCTTGCAGGCCGGAGCCATCGGCCGCCTGGAGCTTGGCCTCTGGCGACAGGGGCAAGACCTTGGGGAATGCGTCGCTCAGGCCGGGCTCGCTGATTTTCTCGAATTCCTTGGAAATGGACCGCAGCTCATTGGCGAGGGTGCGGGTGCGCAGCATGCCGGAGAGCCAGTAGGCGCTGCGGATCTGCGACTCGTTGAACATCAGCGTGGCATACACCCAGCCGCGCTCGATCGACATCTCGATCTGGTCGGAGAAGTCGGAGATCGCCGTGGCACCGCGGGGCAGCCGGTCGAGGCTGCGCAGCACGTCCGCGGCAAGCTGCTCTGCATCCACCTCGAAGTGGCGGAACACCCTGAGCAGGTCGGAGTCGTTTTCCTGCAGCAACTGGTGCAGCCAGTGCACCAGTTCCACGTACGGGTTGCCCCGCAGCTTGCAGAACACCGTGGCGCCCTCCAGCGACTTGAAGAGCAAAGGGTTGAGTTTTCCGAACAGGGCAAGGCGGCTGATCTCTGACATGGGCGTGAAGGCGGTGTGTTGAAGAGAAAGTACGGTTGAAGCTGGAAGGCTGGACGAGGAGGTGCCCGGCTATGCGGGCCGCGGCGTGGCGGCCTGGGCCCTGACCGGGCGGCCGCGCGACTGCAGCCAGCTTTCCGGGTCGATGCGGAAGTCGTCCGCGTCGCGGGGCGCGGGGCCGTCCAGCATCCAGCTGGTCCAGCCCAGGCGGGTTGCGCCGCCCAGGCGCGTGCCGGGGACTTCCTCGCGCTGCAGCACCAGCTCGAAGTCCCAGGCGTACTCGATGCCCAGGTAGCTGCGCACCCAGTCCACGAGGGCGTTGAAATCGGGTTGGCCGGGCAGGAAGCGTTCGTACTGCGCGAGTGTCATGGGACCGATGCGCAGGCGGAACTTGCTCTGCGCGTCGGGCACCCGCGATCCCACCACGGTGTCGACGCCCAGCTGCGAGTTGCACGGATGCCGCGACAGGCGGGTCTGCTGGGATGGCTCGAGTTCCAGGAAGTGCAGGCAGTACTCCTGCAGGACCACCGGCACCCCGAAGTAGCTCCCGATGGCGCGCTGCAGTCCCTCGGGGTTGCGCGTGGTGCGCGTGAGGTGCCCGGCCATGTGCAGCTTGGCATGGTCCTCGACGGCATCGCGCTGGCGTGCCGTCGGTTCGCCGATGCCGACGATGCTGGCCAGATGGCGCCCGAACATGCCGTCGCCTGGGCGGTCCAGCGACACGGTGGGCTGCGCGTCGGCCCAGGCCCGGAAGAACAGCAGCAGCAGCCGGTGGTGAAAGATGTCGGAAAACCGCGCGAGCGTCGGGTCGTCGAACTGGCGCTGCCGTTCGCGGACGTATTCCGTCAGGTGGGTCGGCATGGGACCGTTGGGTCCGTACAGGCCGAAGTTCCAGACGGTCAGTCGCTCCGGCTGGCCCGCCACCGGCGGCAGCAGCTCGGCGATGGTGGCCGGCGCGAAGGCGAGCGAGGGGTCCTGCCCCAGGCGGATGGGCTCGGCCTGCGGGCGCGCGGCGCGGCCCAGGGGCGGCAGGTCGGGGTTGCGGGCCTGCAGCCACCGCAGCGTGAAGAACAGGTCGAAGGCATGGGGGTCGCGGCGCAGCCGCTGCCACAGGTCTGCCGTTTCGCTGTGCCGCCGCGCGGCGCGGGGCTGGGGGGACGTGGCGGCGCCGCTCATGTGTTGGGTCTCTGTCCGGGGCGGACTTCCCACTTGGCCACCGGCCCGCGCTGCCGTGAATGCAAGGACAGTTCGGTGAAGCTGTTGACGCCCACGTGGCGGGCAAAGAAGCGCTCGAGCACGCACGCCAGGGGCCAGGCGCTCACGCCGGCGAACGAGGACTCATCCACCGTCAGCGTCACGCCCACCCCGCGGCCGTAGACGAGCTGCCGGTGCTGTGCGAGGCGCCGGGTGATGGGCCGGATGCTGACCTCCTTGAGCCCCGCGACCTGGCCCGCCAGCGCGTGGTTGCCCAGCGCGAGGTAGAGGTTCATCAACTCGCGCAACGTGGCGGCGCCTTCCTGGTCGGACAGGTCGGTCATGGCCAGGTAGTTCAGCGACAGGTGGGAGATCAGTCGCCAGGTGATCTCGTTCTCCGCCACGCTGCCCATCGGGCGCGAGGGCCCGGCGATGGTGCGGATGGCTCCGATGGGCGCGGAGTCGAGCGTGATGAAGTCCCCCTCGGGCTGGTTGGTGGGCATCAGCAGGGGCAGGTCGCGGTTGGTGCAGAGCGTGCGCACGGACAGCTGCTTGAGGTCGTCCGAGAACGGCGCGGCGCGCTGGTCCACCAGGGACAGGAACACTTCGCTGCCCAGGTACTGGGTGCGCGGGCCAAAGCGCACCGCGTGCTCCGAGAACAGGCGGGGCTCGCGCCGCATGGCGAAGTACGCCTGGTCGTCCGAGCGGATGCCGTGCACCGATGCGTACAGCGGAACGAAATCGCGGTCGTTCACCTGGCCTTCCTGGTGGCCGGTCACGCTGAGCACGCTGTAGACCTCGAAATCGCGCGGACGGGTGCGCTCCATCACCACGTGGTATTCGTTCATGTCCGCGGACACGTGGATCCGGTCTGCCATGCGCTCGAACAGGTTGATGGCGGGCGTGCAATGCAGCAGGAAGTTCTGCCGATCCACCACGGGCTCCAGCTCCGGGCTGGCCTTGCGCAGCAGCAGCGTCATGGCCAGGCGCCTTGCCGGAACCTGCCGCAGAGAGGCGGACAGGCCCTGGATCGAGAAGAACCGGAAGCGCGGCGGAAACGCGAAATACTCGTGCAGCAGCCGGTGCCCCTGGAACGCCCTGTGCGAGTAGGGCAGCAGCGCCTGGCGCTGTTCGTAGCCCTCGGCCTGCAGCGCCTGCGCCGGCAGGTATCCGTACACGCGGGTGGGGTCCTGCACATCGTGCAGCACGATGCCAAGGAGCGACTCGTGCAGCACCTCCTGCAGGTGCGAGGCCACGGCGTCCGTCGCGTGGATGTAGAAGTCCAGCCGGTCCATCGGCAGGTGCGCGAAGTCGGTGGCGCCCTGGGTCTCGAGTTCGAGGCGCAGATGCCCTGCGGGCTCATGCGGCAGTCCAAAGCGTGCCAGCGGCAGGTCCAGCGGCGGCCCGCCCAGTGCGGCCCGCGCGAGCGACACCGGCCACAGTGTGACGTCGTGCCCGGTGCGGAAGTCGCACGGCGTCTGATCGTCCGTGGTCTTGCGGGACCGCAGCATGCTGCCTGCCGGCAGGCAGTAGCCGTCCGCGACGTTGCCCTCGGTGTCGCTGGGCGACATCTGGACCACGACCATCGCAGGGGTGGGTGCCAGGTAGTGCGGGCACACCATCTCGAGGATGCGCTGCGACAGCCGCGGAAACTCCGCGTCCATCTTCATCTGCACCCGTGCCGTCAGGAAGCTGAAGCCCTCCAGCAGGCGCTCGACATACGGGTCCGCAACGTCCAGGTCGCGCAGGGCCAGGCGGCTGGCCACCTTGGGAAACGCCGCGGCAAACTCGGCCCCGAGCTCACGCAGGTAGGCCAATTCGCGGTTGTAGTACTCCACCAGGCGCGGATTCATCGGTGCTCTCTCACGGTCAGCTTCTCAGGTCCGATACCACGACCTGCCCGGTTTCCAGGTCCAGGCTGGTCTTGAGCAACAGCTCCAGCGGGTAGGGCATCGACCAGAACTGGCAACGGATCTCGAACTGCAATGTGTTGTGATGGTTCAATGAGTCGAACGATGGGAGCAGCGTCACCGTCAACGAATCCGGCAGGACGCGGGGCTCGAACGCGAGGATGGCGCGGCTCACGCTGGCTTCGACATCCTTCCAGTCCAGATCGGACAGGAGCTTGCCCGCCAGTGGCGCCATGCCGTAGTTCAGCGTGGACCGCTCCGCATGCGGCAGGCCGTCGAAGTCGATGTGCCCCGATGCATTGCTCGCGTTCAGCAGCCACCCGAGATCGCGCAACAGCGCGGTCCGCAGGCGTGACTCGGTGACGTACACCGCTTCGGCCTGCTCCGTTCTCTTGGTGGGTTCGTGGTCGGTCAGCCGGTCCAGCAGCGCCGGCTGCAAGCGGTCCTTCTCGGTCCCGAACCCGCTCAGTCGCCTGCTGGGCAGCATGGTGGGTCCGCGTCAGGCGTTGAAGGCGATGGTGCGCACGTCCAGCAGTGCATGGTCGCCCTGGTCGGAGATCAGCACCCGCTGTCCCCGGC
The DNA here is from genome assembly GCF_964252695.1 of Acidovorax sp. LjRoot117. Lineage (NCBI taxonomy): Bacteria > Pseudomonadati > Pseudomonadota > Betaproteobacteria > Burkholderiales > Comamonadaceae > Acidovorax > Acidovorax sp. LjRoot117. The sequence continues at coordinate 1,119,304 of NZ_CAXUPO020000001.1, read as the reverse complement.
CTGCGACATGCTCGCCGCCGATGTCCGCCCATTCGGTGCGCCGCGCCAGGCGCAGGCTGTCGTCGTCGCCGGCCTGGGTGGGATAGCGCGCAGGGACCAGCCCCTGCAGCGTGCTCTCGTTGACCAGCGTGATTTCGGCGGGTTGCCAGACCAGGTCGCGCAGGTCCTGGGGCTTTTCGAATGCCAGGCTGCGCACCGCGGAGTAAGGCACCCAGTAGTAGCAGCCGTTGGCGTGAAGCTCCAGCACCGGCCCGAGCCGCGAGTCGGAGTCGCACAGCCATTCGAACGGCTCGCCATTGATCTCGCCCGGGCAGGCAGGGGCCATGTCCAGGGCCTGGGTGCGCAGGTTCAACGCAGCGTCCTGGGAACCTTCCGACTGGGCTTTCAACGCGTCCACCATGTAGCTCATCCAGGCCGGTGGCTCCCCCAGGATGTAGGGCGTGCGGCGCCCTGCAAACACTTCGGTGCGCAGGAGTTCGCACCGCATGGCTTCCCGGTAGGCATGGGCCATGGGAATGGCCTTGGGATCCAGCTGCCCGCACACCTGCAGCTGTGCCAGCGCCTTGTCCCAATCGCCAAGGACTGCCAGCAGCTGGAAGTAGAACGTGCGCAGGGATGCCTTGGCAGGCTCCGCGCGGATCGCATCCTTGACGCTGCTCAGTTGAAGGTCGAGGGGGCTTTGGGAGTCAAAAAGGGCGGCAGTCACGTTGAAAGCTCATGGAGGTCTGTGGCGCCGAGGCGTCCACGGTGGTTGTACGAACTGTCGGTTCCGGGCAAGCCCCGGCAGAACCGGCGGTGTCCAGCGCGCTTGCCTTCGGTTGCAACCCTGCTCCCTGGCCGGTGCTTGTGCGGCACCCGATGTCAGTGCGTTGCAGGCGATGTCCAGGGCCTCTGCGTTGTCTGCGCTGGCCCTGGTCCAGCACCTGTGCGCAATGCCCGGGCGTCGCAGTCCATGCCGGACGCCGGGAGGCTACGCAGGCTGCCTTTCGGTGCCACGGCACCCAGGACAGCGCGCGTTGCGCCGGTCGTTGCAAGGCTGCAGGGCAGCCGCGCACCGACCGCAGGCACACAGGGGGATCAGTTGCCCGCTTCCTTGACGGATGGCAGCTTGGACACGAGGCGCAAGGAGACGGTCAGGCCTTCGAGCTGGTAATGCGGGCGCAGGAAGAACTTGGAGGTGTAGTACCCCGGGTTGCCTTCCACCTCGTTCACTTCGACTTCGGCAGCGGCCAGGGGCTTGCGTGCCTTGGTTTCCTGCGATGAGTTCGATGGGTCTCCATCGACGTAGTTCATGATCCAGTCGTTCAGCCAGCGCTCCATGTCGCTGCGCTCCTTGAACGAGCCGATCTTGTCGCGCACGATGCACTTGAGGTAGTGGGCGAAACGGCAGCAGGCGAACATGTAGGGCAGGCGTGCCGACAGGTTGGCATTGGCCGTGGCGTCTGCATCGTAGTACTCGGCAGGCTTGTTGAGCGACTGGGCGCCAATGAAGGCGGCCACGTCCGAGTTCTTGCGGTGCACCAGCGGCATGAAGCCGTTCTTGGCCAGCTCTGCCTCGCGGCGGTCGCTGATGGCGATTTCGGTGGGGCACTTCATGTCCACGCCGCCGTCGTCGGTCGGGAAGGTGTGCGCGGGCAGGTTTTCCACCGCGCCGCCGGATTCGACACCGCGGATGGACGTGCACCAGCCGTAGTACTTGAACGAGCGGTTGATGTTCACCGCCATGGCGTACGCCGAATTGGCCCAGCAGTACTTGCTGTGGTTGCCGCTGGCGGTTTCTTCTTCGAAGTCGAACTCGTCCACCGGGTTGGTCTTGGCACCGTAGGGCAGGCGCGCCAGGAAGCGTGGCATGGCCAGACCGATGTACTTGGAGTCGTCCGACTCGCGCAGGCTGCGCCAGGCGGCGTACTCGGTGTTGGTGAAGATCTTGGTCAGGTCGCGGGGATTGGCCAGTTCTTGCCACGAATCCATCTGCATCAGCGCGGGGGACGCGCCGGAAATGAACGGGCAGTGGGCTGCCGCAGCCACCTTGGCCATTTCACCCAGCAGTTCCACGTCGGGCGGGCTGTGGTCGAAGTGGTAGTCGCCCACCAGGCAGCCGAAAGGCTCGCCGCCGAACTGGCCGTACTCTTCTTCGTAGACCTTCTTGAAGATGGGGCTCTGGTCCCAGCCGACGCCCTTGTAGCGGCGCATGTTGCGGTGCAGTTCCTTCTTGGAGATGTTCATGACGCGAATCTTGAGCATCTCGTCCACTTCGGTGTTGGTCACCAGATGCTGCAGGCCGCGCCAGGCGCCTTCCAGCTTCTGGAACTCCGCATGGTGGATGACCAGGTTGACCTGCTCGGACAGCTTGCGGTCGATCTCCGCGATGATGGCCTGCACCGTCTGGTACGCATCGTTAGAGATGGTGGTGACCGAAGCGAGCGCCTGCTGCGCCAGGGTCTGCACGGCGGCTTCCACCGCGTCGCGTGCCTGGTCGGTCTTGGGCTTGAACTCCTTGTTCAGCAATGCCGCGAAGTCGTGGCCTTCCAACGACTGGGCGGTGGATGATTCGGTGGTGGCTGCTACTGCACTCATGGGTAATCTCCGTTCGCTGTGGCGCCTCAGGCGGCGTCGTTTTGAACTGGGCCCTGGGCGGGCTCAGTGGCGGGTTTGGCACTGGCAGCCAGTGACTTGAGCAGTGCGGGGTCCTGCAGCACCTTGCGGATGAGTTCTTCGGCGCCTTGCTTGCCATCCATGTAGGAAAGCAGGTTGTGCAGCTGGGTGCGTGCTTCCAGCAGGGTGTTGAGCGGGCCGATGTTGCGGGCGACCGCCGCCGGCGAGAAGTCGTCCATGCTCTCAAAGGTCAGGTCCACGCTCAGGTAGCCTTCGCCGGTGAGCGTGTTGGGCACCAGGAACGACGCGCGGGGCTTGATGGACTTCATGCGGGCATCGAAGTTGTCGATGTCGATGTCCAGGAACTTGCGGTCAGCGATCTCGGGCAGGTTCTCCAGCGGCTTGCCGGAGAGGTCGGCCATCACGCCCATCACGAACGGGATATGCACCTTCTTTTCCGAACCGTAGATTTCCACGTCGTACTCGATCTGCACACGCGGCGCGCGGTTTCTGGCGATGAACTTCTGTCCGCTTTTTCCCACTTTGGTGATTGACATGCTTACCTCTCTCAAGTTGGCTGGCCGATAAACCCGTGGCCAGCGCTAGGACGGCCATTTGGTTCAAATGCTTACAAAGTTGTGTGAATTCGCTACGGTTTGTGGTCGCCGCAACGAATCGTTCCTGGGTGCCATGCTCCGACCACCGCGTCCGGAGCATGAACAAGTGACACCTGCTGCGCAGAATCTCTCTTCGGCGGCGGAACAAAGCACGATTCCATGCCTGTTTTGCGCGCCCAAAAGCTATGTCACTTCGGTGCTTCAGTATCCAATCTGCCTATGAAGTGACTGTTACAGTTCGTTCTTCAGGAGGGTTGGTCGGGCTGCACCCCGGTGATCACTTCGATCTGCTGAAGACTCTGGGGGGCGAGCTCGCGCAGGATGTCGATGAAGCTCATGCCCATCAGCTTCGCGGACCGGCGAATGAGGAGGGAGGCCGGATTGGTGGGTTCCGTGGATTCGAGGAACTCGGCGATCTTGACCAGCTGCTTGATGGCGTCGTCCCGGGTCCTGATTTCCAGTCCTGCGGCGGGCGGTTGGATGGTCACCGTCGCCGCATCGGGGGCCTGGCCCGCAGCCGCGGCTTCGGCGACCTTCTCTCCTTTGGGCAGCAGCGCATTGAGCAGCGACACCAGGGACTGGATGTTTCCGAGGTCGGGCTGCTGGTGGTGGGGCAGCTTGTCGGCGCAGATCCGGGTGAGCTTTTCCAGGCCTTCCTTCGCCCGGGGCACTGCCAGCAGCAGCGGGTAGCCTTGCTCCAGTGCGCTGCCCATGCCCAGCCGCAGCTGCTCGACGGTGAGCTGGGCGTTCGACTCCGCACGCTGGCCGCGCGCCAGCGCCTCCGCGTCGCGCACCGTGAAACTGCCGAAGTTGGAGGCCAGGAACTCGGTTTGCCTCAATTCCCGCAGCAAGCCGGTCACATCATTGAGCATGGCGACGGCATTCATCCGCATGAAATAGTCGTCGTCTTCCGGCAGTGGATGGATGAGATCCCAGTAGTTCTCGAGCAGGGCGCTCATGAGGCTCAGCCCGCGTGCCAGCCCCACGAATCCCTCCGTATTGGTCCACGATCTGCACAGCAGGCCGGCGATGCGCATGTCCTTGCTTTGCCGCAGCAGCTGCAGGGCGCTGTTCTCCACCGCCTGCCAGTCAGGGTCCTCCGCCGGGATGATGGTGTCGCCGTACTGCTGTTCGATCTTTCCGCGCGCCAGTTGCTCCAGCGCCAGAAACTCCGCCGCGTAGGTCATTTCAGGGCCGCAGGGAGGGCTGGACGGAGCTTCGCTCAGGAGTTCGTCGATGTCGGTCATGGTGGATTCTTGTGGGAAGGGCGAGCCGCTGATCGGCGGGCGGGTCAGGTTCTGGCGAACAGTTGCGTGAAGAGCCACCGGTCGCAAGCGCCTTCGTGCAGCAGTTCCTGGTAGCCCACGCGGATGGTGGGAGAGACCCACCAGAGACTTTGCTCCCGAAGATTCGCGGCGCGCATTCTCCAGTCTCCCGCAGGGAGCAGAACGTTTTCAGCCTGCTGCTCGTTCGCCACGGATTGGTGGGCGCGAGAGGCTTCGCTCAGGTCCGACAGGATGTCGTGGATGAGCGAGGGTTCGCGTTCCATGGCCGGGCCGGCCTCAAACGGGCTGGGCAGCTGGTTGACGCGTCTGTCCAGTTCGTCGACCGACAGCGTTCGGCGCCGGGCGTCCACAATGGCCGCACGGGCGCCGGCCAGGAAGGCCTTGACCGCTGCATCGTCTGCCAATGCGCAGCCGGCCCGGGGCGCAGTGGCCATCACGGTGAGCGGGTAGTAGCGGCCCACACGGTCCATGCTCGGGGCCAGGGCCCCGATCACCGGCGAGCCCGACGCGGCGACACGGGCGATGAAAAACCACAGGGGCGCATTCACGAAGGTGTCCGGCCAGCCGGTGTCGTCCGTGCGGCGCAGCTCGTCCATGCCCGCGCGAAGCCAGGTGTCCCACTCGGTGGTGAGCGCGTGCGACATGCGGCGGCCCGCGAAGTCGCCGAGGCTCGGCAGCTTTCCGTACCAGGCGACGGACGACTGCGCCTGCATGCCGCGGACCTCCATGCCTACAGGTTGCTCGGACATTCGAACTCTTCCATCGCCTTGAGCCGGAACGGGTTGAAGACGCTGCTGGTCGTGACCTCGAACCGGACCCTGCGACCGTCCACATTGAAGACGGCCGTGAACTTCTCCGGCGCATTGCCCGGAAGGATCTGTGCCCGGTCGAACAGCCTGTGCAGCGCCCAGGGGCCTTCCGTGACCAGCCCCGAGTTTTCGCCGGTAGCGCTGGTGATCTGGAGCCTCACCTGGCCCGTGCCCCGCGTTCCAGGCCAGTTCATCGACTTGGGAATTTGCGGGCCGTGTTGGTAGCGGAGCACATCGCCGTCCACATCCAGCACCATCTGGGAAATGTTCGCGTCCATCTCGATGGGCTTGATGTCCAGGCGGATGCCCGGCGCCTTGCCGCCCGCGCGGAAGTAGACGTCGCGGATCGTCGCAGCCTTCTGGAACGATGCGAGCGATGCGGATCCCCCCACCGGCGTTCCGTCCACCCCTTGCTTGAAGGTCCAGGTGTTGGCTGAAATATCGACCATGGGCTGCAGGTTGCTGCGGAAGAACTCGTCCATCACGCCACCGACTGCGAACAGCTTGGCGAAGTCGTCCGCGGTGACGTCGCGCCCCGCACTGCGGGTGAACGGATACCTGCCGAGGATCGCGCGGCGGCAGAAGTCGCCGATGGTGGCATTCAGGTTGCCGCCGATGGTGCTGCGAACGTCGCGTCCCACCATGGTGGATGTCGCTTCGGCCAGGTCCGTGTACATGAGGTTCAGCGGCGGAGGCAGGCGTTTGGCTTCGGCGCGCACCCGCTCCAGTGTCGAGGACAGCGTCGGCGGAATCGTGCCGCCGGATTTCACCTGCTGCCGCGCGGATGCAATCACGGCCGAGGCTTCGTTCAGCACCTGCAGGCTTTGCGTCAGGGGCGACGGACCCGATCCATTGCTGGTCGCCAGGCGCCGGTATTCGCGGAATCGGAAATCCACGATGTCCGCTTCGAGCGTTCCGCTGGGCGTGAGTCCGCCCACGTTGACCTGTTTGCCGGTCAGTCGGCTGAGCTGCCGCTGCTCTTCCCGGATGCGGTTGAGTTTTTCACCCAGCCAGCTGCTGGTGCTGGCACCGCTGTCGGCATCCGCATCGGGGCGACGCGCCAGCGTGGTCTCTTTGGCTACAGCGCGAATGAATTGCTCCAGGCTCGAATTGGCCGAGGAATACAGGCGCGCCTGTTCACCGGCCTGGTCGAGCGAACCGATGCGGGTGGGGCGCACATCGGCCAGGTAGTCCTCCCACAGCTTGGCGTACTCCATGAGGTACAGCCGTTTCACCTCGTTGGCCACCTGTCCCGTCAGCACTTCCTGGGTGGTGCTGCGTTTGCCGTCGGCTTGCCCCAGCACCCAGCCTTCCTCCTTGGACAGGAGGGTGGTCACCTTGGGAAGCTCGTGCAGGAAGACGCCGTGGTATCCGTCGTAGGTGAAGAGCCCGGATATGCCCTGCGTGAGCGGCCTTCCGCTGCGGCGGCTGAACACCTGAGGTGCTTCGGGGCCACTGGCGCGCACGACGCTGAAGTCGGCGGGCAGGTTGTTGCCCGTCGTCAGCAGTTGCTTGAGCCGGCTGTAGGCCCGCTGGGCGGGTGACATCTGCGCCAGGCGCTGCCGGACTTCGGCCACCAGCGCCGTGTCGATCGGGGTGGGCGACAGCACGATGCGTTCGTCCATCAAGCGATCCAGATGGTGCGACAGCCGGTCACCGACACCCGCCTGCACCAGCTGGGGCGTCAGGCTCGCGTCCCATTCGTGGCGGATCCATGCCTTCACGGTGCGCGCGTCGAAGCGGTCGGCGTCGTGGATCATGAGGTAGGCCTTCAGCGCCTCGTAGCTGGCCTCGGGATTGTTGGTCGAGGTCTGCTGCAGCGAACGCCGCAGTTGCCGAACGATTCCAGGCAGCCATGCATCTTCCAGAAGCCGCAGGTAGGTCGTGTCGGCGGCGGTCTCCACCTTGGGTACCTGCAGCAGGCCCCAGCGCCAGCTCACGGGAGGGGAGCCCGTGTACCGCTCGCTGGCGGCCAGCGATTCAGCGTGGTCGAGCAAGGGCAGCAGCGCCACCAGGTTTTCCGGGTCGCCCGTTTTGGCCTCTTCCACGGCCTGGCGCAGGGTGGCGGCGCTCGCCTTGACCTCATCCAGGTAGGCCAGGTTGTTCTGGTTGCTGATGCTCCACGCCAAGGCCGCGCCGCTCAGTGCGAGTGCCAGGCCGATCAAGCCACCAGCCTGCAGCAACCTGAGCTGTCGCTCCTTCTTCGCGTTGCGCCCCGTCAGGCCCGCCTCGTTGAACATCACGCCCTTGAAGAGCGTCTCGATGAAGAAACTCTTGCCTTGCTGGCCCGCGCCGGGCTTGACCTGGCTGGCGATGGAGAAGCGCCGCTTGAGGGCCGACAGCACGCGGTCGAACGGCATGCCTTCCTGGGTGCCGCTGGTGAAGTACACGCCCCGAAACAGCGGCTTTTCCTTGAAGCGGGACGACGAGAACGCTTCCTGCAAGGTCTGGTTCACGACCTCCCGCAGGCCCACGAACTGCTGAGGCAGGGCGTAGATCAGCCCGCGGCGTGCAAGATCCGGCTCTGCCAGCAAACGCTGGGGCAGCAAGCGGTTGATCTGCGCCACCAGCGCATCGAACTCCGCCGTGAACTGCGCGGTCGGATCGGTCGACGGCGCGTTCTCCTGGTACTTCTGCGTGAATCCCCAGACCTGCGAGCGTTCGTCGCGGGTCATCTGGCCGAAGAACTCGTTGAAGCCTGCCAGCAGGTCGGCCTTGGTGATGAGGACGTAGACGGGGAACTTGATGGCGAGTTCGTCGCACAGCTCGCCCAGGCGCGTGCCGATGGTCTTGGCCAGCCGGGCGCGTTCCGCCTCCGTGCTGCTCAACAGCTCCTGCACGCTCAGGGTGACGATCACGCCATTGATGGGCTGCCGCCCCCGGAATCGCTTGAGCAACTGCAGGAAGCCGGACCATGCGGCCCTGTCCTGTACGGCATCGCTCTCTTGCGTGGTGTAGCGGCCCGCGGTGTCGAGCAGCACGGCCTGGTCGGTGAACCACCAGTCGCAGTTGCGCGTGCCGCCGACGCCCCGGATGGAGCCTTTGCCGAATTGCTCGGCCAGCGGAAAGTCCAGCCCGGAATTGACCAGCGCGGTGGTCTTGCCCGAACCTGGCGAGCCGATGATCAGGTACCACGGCAGCTGGTACACGTAGCGCTTGGTGAAGCGGCCGAAGAGCCCGCTTTCCGTCGCGCCGAACCGTGTCTTGGACAGGACTTCGACAGCTTCCTTGAACCGTCCCTCCAGCTCGACCACTTCCTCCTGGCCCGGCGTCAGCTGATCGGGGGCATCGCGGCCCGCGGTGAGCCGCGCAAGCTGCCCCATGAGCTTGTCGTTCATCCGCTTGGCGCGCCACCAGTGGAACAGGAGCTTGATGAACCAGATGGCAAACAGCGCGGCGATCAGCGCCCAGCGGACGCTCTCACTCTCCAGCGGTTGATAGGGCTTGATGTAGACAAGGGGACCGATGAACCAGATCACCAGGCTCAGCAGGACCAGGCCGATGAAGGCCAGGGTGTAACGGTTGAACAGCAGGGCTGCCATATTTCTCAGCATGCTCATTTCCTGATGCCTTCGGTGCGGGGGGCATTGCCGCTGAGCTGCAATTCGTTGTCGCGCACCTGGGGCGCTACCAGCAGGACGATTTCCACGCGCCGGTTTCTTGCCTTGCCTTCACTGGTGGTGTTGGGCGCCACCGGGTCCGCTTCTCCGCGACCCTCTGCGTGCACGCGCTGGCCGTCGCGCACCGTGCGCAGCAGCATGTCGGACACCGACTTGGCGCGGTCCTGGGACAGGTGCCAGTTGGACGGGTAGCGGGCCGTGCGGATGGGCGAGTTGTCGGTGTAGCCATTGACCACCACCTTCCCGGGCACTTCGTTCAGCGCGGTCGCGATGCGCTCGATCACCTGGACGTAGCGGGGCTTGACCACATTGGAGCCGAGGTCGAAAAGCCCGTCGCCCCGAAGAATGATGGTGCTGCGGTCCGCCTGGTCGATGACCTCGACGAGGCCTTCCCGGATTTCGGGTTCGAGGAACTGGCGCAGCCGGGGCTTGTCCACGGTGGCCACCGCCGCGATGGCCTTGGGAAACCGGATGGCGTTGATGGTGGCAAACAGGTCGTCCGACTGTGCGGCAAGCCGGTAGCTGAACCACAGGAAGAGGGCGAAGGCCAGCAGCAGGGCCAGGGCCGTTGCCACCCACAGCGGCACCATCGTCCAGGGGGGCGCCGCTTTGCGCTCTTCGCCTTTCCAGTGGATAGACAGCGCGCCACTGCGGTCGCCGCGCGTGCTTTCGATCAGTGCAAGCAGGCGCGCCTTGAGTGTCTCCAGCTGGCTGCGGCCGTTCTCGATCACCCGGTAGCGGCCTTCAAAGCCGAGCATCAGGCAAAAGTACATCAGCTCGATGAGGTCGATGTGCTGGTGGGGTGTCTGCACCAGCTTGGCCAGCAGCTGGAAGAACTTCTCACCACCCCACGTTTCGTTGTGCAGCGCCACGAGCAGGCTGAACTTGGGCCAGACGCCCGAGCCACCCCAGGGGGTTTGCGCAGCGGCTTCGTCCACCACCGTGCACAGGCAGTACCTGGCGCCGATCACGGTTTCTATCGGAACCCCGGCCACGCCGGCACTGCGCTCGAACTCGCGGATGTTCGTGAGCAGCAGGCGCTGAAAACCTTCAGGGTCTGCGTTGGAGGCCATCGCCCGAATCTGCGGAATCAGATTGAGCAACACGTTGGCCGAAGCGACCAGCGGGTTGCCACCGCTCACCACATCGGGCAGGCTGGTGCGGGGCGCGGCGTTGGCGGAAGGCGCGGGCATGGACGTGTCCAGCAGGCCTGGGTCGACCGGCGCGGTGTGGTCGCTGGCGCTGAAGGCGAAGACGTTGTCCGTCATTTGCATCGTCATGGGTTGTTGTTATCTGCGGATGGCCCAGAACTCCAGCTGGAGCTCCGGGAACTCGCCAGAGACATGCATGGCCAGGCCGCCGGAGCTGTTCAACTGGCGCCATAGGTCGTGGGTGGTGTCGACCTCGAAATACGAATACCCGGCGTGGTAGGGGATCTCGCGCGGTGCGACGGACAGCGACCGCAGGACGACGCCCGGAAGGTGCAGGTTGACGAGGTCCCGGATCTTCTCGACCGGGCCCAGTTTGGTCTGGGTCGGAAAGTGGGTGCGCAGGAATTCCACCGTGGTCTGCGCATGCACAGCGAGCACGAAGTCGCACGTGGTGAGCAGCTCGGTGGACGGGATGAGCGCCACGCGCACGCCGTACTGCCGCTCTTGCAGTTCGATCTGGATCGCGTTTTGTTCCAGCACCGAAGACAAGCCGCGCCGCAGCTCCAGCATCAGCGGTGGAAAGCAGCTGCGCAGGTCGTCGTGGTCGTAGGCCGGCAAGGGCGCGGGCCGCCGTTGCTCGCGGGTGAAGGTGGCCAGTTCTCCGGCCATCTTCAGAAGGTCATCGAAGAGCCGCTCGGGATGGATGGTGCGAACCCGCACCCAGTGCTCTACCGCGGGCTCCCAGCGGTTGATGAACTGCAGCATCAGGAAATCACCGACCTCGCCCACGCCGCCGCGGCCCGGCTGGATCAGCCGCTCTTCGAGCGCAGCGCCCCGTTGGCGCAGCAGTCCATGCAGCTCCCGGCAGAAGGCGAAAAGCGGCGAGGTCTCGGAGTTGTTCACCACCGTGGGGATGAAGGTCTTGTCCAGAAGTGCCGAGCCGTCGGACTTGCGCTCGACCACATGGGCGACGGGCAGGGAGACCCAGCCATCGGACAGGTCCTGCGATGCGCGCAGGCTGAAGCGGGCAACGCCCAGCTGCACTTCGGCGGGTTGCGCGCCCACGTCATTGACGTCGGCGACTTCCAGCACCTGCGCCTGATAGCGCGTCATCCCCAGGTCCCCTTCGCCCAGCGTGACTTCTGCGCCGCTGCGGCGGCGCATCGGCAGGGACAGGTGCACCAGGGTGTCCTTGGTGTCCTTGCCCACATCCAGCGGCGCCGGGGCATCGTCCACCTGCGGGATGCGGAACGGTGTGCCGTCCGGCAGCACGCCGTGCGCCGATATCACGGCGATCTTTCCCAGTGCCAGCATCTGGGTGTCCAGCGTGAGTTCGGAGAATCCCCAGTAGAACGGCTGTGCGGGGAGTGCGCGCCCCTGCACCAGAAAATCGACGTACCGCTCTTGCTGCTGAAAGTGCTGGGGGCGCAGGAACATGCCCTCGGCCCACACCACCTTGCGTTGCCAAACCATGGTTCTACCTTGAAGTTATTTGATGCTGCACCCGAATGGCTTCCCGCGAAACCGTGACGAGGTAGTGAACGGGCTTGAGCCGCTCTGTTTCTCCCAGGCCCCACCAGCGGCGGCGCATTTCCACCGAGTTCGGTGCATCCACAGAGGCGCGCCACGTGCTGCGCTCCAGGTCTCTGTAGCTGGCAAAGAAGCCGAAGGCGCGCACATCAGGGTTTCCCTTGCGCTCGATGATGCGGCGCTCGCCCGGGGCGATCAGGATCTCCTCGCGCCGCACGAAATCCCCTCCGAGCTGGCTCTCGTCCTTGTCCAGCAGATCGAAGAAGCTAGAGCGCTCGAAGGTCACCGGCGTGCGCAGTTCATAGATGCGCAGCAAGACCGGCTTGGGCATGCCGTCCACATCGGGGTTCAGGCTGCGCTCCGCGATGATCTCGATGATGGCGGGCGGCACGGCGGTGGGCGCTTCCGTCGGGCGATTGAGCGTGTTCACCACACCGCAGCCGGACAGCGAAACCCCCGCAAGCGAGACAAGAGGGGCTGTCTTCAGGATCGTGCGCCGTGAAATGGCGTTCTGGGTCATGCGCATGGCAGCATCCTTCGGGTTCAATTGACGGTGTGGTTGGCAGATACCCAGACGGCAAACGCGCTGAGATTGTCCTGGTGAGGGCGACCCTTGGAGGTCACGGTATCGGCCATGTTCTGCAGCCAGACGTCGGGCCGCTCCGAGCCCTGGAGCGCCTGCTCCATGGCGGATTCGTGGAGGTTCTCCCACAGCCCGTCCGAGCACAGCAGGAAGGCGTCTCCTTCCATCAGCTCCATGGATTCATGGAGCACCGTGGGGGGCACCTGCGACTCGGCACCGACCGCCCCGGCCAGGACGCTGCGATTGGGCAGTGAGCGAGGGTCTCCGTTGGCGTACATGCCGGCGTGCAGCAGTTGCTGCACCACGCTGTGGTCTTCGGTCATGCGGTGGACCTTGCCGCCGCGAAACCAATACAGCCGCGAATCGCCCCAGTGGGCCCACAGGGCCCGGCCGGTGACGGGCTCGATGCACAGCAGCACCACCGTCGCGCTCATGTGCATCCGCGAGATGGAGGTGGGCTGCTCCTCGGAGACCGTATGTTCCGCGCGAAAAATCAACGATGCAAGGCTCGCGGGCGCAAACATCGGGTTCTCGCGGTAGCCACCCAGCACCGCGTCCACGGTCAGGCGCGCTGCCAGCGCACCGTTGCCGTGGCCTCCGGCACCGTCGGCGAGCGTGCAGCAAAAGCCCTTGGGACCCAGGTCGATCATGCCCAGGTAGTCTTCGTTGGAAGCGCGCCCTCCCTTTTGGGTGATGGCAGACACTGACAGCTGCAATCGGTGCGCGTCTCCGGCAATGTGAGCGATCAAAGGTTCTCTCCTGCAGCCTGCGCGGCAGCTTCGTAGGCATCCACAAAAGTCTGGCCCGAGAACGCCATCAGGTCGTCTTCTGCGTTGCGGCGAATGGCGTCGTAGCGCTGTTGAAAGTCATCCCAGAGGGCCGCCTTGCGGTGGACGGACGATATCTTGGACAACAGGCCGGACGCTGCGGCGGCGTTCTTTTCCAGCTCGGCAGGGCTCATGCGCGCCACAGCCTCAGCGTAGGCGGCACGGATTCCGGCCATCAAGGCGATCTGGTGCACCGCCAGGTCCTTATAGGCCTCCTGCATGGCCGGCACGGGCTTCATGAAGCCGGGGAAGGTCTGGCCCGCGAGCTGCAGCATCACGCCGTCTGCGGTGGGCAGGAACTTGAGCGGGTTGTTCGCTCCCGAGGCAATGATGGTGACGTCGGCCCGGAACTCGCGCTTGATCTCCGAGCGGGCGGACAGCAGGTCGATGGAGCCCTGCACCGCCACGCGCAGGGCTTCGCCGAATCCGCGCATGAAGTCCGGCGTGAGGTTGACATTCACCTTCCCCGGCTCGATCGCTGCACCTTCGAGAAAGGCTGCAGCCAGCGCGTCCAATGAGAAATCAGCGGGCGTGCCGGGTGTAGGCTGGGGCGCCGCAGCGGCCGGCGCAGCAGCGGCCAGCGCAGCAGCTGGCTGTGCGGGGGGTTGTGCCGCCACGTGCACATCCGCGAGGGTGGGTGCCTGCGCCACCGGCAGGGGCAGTGGAATAGGCTGCGGCAGCGGCATCACCGGCAGCGGCGATACCGGGTTCAGGAGACTCTCGGGGTTCAGCGCGCTCTCCGGCAGCGGAAGCGGAAGCGGCAGCGGCGCGGCAGCGCCGAGTCCGGGCAAGTCGGTGTGCGCACCGCCGTGCACGGTGGCCGGGGTGGCTTGTGTGGCTGCAGCATGTTTCGCGTGCTGCGTGCCGGGCGCGCCGCTGGGCGCCTGGAGTGCATCGTCCACACCCAGCAAATCTGTCGCCGGGGGCAGGGTATCCAGCGAGCCGCCACCAAAAAGGGCCAGGTCCAGGCCTTGCATGGCGTGCAGACCCGCCTGGACGACCGGCTCGGCAGGCGTGGGCGCTGCGGGCGCCGCATCGGGGATGGGTTTGGCCTGGCGGTGCTGCGCGTCGCGGGGCATGCTGAAAACCTGCGCAAGGTCGGAGCCGCGCGACATGCCATGGTCCTGCGATTCCACAAACATCGACTCGCCGGGTTCGCGAAACAGCTTCAGCGGGTTGAGCTCGATGGTGGGGTCCAGCCGTTCCGGCAGGCCGGTGTGCGCGGCATTGTCCATCTCTCCCGCGAACTGGCCCGACTCCGGCAAGGATTGCAGCAGGTCGTCGTTCTTGAGCTGGGCGACTTCGGACAGGCTCTGCGCCACCAGGTCGCCGCTCCAGGGGTCGCGGCGGTTGTCGATCTCCTTGGGGTCGGCCGCGAAGGGATCGAAGTCGTCGGGTATCACCATGGCGCGGTGAGCGACCGGCTGTGCTGGCAAGGGCTTGCTGGCCGCAGGCTGCTTGTCGAACGGGTTGGGCAGTACCGGCTCCACGGCGCTCTGGAAGACCGGCTGGGCCGGTACCGGGGCCACGGGTGCTGGTGCAGTCACCACGGGCTCCGCGGACGGGGCCGGCGACACCTGGGGCGCTTCCACACGGCCCAGCATCGCGAATGGATTGCTGTCTGCCGCAGCACTGGCCGCCGATGAGGGAGGAGGGGCGTCGGGCAGGCATGCGAGAACCAGGTCCGGCATGTACGGGTCGCCGCCCACGATGGGCGCGATATCCGCCCATGGGTTGGGCAGCGAGGCCAGATCCAGGGACTTGTTGGCCACGGACGTGCTGGGCTGCGCTGGGGCTGCAGGCCATTGCGCGTCGGTTGGGGTCGGCGCCATCGGAGCCGGAGCCGGAGCGGGAGCTGCCGCAGGGGCCACTGCGGGTGCGGCCCTGCTGGCTGCCTGCGCCTGCGCCTGGACCTGTTGACCCGGCAGCACGGCCCGCAGCTGGTAGGGGCCGATGCCGATGTGCGCGCCGGGCAGCAGTGGTACCTCCTGGCCCGACAGCACTTCCAGTCCGTCCACCTGCACGGAGCGACGCTCGCAAAGGTTGGCAATGTAGGCCTGGTCGGAGTCGAGACGCACCATGGCGTGCACGCGCGCCACCATCGCATCGTCGTCGGGCAGAACCAGCTTGTTCTGGCCCGCGCGTCCGACGGTTCCCCCGGCCATGCCAAAGATGGCAGACCAATGGCGGTCCACCGGGCCGCCGGATTGGTGCGTCACCACCAGTTCAATCTTGTCCATTGCGTTCGCGCTCGCGTTGTCTCTGTGCTGGCTGGTCAGGGCGTTTTGCGTGCGCCGCGCTTGTTGCGCGCCGCGTTGCGGGCGTTGATGAACTCGCGTCCCCACACCGGGTGGCCCTTCTCGGCTTCGGTCAGCTGAAACGTCGGGTCCTGCTCCAGCGCCAGTTCAAACTGTTGCCTGCAAGGACGCGGCCGGCCCGCAGCGCAGTGGCTGAAGGCCATGAACTTGCGTGCCTTGATCTGCGACGTCAGGGGCAATTCAGGGGCATCGGCCAGGGGCGTGAGCTTGGCAATCGCCTCGTCGAATTGACCCTCTGCATAAACACTCAGCGCTTCTGTGAGCAGGGCCTCTTTCTGTGCGCGTGGGTCCACCGGGGCGACCGGTTCGGGGATGGGGGGCGCGGGCGGAGGGGCTTCCACCTTGGGCTCGGGTGCCTTGGGGGTGGTCTCGCAAGCAGTGAGGAAAAGGCTTGCGCACCCGATGATCAGGGCGCTCCAGAAACGGTTTCGCATGGATTTATCTCGCGTCAAAGTCATGGGTGATGGTGATCGTTTGATCCGGCTCGACCTTCAGCGTCTTGCGCACGGTCTCAAAGCCGGGATTGCTGAAGTCAATGCTGTGGGACCCCGGTGGGAGTTTGATTTCGGTCAGCGGAGGGGTCACACCGAGTCTTTTGCCATTGAGGGTGACATTCGCCCAGGGGGACACACGCAGTTGAACATTGTTTTCCGTGCTCAGGGGTCTGCGGGCGCCCAGAGCAGACGCTGCCCCTGCAGGGGACGACAGGAAGTTGCCACCCGCTGCGGGCAGCAGCGGCGTGATGGCTGTGATCACCGAACTGTTGAGCGAAAAGACCAGCGGATTGGCAGGCGCACCCTGCGTCTGGCCGCCCTGGTTCCCCAGGGGCCGGCTGCACTGCCAGCCGCGCCTGCCTTGCACCCTGACATAGGCGTCGCGCCACGGCGTGTTCTGCAGCTCGTATTCTTCCAGCGCGAAAGAGGGCCGGGCTTCGAATGCCGCATCGAAGGCGGCATCGCACCGGGCCCATTCCTTGTTGGTGCAGTACACGAACGCCAGGTACTTGTGCGCAGTGGATCTTTCGCGCCGGTCCGGCAGGCCTGCGAACAGCGATGCCTGCAATGCCTTTTCCGCGAGATCCAGCTTTCGCGAGTCGTAGAGCGAGATGCCCTGTCCCAGGTACTGGCGGCCTGCTGCAGAGTCCGGGCCGCGCACCTCAGGCGCAGGCGGCTCGTTGCAGTCGTTGGACGCCACGGATGATCCTGCGCCAAGGCACAGGCACAGAAATGCGACCCATCGCGGTAAAGCGTTCATTGGCATGTCGGCAGGCGTCGGCGATGGGGTTGCACTACTCGAACTGATGGCTGATCACCACCGGTTCACCTTTTTTGACCTGCACCGTCCTGACGACGGTGGCGGCGGCGGGGTTGCTCACCTCGATGCGGTGGGCGCCTTCCGGAAGCTCGACGGAGGTCATTGGAGGGGTTGTGCCCACCGGGTTGCCGTTCACGGAAATCCGGCCCCATGGGCTGATGCGCAGCACCACGCGGCCCATGTCGCCCACGGGCTTGGGCGGGGTTTTGGGCGTCGCCACAGGCTCTGCCGGGGTGCTGGCTGGGTTGGCCGCGGGGGGCGTTGGCGCCGTGGTGGCAGGGGGTGATGTCGCAGCAGGAGGCGATTCAGGGCGCTCTGGTGCGGAAGGCGCGAGGGCCACCGTATCGGCGGGCGCTGCGGGGGCCGTGCTTTTCGCGGGCTCCTGGATCTCCATGCGGCTGATGAGCGCCATGGCCTCGCTGCGGTACTTGCCTTGTGGGTGGGCACCCAGGTACGCGTCCAGCGCTCCCACCGTGCCTGCGGCCTGGGCTTCGCGCCAGTGCTGATCGTCGAGCGTCAGCGCCACTTCTTCCGCAGGTCGTTCCGAAGAGCTGCCTTGGGTGCCCCACCACACGGCCAGCGCCGTTGCAACGACGAATGCCGCGCCCACGGCAGCCCAGCGCATGGTGGTGGGCACGCGGGACACCGGTGGCCGCGTCGCGCCATCTGCCGTTGCGCCGCTGTGCTGGCGCGCTGGCTTGGGCGAGGTCGCGGGTGCCGAAGGTGCGCCCGCACTGGCCGCAGCGCCCGCGGCAGCCGCTGCACCCGTTGCTGATGGTGTCGCTGCCGAAGTGCGGGCAGATGCCGAAGCGGCGTCGCTGCCGGGGGCAAGGCCCATGGCGGGGCCTTCAGCGGGGGGGAGCGGGGTTGCCGTGGGCAGGCCTTGCTGCTGCATGGCGTCGGGCAGCGGTGGCATCACCCCGAAGACGGCATTGGCGGGGTGGCCGGGCGAGGCGCTCGATGCAGACGTTGCGCTGAACGCTGGTGCCTGTGCCAGAGGATCCCACGCCGCATTCGCGCCGGGCGCATCGGCAAGCAATTCGGCAGGGACCGCCGTGCGCACGGATTCGCCCGGTGCCACTGCGCCTTGCGCTGCGGCGGCAGGTACGGCCGGCGACAAAGGCGACAAAGGCGGCAAGGCGGCCGTTGCAACCGGGGCTCCCGCGTCCTTCCACGGCGCAGACATGGGCATCGTGAAGGTGGTGATGCCCAGCAGCTCCTTGAGCGCCGCGATGGTCTGGGGGCGATCTTGCGGCTTGACGGCCAATGCGCGGTCCACCCCATGCAGGAACTGGGCCGAGTACCCCGGGTAAGCCGTGGTCGACAGCGCAGCCACCGGGTCGTTGATCATTCTGGCCACCGAGGTGGCGGGCGGCTTGCCGGTGATCGCCAGATAGAGCATGGCGCCGATCTGGTAGATGTCCGTCCAGGCCCCTTGTGGCATCGCGCCGTCGTCCACGTACTGCTCGATGGGGGCAAAGCCGGGCTTGAGCACCATCGTCAGGGCCTGCGTCATGTCCCCGATGATGCGGCGCGCGGCGCCGAAGTCGAGCAGCACCGGCATCCCCGAGTTTTGCAGGAAGACGTTGTCGGGGGCGATATCGCGGTGGTAGCAGTCTGCAGCGTGCAGCATCTCCACCACATCCAGGACGGGGCCGACGATGGCCGCCAGCATGCGCTGGTTCATCCGGTCCTGCTGCGCGGTCAGAAACTCCCTGAACGTCTGCCCTTCGTAGTGGCGCATGACCATGTAGGCAGTGCCGTTGAACTCGAAGAACCGGTAGACGTGCACCAGGGCAGGGTGCGAAAACTTGGCCAGCAGGCGTGCTTCGTTGATGAAGCTGCGCAGCCCGGCATCGAACGCACCCCGGTGCTGGGAGCGAACGTGGATTTCATTGGAAGACTTGCGCCCCGCCAAGGTGGCAGGCATGTATTCCTTGATGGCCACCACCCGGTCCAGGCTGATATCCCGAGCGCGGTACACGATGCCAAACCCGCCTTCGCCAATGACGTCGAGCAGCCGATATTCACCGACCTGCACGCCAGGCGCCAAGCAATTGGCTGATCCTCCAACGGTGTCAATCATGAGGTGACGCCTCTGCTTTCATTCTCGGTTACAGCTCTACTCAATATGCTTGCTGACAAAGACAATTCTTTGGTGGCACCGGACGAAGAACGAATCGGCGCCAGATCGTCGTGGTTCACTCCACAGATCCAGTCACCATCACCATGGCTGATTGGCGGTGGTTGACGTCTTGGCGCAACACCGTATGAACGGCATGACTCGCTGTCTGAAGAAGGTTTGGGCAACATTTCGCAACAAATTGGAGGCCTCACACAGAGGTCTATAGAGGTGCGAAAGCGCGGGCGAGTCTAACGTGAAGCCATTACAAAATGCGTCACGAAATGCGGCTTTTTGAACGCGGAAACACACTGTTTCCAATGTTGCCCAGGTGCGTTCATTTGCTGTCACTTGAAACCCTTTTTTTGACGCCGTCCCCGTAACATCCGCCCGCAAACGAGCTTGCGAGGGAGGGGAATCAATGCAGGCACGCCAGCGATGCGCCATCGATCGGCGCCGTGTGCGCAAGGGAGAGTGTGTAGCCAAGACGCACTCCCGACTTGTGAATCACGCACATCGCAGGCTGGTCCCTCTCAGGCAGCTTGTCTGTGAAAGGCATCGCATCCCCTTGCGATGCCTTGATCGTGGGCGCGTTGCCCGCAGCAGGGTTTGTTCTCGCATTTTTTGAACCAAAAAGAGGTACGTGATGACTGTCGCAATTTTTATGAAAGTGGAAGGTGCCAGCGGTGAGTCGAAAGACGCTGCGCACAAGGACTGGACCGATGTCGAGTCTTTCACCTGGGGCGTGACCCAGCCTCACTCGATGGCCAGCGGCGGCGGTGCCGGCGCGGGCAAGGCCGATTTTCAGAACCTGAACATCGTTGCCAACATCGACAAGTGCTACCCCGCCGTGCTCAAGCATTGCGCCACCGGTAAGCATTTGGGCCAAGTGGAAATCTCGATGTGCAAGGCCGGCGGCACGCAGATCGAGTTTGGCAAGATCACGCTGACCGACGTGATGGTGACCAACGTCACCGTCAGCGGCACCAGCTCTGGCGACACCGTGGTGGTGAACTACGCGTTCCAGGCTGCCAAGATCAAGACCGAGTACTCCGAGCAGACCGCTCAGGGTGGCAAGGGTGCTACGAGCCAGATGGGCTTCAGCATCAAGGAAAACAAGGAAGCCTGATAGCCGGGGCTTTTGCCCCCTGGCTGCTTTCTTCGGTGCGCACGTTCGCTGCGCATCCCAAGAGCCGCGTCTACGGAGGCGGCTCTTTTTTGCCCGCTTGACGGCGGGCCATCGACCTCCCCCCAGCTGAACCCGCGCCACAGATTGCACTGCGCCAGTGCGACTGTTGACCGGTGAGCGCCAAGACACACACCCATTTGCCATGACCCGCCGCGTCACCATCCAAACCCCTTTGGGCGAACAACTGCAGTTTCGCAAACTCGACGGCACAGAGGCACTGAGCGAGCTGTACTCGCTGGAGATCGACCTGGTGAGCGCGAGCAAAAGCATCGACCCCAAGGCGCTGCTGGGCAAGGCGGCATCGGTGGAGGTCGAGATAGAAGGCCTGGGCAAACGCTACCTGAGCGGCCTGGTCACGCACTTTGGCATGCAGGGGCAGGACCACCGGTGGGGGTCTTACCGGATGCGCCTTCGCCCCTGGCTGTGGGTGGCCACGCGCAAGACCGACTTCAAGATCTTCCAGCACAAGACCGTGCCGGACATCATCATGGAAGTGCTGGGCAAATACGGCTATCCCATCGAAAAAAAGCTCACCCGCACCTACCGCACCTGGGACTACTGCACCCAGTACGGCGAGAGCGATTACAACTTCATCGCCCGCCTTTTGGAGCACGAAGGCGCCTACTACTACTTCACGCACAGCGCGGGCAGCCACACCCTGGTGCTGGCCGACGACATCGTGGGCTCGCACAGCCCGCTGCCGGGCGGGCACGTCATCCCGTTCTACCCACCGGGCAAGGCGGCCGTGGCCGAGCGCGAGCACTTCCATGCGTGGGAGCTCACGCAGGAAGTGCAGCCCGGGCGCCACTACAACGACGACTACGACTTCAAGAAACCCCGGGCCGACCTGTCCAACATGCGCCAAAACCCCCCGGGGCACGAGCACGACAAGTACGAGATCTACGAATGGCCCGGTGGCTACACCGAATTCCCGGACGGCGAGACCTACGCCCGGCTGCGCCTGCAGGAACACCTGGCCAAGCAAAACCGCGTGCTGGGCCGCGCCAACAAACGCAACCTGGCGCCCGGCTACACCATCAACCTGGAAAACTACCCGCGCGAAGACCAAAACCGCCAGTACCTGGTGCTGAGCGTGCACTACCACTTCGAAGAAAACCCCGAAGTGAGCAGCGCCAAGGCAGGGGGCGCCACGGCGACCAAGAACACGCAAGAGGCGGGCTCCATCCAGCAATTCGTGATGCGGGCGCAGCCCACGAGCAGCGACTACCGCCCCCCGCGCACCACGCAAAAGCCGCGCACCCGCGGCCCGCAGACCGCGGTGGTGGTGGGCCCGCCCGGGGAAGAAATCTGGACCGACAAGTACGGGCGCGTCAAAGTGCAATTCCACTGGGACCGCATCGGCGCGATGGACGAGAACTCCAGCTGCTGGGTGCGCGTATCCACCAGCTGGGCGGGCCCGCAGTTCGGCGCCGTGTTCATCCCGCGCATCGGCATGGAAGTGATCATCGACCACCTCAACGGTGACCCGGACTACCCCATCCTCACCGGCTGCGTCTACAACGCCGTCAACATGCCCCCCTGGAGCCTGCCGGGCAACGCCACGCAAAGCGGCATCCTCACGCGATCGAGCAAGGGCGGCGCGGCGGGCGCGGGTATGAAAAACGGCCCGGGTGACGCCAACGCCCTGCGGTTTGAAGACAAGGCGGGGCAGGAACAGCTGTGGCTGCATGCGCAGAAAGACCAGCTGACCGAAGTCGAGAACGACGAAGAAAAGTGGGTGGGCCGCGACCGCGAGAAGACCATCGACCGGGACGAGACCAACACCATCCACCGGGACCGCACCGAGACGGTGGACCGCAACGAGAAGATCACCGTGCACGGCTGGCGCACGGAAGAGGTCGATGGGGACGAGACCATCACCATCCACAGCAACCGCAAAGAGCGGGTGGACCACAACGAAACCGTGGACATCGGCGACAACCAGACCTTCAAGATCGGCATCAACCGCACTAAGACGGTGGGCAAGAACGAGAAGGACAAGATCGGCAGCAACTGGTCCATCAAGGTGGGCAAGTTCAAGACCGAGACCATCGGCATCGCCTACCTGCAAAACGTGGGCGTAGGCCGGATGGAGAACGTGGGCGTTGCCTACAACCTGAACGTGGGCGCCATCATGGCCACCATGGTGGGCAGTACGCAGACCACCAAGGTGGGCAGCGACAAGAGCACCACGGTGGGAACCAAGTACACGCTGACCGTGGGAGGGGGCGGTGGTGCAGGGGCTGGTGGTGGTGGTGCGGGAGCAGGAGGAGCGAAGAACATCGTGGCGCCGTCGGGCGGCGCGGCAGGCAACGGCAGCGGTGCTGGCGGTGGCAGCACGTCCAGCATCACCATGGAGGCGGACAGCATCACCTTCCAAGTGGGGCAAAGCCTGATGGTGATGAAGGCTGATGGCAGTGTCACCATCAATGGAAGGACCGTTGACGTGGTGGCCAGCGAACACATGGGATTGGAGTCGGAACGGATCGACATCAACTGATGCGCCACGCCTTTGGCGCACGCACACGGCTTGACGCCGTTCCTTTCCCTTCTTTTCCCTTCACTCACACTCCTTTGCTCAGGCCAAAGGTTGTGTTGGCCAACGCTGAATCTCACTCCATGAGCTCCACCAAATCCGAGCACGCTGCTCCTGCGCATGACCAAGCGCTGGTGCAAAAGCACACCGATGCCGCTGCCCAGGACCAGCCTGGGCGCGCGATACCCGATGTGCCTGTGGCCCAGCACGTCAACCACACCCCTTTCTGGAGCCAATACTTTCAGAGCGTGGACAGCACTGGCGAAGTGTTCCATACCGTAGTCACCCGCGTGAGCTACGACATGGCCAGTGTTGCGCGCGGCGGCGCGGGCGACAACACCGGCAGCGTGCTGAGCTACTGCGCAGAGCAAGGCGAGTTGGCCATGGGCGATGTGTTCGCGGACCCCGCTCATCCTCACGGCAGCGACCTGCTGTGGGAAAGCGACTTCTGCGCCTACAAGCCCCGGTGCGATGTGCTGGTGATCAACGCGGCTACGCGCCCTCCCATGGGCCCACTGAGCCAATGGCAGCGCGCCATGAACGGCGGCAATCTGCAGCAGACGCCGGCTGCGGCGCGCTGGAGCTGTGGCGTAGGCCTGGGCTACCAGGACGACTCCGGACAACGACACCAATGGCAAAAAACCCTGGTGGTCACCGGCCCGCGCGGCACCACGCTGATGGGAGCAGTGGGCCAGCCGCAGGAGGTCCACGAAGTACGCCTGAGTTGGCTCCACGCATTCGGCGGGCCCGATGATGAGCGCAACCCACTGGGTGTTGGGCACACCAGCAGCTCTGATAGCCGCCAACCGCAACAGGAGTTGCAAGGTACGCCTTATCGCGGCGGCAACTACCCGCCAGTGCACCTGGGCCCGGTGGGCAAAGCCTGGCTACCTCGGCGGGCCCTGGCAGGCACCTACGACGAGGCTTGGCTCAAACACCAATGGCCCTTGCCCCCAGGCGATCTGGACGATGGCTTTTGGAACTGCGCTCCGGTGGATCAGCAGATCCGTCACCCAGAACCAGGGGCGCAGATCGCGCTCATCAACCTCTGGCCTCCCACGCCGGAGAACGAGCTTCCTGCACCGCCCCCGCCTGGCCATGAAGTGTGGCGTGCGCGGCTACCGCTGCACCAGTTGTTCGTGCAGCCCATCTATCGGGCCGCCCACATTGGCATTGTGACCAAAGACCCCATCCTGCCTTGCAAGCTGGACACCCTGCGGCTGGACCTTCAGGCCCAGCGCGTGGAGGCCGTCTACCGCGCCCGGGTGCCGCAAAGCGCATTCGGGCACCACACCCTGGTGCGAATGGAAACCCGCATGAGCCCGGTGGGCCTGCCGCTGGAATCCGTGCCGCTGGAGCAAATGGGGCCTCTGGGCCAGTGAGCAGCGCCAGCCTGTGCGCAGGGGACGCAAAGGAACTCGCCACCTTTGCAGCCAGCGTCGCAGCCTTTCTGCACCCTCGATCTCCGCGCAAACAGACAGCCTGACGACAACGCAAAGACACAGCCATGGCAGACGAAAGAATTACCGCCAAAGACGGCGACTTCATGCTTATCAGCATGGCCCCTGATGTGTGCTGGACCCCCGTGGGCAAGAAGGTGGTGCCCATCCCCTATGCGATCAGCCACACGATGGACCAGTCCGAGCAATGCTCGCAGGACGTGTTCGTCAACGGCAAGCCAGCGTTCCTGCATGCCATGAGCTATGTCGACAACGTAAAAGGCGATGAGCCGGGAACCAAGGGCGGCGTGATCACCGGGGTCAACGTCAAGATTAGCCACAGCCTGCAAAAAAGTCCCACGGTCTATGTCAACGGCCACCCGATAGTGCGTACGGGCGACTTGGTGCACATGAACACCAAAAAGCCATGAACAAACCCCCGATCAAACCCGCCGGCAAGGCGCCTGGTAAACCACCAGGCAAGCCACCAGGCAGCACACCCGGCAGCGCGCCCGGCAGCGCGCCCGGCGAATCGTCCGGCGCTCCCGCTGGTGCGTCACCCGACGCATCGCCCAGTGCCGCCGAAAAAGCCCAAATCCAGCCGGCCAAAGGATCGCCCCCCAAGAATCAGAACACCACCGGGCGCATCGTCAACAAAACCCAGCCGCAGCCCCCCAAAGCCCCGACCAACCCGCGCGCAGCCAACTACGCTGATGAGCTCAATGACTACTTGGGGAGCGTCAAGACGCCCCAGCAGGTCAAGACGCAGTGGGGCGAACTGCAGCAGGCCCAGAAGGCGGCCCAAGCGGCGGGCGACGTGCGTGGCGCCACAGCAGCCAAAGATGCGCTGGCCGGCTTGCAGCAAAAGGCTGCAGGCATGGGCATGTCGGTCAAAGACTTGCCCAATGTGGGATTGCCCCCGGAGCAGCTGATGACCCTCGGCTCGGCCTGGGAGATGGGCGGGGATGCGTTTGCCAAAATGGCGACCAAGCGGGCCGCACAGTACATCGGCAAGATTCAGGCGGCCCGGTCCAAAGAAGGCGGCTACACCCCGGGCAAGGGCCGCAACGCCAATGGCAAGTGTGGCGAATGGCAAGCGCGTCGAGATCTGGAGTCCGAGGGGTTTGAAGTCATTGACGTGCAGAACAAATCCGGGCACGGCATCGATGTGGCGGGGCGCAACCCTAAGACAGGCGAAGTGCGGGTGTTGGAGGTCAAGACCACGCAGACGGATGTGGCCCCGCCTTTGACGGGGGCGGGGAAGAGTATGGGTGGACTGGAGTTCACACGCGACCGGCTGGAGAAAGCCTTGGAAGGAAAGGGCCACTGGCAGAATCAGCCAGAGCTCAAAGCAAATGCAGAGAAACTAGATGAGTGGCTAAAAGATGCCAAACGTCGCGGCGCCAAAGTCACCCCGGAGAAATACGACGTTTATGTGGAGGACCCCGATAAAGGTTGCATCAAGCGTAAAGATTCCAAAAGCAGTCCTTGGGAAGCGCCCTCGAAAAAATCTGAAGGTAAGGTCACACCCAAGCCCCGAGGTAGAAAATAACGTTATCCAAAAGCATAGGAATTCCAGATGCTAGACAGTCAGAAATTGACAAATAAACTTTTAAAGCAAGTTCGTAGTGATCAAATCGGGTGGAATGAACGCCCTCCTATGATTGAAACCTTCTGGAATAAACCAAATCAAAAATTGCAGGCTTATGTAGCAGGGCAACGTAATCTTATTTTTGTAGAGAGTTGCGCTTCGCGTCTTTCAAGCTGGCACGAAACCCTCTTTCAGGCCGAAGCCCTGGAAAAAGGCACCTATAACCCCGAACACTTAGCCATGGCAGCGCACCATGCTTACTGGTACGTGCTGTGCAGCGAACCCCTTGCAAATCGCGACCGGGGCGGCGATGTACTGATTTTTCAAGCAGCCAAATGCCTTGGGCTGCAATTTATAGTGGGATGGCCTGAAAGGGCTAAAGTAATTGGGGACGTCCTCACTAAAGGTTTGGATACACCCATGCTGGACTTGAGGCATACGAATCGTCACTACAAAGGAACGATTTTTCCGCACTTCTGGTTCCTGATGCATCTTTACACCCTCTGGCGTGACCTGCCAGCGATTGATACGGGAAAGTATTCGTACCCGGATGCTGAAACCATGGCTGTGTACGACACCGTCCTCGACGACTGGCAAACCCGCGATGTTCAAAAAGTGGCAGGATGGTGCAACGACATGGCCGAGCACCATATTCGCAATGCCTGGAGCGGCAACCAAGACGACGCGCTGGAGTTTGACCACACCGAGGCCATGATTTTCCCCTACGAGATCTTTGCCTACCTGCGGTTGCGCGAATGGCAAAAATTACCTAACCCCGATCCGGCCATGCTCACCCATCCGTTGTTTGCACAGCCACTGGGCAAATTCTTGCCGCCACTGACCGGCGACCATGCCCAAAACCCTTTGCTGGATGCGGTACTGCAGGTGTATCGCGGTGAGTATCCGGACTTGCGCTTAGGCTAAAAACAGGCCTAAAGAGTATTTCTGCAAAAAATGTAGATGAAGGTGGTTGAGCTCCAGGCACTGCGCACGCACTGCATGGAAGCGTGCAAGACGCCATGGTGCAATCTATGCAAAACAACTGCGTAATTGTGGGGCCAATGGTTGCTGCAACAGTTGATGTGACGGTTCTGAATGTAAGCGCGGGAACGCCGAGCGATGGCTGGAATGTAAGCCTATTGGGTAAATTATCTGCACCCATATTAGGGGGGTCTCGGCGAGCGGGGCCTACGGAAGCGATGGTGTCCGAGGGCAAGTGGGATACAGCGCAGGCCCTGCAGTCGGTGCTGCCGTTAAATTTTGCAGTCAAGTTATGGTAAGTGACTGTCCATATGTTGAGCCAAGAGGTAAATAATTTTTTTGAAAATAATCGCGGCCCTGTCAGTTTTTGCCATGCAGTTTGTTCTGATTTATTGGGGTGTATTTGGAAGGTATACTGTCTTTGTCGTCATCCTTGTTGGATTTATGGCGCTATTTTTATTGATGCCTAAATTCTCCAAGCTCAAAGAGGCGGTCAGAAGCGATGTCTTACTGATCAATGATGACAAAAAGACAGATAATTATAGTTCTGAGAGGGTTAATCGAAATTAACCATGTTCGTGCGGACGAGATTGGCGTTAGATTAGGGGCGCAAAAGCGTCACTTGGCGCTTCGAGTTCAAGGGTGCTCATGGTGAAAAGCCCGTGGCTGGCGGAAAAATGAATAACACAGCCATAAAAAAGAGCGATTCTGTAGGCGAGGTCAAAATTGGCGAGCCATGCCGGCCAAACGAAATACCGGTTTCGCCATGGTCCCGAAAATGGTTCGAGAAAAAGCTTGGAATTGGTGATGGGGCAATAAAAGGGAGTGCTTCTGTGCAAGGGCCTAGTATTTCTGTTGATCCCGCCTGCATTGACCCCGGGCAGGTGGTCAATCGTACGGCGGCAGAGGCAGCAAATGCAGTTATTAACAACAACGGGCTATCTGGCAATGCTGCAAAAGTGTTATCAGGAGAAACAAGAGCGCAACAAATGAAGGATCTTGGCCTATGAGAGCGATTGCAGTTCACGGTTATTCAAGGGTCTTGTATCTATTAATCTTTGTGTTTTTCTCTTGGCTTTTGGTTTGCATATTTTTGCCATTTGGAAATCACCTGACAATTTTGTTGTCAGACGTTGCCACCAAGGCATCAAAGAAGAATTCGTTTGAAAGGGTATTTCTCCATAAGTTCATATCAGAAAAGAGAGTTGGATTGTTGGGGGTTGAATGTGACGCTGGCTTGCTTGAGTCAAAGAATTTTTTCCCCGTCAATTATATAGAATCTAAAAACTCGTCTATATCCCTTGGGATTCAAATTTATTATGAATTTGAGAGTAAATATTCATCCAAAGAAGCTGAGGCAGCAAATAAATTGGTGCTTGATCTGATCGACAATTGTGATCCAAATATTGGTCTGAACGATACGCCGCCTTTAGTGGATGCAATTCTTGCGAAAAATGCAAATTTTGTTGAGAGGCTTCTAAAGAGAGGTGCTGATCCGACTAGGCGTTTTATTAGCCCATCGACTGGTAATTATGTCGACTTGGATGCACTTGTAAAATCTGTGCTGAAAAAGGCAAAAAATGAGAATAAAAGTGAAGAGGAAATTTTGAAAATAATTAACTTGTTAAAGGGTTCTTGAATGAATTGGTGCATTTGGAATGATGTCGTAGTCAAAAAATAGCGAGGCATTTAGTCGAAGGTGAGGGATAACAAGAAAATCGTGAAAATGTTGTTGGCGGCCTCTGTGATTGTCTATTCTTGAGAATTGTTTTGGTTTTGCTGAATTTTTCTTTGAATCCAAATTTTTATTGACGTAGCAATGAATTTATTCCTCGGACTTTTGCTCTCAATTTCGCTGTCTCTGTTTGCGACCTGCGTCGTTGCTAAGATAATCGAGAGGCGCAATTTTTTCATCCGGCAACGGATTTTTTGGACGAAACGACGGCGATAAAAGTAGCGAAATTATTCTTGGTAAAATTTATGACGTCAATGTCATGAGGCTACAACTATCTTTTGCTGAAAAATTGGAGTGGGTGGTGTTGCGCGAATCCGTGAAGAGGAATGGTCAAGTGGTCCGATGGAGCCGCTCTAAATAATAAAGAAGGTGGCGGATCGCTGAATTGTGATTTTCGCGAAAGGGGCAGAGCCTGAAGCAGAACGGCTGTCGCTATTGGGCGAACAAACCGGTGTTTCGCACTCTCACATGGTGTTGCAGTAGCGGCGCTTTCTGAGGCCCATCAGCGCAAACGCGGGCTGGAAAACAGAAAGTGGCGCTCGCCCTTATGTACAGTTCTTTGCAGCTACTGCGCAGATCTCAACCCTTAGTACATCCACGAGGGCCGCTTCAGCCCAGCGTTGTAAGGCCCAGTGCTGTTACTACATGCTCACACAGACAAAGCGAAACCCTGCGCTTTCGGCGTCTGACCCACGCCCTGTACCTACTTTGCCGGACCAAAATCCCGCATCCACCCCAGCATGGCCTCAGTACCCATCGGCATAGCCACCACATGCCCCTGGATCATGTCGCACCCCAACCCCGCCAGCAGCTCCACCTGCGCCTGCGTCTCGACCCCCTCCGCCACCGTCATGATCTGCAAGCTGCGCCCCATCTGAATGATCGCGGTGACGATGGCCACGTCATCCGCATTCCCCGGGGTATCCACCACGAACGACCGGTCGATCTTGAGCTTGTCGATGGGATAGCGCTTCAGGTACGCCAGCGATGAGTACCCGGTCCCGAAGTCGTCGATGGAGATCCCCACGCCCAGCGACTTGATGGCGTTCAGGGTGCTCAGCACGTCGCCGGTCTGGTGCATCAGCACCGATTCGGTCAGTTCGATCTCCAGGTACTGCGGTGCGAGGCCCGTGTCGCGCAGCACGGCGGCGATCTCGCCGGCCACGTCGCGCTGGCGGAACTCCAGGGCCGAGAGGTTGACGGCCACGGGCACCATGGCCAGGCTCTGGTCCTGCCAGGCCTTGAGCTGGCGGCAGGCCTCGCGCATCACCCAGCGGCCAATGGGCGTGATGAGGCCGCGCGATTCGGAGAAGGTGATGAATTCGTCGGGGCCGACCAGGCCGCGCTCGGGGTGTTGCCAGCGCACCAGCGCTTCAAAGCCCTTGAGCGAGCCATCGGCCAGGCACATCTGCGGCTGGTAGTGCAGCACGAAGGCGTTGGTCAGGATGGCGTCGCGCAGCTGGCGCTCCTGGCGCAGCACGTCGATGCCGCCGGCGTCCATGCCGGGGGCGTAGACCTGGCGGTTGCCGCGGCCGTTGTCCTTGGCGTGGTGCATGGCGGCGTCGGCGCAGCGCAGCAGTGCGTCGCCCGTGTCGGCATGGTCCGGGAACAGACTGATGCCGATCGAGGGAGAAATCGTCAGCGGCACCTGCTCGACGGTGAAGGCGCCGTGCATGGCGTCCAGCAGCTGGTCGGCCACCTGCATGGCGTCCTCGGGGCCTTGCACGTCGGTGAGCACCACCACGAATTCGTCGCCGCCCAGCCGGGCCACCACGTCCGCGTCGCGCACGCCCTGGCGCAGCCGCTCGGCCACGTGGCACAGCAGTTGGTCGCCGGCGCGGTGGCCCAGCGAGTCGTTCACGGTCTTGAAGTGGTCGAGGTTCACGAACAGCACGGCCGCGCTGCCATGGCGGCGGCGCGCCAGCGACAGCACCTGCGACAGCTGCTCCATCAGGAAGTGCCGGTTGGGCAGCTGCGTGAGCGGGTCGTGCAGCGCGATGAAGGCCTCGCGCTCCTGGGCCTGCTTGCGGGCCGTGATGTCGCGCACCACGACGATGCGGTAGTCCGCATGGTGCAGCGGCATGGTCTTGCCCACCACTTCCACGGGAATGCCGTGGCCGTCCTTGTGGCGGATGGTCACCTCGTACGGGTCTTCGCGGCCGGTGCGGGTGTAGTCGAGCGCTATGGACCGCCACTCGGGGCTGATGAAGTTGAAGATCGACAGGCCGGTGACTTCGGCCAGTGCGTAGCCCGTCAGCCGGGTGAGCGCCTCGTTGCCGTCGGTGATGATGCCGTCGCGGTGGAACACGATGGCCTCTTCGGTGGCCTCGGTGAACTTGCGCATGCGCTCTTCGCTCTGGCGCACGGTGCGCTCGGCGCGCCAGCGCTCGGTGATGTCGGTGATCAGCACGAAGGAGCCCACCTGCAGGCTCGCATCGGCGCCGAAGTGCGGGATCAGGTTGACCTCGATCATGCGCATCTCGCCGTTGGGCAGGGTCTGCTCGCGGGTGTACTTCACGTGCTCGCCGCGCGTGGAGCGCTCGACATGCGGCTCTATGGCCGCCCAGGCCTTGTCGCCGATGGCCTCCTGCACCGTGAGGCCCAGGATGGAGTCGGTGCTGTGGCCGTTGTAGGCGGCATAGCCCTGGTTGGCAAAGCGGCAGCGCAGCGCGGGCACGTCGAAGTACGCCATCAGCGCGGGCACCGA
The DNA here is from genome assembly GCF_964252695.1 of Acidovorax sp. LjRoot117. Classification (NCBI taxonomy): domain Bacteria; kingdom Pseudomonadati; phylum Pseudomonadota; class Betaproteobacteria; order Burkholderiales; family Comamonadaceae; genus Acidovorax; species Acidovorax sp. LjRoot117. Next base: position 1,088,354 of record NZ_CAXUPO020000001.1, on the reverse strand, counting down.
ATCGGCGATCAGGCGCAGCAGCGAGTCGCTCGCGCCCCCCTGGCCTGCTGGTGCATTCGCTGTGGCGTTGTTGGAATGTGGCATGTCCCACCCGTGCTTTGACTGACCGTTATAGCCGATCCTCCTGCGGCGCCGCGCGGGTAGTTGCCCGGATGCTGCACGCCATGGCAGGGGCCCGGTAGCCCCGCCCGCAAGGCCTGGGCCGGATAATCGGGGCATGACCTCCAAAGAAAACCAAGCCGGCACTGATTTCAGCACGCTGGCGCTGAACCCCGCCATGCTGGCCAACCTGCAGCAGCTGGGCTACACGCAGATGACCCCCATCCAGGCCGCCAGCCTGCCGCCCGCGCTGCTGGGCAAGGACCTGATCGCCCAGGCCAGCACCGGCAGCGGCAAGACCGCCGCGTTTGCGCTGGCGCTGCTGGCCAACCTCAACCCCCGCCGTTTTGCGGTGCAGACCCTGGTGCTGTGCCCCACGCGCGAGCTGGCCGACCAGGTGACGACCGAGATCCGCCGCCTGGCGCGCGCCGAAGAAAACATCAAGGTCGTGACCCTGTGCGGCGGCGTGCCGCTGCGCGGCCAGATGCTGAGCCTGGAGCACGGCGCGCACATCGTGGTGGGCACGCCCGGCCGCGTGATGGACCACCTGGAGCGCCAGCACCTGAGCCTGGAAGCGCTGAACACCCTGGTGCTGGACGAGGCCGACCGCATGCTGGACATGGGCTTCTTCGACGACATCGTCACCGTGGCGCGCCAGTGCCCGAAGGAGCGCCAGACCCTGCTGTTCTCGGCCACCTACCCGGAAGGCATCGCCAAGCTGAGCGCGCAGTTCATGAAGTCGCCGGTGCAGATCACCGTGCAGGCCCAGCATGCCGAAGGCAAGATCGAGCAGCGCTGGTACGAGGTGAAGCACAGCGAGCGCCTGCACGCCGTGTCGCAGTTGCTCAACCACTTCCGGCCCGACTCTTCCATCGCGTTTTGCAACACCAAGCAGCAGTGCCGCGACCTGGTGGGCGTGCTGCAGGCGCAGGGCTTCAGCGCGCTGGCGCTGTTCGGCGAGCTGGAGCAGCGCGAGCGCGACCAGGTGCTGGTGCAGTTTGCCAACCGCAGCTGCTCGGTGCTGGTGGCCACCGACGTGGCCGCGCGCGGCCTCGATATCGCCAACCTGGCCGCGGTGATCAACGTGGACGTGACGCCCGACCCCGAGGTGCACATCCACCGCATCGGCCGCACCGGCCGGGGCGATGCCGAGGGCCTGGCGCTGAACCTGGCCAGCCTGGACGAGATGGGCAGCGTGGGCAAGATCGAGGTGCTGCAGGGCCGCGAATCGCGCTGGTACCCGGTGGCTGACCTGACCCCCACGGGTAGCGGCCCGCTGGTGCCGCCCATGGTCACCATCCAGATCATCGGCGGGCGCAAGGAAAAGATCCGCGCCGGCGACGTGCTGGGCGCGCTGACCGGCGAGATGGGCTACACCCGCGAGCAGATCGGCAAGATCAACGTGAACGACTTCTCCACCTACGTGGCGGTGGACCGCGCCATCGGCGCACAGGCTGCCCAGCGCCTGAACCAGGGCCGCGTGAAGGGCAAGACCGTGAAGGCGCGCCTGGTGACGGGCGAGCAGGACTTTGAGTGAAAAAGGCCGCTACCGCTTGTTGGTAGAGCGCTGGCAGCTATTGTTTCAATAGCATCCTGCCTCCTGGCCTGCGACACGCCTTGCAGGTGGGTGGTCAGGGTGGTCCACCACTGCGAGCGCCGGTACCAGAGGTTGGCTCGGTGCTGGTGGGGTAGAAATTCAAGTGAAACTGGCCGCTACCGCTTGTTGGTCAAGCGCTGGCAGCTATTATTTGTATACCAATTGCCTGCCTGCCTGCCTGCCTGCCTGGCATTCGCAATGACTGACGCTACTGCAGCCTACCGCGGCCATCGCAGCCACAGCTTCGGGCCCGGCTCCGGCACAACCAGCACAGCTCAAAGCGGCCGCCCCGCACCCGGGTTCTCCAGCATCTGCACCATCGCGGTGTAGCCCCGCTGGCGCGCCAGTTGCAGCGGCGTGTTGCCCTGGCGGTCCGTCAGCGCCTGGCTGGCACCGGCCTTCAGCAGCGCCTGCAGGGTGGCCTGGTGACGCGTGCCTCCGTCGCCCAGCACAATGGACTCGATCAGCGCCGTCCAGTGCAGGTTGTTCACATGGTCCAGCGGCGCGCCGGCCGCGATGAGCTGGCGCACCACGCCGTCGTGCCCCAGGTGCGCCGCGGCAATCAGGGCGGTGCCGTCGTAGCGGCTGGTGACCTGCGCCGCACTCGCGCCCAGTTGCAGCAGCAGGCGCAGAGTGTCTTCATCGTCCGCCACGGCGGCGATGGTCACCGCGTCGTAGCGGTCGTTCTCCAGCGCATTGATGTCGGCCTGGGCTTGCACCAGCAGCCGGATCACATCGCGCTGGCGGGCAAACGTGGCCACGTGCAGCGGCGTGCGGCCATAGCTGTCGCGCGCATTCACATCGGCACGGGCCGCCACCAGTTTTTGCACTTTGGCCGTGTCGCCGCGCGCTGCAGCGGCGTGTAGGCCCTGGTAGGCGGCGGTTTGCGCGGCCGTGGGCGGCACTTGCGCCTGGGCGGGGTGCGCCAGCAGCAGGGCAGCGGCCAGCAGGGCCAGGGGCAAGGTGGTGGTTCGGTTCATGGCGTGTGTCCCTTTTGCAGTGGAGGTTGCGGCGGCGGGTGACTGCGCAGCGTCCACGCCCTTGCTCAGAAGGCGCGGACGCTGCAGGTTGTACGGAACTACTTTTTACTTACTTACTTCAGCTGATCGGCCACCTTGGCGATGCCCGCCATGGCGCACTGCTCGTCCAGGTGGCCGCCGGGCGCGCCGCCCACGCCCACGGCGCCGATGACTTCATTGCCCACCTTCAGCGGCACGCCACCGCCCAGCAGCAGGTAGCCGGGGATCTGGCCCAGGTTGGCGGCGGCGGGGTTCTTTTGCGAGCCTTCCATGATCGCGAGCGTCGTGTTCTTGGCCGATGCGGACGTGTAGGCCTTCAGGCGGCTGGCTTCCAGGGTGTGGGGGCCTGCGTTGTCGGCCCGCTGCACGGCGCGCACGGTGCCGGCGCGGTCCACCACGGTGGCGGTCACGTTGTAGCCGTTGGCGGTGCAGGCGGCCACGGTGTGGGCGGCGATCTGGTTGGCCAGGTCGAGCGAGATGTTCTTTTCGGTGCGAACGCCTTCGGCGCTGGCGGCGGTGGCGATCAGGGCCAGGGTGATGGCGGCGGCGGTGTGGGCGATGGTCTTTTGCATGGTGTTTGTTCTCCGGTGTTGGGGGCCGGTGCCACCCGTTGTGGCGCCGTGGGAGAACTGTAGGAAATGCGCGTGTTGTTGCACATTCGTGCGGTTACGTGAAGGGCTCCGTAGAACTACGCAGTGATGGGCGGATGCCTTGCCGGGGTCTGCGGCTTGCTGCCGGTCGCGTGGTGAGTGTGTCGACGCCTTTGGCCTTGGCTGCCCCGACCGTTCGGGCTGAGCTTGTCGAAGCCTGTGCGTGTTACTACCCCTATCCGTTCGGGTTGAGCTTGTCGAAACTTGGGCGCATCGATCCATGTCCGTTCGGCTTGAGCTTGTCGGAACCTGGGCTCACTCGCTAATTTGGACGGCGTGCCTGTGTGGAGGTCGGAGGCCGGGAGTTCGCCCCGGCGGGCGAGGTACTTGTTCTTCGCTTCGCCAAAGAAAAGTACCCAAAAGAAAGGCGACCCCCAGTCTGCGACCCCTTCGCGTTGCGAAGGGGCAAACCTGCGTCGGGGTGGTTGCGGGGTGCGCCGCAGAACTCACTGCGCGCTGCGCGCTCCGTTCAGACAACTGCGGCGAGTCAGTGCACGAAGCATGCGCGCTGCGACGCGCATGCCACCCCGCAACCGCCCCGCCGCAGGCGCAGCCACAGGGGGTGGACAGCCGAACAGCCAAACAGCCACACGGGCCATTGCTTCGCTCGGCCTGGCGGTCGCGGCGCGCAGCGCCTGCGCGTTCGGGGCCGAGCAACGCGATGGCCCGTGTGGATGTTCTCTCCCCCATCCCTTCAGGATGCGCCGAGGAGCGCAGGGCGTGGGGTGAGCGTGTGCCGAAGGACACACGCATCGTGAACTGACTCGCTGCGGATGTTTGAGCGTAGCGCGGCAGCGCGCAGCGAGTTCCGCAGCGCAACCCACGACCGAGCACCGCAGGTTGCCCGCAGCGAAGCGAAGGGACGCAGGCTGTAGGGTCGCCTTTTCTTTGGTGACTTTCTTTTGGCGAACCAAAAGAAAGTTACTCGCACGCCGGGCGACTCCCGGCCTCCGCCCTTGAACCAGGCACGCGGTACAAACCAGCGAGCCTGCGAGCGCACCCCGGTTTCGACAAGCTCAACCCGAACGGCCATGGGTCGATGCGCCCAGGTTTCGACAGGCTCAACCCGAACGGATGTGGATCGATGTGCCCAGGTTTCGACAAGCTCAACCCGAACGGACGTGGACCGATGCGCCCAGGTTTCGACAAGCTCAACCCGAACGGGCGTGGACCGATGCGCCCAGGTTTCGACAGGCTCAACCCGAACGGACGTGGATCGAAGTGCCCAGGTTTCGACAAGCTCAACCCGAACGGGTGGGATTCAATCTGACCCGGTCGCGAAAGACTCCACCCGAACGGATGGCGGTCACGAGCCCTGCGCCGTGAGCAGCCACCCGAGAACGCCTCACTCCACCAGCGCCGCATACCGCCGTATCAACTGCGCCAGCGACTCCGCCCCCAACTTGCCAAACAGATTGGCCCGGTGCGTCTCCACCGTGCGCGGTGACAGCGCCAGCGCCTTGCCGATCTGCTTGTTGGTCAGCCCTTCCACAATAAGGCCCAGCACCTCACGCTCCCGCGCCGACAGCTGGGCAAAACGCTCGCGCGCCTGCTGGTCGGCCTGGTGACGTTCGCGCGAGCGCACATGCTGGCGCACCGCGTTCTGCAGGGCCTCGATCAGCACCTCGTCGTCCACGGGCTTTTCCAGAAACTCCGCCGCCCCGGCCTTGAAGGCGCGGCGGCACATCTCCACGGTGCCGTGGCCGGTGAGCAAGATCATGGGCTGGTCCACGCCCTGCGCCAGCAACTGCTCCAGCACCGTGAGCCCGCTGATGCCCGGCATGCGCACGTCGAGCACGATGGCGCCGATGCTGGCGCGATCGAACCCCGCCATGAAAGCCTGCGGCTCGGCCCAGGCCTGCACGCGCAGGCCCACGGTGCTGATGAGCAGCGACAGGCCCTCGCGCACGGCAGCGTCGTCGTCCACCAGGTGGATCAGGGGGGACAGCGAGGTGGCGTTGTCGGTGGTCATGGCGATGGCAAGGGCAAAAGCAAAAACTAGGGCACGCTGGCGGGTAGGTGCTGCGCAGGCTGCAGCGGGGCCGTGCCGGGCGCCGCGGGCAAGGTCAGCACAAACTCCGCACCCCGCTCGCTGGCAGACGACGGCTGGGGCGCCAGCACCAGGCTTGCGCCCATGGCCTGCGCCAGGCTTTCGCACAGCGTGAGGCCCAACCCCAGGCCGCCGGTGCGCGTGGTGTAGAACGGCTCGAACAGGTGCGCGCGCGCCTCGGGCGGCACGCCGGGGCCGTGGTCGCGCACCGACAGCGCCACGTGCGCGGCGTCCGGCATCCACAGGCGCAGCGCCAGCTGGCGCTCGGTGGGCGGCACCTGGTCCAGCGCCTGCAGCGCGTTCATCAGCAGGTTGTGCACGATCTGCTGCAGGGCTACCGGCTCGGCCAGCACGGCGGGCAGGTCGGCGGCGACGGCCACCGTGGGGGCCACGCCGCGCTGCGCCATCTCGGGCTCCAGCAGGTGCAGCACGTCCTGCACGGCGGCCGCGGGCGCCAGCGGCTGGGCCTGGCCGGCCAGGTCGGGGCGCTCGACCAGGCGGCGCAGGCGGCCCACCACGGCGGTGGCGCGGCGCGCCTGCTCCACCGCGCGGGCCATGGCCGTCTGGGCGGTGGCAAGGTCGGGTGTTTCATCGGCCAGCAGGCGCTGCGCGGCCTGGGTGCTGGACAGCAGCGCGGTCAGCGGCTGGTTCAGTTCATGCGCCATGCCGGCCGCCAGCTCGCCCAGGGTGTTGAGCCGTGCCACCTGGCCCAGGCGCAGCAGTTCTTCGGCCCGCTGGCGCGCCACGCGCTGGCGCCACCAGGCCACGCCACCGGCCCACAGCGCCGCCGTCAGCACGCACCAGCCCAGCATGGCCAGCCAGGGCAGCTCGGCCATCCCCACCTGGCGGCGCGCCACCACATCGAGCGGCTGGCTGGCCGCGGCCAGTAGCTTGTGGAATTCGTACGACCAGCCCAGGCCGCCGCCCAGCCGACCCGGCTGCACGACAAAAGCGGCGCCCGCGTGCTCCAGCGTCACACGCACCGGGCTCGTCGCCATGTCCATTGGCCATTCGTCCTGTGGCACGGTGGCGCGCAGGTCGATCTGCAGGGCGTGGCTGGCGGGCGTGCTGCCCAGCACGAGGTAGAAGCGGCCGGCGGGCAGGTCGGGCAGCGCCATCTCGGGGTGGCCCGAGCGGCGCGATGCGGCCTCTGCCGCTGCCAACGGGGCCTGCAGCGCGGCAGGCCAGTCGCCGCTGGCAGGCCGTTGCAGCACCGACACGATCTGCGGGTACACCGACGGCAGGCGGGGCAGGGCGGCCGCAGGCGCGGGAGCATCGCCGGGCGCCTGTTCAGACGGGGGCTGCAGCAGGGCCAGGGTGGACATCACCGCGTCGTGCTGCACCACGCGCTGGCTCAGCAGGCGGTGCACGATGCGGGCATCGGTCTCGAACGCCGCATGCAGCTGCTGCAGCCGCGCCGATGCCAGCCACACGCAGCCTGCGCCGGCCACCAGCGCCCACAGCGCCAGCGCGGCGAGATGCAGTCCTGTGAAGTGGCGTCGCCATGCCTGGGTCATGCGGCCGATTCTGGCATGGGGTGGGCGTGGCTGCCCGGGCGCAAGCGGTGCTTAAGGTGGCTCTGGTGTAATTCCGGGCTCGGCCTTCCGGGCCTTGATGCACGCAGTCCATGTCCTCGCCTCCGCCTACATCCGGCGCCCCCCGCGCCTCGCACCCCTGGCTCCAGCCCCGCAATCTGCTCTGGGCGTCGGTGGCCGTGGCCGTGGTCACCATCGCGCTCAAGACCCTGGCCTGGGTGGTCACGGGCTCGGTCGGGTTGCTGTCCGATGCGATGGAGTCGTTCGTGAACCTGGCCAGTGCCATGTTTGCGCTGGCCATGGTGACGGTGGCGGCGCGGCCGGCCGATGACGACCACCCCTACGGCCACCACAAGGCCGAGTATTTTTCGTCCGGGTTCGAGGGCATTCTCATCGTGGGCGTGTCGGCCGGCATCCTGTGGGCGGCGGGGCACCGGCTGGTGGACCCGCAGCCCATCGAGCAGATCGGCTGGGGCCTGGGGCTGTCGGTGATCAGCTCGGCGCTCAACGGCTTGCTGGCCTGGGTGATGTTCCGCTCGGCGCGCGAGCACCGCTCCATCGCGCTCGAGGCCGATGCGCGCCATCTGGTCACCGACGTGTGGACCTCGGCGGGCGTGCTGGTGGGCATCGTCGGCGCGGCTCTCACGGGCTGGCTCTGGCTCGATGCCGTGGCGGCGATCGCCGTGGCGCTCAACATCCTCAAGGAGGGCGTGGAGCTGGTCTGGCGCTCGTCCCAGGGGCTCATGGATTCCGCGGTGGAGCCTGAGGTGCAGGCCACCATCGACGCCACCCTGCAGCAGTTCGTGCAAACCCGGCCGCCCGGCGCGGTACGCTTTGACCATGTCTCCACCCGCCGTGCGGGCCAGCGCCAGTTCGTGGACCTGCATCTGCACATGCCTGCCCACTGGACCCTGGGCCGCGCCGCGGAACTGCGGGGCCAGGTCGAACGCGCGCTGATGGCCGCCGTGCCCGGCCTGCGTGCCACCATCGAGCTGCTGCCCACCGATGTGGAAGCACATTTTGACGACCCCAAGGATGAAGTGACGTGATCAGTGTCTTGCAACGTGTGCGCGAAGCGCGGGTGGATGTGGAAGGGTGCACGGTGGGGGCCATTGGCGCGGGCCTGCTGGTGCTGGTGTGTGCCGAGCGCGGCGATACCGAGGCCGAGGCCGACAAACTGCTGGCCAAGATCTTGAAGCTGCGCATCTTTTCTGACGACGCCGGCAAGATGAACCGGAGCGTGCAGGACACCGGCGGCGGCCTGCTGCTGGTCAGCCAGTTCACGCTGGCGGCCGACACCACCGGCGGCAACCGGCCCAGCTTCACCCAGGCCGCGGCCCCCGACGAGGGGCGGCGCCTGTACGACTACGTGGTGGCCCGGGCCCGCGCCGCGCATCCGCAGGTGGCCACGGGCCAGTTCGCCGCCGACATGCAGGTGCATCTGGTCAACGACGGGCCGGTGACGATACCGCTGCGGATCGCTCCCGCGCCCGCGTCCGCAGCAGCCGCTGCCTGACGTGGCCGCTTGTCCGTCCGACCGACCGACCGACGGCCTGCCGCACCATCGCCAGCCCCGTCCCGCGCTGCCGGGGCCTGTCCGCACTGCGACGGCAGGCGGGTTGCAAAGTCTGTAGGCTCGGGCGGGTGCCTTTCCATTGCGTTGCACCTTTGACTGTGCCCTTGCCTGCACCCTTGTCTGTCCCTCTCCGTGACTGAAGCCGCCATCCCACCCCTTACCGCATCGCCTGCCCCGCTGCCATCGCCACCCCGCGCCCTGTGGGTCATGTACCTGTGCCTGCTGTCGGCCTTTGCGCTGAGCCAGGCGTACCGCACAGTGACCAGCATCATCGCCACCGGCCTGCAGGCCGACTTCGGCATCTCGCCGGATTCGCTGGGCGCGTTCGCGGGGCTCTTTGGCCTGTCGTTCGGCGTGGCGCAGTTGCTCATGGGCATCGGCATGGATTTGTACGGCCTGCGCCGCACGGTGCTCACGGCGTTTCCATTGGCCGCATTGGGCGCCGCCGTATCAGCCGCTGCGCCGAGCTACGGCTGGCTGATGCTGGGGCAGCTGCTCATCGGGGTGGGCTGCTCGCCGGCCTTTCTGGCCAGCACGGTGTTCATTGCACGCCACTTTCCGGCGCAGCGGTTCGCCTTCTTCTCGGGCCTGGGCATGGGGGTGGGAGGGCTGGGGCTCATCTTCACCGGCACGCCGCTGGCGTTCATGGTGCAGCACTGGGGCTGGCGCACCGGCTTTGCGGTGCTGTCGGTGCTGTCGCTGCTGGCGTGGCTGTTGATTTTTCTGCGGGTGCGCGAGCCTGCGTTGCCCCGGGCGGCAGAGCAGCCGCGCGAGTCGTGGGCGCAGGCGGCGCGGCGGTTCGGGGCGCTGTTCAAGGTGCCGCACACCTGGGGCATCCTGGTCTTGGGCATGTGCTGCTACGCGGCGTTCCTCACGCTGCGCGGACTGTGGCTGGGGCCGCTGCTGATGGGGCGGTATGGGTTTTCGCTGGTGCAAAGCGGCAATGTGGCCCTGGTGCTGTCGGTGATCTCGCTGTTCATGCCCGCCCTGTTCGGCCGGGTGGACCCGGGGCCTGCGCGGCGGCGGCGGTGGATCACCAATTTTTCGCTGCTCATGGGCAGCCTGTTTTTGCTCATGGCGTTTTTGCACCATGCGGCGGCGAACGTGGTGCTGATCTTCCTCATGGGGCTGCTGTCGGGCTACGGCGTGCTGCAGTACGCCGACGTGCGCTCGTCCTACCCCGCCGAGATGACAGGGCGCGCGCTGTCGCTGTACACGATGTCGATGTTCATGGGCATTGCGCTCATGCAGTGGCTGACCGGCCTGCTGGCCGCCTGGGCGCAGCGCCAGGGGCACGAGCCCTACCAGGCGGTGATGATCTGCATTGCGTGCATGCTGGCGGCGGCGTCGACCGCATTCAGGTTCTTGCCGCGCTCGCCCTTGCTGCAGCGCAGCGCCCTGTAGTGCTTGGCGCTGCCACCGCCGTGGCAGGCGGGCCGCAGGCGTTGGCCTTCACAGCAGGCTGGCTTGCAGTGCGGCGTGGGCCTGCGGGCGCAGGCGCGCAAAGTCCAGCAGGTCCACCAGGCGCGCGCCCTTGGCCTGCCACTCGGCCATGGCGTCTTCTGCCAGCAGCACGTAGTGCCAGGGCGGGCTGCCGCGCTGCGCGGGCGTGAGCGCGTTGATGCGCTCGCACCAAGCCAGCGCCGCCGTGCGTTTGCGCAGCACGTTGGGGTGGGTGGTTTGCTGCTGCGCCTTGGTCTCTGCCAGGTACACCGCGTCCGCGGTGCGCACCAGAAAGTCGGGCGAGTAGAAGGCGGGCAAGCCGTCGTCCTTCACATAGCGCAGCCGGGCAAAGGGGTGCCGGTTTTCGCTGATGCGGCAAAACGCCAGCACCTGCGAATCCGCCTGGGCCCAGTGGATGAACGTGCGCTCCAGCCCGCCGTTCCTGGCGGGCCAGCCCAGCCGGGTGTAGATGCACTTGCTGACCGCCACGGACTGGCTCTCGCGCACCATCAGGCGCGGCGCTTCGCTCAGCCTGCGCAGATGCACTTCGGTGTGTCCCGCGGCGTGCCGCTGCTCGGACTCCAGCAAGGCCACGGCAAACACCTTGGTGATGTGGTCCACCACCGGCTGCAGCAGCAGCACGCGCCAGTTTTCGCCCGCCAGCGGGTTGAAGGCGCCGCCGAACAAGGTGGTCCAGATGTAGTCGTCCAGCCAGCCGGTCAGTTCGGCCGTGTGCACCTGCCAATACGGCTTGGCCAGGTGCGTGGCAATCTTCTGGCCCCTGGGCAGGGGTTCGCTCAGCGCCTGGCTGATGCGCCGGGTCAGGCGCGACAGGTACTCGTTGTAGCCGCCCACGTTCATCACCGCGCCGTCCACGCGGTAGTCGCCGAACAGGGTGGCGCTTTGCAGGTCTTGCGAGATGAAGGTGTCGCCCCGGCCCAGCAGGGCGGTCAGCTGATCGGCCGTCATGGCGGTGAAGGCCAGCAGCGTGGCCAGGTCGGGGCTGCGGTGCTCGCGCACCTCGTCGGCCTCTTGCAGGATGAAGGGGATGCCGAAGTCGAACGCTTCAAAGCCGTCCCGCAGTTCTGCCGCCACCACGTCGCCGGTGCTGGAGGTCTCATCGGTGCCGTCGCCGGTGGTGCCGGCCAGGCCTTCGTGCAGCAAGTCGTCGTAGAACGACTGGAAGGCCGGGTGCTCCACGATGGAGAGCACGTCGATCAGGCTGCCGGGCTCCTGGCCTGCGTTGATGCGCTCGCGGTTCTCGCGCTTGAGGTCGGTGTATTCGGCGTCCCGCCACATCAGCCGCAGGCCTCGGCCAATGGTCTGCTCGAGCAGGATCTGCGCCTGGCTGGAGCGCAGCGGCACGATGACGCAGATGTTGTTCACATCAAACCCCTCGCGCAGCATCAGCACGCTGACGATGACGCGCGGCGTGGCGTGGCTGTCCACACTGAACAGGCGCTCGCGCACGGGCGCCCAGTCCTTCTCGCCCAGCTCGGCCTTTCTGCCGGAGTCGATGGTCATCACATCCTCGTCGGCGAGGCCCTCGTGCTGGCGCAAAAAGTCCGCCACCAGGGGCGACACGCCGGTGTCTTCGCACACCACCAGCATCTTGGGGTGGCGGTGCGGGTCGATGCGGGCAAAGTCGGCTTCGAGCTTGCGCAGCTTGTGCAGGCCCGCCCGCAGCATCACCCGCTGGCCCTCGCTCAGGGTCGGGCGGCCGGTCTCGTCGCGCTCGGCCTTGAACTCCAGCGGCAGCGCGCCGATCTCCTTGCGGCGGTCGAGCACCAGCGACTTCACCAGGCCGGCGCGCATGGCGCTGTGCAGGTCGAAGTCCACCACGATGTGCGGGAAGTACAGCTTGCGTCGGGTTCTGCCGCTGCCCACGTCGTTGTACGGCGTGGCCGAGAAGTCCACCTGCACGAAGCGCCGCCCCTTGCTGGCAGCGATGCGGGTCAGGCTTTTTTGCCATTCGACCTCGGTGGTCTCGCCCTCGCGCTGCAGCTCGTGGATGTGGTGCGCTTCGTCGTTGAAGACCATCAGCTCCGGCAGGCCCGCCAGGAATTCGAGCACGTTGCCGCGGGCGTAGCGGCGGTCCAGCACGTCCAGGCTGTTGCCGGTGGCGCGGCCGGGGGTGAGCGGCAGCACCGCAGCCACCACTTCATGGGCGGGCAGCGGTGTTGCGGTAGCGGCGGCGGTTGGCTCGTCCATGATGTCTTGCGGCGCTTCTCCTTCGGCCAGCAGGTGCCAGTTGGTGATGGCGATCAGGCCGTTGCCGGTGGTCTTGAGGCCGATCTCTGCCTTGGTGCACACATTGCCGCGCACGAAGGCCAGCACGGCGTCGCGGTGTGCCTCGGGCACGAAGAGGTCGGCGTACAGCGCGATGTCCGAGCGGCTGAAGTCCCGCGCCGCGCTGCCCGCCACCGGTTTGCCGCAGAACGCGTCCAGCAGCCGCTCGTACACGATGAGTCCGGGCGCCACCACCATGAACTGGCGGGTGAAGCGCGCATCGTCCGCGCCGCTGGCCAGCGCCGCGGTCTTGTTCAGCAGCTGCCACACCATCAGCGCCTGCATCACCCAGGTCTTGCCGGTGCCCGTGGCCATCTTGAAGCAGTACTTGGGGTGGGCGTGGCGCGGGCGCGCCAGCTCGCCCCGGAGCGTGCCGCCCTGCAGCGCCGCGGGCGCGCAGGCCTCGTACAGCTGCAGCAGCGGCCCGTGGTCGCGGTGGTTCCCCAGCACTTCGTGCGCGACGATGGCGTTCAGGATGGCCTGCTTTTGCCCCGCATGAAAGTTGAGCCCGCCGCCGCCCGCGGCCGTCGCGCCCCGTGCCAGCAGCATGTCGTCGCCAAACCACCAGTGCAGCAGCTCGGCCGTGGAGGGGGTGACCAGGTCCAGGATGTCCGCCGTGCCGGATTCGAGCCCCTGGCACAGTTGCCGGGTCTTGGCGGTCAGGCCGGCGGCCAGGGCGAGCGGGTCGGTGGTGGGCGGGGCGTTGGCGTGGGGGGCGTTGGCGTGGGCGCTCATGCGGCCTCCACCGTGGCCACCACCTCGGCCTCGAAGCCGAAGACATCCACCACCCGCACACACACTTTGCGCGGGCCGGGCCTGGCGGGGGTGGACACGACGGCGGTGCTGACCACGCGCAGCGCATCGGCGTCGCTCGCGGTGTTGCCCCGGTAGTCCTGCCACACCGAGCGGAACACCTGGCCGTCGTAGTCCGGGTCCACCGCCCAGTACTCGATCAGGGCCAGGGGCTCGGCATTGGCGACCTGTTGCAGCTTGGTGCGGTTGTCGTCATCGAGGTTGATGGCCTCGGGCGAGAGCAGCACGTAGTTCTTGAGCCGCACGGTCAGCGTTTCCTCGGCCACCCCGCCCGGGTGCGCCGTGCCCGCCGACGCCTGCCGGTGCACCGGGTGGATGGTGAGGTACTGCAGGCTGGAGAAGCGCACCTGCCCGCGCAGCTTGTCGATGCCGCCCTTTTTCTTGAGCCGGTCCATCAGGTCGGGCGGGATCACCAGCACCTCCAGGCGCGGGTCGTTGAGCGCGGTGATGGTCTCGCCGATGCTGGGCTCGAAATTCCAGCCCAGCACCACCACGCGGTCCCAGCCGCCCAGCAGGTTGTCGCGCAGGGCCACCGCCTTCTTGAGCGTGACCATGCCGGTGAGCTTGTTGGGCGAGTCGGCCAGCACCAGCGTCTTGCTGCCGCGCTTGCCGCCAAAGTCGAAGCCCGCGATCTGCCCCAGGTTGCGCTGCGGGTTCACATCGGCCGGCAGGGGCAGGGCGCCGTACAGCGACAGCACGATGTGCGACAGGTCGCCCATGCGGAAGTCGCGGCCCAGCGTGGCCTTGGCGGCTTCGACCTGGTAGTCGCCGATGGCCTGGTAGAGAAACGGCCGCGCCTGCAGGTCGATCAGGCGCTTGCGCATGATCATGCACGCGGGCTTGCCCAGGTCGGTGGTGATCCAGCGGCGCGCTGCGGCGTTGGAGTAGACGCTCTTGTTGCCGTCCTTGGCCACGCGCCGCCCCTCGGCGGCGGCCGCAAAGCTGCCGCTGCCGCCAAAGAAGTCGGCCACCAGGTCGCCGGGGTTGGACGAGGCTTCGAGGATGCGCGCCACCAGCTCGATGGGTTTTTGCGTGGCATAGCCCACTTGCTCCTGCGAGTGCGCCACGACGAAGGGCACCTCCCACACGTCGTGCATCTGCACGCCCCGGCTGGGCTCTTCGGTGCGCACGGTGACGAGCTTGCCGCTGTCGTCCGGCACATTCACGCGCCGGGTGTTGCCGTGGATGGCGGCGGTGGACGCGGCCAGGGGCTGGAACAGCTGGTTGAACCTGTAGTTCTCGGACTTGCGGTAGAAGTAGATCGTGTCGTGCATCCGCTGGAACGTGCTGGCCGCGGCCGACCAGCGCTTGTACCACCAGCAGATCTCGTTGACGAAGTGTTGCTTGCCGAAGACCTCGTCCATCACCAGCTTGACGTAGTGGCCCACATGCCAGTCCAGGTGCACGTAGATGGAGCCTGTGTCCGCCAGTAACTCCCGCATCAGGATGAGGCGCGGGGTGATCATGGCCAGGTAGGAGGCCGTACCATCGCTCCAGGTGTCGGAATACGCGAACTGCTCGATGACGGTCGGGCGCTGTTCCAGCTCCAGGCCCGGCAGCGTGACCTTGGTGCGGTAGTCGGCCTTGCTGTCAAACGGTGGATCGATATAGATCAGGTCCACCTTGCCGCGCAAACTGGGCGTATGGGCATCGCCCGCCAGCAGCGCGGCCATGGCCAACAGGTTGTCGCCATAGACCAACCGGTTGGCCCACGCGCCGTCGCTGCCGTCCCGCTGCTCCTGGCGGGCCTGGTGTTGAACCCAGTCGGTGGTGGCGCTGGCCCGGGCGGGCAGCACCACTTCGCGGGTCTGGAGGCTCACGCGGTAGCGGCCTTCCAGGCCCTCCAGAATTCTTTCGGCTTCCTTGCGGCCCTGGGCCACGATCTCGGGGAGTTGTTCAAGCAGCGATTTGGGCATACGGCGTACGCGGCCGCAGATGCCTGCAAGCCTGTTGGGTGATTCAATCAACAAATGATTGAATCCATTGTGCAACAAGAAGTTGATGGCCAATTCAACCGCCGCTTTACGGTTGGAGGATGGACAACAAGTTGGAGTTCGCCGAACGATTGCGTGACGCCATGGTGGCTGCGGGCCTGGAGCCGCGGCCAGGGGTGTTGCTGAGCCTGTTCAATGGCAAGTACTGGGGGCGCTCCGTGACCTTCCAGGCGGTGTCGCGCTGGCTCAAGGGCGAGGCGATCCCGGCGCAGGACAAGCTGGTGGTGCTGGCGGAGTTGCTCAAGATCGAGCCGGAAGTGCTGCGGTTCGGCTCCAGCGTGCGGCACGCGGTGCAGGAGCACCGCAACCGCTGGCAGGTCGGCGTGGGCTATCTGGAGCGCGAGACCTTCGACGCCTTCTTGCAGTTGCCTGCACCTCAGCGCAAGCTCGTGCGCGAAATCATCCTGACCTTTGCCAAGGTGTATCCGGCGCCGCCGGTGGTGCCGCCGGTACCTGTGGCACCCGTGGTTCGCGTTGCGCGCGTTGCCCCTGCCGGGCCTGCCGGGCCCGCTGCGCCCTCGGCCGCCGCTGCGACTGGCAGCACGCGCAAGAAGCGACCCCAGGGCCGGGCGAAGTAGTCAGCCGGCCCCGCCACCGCCGCCGCCATAGGCCGCATCGCTGTGCGGGCACCCCGGGGGTGGCCGCGGTGATCGCGATGCATCGCGGCTCACGGCTGTCGCCAGAAGAACAGCCCCGCCATCACCAGCCCCGTGGCCACGATGCCCCAGCGCAGCACGGGCGCGGGCAGGCGCCGCGCCACCCGCGCGCCGCCGTAGCCGCCCGCCGTGGCCGCCACCATCATCATCAGCGCCTGGGGCCACAGCACCACCCCGCCCGCGGCGTAGATCGCCACGGCAATGGCGGTGAGCAGGGCCGAGACCCAGTTCTTGAGCCCGTTCATGGCGTTCAGGTGGGTTTGCCCCAAGAGGCCGAACAGCGCCAGCAGCAAGATGCCCAGCCCGCCATTGAAGTACCCACCGTAGGCGGCCACCGCCAGCACGCCCAACATGGCCTTGGCCGTGGACGGGTGGCCGCCCGCGAGCCGCCTGCGCAGCCACGGCCCGAACGCGAAGAGCGCGGTGGCGGCCAGCAGCAGCCAGGGCACCACGCGCCTGAAGGTTGCATCGGGCGTGACCAGCAGCAGCGCCGCCCCGGCCGCGCCGCCGATGAGCGCCAGCGCCACCAGCAGCCGCATCGACAGCCCCGGCGGCGGGGCGGTGTCTTCGCGAAAGCCCCAGGCACCCGCGATGTACCCCGGCAGCAGCGCCACCGTGCCCGTGGCATTGGCCACCACGGGCGGCACGCCGGTGAACACCAGCGCGGGCAGGGTCAGAAAGCTGCCGCCTCCGGCAACGGCATTGAGGGCGCCGGCGATGAACGCGGCGGTGAGCAGCAGGGCGGTCTCGAGCATGTCTCCCCCATGGGGCGCGTTGCCGGGCCCTGGGTGTTGTCATTGGATGATTGAGTCGATCTTAGGTGCGAAAACACCCGCCACCCGCGCGGATTGGGTGGGAAAAAGGTTGGAGAGATTTGCAGGCGCTGCCCAGCCGCCCCGCAGCCCAACTGAAGGACCCTGTTGAACGCAGCCGGTGCGCAGGCCGTGCCGTGGCTGCGGGAGCGCTGGTGGCGCTGGAGGGCCCGAAGTCCCAGGCTACTTGGCGTACGGGTCTTCGAACCCCAGTTCGGCGAGGATGTCCGTCTCGTACGACTCCATCTCGTCGGCGTCGGCCTCGCTGGTTTCGTGGTCCCAGCCCTGGGCGTGCAGCGTGCCGTGCACCAGCATGTGGGCGTAGTGCTCTTCCAGGGTCTTGTTCTGCTCCTTCGCCTCGCGCTCGATCACGGGGGCGCACAGGACCAGGTCGGCGGTCACGACCGGCTCCTGGGTGTAGTCGAAGGTGAGCACGTTGGTGGCGTAGTCCTTCTTGCGGTACTCGCGGTTGAGCTGCTGGCCTTCTTCGCTGCCCACGATGCGCACCGTGATCTCGGCATCGGTGGCCAGGGCGTGGCGGATCCAGCGCGCGACCTTGTGGCGCGGCAGCACGGCGCGGTGGGCGGCCAGTTCGTCGAAGCGGCCGAACTGGAGCGAGAGGGACAGTTGGTTCAGGGGCATGTTTTATTGTTATTTTTGGCCGCTACCGCTTGATCGGAAAGCGCTGGCAGCTATCAAAAAGTGAGCATCAGTCCCGGGCGCGGGCCGCGGGCGCCCGCCGTGGGGCGTCGTACGCGTCGACGATGCGCGCAACGAGCGGGTGGCGCACCACGTCGGCGGTGGTGAAGCGCGTGACCGAGATGCCCTTGACGCGCTTGAGCACGCGCTCGGCGTCGATCAGGCCGCTCATCGATCCCTTGGGCAGGTCGATCTGGCTCACGTCGCCGGTGACCACGGCCTTGGCGCCGAAGCCGATGCGGGTGAGGAACATTTTCATCTGCTCAGGCGTGGTGTTCTGCGCCTCGTCCAGGATCACGAAGGCATTGTTCAGCGTGCGCCCGCGCATGAAAGCGAGGGGCGCGATCTCCAGCGCATTGCGCTCGAACGCCTTCATCACCTTGTCGTAGCCCATCAGCTCGTACAGCGCGTCGTACAGCGGACGCAGGTACGGGTCCACCTTCTGGGCCAGGTCGCCGGGCAGAAAGCCCAGGCGCTCGCCGGCCTCCACCGCGGGGCGGGTCAGCACGATGCGCTGCACCGCGCTGCGCTCCAGCGCGTCCACCGCGCTCGCCACGGCCAGGTACGTCTTGCCCGTGCCGGCCGGGCCGATGCCGAAGGTGATGTCGTGGCTGGCGATGTTTTCGAGGTACAGGCTCTGCGTGGGCGTGCGGCCGCGCAGGTCGGCGCGCCGGGTGTTGAGCACGATGGCGCCCTCGGGCGCCTCCACCAGGGCGGTGTCGCCCGCCAGCATCAGCTGCAGGTAGTCCTCGGTGACGGGCCGGTCGGCCATCTCGTACAGCGCCTGCAGCAGCTCCATGGCCTGCGTCGCCTTGGCCTTGGGACCGTCGACCTTGAACTGCTCGTGGCGGTGCGCGATGCTCACCCCGAGCGATTCCTCGATGGTGCGCAGATGGGCGTCGGCCGGACCACACAAGTGCGTGAGCCGCATGTTGTTGTGGGGAGTGAATGTGTGTCGCAGGATCACGCGGATAATTCCAGTCAAACAACGGAAAAGCGGCAAGAACGACGGCGCTGGCTGTGTGGCCGGCGGCATCAAAGGACACCAATGATAGGCAAATTGACCGGCACCCTGCTGGAGAAGAACCCCCCGGAGGTGCTGCTGGACTGCCACGGCGTCGGCTACGAGGTGAATGTGCCCATGAGCACCTTCTACAACCTGCCCGCCGTGGGCGAGCGCGTGAGCCTGCTCACGCAGTTCATCGTCCGCGAGGACGCGCAGCTGCTCTACGGCTTTGCCACGGCGCCCGAGCGCCAGGCTTTTCGCGAGCTCATCAAGATCTCGGGCGTGGGGCCGCGCACGGCGCTGTCCATCCTGTCGGGCATGGGCGTGACCGACCTGGCCCAGGCCATCTCGCTGCAGGAGGCCGGGCGGCTGGTCAAGGTGCCGGGCATCGGCAAGAAGACGGCGGAGCGCCTGCTGCTGGAGCTCAAGGGCAAGCTGGGCGCTGACATCGGCGCAACACCGGGCGGGGCGACCAGCGACGCGCAGACAGATATCCTTCAGGCCTTGCTGGCCTTGGGCTATAACGACAAGGAAGCTGCGGCAGCGCTCAAGGCGCTGCCCGCGGAGGTGGGTGTGAGTGACGGGATCAAGCTGGCGCTGAAGGCGCTGGCGAAATAGGAGCTGTCGGCATCGGTCCGGCTGATTTCTCAATTCACAGCCTGCGGGTGGACGGTTTGCCGTCGAATGGTGCGGTCTGTAGTAGATACAGGTGAAGAGATGACAAAGAACTTTTTCATGCGTGGGGCCGGTGCCCTTTTCATAACGCTGGCTCTCCTTGCTGGGTGCGGAGGTGGCCAGGACGGTGGTTCGGTGGCTGCTGCGCAGGCGCCAGCTCCGGTGACCAAGGTCGATGGCTGGGTACAACCCGCCAGCACCGACCAAGGTGTCTCCAGCATCAAGTCGCGCAGCGTGGTGGAAGCGCCCAAGCCCACCCAGGTCGTACTGGGTGAGCTGGCGCAGGAAAAGACGGCTGCGCTGGCGTCTACCGTGGGGCCCCGCAAGGTGGGTGCTGCGCGCGATGTGGGCGCTACCCGGGATGCCGCGCAGACGTTGAAGCAGCTCCAGTGGAAGGCTTCGGCCAACGGCGGCCAGGTGGCGGCCATCAGCTTCACGGCGCAGGGCGCGCATGGCTTGCGACTGGGTGTGGTCGTCAAGCAGTTGCCCGGCAGCGCGCAGTTGCGCGTCTACAGCCAGGCCAGGGCCGGGACGGTTTTCCAGACGTCCGGCCAGGACATTCTGCAGCGCATCCAGCGCAATGCGCAGGCGGGTGACACCACCCTGGACGGCCAGACCTGGTGGACGCCAGACCTCGGTTCGGATGAGGCGACGTTGGAGGTGGAGTTGCCGCCTGGAACGCCTGCGAGCGCGGTGGACATCGCCGTGCCGCGCGTCTCTCACATCTTTGAAAACCTGTCCATTCCCACGGACGAAGAGCTCTCGATCAAGATCAACGAATCCGCCTCTTGCCAGCTGGACGCGAGCTGCTACGAAAGCTATGCCAGCCAGCGCAATGCGGTGGCACGCATGCTCTTCACATCCGGTGCGGACACGTTCGCATGCACTGGCACATTGCTGAATGACAACAAGTCGTCGGGCACGCCTTACTTCCTCAGTGCCAACCACTGCATCTCGTCGCAGACGGTGGCCTCTACGCTGCAGACGGACTGGTTCTACCGGGCGCCCGCGTGCAATTCCCGCACTTTGTCGAGCACAACCGCCAAGCGGGTGAACGGCGCCACGCTGCTGTATGCCAGCAACAGCACCGACACGGCCTTGCTCAGGCTCAATGACGCGCCCCCGGCCGGCGCGTTCTTTGCGGGATGGGATGCCAGCACCCAGGCCATCGGCGCCTCGGTGGTGGGGCTTCACCACCCGCAGGGCGACCTGCTGAAAATCAGCTTCGGCACGCTCAACAGCCTGTCCAACTGCACTTCCACCAGCAGCACGCAGTTTCAGTGCAGCGGGACCGCAGGCAACTTCTACCGCGTGAACTGGAGCCAGGGAACCACCGAAGGCGGCAGCAGCGGATCTGCGCTTTTCAAGGGCGGCACGCATGTCATCGGTACGCTGTACGGCGGGAGTGCCAGTTGCTTGTCCACAGCCTCTCCCGAGTTCTACGGTCGTTTCGACGTGGCGTACAACGCCGCATTGAAGAACTGGTTGGCGCCCGCCGCCTCGGCCGCGACGCGCACGGCGGTTTATCGCTTCTACAACGCCAAGACGGGCGCTCATTTCTACACGGCTAGCGCTGCCGAACGCGACTTCGTGATCCGGACATTCCCGGAGTTCGGCTACGAGAACATCGCGTTCTATGCATACGCTGATGCCAGTTCGGGCAAAGACCCCGTGTTTCGCTTCTACAACGACAAGACGGGTGCGCATTTCTATTCTGGAAGCGTAGCGGAGCGGGACTTCGTGATTGCCAGGCTTCCCGAGTTCCGATACGAAGTCGTGAGCTGGTATGCGCAGACAAACGCCGGTAACGACGCCTCCGCCATATTCCGCTTCTACAACGACAAGACCGGCGCGCACTTCTACACCATCAGCGTGGCAGAGCGCGACTTCGTGATCCAGGTGCACAAAGACTTCCGCTACGAAGGTCCCATGTACTACGCCTGGACCAGCCAGTGATACCGGTCATGACCCCTCCGATCCCCGCATGACCATCCAAACCGACGACTTCGCCCCCGCTCCCGCCAAACGCGTCGTCTCAGCAGCCCCTGCCTCCCCCCAGGAAGAAGCCATCGAACGCGCCCTGCGCCCCAAGCTCCTGCAGGAGTACGTGGGGCAGGCCAAGGCGCGTGAGCAGCTGGAGATCTTCATCGGCGCGGCCAGGAAGCGCGGCGAGGCGCTGGACCACGTGCTGCTGTTCGGCCCCCCGGGGCTGGGCAAGACCACGCTGAGCCACATCATCGCGGCCGAGCTGGGCGTGAACCTGCGCCAGACCAGCGGGCCCGTGCTGGAAAAGCCCAAGGACCTGGCCGCGCTGCTCACCAACCTCGAGAAGAACGACGTTCTCTTCATCGACGAGATCCACCGCCTGTCGCCCGTGGTCGAGGAAATCCTCTACCCCGCGCTCGAGGACTACCAGATCGACATCATGATCGGCGAAGGGCCGGCGGCGCGCAGCATCAAGCTCGACCTGCAGCCCTTCACCCTGGTGGGTGCCACCACGCGCGCCGGCATGCTGACCAACCCGCTGCGCGACCGCTTCGGCATTGTGGCGCGGCTGGAGTTCTACACGTCCGAAGAGCTGGCGCGCATCGTCAAGCGCAGCGCCGGGCTGCTGGGCGCGCCCATGGACGAAGACGGGGGTTTCGAGATCGCCCGCCGCTCGCGCGGCACGCCGCGCATCGCCAACCGGCTGCTGCGCCGCGTGCGCGACTACGCCGAGGTCAAGGGCGACGGCCGCATCACCAAGGAGATCGCCGACCGCGCGCTGGCCATGCTCGACGTGGACCCGCAGGGCTTCGACGTGATGGACCGCAAGCTGCTCGAGGCCGTGATCCACCGCTTCGACGGCGGACCCGTGGGGCTGGACAACATCGCCGCCAGCATCGGCGAAGAGGCCGGCACCATCGAGGACGTGATCGAGCCGTACCTCATCCAGCAGGGCTTCTTGCAGCGCACGCCGCGCGGGCGCATCGCCACGCTGGCGGCGTTTCGGCACCTGGGCGTGGCGCCGCCCAGCGCGGGGGCGCCCGGGCTGTTCGGCGCTTGAGCGGCTCCGGTTGTTGTCCTCCGTCCCCCGTCTCCCTCGCTCACCCTCTCGCTTTCGCCCATCCTTGCCGCAGCCGTCCAGGCCGCACCACAGAGCCATGGCACCACCGCGCAAGCCAGACAAAAAGAATGACCGCCGCCGCCAGCTTCGGGCCGAAGCCCGGGCGCGCGCCGCGCGGGGCTGGGTCAGTGCCAGCGGGGCGGACATCGTTCCCGAGCAACGCTTTTTGAGGTCCTGCATGTGGGCCTTGCTGGCGGGCACCTTGGCCCTGCACGCGCTGGGCGCGCTCGTCTACGGCCAGCTCTCGGTCTTCGTGCTGGAAGGTTTTGCCGATCTGCGCGGCCGCGTGGCCGTGTGCGGCGCGATCGCCGAAGCCGCGTTGGCGGCCGGCATCGCATTGCAGCTCCTCAGCGGGCAACGGCGTGACGGCACGGCCACCCCGTGGGCGCACCGCCTGCTGGTGGGCCGTGCCAGTGCCTACATCCTCTTCGCCGTGCTGGTGCCGGTGACCTTCGTGCTGACCATGGTGGACCGACCGCGCTTCTCCATGGACCTGCCCCCGCAGCGCTGGCCGGGGCTCGGGTCGCAATCGGAATGGCTGCTCACGCCCTTGCCCTGGGCCTGGCACTGGCTGCTGCCGGTGGCCAGCAACCTGATTCAGGGTTGGTCGGTGGCCGCGGCGGTGCTGGCGGGCTGCCTGGGCGTGTGGTGCACGGCGGGCAGCACCAAGCGCTGGCGCACCGGGTACGCGTTCTATGGCCTGGCGCTGGTGCTGACCGGGTTCTGGGCCCTGGGCGGCGCCGTGTACCACTACACCGCGGGGCGGGGCTTGATCGCGGCGCAGGAACCGGCCCTGGCCGCGCTGCTGCAGGCGCGGCCCGGCTGGTACAACGCCGACACCCTGCTGTGGTTGCTGAGCGCCGGCTCGTTCACCCTGGCCGGCGTGCTGTTCATTGCGGGTGCGGCGTATGTTCCGGCTGCCGCGCTGGCCCGCACGTGGTCGCACTAGCCACAGCCACAGCAGCAGCAGTCGCAGCGACCGGCAGACCGTCAGGCGCCGTTGCCGCCTTCAGCACCCCCGCCACGATGCACGCCTGCGCCGCGTAGTAGGTGCCCAGCACCCACACCTGCGACCACGGCAGGGGCGACACGAAGCGGTGCGTGGCCAGCAGCGAATCGCTGAGCATGAAGAACGCCGCCCCTACCGCTACCAGCACCGCCGCGCTGTCGCGCAGCACGCTGGCCCGCCCGATGGCCTGCGCGGCCATCAGCGCGATCACCAGCACGTACGCTGCCACCGGCCCCCGCAGCGCGGCCGGCAGCCCGCCGGTCCACAAGAAGGCATACATCGCCACGCCCACACCCAGCGTGGCCGCCAGCGCCCCGCGGTGTGGAAACCACCGCTGCCCGGTCTTGAACAGCGCCACGTAGAACAAGTGGGCGATCAGGAAACTCACGAGCCCCGGGATGAAGAAGCCCTCGACCATCAAAAACACATCCCCCGCCAGCGACCCCGCCAGCGCGGCGCCCAGCAGCACCCAGGTTTTGGAGTCAAATCGGCCTCTGCCGCGCAACTGGTAAGCGCTGGCAGCTGCTAAAATTATAGCAATCACCATGGTGAGCGGCTTGAACACCCAGTGCCACTGCACGAACCCCAGCGCACTGGTGGCCGTGGCCAGCGCGCCGCTCTGCAGCACCAGCGCCATCAGCAGGCCGATGCGCCCCTGCATCACCGCGCCCAGCGCCCACTGCGCCACCAGCAGCGTGGCAAACCAGACCGCGTTCTCGGCCAGCGGCGCGCTGTCGGCCCGCCACAAAAACGCCGCCACGCCCGCGAGCATCAGCGTGAACTGCACCAGCGCAAACCACTGCACCGCACGCGACATCGGCGGGTGGTAGGGCACCATCTGCGCCATGCTGAACGCGGGCTTCGGAAAGCGCGCCGCCACATCGGCCGGCCGCCAGCCCGGGGGCTTGATCCACACCCGCAGCTTGTCGGCCCAGCTGCGCGCATGCCAGCTGTCGTGCGCCAGGCCCGCGTACACCTGGGCGTTGGCCCACAGCGGGTCCCAGCTGTTGAGCAGGCCGCGCGTGCCGTACACGCAGCGGTCCCGGTCGTCTTCTTCCTTGAAGGTGCCGAACATCCGGTCCCACACGATGAGGATGCCGCCGTAGTTCTTGTCCAGGTAAGCGTCGTTCACGGCGTGGTGCGCGCGGTGGTTGCTGGGGCTGCAGAACCAGCGGTCGAACCAGCCGAGCTTGCCCACCTGCTCGGTGTGCACCCAAAATTGATAGAGCAGATCGACCAGCGCCACCACCGCAAACACCAGCGGCGGCACGCCCGCCAGCGCCATGGGCACGTAGAACACCCAGCCCAGCAGCGCGCCCGAGCTCGTCTGGCGCAGCGCGGTGGACAGGTTGTAGTCCTGGCTCTGGTGGTGCACCGCATGCGCCGCCCACAGCACCGCCGACTCGTGCCCCATGCGGTGCAGCCAGTAGTAGCAAAAGTCGTAGAACACCAGCGCCAGCAGCCAGCCCGGCAGGCTGGTCCAGAACGCATCGCTGCGCCACAGGGCCACGTGCTCGAACAGCGCGGTGTAGATGCCGATGCGCAAGAGCCGCGTGAACACCGCGCTCGTCTGGCTCAGCATCCCCAGGCTGATGCTGCTGACCGCGTCGGCCAGGCGGTAGGTGTTGCGCTGGCGCTTGTAGCCGACGGCCAGCTCGATGGCGATCAGGACGAAGAAGACGGGCGTGGCAAGGACGATGATCTGGCTGGGGCTCATGGCGGCGAGACGAAGAGTTCGCCGATTCTTGCCCCGATCAGGTCAGCGCGCCCCTGGCATCTACCCGGATGATCCGCTCCACCACGCCCATCGCGAGGCCACCGCGCACGCCGATCATGAAGTCGTGCAGGTTGACCGTGGGGTCGCAGTGGCCGGGGATGAGCCACAGCATGCGGCCCAGGGCGGGCAGGCGGGACTTGGGGCTGTCGGGGTGCAGGATGCCGTGCTCGTCGCCGCCGTTGGCGTAGCGCAGGCCGCGGTCGGGCGGCAGCAGGGCCACGGTGGGCAGGCCGCAGTCGATGGCGTGGCTCTTGTGGCCCGCGTCGCACACGGCGTGCACGTTCTCGCGCACCGACACCACCTGGGTCTTGATGAACAGCGCGTGCTCGAAGGCGGGCTGCGCCGGCTCGCGCTCGTTGCGGGCGTAGTCGGCGTCCATGAAGAGGAAGGAGCCCGCCTGCAGCTCGCCGTACACGCCGCTGGCCGCCTCGTGCACCAGCGTGCCGGTGCCCGATCCGGTGATGAGCGGCACGGGCACGCCGGCGGCTTCGATCAGGTCGCGGGTGTGGCTGGCGGCGCGCACCACGGCAGCCATGGCGTCGCGCCGGTCGGTGGCACCCGGCAGGTGCTGGGCACGGCCGTGATAGGCCTGCAGGCCCGCAAAGCGCAGGCCCCGGCTGCGTGCCACGGCCAGCGCCAGGGGCACGGCGGCCTCGCCGGGCGGCACGCCGCAGCGGCCCTGGCCCACGTCGATCTCCACGAACACATCGATCAGCGTGCTGTCGCCGGCCGCCCAGTGGCCCTCGCGCGGCAGGGGCGCGCCGACCTGGGCCATGGTCTCGGCCAGCCGCTCGATGCCTTCAAGGTGGTCCACCGCAATCGCCAGCCGGCCGCCGCGCGCCGCCAGCAGGGCGGCCAGGCGCGCCACGCGCTGCAGCTTGGGCATGGCCACCACCTGGTTGCTGATGTAGATGTCGTTCACGCCGCCAGCGGCCAGCGCCTCGGCCTCGGCCACCTTCTGCACGCACACGCCCTGCGCGCCGGCCCGCTGCATCAGCAGGGCCAGCTCGGCGCTCTTGTGCATCTTGGCGTGCGGGCGCCAGCGCACCTGGTGCTTGCGCGCGAAGTCGGCCATGCGCTGGATGTTGCGGTCCATGGCGTCCAGGTCGACCACCAGCGAGGGCGTATCGATCAGGTCCACCCGTTGGCCGATGGACGCCTTCAGTGCCTCAGGAATGGGTTTCATCGCGCACCGCGTTGTCGTCCAGGTGTTGCGTGTCGGCCCAGCCCACCAGGGTGAGGCCGTCCGGGGTCCACAGCAGGCGGTTGATGGCGGCGTTCGACAGCTGCCAGGTGCGCGGCGCCTGGGTCTCCTGGCGCGTGGCCAGGCGGTACAGCACGTCGAGCACGCCGCCGTGCGCCACCAGCAGGATCTGCTCGCCCGCGTGCGGTGCGGCCAGCGCCATCACGGTGCGCTCGATGCGCTCGCGCAAGGTCACCAGCGACTCGCCGCCCTCGGGCGTGTAGTGCGGGTCGCGCTTGCGCCAGCGGCGCGCGTCGTCGGGCAGCTCGGCCTCGATCTCGGCGAAGGTGCGGCCCTGGAAGTGGCCGAAGCTGCGCTCGCGCAGGCCCGGCACGGTGGTCAGCGGCGCGCCGGTGGTGCGCTGCACCGCCTGCGCCGTGGCGTGGGCGCGCTGCAGGTCGCTGGTGTAGATGGCGGCAAAGCTCTCGCCGGCCAGCGCCTGGCCCAACTGCTCGGCCTGCCACAGGCCGGTGTCGTTGAGCGGGATGTCCAGGTGGCCCTGGATGCGGGTGTCCACGTTCCAGGCGGTTTCTCCGTGGCGGACGGCAACGATGCGGGTGGCGTGCATGCGGGCGGTGGTGTGGGGCGTGTGGGGTTGAAAGGGGCAGCGCCGGTGCGTGCGGTGCCGCGCGGTCAGCGCACGGTGCCGGGCACGGCGGCGGGCATGGGCGCCAGGGACTGGCGCACCAGCCGCGGGCCTTGGGGCGGCTGCGGAAAGCCGCTGAGCGCGGCGTCGAACAGCACGCCGTAGACGGCAGGGTCGCTCACCCACACGTCCTCGTGCACGGCGGAGGTCTCGTACACCACGGCCTGCGTGGCGGCGTCGCGCAGCACGATGCTCACGGCGCGGCGGTGCAAGGGCGTGGGCTCGTAGAAGCCCCAGCCGCCGTACAGGCCAACGCCCCGCCCGTGCCAGCTGCCAAAGCCCCAGCCCCAAGGGGAGGGGCCGTATCCGTAGGGCCCATAGGGGCGGAACGGGTCCGCGCGCGGCACCAGGTCGGCCTGCACGCCGACCTGGGCCAGCAGCTTGGGCGCGGCGTCGTCGCGGCGCAGGCCGGCGCGGCCGAGCGCCTGCTCGGCCAGGGCCATGACCGGATCGAACGAGGGCATCTGCTGCGACGGCAGGCGCTCGATGCGGTAGGTGGCGGGCGTGGGAATGGCCTGCAGGGTCGAAAAGCTCTGCACCTGGCCTTCGACCAGGCGCGGGCCGGTGCTGCAACCGGCAAGGACGGCCGCTGCTGTGGCGCACAGCAGGGCGACGGAGAGGGAGCGGCGCATCATGGTGAGAGTCTCCTTGGGCGGGGTAACAGGATCCCGGTGAGAGTGCGCCCGGCCCCGGAGGTTCACGACAGTGTTACCACTTGCACGCCGCCCATGCCCGGCAGCGATGGCGCCGAGAACTCTTCCTTGTCGAAAGCCTTGTCGCCGTCTTCGCTGGCTACGCCCGTGGCCCGGGCGTTCTTGAAGTCGAACAGGCCGCCGTCGAGCAGGTGCGA
This sequence comes from Acidovorax sp. LjRoot117, assembly GCF_964252695.1. Classification (NCBI taxonomy): domain Bacteria; kingdom Pseudomonadati; phylum Pseudomonadota; class Betaproteobacteria; order Burkholderiales; family Comamonadaceae; genus Acidovorax; species Acidovorax sp. LjRoot117. The sequence goes on along the minus strand of NZ_CAXUPO020000001.1, from coordinate 1,060,810 downwards.
GGGCACCACGTTCTGCAGCGCGTTGAACATGTTCTCCACGCGGCCGGGGAATTTCTTGTCCCATTCGCGCAGCATCTCGCCCACCTGCTTGCGCTGCAGGTTCTCCTGGCTGCCGCACAGGTTGCACGGGATGATGGGGAAGTCGCGGTGCGCGGACCAGCGCGCGGTGTCCTTCTCGGCCACGTAGGCCAGCGGGCGGATCACCACGTGCCTGCCGTCGTCGCTGACCAGCTTGGGCGGCATGCTCTTCATCTTGCCGCCGAAGAACATGTTAAGCAGCAGCGTCTGCAGGATGTCGTCGCGGTGGTGGCCCAGCGCGATCTTGGTGCAGCCCAGTTCGTCGGCCACGCGGTACAGAATGCCCCGGCGCAGGCGGCTGCACAGGCTGCAGGTGGTCTTGCCTTCGGGCACCAGCTTCTTGACGATGCTGTAGGTGTCCTCGTTCTCGATGTGGAACGGCACGCCGGTGGTCTTGAGGTATTCGGGCAGCACGTGCTCGGGAAAGCCGGGCTGCTTCTGGTCCAGGTTGACCGCCACCAGGTCGAAATGGATGGGCGCGCGGGCCTTGAGCTTGAGCAGGATGTCCAGCAGGGTGTAGCTGTCCTTGCCGCCGGACATGCACACCATGACCTTGTCGCCTTCTTCGATCATGTTGAAGTCGACGATGGCCTTGCCCACCTCGCGGCACAGGCGCTTTTCGAGCTTGTGGGTCTCGCGCTCGATCTTCAGGCGCGCCGGGCCCGCTGCGGCCAGGGCATCGGCGCCCGTGGCTGCCACTTCGGGGGGCTCGGCGGTCCAGCCGGCCTGGGGGGTGTCGTTCATCACTGCGCTCATGGGAAGAAGGGGCTCTGGGGTCGGGTAAAGCGATGCCGCGGGGCGCAAGGGTGGTGCGCACGGGCGGTGCCAAAAGGCGTCAACAAGCCCTCAATTGTCGGTGAAACCGCCGTGCCGTGGGGTAGGGCGGGCTCTCCAGGGGGCGTTCTGCGCCCAGGGGGGCTATTTTTGCGCCTTGGGCGGCTTGTGGTCAGAGGGGCTGCTGCTGCTCTGCGGCTCACCAGCGCTGGCACGCGCGGTCAGCCACAGACGCAGGTCGCGCTTGCCCTTGGCATTGGCGCTGCGCCAGGCGTCGCGCGCCACCGCCACAAAGCGTTCCTCGGCCGGGTCTGGGTGCTCGGTGGCGTGCTGGGCATCCAGCCAGCCGATGTCCACGCGCGCATGCCGCTCGATCTGCCGCGCCAGCGTGTCTCCGATGGGGCGGGCGCTCTTGATCTGGCTCCACATGCTGGGCGATATCTCCAGCGACGCGGCGAACGCCTGGTCCAGCCCCTTGGCGGGCTTGCCGGCGGCGATCTGTTGTTCGAGAAAAAGGCGGTGCAGGGCCAGCACATTGGTGCGGCGGGTCACGGTGGTGGGCGGCGGGGTCACAAAGAAAAAACAACAGACGCAAAAAAAGCGGGTACGGGGCGTTGACCGGAGTGTAAAGACTATTTACAGTCCACGGTCATCAGGACTCCATGTCCCCGTCCCCTTTCCACACGAACACGCCGACCACCTCCGAGAGACCGCCATGAACGCCCGCCACAACGCCATCCACCGCCGCACCCCCCAGTGCGCCGTGGCCGTGCGTGGGGCGTTCGATGCGCACGCTTCGTCCATTGGCATGGTGTCCAAACGACTGCCATCGCACCAAGGCGCCGCGGCGTATTTGCAGGGCCATAGCCACATGGACAGCCAGATGGACAGCTGCATGGACGGCAGCTCCCGCACCAGCCAGCCGCAGTGGCTGGGTAATGGTTTTGAGGATACCGCTCCGTCACCGGGCGGAGGTTGCAACGCAGGGCAGTAGTCCCAAAGCGTTCTCCCTCCCGATCTCTTGATCGACAAGAGGCCCGGCAACCAAGTGGTTCCGGGCCTTTTTCTTTTTGCCGGTCGTTTTTCTCCACCCTTTTTTTTTGTTTGCAGCGCCAGCGCTGCCCCCGCAGGTATCGACCTGCCGGGGATTCCGTTCATTAAAAGTTTGCCGCAGGCGCCGCGCTCCGAGGGAGTGATGGCCGACCTGCGTCGAAAGCAGAAGGGTTTGCGCGTTCACCGCATTGCACCCCTTCTCCATTTCGGGTGTGCCTTTGCTCACACCGCTGGATCGGCCGCATGCGCGGCCCGGCGGGATGTGCTGGGGTTGATCGCCCAGTGCAGCGACGTGCATGCGCAGCCCCCGGCGGGCTGCGGTCGCGTGAAGGCACAGCCGAAATGGATATGCATTGGGCGAGAAACGCCCATTCAGGCTCCATGCGCGTGTAGCTCAACTGGCAGAGCACTGGTCTCCGGGAACCTGCTGACGCCTTATTCGGGCCTCGAATAAGGCGTCAGCAGGTTCTTAGCGGTTGAAGGTTCGACTCCTTCCGCGCGCGCCAATTTCTTTCCCTGTCCATCACCCGCATTGCGTGGGCTTGGCAGGCATGCCGCAGCAGCCCTGTCGGATGGGGCGCCTGGTTGGTTCAACCGGGGATTGCAGGTTCGACTCCTGTCTGTGGCGCCCCTTCTTTTTCCTTTTTGCTGACAGGTCGCCAAGTGGTAAGGCAGCGGATTTTGATTCCGCCATTCGGAGGTTCGATCCCTCCCCGGTCTGCCCTTCCTTTTCATCAACCCACCCACCCCGTTTCCAACCATCCATTCACCTCCAGGAGATCCCCCATGGCCATCCAGCATTCCTTCCCCTTGGGCGCCCAGCGGCGCCGTGTCGGCCTTGCAGGCTGGCTGGCCCGCCTGGCATCCGTGCGCGCGCGCCTGCAACGCACGGCCCCAGGCCGCGCAGCCGCAGCGCGCCGCCTTGACCAGCTCGACCTCGACCAGCGCGTGCGCGAGGTCGGCGAGTGGTAACGGCACGCCCCTGCGCGCGTCCGCGGTCCCTGCGCGCCTTGGGCATGCATCCACACCGGCCCCCACCGATTGACGGTGGGCGGCCCCTGACGCTTTTGTTTGTGCTTTTGTTTGTCGCTTTGTCTTCGTTGTCGCAGTCGTCGATGACCATGTATTAACCGGGGCGTGCGCTGGGCTGGGCGGCTGCGCCCTTCATCCCCAGAAAGGAGAGCCCCATGCCCCGCACCACCATCACCCCCACCGAACCCTCGTCCCGAAAACCCCGCACCCCCGCGCCCCGCGTGCTGCAGCTGGACCTGCACGGCACGCCCCAGTCCTGGATGCCGCTGGAGCAAGCCGCCGTGCACTACGCCAGCGGCGCCGTGGCGTGGGATGCCGGCCTGGCGCCCCTGGCCACATTGCGTGGCGGGCACAACGCGGCGACGGGCCGGCAGTCGGTGCTGGAGGTCGCGCCCATCATCGCGCTGCGCGGTGTGGCCCGGATCAACCTCTTTGACGTGGTGCCCGGCCTCACCAAGCGCCGGCTGCTGCGCCGCGACCGCCACACCTGCGCCTACTGCGGCGGTGTGTTCAGCGAGGACGTGCTGCAGTGCGAGCACATCGTGCCGCAGTCGCGCGGCGGCGCCACGTCGTGGACCAACCTGGTGGCCGCCTGCGCCGCGTGCAACGGCTACAAGGCCGCCCGCCTGCCCGAAGAGGCGGGCATGCGCCTGTTGTTCCTGCCGTACGTGCCCAGCCGGTACGAGTCGTTCTTGCTGGACGGCCGCAACGTGCGGGCCGATGTGCACGAGTGGCTGGCCAAACGGCTGCCCAAGGGCTCCCGGCTTCATTGAGAAGTCGCGGGCCCCGGCAAGGCCGCTACGATGGAGCGCTGTACCACCGATCGGAGCGTTGCCGTGAAGAACCTTGTTGTGGGTGTCTGTCTCCTGGCCCTGTATGCCGTGCCCGCGCTGGCGGTGGATGCATCGCCTGCCTGCGCCGCCAAGCAGGCGCGCATCGAAGCGCAGCTGGCCGAGGCCACCGCGCAAGGCCGCACCCGCGAGGTCGCGGGGCTGCGGCAGGCGCGCCGGTCCAATAAGGCGCACTGCACCGACGCCTGGCTGGCCAAGGAGCGCGACGCGGAGATCCGCAAGGCCACGAAGAAGGTGGCCGAGCGTGAGAAAAGCCTGGCCGAGGCGCAGAAGAAGGGCGATGCCAAAAAGATCGCCGCGCGCCAAGCCAAGCTGGACGAAGCCCGCAGCGCGCTGGCCGAGGCGCAAAAGCCGCTGTAGCGCAACCCCCTGGAGGGCCGTGGTCGATGACTGCGGCCCTTTCCTTTGGGCGCGCGCGGCTTCGCTTCGTGCCGGCTACTTCTGCCGGTTGCTCGGGGTGGTCACCACTGCCCGGTCTCGATGCGGATCGCCACCTCGCAGTCGTCGAAGATCTCCAGCTTGGCGATCTTCACGCGCACGCCCAGCACGCCGGGCAGTTGCATCAGCCGGTTGGCCAGCTTGCCGATCAGGCTCTCGAGCAGGTTCACGTGCTCGGCGCGGCATTCGTCGATGATGATCTGGCGCACCTTGCGGTAGTCCAGCACGTGCAGGATGTCGTCGTCGCGCGGGGTGAGGGGCTGCACGCCCAGGCTCAGTTCGGCATCGACCTGGATGGGCTGGGGGTCGGTCTTCTCGTGCGAGAGGATGCCCAGGTTGGCGTCAAAGCGCAGGCCGGTCAGGGTGAGGATCTGGGTGCCGACGGCGGTGTGGTCCATGGGAGATAGCTTCTTTCTGCGTGGGCCGGCGCCCGGTCACATCATTGAAAAATCGCGCTCGAACTTCATCAAATGCTGGCCGCCGTCCACCAGCAGCGTGGTGCCGGTGATGGAGCGGTTCTCCAGCGCAAACTTCACGGTGGCGGCGACGTCCTCGGCCGTGGATGAGCGGCCCAGCGGGCTCAGCGCGTGCAGCTGCTGGAATTTTTGCTCTTCCAGCATGTGGCTGGTGAGCGTGAGGCCGGGCGCCACGCCCACCACGCGCACGCGCGGCGCCAGGGCCAGGGCCAGCATGGTGCCGGCGGCTTCGAGCGCCGCCTTGGACAAGGTGTAGCTTACGAAGTCGGGGTTCTGGTTCCAGAGCTTCTGGTCCAGCAGGTTGACCACGGCGCCCTGGGCATCGGCCTCGCCGGCGGCGGCGCGGTCGGCCAGGTGCTGGTGCAGCGCCTGGGCCAGCAGCACGGGCGCGGCGGTGTTGCTGCGCAGGTGCTTTTCCAGCGACGCAAAGCCGAAGGTCTGGGCGTTGTCGTGCTCGAACAGCGACGCGCTGTTGACCACCGCGTCCACGCTGCCAAAGTGCGCCACCACACGCGGCAGCAGGCCGCGCACGGCGGCCTCGTCGTCGAAATCGGCATCAAAATGGGCGCTACCGCCTGCCAGGCGTGCGCAAGCAGCTACTGTTTCGATAGCATCCTGCTCGGACGTGCGGTAGTGCACCGCCACCTGCCAGCCACCCTCGGCCAGCGCCAGCGCAATGGCGCGCCCCAGGCGCTTGGCGGCGCCGGTCACAAGCACGGTGCGGAAACGGGTGGGGTGGGGCATGGTGGCGGGGTGGGGGACAATGCGGGCCGTGACCCAACAACCCGACAGTTTAACGACCGCCCTGGCGGCCCACATCCGCCAGACCATTGCCGCCGAGGGCGGCTGGATCGGCTTTGACCGCTTCATGGCGCTGGCGCTGTATACGCCGGGCCTGGGCTACTACGCCAACGACAGTGCCAAGTTCGGCGCCATGCCCGAGTCCGGCAGCGACTTCGTGACCGCGCCCGAGCTCACGCCCCTGTTCGGCCAGACGCTGGCGCGGCAGGTGGCGCAGGCGCTGGCCGCCACGGGCACCTCCGAGGTGTGGGAGTTCGGCGCCGGCTCCGGCGCGCTGGCCCTGCAGCTGCTGGACGCACTGGGCGACCAGGTGCAGCGCTACACCATCGTCGATTTGTCGGGCAGCCTGCGCGCGCGCCAGCAGGTGCGGCTGGCAGCACATGCCCACAAGCTGCGCTGGGTGGACGCGCTGCCCGAGCGCATCGAGGGCGTGGTCGTGGGCAACGAGGTGCTGGACGCCATGCCCGTGCAGCTGCTGGCGCGCCACGGCGGCCAGGCGCAAGGCGTGTGGCACGAGCGCGGCGTGGTGGCGCAGGACGACGGCAGCTTCGCCTGGGCCGACCGCCCCACCGCGCTGCGCCCGCCCATCGACATCGAAGGCCCGCAGGACTACCTGACCGAGATCCACGCCCAGGGCGAAGGCTTCATCCGCATGCTGGCCGACCGGCTCACACGCGGCGCGGCCTTTCTGCTGGACTACGGCTTTGGCGAGAGCGAGTACTACCACCCCCAGCGCCACATGGGCACGGTGATGTGCCACCAGGGCCACCTGGCCGACGGCGACCCGCTGGTGGCGGTGGGGCGCAAGGACATCACCGCCCACGTCAACTTCACCGCCATGGCCCTGGCCGCGCAGGAGACGGGGCTGGAGGTGCTGGGCTACACGACGCAGGCGCATTTCCTCATTAACTGTGGATTGCTATCAAAAATGGAGCGGCTACCGCAGGCGGAGCGGGCGACAGCGGCCAAATTGATCATGGAGCATGAGATGGGCGAGCTCTTCAAGGTGCTGGCCCTGGGGGCGGGGCCGGCGTGGGAGCCGATGGGGTTTGTGCGGGGGGATCGGTCGCACCGGTTGTGAGGGGGTGGAGTGGAGTGGGGGGCGCTGGGTCGAGGCCCTGCTGCTCATTGCCCCCTCTCCCCAACCCTCTCCCGCAAGGGGAGAGGGGGTTTCCGGGGCGCTGGTTGCGCTGGCTGGAGAGGGGCGCCGCGCCTTTGGGGGCGATTGGGAAGACAGTTGTCGGCGATGTGGCCAGCGCGCAGGCCGCCTTCGCGAATGTCTGAATGGGACGCGCGCTGTGAGCCACCGAGCGCCGGTTTTACTCCCTCTCCCCTCGCGGGAAAGGGTGGGGGAGAGGGGGCTCGTCTTGAGGCCTCTGCGGCCCGCCCGCCGGCAGCGTCACGCCATCACTGCGGTCCTTCAACGTCACGCCCGTCAGCCCCAGCCTCCGCGCCTCTGCACACAGCCACCACAGGCGCGCAGCGGCGGCGGCAGGCGGCAACCCCTGCGGACGCACGTTGGAAATGCAGTTGCGCTCCGCATCGCTGCACCCGACCCGGGGGTGCCAGGACAGATAAATGCCCAGACTGTCCGGCGAACTCAGCCCCGGGCGCTCGCCGATCAGCACCGCCACCAGGCGGGCCCCCAGCAGTGCGCCCACCTCGTCGCCCAGCGCCACGCGCGCCTGCGTGGCGATCACCACGGGGCCGATGCGCCAGCCCTGGGGCGCCGTGCTGACGATGCACTGCACCAGCGGCTCGGCATGGCGTTCGACCGCCAGGGCCGACAGGCCGTCGGCCGCCACCAGCAGCAGGTCGCAGTCCGCCTGGCCGCCCTGGCCCAATGCCCGCAGACGCTGTGCATCCCCGTCGCACAGGCGCCGGCCCAGATCAGGGCGCAGCAGGTACGTGGCCCGGTCGGGCGCGGCGCTGGCCACCTGCAGCGTGGTGCAGCCCAGCGCGGCCAGCCGCTGCGCCAGCGCATCGGCATCGAGCGGCAAATGCACCGCATCGCGCGCCTGGGCATGGGCCAGGCCGAAGTCGAGCAGTTCGCGGGTGGGGATGGCCGTGCCCGCGCGGCCCAGGGCCAGGCGGGCGGCGGTGTGGGCGCGCAGGTCGGCCCAGGGGTCGGGCGGCGGGCCGAAGGGGGGTGGGGTGCCGGTGGGGTCTGTCATGCCCGCATCCCGATCTGCCGCAACTGCGCGATGGCCGCCTGCTGCTGTGTGGCGGGCAGCAGCCGGCCCGCGCCGTCGGCCAGGTGCATGCGCGCAAGCCAGGCCTCGAACTCAGGCGCGCGCCGCAGGCCCAGCACCTCGCGCAGGTACAGCGCGTCGTGGAACGAGGTGCTCTGGTAGTTGAGCATGATGTCGTCCGCCCCCGGCACGCCCATGATGAAGGTCAGGCCCGCGGTGCCCAGCAGCGTCATCAGCGTGTCCATGTCGTCCGAATCCGCCTCGGCATGGTTGGTGTAGCAGACATCGCAGCCCAGCGGCACGCCCAGCAGCTTGCCGCAGAAATGGTCTTCCAGCCCCGCGCGGACGATCTGCTTGCCGTCGTACAAGTACTCCGGCCCGATGAAGCCGACCACCGTGTTGGTGAGCAGCGGCGAGAACGCGCGCGCCACGCCGTAGGCCCGCGCCTCGCAGGTCTGGCTGGTCCACGCCGTGGTGCGCGTCGGCCGACAGGGCGCTGCCCTGGCCGGTCTCAAAGTACATCACGTTGTCGCCCCGGCCATCGCCAAAGTCCGCGCCGCGCTGCAGGGACCGCGCCGCGTCGTGCGCCTCGCGCAGCAGGGCCAGGCTGATGCCGAAGCCCGCGTTGGCCTTCTCGGTGCCCGCGATGGACTGAAACACCAGGTCCACCGGCGCGCCGCGCTCGATCATCTGCACGGTGTTGGTCACGTGGGTCAGCACACACGACTGCGTGGGGATCTGCAGCGTGGCGATCACATCGTCCAGCCGGTGCACCAGGCCGGTGAGGGCCGCGATGCTGTCGGTCGCCGGGTTGATGCCGATCACCGCGTCGCCCGCGCCGTACAGCAGCCCGTCGATCATTGATGCGGCGATGCCGCGCAGGTCGTCGGTGGGGTGGTTGGGCTGCAGCCGCACCGACAGCCGGCCCGGCAGGCCGATGGTGTTGCGAAAGCGCGTGACCACGCGGCATTTGCGGGCCACCGCGATCAGGTCCTGGTTGCGCATGAGCTTGCTCACGGCAGCGGCCATCTCGGGCGTGATGCCGGGGGCCGCGGCGGCCAGCGCGGCGCTGTCGGTGGCGTGGTCGAGCAGCCAGTTGCGAAAGTCGCCCACGGTGAGGTGGGCAATGGGCGCGAACGCGGCGGCATCGTGGGTGTCGATGATGAGCCGCGTGACCTCGTCGGACTCGTAGGGCACCAGGGCCTCGGTCAGGAACCGCGCCAGCGGCACGTCGGCCAGGCACATGCGCGCGGCCATGCGCTCCACCGCGGCGGCTGCCGCAATGCCCGCCAGCACATCGCCCGAGCGCAGGGGCGACGCCTTGCCCAGCACGTCGCGCAGGCCGTCGAACTGCCAGCGCTGGCCGCCGGCGGTGTGGTGGTAGCTCCAATCCATGCGTGCCCTCGGTCGGTTGCGGTCATGCCAACGTGGTGCAAGGCCCGTGCCTGACTGCCTGACTGCGTGCCTGCCCGTCGGCGTGCGCGGTGGAGCCTCCAGCGCCTACACTCGGCGCACCATGATCCGCTGGCTCCTCGTCATCTTCCTGGCCCTGATGCTGCTCAGCTGGCTCTCGCCCCTGCTGCGGCGCATGGGCTTTGGCCGGCTGCCCGGCGACCTGCGCTTTCGGTGGCTGGGGCGCGACTGGGATGTGCCGCTCGCGTCCACCCTGCTGCTGAGCTTTGTGGTGAGCCTGCTCACCAAACTGCTGTAGCGCGCCGCGTGGTAGTCGTCATGCGGTCATGTGGTCATGCTGTCATGCCCACATCCGTCCACTATACAAACCGTTCACGCTGAGCCTGTCGAAGCGCCGCGCAGGGCTTGGACAGGCGCAGCCCGAACGGTGTTCAATGCGTTCAGTGCAAATCCGAGTCAGTCGCCCGCTGCTTCCAATGCTGCGAGGAACGACTTGCGCCACCAGTGCACATCGTGCTCGCGGATGCGCGCCATGAGCTTCTGGTGGCGGGCCTGCCGCTCGGCCAGCGGCATCTGCAGCGCCTGCTGGATGCTGTCCGCCGTGCCCTGCGTGTCGTAGGGGTTCACCAGCAGCGCTTCCTTCAGTTGCTCGGCCGCGCCCGCAAAACGCGAGAGCACCAGCACGCCGGGGTCCTCGGGGTTCTGGGCCACCACGTATTCCTTGGCCACCAGGTTCATGCCGTCGCGCAGCGGCGTGACCAGGCCCACCGCCGCGGCGCGGCACAGCCCCGGCACGCGCTTGCGCGCCACCATGCGGTGGATGTAGCGCACGGGCATCCAGTCGAGCTCGCCGTAGTCGCCATTGACGGAGCCGCACAGGCCTTCGAGCTCCTGGCGCAGGTCGGCATAGGCGTGCACGTCGTCGCGCGACGGCGAGGCGATCATGATCATCGTGGCGCTGTCGCGGTTCTCGGGGTAGCGGTCCAGCAGCTCGCGGAACGCGCGCACGCGGTGCGGGATGCCCTTGGAGTAGTCCAGCCGGTCGATGCCCAGCAGCAGCCGCCGGCGCGAGTATTCGTCGCGCATGTTCTCGTAGGTTTCCACGGCATCTGGGGCCTGGCCCAGGCGGATGAACTCGTCCACGTCGATGCCGATGGGGAACGCCTTGACCTGCACCGTGGCGCCGAACGCGCGCAGCTGCTGCACGCCCACTTCTTCGGCGCTGGCCTCGTTGCGCACGTAGCGGGTGAAATGCGAGACATCGGCCTCGCTCTGCAGGCCCACCAGGTCGTAGGCGAACAGCGACCGCATCAGCCACTCGTGCTGCGGAATGGCCGCCATGATGAGCGGCGGCGGCATGGGGATGTGCAGGAAGAAGCCGATGCGCTGCTTGCAGCCCATGGCGCGCAGCTCGGCGGCCAGGGGGATCAGGTGGTAGTCGTGTATCCAGATGATGTCGTCGTCGCGCAGTAGCGGCAGCAGCTTGCGCGCGAACATCTGGTTGACCCGGCGGTAGCCCGCGATGTAGCGGGTGTTGAAGTCCGCCAGGTCCAGCCGGTAGTGGAAGACGGGCCACAGCACGCTGTTGCTGTAGCCGTGGTAGTAGCTGTCGTGGTCTTCGCGGCACAGGTCCACGGTGGCCAGGGTCACGGCACCTGCGTGGCGTGTCTGCAGCTCGCATTCGCCGGGGGTGCCGTCTTCGGTGACGGTGCCGCTCCAGCCGAACCACAGGCCGCCGGTCTGGTTCAGCGCGTCGCCCAGGGCGACGGCCAGGCCGCCAGCGGCAGGTTTACGGGGGTCCGCAATGCGGTTCGATACAACAACGAGTCGGCTCATGCCGCATCATCGCCGCGGATGGTGCAGTCAAACTGTCGGACGTCGCCTCAAATCACACTGTCCCACGGGGCCGACAGGCGCACCGCGGCGTTGATCACACCCACCATCGAGTAGGTCTGCGGGAAGTTGCCCCACATCTCCTGCGTCTCGGCATGGGTGTCTTCGGACAGCAGGCCCAGCGGGTTGCGCGCTGCCAGCATGGTCTCGAAGATGGCCCGTGCCTCGTCCTTGCGGCCGATGCGCGCGAGCGCGTCGATGCGCCAGAAGGTGCAGATGTTGAACGCCGTCTCGGGCTTGCCGAAGTCGTCGGCCGCTTCGTAGCGGCGCATGTACGGGCCGTCGCACAGGCTCTTTTCCATGGCCTCCACCGTGCTCACGAAGCGCGGGTCCATGGGGTCGATCATGCCCACCTCGGCCATCAGCAGCACGCTGGCGTCGAGCTCGTTGCCGCCGAAGCTTTCGGCAAAGGCCTGGCGGGATTCGCTCCAGGACTTGGCGATGATCTCGTCGCGCATGCGGTCGGCATGGTCGCGCCAGTATGCGGCGCGGTCGGGCAGTTGCAGGGTCAGCGCGATCTTGGCCAGGCGGTCGCAGGCGCCCCAGCTCATCAGCGCAGATGATGTGTGGACCCGCGCGCGGGTGCGCAGCTCCCACATGCCCGCATCGGGCTGGCCGTACACGCGCACCGCGTTGGCGCCCACTTGCTCCAGGCGGGTGAACTCGGCCTGGCCTGCGCGGTGCAGCAGCCGGTGGTCATGGAACGACTGCGCGGCGCCCAGCACGATGTTGCCGTACACGTCATGCTGAAAATGCTCGGCCGCCTGGTTGCCCACGCGCACCGGGCCCATGCCGCGGTAGCCGGCCAGCTGCGGCATCACGGACTCGGGCAGGTCTTTTTCCAGACCAATGCCGTACAGCGGCTGGATGTGGCCGTCGCCGCCTTCGATGACCACGTTGCTGAGCCAGCGCAGGTAGTCCTCCATGGTGCCGACTTCGGAGATGCTGTTGAGCGCACGCACCACGAAGAACGCATCGCGCAGCCAGCAGTAGCGGTAGTCCCAGTTGCGGCCGCTGTGCGCGGACTCGGGGATGCTGGTGGTCATGGCCGCCACGATGGCGCCGGTGTCCTCGTACAGCGACAGCTTGAGCGTGATGGCCGCGCGGATCACCGCGTCCTGCCACTCCAGCGGCAAGGCCAGTGCACGGCTCCAGTTGCGCCAGTAGCTGGTGGTTTCCTGCTCGAAGTAGCGCGCCGTGTCGGCAATGCCTTCGTGCAGAGGCTCGTCCGCGCCGAGCAAGAAGTTGTGCTCGCGCGTGAGCACGAACGACTGCCCCGACAGCACGTGCGATACCGGCGCATCGGTGGACAGGCGCAGCGTCATGTCCTCGCCCACATAGCGGATGTGGTTGCTGCCGCGCGTGATGTGCGGCGTGCTGCGGCCCCAGTCGTAGCGCACCTTGAGCGCCACGCGGATGCGCGGCGCGCCTTCGATGGGCCGCACGCGGCGCACCAGTGTCATGGGCCGAAAGAACCGCGAGCGGCTGTTGAAGCGCGGCGCAAAGTCGGTGATCTCCACACCATGCCCGGCCTTGTCGAACAGCTGCGTGCGCAGGATGGCGGTATTGGGCTCGTACCACTGGTGGGCCGAGGCCAGGTCCTCGATCTCGATCGCGAAGTGGCTGCCCTCGTCGCCGGGCTGCAGCAGCGCGTTGAACACCGGGTCGCCATCGAAGCGGGGCAGGCAGCACCAGACCATGCGGGCGTGGTTGTCGATCAGTGCGCTGATGGCGCAATTGCCGATCATTCCGAGGTTGAGCGAGCCCTGTTGGGGTTCGTTGGCGGCAGTGTTCATTGTTCTCGTTCCCAGTTGGTCCTTGCGCTGGAGAGCCAGCCGCGCAGTGCGGCGGGTGTCATGCAGCGGTGTTGTGCCATGGTCGGGCCCTCGCCCACCTTGATGCCCCACCCGCCCAGGGCCTGCACGGCGGCAAAGCCCGATTCGTCGGTGACGTCGTCGCCCACGAAGACAGGGACCCGGCCCGCAAACGGCGGCTGGGTCATGAAGTCGACGATGGCCTGCCCCTTGTGGACCCCGCGGGGCTTGACCTCGAAGACGAACTTGCCGCGCATCAGCTCCACGCCTTCCATGCCTTGCAAGGCGCGTTCCAGGGTGTCCAGACAGCGCGCCTCCATATGGGGCGCCAGGCGGTAGTGCAGGGCGACGCTGGCGCGCTTGGGCTCCACCAGCAGGCCGGGATGGCGCGACGCCAGGTCGTACGCCGCCTGCAGCACGGGGGCCAGATCGGGCGGCTGCACGGCCGGGTGGGATGTGTCGTGGAGGCGGTATTGCGCACCGTGCTCGCTGGCCAGCGGCAGGTGCAGCGGGGCCAGAAACACGTCGATGTCGGCCTCGGGTCGCCCGGTCACGATGGCCAGTGCACCACCCAGGTGCCCGTGCAGCGCGGAGAGTGTGGGTACCAGCCCGGACGCGATGCGCACCGCTTCGGGGCGCGACGCCAGCTCGGTGAGCGTGCCGTCGAAATCGAGAAAAAGGGCGTTGGCAGTTGTCAGTATCGGAAGCAGCTGCATGGGCCGAGACCTTAGCAGATGCCACCGGGCCGACCGGCCCGCCGGGGTGTTCTACACCCTGTAATCCCGCGTAAATTTTTGCAAGCAGGTATTTGGCCGACAGTGCTGCGGCGGGTGCGCCGACTTGAAAAATCCGGCGCGGTCGCCACCTGCGCACATTCAGACTGCCAACAACGCGCCCCCATGTCCGAAGCCCTGCACATCGTCTGCCCCCACTGCCACACCACCAACCGCGTGCAAACCGCGCAGCTGGCCAGCGCGCCCGACTGCGGCCAGTGCCACCAGCCGCTCTTCGAAGGGGCACCGCTCGAACTCGACGCCGCGTCGTTCGAGCGCCATGTGGCGCGCAGCCACATCCCCGTGGTGGTGGACTTCTGGGCGCCGTGGTGCGGCCCGTGCCGCCAGATGGCGCCCGCCTTTGCCCAGGCCGCGCGCGAGCTGGAGCCGCAGGTACGCCTGGCCAAGCTCAACACCGAAGAGCACCAGGCTCTGGGAGCGCGCCATGCGATCCGCAGCATTCCGACCATGGTGATGTTCCAGCAGGGGCGCGAGGTGGCCCGCATCTCCGGCGCGCTGGGCGCGGCGGACATCGCGCGCTGGGTGCGCACCGCGGCCCCGTCCAACGCGTGAAGGTGGGCTGAGGCGGCCGGCTCAGCGCAGGCCCAGCGCGCGGTCCAGCGACACAGCGCCCGCGCCGCGCCCCACCAGGTACAGCAGCAGCCCCGCCCAGGACAGGTGCGTGGGCCACGCGTCCGGGTACACGAACACCTGGATCACCAGCGTCATGCCCAAGAGCGCCAGCGCGGACAGCCGGGTGAACAGCCCCAGCACCAGCAGCACGGCGAACAGGTGCTCGGCCACCGTGGCCATCTGTGCGGCCAGGTGCGGCGGGATCAGCGGCAGCTTGTACTCGTCGCTGAACAGCGCATAGGCGCTGTCGGAGATGGTGAACCAGCCCTCGACCTTGGTGCGCGCCGACAGCCAGAAGATGCCGGCCAGCGCGATGCGGTTGACGAGTGCGAGCAGGCTGTGGGGTGTGAGCCAGGCGGAGATGTGTGCCAGCCGGGCCAGCCACGCGCGGGGGCCGCCTGCGGTTGGGGAGAGCATGGGGATGGTGTTGGGTGTCATGGTGTTTCCTTTGAACATGGGGCCGGTGCAGCCGCATCGGCCGCGGCTTCGGTGAGCGCTCCGGCGTCCAGCAGCAACATCAGCAGCGCTGCGATGTCGGTATCTGGTTCGGCCACCAATGCTTCTGTGGCAGCGGCCTCCAATGGCAGGCCTTGCGCGCAGGCGTCCATGAAGGCGATGCCTGCATGCGGCAACGCGCACCACACCACGGCGGAATCGGGCCGGGTCAGCAAGCCGCCATCGCCTGTCCACAGCAGGTCTGCATCCATCGGCCACTGGTCGCGGTGGCGCTGCCACAGGGCATACGCGGGGTGGTCATCGCACCAGGCCCAGCGCGCCGCCGGGTGGGGCCGCAGGTGCCACAGTGCCAGCGTGTCGGTCGGCTGGCGGCCCAGCCAGGTCGCGTCGAGCGCAGGGGCATCGGCCGCCAGGTGGCTCGTCGTCCAGCACCGGTCGAGGTGTGCAACGGCGGGCAGGTAGGGCAGTGCTGCGGCTGGCCCGAACTGCTGCAGAAAATCGGCAAAGCCCGCGCCATAGTCCATGAGCCGCCCGTCGGCCGGTGGCTGCGCGTGGGCGAAAACGGCCGCCGCTGCACGAAACCAGTCGGTGCCCACCAGGCTGCACACGGTGGGGTAATTGGCCTGCAGCGTGTCGATGCAGGCGGCGAGCACGGTGTTGCGGTACACCGCAAAGCCGGGCTGGGCGGCCAGGGCTGTGAGCCACGCGGGTGTTGGTGCCACGGTGTCTGGCGAAGGCAGCAACGCAGCCGCCAGGCCGTCCTGAAAATCGCTCAGGTGCATGGCGCCACCTCGCGTTGTTCGTGGTGTTGCGCGCAGGCGGCCAGCGCGCTGTGTGCCTCGTCGCGTTCAGCCAGCAGCTCTGCCAACGCGGGCACGTTGCCGTCCCGTTCGATGAGCGTGGGGATAGGGCCTGTGCGCGCCAGCACCTGTTCATACAACGCCCAAACGGCAGGGTCGATGGGCGCATCGTGGCTGTCGATGAGCAGCGCGTCGCCCAGCGCCGGGTCGGCATGGTGCCCGGCCAGGTGGATCTCCGCGACGGCGTGCAGCGGGAACGCATCGATGTAGGCCCGCGCATCCGTGCCCAGGTTGTGGGCGCTCACATGCACGTTGTTCACATCCAGCAGCAGCGCGCAGCCGGTGCGCCGCACCAGATCGGCCAGAAAGTCGGTCTCGCACCAGTCGTGCCCGTCGATGTGCAGGTAGTGCGTGGGGTTCTCGATGGCGATGGTGCGCTGCAAGGCATCCTGCGTGCGCGCGATGTTGTCCGCGATGCGGGCCAGTGCGGCGTGGGTGCGCGGAAACGGCAGCAGGTCGGGCAGGTAGTGGCCGCGCCAGGAGGACCACGCCAGATGTTCGGACACGATGGCGGGCTCGATGCGCCGCACCAGCGCGGCCAGCCGGGCCAAGTGATCGGCATCGGGCGGTGCATCGGCCGCGAGCGACAGCGACACCCCATGCAGCGCCACCGGGTGGCGCGCACGGATGGCTTCGAGCCACGCCAGCCGCGGGCCGCCGGCGGCCAAGTAGTTTTCGGGATGAACCTCCCACCACAGGCCGGGCGCACCGCAGTGCTGTGCCTCGGCGTAGTGCTGGGGCTTGAGGCCCAGGCCGGCGGTCAACGGGGATGGCATGGCAGATCGCTGTAGTGGTGAGGGGAGGCTTTGCCGTATCGGTTATCCATGGCGCTGCGCGCCACCCGCGGCCCACGAAGCGGGCGCGGACCAGGCCAGTGCACCCGTGGAGCCGGCTTTGCCGGGCCACCGGGTGCGTCCCCCTTCGGGGGAAGGCGCGCAGCGCCTCAGGGGGCGCTTCATTTCAGGATTTGATGGGCATCAGCGACCCCATGCCCTTGGGCGTCTTGAGCGTGGCGCAGGTGCCGGCGGGCACGTACTTCCAGGCGTTGCCCTGGTAGTCCATCTTGGACGTGCCCGCGCACGTGGTGCCGGCGCCGGCAGCGCAGTCGTTCTTGCCGGCCATCGACACGCCGTAGCACTTCTCCATGGCGGGCTTGGCGGCGTCGGCCATGGGCTGGGCAGGGGCCTGTGCCAAGGCGGAGGTGCAGGCAATGGCCGAGAGTGCGAGGGCGCCGAGGCTGAGGGTGCGTGTGGTCATGGCAAATTTCTCCAACAGAGTTTGATAAATAAATTAATAAGAAAGGGATCGAAGCGGACCGGTGGCGGCAACGTGCGGGGCAGAACTAACTAACTAGCTGACTGCCTGCACCCTGCAGCACCCGATCTGCGCTGTAATTCGCGCTGGCGGCGCCGCGGGTTACACGGCGCTGCCAATCCACACGCTTATTTATTTTTTGCACCCGCTGTAACCGGAGGGCCCGCTGTGACGAATACCCTGCAGGGAGACGCCATGGACATTGAAGAGCGGCTGCGCGGATTGCTGCTGCAGGGGCTGGACGCCGACGCAGCGGCCTACCAGCGATTTCTGAAGGAGCTGAGCGCGCACCTGCGTGCGTTCCTGCGCCGCCGCCTGGCGCAGCGGCCCGACGAGGTGGAGGACCTCGTGCAGGAGACCCTGCTGGCGGTGCACAACCAGCGCCACACCTACCGGGCCGACTCGCCGGTGACGGCCTGGGTGCATGCGATTGCGCGCTACAAGCTCATCGACTGGCTGCGATCGCGCGCCGCCAAGGAAGCGCTGCATGTGCCGCTGGACGACACCGACGACCTGTTCGCCAGCACCGACAGCGAGGCGGCCGAGGCCCGGCGCGACCTGGGCCGCCTGCTGGAGCAGTTGCCCGACCGCCAGCGCCTGCCCATTGTGCACATGAAGCTCGAGGGCCTGTCGGTAGTCGAGACCGCACAGCTCACCGGCCTGTCGGAGTCGGCCGTCAAAGTCGGCGTGCACCGGGGCCTGAAGGCCCTGGCCGCCAAGATCAGGGGAATGTGATGAAGACCGATGAATTGATCGAGCTGTTGGCCGCCGACGCGCACCCGGTGGCCCGCCACACGGTGGAGCAGCGCCTGGCCGTGGCCGCGTTCGCCGGCATTGCCGGGGCCTCCGTGCTCATGCTGGCGCTTTTCGGCCTGCGCAGCGATCTGGCCGCCACGATGGCCATGCCCATGTTCTGGGGCAAGCTGGCCTTCGCGGGCACGCTGGCCGCGGCCGGGCTGATGCTGCTGCAGCGCATGGCGCGCCCGGGCGTGCCTGCCGGTCGTGCCGCACTGTGGCTGGCGCTGCCGCCGCTGGTGCTGTGGGGCCTGGCGCTGGCCACGCTGGCGCAGGCGGCGCCGGCCGAGCGCCTGCCGCTCATCCTGGGCAGCACCTGGCGGACGTGCCCCTTCAACATCGCCGTGCTGTCGGTGCCGGCGTTCGCCGCGGGCTTCTGGGCATTGAAAGGCGCGGCACCCACGCGCCTGGCCTGGGCGGGCGCTGGGGCCGGCCTGCTGGCTGGGGCGCTGGGGGCGCTGGTGTATGCGCTGCACTGCCCAGAGATGGCCACGCCGTTTCTCGCGGTGTGGTATCTGGCGGGCATGGCGGTGCCGACGGCCGTGGGGGCTATTGCGGGGCCGCGGTGGTTGCGCTGGTGAGCGTGCCTTCAAGACGGTCCCTGCTCGAAAAAAGCAAAGCCGTTCACGCTGAGCTTGTCGGAGCGCGGCGAGGCTTCGACAAGCTCAGCCCGAACGGTTTTGATCGAGAGTGAATCCGCAAAAGAGAGCGAATACCTATCCCACCCGCTGGCTGTACGCCCGAAACACCGTGTCGTGCACCCAGCCCAGCGACTCGTACAGCGACTGCGCCGTGGTGTTGGTGTGGGCCGTGGTCAGGTCCATGCGCACCTTGCCCTGCGCGCGTGCGTGGTCGCGCGCCGCGATCAGCAAGGCGCGGCCTGCTCCCGTCTTGCGGGCGGTGGGCGCCACGAACAGGTCGTACAGCGTGTAGATGGGCGCCGCCTCCACCGAGCAGAACGTGGGGTAGAGCTGGCAAAAGCCGATGGCTGCACCGGTTTCATCGAACGCCATGAGGATGCTGGACTCGCCGCGCGTGAGCCGGTCGGCGATGAAGTGCTGCGCCGCTGCAAGGTCGGGTGCCTGGTCGTAGAACTGGCGGTAGGCGTCGAACAGCGGGGCGATGGTGTCCGCGTCGGCGGGGGTGGCCAGGCGGATGTGCAGAGGGTTCATGGCGGAGCGGTGGTGGCTGGAGCAGGGGCCCGCCCGCAGGCAATGCCGCTGCGCACGGGGTGGTCGAAAGGAGGCGGATTCTAGAGGCGTTGCGAGGCTTGTGCCACGCTTGCGTTGGGTGAAGGTGCGAGGGGTGTGGCACGCGCATGCCCTGGCTTCGACAAGCTCAGCCCGAACGGTTGTGAGGGGCGCGGGCCGTTGTCAAGCCTGCGCAGAAGCCGGTACCGAAGCAGAGGCAAAACCAGAAGCAGAAGCTTCTTACTTCTGCCCCGGCTCAGTCACTTGCTTCTCCTCCTGCAGCCATTGCGCCACGGCCCGCACGCGCTCCTGGTGGATCAACCCGCCCACCTGCGGCCCGGTCAGCCCCCGGCTCGCGGCCTGCGCTGCGATATCGCGCGTGACCACCGACTGCGCTGCCGTCAGCACCGCCAGCAAACGCGGGCGCTGCGGGTAGGGCGTTTCTTCGAAGTGCAGTCGCCCGCGCGCATCGCACTCGCAGGCCAGCAACACGTCGGCAAACCGCGCAGGCTTGCGAATGGCGTCGCAGCGCTCCAGCAGGCGCATGAGGGCCGCGGCGGACAGCTCGCCGCTGCGGTGGATGTGGCCGTGCTCACGGGCCACCACGTCGGCGGTCTCGCGGCAGTCCACCGGCACGCGCAGGCGCTCGGCCACGTCCACCAGCAGCTCGGCGCTGCGCTGCTCGTGCTCGATGTGGCGCGGCAGCACGTCGGCGGGTGTCGTGCCCTTGCCCAGGTCGTGCGCCAGGCAGGCAAAGCGCACGGTCAGCGGGGCACCCAGCCGCGCGGACATGTCCAGCACCATCATCAGGTGCACGCCGGTGTCCACCTCGGGGTGGTATTCAGCGCGCTGCGGCACGCCCCACAGGCGCGCCACCTCGGGCAGCAGCACGGCCAGCGCACCGCATTCGCGCAGCACTTCGAACATGCGCGAGGGCCTGGCTTCCATCAGGCCGCGCGCCAGCTCCTGCCACACGCGCTCGGGCACCAGGTGGTCCACCTCGCCGTGGGCGACCATCTCGCGCATGAGCTGCATGGTCTCGGGCGCCACGGTGAAGTCGGTGAAGCGCGCCGCAAAACGCGCCACGCGCAGGATGCGCACCGGGTCTTCGCGGAAGGCATCGGTCACGTGGCGCAGCACGCGCGCTTCGATGTCGCGCACGCCGTGGTAGGGGTCAAACAGGCCGCTGCCACGAGATGGATGGGTGTCTTCTGCTATCGCATTGATAGTGAGGTCGCGGCGCGAGAGGTCTTCCTCCAGCGTCACGTCGGGCGCGGTGTGCACCGCAAAGCCCCGGTAGCCCTGGCCGCTCTTGCGCTCGGTGCGGGCCAGCGCATATTCCTCGCGCGTGGTGGGGTGCAAAAAGACGGGGAAGTCGCGGCCCACGGGCAGGTAGCCACCCTCCAGCATCTGCTCGGGCGTGGCGCCCACCACCACCCAGTCGCGGTCGTTCACCGGACGGCCCAGCAGCTTGTCGCGGACGGCGCCGCCCACCATGTAGATTTTCATGGGGCGAGTTTAGAACCTGCGCTGCGCCGTATATTCGCCCCACCATGTCCCTATCGTCCGACCTCACTATCGCCCAGCTCAACCCCGACGGCAGCGTGCCCGTGCCCCCGGCGCCGGACGCTGCGGCCAACGCTGCTGCTGCCGCACTGCAGCGCGAGGCGCAGTTCGAAGCGCTGAAGTCCAAGGTGGAGGACCTGGAAGCAATCCTGGCCAAGCCCTTGAACGAAATCCTGGGCGACCGGGACAAGTTCAAGGAATCTGCCGCTGCCTGGGAGGCCTTCGGCGCGATGTGGATGCTGTCGCAGCGCGCCATGCGCCGCGTGGCCCTGGACCTGGCCGAGCAGCAGGGCGTGACCGAGGCCGAGGTGGTGGCGCGGGCGCTGGCCTATGCGAACGATGTGCTCAATGGCGACGGGGTGGATTTGGGCGGCTCGATTGCCGAGGCGCAGATGGCGCACATCGCGCGGCACAAAGCGAAGTTGCGCAAGCAGTTTCGGTAGTGGATGGGCGGGGTTCAGCGCTTGAAGCCCGCCTCCCGCTGGTTGCGCACCGCCAATACAAAAACGGTGTCGATGTCCGCCACGTAGTGGTACAGCGCCACGTACCCGCGAGACGCCCGGCCTATCACCAGTTCGCGCTTGCCACCTTGCACAGGCCGACCGATCTGTGGGCTGTGGGACAGGATCTGCAGGGCGTCCACGATGGCGCCGATGCGTTCGGGCGCACTGCCCGGGTCGTACTGCGCGATGTGGTCGAAGAAGCGGTCGAAGTCCTCCAGAACCTCTGGCGCCAGCTCGATGCGGGTCATGCCTTGGCGGCGGGTTTGCGAGGCTGCTCGCCCTGGGCTCGGGCGGTCAGGTAAGCCTTGGCATCGTCCCACGCCACCGTCTTGCCGGTAGCGCGAATGCGTGCCCAGCGCTCGTCGGCCAGGGCGTGGAATGCGTTGTCCTGCTCCACTTGCTCCACCTTCTGGGCCAAGGCCTCCAGGATGAAAGCGTGTGCTGTCTTGCCGACTTGCGCTGCCGCGGCGTTGATGCGGCTTTTCATCTCATCTTCAAGGCGAATGGTGGTGGTGGACATGGGGGGCTCCTGCAGGAAAAGGCAATGTAGCACATTGGTGCTACATCGACTCAACGCGTTTCTCAGGCAAACACCGGCCTGAAAAAGCTCCGCTCATAGCTTACGATGCAGCCTGTCTCCTCGGCATAGCGGAACGCCGCCAGGCACTCCGCGTCCTGCATCGATTGCTGGCGGTACACCTCGTAGGCCGCCAGGCTCTCGAAGGTGAACAGCGCCAGCGCGATGTTGTTCGCGCCTTCGCTGGGCATGAAGTAGCCGTGGTGCTGGCCGCCGAATTTCTCGACCAGCGGAATCCACAGCTTGCCGTAGTGCTCGAACTCCCGGAGCTTGCTGGTATTGAGCACATAGCGCAGGTAGATGGTGACTGCCATGTACAAGTGCTCCTCAGCGCTTGGCGGGGGCCAGGCGGTAGGGTTCCTCGAAGTCGAGGAAGTCCTTTTCGGCCAATGCGTCGTCGATCCAGGCCTTCACGCCGGGCAGGGCGCGCACGCGCTGCACGTAGTCGGCGATCTGCGGCGGCAGGGGCAGGGCGTAGGTCGCCAGGCGCATGCACACGGGGGCGAAGTACGCGTCGGCGATGGTGAACTCGCCGAACAGCATCGGGCCGCCATGCTCGTCGAGCAGCGCGCTCCACATGCCCACCAGGCGCTGCACGTCGGCACGCACGCCGGCGTTGTCGCGCCACAGCAGCGCGCCGGTGTCGGGCAGGTCGGCCTCGATGTTCATGGGGCAGTTGTTGCGCAGGGCCGAAAAGCCGCTGTGCATTTCGGCGCAGATGCTGCGCGCGCGCGCCCGGGCCTTGGGGTCGGTGGGCCAGAGCTTCTTGTCGGGGTGCGTCTCGGCCGCGTATTCGGCGATGGCCAGGGTGTCCCACACCACCAGGTCGCCGTCGACCAGCACCGGCACTTTGCCGGTGGGGTTGACGGCGCCGATGGCGCGCTTGAATTCGGAATCCGCGTCGAAGCTGTCGAAGCGCACGCGGACTTCGTCGAACGCGATGCCGGCCTGGCGCAGCAGCACCCAGGGGCGCATGGACCACGAGGAGTAATTCTTGTTGCCGATGTAGAGCTTGAGCATGGATGAAAAACCTGGTGCCTGGGTAAGGGGCATTGATGCTACCGCCGCCATGGGCGGTTCATCCATGCTGAATGACACGTCATTTGATGCCATCTGCGCATCAAAGCCCAAAAAGCCGCCCATTCCGCCCGGCTGGGGAATTCCGGGGTGCGGCACAATCTGCCGCTTTCGAGGTGGTTTCCCGCCCGATCTCTGCCGGGCCGGCTTTGATGACGCTGTCTTTTTTTGCTTTTTTGCTGAGGGTGGTTTGCCAGCGGTGGCTGCGCAGCGCGGCCGCACTGGCCGGCGGCCTGGTGTGGGCCGCCATGGCCCTGGCCGCAACCGCCCAGGCCCAGCCCGCGGGGCGCGATGCCCCGGCCCCCGTCGCCCAGCACGCCGGCGGCATGCTGGTGGTGCCGTTCATGGGCATGTTCGAGGACAAGACCCGCCAGATGACCATCGAGGCGGTGCGCCAGCCCGAGAACGAGGCGCAGTTTGCCTACCCCGAGAACCCCCTCAAGGGCGCGGAATCCGACCGGGTGCTGTGGTTCCGGCTGCGCCTGCAGCTGGCCGACCCGGCCGATGCGCTGCGCGAGTGGCTGCTGCTGGTGCCCACCGTGTCCACGCACGAGTTGCGGTTCAACGGCCCCTACGACGCCCAGGGCAAGGCGCTGGCCGAGCCGGTGGTCACGGGCATGCGCCACCCCTGGTCCACGCGGCCGGCGGGGTCCGAGCAGATGGCCTGGCGCTTCAAGCTGCCCGATGCGGGCGTGTACACGGTGTACTTCCGGGTGGAGTCGACCTTTGCGCGGTTCTACGCGGCCTCGGTGTGGGACCTGGCGGACTACCTGCAGGCCACGCAGGACAAGCGCATGTTCGACGGCGTGTGCTACGGCCTGCTGCTCGGTCTGGTGGTGTTCAGCACGGTGATGCTGCTGGTGTTCCGCGAGAGCATCTACGCCTGGTACCTGGTGTCGTGCGCCGGGGCGCTGCTGGCCCTGGCGGGGTTCAACGGCCACACGCTGCGCTACCCGTTTGCGCACTGGCCCGAGGCGGCGGGGTTCTTCTACAGCGTGGCGCCGCCGCTGTGGGCCATCTCCAAGCTGATGTTCGGGCGCAGCCTCCTGCGGCTGTCGCACTTTGCGCCGCGCCTGGACAAGGTGGTGCTGGCCATGGTGGCGGCGTTGGCGCTGGCCACGGTGTACGGGCTGCTGGGGTCGCACCCGCTGTGGCTGTTCCGCCTGGTGCAGGCCTCGGTCATGGCGTCCACCGTGGTGCTGACGGCCGGTGCGGTGATGGCCATGCGGCGGCGGTACTGGCCGGCCGTGCTGTATTCGGCGGGGGTGACCCTGCTGCTCATCGGCATCTGCGCCATCGTCGTGGCCAGCTGGGGCTGGGTGGCCTGGACGCCGCAGCAGATGGACATGACCCAGACCGTGCTGGTGGCCGAGTCCATCGTGTTCGCGGCCGCCATGGCCTCGCGCGTGCGGCTGCTGCGCAATTCGGAAGAAGCGCTCACCGTGCGCACGCAAGAATTGGTCGAGGCGCTGGGCACCGATGCCCTGACCGGTGCCGCCAACCGCGCCGGGCTGGCCAGCCGCGCTGGCGCCGCCATCGCGGAGAACCGGCCGTTTGCTTTGCTGCTGCTGGACCTGGACGGTTTTAAGGGCGTGAACGACACCCACGGCCACGCCGCGGGCGACGTGGTGCTGGCCACCATGGTGCAGCGCCTGCGCGCCCAGTTGCGGGCCGAAGACATGGTGGCACGCCTGGGCGGCGATGAATTCGCGGTGCTGATCGCCGGCGCCCCGCCGCGCGACGTGATCGCCGCCATGGCCCGCCGCATGGCCGCCAGCGCCGCCGAGCCCGTGATGTTCGAAGGCCGCGCACTCACCGTGGGCATGAGCCTGGGCATCGCCAGCCACCCGGTCGACGGCGTGACCCTGGCCGACCTGCTGCGCGCCGCCGACAGCGCCATGTACGCCTGCAAACGCCGCCCTGCCGGTGGCGAGTGCTATGCCTTTGCCTCGGAACTGCGGGTGGGCTGAGGCAGCGACCCGGCGGTGCCGGGCGCCGTCACAGCAGGCGCTGAAGATGTTTCAGGGGGAGCCCACCGGCCAGACCACGCCGTTGTCGTTCAGGATCGCGTCGAGCGGCAGGTCGAACTCTTCCGGCTCAAAATCGTCCAGGTACCCGTTGGTAAAGCCCAGCCCCACCGTGAACGGCTTGGGCTGCAGCGTGGCCAGCGTGCGGTCGTAGAAACCGCCGCCATACCCCAGCCGGTAGCCGCCCGGCGCATAGCCCACGCAGGGCACGAACAGCAGGGTGGGCACGATGACCTCGGTGTCCTTGGGCTTGGGGATGCCGTAGGCGTCCTCCTCCATGGGGCAGCCGGGGTACCAGGCGTGGAAGGTCAGGGTCTTGTGCACCTTGTTGACCACCGGCAGGCCGATGCGGCGCAACTGGGGCTCGTCCAGCAGTTCGCCGTCTTCCTTCCAGCGGTGCAGGGCGGGCAACGGGTCGAACTCGCCCTTGATGGGCCAATAGGCCCCGATCACCGTGTCCGGCCGGTTCACCAGCCAGATGCGCATGACCTGCTGTAACAGGTCGGACCGCTGTAGGCGGTCGGGCAGGTTCAGGCGTTCTTCTACCAACGCGCGCCGCAGGGCTGCTTTGTCCATCAGATAATTCCCCCATGCAATTGTTTCGAATTCTGACACCGCTTCTCGCCGGCGCCCTGCTGGCCACCGCCGCGCCCCTTGTCCAGGCGCAAAACCGTGGTGACGATACCCTGCTCGAGATGCAACAGGCCTTCCGCAAGGGAGACCGCAAGAGACTGGAGCAACTGCTGCCCTCGGCGCGCGGTCACGCGCTGGAGCCCTGGGCGGCGTACTGGGAACTCAAGCTGCGCCTGGGCGAGGCCTCGCCGGCCGAGATCCAGTCCTTCATGCAGCGCTACGCCGGCAGTTACCAGGAAGACCGCCTGCGCAACGACTGGCTGCTGCTCTTGGGCCAGCGCCGCGACTGGGCGCAGTTTGCCGAGCAGCACCCGAGCTACCGCATGTCCGACGACCGCGAGGTGCGCTGCTACGCCCTGCTGATCGACCAGATCAAGGGCACCGCCAGCCCCACCGTGGCCGAGGACGTGCGCAGCAACTGGTATGCCCAGCGCGACGGCGACGATGGCTGCACCCACGCCGCACGGGAGCTGTACGGCTACAAGAAGCTCTCGGCCCTGGACGTGTGGCGCAAGGCCCGCCTGGGCATCGAGGCCAACCGCCCCCGCGTGGTGCGCACTGCGGTCGAGATCGTCTCGCCCGACTCGCTGCCCCAGGTCAAGGACGTGCTGGATGCGCCCAGCAAATATTTGCTCTCGCGCGCCACGGCTTCCGGCAAGGCCAAGCAGGAACTGGTCCTCCTGGCCCTGCTCAAGCTGGCCATCGGCGACCCGGACGGCGCGGCCTACCAGCTCGACAGCAAATGGGGCGTGCACCTGTCGGCCGAAGAGCGCAACTGGGCCTGGGCCGTGATTGGCAAGACCGCCGCACAGCGGCTGGCGGGCAACGCCCACGGCTACTTCGCCAACGTCACCAAAGATACCGACCTGAACGACGACCTGCTGGGCTGGAAAGTGCGCGCCGCCCTGCGCGCCGGCCAGTGGAATGCGGTGGCCAAGGCCGTCAACGCCATGAGCCCTGAAGGCCGCCAGGACAGCACCTGGGTGTACTGGAAGGCGCGCTCCCTGCTCACAGGCCGCGTGACCGACGCCGAACGCGCCGAGGCCCGCCAACTGCTCGAAGGCATCGCCAGCACGCGCGGCTTTTATGAGCAACTGGCGCTCGAAGAAATCGGCCAGCGCATCACGGTACCGCCCGCACCCGCCCCCCTCACGGCCGAAGAAAAAGCCGCCGCCCGCGCGAACCCGGGCCTGAACCGAGCGCTGTACGCCATCCTGCTCGGCCTGCGCAGCGAAGGCGTGCGCGAGTGGAACTACACCACCAACCTGCACCAGAGCGGCGGCATGCCCGACCGCGAACTGCTGGCCGCCGCCGACTTCGCCTGCCAGCGCGAGGTGTGGGACCGCTGCATCAACACCAGCGAACGCACCAAGAGCGTGGTGGACACCACCCAGCGCTTTCCCACGCCGTTTCGCAGCGCCGTGGTCGAGCGCGCCAACGGCATCGGCCTGGACCCGGCGTATGTCTACGGCCTGATCCGCCAGGAAAGCCGCTTCATCATGGACGCGCGCTCCCACGTGGGCGCCTCGGGCCTGATGCAGGTCATGCCCGCCACCGCGCGCTGGACGGCCAAGAAGATCGGCATGAACAACTTCACCGCCGACCAGATCAACGACCGCGACACCAACATCACCATCGGCACCGCGTACCTCAAGCTCGCGCTCGATGACTTCGCGGGCTCCATGCCCATGGCCGCCGCCGCCTACAACGCCGGCCCCGGCCGCCCACGCAGCTGGCGCAACGGCCCGGTGCTGGACGCCGCCATCTGGGCCGAAAACGTGCCCTTTGCGGAAACGCGCGACTACGTGAAGAAGGTGCTGGCCAACACCACCAACTACGCCGCCATGCTCACCGGCCAGCCCCAGTCGCTCAAGAGCCGCCTGGGCACCATCGGCCCGCGTGATGCGGCCGCGCCCGAGGTGAACAAGGACCTGCCGTAATTCGTGCGGTGGGCAGGTCTGCAGGTCTGCGGTTTTGCGGGTTTGCAAAGGAATGCTATAAAAATAAGAGCTGCTGCCGCTGGATGAGCAAGCGGTAGCGCCATTTTTCAATCAAAGATGGAGGGAGTGGAGATGATGAAGAATCTGCAGTGGCTGGCCATGGCCGCCGTGGTGTCGGGGCTGTTCGGGGGCGCGCAAGCGCAACCCGTCTACAAGTGGGTGGACGCCCAGGGCAAGACCCACTACGGCTCCCAGCCGCCGCCGTCCAACGCAGACGCCGAGCCGCTCAAGCTGCAGAGCAACAACGGCGCCACCAAGAGCGTGTCGTCGTCATCCGCGTCCGGCAAGCCGGGCCAGCAGTACAACGCCGACGGCACCAAGAAAGTCCCGAAGGACGTGGAAGAGTTCGGCGAAGACATGAAGAAAGCCCTGCAGAAGGTGGACGGCAAGCAGGTGCCCCTCAACTGCTCCGCCGCCGTGGGCAACATCCACGACCAGGCCGACACCATGCTGGAAGTGGGCCAGAAGAACGTGCGCGACGGCTACATGAGCAAAGCAGAGTTCGATAAGACTGCCCCCAAGATCCGCGAGGCCCGGGGCAAGTACAGCGTGTCGGACTGCCAGTCATCGTCGGGCAACAAGAAGCTGTTCTACCAATGCATGTCGAGCAGTTACAACCATGTGATGGGGTGTGACAAGCAGTACAAGCACGGGGAATAGGCTATCTTTGCCGCGCTGCCCCGCTTGATGTCCCTCCATGCACTGACTGACATGCATCCACTCGGCAATCCCTTCCACCAGAGGCCGAAATCGGCCGACGAGTTCATCCGCTGCATCATCTGGGCGGATTGGGACCCGTCGGCTGCATTTGATTCCGGCTCGAAGAATCTCGTGGGCATCAAGCCTCAGCTGATACGGGATTCGCTCCGCTTGCTGCGGGAGCGGCCGGACCTCTCCCGCTATACCCATGCGCTCACCCGGATCGTCGAGCTTGCAGACGACGATGATGCCCTGCGCGAGTCATGGAAGCGCAATCTGTCTCACCTTCGCGCATTGCTGTACACCTCTCCCATCGGAACGGAACGCCAGCGCTCCAAGTTGTCGGAGGTTGCGCAGAACCAGCAGGTGGTCAGCGCCATGCGGTATGCGCTAGGGCAAGAAGCCGAGCCGGTACCGCGACGCATCGAGCCGACCTGGATTGCAGTTCTGTATGCAGAGGGCTCTGACGCCTGCGTACGGGAAGCAGACCGATTCAATGCGCTCCTGGAGCCGGGCCTCGGGGCGCGATTGCGTGAATACAAGGCGAAAGCTGTGTAGCTCCGGCGGCCATGGGAATGGCTGCCTTGCAAGGGCTCACACGTTGTGCAGCACGTCCCCCTGCCGCACCGCCGCCCCCGACCGCACCAGGTCCTGCGCCAGACTCTGCAGCCACGCATCCTCCTCCTGGTCCCCAAAATGCGTCTCGCGCAGCATGCCGAAATACGGTGTGCCCTGGGCCCAGGCAGTCAGGTCCGCCATGCGGATCTGCTGCCACTCCAGCAGCTTGTATTTCAGCAGCACCTTGGCGGCATAGAGTGCGTGTTTGGTGGGGTTGCGTACAAAGCCGTCCAGCCGGCGGCGTGCGCCGTCGATGGCGCGGGGGGCGTCGGTGAAGACGGGGCCGTGGCCGGGGATCACGACCTGGGGGGCCAGGGCCTCGATCACGTCCAGCGTGGCGGCCACCTCGGCGAATGCGCTGTCGCCTTCCAGCTCCGGGAAGACGACGCCGAAGCCGTTTTCCCACAGCGCGTCGGCCGAGATCAGCACCCGGTCCTGCGGGCTGAACAGCACCACCGAATGCGGGTCGTGGCCGGGTGCGGCGTGCACCTGCCAGGGCTTGTCGCCCAGCAGCACGCAGGAGCCGGGGTCGAGCAGGGTGTCGGCGCGAAACGGCGGGCATTCCTGGCCGGTGGGGGTGTAGCTCAGCGCGTAGGCGTTCCACTGCCGCACGTGGCGCGCCTGCCCGGGCGGGATGGCGGTCAGCACGCGGGGCCAGGTTTTCTGCAGGGCTGCGTTGCCGCCGCAGTGGTCGCTGTGCAGGTGGGTGTTGAGCACGCGGTCGAGCGGGCGGCCCGCCAGGGCGCCCTGCACCAGGGCTACGGTCTGCTCGGCGTGGCTGCAGTAGCCGGTGTCCACGATGGCGGTGTCGTGCTGGCCGATGAAGAGGATGTTGTTGGCCGACAGCCAGCCGCGCTCCAGGACGGTGATCTCGGGGGGGAGCAAATCGTGGGGCGCGGGGCTGTGGGGCATGGGTGGCGGGGCGTGGGGCTGGCGGCGGGCCGGTGGCCTCGTGAGGCCCGGGCCGCCGGGGCTGGCGTGTCAGAACGAGGTCTCAATCCAGCGTAACCCAGCCTGCGCCCCTGGCGGGCTATGCAAAACCCCTACGCGGCGTCTGCGGCGGGCGCTGTCGATGGGGACCGCAAGCCAAGGGCCGCCCCGCAGCGAGGGCGTCGTCCCCCTCAGGGGGAAGGCGCCGCAGGCGACTCAGGGGGAGTCTGTCCCTTCAGAACGTGACGCCGGCCACCAGGATCACGTTCGCGTACGGCGTGCACTCGCCGGTGCGCACCATCACGCGGGCCTGCCGGGTCAGGCGCTTGAAGTCTTCGTGCGGCATCTGCGCGGGGGCCACGGGCAGCGCGGCCGACCAGCCGGGCTGGATGCCGGCGTGGCGCTCCACGGCCTCGGTGGCGATGATGGCTTTTTCGACCTGCATCTCGGCCAGCACCACGCGCAGCACGTCCACCACGGCCGGGATGCCGGGGGTCAGCGCCAGGTCGATGCGGCGCGGGCCGTCGGGGATGGGCAGGCCCACGTCGCCGATGACCAGCATGTCGCCGTGGCCGAGGCTGGCGATGGCGTGGGAGAGTTCGGCGTGCAGCAGGGTGGTGCGTTTCACAGGGCGGTCCAGTCGGGCGGTTGGGGGCTCTGCGCCACGGCGGCGCGGGTGGGGATGGAGGGCTGCGCGCCGTGCTGCGTCACGCACAGCGCGGCGGCGCGGATGCCTTCGCGCACGCCGGCATCCAGCGGCTCGCTGCGCGCCAGCGCCACGGCCAGCGCACCCAGAAAGGTGTCGCCGGCCGCCGTGGTGTCCACCGCGCGCACGCGCATGCCGGGGTGGTGGCGGCAGCCATCGGCGTCGGCCGCCACGGCGCCGGCGGCGCCCAGCGTGACCACGACCTGCGCGGGGCCCCGGCCGCGCAGCGCCTGGGCGGCGGCGGCGGCGTCTTGCGGGCTGTCCACGGCCACGCCGGCCAGGGCCGCGGCCTCGACCTCGTTGACCACCAGCGTGTGCACCAGGGGCCAGAGCGTGTCGGGCAGGGGCTGGATGGGCGAGGGGTTGAGCACCACCGGGCAGCCCGCAGCGTGGGCCTGCTGCGCCGCCGCCACGACCTGCGGCATGGGGGTTTCGAACTGCACCACCAGCCCGCCGGCACCGGGCAGCGCGGCGCCCAGCGCGAGCGCGTCCAGCACGAAGCGGCCGTTGGCGCCGGGCACCACCACGATGCGGTTCTGGCCCGTGGCTTCGACCGTGATGGCGGCCACGCCGGTGGTGGATGCGGTATCGGTCTGCACGCCGCTGTGGTCGATGCCGTCGGCGGCCAGGCCTGCGCGCAGCGTGCGGCCGTAGCCGTCGTCGCCCAGGCGGCCGAAGAGGTGCACCTGGGCGCCCTGGCGCGCGCAGGCCACGGCCTGGTTGCCGCCCTTGCCACCGGGCACCAGGTGCAGGCCGTCGGCCAGCACGGTCTCGCCGGCCTCGGGCGCGCGGGCGACCTGCAGCACCAGGTCCATGTTCAGGCTGCCGACCACGGCGATGCGGGGTGCGGTGTTCAACGCTTTGTCGCTCATGCTGCGGTCTCCGGGGCCGGGGCGGTGGAAGACCGCACGCGCAGCTCGGGCTGCAGCATCACCTTGCGCACGTCCTGGCGCTTGCCGTCGATGCGTTCGAGCAGCATGTCCACCGCCAGTGCGCCGATGCGCTGCTTGGGCTGGGCCACGGTGGTCAGCGGCGGGCTGGTGAAGGCGGCCAGTTCGATGTCGTCGAAGCCGACGATGGACAGCGCCTCGGGCACGCGCAGCGCGCGTTCGTGGGCGGCGCACAGCGCGCCCATGGCCATGAGGTCGTTGCAGACAAAAACGGCGGTGGGCGGCTCGCTCGCGCGCAGCACCGCGTGCATGGCCTCGTACCCGCCCTGGCTGGTGAAGTTGCCGTGCCACAGCAGGCCGCTGCCGTCGCCGCAACCCGCGTCGGCCAGCGCGGCGCGCCAGCCGGCGATGCGCTGCTCGCTGGGCGCCAGGCCCGCGGGGCCGCCGATGCAGGCGATGCGGCGGTGGCCCTGGGCCAGCAGGTGGCGCGTGGCCAGTTGGCCGCCCTGCATGTGGGCGGTTTCGACCAGGTCGCAGGGCAGCTCGGCGATCTCGATCTCGCGGTCCACCAGCACGGTGGGGATGGACAGGCCCGCCAGTTGCGTGGGCAGCGTGGCGTCATGGCCGGTGGAGACGACGATCAGCCCGTCGATGCGGCGCTCGGCCAGCACCTGCAGGTAGCTGCCCTGGCGGTGCGCCTCGTCGTTGGTGTTGCACAGGATGACGTTGTAGCCCGCGCCGAAGCACCGGTCTTCCACGCTGTGCACGATTTCGGCGAAGTAGGGGTTGGAGCTGTTGGGGATCAGCATGCCCAGCGTGCGCGTGTTGTTGCTCTTGAGGCTGCGCGCGATGGCGCTGGGCACGTAGCCCAGGGCGCGGATGGCTGTCTCGACGCGCGCGCGGCCTTCGGGGCTCACGCGGCGCGTGCCGTTGACCACGTGGGACACGGTGGTGACCGATACGTCGGCGTGGCGCGCAACGTCCTTGATAGTAGCCATGGGGTGGAAAAACGGATTCGGTGGAGGTGGGGCGAAGGTGATGTTCAGACGGCGGCGCGGCGCTGGCGCAGCGTGTCCACGATGACGGCGGCCACGATCACGCAGCCCGTGATGATGCGCTTGCTCGGCTCGCTCGCGCCCACCTGGGCCAGGCCCGCCTCCAGCACCGCGATGATCAGCACGCCGAACGCGGTGGTTACCACCGAGCCGCGCCCGCCCATGAGGCTGGTGCCGCCAATCACCACCGCTGCGATGACCTGCAGCTCCATGCCCGAGCCCGCGTTGGGGTCGGCCGCCTCCAGCCGCGCCGACTGCATGAGGCCCGCCAGGCCCGCGAGCAAGCCGGTGAGCGCGAACACGATGATGCGCACCGGGCGCGGGTCCACGCCCGCCAGGCGCATGGCCTCTTCGTTGGTGCCGATGCCCACGACCGAGCGGCCGAACACCGTGCGCGTGAGCACCAGCTGCGCCACCACCACCAGCACCAGCGCGATCAGGAAGGCCACCGAGATGCCGCCGAAGAACGGCGCGGCCAGCCACGAGATCGCATCGCCCACGTACTGCGTGCGCGAGTCGGTGACCAGGTAGGCGCTGCCGCGCACGGCTTCGAGCATGCCCAGCGAGACGATGAACGAGGGCAGCCGCCAGGCCACCGAGATGGAGCCCGTGATGGTGCCGCACACCAGGCCCGTGGCCAGCGCCAGCGCGGCCGCGGCCGGCACCGTCCAGCCCCATTGCAGGATGGCGGCCGCCGACGTGGCGGCCGACAGCGCCATCACCGAGCCCACCGACAGGTCGATGCCCGCGATGATGAGCACGAAGGTCATGCCCACCGCCATCACGGCCAGGGCCGGGATCTCGTTGGCGATGGTGATGAAGGTCTCGGCGCTCCAGAAGTATTCGGACATCCACGAGAACAGGCCCACCATGCCGGCCAGCACGGCCAGGAGCCCGAGGTAGGTGCCGAGCTGGCTGCGCCACACCGGGGTGGCGCGCGGGGCGGGGGATGCGGTGGGGGAGGAGGGGGCTGCGGCGTTCATGCGGTGGCGGAAGAAGGTGCGGACGAGGGCCCGCGGGAAGAAGAGGGTGCGGCGGCAGGCGGCTCGCTGGCGCGGCCCGCCATGTCGGAGAACGCGGCGGCCAGCAGCGACTGCTCGGACCACTCGCCGCGCTCGAACACGGCCACCAGGCGGCCGGCGCTCATCACGCCGATGCGGTCGGCCATGGCCATGAGCTCGCGCAGGTCGGACGACACCATGAGCAGCGCGCGGCCTTCGTCGGCCATGCGGTCGAGTTCGGTGTAGATCTCGGCGCGTGCGCCCACGTCCACGCCGCGGGTGGGCTCGTCCAGCAGCAGCACGCGCACCGGGCGGTGCAGCCAGCGGGCGAACACGACCTTTTGCTGGTTGCCGCCCGACAGCTGGCCCACGGGCTGCTCGCCGTCTTTGCAGCGGATGCTGAGCGTGCGCACAAAGCCCTGCACCAGCCGGTGCTCCAGCGCACGCTGCAGCCAGCCGCCGCGCGACACCGCCGACAGGTCGGACAGCGTGGCGTTGATGCGGATGGGCTGGGCCAGCAGCAGGCCCTGCGACTTGCGGTCCTCCGTGACCAGCCCGATGCCCGCGCGGATGGCCTGCAGGGGCGATGCAAAACCCTTGTCGATCTTGGTTGCTACTTTTTTTGTAGCTGCTTGCGCTTGTCCATCCAGCGGCAGGGGCTGTTTTGGGTCTGAATCTGAAACTGAATCGGAACCATGCAGCGTGACGCTGCCCCGGTCCGCGCGGTCCGCACCGAAGAGCAGGCGCACCAGCTCCGTGCGGCCCGAGCCCACCAGGCCTGCCACGCCGAACACCTCGCCTGCGCGCAGGCTGAGGCTCACGTCCTGCACGGCGGTGCCGCGGCCGATGCCGCTCACTTCCATCACCACCGGGCCGGCCGTGCGGCGAGGGCGGTGGTCCAGGTCGTTGACGGAGCGGCCCACCATGCGGCGCACCAGATCGTCCTCGGACAGGCCGGCCATGGGCAGCACGTCCACCAGCCGGCCGTCGCGCAGCACGGCGGCACGGTCGGCGATGCGGCGCAGCTCTTCGAGCCGGTGCGACACGTAGACGATGGCCACGCCGCGCGCGGTCAGGCGCGCGATCTGGTCGAACAGGTAGGTGGTCTCGCGTGGCGTGAGCATGGCCGTGGGCTCATCGAGCACCAGGATGCGCGTGTCGTCCTGCAGGTTGCGGGCGATCTCCACCATCTGCTGCTGGCCGATGCCCAGTTGCGACACCGGCGTGGCCGGGTCGATGGATTCGAGGCCGATCTTGGCCAGCTGCGTGCGCGCCGCGGCGTGCAGCACGTCCCGCTGCAGCCAGCCCGCGCGGTTCGGCAGGCGGCCCAGCAGCAGGTTCTCGGCCACGGTGAGCGTGGGCACCAGGCCCAGCTCCTGCATCACCATGCGCACTCCGTGCTGCTCGGCCTCGTGCCGCGTGGCCGGGGCAAAGGTCTGCCCCGCCAGCCGCATGCCGCCACGCGTGGCGGGCGTGAGGCCGCAGACGATCTTGGACAGCGTGCTCTTGCCCGCGCCGTTCTCGCCCGTGAGCGCCAGCACCTCGCCCGCGTTCAGCGCCAGCGTCACCCCGTCGAGCACGGTGGTGGCGCTGTAGTCCTTGCCGACCGCGTCGATGCACAGCAGGGGTGTGGGGGGCGCGGGCGGTTGGGTTGTGGGGGTTGAGTGCATGGCAGGTCGCGGCAAGGGTTGCTGATCTCTTGAGCGGTGAACAAAGCTCAGCGAAGCGTTCTGGCCAGGCGCCGGGTCGCAGGCAGTACTGGAAGTACGACCAGACCCGGCAACGACGCCAGAAGAGTTTTGTTCACCGCTCCGGGTTACTTGCTGCCCTTGGTGACCAGCACCACGTCGGTCTTCACCGCGGCAGGCAGCTGGTTCTGCGGCGTCTTGGCGGCCAGGGCCTTCTGGGCCAGCTCGATGCCGAACACGGCCTGCTTGGCGGCGTACTGGTCCGCGGTGGCCAGCACGCGGCCGTCGGCCAGCATGGGCTTGATGGCGTTGATGTTGTCGTAGCCCACCACCTGCACCTTGCCGGTCTTGCCTGCGGCCTTCACGGCGGCCACGGCGCCCAGCGCCATGCTGTCGTTGCCGGCCAGCAGGGCCACGAGGTCAGGGTGCTCGCGCATCATGCCGGCGGCCACGGTGTTGCCTTTTTCGATCTCCCAGTTGCCGGACTGCACGCCCACCACGGTGATGTTGGCGGCCTTCATCGCGTCCTGGTAGCCCAGGGTGCGCTGCTGCGCATTGAAAGTGGTGGACACGCCTTCGATGATGCCCACCTTGTCGCCCGCCTTCAGGCTCTTGGCCAGGTGGTCGCCCACGAGCTTGGCGCCCGCGCGGTTGTCCGGGCCCACGAAGGGCACGGTGATGTTCTTTTCCTTCAGCGCATCGGCATCGAGCTGGTTGTCGATGTTGATCACGATCACGCCCTTGTCGATGGCGGCCTTGACGGCGGGCACCAGGGCCTTGGAATCGGCCGGGGCGATCACGATGGCGCTGGCCTTTTGGGCCACGGCCTGCTCGACCATCTTGATCTGGGCGGCGGTGTCGGTCTCGTTCTTGATGCCGTTGGCCACCAGCGTGTATTCGCTGGCGTGCGCCTTCTGGTGCGCCTTGGCGCCGTCTTCCATGGTGCGGAAGAACTCGTTGGCCAGCGATTTCATGACCAGGGCGATCTTGGGCTTGTCCTGCGCCAGTGCGGGGCTGGCGAGCATGCCACCCAGCACGGCAAGGGCGGCGGCGGTCTGAACGGAACGGCGGGTGAAGTGCATGGTGTCTCCTGTTGGAATGGTGGTCAGGGCGTCAAGAACGAACAAACGGAACAAACAAAACCGACAACGGCGCGGGGGATGCAAGCCGAACCCCGCAGGGCCAGGCACGGCATTTCCAGGTGCGCGCGACCCATGGACAACAGCCAAGGATAAGCGCCCGATCGCCTTGTGGCCCGCGGATCATAACGAAAGCAAACGTTTGCGCAAACGTTTGCTAGTCGGTGAAAACCCGAAGATGTGGGGAATTCAGGGCGTGTCGGATTCGAGCGAGGGAGGCTGGTGGGGTATGGGCGGATGTGCCTACCCACCCGTTCGGGCTGAGTCCTTCGACAGGCTCAGGACAGGCTTGCCGAAGCTTTGCGCGGCGTTTCGACAGCCTCCACGTAAACGGTTTTGGGGTATCCGCTAGCAGCTGGCGAGAAGAGGCCTAACGGATCAGCATTCGCCCAGTCCAAACCGTTCGGGCTGAGCCTGTCGAAGCCTCGCGCGGCGCTTCGACAGGCTCAGCGTGAACGGGTCGGGGGTGTGCAACAGTTGACTCCTAGAAGATGCCGCGCGTATCAGCGCTCGTTCACTCCAAGCCGTTCGGGCTGAGCTTGTCGAAGCCTTGCGTGGCGCTTCGACAAGCTCAGCCCGAATGGTGTGGTGTGGGGAGTGAAGCAGGGAACCATGCCAGCAGCTGCGCCCGCGTGCAGCTGCTGGGTTTGATACGCGCCCTACGCCTTGCGCAGTTCGCGCCGCAGGATCTTGCCCACGTTGCTCTTGGGCAGCTCGTCGCGAAACTCGATGTACTTGGGCCGCTTGTAGCCCGTCAGGTTCTCCTGGCAGAAGCGGGCCACGTCCTCTTCGCTCAGCGTGGGGTCGTTCTTGATGATGAACACCTTGATCGCCTCGCCCTGCTTCTCGTCCGGGATGCCGATGGCCGCGCATTCCACCACGCCGGGGCACAGGCTGATGACCTGCTCCAGCTCGTTGGGGAACACGTTGAAGCCGCTCACCAGGATCATGTCCTTCTTGCGGTCGATGATGCGGGTGTAGCCCTCGGCGTCCATCACGCCGATGTCGCCCGTGCGCATGAAGCCGTCGGCGGTGAAGGCCTTGGCGTTCTCTTCGGGCTGGTTGTAGTAGCCCGTCATCACGTTGGGGCCGCGGATGCAGATCTCGCCCGGGTCGCCCTGGGGCACGCTGTTGCCAGCATCGTCCTTGATGGCGATGTCGATGCCCGGCAGCGGCAGGCCGATGGTGCCGCTGAAGGACGTGTTGTTCACCGGGTTGTTGGTGCCGATGGCGCAGGTCTCGCTCATGCCCCAGCCTTCGATCATGGTGCTGCCGGTCACCTTCTGCCACTGCTTGGCCGTGCCTTCGCTGGCGGCCATGCCGCCGGCCT
Source organism: Acidovorax sp. LjRoot117 (assembly GCF_964252695.1). NCBI lineage: Bacteria > Pseudomonadati > Pseudomonadota > Betaproteobacteria > Burkholderiales > Comamonadaceae > Acidovorax > Acidovorax sp. LjRoot117. Next base: position 1,023,535 of record NZ_CAXUPO020000001.1, on the reverse strand, counting down.
GCGACACGCACAGGTGCGAGAAGTCGAGCGTCTTGAACTGCGGGTTTTGCAGCAATGCGTTGAACAAGGTGTTCACCGCGGGCAGCATGTGGAAGGGGCGCTTTTTCAGCTCGGCCACGAACTTGGGGATGTCGCGCGGGTTCGGGATCAGCGTGAGGCTGGAGCCCTGGCGGATGGCCAGCAGGCACAGCGTGAGCGCGAAGATGTGGTACAGCGGCAGCGCGGCGATGCTGTTGGCCTTGCTCACGTCACCGATCCTGGACAGTGCCGGCGTGAACCAGGCCTCGGCCTGCAGCGTGGCGGCCACGATGTTGCGGTGGGTGAGCACCGCGCCCTTGGACAGGCCGGTGGTGCCGCCCGTGTACTGCAGGAAGGCGATGGAGTCGAGCGTGGCCTGGCTGGGCGCGAGCGACTTGTGCTCGCCCAGCGACAGCGCCTTCTTGAAGGGCACGACCTTGCGGCCGTTGGTCAGCGGCAGCTCGTAGGCGGGCACCATCTTGGCCAGGTGGCGCACGGCGAAGGTGATCCAGGTGCCGAAGGCTGCGCCCAGCAGGTCGCCCATGGCGGTCATCACCACGTGCTGCACGGCGGTGCGGTCGACCACCTCGGCCAGCGTGTGTGCGAAGTTCTCCAGGATCACGATGGCGGTGGCGCCCGAGTCCTTGAGCTGGTGCTCCAGCTCGCGCGCGGTGTACAGCGGGTTCACGTTCACGCAGGTGTAGCCTGCGCGCAGCACGGCCGCCATGGTCACGCCGAACTGCGGCAGGTTGGGCAGCATGATGGCCACGCGCGCACCGGGCGCCAGGCCCAGGCTCTGCAGGTAGGCGCCCAGGGCGGCCGAGCGGCGCTCCAGCTCGCCATACGTCATCCAGCGGTCCATGCAGACCGAAAACGGGCTCGATGCGTGCTTGCGGAAGGACTCTTCCAGCAGGTGGGCGACAGAGCGGTATTGCTCGGGCTTGACGTCGTGCGGTACGCCTGGGGGGTAGCTCTTGAGCCAGATCTTTTCCATGCGCTTGGTTCCTTCTTCTGCGTGCTGCTTGCGTGTCGGCTTGTGCAGCTTGTGTGCTTGCGTGACCCACCGGCCAGGCGGTGGCTGCGAAGATTGTGAAAGCGCGAGGAGCAACCAGCTACCGGGCTTGTCCTAGGGTGCGGGCCAGTTGGGTCTCGCAGGTGACACGGTTGGCATCGAAGAGCTCCGCCATCAGCGCACGCTCGCGCGCCTCGATGGTGGCCAGGAACTGCTCGACCCCGCCGCGCTGGCGCGCCAGCTGGCCGAAGGTGTCGAAGCCCGCCTCCAGAAACTGCTGCAGATCGCCCATGCCCGCCGCGTGGGCCGGGGCGCGCATCATGCGCAGCATCATGCGCAGGCCGGGCGTGCGCGTGAGGCGTGCCAGGTCGGTGCCCATGGCCAGCACGCGCTGCAGCTGCTGCTCGCGCGCGGCGCGGTCGCCCACCGCGCGCCAGGCGGCCACGTAGCGGGCGGCGTCGGTGGTGTCGTTGCGTGCGGTGGTGGTTGCCGGGCCGGTGATGGCATCGGCCGTGCCGCCGGCTGCGGCGGGCCACGCGAGGCCCATCGCGTGGTCCAGTGCTTCGGTCTGCGCGTGCAGCACAGCCAGGGCCACGGCCGTGGCCACCACCGCCGCCGGGAACATGGTCTGCAGCGTGCCTGCGATGCGGCTGAATTGCTGGTCGCGGGCGGTGTAGTCGGAGTCGCTGTACAGCTCCTCCAGAAAGAATTTCGCGGCGGGGCCGAACGACGGCGACGCCATCAGGTCGGCATACGTGCCCCGGAACCGCCGGGCCTGCAGCGTCTTGACCTGGCCCACCGCCGCGCCGAGCCCCGGGTCGCCCGTGCGGTGCTGCCGCAGGGCGGTGACATCGGCAATGCGCTCTCGGATGGTCTGGGCTGCGTCCATGGTGGTCATGAAAGTAGGGCCGTTGTTGGGGTGGCACCGCTGCCGCCGCACGCCCTGCACCCTGTCGGCCAGGCCGCACAATGCGGTGAACGAGTCGCTCACCATTACACCATCCCTCTCCCCCGCACCGACACCATGATTGCGCGCTGGCAACGAGTCTTGATCCTTTTCATCCTTGCGGCCATGGCGGCCTGGCTGGCCTGGCGGTGGCCCCGTTCGCCCCAGGTGGCCATCGTGGGCGCACTCGTCCCGCTGGCGGTGTACCTGCTGGTGATGGCCGTCGAGTTCGTGCTGATGCACATTACCAACCGCACCGACGCGGCGCCGCGTGCGCGGCTGGCCCAGGTGGTGGCAGCCTGGTGGGCCGAGGTGTGCGTGGCGCTCGCGCTCTTCGGCTGGCGCCAGCCGTTTCGCCACCAGTCGCTGCCCGACTGGCTGCCGGCCCAGCCCACGGGCCGGCGCGGCGTGGTGCTGGTCCACGGGTTCATGTGCAACCGGGGGCTGTGGCTGCCGTGGTTCGCGCACCTGAAGGCGCGCGGTCATGCGTACGTGGCCGTCAATCTGGAGCCGGTGATGGGCTCCATCGACGAGTACGCCAACACCATCGACGACGCCGTGGCGCGCGTGGCCGCAGCGGCGGGGCAGGCCCCCGTGCTGGTGTGCCACAGCATGGGCGGGCTGGCCGCGCGGGCGTGGCTGCGGGCGCACCAGGCCGATGGGAGGGTGCGCCGCGTGCTGACGCTGGGCACGCCGCACGGCGGGACGTGGCTGGGGCGGTTCAGCCGGGCGGTGAATGGGCGGCAGATGAGCCTGGCGGGGGAGTGGGTGGGGGCGCTGCAGAAAGCGGAGCCTGCGGGGCGCGCGGCCTTGTTCACCTGCTGGTATTCGAACTGCGACAACATCGTGTTTCCGGCCACCACGGCGAGCCTGCCGGGGGCCGACAACCGGTTCGTGGAGGGGGTGGCGCATGTGCAGATGGCGTTTCACCCCGGCGTGATGGCGGAGTGCCTGGATGAGGTGGGGCGGGACTGAACGGGGGGCGCAGGCCGCACCGGTTGCACCGGCCGTTCGGACCAGGCTGTCGAGCCCAGGTACCTCGGTACTCAGGGCCGTGCGCAGGCCAGCCAGGGCCCGCATCCGCCGGCCGGTGGGGCGTCAGGCCCTGCGCAGCGTCTGCGAAGGCAGTTCTGCAAACAGGCGCTTGTAGTCGGCAGAAAACTGCCCGAGGTGCCAGAACCCCCACAGGGCTGCCACGTCCTGCACGCCCGCATGCGGGTCGCGCCGCGACTGGAGTTGGCGCCGCACGCCATTGAGGCGCAAGACCCGCAGATAGCGGGCGGGGCTCATGCCCAGGATGTCCTGAAAGCAGTAGTGGAGCTTGCGGTGGCTGGCACCCACGTGGCGGCACACCTCCAGCAGCGACGGCGGCTGATCCACGCGGGCCAGCATCATCTCCCGCGCACGGTGCACCACGCGCCGGCGCTGGGCGATGGACTTCAGGTGCGAGGTGTCGGTGTCGAGCGGCAGGGCGTCCAGAAAAGCCAGCAGCATGTCGTCCCGCACGCGTGACATGGCGGCTTCGCCCTGCCAGTGGCGGGCCTGGGGCCGATCGGCCTGCAGGAACACGCGGTTCAGGTGCGCGCGCAGATCGCCGGCGACCTGGGGCCCCACGTCGACCACCACCTGTTGCGCCAGCCACGGCGCCAGCGGCCGGTGGTAGATGCCCTGGGAGATGGTGTGGACCAGATCGCAGTCCACCGACAAGGCGCCGATCTGCGACGCACGGGTGTTGCACAGGTCCAGGTCGTCACCCCGCCCCACCAGCAGCGAGGTGGCGCCCAGGCGCTGACCGTTGCAGATGGCCTCGCCCTCGGGCTGCAGCACCAGCGCGAAGCCATACATGTCCCGGCCGATCTCGCCCTGCTGGCGGACCGACCGGTTCATGGTTTCCTTGACCATGTAGGCGCCGGGCAGGTGAATCTGCTCCACGCGGCCATGGAATGCACCGCCGGACAATTGCTCGTACTGCAATGCCCACTCCGGCAGCGAACCCGCATGCTCTTGCACATCCGCCGTGTCCGCGCAGCCATGCCATGCGGCGCGCGGCATGGTGCCATCGGGGGCGCAACGGTCTTTGACAACGGTACGGACCACCATCGGACTCCTGAAAAGGGTCGCCTGCACACAGGCACTGCCGCCTGAAATGTCAGGCAAGCCGGGACAAGAAGCTCTTCACGCAAACCCTGAGGGTCCTCTGCGTGAATCATCGCGCCGGGTGCAACTGCGGTCCCGGGCGGCCTGCGGCGTTGCCCGTACCCGCAACAGCAGCGCACACTTGGCGGCTCGGTGCGTGCAGAGGATCCCGGGGGCCTGTCGGCCCACCGGATGCCGAGGCGGGCCCCCGGGGCTGCGCAAGCCGGATGCACGGGCCGTGCCAGCCGGCCCGTGCCGCATCCCGGTGCGCGGCAAGCTCGCCCCACCCGAGCCGCTCGGTGAACGGCGGAAATCCACGCACTGCGCACCACGGTGGAGCATCCGGGCCATCCGCGCCCTTCAGTAGCCCACGGCCTGGCCATCGCGGCGCCCGTCGGAGGCTGCGACGTAGTAGCCCTCCTGTGCGCGCTGCACGATCTGGGCCGCGCCGAAGTCCAGGTGCCCCGTGGGCAGCGTCTGCACCGCGTGCCCCCGCTCCTGCAGGCCTTGCGCCACCTCCGACGGCATGTGCGCTTCCAGCTTCACGGCATGGTCCAGCGGCGAGACCATGAAGCGCGGCGCATCGTTCATGGCCTGGGGTGCCTGCCCGAAGTCGGCCAGGCGCGACAGCATCTGCACATGGCCCTGGGCCTGCATGAACCCGCCCATCACGCCGAAAGCCATCAGCGCGTCGCCCGCGGCATCGGTGACGAAGCCCGGGATGATGGTGTGCAGGGGCCGCTTGCCGGGCGCCACCTGGTTGGGGTGCCCCGGCTCCAGGCTGAAGTTCCAGCCCCGGTTGTGCAGCGCGATGCCGGTGCCCGGCACCACCACCCCCGAGCCGAAGGCAAAGTAGTTGGACTGGATCAGCGAAACCATCATGCCGTCGGCATCCGCGGCGGCGAGATAGACCGTGCCTGCGGCCCTCGGCGCGCCGGGCGCGGGCGCCTGGGCCCGGCGCGGGTCGATCAACCGGGCGCGGCGTGCCAGGTAGTCCGGGTCCAGCAGCTGCGCCGTGGTGCATTGCATGTGCGCAGGGTCGGCCACGTGCGCGTGCAGGTCGGCGAAGGCAAGCTTCATCGCCTCGATCTGAAAGTGCGCCGCCGCAGCGGTGTCCAGGCCCGCTCCCCGCACATCGAAGTGCTCGAGCATTCCCAGCGCCATCAGCGCGGCGATGCCTTGCCCATTGGGCGGAATTTCGTGCAAGGTGAGCCCGCGGTAGCGCTGCGTGACCGGGGTCACCCACTGCGGCTGGTGGGCCGCCAGGTCGGCATCGGTCAGCGCACCGCCTGTGGCCTGCGCATGCGCTGCAATGCGCTCGGCCAGCGCTCCCCGGTAGAACGACTCTCCGCCCGTGGCCGCGATGTCGGCCAGCGTCCGGGCCTGGTCGGGAAAGCGCCACCACGCCCCCGCCGCTGGAGCGCGCCCCTCGCGCAGGAAGGCGGCGTCGAACCCCGGCTGCCCACGCACCAGCTCGGCCAGCTGGGGCCAGACCGACGCGATGAAGGGCGACACCGCGAACCCGTTGTCCGCGTAGCCGATGGCGCTGTCGAACAGCCGCGCGAACGGCAGGCGTCCGAACCGGTCCGACAGCGCGCGCCAGCCCGACACCTGGCCCGGCACGGTGACGGCGTCCCAGCCGGTGCGCGGCATCTGCGACTGGCCGGCGAATCGCTCCGGCCGCCATGCGGCCGGGGCTGCTCCGGTCGCGTTCAGGCCGTGCAGTTCGCCCTGGTGCCACACCAGCGCATACAGGTCACCACCGATGCCATTCATGATCGGCTCCACCACGGTGAGGGTGATGGCGGCGGCGAGGGCCGCGTCCACGGCATTGCCTCCTGCCTGCAGCATCCGCAGCCCGGCCTGGGCGGCCAGGGGCTGTGTGGTGGTGACGGTGTTGCGCGCCAGGGTGGGCGTGCGGTGCGAGGCATAGGGGGATGTCGAGTGCATGGCAGTGGCGGCGGCGACGCAATGGGTGGCGCAGGCGAAGGGGGCAAAACCTCAGCGTAGCCCCGCACCCGGGCCGCCGCAAGCGCGCGCGCAGGGGTTCTGCGCACTCGCAACAGGCCACCCCACATTTGCCGGATTTCGATAACGGGGTGTCCGCCGCAGGGATAACCTGGGGCTCGATGGCGCGGCCGCCCGGCGCGCAGTTCCACCCCCACCGTGAAGGACATTGCCATGCCAGATTCCGTCTCCGTCCGCTGCCTGCGCCGCTCCTGGGCGATCGCGCTGGCTGCGGTGTGTGCCATGTCGCCCGCACTGGCGCAGCCCACCGACGCGCCCGCCCGCATCGTGGTCGGCTTTCCTGCGGGCGGATCGGCCGACGCCGTGGCGCGGTTGCTCACCGAGAAGCTGTCGGTTCAGCTGGGCCGGCCGGTCATCGTCGACAACCGGCCGGGCGCGGGCGGGCGGATTGCCGCGGCGGCGCTCAAGTCGGCACCGAGCGATGGGAGCGTGGTGATGCTCGCGCCCGAGGCGCTCACGGTCACCAATCCGCTGGTCTTTCGCAAGCTCGCGTATGCGGTGTCGGACCTCGCGCCCATCTCCATGGTGGCGGAGTTTCCGTATGTGCTGGCGGCCGGCAGCGTGGCCGGTGCCAAGACCTTGCCCGACTTCGTGAAGTGGGCCCGGCAGTCACCCGAGCGCGCCAGCTTCGGATCGCCCGCGGCCGGCAGCCCGCTGCATTTCTTCGGCTTGCTGGTGGGGCAGGTCACGCAGTTGCCGATGGTGCACGTGCCTTTTCAGGGCGGCGCTCCCCTGGTCACCGCCATGGCGGGCGGCCATGTTCCGGCGGGCATCAACACCCTGGGCGACATGCTGGAGATGCACCGCAGCGGCAAGGTCCAGGTGCTGGCCGTGTCCGGCCGCGACAGGGCGCCCCTGCTGCCGGACGTGCCGACCTTTGCCGAGAGCGGCTACCCGGGCACGCAGGTCAGGGGCTGGTACGGCCTGTATGCCCCCGCCGCCACACCGCCAGCGGCGATTGCGCAGTGGAACACGGCGTTGCGCAAGGTGCTGGCGGAGCGTGACGTGTACGCACGGCTGATGGCCATCGGCCTGCAGCCCAGGCCCGGCTCACCGGCTGAGCTGCGCGCCGCCCAGGCCGCGGGGCTGGCGGTATGGGCGCCGGTGGTGAAGGCGTCTGGCTTCTATCTGGACTGAGGCCCTGCAAAGACAGCTTCGCGGCATCAGCCGTGCCGCCTGCACCGCGGCCATCGATCGAACGCGTGGGGCCGCGGCGGTGCCATGCATGCCCCGGTGCGGGTGTGTGGAACCACGACGATGGCCCGCCCACCATGGGCCGCCGACGCGAAGACATGCCCTGGCTATGGAGAGGCTCCGGGTCAGGCGGGCACGGCGTCCCGCTCATCCGCCGCAAATTCCGGCAGGCCCCTGAGCCGCTCGTAGATCGGCGCAAAGTCGGCGGCCGTCATCTCGAACAGCTGCTCGAAACTATCGATCACAAAATACGTCTGCTGGTACGTATCGATCTTGTAGCGCGTGCGCATCGTCCGCTCCAGCGCCAGCGCAATCCGCTGCGGCTCCGGGCTCTGCACCGAATACGCGAGTTCGCCCGACGAGCTCAGGATGCCCGCTCCGTAGGCCCGCAACTGCCCGGCCTCGCGGATCAGCCCGAACTCGATGGTGTACCAGTACAGGCGCGACAGCATCTCGCACGAGCCCAGCCCCTGGGCCTTCAGGCCGCCCTGGCCGTAGCGCTGCACGTAGTCCGCGAACACGGGGTTGAACAGCAGCGGCACATGGCCGAACAGGTCGTGAAAGATGTCGGGCTCGACGATGTACTCGAACTCCTCGGGCTTGCGGATCCAGTCCGTCACCGGGAACTTGCGGTTGGCCAGCAGCGTGAAGAAGGGCACTTCCGGGATCAGGCCCGGCACGCCCACCAGCTCCCAGCCGGTGGCTTTCAACAGGCGCTCGTTGACCTCTTCGAAGCGCGGGATGCGGTCGCTCGCGCCCAGCGAGGGCAGGGCGTCGATGAACGCCTGGCTGGCCAGGCCCGGCAGCAGCGCGCGCTGGCGCTCGTACAGCCGGCGGTAGGTGTCGTGGTCGGCGGCGGTGTAGGCCGCGTAGTCCTGCGGGCAGGTGTAGTCCTCGCTGGCACGCGAGTAGTCGCCGCGGGGTGGGCGGGCGGATTGGCCATAGACGACAGGGGCTTGTCCCATTTTCTGGTACTCCTTGCCGCCCTGACCGCGCGCCGGGGTGGCGCGCACCTGCCCTGGCGGCTGCTTAATCGATCTTGATCTTTGCGGCCCGGATCAGGAACTCGTACTTGCTGTTTTCCGAGCGCACGAACTGGGCGAACGTGTCGAGCGTGAGCTCTTCGGGCGCGATGCCCATCTTCTTGAACTTCTCCTTGCCGGCGGGCGAATGCATGGCCGCCGCAAAGGCGGTGGCATAGCGGCGCGCGTCTGCGTCGGGCAGCGAGGCGGGCGCGAACAGGCCGAACCAGGTGGACACGTTGAAGCCCTGCACGCTGTCGTTGATGCTGTGCACGTCGGGCAGCGCCTCGTTGCGGCTCAGCGTGGTCACACCCAGCGCCAGGAACTTGCCCGACTTGATCTGCGGCAGGGCCGACGCCAGGTTGTCGAACACCAGCAGCACCTGGCCGGACTCCAGCGCCGCGAGCGCGGGCTTGGAGCCCTGGAAGGGCGTGTGGTCCATCTTGGTGTTGGTGAGCGATTCGAACATCTCGGCCGCGATGTGGCCGATGCTGCCGTTGCCGCCCGAGCCGTACTTGAACTGGTTCGGGTTCTTCTTGAGGTACTGCACCAGGTCCGGCGTGGTCTTGATGCCGAGCTTGCTGGCCTGCTCGGCGTTCACCACCAGCACGTTGGGCGTGCGCGCCACCAGCACCAGGGGCTTGAAGTCCTTGATGGGGTTGTACGGAAAGTTCTTGTACAGCCACGGGTTCACCGCGTGGGTGGCCACCGCGCCCATCAGCACCTGGTTGCTGGTCTTGCCGGCCTTGGCGACCTGGTCCGCCCCGGTGTTGCCGCCCGCGCCCGGCTTGTTCTCCACCGTGATGGGGCCCAGCTGGGTCGTGCCTTCGGCCACGATGCGGGCCGAGATGTCGAGCGGGCCGCCCGCAGGGTAGGGGACCACGATGGTGAGCGGGGCGGCGGGGTTTTGTGCCAGGGCGGGCATGGCTGCTGCTGCAGCAGCAGCCAGGACGATGCTGGACAGCCAGAGAGTACGGAGCGACATCGGGATCCTTTTGAGTTCCAGGGAGCGCGCAGTATAGGCACCTGCCCAGGGTTAACCCAAGGATGTCTGACGTCTCAGGTGTTCAGCACGCCCCGGCGGATCTGGTCGCGTTCCAGCGATTCGAACAGCGCCTTGAAGTTGCCCTCGCCGAAGCCGTCGCGGTAGTCGCCCTCGCGCTGGATGAACTCGAAGAACACCGGGCCCAGCATGGGCGTGGAGAAGATCTGCAGCAACAGGCGCGGCGTGCCGTCGGCCGTGGTGCCGTCCAGCAGAATGCCGCGCGACTGCAGCTCAGGCACGGGCTGGCCGTGGCCGGGCAGGCGGGTGTCCAGCATTTCGTAGTAGACGTCGTTGGGGGCCGTGGCCAGGCCGACACCGGCCATGCCCAGCTTGTCCACCACGTCCTGCAGGTTGTCGCAGATGAGGGCGATGTGCTGGATGCCTTCACCGTTGAACTGCATCAGGAATTCTTCGATCTGGCCGCCGCCCTGCTTGGACTCTTCGTTCAGCGGGATGCGGATCTTGCCGTCGGGCGCGGTCATGGCCTTGGACGTCAGGCCCGTGTACTCGCCCTGGATGTCGAAGTAGCGGATCTCGCGGAAGTTGAACAGCTTTTCGTAGAAATTGGCCCAGAAGCCCATGCGGCCCCGGTACACGTTGTGCGTGAGGTGGTCGATCAGGTTCAGGCCGTGGCCCACGGGGCGGCGGTCCACGCCTTCGATGAATTCGAAGTCGATGTCGTAGATGGACTTGCCGTCTTCGAACCGGTCGATCAGATACAGCGGCGCACCGCCGATGCCCTTGATGGCGGGCAGGCGCAGCTCCATCGGGCCGGTCGGGATCTCGATGGGCTGGGCGCCCAGCTCCAGCGCGCGGTTGTACGCCTTGTGCGCATCCTTCACGCGAAACGCCAGGCCGCAGGCCGAAGGGCCGTGCTCGGCGCCGAAGTAGGCCGCCTGGCTGTGGGGTTCACGGTTCAGGATGAAGTTGATGCCGTTCTGGCGGTACAGCACCACGTCCTTGGAGCGGTGCTTGGCGATCAGCGTGAAGCCCAGTTTTTCAAACACCGCCTCCAGCACGCCGGGCGTGGGCGAGGTGAACTCGATGAACTCGAAGCCCATCAGCCCCATGGGGTTGTCCCAGGCTTCGAGCTGGGCGGCGGTTTCTTGCGGCAGGGCGGCGTTCATGGGGTGTCTCCGGCATTCGTGGTGGGGTGAATGGCATCGACTGTAGGCGCGCATGGCCTCATGTTTCTGGCGAAATCAAGACGCCGGGGCTCATGATTTGCAGGAATCTTGCGAATGATCAAATATCGGCGCAATGGGGGAGCGCCTTGCGGCACAAAGCCTGGGCGTGGCAGCGTGACGCTCAGGAGCCCGCGGGCGCGGCACCCAGCCTGCGCAGCGCCAGTGCCGCATCCAGGCGCTGCTGCTCTTCGCTGCTGAACAGCTGCTGGCGCAGTTGCTGCGCCGCGGCGCTCTGGTCGCCCTGCTGCGCGCGGGCCTGGCTGTACTGGTCGAGCCGCTGCTGCCAGTGCTGCTCGTCGCGGTCGAGCTGCGCCAGCGCGTGGGCGGCGGCCTCGCCGTACTGGGCGCTGCGGGCCTGGTGGCGCGTGAGGTCGCTCGCGTTCTGCGCATTGAAAGCGGCGGTCTGGGCGGCCGCCGCCATGTGTTCTGTGGAGGCGGCGCGCTCTGCGCGGCGCTCCGGGGGCAGTTCGCTGTCAGCGGCCTGCAGGGCCTGGGCCCGCTGTTCGGGGCTGAGGCCGGTGTTGCGTGCGATCTCCAGGCGCGCCAGGGTGTAGCGGTCCAATGCGGCTTCGCGCGCGAAAAGTGCATCGTATTCAGGGCCGTCGAAGAACTGCAGGCGCACCTTGTCCCGCGCCTGCATGGCATCGCGCAGCGCGCGCGGGTCGGTCAGGTCCTGCGCTGCAGCTGGGCTTTTAAGCTGACCCAGCGCCACGCGGTAGTCCACGTAGCGCTCTGCCAGTGCCAGCGCCCGCGCGGCCAGCGCCGCCGGAAAGTGCCGGCCCACCAAAGCGGCCAGCCGCTGCTTGAGGGCGGCCGGGTCGCTCACGTCGCCGGCTTCCATCAGCAGGGCTTCGAGCGTGTCGCGCAGGCCCTGGACGAGCAGGGGGTCGGACAGGTCCGCGTCCGCCGCAGATCGCCGTGCGCCCACGGCGCTGCCGGGCGCGCCCCCGTCCAGCGCGGCGGCGCCCAGGGCCGCGGCCTGCCGCTCTGCGGCGGGTGGCGCGCCGTGGACTGCCGTGCCGGGTGTACCGGCCTCAGGGTCGGGTTGAATCCACCAGAGCGCAGCCCCGGCCACGGCGGCCAGCACGGCCACCCCTGCGATCACGCGGCTGCGCTGCATGGCTTACAGGCCCTGCGCCTTCAGGCGGTTGGCGTGCTGGCGGTACAGCGTCACCGGGTCGGTGGAGAACCAGTCGCGCAGGCCCACCAGCTGGTTCACCTCGTCCAGGTGGTTCTGGCGGTAGTCGCCCAGGTGCTTGCCCAGGCGCGACGAGCAGGCCGACACCAGGCCGTCGTTGGCTTCGCCGAACACCAGGCTCAGTACGCTGAGCAGGCCGTCGCTGGCGTCGAGCACGTTGGTCAGCGGCTGCGTGCCCGTCCACGAGTAGTAGCGCACGCCGTTGACCAGCTCGGCCCCGCTGCCGCAGCCGCTGGGCAGGCCCTGCGGGAAGCGGCGGTTGAAGCTGGCCAGGCCCGCGGTGGTGAGCGAGTCCAGTGCGGCGGTGGGCATCTGCGGCAGGCCGGAGCCGCCGGAGGTGAGGTTGATCAGGCTGACCAGCGCCTTGGCCGCGGCGTTGGCCACGGTCTCGGACACTGACCCCGCCGGCGCCACGCCGCGCAGGATGTCGGCGACGCGCGAGCCCTTGTTCACGCCCCCGATGGAGGTGACCGAGGCCACCAGCTGCGGCGCCACGCCCGCCACATAGCGCGTGGTGGGCCCGCCATGCGAGTGGCCGACCAGGTTGACCTTGCCCGCGCCCGTGATCGCGAGGATGGTCTTGACCTGCGCCAGCAATTGCTCGCCGCGCACCTCGCTGCTGTTGGCCGCCGAGACCTGGGCCACGTAGACCTTGGCGCCGCCCTGGCGCAGCGCGTCGGGGATGCCGTAGAAGTAGTCGATGCCCAGGGCCGAGTCGAAGCCGAACAGCCCGTGCACCAGCACGATGGGATAGCGCGTCTGCGTGTAGCCGCTTTGTGCGTGCGCACCCGCCCCCAGCAGCAAAAGCCCCGCGGTCGCCGCCAGCACCAGTCGCCGCAGAAAGCGGCTCAAAAATCCTGTCATGTGTTTGTCTCCAGTGATGTGATTTCTTGTATTTGCAAAATAGAACGATCGTTCTTTTTTGCAGGATTCATTCTTCGTGGGAGCGGCTTTTGTCACTATCGGGACATACCCGAGCCCGCAATATGGCGGCCGAAAATCTGCGCAATTTCGTAGAATCCTGCGCCATGAAAGCCTTTGACGCACTCGACAAGCTGGACCGCGCCATCCTGCGCCGTCTGCAGGAAAACGGCCGCGAGACGTATGACGTCATCGGCGAGCAGGTGGGCCTGTCGCCCAGCGCCGTGCTGCGCCGCGTCAAGCGCCTGGAAGACAGCGGCGTGATCGAGCGCTACGTGGCGCTGGTCCCGCCCGAGGCGGTGGGCCTGGGGCTCACGGCGTACCTCAACGTGCGGCTGGAAAAGCACACTGAAAGCCACAAGCGCAACCCGATGGACCTGTTTCGCGCGAGCGTGCAGACCTGGCCCGAGGTGGTGGAGTGCGCGTCGCTCACCGGCGAGATGGACTACCTGCTGCGCGTGGTGGTGGCGGACATGGCGCACTACAGCCGCTTCATCATGGACACGCTGCTCAAGCACCCGAGCGTGCAGGATTGCAAGACGAGCTTCGTGCTCGACCGCGTGAAGGCGACCACCGCAGTGCCTGTCTGAGCCCCGCGCAAGCACCTTCCGAGCCTGTGTGACAATCCGCGCGCCCTCGGCCCCGGGGGTGTTACGGATTGTTCATGATCGCTATCGACAACCTGCAGTTCGGCTATGGCCGACACCTGCTGTATGACGGCTTTGCCGCCCGTGTGGAGCAGCCCGGCATCTACGGCCTTTTCGGGCGCAACGGTAGCGGCAAGTCCACGCTGCTCAAGCTGATCTGCGGCCTGCTCACGCCCTGGGCCGGGCACTTGCAGGTGCTGGGGCGCAACCCCCGCGCACGCGCTGCGGACCTGCTGGCGTCCATCTACATCGTGCCGGAAGAATTCCACCTGCCCAATCTGACGTGCGCGCAACTGGCCGCCACGCAGGGCGTGTTCTACCCGCGCTTTTCAAACGCGCTGCTGAACGAGTACCTGGCGGAGCTGGAGGTGCCGGCCACCGCGCGGTTCGAGTCCATGAGCCTGGGACAGAAAAAGAAGGCCGCCATCGCCTTCGCACTGGCCACGTGCACGCCGCTGCTGCTGATGGACGAGCCCACCAACGGCCTCGACATCGTGGGCCGCACACAGTTTCGCAAGCTCCTGCAGCGCCCCGAGCACGCCCACCGCGCGGTGCTCATCAGCACCCACCAGGCGCACGACCTGGAGAGCATCCTGAGCCACATCTGGTTCATCGACCAGGGGCGGCTGGCGCTGTCGGCGCGCATGGACGAGCTGGCGCGCTGGCTGCACATGGGCGTGGCGCAGGACGACGACGCTGCGCGCGTGCAGGCAGGCGGCGCGCTGCTGTACCAGGAGCGCATCGGCCAGCAACTGGCCTATGTCGCTCTGCGCTCCAACGAGCCTGGCGCGACCGTGCCGACAGGCAGCTCGGTGCAACTGGAGCTTTTGTACAAGGCGCTGAGCCTGAACCGGGACCAGGTGCTGCAGGCACTGGCCCCGCTGCGCGCGGCCCCGGCGGCCAGGGAGACGGCATGAGCAACGCAAACAACCACCCATCTGCACCCGCATCCACACCACTGTCGAGCGCAGGCAGCGCCTCGTTTTCGTGGCACCGCTTCACGCTGCTGGCCCGTGCGCACTGGGCGGAGCACATGCGGCAGTACCTGGGCCACCTGCTGGTGACGGGCATCCTGTACTGCGTGCTGCTGGTGTTCAGCCTGAGCGTGTCGCGCGGAGAAGTGTTTGTGACCGGGGGGCAGTCGGCCTTCTACTTCTGGGGGCTGTACCTCACGGGTTTCGTGTTTGCGGGGCGGTACTTCGACGGCATGGCGCGGCGCGAGTCCGCGCTGCTGGTGTTGATGCGTCCGGCGTCGGTGCTGGAAAAGTGGCTGCTGTGCGTAGGCATCGTGGTCGTCGGATACCCCGTGGCCTACACACTGTTGTTCCTGGCGATCTCGTGGCCTGCGCAGGGTGTGGCGCTGGCGATGCGGACGGCCTGGGCGGACCCTGCCAACCTCGATCCGCAGAACTACGCGCTCTTCGTGCCGCTGCTGCGCCAGCCGCTGCGCGAAGCCCTGCTCAGCATTCCGCAGCAATGGGGGCTCTTCATTGCCGCCTGGGCCCTGCAGGGGGCGGCCGTGACGGGCTCGCTGTACTTTCGCAAGGTGGCGATGCTCAAGACCTTGGTGCTCGGCGTGGTGCTGTTCATCGCCACGGTCATGGTCTCCGTGCTGTCGCGTCCGCGGGACGAGGTGCTCTTTGCCTGGTGGCGGGACGGGGCTGCAACGCTGGGCGCCGAGACCCATGCACTGAACGCCGCGCTCTGGCTGGCCCTGCCGATGCTGCTGTGGTGGCAAACCTACCAGCACCTGCGCGAAAAGGAGCTCACGTGATGGCGCGGTTTCGCTCCCGTGCGGGCGCGCCGCGCAAGCTGGGCCCCTGGCTCTTTGCCGGTGTGTTCGTCATGTTCTGGGTCCTGCTGGCCATCAGCGGGATGGACCGCTTCAAGGCCAAGGACGGCGACAGCCGCGAATACACCATCCCTGCTGCACAACTGATAGGCGTTACGCGACTGCGCATCGATGGCGATTCCGACGACGCACAAGGCTATGTGCCCCCAACGCGTGTCGTGCTAAGCAATACAAGCGATATCACTCTAAGTCTTCACCTTCGACGAGAAGGCCGCCGCAAAGGGGCACGGGCACAAGAACGGCCCGGTTGGCATGCCGAGCCGCCGCTGACAGTGGTACGCGAGGGCGACACCCTGGTTCTGCGCTGGAAGCCCCGGGAACTCCCCCAGAACGCGGAGACTTCCGACGTGCAAGACCAATGGATCGGCAAAATCAAGCTGCCGAAGCACTTCCAGGGCTTGGCGCTTTCGCATGCGTTGGTGGAGGCCCTGGAGCCTGTAGAGCGCCTACAGGTCTCCGGCCGTTCCGTGGAGGTGCGTGGCGAGGTGGCCCATCTGGACCTGCAATCGACGCAATGCGGTCGTTGTGCGGCTGGCGGGCCGGCCTCAGCGGACAAAAACGACGCTGCATGCGATGAGCGTGCGACGAAAGGTAAGAATCCTCTGCTCGAAGTCAGTGCGAAAAACATGCAGTCAGTGCGCATCGAGGCATGGGAGGGCAATGTCAAGGTTGGCGACACCGAACGCTTGAAACAACTGGACCTTCAGTTGGGCGACCATGTGGCGCTGTTGGTTGACCGCGTTGCGGTGCTCCGGCTTCCACGTGGCGTTGATGGGAATGCGGGGCAAGCGCGAGGTGTGCTACCCGCGGGCGACTGTGTAGTTGCCCCGGCATTGCAGGGCGATCCTGCAAGATCACACCCTCTGGATTTGCTCCGGATGCCTGATAGCCCGTTGGTTGCAAAGTAGCCAGGTGGTCGCGCCGCTTCTGTCGCCTGTTCGGGCTCCCGATGTGCTGGATGCGCGGCATCGCCGGTAGCGCAAAGGTCGCGTCAGGGACTGTTGCGGGGCCGTCACGGTGATGTTTGCTATATTTTTAATAGCATGCGACGAACTGCCAGCAAGCGTAAATGCCATTTACGACCGTAAACTGAGTCACCTCACTACTTTGCTGCAATGCAACAAAAAGTGTGGAAATAGTGAGGGAAAACCCTTATATTCGATCCATGTTCGCAACGAAAGACTGGCTCAAGGCATCCTGGTATGCAGGCAGGGGCATGCTGCGCCCTGTGACAGGTGCTCCATCGGCGGCGGAAAGCCGCGTCAAGAAGGAGGTTCCCGTGATGGTTCCCATCCGTGCCCTGGGGCCCTCGTACCGCGAGCGCATCACCCAGCATCTGTTGCAGCTGGAGCCGTCGGACCGCTACCTGCGGTTCGGCTATGCGGCCAACGACGAGCAGATCCGCCGCTACGCCGAGCAACTCGATTTCAACCGCGACGAGATCTTCGGCATCTACAACCGCCGCCTCGAACTCATCGCGATGGCCCATCTGGCTTTTTCCGAACACCCCGAGCACAAGCACTGCGCGGAATTCGGCGTGTCCGTGCTCAAGCAGGCCCGGGGCCGCGGGTTCGGCGCGCGGCTGTTCGAGCGCGCCGTGATGCACGCCCGCAACGAAGGCGTGAACATGGTGTTCATCCATGCGCTGTCCGAAAACACGGCCATGCTCAAGATCGCACGCAGCGCCGGTGCCACGGTGCGCCGCGACGGCTCGGAGTCCGAGGCGTACCTGCAGATTCCGCCTGCCAGCTTTGATACCCGCATGGCCGAGATCGTGGGCCAGCAGTTCGCCGAGGTGGACTACCAGCTCAAGAAGCAGGCCAAGCAGTTCTGGGATTTCCTGGCCAACGTGCAGGAAGTGCGCAGCGGCGTGCAGCACGCGCGCCACCAGTCGGCCGAATGAACGGCGGGGGCATGCATCCGCCCCGCCCGCGGGACGGTCGTGGAGATGGGCGGGTGCGGGGCCGGTGCACGGCGAGCGACGCCCTGTCACAACAATCCGCTATCCTAGGGGCCTGATCCACTACCGCACGTCCTGCACTCCAAGACAGTGTCCGAGCCGCACCCCGCGCACCCTGGGCGACCGCCCGAAAGGGAAGACAAGCGCACCTTCCTGCAGAAAGTGGCCGAGTTCATCCACCCCGGCCCGGACTCCACGGAAGAACTCATCGAGACCCTGGCCGAGGCCGAAGACAACGAGGTCATTGGCGCCGAAGCGCGTGTGATGCTCGAGCGCGTGATCCGCATGGCCGACATGACGGCGGGCGACGTGATGGTCGCCGCGCCGCGGATGGATCTGATCAACATCGAAGCGCCGTTCGAAGACCTGCTCAACCTGGTCATCCACACCGCGCACTCGCGCTTTCCGGTGTACCAGGGCGAGCGCGAGAACATCATCGGCATTCTGCTGGCCAAGGACCTGCTCAAGCTGCAGCGGGCGCCCGAGCTCAACATCCGCGCGCTGCTGCGCCCCGCCATCTTCGTGCCCGAGAGCAAGGGCCTGAACGACCTGCTGCGCGAGTTCCGCGGCAACCGCAGCCATCTGGCGATAGTGATCGACGAGTTCGGCCGCGTGGCGGGGCTCATTACCATCGAAGACGTGCTCGAGCAGATCGTGGGTGAGATCGAGGACGAGTTCGACATCCCCGAGGACGACGGCGACATCTTCGGCCTGGCCGACCACACCTACCGCGTGAGCGGCGACACCTCCATCGAGCGTGTCTGCGAGGCGTTCGACGTGCTGATCCAGGGCAGCGACCCCGGAGAGCACTTCGACACCATCGGCGGCCTCATCGCCCATGAAATGGGCCACGTGCCCAAGCGGGGCGAACATCTGCAACTGTCGGGGCTGAACTTCGTCGTGCTGCACACCAAGGGTGGGGCGGTGCGCTGGTTCAAGGTGTCGCGGGCGCAAGAGCCCGGCGCCAGCGGCGAGTGATGGCGCGCGTCCGAGCATCTGCGGGACTGCCGCTGGTCCCGCAGGCGGTGCTGGCGGTGGCCGCGGGCCTGGCCCAGGCCGCGTCGCTGGCCTGGCCCGGCAGCGGCGAGCCGCTGTGGTGGCTGCAGCTGCTGTCGATGGCGGTACTGGCCTGGCTGGTGCGGCCGTCCCCGACGCAGGCCATCGGCTGGCGGCGCGGCGCGATGACGGGCGGGCTTTTTGCCACCGCGTGGCTGTGCGGCACGTTCTGGTGGCTGTTCATTTCCATGCACACCTACGGGGGGCTCGCGGCCCCGCTGGCGGTGGCGGCGGTGCTGGGGCTGGCGGCGTTTTTGGCCAGCTACTACGCCGCGATGCTGGGACTTTTTTGCCGCCTGTCGCCCTCCAGTCGTGCGCTGGGTGCTATATTTTTCGGAGCATTCTGGCTGCTGGCCGAACTGGCGCGCGGTACGCTGTGGACGGGCTTTCCCTGGGGCGCGGGGGGCTACGCGCACGTCGACGGTCCACTGGCGGCCCTGGCGCGCTATATCGGCGTCTACGGTGTGGGCGCCGTGGCCGCGGCGCTGGCGATGTACGTGGTGCAGCTGCGTGGCGCGGACCTGGGCCGCTGGCGCACCTGGGTGGCACCGGCCGCCGCCGCGGTGCTGCTGGCCGCGGCCACGGCCGACCGCTTTTGCGCGGTGAACCTGTGCTACACGCCCCCCCATGCGCAGGCCAAGCCCCTGACCCTCGCGTTGCTTCAGGGCAACATCCCGCAGGACGAGAAATTCCAGCCGGGCAGCGGCGTGCCGCTGGCTCTCCAGTGGTACGCCGGGCAACTGCAGGAGGCCCGGGCCGACCTGGTGGTGGCGCCAGAAACCGCCATCCCGCTGCTGCCTCAGCAACTGATTCCGGGGTATCTCGAGGGCATCGAGCAGCGCTACGCCCAGGGCCCGCAGGCGGCGCTGGTGGGCATTCCGATGGGCGACGAGACCGTCGGCTACACCAACACCGTGCTGGGCATGGGCGCGGGCGTGGCCCCGCCTGGCAAGCCGTACCGCTACGACAAGCACCACCTGGTGCCGTTTGGCGAGTTCATCCCGCCGTTCTTCAAGTGGTTCACGGCCATGATGGACATCCCGCTGGGCGACTTCAACCGCGGCGCGGTGGGCCAGGCTTCGTTCGCCTGGGCGGGCCAGCGCATAGCGCCCAACATCTGCTACGAGGATCTGTTCGGCGAAGAGCTGGGCGCCCGCTTCATCGACCCGGCCCAGGCGCCCACGGTGTTCGTCAATTTCAGCAACATCGGCTGGTTCGGCAACACGGTGGCCATCGACCAGCACCTGCACATCAGCCGCATGCGGGCCCTGGAGTTCGAGCGCCCCATGGTGCGCGCCACCAACACCGGGGCCACGGCCATCATCGACCACCGCGGGGTGGTGACGCACGCCCTGGAGCGCCACACCCGCGGCGTTCTGCTGGGCGAGGTGCGGGGCCGCGGGCTCGATGCGCAAGAGGGCTGGGCGATCACGCCGTACGCCTGGTGGGTGTCACGCTGGGGGCTGTGGCCGCTGTGGATACTGGGCGGCGTGGCGGTGGTCTTTGCGGCGGTGGCCCGGCGGCGGCGGACGGTGGAGGCGGCTTGATCCACGTCAGCGTGCGGCGGGGAGCCCCGGCGCCCAGGTAGGCCAAAACGCGCCGCGGCGCCTGCTGCCTTGATAATGGAGCCCCACAAGCGGGGGCTTGTGTGGGTTTTATGTGGGTTACAACGATGATTTGAGGCGGGCCAACCCGCCGTTCTGGAGCACGACTGAAGATGGCTGATTCCTTTTCCTACGAACAACTGATCGCCTCGGGTGAGGGCCGGCTGTTCGGCGCCGACAGTGGCCGCCTGCCGCTGCCGCCCATGCTGATGTTCGACCGCATCACGCACATCGACAGCGATGGCGGCGAGCACGGTCTGGGAAAGATCCGCGCCGAACTGGACGTGCGTCCCGACCTGTGGTTCTTTGCCTGCCACTTCCAGGGCGACCCGGTCATGCCCGGTTGCCTGGGGCTCGA
The DNA here is from genome assembly GCF_964252695.1 of Acidovorax sp. LjRoot117. NCBI lineage: Bacteria > Pseudomonadati > Pseudomonadota > Betaproteobacteria > Burkholderiales > Comamonadaceae > Acidovorax > Acidovorax sp. LjRoot117. The sequence goes on along the minus strand of NZ_CAXUPO020000001.1, from coordinate 1,003,351 downwards.
TGCCATGTGGCAGCTGATCGGCTTTTACCTGACCTGGCTGCGCCTGCCGGGCAAGGGCCGGGCGCTCGGGGCTGGTGAAGTGAAGTTCACCGGCGAAGTGGGCCCTAACGTGAAACTCGTGACCTACGAAATCGACATCAAGCGCGTGATCAAGCGCAAGCTGGTCATGGCGATTGGCGATGCACGCCTTCTGGCCGATGGCCAGGAAATCTACGTGGCCAATGACCTGCGCGTGGGCTTGTTCAAGCGCGAGGAACAGGCTGCGGGGGCACCAGGAGCAGCAGCATGAAACGCGTAGTCATCACCGGCGCGGGCATCGTCTCGTGCATTGGCAACGACCTGGCCACGGTGGAGGCCTCGCTGCGCGCCAGCAAGAGCGGCATCAAGGCCGTCGAAAAGTTCAAGGAGCTGGGCCTGCGCAGCCAGGTGGGCGGCGCGCCCGAGATCGACATCGAGTCGCGCATCGACCGCAAGCAGCTGCGCTTCATGGGCGATGCCGCGGCGTACGCGCAGATCGCCCTGGAAGACGCGATTGCCCAGGCCGGCCTCACGCCCGAGCAGGTCAGCCACCCGCGCACCGGCCTCATCATGGGCTCGGGCGGCGGCTCGCCCAACAACCAAATCGAGGCGGCCGACACGCTGCGCGAAAAGGGCATCCGCCGCGTGGGGCCCTACCAGGTCACGCGCTGCATGAGCTCCACCGTGTCCGCGTGCCTGGCGACCAACTTCAAGGTCAAGGGCATCAACTACTCCATCACGTCTGCCTGCTCCACGTCGGCGCACTGCATCGGCGCGGCCGCGCAGCAGATCGCCTGGGGCATGCAGGACGTGATGTTCGCAGGCGGCGGCGAAGAGCTGTCCTGGGGCATGTCGCTGCTGTTCGACGGCATGGGCGCCATGTCCAGCAAGTACAACGACACGCCCGAGAAAGCCTCGCGCGCCTACGACGCCAACCGCGACGGCTTCGTGATCGCCGGCGGCGGCGGCGCCGTGGTGCTGGAGAGCCTGGAGCACGCCCAGGCGCGCGGCGCCACCATCCTGGCCGAAGTGGTGGGCTTTGGCGCCACCAGCGACGGCGAAGACATGGTGGCCCCGTCGGGCGACGGTGCCATTGCCTGCATGAAGCAGGCGATGGAGGGGCTTGATGCGCCCATCGACTACATCAACACCCACGGCACCTCCACGCCCGTGGGCGACATGCAGGAAGTGCGGGCCATGCAGGCGCTGTTCGGCGACAAGGTGCCGCCGTTCTCGTCCACCAAGTCGCTCACCGGCCACTCGCTGGGCGCCACGGGTGTGCAAGAGGCCATCTACTGCATGATCATGCTGAACAAGGGTTTCATCGCCGGCTCGGCCAACGTGGACACGCCCGACCCCGCGCTGGGCTCCATGCCGCTGGTCACGCAGACCCGCGATGCGGAACTGACCACGGTGCTGTCCAACAGCTTCGGCTTTGGCGGCACCAACGCCAGCCTGGTGCTGCGCCGCTGGAGTGCTTGAGCGATCCGCCTGAGGCGCCTTGCGTGTTCTCGTTGTCTTTGTAGCCTCGCCAAATTGCAGCCTTGCAATATTGCAGGCCGCACACGAAGCACACGCAGTCGCTGACGCCCTTGAAAACCCGCTGTCTCGCTGAGAGATGTGCGGGTTTTTTCTTCTTTATGCCCGCCGATCCGGCTGGCCCGACAGCGCCCCATGCAGCACCCCCGGCAGCATCGCCAGCATGCGCGTGGCCTGCAGGCCCGGTGGCGACGATCGTGCGTGGTAGCTGTACAGCGAGATCGGCGGCAGTTCGTGCAACTCCAGCGTGACCATGCTCGCCGGGTCCAGGCGCGTGGCGGTCAGAAAGTCGACCACCGTCCAGCCCATGCCCAGGCGCACCAGTTCCAGCGCCAGGCGCGAAGTCTGCACCTGGATGCCCGGCCCCGCCGGCGTGCCCAGGCGCTGCGCGATCTCGTCGATGGACTGGCGCATGGGATCGTCCCCCACCAGGCGGATCACCGGCACCTGCGCCAGCCGGGCGCTGTGCGAGGTGGCGCGGGGCGCGCGGCTCCACAGCGCCTCGGCCACCGCCAGGTACATGCGCCCGCTCACCAGCAGCTCGCTGCGGATCTGCGGATGCGGGTGCTTGTAGAACCCCAGGCAGAAGTCCACGCTGCGCGTGAGCAGCGCCTGTGTCATCTGGTCCTGGTGGATGGTGCGCACCTCCACGCCCACCTGCGGGTAGCGCAGCGCGTGCTGCTGCAGCAGCAGCGGCAAGAACTCGTGGCTCACCGCCGGGATCGCGGCCATGCGCACGTCGCCAGTGTCGCTGGCAGCCAGGTTGCGGGCGGTGCGGCGCAATGCGTCGAGCTGGCGGTGGATGCCGGTGGATTCGGAGGCCAGCACCTGCGCCTCGGGCGTGGGGGTCAGGCCCGCCGGCGTGCGCACGAACAGGCGGTAGCCCAGCTGCAGCTCGGTGTGCGCCACCGCCTTGCTGATGGCCGACGGCGTGATGCACAGCAGCCGCGCCGCCGCGCTCATGTTGCCGGTCTGGAGCACCGCCTGAAAAACTTCCAGCTGCCGCAGGTTCATATGTCGATCACTGGTTTTGGGGTGTGAGTGAAATTCACATGGGGTTGCTGATTATTCCGCAACGGTGTGTGTCGATCTCTCATAGGATGCGCCACCGCTCGAAAGCGGCGCGGTGGCCACAAAGGCGCCGTGACACACAACACGACACACCTGTTCCAGGAGACTTTTTAACCATGCGTATTTCCCCACCTGCCGCTGTTGCTGCCCACCGCTGGCTGGCCGGCCTGCTGCTCTCGGCCGCGTCCGCCGTGGCCATGGCCCAGGCCGCCCAGCCCCACGTTGTGGTGCTGGCCACGGGCGGCACCATTGCCGGCGCCGGTGCCTCGGCGGCCAACAGCGCCACCTACGCTGCGGCCAAGGTGCCCGTCGACAAGCTGCTGGCCGGCCTGCCCGAGCTGGCCAGCGTTGCCAAGGTCTCCGGCGAGCAGGTGTTCCAGATCGCGTCCGAGAGCTTCACCAACGAGCATCTGCTCAAGCTCGGCCAGCGCGTCTCGGCCCTGTCCAAGCAGGCCGACGTGGACGGCATCGTCATCACCCACGGCACCGACACGCTGGAAGAAACCGCCTACTTCCTGAACCTGGTGGTGCGCACGAACAAGCCCATCGTGGTGGTCGGCTCCATGCGCCCCGGCACGGCCCTGTCGGCCGACGGCGCGCTGAACCTGTACGACGCCGTGAGCGTGGCGGCCAGCAAGGACGCGGCTGGCAAGGGCGTGCTCGTCACCATGAACGACGAGATCCAGAGCGGCCGCGACGTGAGCAAGACCATCAACATCAAGACCGAGGCCTTCAAGAGCCAGTGGGGCCCGCTGGGCATGGTGGTGGAAGGCAAGAACTACTGGTTCCGCGCGCCCGTCAAGCGCCACACCGCCAATTCCGAGTTCAACATCGACGAGATCCAGGCCCTGCCTGCGGTGGACATCGTGTACGGCTACGGCAACATGAACACCACCGGCATCGAGGCCTACAGCAAGGCCGGCGTGAAGGCGCTGATCCACGCCGGTACCGGCAACGGCTCGGTGGCCGCCCAGGCGGTGGATTCGCTCAAGGCGCTGCGCGGCAAGGGCGTGCAGGTGATCCGCTCGGCCCGCGTGCCGGATGGGTTCGTGCTGCGCAATGCCGAGCAGCCCGACGACAAGTACGACTGGGTGGTGGCGCACGACCTGCGTCCGCAAAAGGCCCGCATCCTGGCGATGGTGGCCCTGACCAAGACCAATGACAGCAAGGAACTGCAGCGGATTTTCTGGGAGTATTGAAGCCCCCCTGAGGCGCTGCGCGCCTTCCCCCCGGAGGGGGGACGCACCCGGTGGCCTGGCTAAGCCAGATCCACGGGTGCTCTCGCGATGACGGCGCGTCCAGTTGGGCGTTGGGTTGTGCGAGTCGGGCGACGGATTTTTATTGATTTGGCGCACTGCTGTGCGCCGATGGTTGCCTGCAAGGGCGGCACCTGCACGCGGTGGCTTATGGGCGGCGCGGATGGGTTGGAAAGGCTGGGGCTCCACGAGGGCCCTGGCCTTTTTTCATGGGGCGGGCGGTTTGGACCTCTGGCTGCTGGCAGCAACTGGCGCTGGCGTCGCGGTGTTTGCAGGGCGGCCTTGCTGCGGCGCCGTAAAATGATCGGTTCGCGTGTGCGATGCCCGTCCGTGCTGCCTGGGGTGGTCAGCAGGCGTCGCGCCAACGCCTTGCATCGTTTTCTTTTTCTCCTCCTACTTGCCCGGCCCTGGCTTGCCAGTGCCACAGACGCCATGTTGACATTCCAGCAAATCATTCTGAAGCTGCAGTCCTACTGGGACGCGCAGGGTTGCGCTCTTTTGCAGCCCTACGACATGGAAGTGGGCGCCGGCACCTCGCACACCGCCACCTTCCTGCGCGCCATCGGGCCCGAGCCCTGGAAGGCCGCCTACGTGCAGCCCAGCCGCCGCCCCAAGGACGGCCGCTATGGCGAGAACCCCAACCGGCTGCAGCACTACTACCAGTACCAGGTGGTCCTGAAGCCCGCGCCAGCCAACATCCTGGAGCTGTACCTGGGTTCGCTCGAAGCCCTCGGTTTCGACCTCAAGAAGAACGACATCCGCTTCGTCGAGGACGACTGGGAGAACCCCACGCTGGGCGCCTGGGGCCTGGGCTGGGAGGTGTGGCTCAACGGCATGGAGGTGACGCAGTTCACTTACTTCCAGCAGGTCGGCGGCATCGACTGCAAGCCCGCCACGGGCGAGATCACCTATGGCCTGGAGCGCCTGGCGATGTACCTGCAGGGCGTGGACAACGTCTACAACCTCAAGTGGACCGACACGCTGAGCTATGGCGATGTCTACAAGCAAAACGAGGTCGAGCAGTCCACCTACAACTTCGAGCACAGCGACGCGGACTTCTTGTTCACCGCCTTCAACGCGCACGAGAAGCAGGCCAAGTACCTGATGGAGCAGCAGCTGGCGCTGCCCGCCTACGAGCAGGTGCTCAAGGCCGCGCACAGCTTCAACCTGCTGGATGCGCGCGGCGCGATCAGCGTGACCGAGCGGGCCGCGTACATCGGCCGCATCCGCAACCTGGCCCGTGCCGTGGCGCAAAGCTACTACGAGAGCCGCGAGCGCCTGGGCTTCCCCATGGCGCCGCGCGAGTGGGTGGAGCAAATGGCCAAGAAGGCAGCCTGAGCGGACGAAAGAGAACAAGAACATGACGACGACCCAAAACCTTCTCGTAGAACTGTTTGTCGAAGAGCTGCCGCCCAAGGCGCTGCAAAAGCTGGGCGATGCCTTTGCCACCGTGCTGGGAGACCAGCTCAAGGCGCAGGGCCTGGCCACGGCAGCGTCCGTGGTCACGCCCTTCGCGTCGCCCCGCCGCCTGGCCGCGCACGTGACCGGCGTGGCCGACAAGGCCGCCGACAAGGCCGTGCAGCAAAAGCTCATGCCTGTGGCCGTGGGGCTCGACGCCAGCGGCAACGCGAGCCCGGCACTGCTCAAAAAGCTGCAGGCCCTCGGCGCGGATGTGTCCGACCCGGCAGCCGCCGTGGCGGCGCTCAAGCGCGCGCAGGACGGCAAGGCCGAGGCGCTGTTCTACGACAGCGTGGTGCCTGGCGCTACGCTGCAGGACGGCCTGCAGAAAGCGCTGCAGGAGGCGATTGCCAAGCTGCCCATCCCCAAGGTCATGAGCTACCAGCTCGAGACCGACTGCGAACTGCCCGGCTGGACCAGCGTGAACTTCGTGCGCCCCGCGCACGGCCTGGTCGCGCTGCACGGCAGCACCGTGGTGCCGGTGAAGGCGCTGGGCCTGTCGGCGGGCCACAGCACGCAGGGCCACCGGTTTGAAGCCGCCGTGTCGCCCGTGGTGCTGGCACACGCCGACAGCTACGCCGCCACGCTCAAGAAGGACGGCGCCGTGATCGCCTCCTTTGCCGAGCGCAAGGCCGAGATCGCCCGCCAGCTGGCCGCGGCCGCCGCCCAGGTGGGCAACGGCGCGCGCCCCATCGAAGACGAGGCGCTGCTCGACGAAGTGACCGCGCTGGTCGAACGCCCCAACGTGGTCACCTGCTCGTTCGAGACCGAGTTCCTCGACGTGCCGCAGGAATGCCTGATCCTCACGATGAAGGCCAACCAGAAGTACTTTCCGCTGCTCGACGCCGCGGGCAAGCTCACCCACAAGTTCCTGGTGGTCAGCAACATCAGTCCCGAAGACACGAGCTTCGTGACCGGCGGCAACGAGCGCGTGGTGCGACCGCGCCTGGCCGACGCGAAGTTCTTCTTCGACCAGGACCGCAAGAAGACCCTGGCCTCGCGCGTCGAGGGCCTCGGCAAGGTGGTCTATCACAACAAGCTGGGCACGCAGGGTGAGCGCGTGGAGCGCGTGCGCGCCATTGCCAAGGCCATCGCACAGCAGCTGGGTGATGCGCAACTGGTGCAAGACGCCGACTTGGCCGCGCAACTGGCCAAGACCGATCTTGTGACCGACATGGTGGGCGAGTTCCCCGAGCTGCAGGGCATCATGGGCGGCTACTACGCGCTGAACGACGGCCTGGGCGAGACCGTGGCGCACGCCATCGAAGACCACTACAAGCCCCGCTTCGCGGGCGACACGCTGCCGCGCAACACCGCCGGCGTGGTGGTGGCGCTGGCCGACAAGCTCGAAACCCTGGTGGGCATGTTCGGCATCGGCAACCTGCCCACCGGCGACCGCGACCCGTTCGCGCTGCGCCGCCATGCGCTGGGCGTGATCCGCATGCTGGTCGAAAAAGACCTGCCGCTGCAGCTCAACGACCTGCTCGCCAGTGCGGTGCCCGCCTTTGGCGACAAGATCACCGACGCATCGGCGCCCCTGGCCGACTTCATCTACGACCGCCTTGCCGGCAGCCTGCGCGAGCAGGGCTACCGCGCGCAGGAAGTGGACGCCGTCATGGCCCTGCGCCCGCAGCGCCTGGCCCTGGTCGAAAAGCAGCTCGCGGCCGTGCGCGCCTTTGCCGCGCTGCCCGAAAGCCCGGCCCTGGCCGCGGCCAACAAGCGCGTGGGCAACATCCTGAAAAAGGCCGAGGTCGAGGGCCCGGTGGATGCTCACGTGAACCCCGACCTGCTGCAGGAAAAGGCCGAGCAGGACCTGTACGCCGCGCTGCAGCGCTTTGTGCCCGAGGCCAACGCCCAGTTCGACGCCGGCGACTACACCGCCAGCCTGCAGACCCTGGCCGTGCTGCGCGCGCCGGTGGATGCGTTCTTCGACGACGTGATGGTCAACGCCGAGCAGCTGGATGTGCGGATGAACCGCCTGGGCCTGCTCAAGATGCTGCACAACGCGATGAACCGCGTCGCGGACCTTTCCCGCCTGGCCGTTTGACCGGATGGCCCAAGCTGATAGGCTGGCGATTCTCACAAGGTAACCAAGCCCCATGAAACTCGCCATCCTCGACCGCGACGGCACCCTCAATCCGCTGGGGGAGGACTTCATCACCACCGCCGACGAGTGGACCGCCGTGCCCGGCGCGCTCGAAGCCATTGCGCGGCTCAACCACGCGGGCTGGCATGTGGTGGTCGCCACCAACCAGCCGGGCCTGGGGCGCGGGCTGTTCGACGTGATGGCCATCAACGCCATCCACGCCAAGATGCACCGCCAGCTGGCCGCCGTGGGCGGGCGCATCGATGCGGTGTTCTACTGCCCCCACGCGCCCGACGAGGACTGCGCCTGCCGCAAGCCCGCGCCGGGGCTGATCGAGCAGATCTGCGACCGCTACGGTGTGGAGCGGCACGATGTGCAGATGGTGGGCAGCTGCGCCGCGCACCTGCAGGCGGGCGCCGCCGCCGGGGCCCAGCAGCTGCACCTGGTCTGCACCGGCCAGTCGGCCCGGGTCGATGCCCGCGGCGCGGTGCCGGAGGGGTTTCCGCCCGGCACCGTGCTGCATGCGAGCCTGAACGATTTTGTGGACCGGCTGCTGCCTGCCGTGCCGGTGCCCGCACCGCCCGCCGCCGCTGCGCTGGCTCCCGCGGTTCCACCCGATGCTATTTAATTGATAGCTGCTGGCGCTTGTCCATCAAGCGGTAGCGGCCTAAAAGGCTTGATTTACTCCATGGCTTTCATCCGTTCTCTCCTTCACTTCCTCTGGATGGGCATCACCGTGGTGCCCTACACGCTGGCCATCATGCTGGGCTCGTTGTTCGGCATGCGCGGGCGCCCGCTCTACCGCATTGCGCGGGCGTGGCTGTCGCTGTGCATCAGCAGCGCCCGGGTGATCCTGGGCGTGCGGGCCAACGTGATGGGCATGGAGAACCTGCCGCAGGGCGAGAACGCCGGGGCGGTGCTGCTGGTCAAGCACCAGTCCACGTACGAGACCTTCCTGATGCCGTCGATCATGCCGCGCCCCCTGGCGTACGTGTTCAAGAAGGAGCTGCTGCACGTGCCGTTCTTCGGGTGGTCCATCGGCCGGCTGGACATGATCCACATCGACCGCAACCAGCGCACGCAGGCGTTCAACAAGGTCGTGCAGCAAGGCAAGAAGCTGCTGGACAAGGGCATCTGGATCATCATGTTCCCCGAAGGCACCCGCATCGAGCGGGGCCAGAAGGGCAACTACAAGACCGGCGGCACGCGCCTGGCCATCGACACCGGCGCGCCGGTGGTGCCGATCGCGGTGACGTCCGCCAAGGTGTGGCCGCGCAAGGCGTTCATCAAGCGCCCCGGCGTAGTGGACGTGTCCATCGGCAAGCCCATCCCCAGTGCCGGCCGCCAGCCCGAAGAGCTGATGCGCGAGGTGGAGGCCTGGATCGAGGCCGAGATGCGCCGCCTGGACCCCGAGGCATATCCCGCCGCCAGCCCCGCTGCCACCGGCGTCACCACCACCATGCCCGGGAAGTAATCCACCGTGATGCAGCGGCTGGTGCAACTGGCGCTCGACCTGTTCGACCCGCCCCCGGCAGCGCCCGGGGCGCCCGGTGTGCCGCCTGCCAGCCCCCCCTCCGTACCGAAAGTGCCTCTGCCGCGCCAGGGAAGGGCGGGGGGTGCTACTGAAAATATAGCGGACGCGGCCCCGGCCGTTGCCCCCCCGGCCGTCCGCACGCCCCCCGTGCACACCCCGGGCGTGCCGCTGCCCTCGCTGCTGTCCCCCGCCGAATTCCGCCATCCGCAGGCCAACCGCGAGGTGCTGCTGGGCGACGCCGTGGTGGGCTATGCCCTGGCGCGCGCGCGGCGCCGCACCATCGGCTTCACCGTGGGCGCCGACGGGCTGGCGGTGCGCGCGCCCAGCTGGGTCACGCTGTCGGCCGTGGACGCAGCACTGCGCGAGAAGGCCGACTGGATCCTGCGCAAACTCGCCGAAGCGCGCGAGCGCCAGCAGCGCATGGAGGGCGGGCGCATCGTCTGGGCCCATGGCGCCGTGCTGCCGCACCTGGGCGAGCCGCTCACCGTGGTGCTGGACCCGAGCCACGGCTTCACCGGCAAGGGTGGGGCGCTGGTGTCGGCCGCGCCGGCTTCGCCCCCCCAGGTGCCCGGCGCTGCCGCGCCGGAAGGCGCAGCCCCGGCCGAAGCCCGCAGCCTGCACATCGGCCTGCCCCACAGCGCCAGCCCCGCGCAGATCCGCGATGCCGTGCAGGCCTGGCTGATGCGCGATGCCCGCCGCCACTTCACCGCGCGGCTCGACCACTTTGCGCCGCTGCTGGGCGTGCGCTGGGCCAGCCTGCGCCTGTCGAGCGCGCAGACCCGCTGGGGCAGCGCCAAGGCCGATGGCTCCATCCGCCTGAACTGGCGGCTGCTGCATTACCGCCCGGCCATCATCGACTACGTGGTGGCGCACGAGCTGGCCCACCTGCGCGTGATGGACCACAGCCCGCGCTTTTGGGACACCGTGGCCACGGTGGTGCCCGACTACGCGCAGCTGCGCAGCCACCTGCGCGAAGAGCCCGCGCCGCTGTGGTGAAGGCCCGAGACTGAGACACGAAGGAGTGGACCGATGACAGCAAGCCCGACGATCAGCCCCGCCGACGGATACGCCGGCGATGTTTCCCCGCAGCAGGCCTGGCAATGGGTCGAGGCCGGCCAGGCCGTGCTGGTGGACGTGCGCAGCGACGCCGAGCGCGACTGGGTCGGCCAGGTGCCCGGCGCCGCGGCCGTGGCCTGGAAGCAGTGGCCCGGCATGGCCATGAACCCCGACTTCGACGCACAGATCCGCGCCGCAGTCCCTGCCGGCACCCCCGCCGTGCTGCTGTGCCGCAGCGGCGTACGCTCCATCGCCGCCGCCCGCCGCGCCACGGAACTGGGCCTGACCGCCTACAACATCCTCGAAGGCTTCGAAGGCGACCCCGACGCCCAGGGCCACCGCGGCCAACGCGGCGGCTGGCGCTTCCACGGCCTGCCATGGAAGCAGAGCTGATGCTCCTAAAAAAATAGCTGCTAGCGCTTGTCCATCAAGCGGTAGCAGCTATTTTTCTTTGAATTCGACGGTGTTGGACGGCCCAGCGATAGCGCCGACCCGCCGCGCGATATTTCCCCCGCCCTCCGCCAGTGCACCCGTGGAACCGGCTTTGCCGAGCCACCGGGTGCGTCCCCCTTGGGGGAAGGCGCGCAGCGGCTAAGGGGGTGACCCATCCTTCCCGTGGAACCGGCTTTGCCGGGCCACCGGGTGCGTCCCCCTTGGGGGAAGACGCGCAGCGGCTAAGGGGGTGACCCATCCTTCCCGTGGAACCGGCTTTGCCGGGCCACCGGGTGCGTCCCCCATGGGGGAAGGTGCCGAAGGCGACTCAGGGGGTTATTTAGCCGCGGGGATGCGCAGCTTCTGGCCTGGATAGATCTTGTCCGGGTGGCTCAGCATGGGCTTGTTGGCCTCGAAGATCACGGGGTACTTGTTGGCATCGCCGTAGAACTTCTTGGCGATGGCCGAGAGCGTGTCGCCGCGCACCACGTCGTGGTACTGGGCTTCGGGCTCGGGGTTGGTCACGTCCATCAGGTTTTCGACGCTGGTCACGTTGGCCACGTTGCCGCAGCACAGGGTGACCTTTTCTTTCGCCGACTGCGTGGGGGCCGTGCCCTTCACGGTGACCTTGCCCTGCGTGCCGTCGAAGGCCACCTGCACGTTGGTGGCGCCCAGGCTTTGCGACGCGATGTAGGCCTCGATGGCCTTGGCCGCCTTGGTGTTGAGTTCATCCTGCGTGGGGGCTGCTGCAGTGGCCGCCTGGGCTTCCTTGCCGCCGAACAGTTTTTCGCCGGCTTCCTTGATGAAACTGAAAAGACCCATGTCGTACCTCCTAGAGTGAAACAAAAACAGGAAGGACCAATGTAGCGGCAAAGCCCGCGCCCTCCGTGTCGGACAGGGACGTGAAACGATTTTTGACAATACCGCGCCGGCGACCGTCCGCGGCGCGCCCCGTCTCGGCCCTTGTTGCCCTGGGTTGCCCTGTGTCGCCCCCGAATCAGGGTGCGCGGCAAAACTCGTGATAATCCGCCGCATGACTTTTCTGGCCATCGACGTCGGCAACACCCGCCTCAAGTGGGCCTTGTACGACGCACCCCGTCCCGGGGCCCCGTTGCTGGCCCATGGCGCCGAATTCCTGGACAACATCGACCGGCTCGCCGAAGGCAGCTGGGCGCCGCTGCGCCACCCCGAGCGCATGCTGGGCTGCGTGGTGGCCGGCGATGCCGTCAAGCGGCGCGTGCAGGAGCAGATGGAGATCTGGGACGTGCAGCCCTCGTGGGTGGTCTCGTCCACGGAAGAAGCGGGGCTGGTCAACGGCTACGACCATCCGTCGCGCCTGGGCTCGGACCGCTGGGTGGCGATGGTCGGCGCGCGCCACCATGTGCTGCGCCAGGGACCCGCGCGCCCGCTGGTGGTGGTGATGGTGGGCACGGCGGTCACGGTGGAGTGCATCGATGCCCAGGGCCGCTTCATGGGCGGGCTGATCCTGCCCGGCCACGGCATCATGCTGCGGGCGCTGGAGTCCGGCACCGCAGGCCTGCATGTGCCCACGGGCGAGGTGCGCATGTTCCCCACCAACACCAGCGACGCGCTCACCAGCGGCGGCACCTATGCCATCGCAGGGGCCGTGGAGCGCATGGTGCAGCACGTGATCCAGCACTGCGGCGAGGAGCCGGCCTGCCTGATGACCGGCGGCGCGGGCTGGAAGATGGCGCCCAGCATGACCCGCCCCTTCGAGCTGGTGGACAACCTGATCTTCGACGGACTGCTGGAGATCGCCGCGCGGCGCTTCGGGGGCTGAGAGCTGCCGCTGCAGGCGGCTGTGCGTGAGATCTTGAGGTGTAGGCCTCCACTGGCTCCGAGTGGTTCCTATCCATCCCTCGACGGCTCAGTCTCTGGAAGAGCGTTTCTTTGCACACGACCTGTGGAAACGGTCGCTGCCCAGACCAGCGACCGCCGCGCAAGGGCCGCCAAGCCGCAAAGGCGGCGCCTCGCTTGCGGGCGCTGGCGGTGTCCCCATTCCCGAATCACGCAGTGATTCGAGAGAAGGGGGAAGGCGCGAAGCGCCTCAGGGGGATGCCCCCTTACTCCTCTTCCAGCTCCGCGCGCGCCATCTCGATGTCCAGGCGCTCCATGGCATCGGCCGGCTCGCTCGCGGCGGCTTTCTCGTACAGCTGGGTGGCTTCCTTCATCTTCTTGTCGCCTTCCAGCATGACCAGCGCATTGGCGTATTCGATCATGCCGATGGCCGAGCCGGGGTTGAGCTTGAGCGCTTCCTGAAACAGCTTCAGGCCCGTGTCCTTCTTGGCTCCATAGGTCATGCCGCCGATCAGCGAGCCCACCTTGTCGATCACCTCGGCATGGAAGGCGCCCAGGGCGATGCGGGCGTCGGCATGCTTGGGCGACAGGGCGATGGCTTTTTCCAGCGATTCCTTCACCTTGCCGCCCAGGCCCTGCGCCAGCGCCTTGGCCACGCTGATGCCCTGGCTGTAGCGGCCCAGCGCATACGCATGCCAGTACCAGGCGTTGGCATTGCCGGGCTCTGCCGCGGCCTGCGCTGCGGCGCGTTCTGCCACCTGCATGAAGAGGTCGAGCCGCGTCTTTTCCTTTTGCTCCAGGTAGTTGGCATAGATCGCCGTGGCCTTGTTGGCGACGGTGATGCCCGCGCCGCCCGCGGCGATGCCGGCCGCGGCGGCCTTCTCGAAGTCGCCGCTGTGGAACAGCGCCCAGGCCTGCAGCACGGCCGGCTCTTTGGGGACGGGCTCGGCGTCGCCGTTGTGCAGGCGCGCCCATTGCTTCTTGATGCTTGCAGCATCGAACGTGTATTCACCAGCGTGTGGGAAAGAGGTCCACTTGGCCATGGTCTGTGTCTCCTGAGGTTCTTGTTGGTGAAGATATGGGGGTGGTGGCGGGCAGCCCAGGCCCGTCAGCCGGGCGCTGCGGCGTAGGCCTCCACGAGCTGCAGCAGGTGCGCGCGCTGGCCGGCCTCCAGGTACGGCATCAGCAGGTTGAGCACATGGTGGGCGCCGCGCAGCAGCGCCGCCTGCGCGCTCTCGGGCTCCAGGGCCCGGCGCGGGTCGCGCACGTATTCGAAGCTGAGCCAGTAGGTGAGCACCACGACCATGCTGGTCGCCGTGGCCTCCAGCTCGCGCGTGTCGATGTGCAGCGCGTCCGCACGGCCCATGCCGTCCAGCATGGCGCGCACCGCACGGGTCTTGTTCTTCAGGATGGCCTGGAAGTGCGTCTCCAGGCGCCGGTTCTTGGACAGCAAGTCGTTGAGGTCGCGGTACAGAAAGCGGTACTGCCAGATCAGCTCGAACAGCGTGTGCATGAAGAACCAGGCGTCCTCCACGTTGCGCACCCCGTCGGCGGCGGCCAGCAGTTCGTTGAGCGACAGCTCGTAGCGATCGAACAGCGCGTTGATCAGCTCGTCCTTGGCAGGGTAGTGGTAGTACAGGTTGCCGGGGCTGATGCGCAGCTCGGCGGAGATGAGCGTGGTGGAGACGTTGGGTTCGCCGAACCGGTTGAACAGGTCGAGCGTGACTTCCAGAATGCGTTCTGCGGTGCGGCGTGGCGCTTTCTTCACCATGTGGGCGGGCCCTCTTCGCGTCTTTGGGGATCGGTATGTGCTTGTCTCTGGCGACACTCTAACCGAGCGGCAGATGCTGCATTGCATCAAATCTGATAGGCCTTGCGCGGCGCGCTGCGCCCGGGCCGCACGGCAAAACGGCCGGCACGCCAAAGGCATGCCGGCCGTTTTGTCTTGGGCCTCTTCAGCGCGGGCGGACGGCCCGTGCCGTAGCGTGCCGCAGCATCAGTTGGATGCTGCGGGCGCCGCCTTCTTGGCGGCGGCGCGGGGCTTGGCGGCGGCCTTCTTGGCTGGTGCTGCAGCGGCCTTGGCGGGCGCTTTCTTGGCTGAGGCCTTCTTGGCGGGAGCTGCCTTCTTCGTTGCGGCGGCCTTGGGTGCAGTCTTGCTCGTGCCCTTGGACAGCGCGTCGATGCGGGCGTTCAGGGCTTCTATGTCGCGGGCGGAGGGCACGCCCAGCTTGGCCAGGGCCTTGGCCACGCGGTCTTCGAAGATGTTCTCGAGCTTGTCCCACTGGCCCTGGGCCTTGGAGCCGATGTCGGTGGCCATGTTGGTCACGCGGCTGGTGGCTTCGGAGATTTTCTCTTCGGCCACGGCCTGGGTCTTGCGCTGGATGGTCAGGCCTTCCTTGACCAGGGCTTCGAACACCTTGCCGCCTTCTTCCTGGGCCTTGGAGAAGGCGCCCAGGCCGGCCAGCCAGATCTGCTGGGCGGAGTCCTTCACGGTGCCCGACAGTTGGGCGTTGCTCTTCTTGTTGTCAGCGCTGAGTTTCTGCAGTTTCTTGACCATGGGGCCTCCGTTGTGTGGATGGTGGGGTTGTCAGGGCAGGGTGCCTTGCACGCATGGCCGGACTGTACGCCGCACGGCGCGCAAGGTGTAGGCACCGGCTCCTAAAAGTGTAGAGCGTGCCGTCTACTGGCGGCGCCGGGGCTGCCCCCGATTCGGCGCGGGTTTGTGCTGAATCCGCGCCCGGTGGGCCTGCGCAAGAATCGGGCGATCACACAGGAGTTATCCATGCAGTATTTCGTGACGGGGGCAACAGGGTTCATCGGCAAGCGGCTGGTCAAGAAGCTGCTGGAGCGCAAGGGAGCGGTGGTGCATTTCCTGATCCGCCGCGAAAGCGCTGACAAGGTGGCCGACCTGCGCAGCTTCTGGGGCACGACGGCCGCCCGCGCGGTGCCGGTGTTCGGCGACCTCACGGCCAAAAAGCTGGGCGTGGCGGCGGACGACATCAAAAAGCTCAAGGGCCAGATCGACCACTTCTACCACCTGGCCGCGGTGTACGACCTGGGGGCCGACGAAGAGACCCAGGTGGCCGTGAACATCGAAGGCACGCGCAACACGGTGGACCTGGCCAAGGCCATCGACGCCGGCCACTTCCACCACGTCTCGTCCATCGCCGCCGCCGGTTTGTATGAAGGCGTGTTCCGCGAAGACATGTTCGAGGAGGCCGAGGGCCTGGACCACCCGTACTTCCAGACCAAGCACGAGAGCGAGAAGATCGTGCGCCAGGACTGCAAGGTGCCCTGGACGGTGTACCGCCCGGCCATGGTGGTGGGCGACAGCACGACCGGCGAGATGGACAAGATCGACGGGCCCTACTACTTCTTCAAGCTGATCCAGCGCCTGCGCCAGCTGCTGCCGCCCTGGATGCCCACCGTGGGCCTGGAAGGCGGGCGCGTGAACATCGTGCCGGTGGATTTCGTGGTCGATGCCCTGAACGTGATCAGCCACCAGAAGGACATCGTCAAGAAGTGCTACCACCTGGTGGACCCAGTGGGCTACCGCGTGGGCGACGTGCTGGACATCTTCAGCCGCGCAGCGCACGCACCGCGCATGAACCTGTTCATCAACGCGGCGCTGCTGGGCTTCATCCCCAAGAGCGTGAAGAAGGGCCTGATGGCGCTGGCCCCGGTGCGCCGCGTGCGCAACGCCGTGCTGAAGGACCTGGGCCTGCCCGAGGACATGCTGACGTTTGTGAACTACCCCACGCGCTTCGATTGCCGCGAGACGCTCGCGGCGCTCAAGGGCTCGGGCGTGACCTGCCCCAACCTCAAGGACTACGCCTGGCGCCTGTGGGACTACTGGGAGCGCAACCTGGACCCGGAGCTCTTCATCGACCGTTCGCTCAAGGGCACGGTGGGCGGCAAGGTGGTGCTGGTGACCGGGGGCTCTTCGGGCATCGGCCTGGCCGCCGCGCACAAGTTTGCCGAGGCGGGCGCCACCACGGTGATCTGCGGGCGCGACCAGGACAAGCTCGACGAGGCCTGCGCCGAGGCGCGGGCCAAGGGCTACGAGTTCATCGCCTATGCGGCCGACATCGCCGACATGGCCGACTGCGACCGCTTCGTGCAGCTCTTGATCGACAAGCACGGCGGCGTGGACTTCCTCATCAACAACGCGGGCCGCTCCATCCGCCGCGCCATCGAGTCGAGCTACGACCGCTTTCATGACTACGAGCGCACCATGCAGCTCAACTACTTCGGCTGCCTGCGCGTGACCATGGGCTTCCTGCCCGGCATGGTGGCCCGGCGCAAGGGCCATGTGGTGAACATCAGCTCCATCGGGGTGCTGACCAATGCGCCGCGCTTCTCGGCCTATGTGGCCAGCAAGGCGGCGCTCGATGCCTGGACGCGCTGTGCATCGAGCGAGTTCGCCGACCAGGGCATCACCTTCACCACCATCAACATGCCGCTGGTGCGCACGCCCATGATCGCGCCCACCAAGATCTACAACAACGTGCCGACGCTGAGCCCCGAGGAGGCGGCCGACATGATCGCCCAGGCCTGCATCTTCAAGCCGGTGCGCATCGCCACCCGCCTGGGCATCACCGGGCAGATCCTGCATGCCCTGGTGCCGCGCGTGGCGCAGATCACGATGAACACGAGCTTTCGCATGTTCCCGGACTCCACCGCAGCGGCCAAGGGGGACAAGGGCGACAAGGCCGCCAAGCCGCAGCTGTCGGCCGAGGCGGTGGCACTGCAGCAGATGATGCGCGGCATCCATTTCTGAGTCCTGGTGCCGGCCTGTGCCCGTTGGGGCTTGTTACGTCCAGCCGGAAACGCGGGTGGGATAATCGCCAGCTTTGCCGCAAGGCATTCTCAGACGGCTTACCCATGATTCTGGTTACCGGCGGCGCAGGCTTCATCGGCGCCAACTTCGTTCTTGACTGGCTTGCTGCTTCCAGCGAGCCCGTGGTCAACCTCGACAAGCTCACGTACGCGGGCAATGTGCACAACCTGGACGGTGTCCAGGGCGATGCGCGCCACATCTTCGTGCAGGGCGACATCGGCGACACCGCCCTGGTGGCCCGCCTGCTGGCCGAGCACAAGCCCCGCGCCGTGGTCAACTTCGCGGCCGAGTCGCATGTGGACCGGTCCATCCACGGGCCCGAGGACTTCATCCAGACCAACATCGTGGGCTCGTTCCGCCTGCTCGAAGCCGTGCGGGCCTACTGGGGCGCACTGCCCGAGGGCGAGCGCGCGGCCTTCCGCTTCCTGCACGTCTCCACCGACGAGGTGTATGGATCGCTCGCGCCCACCGACCCGGCCTTTGCCGAGACGCGCGGCTTTGAGCCCAACAGCCCCTACAGCGCCAGCAAGGCCGCCAGCGACCACCTGGTGCGCGCCTGGCACCACACCTACGGCCTGCCGGTGCTCACCACCAACTGCAGCAACAACTACGGGCCGTACCACTTCCCCGAGAAGCTGATCCCGCTGATGATCGTCAACGCCCTGGCCGGCAAGAACCTGCCGGTGTATGGCGACGGCATGCAGGTGCGCGACTGGCTGTACGTGAAGGACCACTGCAGCGCCATCCGCCGCGTGCTGGAGGCCGGTGCCCCCGGCGAGACCTACAACGTCGGTGGCTGGAACGAGAAGCCCAACATCGAGATCGTGAACATGGTCTGCAGCCTGCTCGACGAGCTGCGCCCCCGCGCCGACGGCCAGAGCTACCGCACCCAGATCACCTATGTGAAGGACCGCCCCGGCCACGACCGCCGCTACGCGATCGACGCGCGCAAGATCGAACGCGAGCTGGGCTGGAAGCCCGCCGAGACCTTCGACACCGGCATCCGCAAGACGGTGCAGTGGTACCTGGACCATGCCGACTGGGTGGCCAGCGTGCAGACCGGCGCCTACCGCGACTGGGTGCAGACCCAGTACGCGGCGCAGGAGCCCGCGGCCGTGGCGGACGCCAGCGCATGAACATCCTGCTCTTTGGCAAAAGCGGCCAGGTCGGCTGGGAGCTGCAGCGCAGCCTGTCGGTGCTGGGCTCCGTGACGGCGCTGGACTTCGACAGCACCGAGCATTGCGGCGATTTCTCGAACACCGCTGGCGTGGTGGAGACGGTGCGCGCCCTGCGCCCCGACGTCATCGTCAATGCCGCAGCCCACACCGCGGTGGACAAGGCCGAGAGCGAGCCCGACTTTGCGCGCACGCTCAACGCCACCACCCCCGGCGCCATCGCGCAGGAGGCCGCAAGGCTCGGCGCCTGGCTGGTGCACTACAGCACCGACTACGTGTTCGACGGCAGCGGCAGCCGCCCCTGGGTGGAGACCGACGGGCCGGCCCCCTTGAGCGTCTACGGCCGCACCAAGCTCGAAGGCGAGCAACGCATTGCAGAGGCCGGCGCCCAGCACCTGATCCTGCGCACCAGCTGGGTCTACGCCGCCCGCGGCGGCAACTTCGCCAAGACCATGCTGCGCCTGGCGCAGGAGCGCGAGCGCCTGACGGTGATCGACGACCAGTGGGGCGCGCCCACCGGCGCCGACCTGCTGGCCGACGTCACGGCCCACGCCATCCGCCACCTGCAGCAGCGCCCGCAGGATGCGGGCCTCTACCACTGCGTGGCCGCGGGCGAGACAACCTGGAATGCCTACGCCAAATACGTGCTGGCGCAGGCGCAGATTGCGCAACCTGCTATCGAAATCAAAGCAAAAGAGGTGGCGCCCGTGCCGACCAGCGCATTCCCCACCCCTGCAGTGCGCCCGCACAACTCGCGCCTGAACACCGGCAAGCTGCAAGCCACCTTCGGCCTGCAGCTGCCGCATTGGCAAGCGGGCGTGGCGCGCATGCTGGCTGAAATTCTGTGAACGGCACCTGACCATGACGCAACGCAAAGGCATCATCCTCGCCGGGGGCTCCGGCACCCGTCTGCACCCGGCCACCCTGGCCATCAGCAAGCAACTGCTGCCGGTGTACGACAAGCCCATGATCTATTACCCGCTGAGCACGCTGATGCTGGCGGGCATCCGCGACATCCTCATCATCAGCACCCCGCAGGACACGCCGCGGTTCGAGCAACTGCTGGGCGATGGCAGCCAGTGGGGCATCCGCCTGGACTATGCGGTGCAGGAGAGCCCGGACGGCCTGGCCCAGGCCTTCGTCATCGGCGAAAAGTTTCTGGACGGCGCGCCCAGCGCGCTGGTACTGGGCGACAACATCTTCTACGGCCACGACTTTCATGAGCTGCTCGGAAACGCGATGCAGCGCACCGACGGCGCCAGCGTGTTCGCCTACCACGTGCACGACCCCGAGCGCTACGGCGTGGCAGAGTTCGATGCGCAGGGCAAGGTCCTCTCGCTGGAGGAAAAGCCCGCGCAGCCCAAGTCGAGCTATGCCGTCACCGGCCTGTACTTCTACGACAGCAGCGTGGTGGAACTGGCCAAGAGCCTGAAGCCGTCAGCGCGGGGCGAGTACGAAATCACCGACCTGAACCGCCTGTACCTGGACAAGGGCCAGCTCAACGTGGAGATCATGGGCCGCGGCTACGCCTGGCTGGACACCGGCACGCACGAGAGCCTGCTGGAAGCGGGGCAGTTCATTGCGACGCTGGAGCACCGGCAGGGCTTGAAGATTGCGTGTCCGGAAGAGATCGCCTGGCGCTACCAATGGATAGACGCCGCGCAGGTGGAGCGCTTGGCGCAGCCGCTGGCCAAGAGCGGTTACGGCAGTTATCTCATGCGCCTTCTTCGGGATGTCGTTTACTGATGGTGAAGGTGAACGAAACGTGGGCAGGTCGAAATGAGCATGGTTGATCCGTTGTTCGAGATGGTCAAGCGCGGTCTGGATTTGCAGAAATCCGGGCACAAGGCTGCGGCGCAGGCCTTGTATCGGCAGGTGCTCGCGCAGAGTCCCAGCCATGCGTTGGCGCTGCATTTATCGGGTGTACTGGCGGGCCAAATGGGGCAGCTCCAGCAAGCCGTTGAACTTCTTCAGCGCAGCGTTGAGATCAACCCCGGCGATCCCCTGGCATGGAACAATTTTGCGAATGCATTGCAGGATTTCGGTGCGACGCAGGATGCGCTGCATGCCGTTTCACGGGCGCTCGCGATGCGCCCCGAATATGTGACGGCGTGGATCACCCGCGCCACCATCTTGCAGGCACTTTCTCGGCATGAGGAAGCTGTCGAAGCATTTCGCGCAGCCCTGAATCTGGCGCCAGACCGCGGTGCCGCGTGGACGGGTCTTTGGCGGGCCTCCATGGAGTCTTGTCAATGGAGTGATTTGCCAGACATCATCCCCCGAGTTCAGGCAGCTGTGGCACAGGACCGGCCTGCCCTGTTGCCTTTCGAAGCGCTGTCTTTCAGCGAAGACGAAGCGCTCCATCTGAAGTGTGCCGCAGCATATGCGCACGACATTGTGATTCGGGAAGAGATTTCTCCTTTTCATCACCCACCGCGCCCTCGAAACAGCCGAATCAAGGTTGCATACCTCTCCTCTGACTTTCACGAGCATGCCACTTCTCATCTCGCTGTCGGCATGTTCGAAGCGCATGACCGCTCGCGCTTTGAGACCTTCGGTGTGTCATTCGGGCCTGATGACGGATCGCCGATGCGCGACCGTGTCAGCAAATCCTTCGAGCATTTTCTGGATGTGCGGGATTGGACGAGTGCGTCGATTGCCGATCATTTGAGATCGCTTCAGATTGACATTGCAGTCGACCTGAAAGGATTTACGAGGAATGCCATGGCCTCTGCGCTGCTTCGGCGTCCTGCGCCCATCGTCGTCAACTATCTGGGGTACCCAGGTAGTTTGGGCGTGTCTGCCTTCGACTATGTGATTGGCGATGCGATCGTCACGCCCTTTTCCAGCCAGCAGAACTATGCTGAAAAGATCGTGCACATGCCTGCCTGCTATCAAGCCAATGACAACCGAAGAGGCATTGCGGCGGATGCTCCTTCGCGCAAGGATGAAGGGCTTCCCCCCAGTGGCTTCGTGTTCGCCGCTTTCAATAACTGCTACAAAATAACCCCGACCTTTTTCGCCGTCTGGATGAAGTTGCTGCGCGAGGTAAAGGGCAGCGTGCTGTGGTTGATCTGTGAATCCGAAACCATCCAGCAGCGGCTCAGATCGGAGGCTGTGAGCCGTGGTGTGGCCGCGGAGCGGCTTGTTTTTGCCCAGCGTCGATCGCTGGAGATGCATTTGGCTCGGCATGTGCATGCAGGCTTGCTGCTGGATACCTTGCCCTACAACGCACACACGACGGCCAGTGACGCCCTCTGGGCCGGTGTGCCTGTTGTCACGTTGCAGGGCCAGTCATTTGCAGGTCGGGTCGCGGCCAGCTTGCTTCACGCGACGCACTTGCCCGAACTGATCGCGCACTCGCTCGACGAGTATTTCGCGCTGGCGAAGGCCCTTGCCGATGATCCACAGCGTTTGACGCAATTGAAGACGCAGCTGTCGACCCATCGAATGCATCTTCCGTTGTTTGACACCCCAGCTTTCACCGCCGCCATTGAGCGCGCATTCACGACGATGCACGATCGTTGGCAGGCTGGTCTGCCTCCTGAGCAGTTTTCAGTACCGGCTCTTCCAACCCCTCACCATTGACATTTGATTGAAGTTGACATGCGCGTTACTCCCACACTCATCCCCGACGTCCTCGTGCTGGAACCGAAAGTCTTCGAGGACTCTCGAGGATTTTTCTTCGAAAGTTTCAACCATCAGCGTTTCGAGGAAGCGATAGGGCGCGAGTGCACCTTTGTTCAGGACAACCACAGCCGCAGCGCCAAATCAGTGCTGCGGGGTCTTCATTACCAGATTCAACAGCCACAGGGCAAGCTCGTGCGCGTTGTCTCCGGCGCTGTTTTTGACGTGGCTGTGGATATGCGCCGATCTTCACCCACCTTTGGTCAATGGGTGGGGGAGTTGCTGAGCGCTGACAACAGGCGTCAACTGTGGGTGCCACCTGGTTTTGCACATGGTTTTGTGGTTCTCAGCGAGAGTGCGGATTTTCTCTACAAGACCACCGACTACTATGCGCCTGCCCATGAGCGATGTGTCGTATGGAACGACAAGACACTTGGCATCGATTGGCAACTGGATGGAGTATCGCCCCAAGTCTCGCCCAAAGATGCTGAAGGATCAGCCTTTCATCTGGCCGAGACATTTGATTGATCATGTCTTCTGGCCGCAATGTTCTTGCCGTCTTCGCTTGCTAGGGATCCTCTGCAGGAATCGAGCTGCCAAATGTGCGCTGCGGATCGGGATGGAGTGCAAGGCGCAAAACGCAGCCATAGCCGTAGCTATTGCGAGTATTGGCAACGCCGCAGGCCGCCCGAGACCGCAGATGCACACGGCCCGATGATTCGTGCAGCGGGTCCCTAGCGAGAGATAACCTGCCGAACCGATTCATACAGTACATCCGATCCAAACTGCGGATTGTTCGGGTCGAAAGAAAATATATTGTGATTCCTGGGAGTCGCGGTCCCTTCCCAGCGGGGTTCAAGGAAGAACGACAAAAACCTAGCGCCGCTGCGCCGATGGGTTTCGATCACGTCCTGAATCGCCTTGGCATCCAACGGCTTCAACGGATGAAACTCGGTGATGCCATACGGACGGCGCGGACCTCGCTGGTGCCAAGACAAGAATGACGTGCCGTATGTTGCATCGCCGTAGAGACTGACGCCCGGAAGATAGGACTTACTTCCTTGGAGTGATGAGCCCACTGACAGCTTGTTGGAGTCCCAGCTAGGATTGGCATAGGGAAATATCTGGTGAGCGTACCTGGGAACGCCCGACAAACATGATTCGGCGAGCAGGTGGCCGAAGAAATCAATGTAGTCCTTGATTTGTTTTTCGCGGAATTCCAGCCAGAGTGGCACCAAGGGGTTGTAATAGTACGAATACAAATCTCTGGGTTGGTCAAGATGGAAAGGAAATGATGGTGCCGATATGCGCGGGGGCAGCGCTGACGATGCGTGTTCCAGAGGCGTTGCCTGACTCTTGTCCATCAAGACAATGCGCCGCGAACCGAGGTGCGTGAGTCCACCCCCGCCCGCCTCCAGGAAAATATCCAACTTGTGCACGCCCAGGGGCATGCGCCGGTAGTCCATGTCCACTCTCCAGCCGGTATCTGCATTGCCCATTTCTGGATGAGCTTCCAAGACGTCTTGGCGTCTTATGTTCACATTGGTTTTGCCCCAGAACTTGCCATTGAGGTAAATCTGAATCCTCGGCGATGAGGTGTTGCCGGCGTGATTGGCTGGGACATAGACCCACCCCGATATGGGCAGCGAGCCGTGGGCAAAAGAGTCGATATGCTCAGTGAAGCCACTGAGCTTTTCTGAACGGATATCCTTGGATGGCGGCTTGACGTCGCTGAACGAAGAGTAACTGGATCCCACGCTCCTGTTCAGCGTGCCGATGCTATCGAATTTCTGTGCGAGGAAAGACTGAAATCCCGCCACAGAGCGTGGACTGTAATCCGTGACCCGATATGGCGAGTCAAAGCCCATGCCACTTTCAAAATTCGGAAAGTATTGATGGGTCTCGCCCAGCAAGGTAATGCCCTGGATCTTCTCTCGGTCTTTGGGGGGCAGGCGACAAATTTGATCGACCAACGTATTGATGGTTCGCACCCTCCAGCGGGTGATGGCGTTATGAGTCGATGCCGTGGACCAGTGGTAGACCGGTTCACCATAGTAACTGCCGGTGCTCAGGCGCCCATCTTGGGTCGATGCGATGTTGTCCCCATCGGATGCCAGAATTTTCTCGATCGGTGCACCTGTCGAGAAGTGCGAAGAGAACAAGTAAAGAATCAGAGGGCGCTCATTGTCGCGAATCGTTCTCGCAAACTTGTTGGCGGTATCAACATCCACTTCCCATCCGGCGGGCGTCTGTCGTATCAGCTGCAGCAACGGCACGGGGAGTGTGTAGCCCAATTGCACCTTTTTCAGCTGAGCGGTGGAATGGGGTGCCAGGGCGGAAAGTGTCGACTCCACCAACGCCGCAGCGGACCCTTGTTCACCATCGCATTTTTGGGAAAGGCCGTTGCTGGGTGCTGCGCTTGTATCTGAAGGACGCAGGATGCAGTTCTCGATCACGCCGATCATGGGTGCTAGAAGGAGGGAATCCCTCTCGGGTGCTGGTGGGTGTGGGCTTGATGCGAACAGCCAGAATCCCCAGGCGCCTGCGCCTAGCGCCAAGGCTCCTGTGCTCAGGTACCACGCAATTTGTCGGAGTTGAGGGCGAGTGCCACAGGAAAGTAACTGCATGAAAAGATGTGCACCAGGGAAAAGCTGAATCTTCGAGGCGGTAGCCGCCATGGGTCGTGCATTGGAATGTAAATGATGGCTGGGGGTGCCCCTGCTGCCCCGGATACACTCACGCCTTCGCGCCTCCTGGCTGCTCCCAAGACTTCTTCGCGGCTTGGGCATTGCGCACATGACCACAGAACCCATTTTGCTATCCATCCCAACTGACAGCTCGCCAGACACACCGCACCTGCGGATAGGTGAAATGCTGGTGCGTTCCGGCAAGTTGAGCGCTCGCGATCTTGAGCGCGCCCTTCTGGCGCAGCAGGAAATGGGCGGACTCCTGGGGCGTGTTCTGGTTCGCCTCGGTGTAGTTTCCGACCTGGACATCGCCTTGGCGATTTCTGCCCAGTTGAGATTGCCGCTGGCTCAAGCGCAAGACTTTCCGGATTTGTTGCCCGAGGTGGATGGGTTGCTTCCAGAATTTCTGCATGCCAATGGCGTGTGCCCCCTGCGCGTGGAGGGGGCTGTACTTCAGGTGGCCATGTCCAAGCCCCAGGACGCTTTTGTCATCAAGGCCCTTCATCTTGCAACTGGCCTTGAAATCCAGCCCCTTCTGGCGCTGGACAGCGATATCGAGAAGGCATTGGCCGGGCCTGTCGAGGAGGCCGCCGAGGCTGACGATGGGTTGGAAGACTCCACCGATGGGGGAGACTTCGTCGAGCACCTGAAGGATCTCGCCAGTGAGGCGCCCGTCATCCGGCTGGTCAACTCGGTCATTGGGCGTGTCATCGACCTGCGAGCATCTGACATCCATCTGGAGCCGTTTGATGATGGGTTGCATGTGCGGTACCGGGTCGACGGAGTCATTCATCCGGGGGAGTTGGTCCCCCCGCGGCTCAGCGCTGCTGTCAGCTCGCGGGTCAAGTTGTTGGCGCATCTGGATATTGCGGAGCGTCGCCTTCCTCAGGACGGCCGCATCAAGACGCGTGTGAAAGGCCGTGAACTGGACTTGCGTGTCTCTACCGTGCCCACAGTCCATGGAGAAAGCGTTGTCATGCGGGTGCTGGACCGCGCCAGCGTCAGGCTTGATCTTGAAAAAATGGGGTTTGAAGCCGATACCCTCGCACGTTTCAACGGGTTGCTGGCGAAGCCGCACGGCATCATGCTGGTCACGGGGCCTACAGGCTCCGGAAAAACCACGACTCTCTATGCCGCGCTTGCGAAGATCGATGCCAGCGAGCAAAAGATCATCACCGTGGAAGATCCTGTGGAGTACCAGCTCGATGGCATCAACCAGATTCAGGTGCATGCCCAGATCAACCTGACATTTGCCAATGCCTTGCGCTCGATCCTGCGTCAGGACCCCGACATCATCATGATCGGGGAAATGCGCGATGGTGAGACGGCGCAGATTGCTGTCCAATCGGCACTCACTGGCCACTTGGTCCTGTCGACGCTGCACACCAACACCGCTGCTGGGGCGGTCATTCGAATGCAGGACATGGGCGTGGAGCGTTATCTGATCACGTCGTCGGTCAATGGTGTGTTGGCCCAGCGGCTGGTGCGCACGCTGTGCAATGTCTGCAAGGAATCTTATGAGCCTGATGCCACCGTGATGACCGGTTCAGGACTTCATCGCTTCATGCCGCAAGGGCAACGCCTGATCTACCGGGCCGTCGGTTGCCCCGAATGCCGGCAGTCGGGCTACAAGGGGCGCACCGGCATCCACGAGCTACTGGTGCTGGATGAGCCCATTCGACGGGCCATCCTTGAAGGGCGTGACGCAAATACCATGCACGGCATCGCGGCGGCCAATGGGATGTTGAGCCTGCATGAAGATGGTCTTCGCAAGGTTGCTGCCGGTGCGACATCCCTCGACGAATTGGCGCGAGTGACGCAGGACCAGTCCGATGCCTGATTTCGTCTGGCGGGCGGCCTCCGCGCAGGGGCAAATTCAGGAGGGCGAACTGTCAGCCGGCAGTGCCGTGGCGGTCATGAAGGCGCTTCGTGACAAAGGACTGACCCCACTGACGGTACAAGAGGCGGCAGCGTCCGGTGGCGCCGGCGCCGCGGTATCGGGCGTGCAGACCGGCGCTTCCGTGTTCGGAAGCAGGCGCAAAAGCCGTGTGGACAAAAGCGCCGTGAATTCAGCAGATGTGCTCGCGCTGACCTCGGAACTGGCGATCATGCTACGCGCGGGGCTTGCACTGGACAACGCCCTGCGCGTGCTAATCGATATGAGCCACAAGCCGAGTGTGGCGGAACTCGTGGGCTCGACGCTGGATGCAGTCAAAGGCGGAACTCCGCTGAGCAAGGCCCTGGCGCGCCACGGGTCGCTGTTTGGCGATTTCTATATCAACATGGTGCGATCGGGCGAAGCCAGCGGACAGATGTCGGCAGTGCTCGACCGCTTGGTCGAGCACATGGAGCGCCAGCGAGCTCTGCGCGACAGCGTCATTTCTGCCACCATCTACCCCGCGATTTTGCTGGGTGTCGCCGTGCTCTCGCTGATCGTGATGCTGGGCTTCGTCGTGCCCCAGTTCGAAAAGTTGTTCATGGACATGGGAGACGCGCTGCCCACCCCCACCCGCCTGGTGATGGGGCTGGGCCAAATTTTTACGCGCTATGGTCTGTTTCTGGGTGTGGGGGCTGTGTTGTTGTGGGTTGCACTGTCACGATGGCTCAAGTCGCCTTCTGGCAAGCGCTGGTGGCAGGTGCGGCTGTTGAGAGTGCCCTTGATGGGACCCTTGGCCTTGAAGTATCAACTCACGCTTTTTTCCCGCTCCTTGGGGACACTGCTTGGCAATGGAGTGCCCCTTTTGACGGCGCTGCACATCGCGACGGAGACCGTCAGTAACTCCGTACTGCGTCAGGAGTTGGTCAAGGTGGCCCCTATCGTCAAGGAGGGGGGCAAGATGGTGCAGGCGATTTCAGCCACGGGTATTTTTGAGCCCCTTGCCATCAATCTCATCCGCGTAGGCGAAGAGACAGGTCGCACCGGCCCCATGATGCTGGAATTGGCAAACATATTGAACCGGGAGGTTGAAACCGGGATCAAACGACTTCTCACTTTGGTGGAGCCCGCTTTGATCCTGATTCTCGGGGTCTTTATTGCCGCCATCATCGTCTCCATCCTGCTTGGCATTCTTTCCGTGAATGATCTCGCTGTTTAAATGTTAAGGAATCATCTTCCCATGACGAGTACTCATACATCCCAGGTCGCGCGCGTGGCGCGGGCCCATGGTCGCCTCCAGCGTGGTTTCACCCTGATCGAATTGCTGGTGGTTCTGGCCATCCTCACGCTTCTCGCTGGTTTGGTGGGCCCAAGGGTTCTGAATCAGTTGGGTGGAGCGAAGTCCAAGACGGCGGGTGTGCAAATTTCAGACCTGGACAAGTCCCTGGAACTGTTCAAGTTGGATGTGGGGCGTTACCCCACCACCGAGGAGGGGCTGGAAGCGCTGGTAAAGCGTCCAGGCAATGCCGCCAGCTGGTCTGGCCCTTACGTTAAGGGCAATGTTCCTTCGGATCCATGGGGACGCCCGTACCGCTACAGCAACTCCGGTTCTAACGGGGGCATAGAAATACTCTCGCTGGGTGCTGACGGTGCTCCCGGGGGCGAGGGTGAGAACGCAGACGTTCGCAACACCCCCTGACCTGTTCCTGGATCACTGAAGTGCGCTTGCAGCCGAGGCGCCACGGAGGTTTCACTTTGGTGGAGCTTCTCGTGGCATTTGCCATCATGGGGCTTTTGATTGGCATCACGCCGATTGCCTACCAGAAGATGCGCGAGACTGCCCAATATCGGGATGTTTTGCGCACCATGCTCTCGGAGTTGCGTGAAGCGCGCCAACAGGCTGTCGCGCGGCGCACCGAGACCCGGTTCAGCGTTGATCTGCAGCAACGCAGCTTCGGGGTTCAGGGCAACACCATGCATGCACTTCCAGAATCGCTCACGGTGCGCGCAACAGTCGCTGGTGCCGAGCTGACAGCCGAGGGCGTAGCGGCCATTCGTTTCCTGCCGGATGGCGGCGCCACGGGCGGAAGCATCGACGTGCTGCGTGCATCCAGCAATGCAGGCGTCAGGCTGCGTGTGGACTGGCTTTCAGGTCGCGTCAGCCAAGAGCCTGTGGGGCCATGAAGGGGCAACCGCGTATGTCCGGGCAGCGTGGCTTTTCACTGCTTGAATTGCTGGTGGCCTTTGTCATCATGGCGATTTCCTTGACCATGCTTTTTAGGGCCAGTGGCGGAAGTGCGCGTGCAGCGGGGGTGGCTGAGCGCCAGCAGGGCGCAGTTCTTTTGGCCGAGTCTTTGCTGTCCATGCGAGACAGCGTTTCGCCAGACGGGTGGCAGGACGGCGGAAGCTCGGGTGGCTATGTGTGGCAAGTCCGCAGTGCGCCCTATGCCACATCTGTGCAAGGCCCTGCCGTGCCGAAGCTTCAAGAGGTGGAATTTTTGGTGAGCTGGCAAGACGGAGCCACTGCGCGAACCATCGCGATGACCACACTGCTGCCCGAGCGCAAAATCGAAGGTCTGGGGGCTCCCCGGTGAAGATCGCGTCTCGGCAGCCGTCACGCGGCTTCACCCTTGTGGAAGTGCTTGTGGTGATGACACTTCTGTCTCTCATCGTTCTGGCCATGGGCTCCGCGCTGCGCACCACGGCGCAGACCGGTGAAAAAATAGACGCCCGTTTGCTGCAGACTGACGAGCTCCGTATTGCTTCTGGATTTCTCCGGTCCGCCATGGGCCGCACTTTCTTGCAGAGGCTGAACGAACCTTCGGTGGCAGGGCAGGCCCCTTACTTCTTCGAGGGCACTCCCACCACGGTCACCTGGATCGGCATCATGCCGGCACGGCATGGGATTGGTGGGCGTTACTATTTCCGACTGGCGCTGGGGCAAGCGGATGGGCAGACTGGCTTGGTTCTCAGTTTCGTGCCCTGGGCGGGCGAGGTGCCTGTGCCGGACTGGTCTCAGGCGCAAAGTCGTCTGCTGCTGCCCGGTGCCAATACCCTTGCTTTCCGTTACGCGAATACGAACCTGGAGCCCGTGCAGTGGGTGGCTGGCTGGAGCCATCCCGAATTGCTGCCGGACCGGGTGGCCATTGCGGTCGCCTCGTCAGCGGGTGAATGGCCCATGATGGTGATTCCCATGCGCTCCACGCCCCGGGGTGCTCGAGGGTCGGGTGGTGATGCGGTTTTTGGCGGTGGAAGCTCATGATGCGCACGCCGTCTCTGCAACTTAATCGAAGAGCCAAGGGCATGGCCATGATTGCGGTGCTGTGGGTCGTCGCCGCGCTGTCCATTTTGGTAACAGGCATGAGCAGAGCCACCCGTGGCGAAATCCGCGCAGTGTCTGCGCAGAGTCAGGCCGTGCAGTCGCAAGCCATAGGTGATGCGGCCATCACACTGGCTTTGCAAGAACTCACGTCCAACCCCACCCGACCATCCAGAGGGGTCACCGGAACGATGAGCTACCGGGGCTTGCCCGTTCCGGTTCAACTGGCTCCGCTCAACGGCTGGATAGACTTGAATGGAGCCTCTCTGGCGCTGTTGGCGCGCCTGTATCAGTTTGCGGGAGGGCTGGGGCCTGACGCGGCGCAGCAATTGGCGCAATCGACAATAGAAGCGCGGGAGAAAAAGGATTGGCGAGGTCAGGCCGAGCGATTTGAAGCCCCAGAGGACCTGCTGCGCATCCCAGGAGTGGGCTACGACCTCTATGCTAGACTTTCGCCGCTCGTGACCGTCTACGGATCATCGGGAGGTGGCGCTCGGGTCAACCCTTTGGCAGCTCCGCTGGGCGTTCTGATGGTGCTTGCCAATGGAGATGAAGCGGTGGCTCGCCGCATTGTCCAGCAGCGCGAAGCCGGAGCTGAAGGGATAGACACTACTTCCCTGGACGCATCGTTGGTTTCGGTTTCCTCTGTTCGCCGATATCGTGTGGAAGCTGCGGTGCCTCTTTCGGACGGGGGGGTCGTCCGTGTCGCCCGTATCGTAGATGTGGGGGCCAGCGCCCGGGACGGGCTCGCCTGGCGAACGCTCCATGCAGAACGCAGTATTGAACCCATGTCGCGCTGAGTGACCCAGATACCCAACATGCCCACCATTTCTTCTGATGCCCGCTTTTTAGGCGTGGACCTCCATGCCGTGTGGCGCGCCGCGGTCAAGGGCTGGCAAGCGCTGCAAAAACGGCCGCCGCTCGCATGGATCAATCCATCCATTCCGGTTCGTCTGATTCAAGTGGATGGACAGAAGACCCTGTGGCTCCATGGCAAGCTGCAGTCTGGCCGTGGATCCATGAATGTCTCTGTGGCTCGGTGCGTGGCACTGGAACTGCCGGAAACACTGGTTCTGCGCAGGACGCTGAACCTGCCGCCGATGTCAGAGAGCGATATCGCCAGCGCTGTAGCGCTCGACGTAAAAACATCGAGTCCGTTCGGCGCGCAGGACGTCATCTGGGGCTACTCGGTTGTGCGTGGCGGTCCGGGGGCGGTGAACCTTGATATCGCCTTGGCATCCCGCAAGCAAGTCGAGCAATACTTGGCTTCGCAGAAGGAGCAGCTCACAGGTGAACCTATCCCCGAGGTCTGGGTGAGGTCCGTTCACGGCCCCGCCATCGTGATGGCGGGGTACGGGGAAACCTTGCGTGCACGCATAGAGAACCGCTGGCGAGCCGTTGGCTACGGCTTGTTGCTTCTTGCGCTGTTCTGGTTGCTCGCAATGGCTGTCACGCCCACGGCGCAACTGCGGCTGCGGGCCATTGAGGCGGTCAACGCCTACGGTGAAGTGTTCGAACGTGCCCGTCCTGTAGTGGCGCAGCGGGAGGAGCTTCTTCAAGCCGTGGAGCAGTTGAACATCCTGTCGGACATCATGGGACGCCGCATCGATCCGCTGCGGCTCATGCACCGGTTGACGATCGCGCTGCCCGACGACACGGCTTTGCAAAGCGTGAAGCTCCAGGCAGACAAAGTGACCATCGTGGGTTTGACCGGCAATGCGTCCGCACTCATGCAGATACTGAGTGACCAGCCAGGGGTGCGTGACGTTCGTGCTCCTTCGGCAGCTACGCGCATGGCCGGAGCCTTGAAGGAAAACTTCATGATCGAGTTTGTGCTGGATCCCCAGCTCTTTGGGGTTCTGACGGTGGCGCCTCCGCAGCCCGCAGCGTCTGCCGTTCCAGTGACTGCAGCGCCGGCAGTGCCCGCCAGTGCTGCGTCGTCTGTGCCTTCGCTTCCTGCAGCGTCTGCGCCAGCGGGTAGTGGGTCGGTGATACCAGCCGCCAAGCCAGCGGATACCCCGAAAACCAATCCATCTCCCGCGGCGGCCACTTTCGGGGGGGCAACATTTGGTGGCACTCGGCCTCCCCCGTCCCAAGGTGGCGAGCCTTCACCTGCCAAGAAGCCCTGATATTCTTATGAAGAGCCAAAAATCCGCCGAGATGCTGGCATTGGCCTGTGTGGCGCTGCTTGTTTTGACCATCTTGGGCGCCGCCGGGACTTATATTTTCCGCAAGCACCAATGGGCGCAAGACCGTCTCAATGAACTTGAGCCCAGGTACTCCCGCTTGCTGGGGCTGGACGCTCAGCGTCAGGAGATTGAGGCAGCGTTGACCACGGCCCGCACAGCGCGGGCGAAGTACGTGTATCCGGCCTCCCAAGAGGCCACGCAGGCTGGCAATGCCGCGCAGCAGCAGATTCGTGATGTGCTTACCAGCGCTGGCCTTCAGATCAGCAGCAGTCAGGTGCTGCCGCCGAAGACGGGCAAGGGCTACGACCGCATACCTATCACCGTGCGTGCAGAAGGCGAGTGGCTTTCCGTGCAAAGTGCACTATCCGTGCTGGCAAGCCAGGCTCCCATCGTGGTGATCGACGAGTTTGAAGTGCAGATCATTGGCGGACTGGGAAACACCATTCCCAAGTTCCATCCGAAGCTGGCGGTCTACTTTGCGTTCAGTGCGCTGAAAGAGCACCCATGAAGCGAACGGTACTGCTGACTTTGGTGTTGATCAATGTTGCCTTGGTGATGGTGCTCGCCGGGCTCTGGGTCACGCCCAAAGGCCAACTCCGCAACGTGCATTGGGAGGCGCCTCGTGCCCAAAAGGCAGACTATGTGGCGATGCTTCCGCGTCTGTCCGATGCTGCACCGGTAGACACGGGGCTGTTCGTGGCGATTCTGGAGCGGCCGCTGTTTTCTGTGACCCGGCGGCCTCCTCCTCCGCCACCACCGCCGGAGCCGACGACGCCGGCCTTGGTGGACAACCTGAGTTCGGCCCGCATATCCGGAATTTTCCAGGGGCCCTCTGGGGCGAGCATCATCATCAATATTGCCGGAGTTGACCGCAGGGTCCGGCTGAATGAATCCATCGAGGGCTGGGTACTGCAGTCCGTCTCAGGGATGACCGCAACGTTTGTCGGTTCCGGGCAGACGCGCACATTGACGCTGCCCCGTGCTGCTCTGACCAGCTACACAGGACAGCCCGCGGCTGTGGTGCCGCCGCCCTCATCGCCGCCGCCTGCTGCTGCTGCGCCTCTACCCGGATCCGCGGATGCCAGTACCAATGGTGGCGCTGCGGCGCCCAACCGGCCTGACCCCCGACGTGCAACTTTTGGGGGCAGCCGATAGCCATGCAGACAGCCTGCGTTCGCCGCACGCCCGCTTTAAGCGACTGTGTCTCGTCATCATCAGCCTTTGCGCTCTCATGCTTCATGGACTGTGACGCCGCCTTTTCGGCGCAGCGGTCATTGGTCTTCGTTGGCAAGAATGTGCGCAAAGACGCTACGCTCCGGACAGATATCTAGTTATGAAACGATTCCAATACGCCTTCACTGCCACCGCGCTTGCCGTATGTCAGCTATCCAACGCGCAGCAGGCACCGGTCCAGGTGCCGGCGCCGGGCGCTGTGCCGGTCATGTCTGCCAACGATGCTTCTCCCAACGGCACTGTGAGTGAGCGTGGCAGTTCCCCAACTGCGTCCGATGGCGAAGCAGCGGTCAACCAACCTCGCCTCATTCGCGGCAACGACAAGGTGCTGGGAGCACCCAAGGCAACCCCCCAGTTCGACGGTCCGGCGGTATCGCTGAACTTCGAAGAAGCTCCGGTGGCGCAGGTGGTGCGCACCGTGCTCGGCGATATTCTCAAAGTGGACTACGTTCTGCATCCGCCGCTGGCCGGTAGTGTGACGCTGGCCACCCGCAATCCTGTCACTCCAGACCAGGCGGCATTCCTGCTGGAAAGCGCCCTTCAGGCCAATGGGTTGGGGATGGTACGGGATGCACGCGGCTCCTACCATGTGGGCCGTCCGGATGCGCTGCGCGCCATTGGGGGCTCTGTGCGTCAGGTGGGCACGGGCCCGCTGTCACCGGGGCAGGGGGCCATCGTGGTGCAACTGCAGTACATCGGGGCGGCAGAAATGGCCGCCATCCTGCGCCCGATGATGCCAGCGGAATCGATGGTGCGCGTCGACAACCTGCGCAACCTCCTGGTGTTGGCGGGCACCCGCACGCAGGCCGAGGGATGGCTCGACATGATCAACACCTTCGACGTAGACCTGCTCAAGGGCATGTCGGTCGGCGTGTTCCCTCTCAAATATGCCAGTATCAAGGAAGTAGAGGCTGCGCTGGCCCTGGTCAGCGGCGGCAACCCTGGTGCAAGCCAGGGGCAGGGTGCGCCCGGGGCCGTCACTTCCGCTGGCCGCCCCGGCGTGGCATCAGCGAGCACCCCATCGGCAGGGGCCTCGGCACTGGGCGAAGCCAACCCGCTCTTTGGTGCCCTGCGCATCATGCCCATCGAGCGGCTCAACAGCATTTTGGTGGTAACGCCGCGGGCATCCTATCTGGAAGAGGCCCGCCGCTGGATCGAAAAGCTCGATCAGCCCAGCGACAATGGGGCCGAAGCCCAACTTCACATCTACAAGGTGCAAAACGGCAATGCACGCCATTTGGCATCGGTGCTGAGCGGCATCTTCGGCGGGGCTGCTAGCCCTTCCACTACCAACACCAACACCGGGATTGCCCCCGGTTTGTCGAGCGTCACTGGTAATTCATTCGGGCAAACGGTGCCCAACGCATTCGGCAACACAGGAAGTCTGGTGGGCGGCGGCACGCAGGCTAACCGGAGCGGCTTGAGCCTGGGTGGAGCAGGCTCCGCGATGGGATCGTTTGGCCGCACCAATCAAAGCGGTAGTGGCTTTGGAACCCCGCAGCAAGGCACCCAGGCCGCCGGCCAGGCGGTGGCCACCATCGGCAACATCCGCGTCATGGCGGACGAGCTGAACAACTCCATCCTGGTGTGGGGCACGAAGTCAGAGTATTCAAAGATCGAGGCCACCTTGAAGCGGCTGGACCTGCCACCCACACAGGTATTGATCGAGGCCACCATTGTCGAGGTCACCCTCACGGACGACCTGGAGTACGGCTTGCAATGGGCCTTCAATGACATGCACAGCATCAATGGCCGAAACTACAGCGGTACCGGTGTGCTCGGCAACAGCGATACGGGCACATTCAAAAACCCCGGCAGTGGCTTCTCTTACTCGCTGAGCAAGTCGGTCGGCAATGTGCGGGCCACTTTGCACGCTCTGGCGAGCAAGTCGCTGGTCAAGGTCATCTCGAGCCCGTCGTTGATGGTTCTCGACAATCACACGGCCAGTATCACCGTGGGGAACCAGCAGCCCATCACCAGCAGCATCACAACGCCGACGACGGACGTCACCAGCAGCGCCACAACCAGTTCCATCCAATACAAGGACACCGGTGTGGGGCTCTCGGTAACCCCTTCCGTAAATTCCGGCAATTTGGTGACGATGCAGATCGATCAGACGGTGACGGATGTTGGGGCGCAGATTCCTGAGGCCAACAACCAGCGCGCTTTCTTGCAGCGGCAGATCAGCAGCAAGGTGGCGGTGCGCTCGGGCGAGGCCATCGTGCTCGGCGGCCTGATCAAGGACAACGCTACCAATGGCAAATCCGGCGTTCCACTGCTTCAGGACGTGCCCCTGCTGGGCAAGCTGTTCAGCACCAACACAGTCAACGGCGGGCGCACGGAGTTGCTCGTCGTCATCACGCCGCGGGTGGTACGCACGGATATCGACATCCGTGAAGTGAGCGAAGACTTACGCGACAGGCTCAAGGGCCTGAAGGACATCGACAACCTGGGCCTGGGAACCAAGGCGACCCCGTTGCAATCAGTCCCGCAGTCCACCAACACCTCCAACTGACGTGGCGGATAGACTGCTTGGTTCGGCGGCAAGCTTCAGCACCGTGACTGGTGTGTGTTGTTTTCAGCGCACACCGGCCCACACTCACTTTCTAAGGATTTCTAGACACTATGGCTAAATCGTTCGTTTCTTATCGGCTGGGTGCCCTCGCTTTGGCGGCTTCCGTGCTGGCGGGTTGTGCATCCATGACTCCATCCTCGCCCGAAGCGGCTGTGGAACAGCGCGCGACGGCCTACTGGAAGGCGCGCCAGGCAGGTCAGTTCGACAAGATGTATGCATTGGCCACCCCGTCTTACCGCAAGGCCCGCACGCTCGATCAGTTCAGGCAAGCGCAGGGGGCTGCTGCATCGGTGGTCAGCGCTGAGGTGACGAAAGTCACATGCGAAGCAGAAAAGTGCACGGCACGCCTAAAACTGGGTGTAACACCCGCCCTGGTGGGCCTGAAGCTCAGTAATATAGAGACGCACCTGGACGAGACTTGGCTGCTCGAGGACGGCCAGTGGTGGCACCATCACGACCTTTGACGGTGCCGCCGAAGCCCTTTAGAGGGGGAGATGCGCCACTGCCAAGGAGCAGTGTTGCATTTCTTCAACAAACGGGTTTTTTACGGTAGCAACGTGATGGAACCTCTCGAATCGCTGTGCTACCATCCCTTAGCGTAATCAATCGTGGTAGTTGCGCTTACAAACTTTTTTAACTGGAGTTCTTGATATGAAGAAAAATGTTCTGGCCCTGAGCATTGCTGCCATGATTGGTGGCCTGGGCTTTGCAAACATCGCTTCTGCTGATGTGGTGCCGGGTACTGGCGGCGCTGGCGGTTCGGTTGTAGGCGGTGTCTGGATTCCAGACGCGGCCACTGCAGCGACTGCTTGGAAGCTGACCACGACTGATGCCCGCGATCTGCGTGTTACTGAAGGCGGTACTGGCCACTCGCTGGTGGTTCCTTACTTCAACGCGCAAAACGGCAACATGACCGTTCTGCATGTGGTCAACACCGACACGGTGTACGGCAAGCTGGCCAAGGTGCGTTTCCGCTCCGCTGCCAACTCTGACGATATTCTTGACTTCCAAGTGTTCCTGTCGCCTGGCGACGTGTGGACCGCTGCTGTCAGCGCTGGCGCTAACGGCGTCGCCCAGCTGACCACCGGCGACGGCACCTGCACGCTGCCTGCGCTGGCCAAGGGTGTTTCCCAGTCGTTTGTGACCGACCGTCTGAGCGACAAGGCTGGTGATGTCGCTGCACAAACGCGCGAAGGCTACGTTGAAATTTTCAACATGGCTGACATCGACAGCAGCAAGTTCTACGGCACCGCTCGTACCGCCAACAGCGATCTGTTCACTGCCATCAAGCACGTGAACGGTACCGCTCCTTGCACGGGTTCTGTCCTGAACGCTACGCTGGCTAACGTCACGACCGAAGCAGCTGCTCGTCAGCTGGGTCTGGATACCCCCACGACCGGTCTGATGGGTGACTGGTACATCATCAACGTGGCTCAATCGACCACGTTCGCTGGTGCAGCTACGGCTCTGACGGCTGTGACGGCTGCTGGTGGTACCACGGCTGGTCGCGGTAACTTTGTGCACTTCCCACAAAACGCTACTGCTGCTCCTTCGCCTGAGTCCTTCACGTCGGATCCCCTGTTCCGTGTGAACTTCACGCGTAACAACGCCAACGCTGCGGTCACTACGGCTGCTCTGCGCGCTGCCAACTACGACCTGCCTGACCTGTCCACGCCTTACACCTTGGCTGCTGTCGGTACTGCTGCGGTTGATACCCGTGTTCAGGCTTACAACCTGACCAAGGCACTGGCTGTCACGTCCATCACCAACCAGTACGCTAACGATCCTACGATCACGGCCAAGACTGACTGGGTGTTCTCGATGCCTACCCGTCGCTACAGCGTTGCTGCTAACTACGCAGCTGCAACGACTGCGGACAACAACTATCGTCTGTACACGACGCTGGACACTGGTGCTGGTGGCGCTGGCCCTAACTACGCAACGTGGTTTGCACCAGAAAACACCGCCCTCCAAGGCGGTCTGATCTGCGTGAACTCCACCGGTCAAGCTTTCTTCGACCGTGAAGAAATCTCGCGTACTGCTGGTGCTGTGTTCTCGCCAGGTTCCGTGTCGCAAACCCGCTTCTGCGGTGAAACCAGCGTCCTGAGCTTTGCTGACACCGGTAACTCCGTTCTGGCTGCCTCCGTGGCACGTCAAAACGTGGCTGCTGGCGCTGCTTCCGGTCCGTTCACCAACGGCTGGAGCGTGATCGGTACGGGCAATGCGTTCACGACGACCCTGGGCGGCACATACAGCCTGCCAGGCACGTCTAACGTTGCTACTGCACTGGCCGCTGGTTACGCTTCGCAAACTGGCCTGCCAATCCTGGGTGCTTCGTTCATCAAGCTGACGAACCCACAAGCCTCTGCTGGCACCGTGGGCACCTACGGTATCACCTGGCCACACCGCTTCACGAAGTAATTCGTGGGCACTTAATCGCAGCAATGCGATCCAAAAAGGCGGGGGGCTTCCCCCGCCTTTTTTTTTAACTGCTCGAATTGGCTGATCAAATTGCTTATGAACCGCTTTCTTTGCACTCCCATTCAACGACTAGCTGCTGCTGCCCTCTTCACCTGTGCAACGCCTGGGTGGGCTGCAAGCCCAGTATTGATCGAGGGTGCTTCGGTCGCTATCACGGCCGAAGACATGCAGGCAGATTCCTTGCGCATGCCCGCTGAAATGCGCACAGTGATTCTGCAGAAGCCCGAAACAGTGCTGCAAATCGCCTCGAACTTGTACGCCCGGCGTGCGTTTGCAATACGCGCTGAAGCGGAGGGGCTGGACAAGGACCCCAAGGTGGCGGCCGCATTGAAGATAGCGCGTGACAAGGTCTTGTCAGACGCGATGCTTGAGTATCAGGACAAAAAGAACGCACCGACAGACGAAGCCCTGGAAGGCCTCGCGCGCAATGTTTACCGGGCCAAACCGGACCGTTTCCGCACTGAAGAAGAAGTCCGTGTCAGCCACATTCTGTTCGCAGGCACAGTGCCAGAATCGCGAAAGCTGGCTGAGCAAGCGCTGCAAGAACTCAAAAAGGGTGCTGACTTCGCCGTCGTTGCTAAAGAGCGATCCGCCGACAAGGCAAGCGCGGACAAGGGGGGCGATCTGGGATTCTTTGCGAAAGGACGCATGGTTCCAGAATTCGAAACCGCAGCAGCCGCCATGCAGAAGCCTGGCGAATTGAGCGGGATCGTCGAGACGAAGTTCGGCTACCACATCATAAAATTCAACGAGCGCAAACCTTCTCGGATCAAAACGTTCGAAGAGGCAAAAAGCGATTTGATGAAAGAAATCCGCCTGGGTCTGACGCAAGATGCCCGCAGTGCTGAAGCACAAAAGATGCAGGAGGGTGCCAAGGTCAATCAGGAGGCCGTGAACGCATTCGCTGCAAGCTATAAGCCGGCGCAATAGCGCATCGATCGTTGCGCTGTTACTTACCGCTTTCGCGTGGGCAGGGCGTGACCACGAGACGGCCCGCCCACCCCGTGAGGGCGGGCTTTCGCTTTTGATGATTGCTGACTTGTCATGTTCACCCTACTGAATGAAGTGCAAGCGCTCTGGCGTGCACGTGCGTTGGTATGGGTGCTCACCCGGCGAGAACTTGCCGCGCGTCATACGGGTACCGCTGCGGGTGTGCTGTGGCCCTACCTGCAGCCTCTGCTCACAGTGGCTGCGTACTATCTGGTTTTTGACGTCGTGTTCTCCATGCGCCTGGGCGAAGGTGCCCCGTCGCACAACGTCGGTACCTTTCTCA
This sequence comes from Acidovorax sp. LjRoot117, assembly GCF_964252695.1. Taxonomy (NCBI): domain Bacteria; kingdom Pseudomonadati; phylum Pseudomonadota; class Betaproteobacteria; order Burkholderiales; family Comamonadaceae; genus Acidovorax; species Acidovorax sp. LjRoot117. The sequence continues at coordinate 963,808 of NZ_CAXUPO020000001.1, read as the reverse complement.
TCGTCGGCGCACTGCCGTGGATGGCATTCTGCGACGCCATATCGCGCGGCATGAACAGTCTGATCGAAGCCGGTGGCTTGTTGCAGAAGAACCCGTTGCCTCCCGTTCTCTTCACAACACGCGCAGTGTTGGCCAGTGCCCTCATTTACGGGCCGCTGCTGGCGATGGTCGCCCTGGCCTACGCACCACTTCACAGGTTCGCATTGCCGCTATTGGCAGGCATGCCTTTGTTGCTGCTGTTGCAATTGCTCATATGCCTTCTGCTGGGCTACCTACTAGCTGTACTGGCAGCCGCTTTGCGAGACACCGTGCAGCTGGTGGGTTTTTTGCTGTCGGTGGGCATCTACCTGTCTCCCATCCTGTTTCCGCTCAGCCTGTTTCCTGAAAATTGGCGGTGGGTACTTTGGTTCAACCCCATGACGGCGTTGGTGCAGGGCTACCAGCAGATCCTGCTGCAAGGAGTGTGGCCCCCCGCCAGCGTATGGTGGGTGACATTGGCATGGATGGTGCTCAGCGCCGCTTTGCTGAGCGTCGCGGTCAAGCGCAGCCGCGATCAACTGGTGGACTGGCTATGAACCACACCATGACCACCGCAGCACAGTCAGCGCCAGCAGCGCTCCACACCACGGTCCTACGCGTGCAGAGCGTGGCCAAGGAATACAAGCTGTACCCCACACCCCGCGCCCGCTTGCGTGCGTTGGTCACGGGCAAGGCAACGCACCGCAGCCATTGGGCACTGAACGACGTGTCGTTCGAACTGCAGCGGGGCGAGTGCATTGGGGTGATCGGTGACAACGGCGCCGGCAAGAGTACATTGCTCAAGCTGCTGGCCGGCACGCTGCAGCCGAGCCACGGCAAGATCGACCGGGTAGGCCGCGTGACCGCAATCTTGGAGTTGGGGGCCGGCTTTCACCCCGATTTCAGCGGGCGCGACAACCTTTACTTCGCCGGAAGCCTCATTGGTATTTCGCGCGAGGAGATGGAGCGGCTGGAGCCGGAGATCATTGCATTTTGCGAGTTGGGTGAGGCCCTGGATCGGGCCGTCAAGACCTACTCGTCCGGCATGACGGTAAGGCTCGCGTTTGCCCTGGTGACCGCAGTGCAGCCCGACGTGTTGATCATCGACGAGGCCCTGGCGGTGGGTGACCAGACTTTCCAGAAGAAGTGTGTCGAGCGCATCACTGCCTTTCGCAACAACGGCTGCACCATTCTTTTTTGCTCGCACAGTCCGTATCACATCAGACACTTGTGCGATCGCGCGCTCTGGCTCAAGGGCGGGCGGGTCGAGCAATTTGGTGGAACCGAAGCTGTACTGGCAGCCTACGACGTCTACACCCGCGAAAAAGAAAAAGCGGCGGCGGATGTCACCGGCCAACTGGCGCTCGGCGGCACCGCAAACGCAGAGGCTGAATCACTCGCAAGAGGACAACCAGAGAACGCCGAAGGCGCCAGCGCGGCGACCTCTGACGAAGTGGCAGCCGGAGCGGTGGGTGACAACACTGCACACCTGCACGCGGGACAGTCACCGCGACGTGAACCTGACGGGGGCAGCGCATGCATTCTCTCGGTCGATGTTGCCAACCTTGGGGAGCCAGAGCGGAACCAGCCGGCTGTCTTGAAAGGCAATGACCTGGTCGTGACGATCAAGGCGCGGGGGCGTGGACAAGAGAGGCCCAACATCGGCTTCATGATCGAGCAGTCCAAAGGGGTGGGCATCACATCGCTGGCGACCCATGAGGATGGTGCTGCGCCGGTGCAGTTGGAGGACGGCACATGGCAGTCCGTTCTGACTTTCCCGGACCTGCCTTTGCACAGTGGCGACTATGTCATCAGCGCCTTTCTTTTTGACGAGACGGGTTTGGCGGTCTACGACGAATGGTTCCAGTTCCTGCACTTTCGCTTTATTTTCCCCAAGCCTTTGCCGGGCTTGGTGCGGCTCCCGCACCATTGGAGCTGAAGTGATGGCGTTTTGCATCGATCGATCCGGTCAGTGATGTTCGCCCGGAGCGCGGGATTCACACCGATGCGTTGCAAACCCCGAATCCATGAATAATCGGCAGCGACTATGACAACCAAGGCAATCCAACAAATGACGCCAGGAGAACAACTCCTTGATGAAGGCCGGCAGCTGCTGGCTCAGGGCGACCGGGTCGGCGCTGCGCAGGTTTTGGCGCGTGCCAGGGACGAGCGCGATACGCTCCTGGCAGCCCACAGTCTGATTGAAGCCAACGACCTCGTCGGCTCTTACAACAATGTGATGGGGCTGGACTGCACCATCTCCCCGCAAGACGATATTTTTGGCTTCTTTGCCGGCCATCACTCCAGCCGCAACCCGCTGCGCGACTATCTGGCCGACGGGTGGCGCACGCTGTCCGAGCTGATGCTGCTGCTCGAAGCGGTCGATCAACCTTTGCTCAAGACCGGACGAATCCTTGAATTTGCGAGTGGTCATGGTCGCTTCACGCGCCATCTTGTGAAGGCGGTCGGATCGCACAAGGTGGCGGTTTCAGATGTCGTGCCGAGCGCGGTGGAGTTCGCAAAAGGCACTTTCGGTGTGGATGGATTCCTTTCCGCCAGCACGCCGGAACAGGTGGAATGGCCCGCGAAGTACGACCTGGTCTTTGTGCTGTCCCTTTTCAGCCACCTGCCAAAGGCGACCTGGACTCGCTGGCTGGCCAAGTTGTACGAGGCCTTGGCACCGGGCGGACTGCTGGTTTTCAGTACGCACGGCGTCAAGGCCGCAAACTTCGATCACGTGGCGCTGGACGACGACGGCTATTTCTTCGCTGCTTCCAGCGAATCGAATGCGATCGACGAACAGGAATATGGCACCACGTTCACGTCTGAAGCGTTCGTACTGGCCCGCATTGCAGAGACCATGGGTGCCGACACGCTCGTGCACAAAAAGCCAGTCCATTTCTGGAACCACCAGGATGCATATGTGCTGCGCAAGCGTTGACAAGGCCTCCGCCTTGAATCGCATGTCGCTATCGCTAGAAAGTCCTTTGGAATGAGCTGGATCCTCAAGCTACAAGAGCGCATGTGGGGCATTGCTCCATGGGATGCGGCCAAGATCAGCGATGAATGGTTTCGTGCCCACTTCGAGTACGCGGCCGATGTCGTCCATCACTGGATGGAAGGGGCACTCGACCTGAAAACTGCCCGTTTGCTGAATTTCGGCTGCGGGGATGGCATCACCGACCTGTCGTTGGTGCTGCGTCATGGTGCAACGTCCATCCATGGCATCGATATCCGCCAGGAGTACGCAAAGCTTCCGCGCATTGCCAAGGAGCAATTGGGCATGGCGCGCATACCCTCCGCGTTGACCTTCGAGACCATCCAGCCCGGCTCGGCACTGGCTGGCAAGCGTCCGCAGTTCGACGGAATCATGAGCTGGTCGACTTTTGAACATGTTCAGCGAGATCAACTTCTGCCGATCCTGAAAGACCTGCATGCATGTTTGCGGCCAGGGGGTGTTTTCTTCTTGCAGATCGAGCCGCTGTTCTACTCGCCGTTTGGGTCTCATCTTCGCCGCTATGACGATGTGCCGTGGCATCACTTGCTGGCCGATGAAGATGCGCTCTGGGACATCATTCAGAAGCATGAAGGCCCTATCGACGCGGCTGAAGTTGACTTCGGTTTTGCGGACTTTGGGGTAGACGGTTATAAAAAATTCGTCTTCAAGGAATACCTGGCACTCAACCGGTTGACGGCGGATGAACTCGTGGAGATCACTGCGCAGGCTGGATTCCATGTGGTGCGGCAAGAGCGGCGCCATGTGGATATGCCCATACCGTCGGAGCTGCAGGGCAGGTATCCCGACGAGCTATTGCTCAACAACGAGATATTTCTGCTGCTGGGCAAATGAGGCAGTTTCCTCGTCGGCAGCAGATTGCCAAATGCAGGATGTCAGCGGCGGCGCCCAATTTCTTTGCTGGGCAGCGCTGAGATACGGGTCGATCTGATCGGCACGCAAAGCAACGCAACGCCGCCGACGAGCAACACCACAGGAGCGGATGGCCTTTGCATCCGTTCATCCCCTCAGACTGCTCTTCACATCCACGCCATGGGGTCATCGGCGGGGCATGGAGCGCCCCGCATGAGAATACTCCCTGCGAGTATTGAAGCCAGGGCTACGCTTGCAACCAGTTTTTAACCCGGGTTTGCCAGTGCTGAGGCACACGCTTGGCGATCCCCCGCAGAAGTGGATGCGAGCGAAGACGCAGCACCCCATTCAACAGGAGCGATTTCGCAGCAGTACCCGCAGCCGCGTTGGCGCGATGCTTGGCGAGGAATTCGTGCGTCAAGCTGGGCAACTGCGTGCTTTCAAGACGGGCCGGGAAACCGCTCATGTATGTATTGCCGTAGTGCACAGGCGCAGGTGACTCAGGCTGGGCTGATGGCAGTGCAGCGAACTGCACGCTGAGAGAAGGCACGCTGGCTGGGAGATGTTGTCGGACAAAGTTTTCTTCTCGCACCTGCATGAACATTTCCAGCCACTGAGCCGGCGTCTGGTCCCAGCGCGCGACCCAACTCCAGGGGCGATCAGCCAATCTCTCTGCAAAAGCGCCGATGTCGGGGGCCACCACCGGCAAGCCAGCCTCCAGGCACGCGCTGAGCGTGTAGCTGTAGGTCTCTGGCCATTGTGCTGGGAACCATGCCACGTCAGGCTGCAGCCACGCCAGCAGGCGGGGCAGGTCCTTGTCTTCATATGCACCGTGCACCGTCAAATGCGTTTTGGGCTGGGTCTTCAGGCTGCGGTAGCCGTACCCCAAAAGGTGGAACTCGACCGGGGCATTGCGACGCGCCGCCTCTTCAGCCACCGCTTCCAGCATGTCGGCGCCCTTGATGGCACTGAGTGCGCCCAGCACCACGACCTTCAGTGTGCCGTTGGAAGCCAAGGCCTTCGGTGCCGGAGTGGGACGCGGGACTGCGTGATCAAGGTCGGTATGCGGCACCACCAGGAGATTCGCGCCGGGTGCAAGTCCGGCAATTCTTCGGGCGGTGTCGTGGCTTGGCGCGATGACGTTTCGAGCGGCTGTCAGGAAGTGGCGATTTCGGTGCCGCCAGTCATTCACGGTGCCCCCATAGGGGGCTGTTGCATCCGGAGCGCAGCACTTGCATTTGCCTGGCGCCATCTCGCCAACGTAGCGGCCATCCAGGCCGGTCAAGGAAATGTGGGTGCAATAGCTGAAGAAATCGTGCGCCGTGAAATCGTATTCAACGCCCAGCTGGTGCGGCAGGTCCAGGACTTTCTCATCATGGCCTAGCAAATGGTGGTAGTGGATATGCACCACGCCCAGGCAGGTCAAAGCCTGCAGCAGCTCGTCTGCCTCGTCTTCCAAGGAGAATTGCAGTGCAAACCCTTCATGCGCACCGGCGAACTGCAGCTTCACGGTGCCACCCGGCGCAGGGGTGAGCACGAGGAATTGCGCGCGTGTCGACAGGTGAGCTGCCAGTTCGCGCACGTGGCGAAGCGTGCCTCCTGCACGGTCGTGCAAAACCGCCAGAACGACCGGAAGCCTCGCGGCATGTATCCGCGCGACATCCAGCGCCAGCCGGTAGGGTTTCGCAGGATCTTCCTGCACAAATGCCATCACTTCGGTTTCATACCGTGGATGCAGCCGCCGCAGCGTCTCCATGGCGGCCTTTTCCCGCGGGCTCTTGCTGTCGCCGAAGCTCACGCCGCCGGTGTGCAGAACGAAGGTGTCCAGGTTGTGCAGGTTGCGCCAGCCCTTGGCGGCGGCGCGCTGGCAGAAGTCGTTCTCTTCGCCATAGCCCTTGCCGAAGTTCTCGGTGTCGAACAGCCCGACGTCGGCCAGGCTGTCGCGCCGGATGTACATGCAAAAGCCCACGCCGGTGGGCACATCCACCACCGCGCCAGGGTTGGTGGCTGCGCACAGGGCGTCCAGCCGGGCGGTGCTGTAGCCTTCCGGCAGGTCGTTGCCCTCGCAGAAGCGGGGGTAGCTGCAGATGGTCGCGTTGTTCGAAAACGGCGTGACGGACGCGACCTTCTGGTCGCTGTAGGCCGCGCGGCGGATGCGGTCGAGCCAGTCATTGGCGACTTCCGTGTCGCTGTTGAGCAGCAGCACATCGTGGCTGTCGCTGAGCGCCATGCCGCGGTTCACGGTGCCGACGAAGCCCAGGTTCTCGGGGTTCTCCAGCAAGGTGACGCGGCTGTCCTGGGCGGCCTTCTCGCGCAGCCACGCGGTGACTTCGGGCTCGGGACTCGCATCGTTGATCACGATCAGGCGATAGGCGCTCGTGCAAGAACTGGCCAGCACCGACTCGATGCAAAGCTGCGTGTCGGCCAACCCGCGGTAGACCGGAACGATGATGTCCACCGGATGGGCCGGTGCCGGCATGGGCTGGGCGGTGGGGGTCGCAGCGGCGCTGCTCTTGGGCGCGCGGCCCAGCAATCGGTCAATGCGCATTTTTGCGTGTACCAGGGGGCGGGTTGCGCGAAAGACGGTGGACGCCTCGATGTTCTTCAAGTGACGGGCCAGGTCGTCGTAGTCCCGCTGCACGCGCGTAGCCTCCCGTTGCCAGGTGGCACGCTGGTGGCCTGTGGCGCGGTTGCTTTCTTCCAGCAGCGCGTTGCGGCTGCGGGCCGTGGCCAGGTCTGCGCTCAGGCTGCTTTGCACCTGGTGCAGATGACCTTGCGTGTCGCGGAGATCGCCTTCCAGTTGCGCAATGCGGTCGTGCAGAGGGTGCACCGTCGCAGCCAGCGCCAGGTAGTCCGTGGACATCGGCCAGCCCAGCTCGACCTCCAGCGCCAGGCCGCCGGGCGACCGGGACCGCAGAATCTCTACCGGGACGGGCACCTCGAACCACGGGTCTTCGCCCGACATCAGCAGCAGGGTCGCTCCGCTGGCGGCAGGCAGGGGCGCCTGCCAGACGATTTCTTGGTGGGGCGTGGTGGCCAGCAGGGAGCGCTGGCTTGCCTGGGCATCCCACTTCCACAGCTCGGCGCCCTGGGCGTCCTTCAGTGCGATGCCGTACAGGTGCAGGTAGCCCGGCCGGTCTGCCGGGTCCAGCCGCAGGTGCGTGCAGGGCACGTCGGCTGCGGGGATGTCAAAGCGAACGGTCTGCCGGTCCTGGCCGATGATCCCCGACGCGGTGAGCTTGTCGGCTTCGCGGTACTGGCCGTCGCGCCCCAAGTACAGCTCGGCAGAAAAATGAGCCTTGCCTTCTGCAGGAAAGGACTCCTGCACCACCACCGCTTCTTCGGCGGACTCGACGGGACGCGCCGCACCGACAAACTGGTAGCTCAGGGCATCCGGGCCCGACAGGATGAAACGGGCCACCGACGGCGGCAGATCGTCGAACTCCACCTTGAACTCTGACTCGGGGATCGGGCGCTCGATGACCTCCAGGGTGTCAATGGCCCAGCGCTGTTCCGTCATGAACCGCACCAGCGACCGGCGCGTGAAGAAGCGCAGGTGCGTCTCATCCAGCAAGCCTTCCTTGCGGTATTTGAATTCGCCCTTGAGCAATTCGGCGATCAGGCCGCTGTAGCTGGCGTTGGGCACGGAGATGAGCAGCCGTCCTTCGGCGGACAGCATGTTCCGGGCGGCTGCCAACACCGACTCGGGGTGCCGCAAGTGCTCCAGCACGTCCGCACACACGATGGCGTCGTAGCGTTCCCCGGCGAACAGCGTGGGCAGGTCCGCGGTTTCCAGGTCCGCCACATGCACGTGGCGATAGTAGGGGCGGGCGTGGGCCGCTTCCGCCTCGCTCCAGGTGACGCCGTCGCTGACACAGCTGCGGGTTTCCGCCAAGTACTGGCCCAACGCGCCGCTGCCACAGCCCAGGTCGAGGACCTTGGAGCCTGCGGGAATCATCTCGGCGAGGGTGGAGAGAGAAGTTCTTTCTTCGGGACGAATGCTACGTAGATAGACGTGCAAGTCCTCAATTGTTTGCGTCATCCCGGAATTATGACGGGGCTTGCCAGTGCGCCTCCAGGAGATTGTTACAACTATGGCAGTATCCGAACGACAATACCGGGGTGCCACTGATTGCTCTCCGCCCTTCACCCACCGTCGTTGTGTCCATCGTCAGCCATGCCCATGGGGTGCAGATTCAGGCATTGCTGGAGGCCCTGGCCCGCCTGAATTCCCCGGTGGTATCGAGGGTTGTGCTCACACTCAATGTTCCTGAGGCTGAGCCGCAGCGGCCGGCAGGTGGGTTCCCGTTTGCGCTCGACATCGTCCGCAATGCCGTGCCCATCGGGTTCGGTGCCAATCACAACCAGGCGCTGGCATCGGCGCAGGAAGCCTTCGTGTGTGTGCTCAATCCCGATGTGGTGCTGGGCGATGATCCGTTTGTGCCCCTGGTCAATGCGCTGGCCGGGCACGCGGCAGGCTGCGCGTACCCCATCCAGGTCAATGAGAGCGGCCGTGTGCAGGATAGCGAGCGCGAACTACCGTCCCCCTGGGCGCTGCTTCGCCGGCGTTTGCTGGGCCGCACGGAGCAGCGCGTCGATTGGGTCAACGCGGCATGTCTTCTGATGCCGGCGTCTGTCTGGCGTGAGCTGGCCGGCTTTGACGAGCGCTACTTCATGTACTGCGAAGACGTGGATTTTTGCCTCAGGCTGCGGCTGGCCGGGGGGGCGCTGATCAAGGCGCCGGTGGAGATCGTGCATGCGGGCCAGCGGGCCAGCGGTCGCCGGCTCGACCACCTGGCCTGGCATGTTCGCAGCCTGTTTCGGCTGTGGATGTCGCCCGTGTATCGGGAGGCGCAACAGTTGCTAACTGGGGCCCCAGGTATCAAAGGTACCATCGGCACCCCATGATTTGGTTGTCTGTAGTCGGTTTTCTGGTGGCGGCGCTGGCTGCAGGGCTCATCGTTCGATGGGGGAATGAACACGCGCTCGTCTATGGCGAGGGCATGCCGCAGCGGTTCCATCTGGGTGACGTGCCCCGCATCGGCGGCGCTGCGCTGCTGATCGGAATGGTCGTCAGCTGGGGACTGGGCGTGTGGCAGTCGCTGGGCTGGGGCGACCCTGGCTCGCTGCGGCTGGGCGGCTGGGTCGGCGCCTGGCTGTTGACACTGCTGCCGGCTGCGCTGGGCGGCATTGCCGAAGACATGACCCAGCGGCTGTCGGTGCGCTACAGGCTGGCCCTGACCGGCGCATCCGGCGTTCTGGCCATCTTTCTGCTGGATTTGACCCTGCCCAGCGTGGGCTGGCCGTGGCTCGATGGCTGGATGGCCATGGCTCCCTGGATCGGCTGGTGCATCGTGGTGCTCGCCGTCGCAGGCCTGCCCCACGCCTTCAACATCATCGACGGCTACAACGGCCTCGCGGGCATGGTGGCGCTCATCGTGTGCCTGGCGCTGGCGCACGTCGCCTTGCAGGTGGGCGACCGCGCCCTGGCGGCGCTGCTGGTGTCCACCGCAGCAGCCACGGGCGGGTTCCTGGTGTGGAACTACCCGCGCGGCATGGTGTTCGCCGGGGACGGCGGGGCGTACGTGTGGGGCGTGGTGATCGCGCTGGCCAGCATCTCGCTGGTGCAGCGCAATACCGATGTGTCGCCCTGGTTCCCCATGCTGCTGCTGATCTATCCGGTGTGGGAGACGGTGTTTTCCATCTACCGCAAGGCGGTGCGGGGCGTGTCGCCCGGGGTGGCCGACGCACTGCACTTTCACCAGCTCATCTACCGGCGCATCGTGCGCGGCGTGTTCCATGACGACGAGTCCCGCCGCATGCTCATGCGCAACAACCGCACGTCGCCCTACCTGTGGGGCTTCACCCTGCTGACCGTGGTGCCGGCCGTGCTGTTCTGGAGCAATACACCGCTGCTCATGGCGTTTTGCGGCCTGTTCGTGATCAGCTATGTGATGGCCTACATGGCCATCGTGCGCTTCAAGGTGCCGCACTGGCTGCGGCACTGAGACCGGTGCACGCACTGCGGTAGCGGGCCGCGCCGCGAATGCGGCACAATTTGCGCTTCACATTTTCTTCTTGCGGATGGCACGCCTCCATGACCGACCTTCTTTCGATTGCTCCACGCGACAAGGCTGAAATCCTGGCCCAGGCGCTGCCTTACATCCGCAAGTTCCATGGCAAGACCATGGTCATCAAGTACGGCGGCAACGCCATGACCGACCCGGCCCTGCAGGCGGACTTCGCCGAAGACGTGGTGCTGCTCAAGCTCGTGGGCATGAACCCCGTGGTCGTGCACGGCGGCGGCCCGCAGATCGAGACGGCCCTGAACCGCCTGGGCAAGAAGGGCGAGTTCATCCAGGGCATGCGCGTGACCGATGCCGAGACCATGGAAGTGGTCGAGTGGGTGCTGGCCGGCGAGGTGCAGCAGGACATCGTGGGCCTGATCAACCAGGCCGGCGGCAAGGCCGTGGGCCTGACCGGGCGCGACGGCGGCATGATCCGCGCGCAAAAACTCAAGATGGTGGACAACAAGAACCCCGCCATCGAGCACGACGTGGGCCAGGTGGGGGACATCGTCTCCATCGACCCGAGCGTGGTCAAGGCGCTGCAGGACGACGCGTTCATTCCCGTCATCAGCCCCATCGGCTTCGGCGAGAACAACGAGAGCTACAACATCAACGCCGACGTGGTGGCCAGCAAGCTCGCCACCGTGCTGCAGGCTGAAAAGCTCATGCTCCTGACCAACACGCCCGGCGTGCTGGACAAGCAGGGCAACCTGCTGACCGACCTCACGGCGCGCGAGATCGACGCGCTGTTCGCGGACGGCACCATCTCGGGCGGCATGCTGCCCAAGATCGCCGGCGCGCTCGATGCCGCCAAGGCCGGCGTGCACGCCGTGCACATCATCGACGGCCGGGTGCCTCATGCCATGCTGCTGGAGATACTCACGGATCAGGCCTACGGCACCATGATCCGCTCGCACTGAGGCCACGATGATGCCGGGCGGCGGTCATCTTCCGGTGGGCCACCAGGGGGCGCAGGCGTGAGGCTGCTGCTCGTCGAGGACGACGTCATGGTCGCCAGCGGCATCAAGCTGGGCCTGTCGGACGCTGGCTACGCGGTCGATTGGGTGGGCAGCGGCGAGCGCGCTGAAGAAGTGCTGCGCACCGAATCGTTCGACGCAGCCATCATCGACATCGGCCTGCCCGCCATGGACGGCCTGGAACTCACCCGCCGCCTGCGCCGCCCCGACATGGCCAGCCCGTCGATGCCGGTGCTGATCCTCACCGCACGCGATGCCCTGCACGACCGCGTCCAGGGCCTGGACCTGGGGGCCGACGACTACATGGTCAAGCCCTTCGAGCTGCCCGAGCTGCTCGCCCGCCTGCGGGCCCTGCTGCGCCGCTCGCAGGCCGCCACCACGGCGGTGCTCAGCTTCGGCCCGCTCGAGCTCGACACCGCGGGCCGCCGCGCCACGGTGCGCGCAGGCGATGGCGATCTGGTCATCGAGCTCGGCCCCCGCGAGTGGACCGTGCTCGAATACCTGCTCATCAACGCCCCCAAGCCCGCCAGCAAGGACAAGCTGCTACAGGCATTGACCGGCTGGGACAAGGAGATCACACCCAACGCGGTGGAGGTCTACGTCTCCCGCCTGCGCGGCAAGCTGGAGCCGCACGGCGTGGCGCTGCGCTCGATCCGCGGGTTCGGCTACCGCCTGGAGCTGCAGGCGGCCTGACCGGCCCCCGTCGGCCCGCCAGACCCACGGCCAGTCCGTCCATCGGCCAGCCTGCCAACTCGCCCATCTGCCGTCTGCTCCCGCCATGACGCCGACGCCACCCCGGTCCACCCCTTCGCAGCGGCCCGGCCTGCGCGCCATGACCTCGGACCTGCGCAACCGGCTGCTGCTGCTGCTGGTGCTGCCGCTGTGCCTGCTGGCCATGGTCGGCGTGTGGCTGGACTACCGGTCGGCCGACGATGCCGCCAACCGGCACGACCAGCGCCTGCTGCGCCTGCTGCCCGCGCTGTCCGACTCGGTGCTGGCCCCGGCCATCCGCGACAACGAACCGCCCCTGCTGCTGCTCGCGCCGCCGGTAGAGGACTTCCTGCGCCAGAACGCCGGCTTCTCGGGCTACAGCGTGCGCGACCCGTCGGGCAAGCTTTTGCTGGGCGACGACTGGGTGCACAGCGCCGTGCCCACCACGCAGGCGCCCGAGTTCCACAGTGTGGAGTTCGGCGGCGTGACCTACCGCGTGGCCGTGCAGCGCGGGCGCACCGGCGCGGGCGAGCTGGTGGTGGCCCTGGCGGACGGCTCCGACCCCCGCCAGCAGTGGGCCCAGCAACTGCTGCTGCGCGTGCTGCTGCCCAACCTGGTGCTGGTGGCCGCGGCGGCGCTGGCCATCCACTGGGCCGTGGGCCGCGCCTTCAAGCCGCTGGTGGACCTGGCCGAAGCGGTGGAGGACCGCTCCCCCCGCGACCTGAGCCCCATCGACGAAGCCGCGTCCCCGGCCGAAGTGCGCCCGCTCGTGCACTCGCTCAACCGGCTGTTCGCGCTGGTCAATGCCCAGGCCGAAGGGCAGCGCCGCTTCGTGGCCGACGCGGCGCACCAGCTGCGCACGCCCCTGGCCGGCCTGCAGGCCCAGGTGGAGGCCTGGGCCATGATGGCCAAGGCGGCGGCACCGCCGCGCGTCTCGCTGCCGGATTTGGATGAAAAAACGGCGCTACCGCACGATGGGCGGGCGCAAGGCGCTATTGTTTTAGGAGTAGACCAGATCGAGAAGCTGCGCAACGCCACGCGCCGCACCTCGCAGCTGGCACACCAGCTGCTCGCCCTGTCGCGCGCCGATGCGCGCAGCCTGGACGCCCAGCAGACGCAGCGGGTGGACCTGAAAGACCTGTGCGAAACCCTGCTCGAGACCTTTCTCGACCCTGCCACCGGCAAGGGCCTGGACCTGGGCCTGGAGGTGCAGCCGGTGCACGTCACCGGCCACGGCTGGCTGCTGCGCGAGCTCTTGTCCAACCTGGTGGACAACGCCATCAAGTACACGCCCGCGGGCGGCATCGTGACCATCCGCTGCGGCATGCGCCAGGGGCGCACCGGGCCGCCCCGCGTGTTCCTGGAGGTCGAGGACGACGGCCCCGGCGTGCCCGAGGCCGAGCGTGCCCGCGTCATGCAGCGCTTTTACCGCGTGCCCGGCACGGTGGGGGAGGGCACGGGCCTGGGGCTGGCCATTGCGGACGAGATCGCCCGCGTACACCGCGCCTCCCTCACGCTGGGCACGGGTGCGCAAGGCCACGGACTGCTCGTCACGGTGGTGTTCCCGCTGTAGCCACGGCAGGTAGTCCGGGGTGCAAAGCCCTGTGCGAGAATCATTTACATACAAGATTGACTTGTGCAAACATGGCGCCGGCCCTCGCTGGCGCCATGGGGGGCGGCACCACTGCCCCGACCGCTTGCACAAGCCCTGTGGATCCCTGTCCTGCTGCCCACCCGCGATGCCCACGGCATGGCGGCTGGTGACGCAGGGCCCTACCTGAGCGCCTGCCCCGCATGTCCGAACTCTCGCCCCTGCCCGAGCCAGTCTCCACCGACGACGCGGAGGCTGCCCCCGCGGCGCGCAAGCGCCCCAAGCCGGGCGAGCGCCGCGTGCAGATCCTGCAGGCGCTGGCCGCCATGCTGGAGCAGCCGGGCGCGGAGCGCATCACCACGGCCGCCCTGGCCGCCCGCCTGTCGGTGAGCGAGGCGGCGCTGTACCGCCACTTCGCCAGCAAGGCGCAGATGTTCGAGGGGCTCATCGACTTCATCGAGCAGACCGTGTTCACCCTGGTGACGCAGATCACCGGCCGCGAGGTGCCCGACCCCGAGCAGTCGCCCGAAGTCGGCGCACGCCAGGCGGCGCGCATCGTGGGCCTGCTGCTGCAGTTCGGCGAGCGCAACCCTGGCATGGTGCGCGTGATGGTGGGCGACGCCCTGGTGTTCGAGCACGAGCGCCTGCAGCAGCGCATGAACCAGTTCTTCGACCGCATCGAATCCACCCTGCGCCAGTGCCTGCGGCCCACGACTGCAGGGTCGTCCACGCCCACGGTGGATGCGCAGGTGGCCGCCAGCGTGCTCACCGCCTTTGCCGTGGGGCGCCTGCAGCGCTACGCGCGCTCGGGCTTCAAGCGCCTGCCGTCGGAGCACCTGGAAGCCAGCCTGGCGCTCATCCTGTAAGGCGGGCCCGGCTACCCGGCTACCCGGCTGTCAGGGCGAAGCGGCGGGCGCTGCCGGCTGCGATGCCAGCACGAGGGCATGGGCAGCCAAGCGGTTGAGCCAACGACAGGATCTGTCAGAAGGCTCGATGGTCCAGAGCAGAAGAGCAGGGCAGCGCGTCCCCACCTTGCGGGTGGCGCCCCTGCAACGCCCGTTTGGGTACCCCTCCCTATTTTTTTCAGGGGTTTTGGCGGTGCCCTGAAATTGCTGCAGAATAGAACGAACGTTCGTTTTTATTTGCCAGCATGCCCGCCACCTCCGAATCCAGCCAGGCCACCCGCAGCCCGCGTGCCCGCAGCAGCACCGGCCGTGCCCTGCAAAAGGGCCAGCAAACCAAGGCGGCCATCGTCGAGGCGGCGCTGGGCCTGGCCACGCACATCGGGCTGGAGGGCCTGTCCATCGGGGCCCTGGCCGACGTCACGGGCATGAGCAAGTCCGGCGTGTTCGCCCATTTTGGCTCACGCGAAGAGCTGCAGATCTCGGTGATCCGCGAATACCACACCCGCTTCGAGCAGGAAGTGTTCTACCCCGCCATGTCCGCCGAGCGCGGCGTGGCGCGCCTGTCGGCCCTGTTCGACAACTGGATGAAGCGCACCTCCATCGAAATCGACTCGGGCTGCATCTACATCAGCGGCGCGGTCGAGTTCGACGACCGCACCGGCCCCGTGCGCGACGCGCTGGCCAGCTCGGTGCTGACCTGGCACGCCGCCATGCGCCGCGCCATCGAGCAGTGCAAGGGCCTGGGCGAATTGCGCGTGGATACCGATGCCGAGCAGATGCTGTTCGAGATCCACGGCCTCATCCTCGCGCTGCACTACGAAGCGCGCTTCCTGCAGACCCCCGGCTCCATGGGCCGGGCGGTGCAGGGCTTTCACAACATCCTGGCGCGCTACAGCAGCGCCCCGGCCCCTTCGCCGTCCGCCGCCGCGCCTGCAGCCACCCCTGCCGCCGCCAAGCGCCGCAAAGTTTCCAACCAAACCACCACATCCAAGGAGTAAACCCCATGCCTATCTACACGCCGCCGCTGCGCGACATGCAATTCGTCATGCACGAAGTGCTCAAGGTCAGTGATGAATTCAAGGCAATGCCACCCCATGCCGAGGTGGATGTGGACACCATCAACGCCGTGATCGAAGAAGCCGGCAAGTTCGCCGCCGAAGTGACCTTCCCGCTCAACATCAGCGGCGACACCGAAGGCTGCGTGCTCGACAAGGCCACGCACGAGGTCAAGCCCCCGTCGGGCTTCAAGGACGCCTACGCCAAGTACGTCGAAGGCGGCTGGGCGGCGCTGTCGTGCGACCCCGCCTATGGCGGCCAGGGCCTGCCCTTCGTGCTGAACCAGTGCCTGTACGAAATGATGAACTCGGCCAACCAGGCCTGGACCATGTACCCCGGCCTGTCGCACGGTGCGTACGAAGCCCTGCACGCCCACGGCACCGAAGAGCAAAAGGCCCTGTACCTGCCCAAGCTGACCAGCGGCGAGTGGACCGGCACCATGTGCCTGACCGAACCCCATTGCGGCACCGACCTGGGCCTGTTGCGCACCAAGGCCGAACCCCAGGCCGACGGCACCTACAAGATCACCGGCAACAAGATCTTCATCAGCGCCGGCGAACACGACATGACCGCCAACATCGTGCACCTGGTGCTGGCCCGCCTGCCCGATGCGCCCAAGGGCAGCAAGGGCATCAGCCTGTTCGTCGTGCCCAAGTTCAACATCCAGGCCGACGGTAGCCTGGGCGACCGCAACCCCATCTACTGCACGGGCCTCGAGCACAAGATGGGCATCCACGGCAACGCCACCGCGCAGATCGCCATCGACGGCGCCATCGGCACCATGGTGGGCCAGCCCAACAAGGGCCTGGCCGCCATGTTCGTGATGATGAACGCCGCCCGCCTGGGCGTGGGCAACCAGTCGCTGGGCCTGACCGAAGTGGCCTACCAGAACGCGCTGGCCTACGCCAAGGACCGCATCCAGATGCGCAGCCTGTCGGGCGTGAAGGCCAAGGACAAGGACGCCGACCCCATCATCGTGCACCCCGACGTGCGCAAGATGCTGCTCACCGCCAAGGCCTACGCCGAAGGCGGCCGCGCGCTGCAGATCTTCTGCACGCTGCTGCTGGACAAGGTGCACAGCCACCCCGATGAAAAGGTACGTGCCGAATCCGAAGAGATGGTGGCGCTGCTCACCCCCATCGTGAAGGCCTTCATCACCGACAACGGCCACATCAGCACCAACGCGTGCATGCAGGTCTTCGGCGGCCACGGCTTCATCAAGGAATGGGGCATGGAGCAGTACGTGCGCGACAACCGCATCAACATGATCTATGAAGGCACCAACACCATCCAGTCGCTGGACCTGCTGGGCCGCAAGATCCTGGGCAACAACGGCGCCACGCTCAAGAAGCTGGGCAAGCTGATCGGCAAGCTGGTGGAAGAAGAAGGCGTGAACGAGAAGATGGCCGAGTTCATCAACCCCGTGGCGATGCTGGGCGACCAGATGACCAAGTTCACCACCGAGATCGGCTTCAAGGGCATGCAGAACCCCGACGAAGTGGGCGCCGCGGCCGTGGACTACCTGCGCGTGGCCGGCCACCTGGTGTTCGGTTACCTGTTCGCCCGCATGGCCCAGGTCGCCCTGCGCGAGATCGCCGCCGGCAACACCGACCCCTTCTACGGCGCCAAGCTGCAGACGGCCCGCTTCTACTTCGCCAAGCTCTTCCCCGAGACCGCGACGCTGATGCGCACCGCCCGCGCTGGCAGCAAGGTGCTGATGGACACGGACCTGGCCCTGGCCTGATCTCCCCAGTCACCACACCGTTCCCTGCGGATCTTCAGCCTTTTTGCCACGGAGCGCTTATGTATAAAGCGGTAGCAGCTATTGTTTTGGTAGCAAATGCCTTGCCGGCCTGGGCGCAGATGACGCCCGAAGGCCTGTGGCGCAACATCGACGACAAGACCGGTGAAGCCAAGGCCGAGATCCGCATCCGCGACATCGGCGGCGGCGTGCTGAACGGGGCGCTGGAAAAGCGCCTCACCAAGGACGCCAAGCCTGACGACGTCTGCGACGAATGCTCGGACGACCGCAAGGGCAAGCCCATCCTGGGGCTCGAGATCATCCGCGGCGCCAAGAAGGCCGACGGCAAGGAAGTGTGGGAGGGCGGCAAGATCCTCGACCCCGAGAACGGCCGCAACTACACCCTGCGCATGACGCCCATCGAGGGCGGCAAGAAGCTCGAAGTGCGCGGCTCCATCGGCCCCTTCGGCCGCTCGCAGACCTGGATCCGGGTCCAGTAAGCGCCAACCCCTATCAACACTCCGTTCGCCCTGAGCTTGGCCCCAGGGCCTGGTGGCCACCTCCCCGCCAAGGCGTCGACAGGCTCAGCCCGAACGGTTTTGAAATGACACAAACCATGTCCAGATTCCAAGTGAAAAAAGTCGCCGTGCTCGGCGCAGGCGTGATGGGCGCGCAGATCGCTGCGCACCTGGTCAACGTCAAGGTGCCGGTGGTGCTGTTCGACCTGCCCGCCAAGGAAGGCCCGAAGAACGGCATCGTCACCAAGGCCGTCGAAGGCCTCAAGAAGCTCAAGCCATCGCCCCTGGGCGTGGCCGACGACGCGGCGCTGATCCAGCAGGCCAACTACGAAGAGCACCTGCACCTGCTCAAGGAATGCGACCTCGTGATCGAGGCGATTGCCGAGCGCATGGACTGGAAGCTCGACCTGTACACCAAGATCGCGCCCCACGTGGCCAAGCACGCCATCCTGGCGTCCAACACCTCGGGCCTGTCGATCACCAAGCTGTCTGAAGTGCTGCCCGAGAGCATCAAGCCGCGCTTTTGCGGCATCCACTTCTTCAACCCCCCGCGCTACATGACGCTGGTGGAGCTGATCAACACCCCCACCACCCAGCCCGAAGTCCTCGACCAGCTCGAAGCCTTCGTCACCAGCGGCCTGGGCAAGGGCGTGGTGCGCGCGCACGACACCCCCAACTTCGTCGCCAACCGCGTGGGCATCGCCGGCATGCTGGCCACCATGAAAGAGGTCGAGAACTTCGGCCTGACTTTCGACGTGGTGGACGACCTCACGGGCAAGAAGCTCGGCCGCGCATCGAGCGGCACCTTCCGCACCGCCGACGTGGTGGGCCTCGATACGATGGCCCACGTGATCAAGACGCTGCAGGACAACCTGAGCATCGAGACCGATCCGTTCTACGAAAGCTTTGGCACGCCCGCCGTGCTCAAGAAGCTGATGGAACTGGGCCACCTCGGCCAGAAGGCCAAGGCCGGTTTCTACAAGAAGGTCGGCCGCGACGTGATGCGCTTCGATCTGGAAGCCGAAGAGTACGTGCCCGGCGGCCAGAAGGCCGACGAGGTGTACAGCCGCATGCTCAAGAAGCCGGCGGCCGAGCGCCTCAAGCTCTTGCGCAACGCCGAAGGCGCGCCCGGCCAGTTCCTGTGGGCCATCCTGCGCAACGGCTTTCACTACGCCGCCGTGCACCTGGGCACCATCGCCGACAACGCACGCGACGTGGACCAGGCCATGCGCTGGGGCTTCGGCATGAAGCAGGGTCCCTTCGAGCTCTGGCAAGAGGCCGGCTGGCTCGAGGTGGCGAAGATGATCCAGGAAGACATCGACGCCGGCAAGGCATTGAGCAAGGCGCCGCTGCCCGAGTGGGTCTTCAAGGGCCCCGTGGCCGAAGCCGGCGGCGTGCACACCGCGCAAGGCTCGTGGAGCGCATCGCAAAGCAAGTTCGTGCCCCGCCGCCAGCTGCCCGTGTACGAGCGCCAGATCTTCCCCGAGACGCTGCTGGGCGAGACCAACCTGCCCGACTGGCGCACCGCCGGCACGACCATTGCCGAATCGAAAGCCCTGCGCACCTGGACGCTCGACGGCCAGATACTGATCGCCAGCATCAAGAACAAGATGCACGCCATCAGCCCCGAAGTGATGGAAGCCCTGACCGAAGCCGTGGAGCTGGCCGAGGCCGAATACCAGGGCATGGTCATCTGGTCCGGCGACGCCCCGTTCAGCGTGGGCGCGGACCTGGAAGCCACCATGCCCGCCTTCATGGTCGGCGGTGCCGATGCGGTCGAAAGCATCGAGCAGGAACTGCAGAACCTGATGCTGCGCATCCGCTACGCGCAGGTGCCCGTCGTCGCTGCCATCCACGGCATGGCGCTGGGTGGCGGCTGCGAGCTGGCCGTGTACTCCGCCAAGCGCGTGGCCCACATGGAAAGCTATATCGGCCTGGTGGAAGTCGGCGTGGGCCTGGTGCCCGGCGCGGGCGGCCTGACCTACATCGCGCGCCGCGCCGCCGAGAACATGGCGGCCTCTACCGGCAAGGACATCCTGCCCTTCCTGACCGAAGGCTTCACCGCCGCCGCGATGGCCAAGGTGGGCACCAGCGCGCTCGAATCGCGCAAGCTCGGCTACCTGCTGGAGTCCGACATCATCGTCCCGCACAAGGACGAACTGCTGTTCGTGGCCGTCAACGAAGCCAAGTCCATGGCCGCCAGCGGCTGGCGCGCCCCGCACAAGCGCCTGTTCCCCGTGGCGGGCCGCAGCGGCCTGGCCACCATCAAGGCGCAGCTCGTGAACATGCGCGACGGCGGCTTCATCAGCGCCTACGACTTCAAGGTCAGCACCATGATCGCCGAGGTGGTCTGTGGCGGCGACGTGGATGCCGGTGCCCTGGTGAGCGAGGAATACTTGCTCACGCTGGAGCGCAAGGCGTTCTGCCACCTGATCGCCCAGCCCAAGACGCACGAGCGCATCCTGGGCATGCTCTCGACAGGCAAGCCTGTTCGCAATTGACCGCCATCACCATGACGGACCACGCCCCAAACAAACTCCAGCGCTCGCTGATGCGCCTGGACGAGGCACCCGCCTTCATGCGCGGCTTCGTGCAGAACATCATCCTGCGCCGGGCCGTGCCCTTCACCGGCACGGCCGGGGTGAAGTTCGTGTCGCTCACGCCCGAGCGTGTGGAAGTGCGCCTGCCCAATGAGCACCGCGTGCACAACCACATCGGCGGCGTGCACGCCTCGGCCATGAACCTGCTGGCCGAGACGGCCACGGGCATGGTGGTCGGCATGAACGTGCGCGACGACTGCATCCCGCTGGCCAAGGAGCTGTCCATGGCGTTCAAGAAGCGCGCCACGGGCGGCCTCAAAGCCGTGGCCACGCTGACCGCCGAGCAGCGCGCCGCCATGCAGGCCAGCGACAAAGGCGAGGTGCAGGTCGCGGTCACCGTGACCGACGACGCTGGCGTGGAGCCGGTCGAATGTGTATTTACGTGGGCCTGGATTCCTTCCAGCCGCCCCGCCAAGCATTGAAGGAGTTTCAACACCATGGCTCAAAAACAAGTCCAGGACGCCTACATCGTTGCCGCCACGCGCACCCCCATCGGGCGCTCGGGCCGCGGCTATTTCAAGAACACCCGGCCCGATGACCTGCTGGTCGCCGCCATCAAGAGCGCGATGACCCAGGTCCCCACGCTGGACCCCAAGGCGATCGAGGACGCCATCATCGGCTGCTCCTTTCCCGAAGGCGAGCAGGGCATGAACATGGCCCGCATCGCCGTGGGCCTGGCGTTCGACCACCCCGTGGGCGGCGTGACCGTGAACCGTTTTTGCGCATCGGGCATCACCGCGCTGCAGATGGCCGCCGACCGCATCCGCGTGGGCGAGGCCGACGTGCTGATCGCCGGCGGCGCCGAGTCCATGAGCCTCGTGCCCATGGGCGGCAACAAGCCATCGTTCAACGCCGAGATCTTTGCGCGCGACGAGAACGTGGGCATCGCCTACGGCATGGGCCTCACGGCCGAGAAGGTCGCGCAGCAGTGGAAGATCAGCCGCGAGGCGCAGGATGCCTTCGCGCTCGAATCCCACCTGCGCGCCATCAAGGCGCAAAAGGCCGGTGAGTTCACCGACGAAATCACGCCCTTCGAGGTCGTGGAGCGTTCGCCCAACCTGGCCACTGGCGAAGTGGTGGAAAAGCGCCGCACCGTGAGCCTGGACGAAGGCCCGCGCCCCGACACCTCCCTCGAAGGACTGGCCAAGCTCAGGCCCGTGTTCGCCGCACGCGGCAGCGTCACGGCGGGCAACAGTTCGCAGACGAGCGACGGCGCCGGCGCGCTCATCGTGGCCAGCGAAAAGGCGGTCAAGCAATTCGGCCTCACGCCCCTGGCCCGCTTCGTGAGCTACGCCGCCCGCGGCGTGCCGCCCGAAATCATGGGCATCGGCCCCATCGAGGCGATTCCTGCGGCGCTGCGGTATGCGGGCTTGAAGCATGAAGACATCGGCTGGTTCGAGCTGAACGAAGCCTTTGCGGCGCAGTCGCTCGCTGTGATCAACACGCTGGGGCTGGACCCGAGCCGCGTGAACCCGATGGGCGGCGCTATTGCGCTGGGCCACCCTCTGGGCGCCACGGGCGCGATCCGGGCGGCGACGGTGGTGCATGCGCTGCGCAGGCACAAGCTGAAGTACGGCATGGTCACCATGTGCGTAGGGACAGGACAAGGCGCCGCCGGCATCATCGAGGCGTTGTAGGGGGTTGGCTACTGCGCGGGTCATCTGCGTCGTTGGGCGGTGCTCGGAATCCTCACGTACTTCAAGTACGTTCCGGTTCCTGTGCTCCGTCCGCCTAGCAGCTGATCCCGCTCGCTACGCCCTGGAGGGCGGGGTGTGAAAGCAAGGGAACCGGGCAGCAGAGGATTCTGATGTCTCATCCCGACCCGACCCGACCCGACCCGAGACCCCGACCCGCCCCCGCCCCCGCCCGTTCGGGCTGAGCCTGTCGAAGCCAGTCCACGAGTCCCAACCGTTCGGGCTGAGCTTGTCGAAGCCTGGGCACCGGACCCCCACCCGTTCGGGCCGAGCCTGTCGAAGCCAGGGCCCAGCTCAGCGATAGTTTCTTTTCTTCAAGCCGGCGCAGATCGGTTTCGAAACAAGGAGACAGACATGATCAACAAGCAAACCTTGCAGGTCCACCACGGTGCCGTGCCGCTGGCACTGCGCGTCTATGAACCCGAGGGCGCACCGCCGCGCGCCAGCGTCGTGATCGGTGGGGCGATGGGGGTGCGGCAGTCGTTCTACGAAGGCTTTGCGCTGTGGTTGTCGCAGCAGGGGTTTCGGGTCACCACGTTCGACTACCGGGGGCATGGCGATTCGCTGCAGGGCGCCATGCGCGATGTGAAGGCCGACCTGTTCGATTGGGCGCAGGACTACGAGGCAGTGATCTCCGCCGCCAAGGCCGCGCTGCCCGCGCAGCCGCTGTACCTGCTGGGCCACAGCCTGGGCGCGCAGCTGCCGGGGCTGCTCCAGAAGCCCGAGCAGGTGGCGGGCCTGCTCAGCGTGGCTGCGGGCAGCGGCTACTGGCGCGACAACGCACCGCAGCTCAAGCGCATCGTTCCATATTTCTGGTGGGTGCTGGTGCCCCTGGCCACGCGGCTGTGCGGGTACTTTCCGGGGCGCACGCTCAAGAAGGTGGGCGACCTGCCAGCGGGCGTGATCCTGCAGTGGCGGCGCTGGTGCCTGCACCCGGCCTACAGCGTGGGCGCCGAAGGGCCCGCGGTGGCGCAAAGCTATGGCGCGGTGCGCTTTCCGGTGCTGGCCCTGTCGATGGCCGACGACGAGCTGATGACGCTGCGCGGCACGCACAACCTCGTCAACCTGTACGCCAACACCGAGCGCCGCGTGGAGAGCATTACGCCCTCCGATGTGCAGGTGCGGCGCATCGGGCACTTCGGGTTCTTCCGCGACCAGTTCCGCCAGAGCCTGTGGCCGCGCGCTGCCGCTGCATTCTCGGCACTGGGTGGGGCGGCGGGCGGGCCTTTGGGCGGAGAGGCCGCAGCTGCTGCTGCGGCAGTCGCCGGCACGACGATCTGAGTCTTCATTTGGCGGCACACTCGCAGCATGACTTCCGCATCCACATCCCTACCGCACCCGCTGGACGAAGCGCTGCAGCTGCGGCGCGCAGCCGATGCGCCGCCCCAGCCTGTGTCGTCTTCCCCTTCGCCTTCGTCATCGTCTTCGTCGGCATCCGAATCTGCCGCGGCGGCGATCGCTGCCGGCCAGTACGAAGGCACGACGCACCCGGGCTACTGGAACATGGTGGGCCCGTTCGGCGGGATCACCGCGGCCACGCTGCTGCAGGCCATCATGCAGCACCCCCAGCGCCTGGGTGACCCGCTGTCGCTCACCGTCAACTACGCAGGGGCCTTGACGGCCGGCGCGTTCACCGTGCAGGCCGTGCCGGTGCGCACCAACCGCTCCACGCAACACTGGACGCTGTCCATCCTGCAGCCCGACGCCGACGGCGCCCCGGTGGTCACCACCACGGCCACCGCCGTCACGGCCGTGCGCCGCGAGACCTGGAGCGTGGGCGACGTGCCCATGCCCGAGGTGCCCCGGCCCACCGACCACCAGGCCATCGTCGCGCCGCCGGGGGCTGTGGAATGGCTCAACCGTTATGAGATGCGCCCCATCACCGGCTTCATCCCGCGCACCTGGGACGGCAGCGGCGACCACAGCCTGACACAGCTGTGGATGCGCGATGCGCCCCCGCGCGCCCTCGACTTCTGCGCACTGGCCGCGCTGGCCGATGTGTTCTTCCCCCGCGTGTGGTTGCGCCGTGCGCGCCAGGTGCCTGCGGGCACCGTGTCCATCACCGTGTACTTCCATGCCACGGCCGAACAGCTGCAGGCCACGGGCACCGGCTTTTTGCTCGGCCAGGCGCGCGGGCAGGAGTTTCGCAACGGCTTCTTCGACCAGACCGTGCAGCTGTGGAACGAGGCCGGCACCATGCTGGCCACCAGCCACCAGATCGTTTACTACAAGGAATAAGAGCACCATGAGCACTGCGACCCTCGACATCCTGGCCCACACCGAAGCCGGTGTGACCACCATCACTTTCAACCGCGTGGACAAGAAGAACTCCATCACGCGCGACATGTACGCCGCCATGGCGGACGCGCTCGACGCCGCCCAGGCCGACGCCAGCGTGCGCGTGGTGGTGTTCCAGGGCGACGTGGCGATCTTCAGCGCGGGCAACGACATCGGCGACTTTCTGCAGCAGCCCCCGGCCACGCAGGACTCGCCCGTGTTCCGTTTTCTGCGCGGCATCGCGTCCTTTCCCAAGCCCGTGATCGCCTCGGTCTGCGGCCCGGCGGTGGGCATCGGCACGACGATGCTGTTCCATTGCGACCTGGTCTATGCGGGCGACAACGCGGCGTTCTCGATGCCGTTCGTCAACCTGGGCCTGTGCCCCGAGGCCGCATCGAGCCTGCTGGTGCCGCAGATGCTGGGGTATCACCGTGCGGCTGAAGCGCTGCTGCTGGGCGAGCCGTTCATGGCCGA
The DNA here is from genome assembly GCF_964252695.1 of Acidovorax sp. LjRoot117. Taxonomy (NCBI): domain Bacteria; kingdom Pseudomonadati; phylum Pseudomonadota; class Betaproteobacteria; order Burkholderiales; family Comamonadaceae; genus Acidovorax; species Acidovorax sp. LjRoot117. The sequence goes on along the minus strand of NZ_CAXUPO020000001.1, from coordinate 939,310 downwards.
GGCGGCGCTCGAGGTGGGGCTGGTGAACCGCGTGGTGCCACCTACCGAGTGCAATGGGGTGGCGCAGGCGCAGGCGCGCAAGCTGGCGGCCAAGCCGTTGTCTTCGTTGATCGAGACGAAGCGGTTGATGAAGGGGGGGCAGACGGCGAAGGTACTGGAGGTGATGGCGGAGGAAGGTGAGAGCTTTGGGCGCATGCTGCGTGAGCCGGCGGCGCGGGAGGCGTTTTCTGCGTTTATGGAGAAGCGCAAGCCTGATTTCAGCGCGGTCTGATGTGGGGGGAAACCTGGGTCTGTCGCAGCCCAGGCCGTTCGGGCTGAGCTTGTCGAAGCCGTTGTCCGTCATCACTGTCCGTTCGGGTTGAGCTTGTCGAAACCGGGGCGCTGCTCGCGAGCTCGCTGATGAGGCGGCATGCCTGAGTTAAAGGCGGGGGCCGGGGTGCGCGCCCGGCGGCGCGGTAACTTTCTCTTGGTTCGCCAAGAGAAAGTCACCAAAGAGAAGGCGACCCCAAGTCTGCGACCCCTTCGCTGCGCTACGGGGCAAACCTGCGTCGGGGCGGTTGCGGGGTGCGCCGCAGAACTCACTGCGCGCTACCGCGCTCCGTTCAAACAACTGCGGCGAGCTAGAGCACGAAGCATGCGCGCTGCGACGCGCATGCCACCCCGCAACCGCCCCGACGCAGGCGCAGCCACAGGGGGTGGGCAGCCAAACAGCCAACATCCGAACAGCCACACGGGCCATCGCGTTGCTCGGCCCCGAACGCGCAGGCGCTTCGCGCCGCGACCGCCAGGCCGAGCGCAGCGATGGCCCGTGTGGATGTTCTCTCCCCCATCCCTTCAGGATGCGCCGAGGAGCGCAGGGCGTGGGGTGAGCGTGTGCCGAAGGACACACGCATCGTGAACTGACTCGCTGCGGATGTTTGAGCGTAGCGCGGCAGCGCGCAGCGAGTTCCGCAGCGCACCCCACGACCGAGCACCGCAGGTTGCCCGCAGCGAAGCGAAGGGACGCAGGCTGTAGGGTCGCCTTTTCTTTGGTGACTTTCTTTTGGCGAACCAAAAGAAAGTTACTCGCACGCCGGGCGACTCCCGGCCTCCGCCGTCAACAAAGGCATGCTGCCCATCAGCGAGCCTGCGAGCGCACCCCGGTTTCGACAAGCTCAACCCGAACGGCCATGGGTCGATGCGCCCAGGTTTCGACAGGCTCAACCCGAACGGACGTGGATCGATGTGCCCAGGCTTCGACAAGCTCAGCCCGAACGGTGGGGGCGATACACGTAGACCAACTCAACCCGGGCGGACATGAGGGCGAGGGCACTCCAAACCCGTAGGGCACCCCGCCTCTGAAGCGCTCTATCCTTTCAGCACAAGCATCCATATTTTTACAAAGCAATTGCTTGCTAAAAATAATCCATTTTGCTATCGTGCAAAACATGGAATCCCCAGCCCGACGCCCCCGCGCATCCGCGCCCGCTGCACCCCTCCCACCAGCCCGCCAACGCAAGGCCGCCACGTCTCAGATATCCACCGCCGAAGAAGAAAAACAACCACCCCGCCGCCCCCGCGGCCGTCCCCGCAAAACCGCCGAAGAACTCGACGACGGCAACCGCCGCCGCAAGCTCATGGACGGCGCCGCAAAGCTGTTCCGCACCCAGGGCTTCGCCGCCACCAGCACGCGCGACATCGCCGCCGCCGCCGGCATGCACAGCGGCTCGCCCTTCTACCATTTCGAAAGCAAAAGCGCGCTGCTCTACGCCGTGATGAGCGAGGGCATGACCATGGCCACGCAAAGCCAGCAGCAGGCACTCGATGCGCTGCTCGCCCAGGCCACGCCACGCGAGCAGCTGCACACACTCATCCGCCACCATTTCGAGATCCTGCTCGGCCCGCGCAGCAGCTTCATCCCGGTGATGCTGTACGAATGGCGCTCGCTCACGCCGGCGCAGCGCAAGGGCATTGCGCGCATCAAGGACAGCTACGAGGCCGCGTGGATGCCTGCGCTCGAGGCGCTGGCCAAGCAGGGCGCGCTGCAGGCCGAGCCTGGCGTGGCGCGGCTGTTCATCTTTGGCGCGCTCAACTGGGCGGTGCAGTGGTTCTCGCCCAAGAAGGGCAAATCGCTCGACGCACTCACCGACGAGGCCCTGGCCCTCTTCATCCGCACATAACAGCAAAATAAAAAGGCGCACCCACCATGGCTTCCACGGCCTTCAATGCACCCAGCGGCTACCAGTCGGTGTTCGCGCCAGGCCTGTTCAGCGGCCAGGTGGTCATCGTCACGGGCGGCGGCTCGGGCATTGGCCGCTGCACGGCGCACGAGCTGGCGCGCCTGGGCGCGCACGCAGTGCTGGTCGGGCGCAAGCCCGAGAAGCTGCAGGCCGTGGTCGACGAGATCGATGCGGATGGTGGCGCAGCGTCCTGGCATGCGTGCGACATCCGCTCCGAAGACGCGGTGGTCGTGCTGGTGCAGCAGGTGCTGGCCGCGCACGGGCGCATCGATGGTCTGGTGAACAACGCGGGCGGGCAGTTCATGTCGCCGCTCGAATCCATCAGCGCCAAGGGCTGGGAGGCGGTGTTGCACACCAACCTCACCGGCGGCTTCCTGGTGGCGCGTGAGTGCTACCGGCAGTGGATGGCGCCGAACGGCGGCTCCATCGTCAACATCGTGGCCGACATGTGGGGCTCCATGCCGGGCATGGGGCACAGCGGTGCGGCGCGCGCGGGCATGGTCAGCTTCACCGAAACCGCTGCGCTCGAATGGGCCTGCAGCGGCGTGCGTGTGAACGCGGTCGCGCCGGGCTACATCGCATCGAGCGGCATGGACAACTACCCGCCCGCCGCCGCGCACACGCTGCGCGCCATGCCGCAGACCGTGCCGCTGGGCCGCTTCGGCAACGAGGCCGAGGTGTCGGCGGCCATCGTCTTCTTGCTCAGCCCGGCCGCCAGCTTCATCAGCGGCAGCACGCTGCGCGTGGACGGCGCGCGGCCGCAGGTGCGCCTGGGCTGGCCGCTGCGCGTGCCCGATGCTGCCACGCAGCAGCGCGCTGCAGTCAAGCCCTACGCGGGCTTTCACCGTGCGCAGGTGCCGCGTGTGTTTGCGGAATCTGCAGCATCGGCAGACCCGGCGGGCAGTGCACCCAAGGATTCCGACGCATGACCACCGCCTTCGCTTCGCGCTTCCTCCCCGGTGCACCCGATGCGCAAAAACGCCGCGCGGCCCTGGCGGCGCGCCTCGATGCCCTGCGCGCGCTGCAAGAGCGGGCCGCGGCGGCATCGGCCCGCTCGCTGCCGCAGTTCGACAAACGCGGCCAGCTGCTGCCGCGCCAGCGCGTGGCGCTGCTGCTGGATGCGGGCGCGCCGTGGCTGCCGCTGTGCAACCTGGCGGGCTACCTGCAGGATATGAAGGACCCCGAAAAGTCCGTGCCCGGCGGCGGGATGATTGCCGGCATCGGCTGGGTCAGCGGTGTGCGCTGCATGGTGGTGGCCAGCGACTCCGGCATCGAGGCGGGGGCCATCCAGCCCATGGGCCTGGAAAAGATTCTGCGCGTGCAGGAGATCGCCCTGCGCGAGCGCCTGCCCTTCGTGCACCTCGTTGAGAGCGCAGGCGCCAACCTCATGCGCTACCGGGTCGAAGGTTTCGTGCACGGGGGCACGCTGTTCCGCAACCTCGCGCGGTTGTCGGCGGCGGGCATTCCGGTCATCACCGTGCAGCACGGCTCGGGCACCGCGGGCGGGGCCTACATGCCGGGGCTGTCGGACGTGGTCATCATGGTGCAGGGCCGCTCGCGCGCCTTCCTGGCCGGGCCACCGCTGCTCATGGCCGCCACGGGCGAGGTCGCGACCGAAGAGGAACTGGGCGGCGCCGAGATGCACACCGCCGTCTCGGGCCTGGGCGAATACCTGGCGCAGGACGACCGCGAGGCCATCGGCATGGCACGCGACGTGATCGCGCAGCTGGGGTGGACCACCCCCGCGCGGCCCAGCGCTCCCGGCCCCACGCTGCCCGCCGACGACCTGCTGGCCCTGATGCCCGGCGACCTGCGCCAGCCCGTGGACATGCGCGAGGTGATCGCGCGGCTGGTGGATGGGTCTGAGCTGCTGGAGTTCAAGGCCCGCTACGGCATGGCCACGCTCTGCGCGCAAGGCCGCATCGGCGGCCATGCCGTGGGCTTCATCAGCAACAACGGCCCCATCGATGTGGCGGGCGCCAACAAGGCCACGCACTTCATCCAGTGGATGTGCCAGCTGGGCCACCCCATCATCTACCTGCAGAACACCACCGGCTTCATGGTGGGCAAGGACAGCGAGCAGGGCGGCATGATCAAGCACGGCAGCAAGATGATCCAGGCCGTGACCAACGCCACCGTGCCGCAGATCACCATCCAGTGCGGCGCCAGCTTCGGCGCGGGCAACTACGGCATGTGCGGGCGGGGCTATGCGCCGCGCTTCCTGTTCAGCTGGCCCGGGGCCAAGACGGCCGTGATGGGCGGCGAGCAGGCCGCGCGCACGATGCAGATCGTGACCGAGGCGGCGCTGGCGCGCAAAGGCGTCACGCCCGACCCCACTGAATCGCAAGCCCAGTTCGACAAGATCGTCGCCATGTTCGAGGCCCAGGCCGACGCGTTCTACACCAGCGGCCTGCTGCTGGACGACGGCGTGATCGACCCGCGCGACACGCGCGCCGTGCTGGCCTTTTGCCTGGATACCTGCGCCGAGGCACAGGGCCGCACGCTGCGGCCCCTGAGCTTTGGCGTGGCGCGGATGTAGGCGACGAGGGTGCAAGCACACCGACACACACCGTGGCCGAACCTCTCAAATATTTGCTGAACGACACCGTGCCGCCGCGCATCGCCGCCATGGTGCAGCGCGCCTGGCGCAAGTTCGACACGGCCGCCTTTCTGCGGCAGGTCGGGCCCGGCTACGACTCGCTGGAGTTGATGGCGCGCGGCCAGCGCATTGCGCAGGCATTGCAGGCGCACCTGCCCCAGGACATACCCCGCGCACTGGCCGTGCTGGTCGATTCCATGGACCCGCCCATGGGCCTGGACGCCGCCGGCGAGCCCCATGCGGGCGACCGCCCCTACAGCGCCTTCCTGTACCTGCCGCACAGCCTGTACATCGGCTCGCAGGGCTTGGCGCATTTCGAGGCGGCCATGGCCGCGCAGCATGCGCTGACCCAGCGCTTTACCGCCGAGTTCTGCATCCGCCCCTATCTGCTGCACCACCAGCAGGCCACGCTCGCGCGGCTGCGGGACTGGGCGCAGGACGGCAACGCCCACGTGCGCCGCCTGGTGAGCGAAGGCACGCGGCCCCGCCTGCCCTGGGCGCCGCGCCTGCCCGCATTCCAGAAGGACCCGCAGCTGGCCCTGCCGCTGCTCGATGCGCTCAAGGACGACCCATCGTCTTATGTGCGCCGCTCGGTGGCCAACCACCTGGGCGACATCGCCAAGGACCACCCCGACCTGGCCGTGGGCACCGCCCGTACCTGGCTGCAGGGCGCACCCGCCCCGCGCGAAGCCCTGGTGCGCCACGGCCTGCGTTTTCTCATCAAGCGCGGCGACGCTGGCGCGCTCGATGCCCTGGGCGTGGGCCATGCCGTGGCGCTGGATGTGCGGGCCGCTCGCGTGGTGCCCGCCCGTGCGCGCATCGGCGGCAAGGTGCGCATCGAGGCCGAGCTGCACAACCCCACGCCACTGCCGCAGCGCGTGCTGGCCGACCTGAAGGTGCACTACGTCAAGGCCCACGGTGGCGCTGCGCCCAAGGTGTTCAAGCTGCAGACGCTGGACATCCCCGCAGGGGCGACCGTGGCCGTGGGCAAGACGCTGTCGCTGCAGCAGATGACCACACGCACCCACTACCCCGGCGCGCACCAGGTGGAGCTGGTGCTCAACGGGCGGCCGCAGCCCCTGGGGCAGTTCGATCTGTCGTGATGTTCGGGGTCGAGGTTCGCAGGCACAACACATAACCGCAGGAGACAGGCACCATGCAGTTCACGCACGAGCACCGCGAGATCCAGAAGACCTTGAAGCGCTTCATCGACGAAGAGATCAACCCCCACGTGGACGAGTGGGAGGCGGCCGAGATCTTCCCTGCGCACGAGGTCTTCAAGAAGATGGGACGGCTGGGCCTGCTGGGCCTGTGCAAGCCCGAGGAATACGGCGGTGCGGGCCTGGACTACTCGTACAGCCTGGCCATGGCCGAGACGCTGGGCCATATCCACTGCGGCGGCGTGCCCATGGCCATTGGCGTGCAGACGGACATGTGCACCCCGGCGCTCGCGCGCTACGGCAGCGAAGAGCTCAAGCGCCAGTTTCTGGCCCCGGCCATCGCGGGCGACATGGTGGGCTGCATCGGCGTGAGCGAGCCGGCGGCGGGCAGCGACGTGTCGGGCATCAAAAGCGTGGCGCGCAAGGATGGTGACGACTACGTGATCACCGGGCAGAAGATGTGGATCACCAACAGCCTGCAGGCCGACTGGATGTGCATGCTGGTGAACACGGGCGACGGCCAGAGCGTGACGGGCGGCAGTCCTCACAAGAACAAGAGCCTGGTCATGGTGCCCCTGCGCGATGGCCCCGGCGGCCGGTTGACCCAGGGCGTCGAGGTGGCGCAGAAGATCCGCAAGATCGGCATGCACAGCAGCGACACCGGGCTCATCTACTTCGACGAGGTGCGCGTACCGCAGCGCTACCGCATCGGCGCGGAAGGGCAGGGCTTCATCTACCAGATGCAGCAGTTCCAGGAAGAGCGCCTGTGGTGCGCCGCCAGCACGCTCGAATCGCTGAACCACTGCATCCAGTGGACCATCGACTACGCACAGGAGCGCAAGCTGTTTGGCAGCACGCTGGCCGACCAGCAGTGGGTGCAATTCAAGCTGGCCGAACTCAAGACCGAGGTCGAGGCGCTGCGCGCACTGACCTACCGCGCCTGCGACCTGTACGTGAACGGGCAGGACGTGCTGGAGCTGGCCAGCATGGCCAAGCTCAAGGCCGGCCGCCTGAACCGCGAGGTGCCCGACACCTGCCTGCAGTTCTGGGGCGGCATGGGCTACACGCTGGAGAACAAGGTCTCGCGCATGTACCGCGACGGGCGGCTGGCGTCCATTGGCGGCGGTGCGGACGAGGTGATGCTGGGCATCCTCGCCAAGCTCATGGGCATCGCCAAGCGGCCTGCGCACTGACATGGCCGATTCGCTGTTGATCGACCGCGCGCCGCTGGCTAGCGGCTGTGTGGAAACCTGGACGCTCAATGACCCGGCCAGCCGCAATGCGCTGTCGGAGGCGATGGTTGATGGTTTGATAGCCGCCTGTGAGCGGGCTGCGGCCGATACCGACCTGCGCGGCGTGGTGTTGCGGGGTGCCGGTGGGCACTTCTGCGCGGGGGGTAGCCTGGGTGGTTTTGCCAAGACCATTGGACAGCCCCTGGCTGCGGGCGAGGCTGACCCGCTGGTGCCGCTGAACCGCCGCTTTGGCACGCTGCTGCAGGCGCTGTGTGCGTTGCCGCAGTGGTTCATCGTGGTGGTGGAGGGCGCCGCGATGGGCGGCGGCTTTGGGCTTGTGTGCTGTGCCGACCGCGTGCTGGCACACAGCGGCGCGCAGTTCGCCACGCCCGAGGTCACGCTGGGCATCGTGCCTGCGCAGATCGCACCGTTTGTGGTGCGGCGCCTGGGCCCAGCGGGAGCGCGGGGGTGTTTGTTGACAGGCGTGCGCTGGGATGCCGCGACGGCTCGACGTGCGGGGCTGGTGGATGAGGTGGTCGCTGGTGACATGGAGGCCGCTGTGCAAGCTGCCATCGCACGCCACGCCGCCGCAGCGCCGCAGGCCGTGGCCGCCACCAAACGTTTGTTGCTGGCCCAGCCCGAGACGCCATTGCTCGCGCTGCTGGATGACGCGGCCTTGGCTTTTGCGCAAGCGCTGCGTGGGCCTGAGGCACCGCAAGGGCTGGCTGCATTTGCCGCGCGCAAGACGCCGCCTTGGAGTGCGAAGCCATGAAAAAGATACTCATCGCCAATCGCGGCGAGATCGCTCGCCGGGTGATTCACACCGCCCACCGCATGGGCATCGCAACGGTGGCCGTCTACTCCGACCCCGACGCCAACGCCCTGCATGTGCGCGAGGCCACGCAGGCCATTGCGCTGGGCGGCGCATCCAGTGCCGACACCTACCTGCGCACCGACAAGCTGCTGGCCGCGGCGCGTGCCACCGGCGCCGATGCGGTGCACCCCGGCTACGGCTTCCTCAGCGAGAACGCCGACGTCGCCCAGGCCGTGGTCGATGCCGGCCTGATCTGGATCGGCCCGCCCGCCGCGGCCATCCGCGCGCTGGGCAGCAAGGCCGGTGCCAAGGCGCTGGCGGCGGTGCATGGGGTGCCGTGCCTGCCGGGCTACGCGGGGGACGACCAGAGCGATGAACGTTTTGCGCAAGAGGCCGCGCGCATCGGCTACCCCGCCATGGTCAAGGCCGTGGCGGGTGGGGGAGGGCGCGGCATGCGGCTGGTCATCGATGCAGCGCAACTGCCCGCCGCACTGGCCAGCGCCCGGTCCGAAGCGCTCGCAGGCTTTGGCTGTGGCGACCTGCTGATCGAGCGTGCGTTGCTGCAGCCCCGCCATGTGGAGGTGCAAATTTTTGCCGATGCCCACGGCGCGTGCATCCACCTGGGCGAGCGCGATTGCTCGGTGCAGCGCCGCCACCAGAAGCTCATCGAAGAGTCTCCCAGCCCGGCGGTAGGCGCCGCGCTGCGCGAGCGCATGGGCGCATGCGCCGTGGCCCTGGCGCAGGGTGCCGGCTATGTGGGAGCGGGCACGGTGGAGTTCTTGCTGGATGGCAACGATGGGGACGACGCTGCAACGTCCCAAGCCGCGAAAGACCCACGCCCCGCAACAGCCGGGGCCCCGTCCCCGGGGAGCGCAGGGGCGCCATTCTTCTTGATGGAGATGAACACCCGCTTGCAGGTGGAGCACCCGGTGACCGAAGCCCTCACCGGCCTGGACCTGGTGGAGTGGCAAATCCGCATCGCCTGCGGCGAGCCGCTGCCCATCACGCAGTCGCAGGTCGATCTGCAAGGCCACGCCATCGAGGTGCGCCTGTGTGCCGAAGACGCGCACTTTCGGCCGCACACCGGCAGCGTGCTGCACGTCAGCGCGCCCGCGGCCGCGGCCTTTGAACGCGCTGCGCAGGGTGCGTTGCGTTTTGACCATGCGCTGGAAGAGGGCGCCGAGGTCTCGCCCCACTACGACGCCATGCTGGGCAAGCTCATCATGCATGCGCCCACGCGGGCCGAGGCCATCGACGCGCTGGTGCGCGCGCTCAACGCCACCCGCGTGCTGGGCCTGCCCACCAACCGCGCATTCCTGGCGGCGTGCCTGCAGCACCCGGCGTTCCGGGGCGGGCAGGCGCTGGTGCCGTTTCTGGCAGAGCATGCAGCGGGTCTGCAGGATCTGCTATTAAAAGAGGAGCTGTTGGCGCTGGTCCCTTGCGCGGTAGCGGCCATTTTTGCTTCAAATTCACCCACACCAGCCTCCGCCAGCCTGCCGTGCTCATTGGCGCGCCCGCTGCGTCTGCGCCACCAGGGCACAGTGCTGCCGCTGTCGGTGCGCGAGCTGGGGGCCGGGCGGCTGCAGGTGGAGCGCGCCCAGCGTACCGGCACCTCGCCAGGGTCGATGGAAACCATCACGACCACCACCACGGTCCAACTGACCCCGCAGCCCGGCGGTGCGGTGCGTGCCACCGTCCAGGGCGGCGATGCGCCGGTGGCCGACCACACGGTGCACGCCGTGCCCGTGGGCCGGCTGCGCTGGCACTGGCAGACCGGTGTCGTGGACGGCTGGGTCGAAGACGCGTCGTGGGAGCCGGCAGCCCGCGCGGGCGCCGCCGGTGGCGCCACCGAGCTGCGCGCGCCCTTCAACGGCAAGGTGGTCGCGCTGCCTGTGGCCGCGGGCCAGGCGCTGGCGGCGGGCGATACCGTGGTGGTCATCGAGTCCATGAAGCTCGAACACAGCCTGGCCTGTCCCGTGGTCGCCACCGTGGCCGAGTTGCTGGTCGCGCCGGGCCAGCAGGTGGCGCCCGGCCAGGTGCTGGTGCGCTTTGCTCCCGCCCTGCCAGGAGGTCCCGCATGACGGCCCCGACGCACACGACGTCGGAGAGCGACGAAGACCGCAACGCACTCACCGACACCGTCACCCGCTTTGCCCGCGCCGAGATCGCCCCGCACGTGGGCGCGTGGGACGCGGCCGGTGATTTTCCGCGCACGCTGTACCGCCGCGCAGCGGACCTGGGCTTGCTGGGCCTGGGCTACCCCGAGCAGTACGGCGGCACGCCTGCCAGCTACGCCTTGCGCCTGCCGCTGTGGCGCGCGCTCAGCCGCCACGGCGCCAGCGGCGGCGTGCTGGCCAGCCTGCTGTCGCACAACATCGGCCTGCCGCCCGTGCTGGCCCACGGCAGCGACGCGGTGCGCGCCGAGGTCATCCCGCCCGTGCTGGCGGGCGAGCAGATCGCCGCGCTGGCGATCACCGAGCCCGGTGGCGGGTCGGACGTGGCACAGCTCAGGACCACCGCGCGGCGCGAGGGGGATGACTACGTCGTCGATGGCGAGAAGGTGTTCATCACGTCGGGCATGCGTGCAGACTGGATCACCGTGGCCGTGCGCACCGGGGATGCCGGCAGAGACCATGAGCCCCCACGCTCCCCTGCTTTGCAGGGGTCGCTGCCCCCCGAGGGGGCGCTTGCCGCCTTGGGGCGGCCCGGCGGCGGCAAGGGCAGCGCGGGCATCTCCATGCTGCTCATCCCCGGCCACAGCGCGGGCCTTTCGCGCACGCGCCTGGACAAGATGGGCTGGCTCTGCTCCGACACCGCGCACCTGCGCTTTGACAACGTGCGCGTGCCGGCGCGCTACCTGCTGGGCGAAGAGGGTGCGGGTTTTCAGATCATCATGTCCAACTTCAACGGCGAGCGCTTCGGTCTGGCCGTGTCGGCCCTGGGCTTTGCCGAGGCCTGCTACGACGAAGCGCTGGCCTGGGCCCGCCAGCGCAAGACCTTCGGTGCCGCGCTGGTGGAGCACCAGGTCATCCGCCACAAGCTGGTGGACATGCAGATGCGCATCCAGTCCACGGCCGCATGGTGCGAGTCCGTGGCTGCGCAGGCCGATGCGGGCCGCACTGGTACCGAGTGGGTGGCGAACGTGTGCCTGCTCAAGAACCACGCCACCCAGACGCTGCAGTTCTGCGCCGACCAGGCCGTGCAGATCCTGGGCGGCATGGGCTTCATGCGCGGCACCGTCAGCGAACGCATCTACCGCGAGGTCAAGGTCATGATGATCGGTGGCGGTGCGGAAGAAATCATGAAAGACCTGGCTGCGAAGCAGTTGGGTATTTGAATGGAAGCGTTGCCCGTGACCAAAAGCCCACCCTTGTTCCCACCGTTCGGGCTGAGCCCGTCGAAGCCAGGTCTCCGCTGCCCCAGACCGTTCAGGCTGAGCCTGTCGAAGCCATGGCACGCCCACCATCAACCGTTCGGGCTGAGCCTGCCGAAGCCAGGGCACCCGCCTTCGACAGGCTCAGGCCAAACGGTCGGGGTGTTGCGAAGCAAGAGCAGTAACGCCATTCGGAGACGCACATGACCAGTCATGCAACCAGCCACAAAGCCATCATCACCTGCGCCATCACCGGCGTGCTGACCGACCCCGGCCAGCACCATGTGCCCGTCACGCCCGAGCAGCTGGCGAAGGAAGCCCGCCGCGCCTGCGACGCAGGCGCCGCCGTGGTCCACGTGCACTTTCGCAACCAGGAGCCCGGCAAGGGCCACCTGCCCAGCTGGGACCCGCAGGTCGCGCGCGACTGCGTGCAGGCCATGCGCGAGGCCTGCCCGGGTTTGATCATCAACCAGACCACCGGCGTGGTCGGCCCCCACTACCAGGGACCGCTCGACTGCCTGCGCGCCACCCGCCCCGAGATGGCCGCGTGCAACGCCGGCTCGCTCAACTACCTGAAGGTGCGCAGCAACGGCACCTGGGCCTGGCCGCCCATGCTGTTCGACAACCAGCCCGCCAAGGTCAAGGACTTCATCGACGTGATGCTGGAAACCGGCACGCTGCCCGAGTTCGAATGCTTCGACGTGGGCATCGTGCGCTGCGTGGAGATGTATGTGCAGACCGGCATGTACACCGCGCGGCTGCCCGAATACAACTTCGTGATGGGTGTCGAGTCCGGCATGCCCGCGGACCCGGACCTGCTGCCCATCTTGCTCAAGCTGAAAATCAAGCACGCCCCCTGGCAGGCCACCGTCATCGGCCGCGCTGAGATATGGCCCGTGCACCAGCGCGTGGCCGAGCTGGGCGGGCATTTGCGCACGGGGCTGGAGGACACGTTCTATCTGCCCGATGGCACCAAGGCGGATTCGAATGGGCCTTTGATCGAGAGGCTGGCGCAGTACGCGCGCAATGCGGGGCGGGAGGTGGCGTCGCCGCAGGAGGCGCGGGGCATGTTGGGGTTGGCTGGCGCGTAGCGTAGGCCACGCATTGCCCGCCTGTTGCGCGGCTTTGGCAGGCAGTTTGCGTACTTGCGCCTCCCCCACGGCGTTGGAGTAAGTCTTGTGCTCCGTGGGCCTGTTGCAATTTTCTATGATGGCTTACCTGCTTTTACAGGGTAGAGTGCCGGCGCCATCCCTCCCGGCGGCCTGCCGCAGGCCTTGTGCAGGCATGCCCGACAGGCAACCCCCCATGAGCTTTCATTCTTCCAACAACGAAGGACTATCGATGTTGCGCCCCTGGTATTGCGCCCCATTTTTCGCTGACCCTCTCGGTGCACGCAGTGCATTGCGGCGCCTGGCGGCTGCAATGCTGCTGGTGGCCGCATTGCCGGCGGCGCAGGCGCAGACGATTACGGCAGGCGCGCTCGCGGCCGCAGCGATACCCGTCGACCACCCTGGCGCCTTGCTGCTGCTGGCGGTGGCCATGGTGGCCTGCATGGGCTGGATGGTGCGCACGAAAGGCCTCGTGTCCTCCGCCACCTTGCGCAGCCTGGCCCAGGGAGCCGTGGCCATGGTGCTGGGCGCCTTGGTGGTGTGGGGTGACGCTGTGCAGGCCCAGTTGCAGGAGCTGCAGGCTGCCTTCCACCAGGCGGGTGGAGAAACGCTCACGATTCCCGTGCAGTCCACGGGCACCACACCCGGTGGCGATCCTTCGGGATTCCTGCCGGTGGTCTACACCAACCGGACAGCGTCCGGCTTGCGCATCACCAGCATCACGCAGCCGACCTGGAGCACCTGCTTTCCGCTGGGCATTCCGTCGCCCCTGCCAGTGACCCCGGCCCGCCCGGGCACCGTCTGTGCCGTTGGCACTGCATTGCCTGCGGGCGGCGCGTGCTGGGTCGATGTGGCGGCACTGTGCGCTGCTGCGGCCACCGCGGCGCAGGGCCATCAGTCCAGCACCTTGCTGGCCGATACCGTGTCGGCGGTGGCGGCAGCGCAGGCCACGGGCAATGTGCTGCTCAATGACCTGGACCCCGATGGCCCGCTGGTGCTGGCCAGCTTCACTTACCAGGGCACGCGGTACGCGGCCGGCACGCCAGCCACGGCGGCAGGGCTGGGCACGTTGACCATGCAGAGCAACGGCGACTACACCTTTGTGGCGGCCTCGCCGTTCACTGGCGCCAGTCCGCTGGTAGTGACCTACACCGTGCACACAGGCGCATCGAGCACGCTCAGCATCACCGTGAACCGTGCGCCCGTGGCGGTGAACGACGCAGTCTCCACCAATGCAAACACCCCTGTGACCGTCTCTGTGCGCGGCAACGACACCGATGCCGACGGTGACCCCCTCACGGTTGCCAGTGTGACGCCGGGCGCTCACGGCTCGGTGGTGATCGATGCCGTCACGAACAACCCCATCTACACACCCAACGCAGGGTTTGCCGGCAGTGACAGCTTCACCTACACCATCAGCGACGGCAAGGGCGCCACATCCACCGCAACCGTCACGGTCACGGTCAATGCGCCGGCCAATGGCGCGCCCGTCGCCAACAACGATGTGGCGACAGTGGATGAAGACAGCTCTGTAGTCATTGCCGTGCGCGGCAACGACACGGACCCCGATGGCGATTCGCTCACGGTTGTTGGCGTGACTCAGGGCGCCAATGGCTCGGTGGTGATCGATGCCGTTACAGGCAACCCCATCTACACCCCCAACGCCGGGTTCACCGGTACGGACACCTTCACCTACACCGTCGACGATGGGCATGGCCACACGGCGACCGGCACCGTCACGGTGACTGTGAATCCCACCGTGAATCAGGCGCCGGTCGCTGCCAACGACACGGCCCTCACGCGCATGGACACGGCCATTTCCATTCCCGTGTCCACGTTGCTGGCCAACGACACCGATGCCAATGGAGACGTGCTGACCCTGGTGTCGGTACAGGCGGCAGTGAACGGCACGGTCAGCCGCATCGGCAACAATGTCATCTTTACGCCAGCCAGCGGCTTCGAAGGTGCCGCCAGCTTCACCTACACCATAGAGGATCCCTCCCGCGCCAGCAGCACGGCCACGGTCAATGTGACCGTCGGCTCGGCCACCACGCCTTCGTTGGTGGTTTTGAAGTCCCTGGTGGTCAATGCGCACGGCACTGGTGGAACCAGCGCCAGGTTCCCTATCACCACAATACTGGTGGACACGGATGGCTCCGAGAGCCTGTCGATCAGGGTGAGCAACGTGCCCACGGGTGTCTCGTTCAATGCGGGCGCCAACCTGGGTGGCGGCGTGTGGCAGCTTGCCGAGGCGGACCTGCCCAACCTGATGCTGAATCTTCCTGGCAGCTACACGACCAACGCAACCCACCTGACCGTACAGGTCACATCCACGGAAACCAACGGTGGCGTCACTGCGAGCGTGAGCAGTGTGGTGACGCTCAAGGCGGCCTACACAACGGTGGACATCACCACGACAGCGAGTGGCAGCTACACCGGCAGCTCTGCCAACGAATTCATCCAAGGTGGAAATGGCGACAACACCATCAATGCCGCCAATGGCAACAACATCGTCCACGGTGGTGACGGTGATGACAACCTCTCTGCCGGGAGCGGGTCCGACATGCTCTACGGCGGCAGCGGCAACGACACCATCAACGCCGGCAGCGGTGCCGACGTGATCTCGGGCGGTCCCGGCAACGACACCTTGATCGGCGGCGATGCCGGTGAAAACTTCGTGGACGTGTTTGTCTGGAGCCTGGGCGACCAGGGCGCTGCCGGGACTCCTGCGGTGGACACCATCCAGAACTTCGAAACGGCGGCAGCGGGCAGCAATACCGCGGGGGGCGACGTGCTGGACCTGCGCGACCTGCTGCAGGGGGAGCACGTGGGTCCATCCAACGGCGCGGGCAACTTGGCGGACTATGTGCACTTCGAGATCTCGGGGGGCAACACCATCATCCACATCAGCCACACGGGTGGGTTTGCTGCGGATTCCCACTTCGTGGGGGCCGCCTATACCAGCGCCACCGAAACCCAGCAGATCGTTCTTTCGGGGGTCGACCTGCAGTCTCTCTACTCCGGCGCCACCACCGACCAGCAGATCATTACCCAGCTGCTGAACAACAACAAACTCATCGTGGATTGATGGCGGCGAGCTGGCCGGGCCCGTATCTGCCGGACGGGGCATCCGCCCGGCTCCGATACAGCCACGGGTGGTGGTCGGCGGGGCTGCGGGTCCTTCTGCACCCTGGACGCAGCCTGGCATCTGGACCTGCAGCCCAAGCGGCGGGCGTTGGCAGACCCAGCTTCCATCTTTTCAGGCCTCTGCCGCTGTTGTGCAAAGGAATGAATGCTATTGATTGGATAGTATTCGGTTTGCTGCGATGCCTTGGATATTCAGGGCAAGCCTCAGCACACCACCATCCCCATCACTGTCACCGTCTGCCCCGGCCAGCCAGGGGCGGCCAGCCAAAAAAAGCCAGGCAGCCACCACCATGTTGACCACCGCCCAGGCCATCGCGTTTCTTCTCACCGCCGTCATGCTCACAGCCACGCCCGGCCCTGACAACCTCATGGTGCTCAGCGTCGGCATGTCCAAAGGCCGCCGCGCTGGCATCGTGTTTGGCCTGGGTTGCGCATTGGGTTGCCTCAGCCATACCGTGCTGGCCGTCATTGGCGTAGGCGCTATCCTGGCCGCATCGCCAGTGGCCTTCACGGCGCTCAAGTGGGCGGGTGGTGCCTACCTGATCTGGCTTGGCACCCAGGCCCTGCGCCACGCAGGCGCTGTGCGCATCGAAGGCGCCCATGGCAGCTCCAGCAGCCAAACCGCTGCTGAATCGCTCGGCCGCACCTTCTCCAAGGGCCTGATAGCCAACGCCATCAACCCCAAGGTCGTGCTGTTCTTCCTGTCGTTCCTGCCGCAGTTCGTGGATGCATCGCGCGGCGGCATGGAGCTGCAGCTGGGCTTGCTGGGGCTGCTGTTCACGGCCCAGGCGGCGGTGCTGTTCGGGTTGCTGGGCTACTTCTCAGGCAGGGTCGGTGGGTGGATCCACCGCAAGCCGCGGGTGGGTGTATGGCTGGACCGGCTGGCGGGCACGGTGTTCATTGCGCTGGGGTTGCGGATGGTGGCGCGGTAAGCGCCATGGCGGCGGACGCTTCACGCTGAAAGACCTGGTGCTTCCCGCACTGCGCAGCGCAGCGCAGCGCAGAGCTGTGGTGGGTGTTCTCCACAATACCGAACCAGCGGATAGGGCAGTTGGTTGGTGATGCGCTTGGTGTGCCAGAAGCGAGTTCCTTCATCTATCCGGTTCGACTGAAATACAGTCGATCAATAGGTGGGCTGAAAGTCTCGAAGGGCATCTCGGGCTTTTGCTTCCACAGCGAACCCCGCCCCGTACGTCGCCGCCAGTTCATCCGCCCGCTTCAGGAACGCCTCCATTCCCGTGCCGTAAACGAACTGCATCGCACCCCCCGTCCACGCCGGAAACCCGATCCCAAAGATCGACCCGATGTTCGCGTCATGCACGCTGGTCAGCACCCCCTCGGCCAAGCAGCGCGCGGTCTCGATGGCCTGGCGATAGAGCAGCCGGTCCTGGATTTCCTGCACGCTCCATGCCACGCCGGGCTTTTCGAACAGAGGTTTCAGCTCCGGCCACAGGTGCTTCTTGCCGCCTGCGGGGTAGTCGTAAAAACCGCCGCCACCCGCGCGGCCAGGGCGCTTCAACTCTTTGACCATGCGCTCCACCAGCAGCTCGCCGGGCGTGGCGGTGTAGGTCTTGCCTTCAGCGGCGTAGTCGGCGCGCGTCTGGTCCAGCACGTGCACGCTCAAGGTGAGCGCGGTTTCGTCCAGCACGGCCAGCGGGCCCACGGGCAGGCCGGCCTGCAGGGCGGCGTTTTCAATCGCGGCGGCGGGGATGCCTTCACCCAGCATGGCGGCGCCTTCCATCACGTAGGTGCCGAAGGTGCGGCTGGTGTAGAAGCCGCGCGCGTCGTTGACCACGATGGGCACCTTGCCCAGGGCCTGCACGTAGTCGAACGCGCGGGCCACGGTCTCGTCGTCCGTCTGTTTGCCGCGGATGATCTCCACCAGCTTCATCTTGTCCACGGGGCTGAAGAAGTGGATGCCGACAAATTTCTCGGGGTTACTGCTGGCCGTGGCCAGGCCGCTGATGGGCAGGGTGGAGGTATTGCTGGCAAAGAATCCGCCGGGTGCCAGCTGCGGCTCGGCCTCGCGCGTGACCCGGGCCTTGAGGTCGCGGCTTTCGAACACGGCTTCGATGATGAGGTCGCAACCCGCCAGGTCGGCTGCGCTGGCGGTGGGCGTGATGCGCGAGAGCAGCGCCTGCTGCGCCTCGGCCGTCATGCGGCCCTTGTCCACGCGGGCTTGTGCGAGCTTGGCGCTGTAGGCCTTGCCGGCCTCGGCCTTTTCCGCGCTCACGTCCTTGAGCACGGTGGCGATGCCCCGGCTGGCCTGGGCCCAGGCGATGCCGGCGCCCATCATGCCGGCACCCAGGATGCCGACCTTTTGCGGCTTGTAGCGCAGGGCTGAGCCCGGGCGCGACTTGCCGCTCTTGATCGCGTTCATGTCGAAGAAGAACGTGTTGATCATGTTGCGCGCCACGGGGCCGGTCATCAGGCGGGCGAGGTAGCGGCTTTCGATGCGCAGGGCGGTGTCGTAGTCCACCATCGCGCCTTCGACCATGGCGGCGAGGGCTGCCTCGGGCGCAGGGTAGCGTCCGCGCGTGGTCTTCTTGAGCATGGCGGGCGCCACCGTCAGGGCGCTGGCGATCTTGGGGCTGGCGGGCGTGCCGCCGGGCATCTTGTAGTTCTTGTCGTCCCACGGCTGCACTGCGTGCGGGTGGGTGGCGATGTGGGCCAGGGCGGCGGGCAGCAGTTGCTCGCGCGTGGCCACCAGTTCGTGCACCAGTTGCAGGTCCAGCGCCTCGGCGGGGTTGAAGAGCTTGCCTTCCAGCACGTAGGGCTGTGCGCCCATCAGGCCCAGCAGGCGCGTCATCTTGGTCACGCCGGTGGCGCCGGGCATCAGGCCCAGGGTGACCTCGGGCAGGCCGAACTGGATCTTGGGGTCGGCCACGGCGATGCGGTAGTGGGCGACCAGGGCCACCTCCCACCCACCGCCCAGCGCCGCGCCGTTGAGGCAGGCCACCACGGGGATGCCCAGGGTTTCGAGCGTGCGGAAGTGCGCCTTCATGCGCTCGATCTCGCCGAACGCGGCAGGCGCGTCGGCGGGTGTCAGGCGCATCGTGGCCTTCAGGTCGGCGCCCGCAAAGAAGCTGGTCTTGGCGGATGCGAGCACGATGCCTTGGAGCGCGGCGCCCAGGCGCTCGCGGTCTGCCACCACCTGGGCGGTGACCTCGCCCAGGTCTTGCTGCCACTGGCGGCACATGGTGTTGACGGGCGAGTTGGCTTCGTCAAAGGTGATGACGGCGAGCTGGCCTTCGGTGCCCTGGCCGGCGATGAGTTCGTAGCGGATGGTTTGCATGATGTTCTTGTCTCCTGCCCGTCAATCAAATGCGTTCAACGATGGTGGCAATGCCCATGCCGCCGCCCACGCACAGCGTGGCCAGGCCGTAGCGCTGGCCGCGGCGGTGCAGCTCGTCGATCAGGGTGCCGAGGATCATCGCCCCCGTGGCGCCCAGCGGGTGGCCCATGGCGATGGCGCCGCCGTTCACGTTGACCTTGTCGTGCGGCACGCCCAGCTCGCGCATGAAGCGCATGGGCACGGCGGCAAACGCCTCGTTGACTTCGAACAAATCGATCTGGTCGATGGTCATGCCCGCACGGGCCAGCGCCTTCCGGGCGGCGGGCACCGGCCCGGTGAGCATGATGGTGGGGTCGGCGCCGCTGAGTGCCGTGGCCACGATGCGCGCGCGCGGCGTGAGGCCGTGGGCCTTGGCGGCGGCCTCGTTGCCGATCAGCACGGCGGCGGCGCCGTCCACGATGCCCGACGAGTTGCCCGCATGGTGCACATGGTGGATGCGCTCCACCTGCGGGTAGCGCTGCAGCGCCACGGCGTCGAAGCCCATGCCGCCCAGTTGCTCGAACGAGGCCTTGAGCGCACCCAGGCCTTCGAGGGTTGTCTTGGGCTTGATGAATTCGTCTTCCGCCAGGATGGTCTGGCCGATGAAGTCGCGCACGGGCACGACGGAATGCTTGAAGTAACCCGCGGCACGCGCCGCGGTGGCGCGGCGCTGCGATTCGAGCGCGAAGGCGTCCACGTCGGCGCGGGTGTAGCCGTCCAGCGTGGCGATCAGGTCGGCGCCGATGCCCTGGGGCACGAACAGCGTTTCCGAATTGGTGGCAGGGTCTTGCGCCCAGGCGCCGCCGTCGGAGCCGATGGGCACGCGGCTCATGCTCTCCACGCCGCCGGCCACCACCAGGTCTTCCCAGCCGCTGCGCACTTTTTGCGCGGCCATATTCACGGCTTCGAGGCCCGATGCGCAAAAGCGGTTGACCTGCACGCCCGCACAGCGAAAGTCCCACCCAGCCTTGAGGGCGGCCACCTTGGGCAGCACCGAGCCCTGCTCGCCCATGGGCGAGACGATGCCCATGACCACGTCGTCCACCGCGGCCGTGTCGAAGCGGTGGCGTGCCTGCAGCTCGATCAGCAAGCCGGTGAGCAGGTCGATGGGCTTGACCTCGTGCAGGGTGCCGTCCTTCTTGCCCTTGCCGCGCGGGGTGCGCAGCGCATCGAATACAAAGGCTTCGGTCATGAATGGTCTCCGGTGGTCGTCACAATGGGTGAATCGCTGCGGGGGGACAGCGGGTGTTGGTGGCCTGCACCTTGCACACGCCGGGGCGTGGGGCGCATGGGCCGCTCACACCACGACAGCACGCTCTCTGACGCGGGTGCAGCGGTTTTTGCACTATCTTTGTGGGGTTGTCATCTAAATTTCTGGCTATGAAATCAAACCCATCCTCCGCCTTGCAGCGCATGGTCCGTGGCGCTATCGAGTACGACGACACGCGCGAGGGCTTTGCGCTCGAGCACCACGTGGCGCTGGCCGCATCCAGCGCGCTGGCGGTGTCGGCCTTCATGGCGCCGTCGCGCACTGCGGCCGCCGTGCGGGGCATCGGCGCAGGCTTGCTGCTGATGCGTGCGCTGAGCGGCAGCCAGGGCGTCCGTGCGTGGCTGAACGTGACCGACCGCCGCCCCGGTGCGCCGCTCAGTCCTGAAGAAGCCCGCGCCGCCTGGTACCTGTAGGAGCGTTCGGCGCGTGCGGATACCCATTGGCCCTCCAGCCCAAGCAGCCGATCACGCTGCGCTGGTCGGAGCGCCGCGCGGGGCGTCGACAAGCTCAGCCTGACCAGCATGGGATGGCTGAACGCGAGGCCGAGGGCGCCAAGGGCGGTGCGGGGCGGGTTCACGTTGTCTTGCGCGTTGTGTCACTTGCCCAGGCCCATGGCACGCGCAATCACCTCTTTCATGATCTCGTTGGTGCCGCCGTAGATGCGCTGCACGCGCGCATCGGCGTACGCGCGGGTGATGGGGTATTCCCACATGTAGCCGTAGCCGCCGAAGAGCTGCACGCATTCGTCCATCACTTTGCACTGCAGGTCGGTGGTCCAGTACTTGGCCATGCTGGCAGTCTGGGTGTCGAGCTGGTCGCGCGTGATCAGCTCGCAGCATTTGTCGACGAACACGCGCGCCACCTGCACCTGAGTCTGCAGTTCGGCCAGGGTGTGGCGGGTGTTCTGGAATGAGGCCACGCTCTGGCCGAAGACCTTGCGGTCCTTCACATAGTCCACCGTCCAGTCGATGGCGGCCTGCGCGGCGGACACGGCGGTGATGGCGATCTGCAGGCGCTCCCACGGCAGCTGCTCCATCAGGCAGATGAAGCCACGCCCTTCCATGGCGGGGCCGCCCAGCAGGTTGTCGGCAGGCACCTTCACGTCGGTGAAGAACAGCTCGGAGGTGTCCTGCGCCTTCATGCCCAACTTCTTGAGGCGCTGGCCTTTTTCAAAGCCGGGCATGCCGCGCTCCACCAGGAAGAGGCTGGTGCCCTTGGCCCCGGCCGCCGGGTCGGTCTTGGCGACCACGATCACCAGGTCGGCGTGCCAGCCGTTGGTGATGAAGGTCTTGCTGCCGTTGAGCACATAGTGCGATCCATCGGCGCTCTTCAGGGCTGTGGTCTTGATGCCCTGCAGGTCGCTGCCGGCGGCGGGCTCGCTCATGGCGATGGCGCCCACCACCGCGCCGCTGGCCATGGGCGGCAGGTAGCGGCGCTTTTGTGCTTCGGTGCCGTAGTGCAGGATGTACGGCGCGACGATCTCGCTGTGCAGCCCGAAGCCGATGCCGGTGGTGCCGGCGCGCGCCAGCGCTTCCATTTGCGCCACCGAATAGAGCTTGTCGGCCCCGGCGCCGCCGTATTCCTCGGGCAGGCTCATGCACAGAAAGCCGTTGGCGCCCGCCTGGCTCCACACCTCGCGCGCCACGTAGCCCTGGTCTTCCCAGGCAGCGTGGTGGGGCGCCACTTCCCTGTCGATGAAGCGGCGGAAGCTGTCGGCAAACGCCAGGTGGTCGCTCTGGAAGAGGGTGCGGTCGATCATGGCGGGATCCTATTTTTGCAAAGTTACTGCTTGGTTAAATTCTGCCACTGTCCAGGCCCTGGCGCACCCCCGAATGAAAAAGCCGCCCGGGGGGCGGCTTTGGGGCGGCAGAGCCGGCGCGCGCCTACTTCACATAGTCCGACACCACTTTCCACTTGCCGTCGGTGATCTGCGACAGGCGCGACAGGTCGCTGCCCAGGCGCTTTTGCGGGCCGTAGGTGGCCTCGGCGCTGCCGAACATGTCGGGCGGGATGACCATCGTGTCCATGGCCTTGATGAAGCTGTCGGTGGTGAGGCCCGTGCCTGCCTTTTGCGCGGCCTTGATGAACGCGTCCACCGCGCCGTAGCCATACACCGAGAACACGGTGGGGTCTTCGTTGAACTTGGTCTTGTACTTGTTGGCCCAGAAGCGGATGGGCTGGCTGGCTTCGTCCAGGTAGGGGTGCTGCACCGTCATGGTGGCGTACAGGCCGTCCATGGGCTTGCCGCCCAGCTTGTGGATGAGGTCGGTGTAGGCGGCGCTCGATCCGAGGAAGGTGGGGTTGAAGCCCGTCTTGCGCGACTCGCCGATGGTGCCGATGGTCTCGCGGATGATGGTGCCCAGGATCACGAAGTCGCAGCCCGAGGACTTCATCTTGGCGACCTGGGACGAGAAGTCGGTGGCGCCGCGCTTGTACGAGGTCTTCTCGGCGAACTCCATGCCGATGGACTTGAGCGCCGCCTCGCCGCCGCGCATCACCTCTAGGCCGAACTCATCGTCCTGGTAGATGGTGCAGACCTTCTTGGCGTCTTTCTCCTTGATGAGCTTGGGCGCGGCCAGGCGGATCTGGTCGTAGTAGGTGGCGGCGAACGAGTACTTGAGCTTGTGGAAGGGCTCGTACATTTCGCGCGCGGCCGTCACCGGGAAGAAGTTGATCACGTTCTTACTGAACTGCACCGGCATGGCGGCCAGGTTCTGCGCAGTGCCGATGTGCGCGATCATCATGAAGATCTTGTCCTGGTTGACAAGCTTTTGCGCGGCCAGCACGGCTTTCTTGGGGTCGTAGCCCGAGTCCTCCACCTTGAGGTCGAGCTTGCGGCCGTTCACGCCGCCTTGCTCGTTGGCCTCGTCCACGCGCAGCATCATGCCCAGCCGCACCTGCTTGCCAAAGCCCGCCAGCGGCCCCGACAGATCCTGGATGGAGCCCAGCGTGATGGTGTCCTTGCTCACGCCCTGGGTGGCCTGTGCATGCGCGGCGCCTGCAGCCAGGGCCATGGCAGCGAGGGCTGCGATGGGATGAAGTTTCATGGCACGTCTCCTTCGGTTGGATCGAACACGATCGCTCGTTATAGAACGATGCCCGGGGTGGGGCACCAGCACTTTCCCTATCTGCGGCGGGCCTGGGTGGCGGTGCGCCCTGGCTTCGACAGGCTCAGCCCGAACGGTAGGGGGTGATTGCACGGCTTTGGGGTTCAATCCACAAACCCTCAATCCACCAACCCACCAACCCCCACCCGTTCAGCCTGAGCTTGTCGAAGGCCGCCCCTACCGGTACATCGCCTCGATCTGCGCCGCGTATTTCTGCTGCACCAGCTTGCGCTTGAGCTTCATGGTGGGCGTTAGTTCTTCGTCCTCGGCCGTGAGCTGGGTGTCGAGCAGGAAGAACTTCTTGATCTGCTCCACGCGGGCGAACTGCGTGTTCACGCGGTCGATCTCGGCCTGGATCAGGTCCTGCACCTCGCGCGCGCGGGTCAGGCTGGCGTAGTTGGAGAACGGCACGTCGTTGTCCTGCGCAAACTTCTCCACGTTCTCCTGGTCGATCATGATGATCACCGTGAGGTAGGGCAGCTTGTCGCCGATGACCACCGCGTCCGTCACGTAGGGGCTGAACTTGAGCTCGTTCTCCAGCTCGCTGGGCGTGATGTTCTTGCCGCCGGCCGTGATGATGATGTCCTTCATGCGGTCGGTGATGCGCAGGTAGCCGTCGGCATCGATGGTGCCTACGTCGCCCGTGTGCAGCCAGCCGTCGGCGTCGATGGTCTCGGCCGTCTTCTCGGGCAGGTTGAGATAACCCTTGAACACGTTGGGGCCGCGCACCAGGATCTCGCCGGTGGCGGGGTCGATGCGCACCTCGTTGTAGGCCGCCGCAGGGCCGATGGAGCCGGGCTTGATGCGGCTGGCCGGCACGCCGGTGGCCGCGCCGCAGGTCTCCGTCATGCCCCATACCTCCAGCATGGGCACGCCCAGGGCGAGGTACCACTTCACCAGTTCGGGCGAGATGGGGGCCGCGCCCGTGACCAGAAAACGCGCACGGTGGATGCCGATGAGCTTGCGCACGTTGTTCAGCGCCAGCCAGCGCGCCAGCTGGAACTGCGCCTTGAGCAGCCCGCCCACGGGCTGGCCGGCCAGCACCAGGTCGGCGATCCGCGTGCCCACGCCGATGGACCACGCATACGCCGCCTGCTGCAGCGCGGTGGACTCCTTGAGCGCGATCATCACGCCCGAATAGAACTTCTCCCACACCCGCGGCACGGCGGTGAACACGGTGGGGGCGATCTCGCGCACGTTCTCGGGCACGGTGTCGGGGTTCTCGACGAAGTTCAGGCGCGAGCCGGTGTACAGCGAGAAGTACTCGCCCCCCATGCGCTCGGCGATGTGGCACAGCGGCAGGAAGCACATGGCCTCGTCCTGGTCGGTGCGCGAGATCAGCGTGTTGTAGCCGCGCACGGTGTAGGCCAGCGCGGCGTGCGTGTGCATGGCGCCCTTGGGCTTGCCGGTGGTGCCCGAGGTGTAGACGAGGATGGCCACGTCCTCGGGCTGGCAGGCCTGCACGCGGCGCATGAGCGCGTCGGGGTTCTGCTGGTTCCAGGCGCGGCCCAGTTCGCGCAGCGCCTGCAGGCTGATGACGCCAGGGTCCTGCAGCCCGCGCAGGCCTTCCATGTCGAACACGATGATCCTGCGCAGCAGCGGCAGGCCCGCACGCACCTCCAGCGCCTTGTCGAGCTGCTCGTCGTTTTCGACAAACAGCACGGTGGTGGCGGAGTCTTCGCTCAGATAGTGCACCTGCGCCGCGGCGTCGGTGGGGTAGATGCCGTTGGAGACGCCGCCGCAGCTGAGCACGGCCAGGTCGGCCAGCACCCATTCGATGTTGGTGTTCGACAGGATGGACGCGCAGTCGCCGCGCGCAAAGCCCAGCGCCATGAGCCCGCCCGCGATCTCGCGCACGGCCTCGGCGGTCTGGTCCCAGGTCCAGCTCTTCCAGATGCCCAGCTCTTTTTGCCGCATCCACACGGCCGGGCCGCGCAATGCCACCGCGTTCCAGAACATGGCGGAGATGGTGCTGCCGGCCAGCACGTCGGTGCCGGCGGGCTGGATGTGATCGAGGTCCCAGAGATTCGACATGTGGACTTATCTCCAGGTTTTTTTCTTCTTCCACCGCCGCTCGCCCCGCACGCCTTCGTCCTTCATGCCCAGGTAGAACTCCTTGATGTCGTCCTTCTCGCGCAGGCGCTCGCAGCTGTCTTCCATCACGATGCGGCCGTTCTCCAGCACGTAGCCGTAGTCCGAGGCGTTGAGCGCCATGTTGGCGTTCTGCTCCACCAGCAAGATGGTGGTGCCGCGCTCGCGGTTGATGCGCACCACGATCTCGAAGATTTCCTTGGTGAGCTTGGGCGACAGGCCCAGGCTGGGCTCGTCGAGCAGGATGAGCTCGGGGTTGGCCATCAGCGCGCGCGAGATGGCCAGCATCTGCTGCTGCCCGCCCGACAGCAGGCCTGCGTCCTGCGCAGCGCGCTCCTTGAGGATGGGGAAGTAGCCGTATACCGTTTCGATGTCGCGCGCGACGGCATCGGTGTCGCTGCGGGTGTAGGCGCCCATGAGCAGGTTGTCGCGCACCGACAGCAGTGCAAACACCTCGCGCCCTTCGGGCACATGCATGAGGCCCCGGCGCACGATGGCCGCGGGGTCGCGCGCGGTGATGTCCTGGCCCTGGAACTCGATGGTGCCCTTGCGCGGGTCGATGATGCCGCTGATGGTCTTCAAGATGGTGGTCTTGCCCGCGCCGTTGCTGCCCAGCACGGCCGCGATCTCCCCGCGCCGCACCTGCAGGCTCACGCCGCGGATGGCCTTGATGGGGCCGTAGGCGCTCTCCACGTTCTGCAATTTCAGCAGGGGTTGGGGGTCGGCCACGGCCGCGGTGCCAGCGTTGTCGACGGCGAGAACGGCGCTCATGCCCGCACCCCCTGGCTGGAACCGGCCGGGCGGCGCAGGTTGCTCACGTCGTCGATGGTGCCGAGGTAGGCCTCGATGACGCCGGGGTGCGACTGCACCTCGCGCGGCGTGCCCATGGCCACCACTTCGCCCTGGTTCATGGCCAGCACGCGGTCGGACACCTTGGAGACCAGCGACATGTCGTGCTCCACCATCAGCACGGTGATGCCGAGCTCGTGCTGGATGTCCTGGATCCAGAAAGCCATGTCGTCGGTCTCCTCCACGTTCAGGCCCGACGAGGGCTCGTCGAGCAGCAGCAGCTGGGGCTCGGTGCACAGCGCGCGCGCCAGCTCCACCACCTTGCGCACGCCGTACGGCAGGCCGGCCACCAGCGTGTCGCGGTAGTGCTGCAGGTCGAGAAAGTCGATGACCTGCTCCGCCTTCTCGCGGGCACGCACCTCGGCGTCGCGCACCTTGCGGGTGAAGAACATCTCTGCCCACAGGCCGGTCTCGCGGCGCGTGTGGCGGCCGATCAGCAGGTTGTGCAGCACGCTCGCATGCTCGAACAGCTCGATGTTCTGGAAGGTGCGGGCGATGCCCAGGCCCGCCACCTTGTGAGGCGGCTGGTCAGTCAAAGGCAGCATGGCACCGCCCGGGCCCGCGTACGCGATGGTGCCGGTGGTGGGCGTATAGATGCGGCTGATGAGGTTGAACACCGTGGTCTTGCCCGCACCGTTGGGGCCGATGAGGGTGAACACCTCGCCCCGGCGCACGTCGAAGCTCACGTTGTTGACCGCCAGCACGCCGCCAAAGCGCACGCTGAGGTTCTGGGCGGTGAGCAGGATGTCGTCGTTCATTTCAGCCTGTCCGATTTTTGGAAGGACTTCTGCCGCTTGAACATCCCCCTGCGGTAGAACGGGAACATCTGCAGCCAGGTGCGCACCTTGAGCCAGCGGCCGTACAGGCCCATGGGCTCGAACAGCACGAACGCGATCAGCACCGCGCCATAAACCACGGCCTGGAGCCCAGGCGCCTGGCCGATGGCGGCGGGCAGCCAGTCCTTTGTGAGCGAAATCATCTGGGGCATGGTGATGAGGAAGATGGCCCCGAGGAACGCGCCATGCACCGACCCGAGCCCACCGATCACGATCATCAGCAGCAGGTCGATGGACTGCAGGATGTTGAACTGGTCGGGCGAGATGAACTGCAGCTTGTGCGCATAGAGCGCACCGCCGATGCCGGCGAGGCCCGCCGAGATGGAGAACGACAGCGTCTTGTAGCGCGCGAGGTGGATGCCCATGCTCTGCGCCGATATTTCCGAATCGCGGATCGCAACGAAGGCCCGGCCCGTGGAGGACCGCAGCAGGTTCAGGATGGCCAGCGTGCTGACCACGGCAATCACCAGGCACAAGAAGTAAAACGATTCGGTGGATTCGAACTTGAACCCCCAGATTTCGGGTGGCACCAGGTGCTTGCCGGAGTTGCCACCGGTCACCGATTCCCACCGCGCGAACACCTCTTCGACGATGAACCCGAACGACAGCGTGGCCATGCCCAGGTAGATGCCCTTGACGCGCAGCGCGGGCAGTCCCACCACCACGCCCACGGCGGCCGACAGCCCCGCCGCGCAGGCCAGCGACAGCGCGAACGGCCAGCCCATGCCCGTGAGCACCGCCTGCGTGTACGCCCCCACGCCGAGGAAGGCCGCATGACCCAGCGAGAACAGCCCCGTGAAGCCGGCCAGCAGCATGAGCCCCAGGCCCACGATGGCGTAGATCAGCACGAAGGTGAGCTGCGCCAGCCAGTACTCGGGGGCCACCCAGGGAGCTGCGACCAGCGCCATGGCCAGCAGGCTGTACCAGAAGACATGCCCGCCATGTTTTGCCAGGCGCAGGTCTTGTTCGTAGGAGGTCTTGAAAAGAAAGCGCATGGGGTCAGACTTTCTTTCTCAATTTTTCGCCGAACAGACCGTTGGGTTTGACCATCAGCATGATCAGCACCACGATGTACGCGGCCGTGTCCTTGAAGCCGTCGGGCAGGTAGAAGCCCGACAGCGATTCGACGATACCGATGACCAGCCCGCCCACGATGGCGCCCGGCAGGCTGCCGAAGCCGCCCACCACGGCCGCCGGAAAGGCCTTGAGGCCGATCATCCCCATGTTGGCGTGCACGAAGGTGATGGGCGCGAGCAGCAGCCCCGCCACCGCGGCCACGGCGGCGGCCAGGCCCCAGGCCAGCCCGTTGAGCCGCTGCACGGGGATGCCCATGTAGTAGGCCGCCAACTGGTTCTGCGACGAGGCCTGCATCGCAATGCCCAGCTTGCTGTAGCGGAACATCGCGAACAGCAGCAGGCACAGCACGGCGGTGGCGCCGATCACCACCAGTTGCTCGGCGTTGAGCACCAGCGCCCCCAAGCGCAGGGACATGTCCTTGTAGGGCACGGGCAGCGTGTGGGTCTCGGTGCCGATGTTGGGGATCATCGTCACCAGGCCGCGCAGCACATAGCCGATGCCGATGGTGAGCATGACGATGGAGAACGCGGGCTGGCCGAGGATGGGGCGGATGACGGCGCGCTCGAGTACGGTGCCGAAAAGGCCCATGGCCAGGATGCTCGCGATCACCGCCACCCAGAACGGAAAGCCCAGCACCGTCATGAGCGCCAGTCCGCAGAACGCGCCCAGCATCATGAGTTCGCCCTGCGCGAAGCTCACGGTTTCGGTGGCCTTGTAGATCAGCACGAAGCCCAGCGCGATCAGCCCGTAGATGCACCCCTGGGAGACACCACTGATCAACAGTTGCACGAATTGCACACGGGCTCTCCCGAAGAGGACTGACGCAGATCGGACGGGGGCAACGCGCAGGGCCTTGGACATGCGGTGTGTCCGTCCTGGTCTGCGTGGGCCTTGGCAGATATTTATACAAAGCGATTGCTTTGCATAAATAATGGTGCACGTGCTGTGGGCGCACCGCACTCGGGGCTAACCCTGATGGCGCGTCCAGTGGCGTGGATTGCAGGAGGCCGCGGCGCATATTGACGCAGCCAGGGGCACGGCGCAATAAGGGTTGCGGCCTATGCCGGGTTCGGGTTGCCGGGGTGGGCATCGACGGAGGCATCAAGCGTGTCAGCGGTGTCGGTCGCGTCGGGGCGCGCTGCAGGCGCCCTGGAGAGGCTTGGGTAGCTTGGTGGCGCACCGGTGTGGGCCTCTGGATCGCTCGCACGCTCATGGAGCGCCGTGTCGCGTGGGTGACATGAAGCGGCGTCGCTCAGGTGCGCGCAACCTTGCGATCCGTCGTGCTCGATCGCTGCACGGCAGGGGCGGGCACCGCCGAGAGTTTTTTTAAGGAAAAATAGTCGCTACCGCTTGATCAACAAGCGCTGCAAGCTATAAAAATAGTAGCATCTACGGTGCAGGCCTTTTCACGAAGCGCTGGCGCCACCGCACAGGAACCGAACAGGAACCGCATGAGCAAAACCACCCACACCACGCCTTCTGCCGCCGAGCCGTTGGCGTTCGAGCCTGAGTTCATCGCCGGGCTCAAGGCCATCTTCGAAGAGAAGATCGTGTTCAACCAGGTGCTGGGCCTGAAAGTCACGAGCCTGCGGCCCGACGGCGTGACCGGCCGCATCGACATGAAGCCCGAACTGGTGGGGCACTACGCTTACAACCGCATTCACGGCGGCGTGATCAGTGCGGGCCTGGACGCGATGGGCGGCCTGGCAGTAATGGCTGCCATCGGTGCCAAGCACATGGATGAGCCGCCGGAGCAGCGCCTGCACCGATTCGGCAAGCTGGGCACCATCGACCTGCGCATCGACTACCTGCGCCCGGGCATCGGCAGCCATTTCGAGCTGCGCGCCAACGTTCTGCGCCTGGGCTCGCGCGTGGCCAGCACCCGCATGGAATTCCTGGGGCCGGATGGCGAGATCATGTCGGCGGGAGCGGCTGCGTACATCGTGTCGTAGCGGGTTGCGGGCTGGTAAGCAGGGGGCAAAGCGCGTTCAGGCGCCTGGTAGCACCCTGCAATGTCTGCAGTTCAACTCGGCGCAGCGCTGACCGCTGAATGTGTGATCCCGCAAGCCTTGCAAGTGCATGCAACGAGAGAACCGTTTGGTTACCGTTCTTGCGTAACGAAGGCATCTTTCCCTACACACGGTCCCTACGATGACTTCTTTTCAAGGAGATCTGATGGCCGTGCAAAACCCCTTCTTTGGCAAGCGTGAACCCGAATCGTTCCAACCCCGCCACAGCGCCACCACTTCCACACCGACCCCCTCCACCTCCGCCGGCCTGACGGGCACGGCGGCGACCAGCGGGCTCAATGCGCAGGCGCTGTCGGGCTCTGCGGCCAAGTCGCCCACCGACACCACGGGCAGCAAGCTCACGGTGGGCCCCAACATCAAGCTCAAGGGCGTGGAGATCACCGATTGCGACACGCTCGTGGTCGAAGGCACGGTCGAGGCCACCATGGATTCGCGCGTGATCCAGATCTCCGAGAACGGCGCCTTTCGCGGCTCGGCCGAGATCGACATCGCCGAGATCCATGGCGAGTTCAACGGCACGCTCACCGTGCGCCAGAAGCTCGTGATCTACAGCACGGGCAAGGTCAACGGCAAGATCCGCTACGGCAAGCTCGTGGTGGAAGAGGGCGGCCAGCTGGCGGGCGAGATCGAAGCCGGTTTTGCCAGCGGCGCATCATCGTCGTCGAGCGCGCAGCGCACCGCATCCGCGCCCCTGCGGGCTGAGCCCACTGCCATGGCGGCCTGATCGCCGCGCCGCCTTGGCGGCATTCCACCCCGCAAGGCATCCACCCACCCGGGCACCTGGGATGGCCCAGCCGCCTGGCTGATGTCCGTCGCAACGGGTGCCTGTTCACATCTGCTCCCGCGCTCTGGGGGCCGACGCGTTGCGTGCCCAGGTTTGCGCCTGCTGCGACTGTTGTGGCACTCGCGCCTTGAGCGCAGGCCAATCGCGGGCCAATGCTTGTGCAGGCCCCAGCGTTTACTCGTCTGCTGCGGCAGCGGGCGCAGGCTGCGTGAGCTTGGGCACAGACCGCGGGCGGCCTTGTTCGTCGATGGCCACGTAGGTCAGGCGGGCCTCGGTCACCTTCACGTACCGGCCCTGTTCGGCAAAACGCTCGGCGTACACCTCCACCTCGACCGTGATCGAGGTGTTGCCCACGCGCGTGATGGCCGAGCAGAACGACAGGATGTCGCCCACCCGCACGGGCTGCTTGAAGATGAATTCGTTGACCGCCACCGTGGCCATGCGGCCCTGCACGTAGCGCGCGGGCAGCACGGAGCCCGCCAGATCCACCTGCGCCATCACCCAGCCGCCGAAGATGTCGCCGTTGGCGTTGCAGTCCGCGGGCATGGGGATGACCTTGAGCACCAGCTCCTTGTCTGTGGGCAATGCGGCGGGTGGTGGGCTGAAGATGGCAGACATGGGCAAAATCCCGGGTAGATAAAAAAACAACCGGAATTGTCCCCCATGCGCCGCACCGGCGAATCCACCTCCCCCCTCCCCACGCCCCCGGGCGCCGCCGCGGCGGCCTCCACGCAGTCCGACTGGTCCACGCTCTCCCGCCTGTTCCCCTACCTGTGGCAGTACAAGTGGCGCGTGCTCGCGGCCCTGCTGTTCATGGTGGGGGCCAAGGTGGCCAACGTGAGCGTGCCGCTGTTGCTCAAGAACCTGGTCGATGCGATGAGCATCAAGCCCGGCGACCCCACGGCGGTGCTGGTGGTGCCGGTGGGCCTGCTGGTGGCCTACGGGCTGCTGCGCCTGTCCACCTCGCTGTTCACCGAGCTGCGCGAACTGGTGTTCTCGCGCGCCACGCAGGGCGCCACGCGCAGCATTGCGCTGGCCACGTTCGAGCACCTGCATGCGCTGAGCCTGCGCTTTCATCTGGAGCGGCAGACCGGTGGCATGACGCGCGACATCGAGCGCGGCGTGAAGGGCATCGAGTCGCTGATCTCGTACTCGCTCTACAGCATCGTGCCCACGCTGATCGAGGTGGTGCTGGTGCTCACCATCCTGGCCGTGAAGTTCGACGCCTGGTTCGCGTGGATCACGCTGTGCGCGCTGGGCCTGTACATCCTGTTCACCGTGACGGTGACCGAATGGCGTACCAAGTACCGGCGCGAGGCCAACGAGCTCGATTCGGCCGCACACACCAAGGCGGTGGATTCGCTGCTGAACTACGAGACGGTCAAGTACTTCAACAACGAGGGCTTCGAGGCGCGGCGCTACGACGAGAGCCTGGACCGCTACCGCCGATCGCGCATCAAGGCGCAGTTCACGCTGTCGCTGCTCAACACCGGCCAGCAGCTCATCATCGCGGTGGGCCTGGTGGCCATGCTGTGGCGTGCCACGCAGGGCGTGGCGGCGGGCACCATGACGCTGGGCGACCTGGTCATGGTCAACGCCTACATGATCCAGCTGTACATCCCGCTCAACTTCCTGGGCGTGATCTACCGCGAGATCAAGCAGAACCTGACCGACCTGGACAAGATGTTCACCTTGCTCGACCGCGAGCGCGAGGTGGCCGATGCCCCCGGCGCGCAGCCACTGGCAGGGCTGGACCAGCCCACGGTGCGCTTCGAGGACGTGCACTTCGCCTACGACCCCCAGGGCGGCCGCACCATCCTGCACGGCGTGAGTTTCGAGATCCCGGCCGGCAAGACGGTGGCGGTGGTGGGGCCGTCGGGCTCGGGCAAGAGCACGCTGGCGCGGCTGCTGTTCCGCTTCTATGACATCCAGCAGGGCCGCATCACCATCGCCGGACAGGAGATCCGCGGCGTGACACAGGCCAGCGTGCGCCAGGCCATCGGCATCGTGCCGCAGGACACCGTGCTCTTCAACGACACCGTGGCCTACAACATCGCCTACGGCCGCCCGGGCGCCACGCA
The DNA here is from genome assembly GCF_964252695.1 of Acidovorax sp. LjRoot117. NCBI lineage: Bacteria > Pseudomonadati > Pseudomonadota > Betaproteobacteria > Burkholderiales > Comamonadaceae > Acidovorax > Acidovorax sp. LjRoot117. The sequence goes on along the minus strand of NZ_CAXUPO020000001.1, from coordinate 906,198 downwards.
GGACGAGGTGGAGGCCGCGGCCCGCTCGGCGCGCATCCACGACTTCATCGCCAGCGCGCCCAAGGGCTACGGCACCATGGTGGGCGAGCGCGGGCTCAAGCTGTCGGGTGGCGAAAAGCAGCGCGTGGCCATCGCGCGCACGCTGCTCAAGAACCCGCCCATCCTCATCTTCGACGAGGCCACCTCGGCGCTGGACTCGGCCAACGAGCGCGCCATCCAGGCCGAGCTGCAGAGCGTGGCGCAGAACAAGACCACGCTGGTGATCGCGCACCGCCTGTCCACCGTGGTGGACGCGCACGAGATCCTGGTCATGGAGTCGGGCCGCATCATCGAGCGCGGCACGCATGCGCAGCTGCTGGCGCAGCGGGGGCGGTATTCGAGCATGTGGGCGCTGCAGAATGAGAGCTCCCCCTGAAGCGCTTCGCGCTATCCCCCTGAGGGGGACGCCACCGGTGGCCCGGCAGAGCCGGTTCCACGGTGGCGCTGGTGGGGCCGTGCTTGTTGCATGCGTCGGTGGGGTGACTGACGTTGCCTGCCTCTGTGGCGTCCCTTGTTTTGTTCCGTTGTTTTCGGTTCCTCGTTCATCCTGTTCCTTCCGCTCCCATGAAACCTGTCCTGCTTGCCCTCATGTTCCTGTCCGAAGAACACCGCGCCCAGATGGCGCAGTCGTTCGAGGTGATCTATGCGCCCGACGCGGCGCAGGCTGCGGCGGCGATAGCCGGGCATGGCGCGCGCATCGCGGTGGTGCTGACCATCGGCGCCACGGGCCTGTCCGCGGCGCAGATCGATGCGCTGCCGCAGGTGTCGCTGATCTGCGCGCTGGGCGCGGGCTACGAGAACATCGCGGTGGCGCATGCCAAGGCGCGTGGCATCGTGGTGGCCAACGGCGCGGGCACCAATGACGACTGCGTGGCCGACCATGCGTTCGGGCTGCTGATCGCCACCGTGCGTGGCATCCCCAGGCTGGACGGCCTCACGCGCCAGGGCGTGTGGCGCACGGCGCTGCCGCTGCCGCCCAACGTGTCGCACAAGCGGCTGGGCATCATCGGCCTGGGCACCATCGGCAAGAAGATCGCCCAGCGCGCGCTGGGCTTCGAGATGGAGGTGGGCTACCACAACCGCAGTGCGCGCAGCGATGTGGCCTACCGTTACTTCGCCGACGTGGCGGCGCTCGCCGGGTGGGCGGATTTTCTGATCGTGGCCACGCCCGGCGGCGCGGGCACGCAGCATCTGGTCGATGCGCAGGTGCTGCGGGCTTTGGGCCCGGGCGGCCATGTGGTCAACATCGCGCGCGGCAGCGTCATCGACACCGCCGCGCTGGCTCAGGCGCTGCGCGATGGCACCATCGCAGGCGCGGGCCTGGACGTGTACGAGAGCGAGCCTGCGCCGCCGGCCGAACTGACCGGCCTGGACACCGTGGTGCTCACCCCCCACGTCGCCGGCTGGTCGCCCGAGGCGGTGCAGGCGTCGGTGGACCGCTTCCTGGAGAACGCGCGCCGGCACCTAGCGGGCGAGGCGCCGGTGTCTCCGATCTGAATCACGGCCAGATGGATATCTGGCCGTGATTCACTACGCACCTGGGCAACAAGTGCCAGCGGCTAGTGAATTGGCGTGGCGGTAACAGGGTTGTAGACGTGGTGTTGCTCTGTAGTGCTATTTGCGCTACATGGCTACAATGTGCGCATGACTGCCCTCACCGTTCATCCCCTGTCGTTGCGCCTGGCCACCGGCGACCTAGCCATCATCGACCGCGCCGCCGCGCTGCGCGGTCGGTCGCGCACCGAGTTCATGCGCGATGCCGCCGTGCGGGCTGCGGAAGAAGCGTTGCTCGAAGCCCTGCCCATCCGCATGAGTCCCGAGGGCTTCGAGGCCTTTCTGTCCGTGCTCGCCGAGCCCGGTACGCCCGTGCCGGAGATGGTGCAGACGCTGCAGCGCACCGCGCCCTGGGAACGCACCCCGTGAAGATCGAAGGGCCGCAGGCCCTGACGGCCCAGCACGAGGTGTCGTCGTTCTCGTGCGGCCACCCCGCGCTCGACCGCTGGCTGCACACCCGCGCGCTGTCCAACCAGCAAAAGGGCTTCACGGCCGTGGTCGTCGTGCATGTGCAGGGCCGCGTGGTGGGTTTTTACGGCCTGTCGCCCACGGCGGTGCTGCCCGTGCAACTGCCGCGCTCCGTCCGCACCGGCCAGCCGCCCGATCCGGTGCCCTGCCTGCTATTGGGGCAACTGGCCACCGACAGCCGCTGGGCCGGGCAGGGTGTGGGTACAGGCTTGGTCAAGCATGCCTTGCAGCGCAGCGTGGCAGCGGCCCAGCTCATCGGTGGCCGTGCTCTGGTCGTTCACGCTGTGGATGAGGGTGCCGCCGCATTCTGGACGCGGCGGGGCTTCATCGCTTCACGCGACGACCCGCTGGTGCTGTTTCGGTCCATGGCGGACATCGCGGCATCGGTGGCGGCTGCGGATGGTGCTGCATGAGGGCGAGCAATCAGCAGCAGATGCAGCCAGCCTTGATGGCGATGAAAAGTCAGCCAATGAGCTGGAAGAGAGAAGCACCATGGACCTGAAAGCCCTGCAAACCCGGTTGCGAGAGTTCGCTGCCGAGCGCAACTGGCAGCCGTTCCACACACCCAAGAACCTGTCGATGGCGCTGATGGTGGAGGCGGCCGAGCTGGCCGAGATCTTCCAGTGGATGACGCCAGAGCAGTCCCTGGCCGCGCGCGACGACCCGGCGCTCACGGAGCCCATCGCCGACGAGGTGGCCGACGTGCTGCTGTACCTGCTGCAGATCGCCGACCACGCGGGCGTGGACCTGCACGCTGCGGTGGAGCGCAAGCTGGTGAAGAACGCGGTGAAACACCCTCCACCCAAAGCCCCCAACCTGTGACACAAGAAAAAAGAGCTGCTACCGCTTGATAGACAAGAGCCAGCAGCTCCTTTTTTGATAGCGTCAGCTTACTTGCGCGCCGCAATCGCCTTCTCGGCAGCCGTCACCAGGTCGGCACCGATCTGGCCCTTCCACTTGTCGTACACCGGGCGCGTGGCCTTCACGAAAGCGGCGCGCTCGGCGGGGGACAGTTGCGTCACGGTCACGCCGTTGGCGGCGATGTCCTTGAGCAGGGGCTTGTCCGCCTCGACCATGCCCTTGCGTGCGATGGCGATCTCTTCCTTGCCGGCGTCGATGGCGGCCTGCTTGACGATTTCGCGGTCGGCAGGGGTCCAGGAGGCCCAGATGTCCTTGTTGACCACGAAGATCAGCGGGTCGTTCACGTAGCCCCACATCGTCACGTGCTTTTGCGCCACGGTGTGCAGCTTGGCGGCCATGTAGACGGCGATGGGGTTTTCCTGGCCGTCCACGGCGCCGCTGGCAAAGGCGGGCTGTGCGTCGGCCCAGCTCATTTGCGTAGGGTTGGCGCCCAGCGCGGTGAAGGTGTCCAGGAACAGGGGCGAGCCCACCACGCGGATCTTCAGGCCCTTGAGGTCCTCGGGCGTCTTGATGGCCTTCTTGGAGTTGGAGATTTCGCGGTAGCCGTTCTCGCCCCAGGCGAGCGGCACCACGCCGGCCTTGTCCAGCGTCGCGAAGATCTGCTTGCCCACGTCGCCCTGCGTCACCGCGTCCACCGCCGCGTAGTCGGGGAACAGGAAGGGCAGCGAGAACAGGTTCAGTTGCTTGACCTGGGGCGACCAGTTGATGGTGGAGCCCACGGCCATGTCGATCACGCCCTGGCGCAGTGCGGAGAATTCGCGCGTCTGGTCGCCCTGGATCAGCGAGACGCCGGGGTACAGCTTGATGTTGATGCGGCCGCTGGTGCGCTCGCGGACCTTGTTGGCCCACAGTTCGCCGCCCTTGCCCCAGGGGAAGGCGGTGCCCAGCACCAGCGACATGCGGTACTCGCTCTTGTAGGCGGTCTGTGCGATGGCGGCAGGGGCCGTGAAGGCCAGGGCCGCTGCGGCGGCCACGGCCGAGGTCAGGAAGGTGCGCAGTTTCATGGTGTCAGTCTCCTTGTAGAAATCGATGGGTCAATGCGTCAGTCAGTCAATGCAATGCGTCGGTACGGCGGTCAGTCGGTCAGTAGCCAAGCTTGGCGGGCAGCCACAGCGCCAGCTGCGGGAAGGCGATCACCAGCACCATCACGAGGAACATGGCGAGCAGCATCCAGCCCACCCAGCGCACGGTCGACTCCATGCGCACGCCCGCGATGCGGCACGAGACCATGAGGTTCACCGCCAGCGGCGGGGTGAACTGGCCCAGGGCCACCTTCAGGGTCAGGATCACGCCGAACCAGACCGGGTCCCACTTGTAGAACTGCATGATGGGCAAGAGCAGCGGCACGAAGATCAAGAAGATCGAAATGCCGTCGAGGAACATGCCCACGGTGATCAGCAGCACGATGAGCAGCGCCAGCACGCCGTACTCGCCCAGGCCCGAGTTCACGATGGCGTTGGCCACCGGGTCGATCACGCCCAGCGTGGACAGCGAATATGCAAAGATGCCCGCCAGCGACACCACGATGAGGATCACCGCCGACAGCTCGCCCGACTCGCGCAGGATGGGGAACAGGTCGCGCACCTTGATCGTGCGGTGGATCACCATGCCCACGAACAGGCCGTAGAACACGGCCACCACGGCGGCTTCTGTGGGCGTGAACCAGCCGGCGCGCATGCCGCCCAGGATCAGCACCGGTGCGGCCAGGCCCCAGGTGGCCTCGCGCAGGCTCTTCCAGAACGGGGGGCGGGGCATGGTGGCCTCCAGCGCTCCCATCTTGTGCTTGCGGGCCATCCACACGGCCGGCACGATGAGTGCGATACCGGCCAGGATGCCGGGGATCATGCCGGCTGCGAACAGCGCCGGCACCGAGGCGCCCGGCACCAGCACCGAGTAGATGATGAACGCGACCGAGGGCGGGATCAGGATGTCGGTGGCGGCTGCCGCGCCGACCACGCTGGCCGAGAACGAGGGCGGGTAGCCCGCGCGCGACATGGCGGCGATCATCACGCCGCCCACGGCGGCGGCGTTGGCCGGGCCCGAGCCCGAGATGCCCCCGAGGAACATGGCCACCGCAATGGCCACCAGCGGCAGCATGCCCGGGCCGCGCCCGACTATTGATACGGCGAAGTTCACGAGGCGCAGCGCCACGCCCGAGCGGTCGAAGATGGAGCCCACCAGCACGAACATCGGGATGGCCAGCAGCGGGTACTTGCCCAGGCCCGCGTAGAAGTTCTGCGGCACGGCCAGCAGGCCGAACCACTGGCTGTCGGCATTGGCCAGGGCGATGGCGGCGGCACCGGCCAGGCCCAGGGCGGCGCCAATCGGCACGCCCACGAACATCAGGCCCAGAAAGGCCACGAACAGGAGCGTGGCGATCATGGCTGGGCGTCCTGGGCGGCGGCGTCGGAACGGCGCGCTTCGCGGTTGCGGCGCACCAGCAGGCCCACGGCGCGGGCCGCGATCAGCGTGGAGAGCACCGGCAGCCAGATGGAATACCACCACTGCGGCACGCCGATGCCGGGCGAGGTCTCGCCAAAGCGGTAGTCGTCCCACACCACGCGCACGCTCAGCACCGCGATCAGCCCGAACAGCACGGCCACGCAGATGGCGCCCAGCTGGGCCAGGCGCTTGCTGCGCATTGCCGAGCCGCCTTCTGCGAAGTACTCGATGCGGATGTGCTGGTCACGCGCCACGGCAGCCGAGCCGGCCACCAGGGCCAGCACGATCATCAGAAAGACCGAGATCTCTTCCGTCCAGGCAAAGGACGAATTGGTGAAGTAGCGCACCAGCACGTTGGCGAAGGTGATGAGCGCCAGCGCCGCCATCACGATGACGGTGAGCCAGTCTTCCAGCCGCAGGGAGCGCGGCTCGGATTCGGGGCTCTCGGCAGCCACGGGTGCCGCGTCGGGGGCCTTGGCCCCCGGAGGAAAAGAGGAGGACATTGGAGCGGGGAGCAGGGGTGGAGGAGAACAAACAGGCGAATGCTGGTCGATGGCTCTGCCCGGCAGTGTTGTGCACCAGGGGCTGGCGGCATGCCCCGAGGGCAAACAGGCGCGGTGGGCGCTGCTCGGTATTATGCGATGTGTTGCTAAGTGTGCACACCAATGGTGCGCGCGGTAAGCGCTAGGTAAACCCTCATATCCCCGCACTGCGCTGGCCGGGCCCCGCGCCGATAATGTGCCGATGGAAACCAAGTGGCTTGAAGATTTCGTCAGTCTTGCGGAAACGCGCAGCTTCAGCCGCTCCGCCCAGCTCCGGCATGTAACGCAGCCCGCCTTTTCGCGGCGCATCCAGGCGCTGGAGGCCTGGGCAGGCACCGATCTGGTGGACCGCAGTTCCTATCCCACCCGCCTGACGCCGGCCGGCAAGACCCTGTACGACCAGGCGCTGGAAATGCTGCAGGCCCTGCAGAACACCCGGGCCATGCTGCGGGCGCACACAAGTGCCGGCAAGGACATGATCGAGTTCGCGGTGCCGCACACGCTGGCGTTCACGTTCTTCCCCGCCTGGGTATCGAGCCTGGCCGACAAGTTCGGCCCGTTCAAGAGCCGGCTCATCGCGCTGAACGTGCACGACGCCGTCATGCGCCTGGTGGAGGGGGGCTGCGACCTGCTGATCGCCTACCACCACCCGTCGCAGCCGTTTCAGCTCGATGCCGACCGCTACGAGATGGTCAGCCTGGGCCAGGAGGTGATCTCCCCCTACAGCAAGGCCGATGCCGACGGCCAGCCGCTGCACCGCCTGCCGGGCCGCTCCGGCCAGCCCCTGCCGTACCTGGGCTACGCGCCGGGCGCCTACCTGGGGCGGGTGACGGAACTCATCCTCAAGGAGTCCGGCACCCCCATCCACCTGGACCGCGTGTACGAGACCGACATGGCCGAGGGCCTCAAGGCCATGGCGCTCGAAGGCCACGGCGTGGCCTTCCTGCCGCACAGCGCGGTGAAGAAGGAACTGCGCGCCCGGCGCCTGGTGAGCGCGGCCCCGCCGGACACCGACGGCCTGCAGATGACCATGGACGTGCGGGCATACCGCGAAAAGCCGGGCGGCAAAGAGGCGCCCAAGAGCACGGCCCAGGCGCTGTGGACCTACCTCCAGGCGCAGGCAGGGTCATGCTAAGGGTAACTACGGATATAAACACTTTGCATAGTTGCGCCCGCAAACGGCATTGGAGTTTCATGGTAACGACACGTACAGTTCGCGCCATCGCTGGGTCGGGCACTGCAGAACGTGTCAAGCGCTAGATGGCACGAAGATTGCAGATCCGGTTCATTCACTCAACGGGGCATCGCATGAAAGTACAGCAATGGGGATTCGCCGCAGGCCTTGCAGGCCTGTGCTGCGCGCTGGCGCTGCCCGTGCAGGCTGCCACCGTCCTGGAGCGGATCAGCGCCGGCGGCAAGCTGGTGATCGCCCACCGCGACTCGTCCGTCCCCTTCTCGTACGTGGATTCCAAGACCGGCAAGCCCGTGGGCTATGCGGTGGACCTGTGCCTGCGCCTGGCCGATGTGGTGCGCAAGAAGACCGGCAAGAAGGACATGGAAGTGGAGTTCGTGGCCGTCACGTCCGCCAACCGCATCGCGATGATCGAAGAAGGCAAGGCGGACATGGAGTGCGGCTCCACCACCAACAACGCCGAGCGGCGCCAGAAAGTGGCGTTCACCATCCCCCATTTCATCACCGGTGCGCGCCTGCTGGTCAAGGCCATGAGCCCGATCGACAAGGTGGAAGACCTCAACGGCAAGAAGCTGGTGTCCACCAAGGGCACCACGCCGCTCAAGGCCGCCGACCAGGCCAACCGGGAGCGCCTGATGGGCATCACCATCGTGGAGGCGCCCGACCACGCCAAGGCGGTGGACATGGTCGAAAAGGGCGAGGCCGATGCCTTCGTGATGGACGACGTGCTGCTGTACGGCCTGGCCGCGGGCCGGCCGGACCCCAAGGCGCTCAAGGTGGTGGGCCGGTTCATGACCACCGAACCCCTGGCGATCATGCTGCCCAAGAACGACCCCGAATTCAAGAAGCTGGTGGATGAGGAAATGCGCCGCATGATCACCAGCCGCGACATCTACCCCGTTTATGACAAGTGGTTCAACAAGCCGATTCCCCCGACCGGCACGGTGCTGAACCTTCCCGTCAGCTATTTGCTGCGGGACTTCTGGAAATACCCTACTGACCAGGTTCCGTTCTGACTAACAATCCTGGTTGAGTACCCTTTCCGGAATGCTCTGCCTGCCGGCCACCCCGGCCTGTGCGGAGCCCTAAAATTCCCCTCTGTCCTTTCGCTTCACATACAAGGAGATTCTCATGAAGAAGCATTTGCTCGCGGTTGCTGTGACCGCCCTCGCTGCAGGTAGCGCCTTTGCGCAAGCCACGGATACCCTGGCCAAGATCAAGGCCTCGGGCAGCGTGACGCTCGGCGTGCGGGAGTCTTCGGGTCTTTCCTACACCCTGGGCAACGGCAAGTACGTCGGCTTTCACACGGAAATGGGTGAAATCGTCCTGCACGACGTTCAAAAGCAACTGGGCCTGCCCAAGCTGGACATCAAGTACCAGCCCGTGACCTCGCAAAACCGCATCCCCCTGGTGACCAACGGCACCGTGGACCTGGAGTGCGGCTCCACCACCAACAACGCCGCTCGCCAGAAGGACGTGGCGTTCGCCGTGACCACCTACGTGGAAGAAGTGCGCACCGTGGTGAAGGCCAACTCCGGCATCGCCTCGATCAAGGACCTGGCTGGCAAGACCGTGGCTACGACCACGGGCACCACTTCGGTGCAGACCCTGCGCAAGCATGAGCGCGCTGGTGGCATCGACTTCAAGGAAGTGTTCGGCAAGGACCACGCCGACAGCTTCCTGATGCTGGAAACCGGCCGTGCCGACGCCTTCGTGATGGATGGCTCGATCCTGGCTGCCAACATCTCCAAGTCCAAGAACCCTGCCGACTACAAGATCGTTGGCGAAGTGCTGTCGGTGGAACCCATCGCCTGCATGCTGCGCAAGGACGACGCCGCCTTCAAGAAGGCTGTGGACGACTCCATCAAGCGCCAGATCGCCGACGGCTCGCTGGCCAAGCTGTACGACAAGTGGTTCATGCAACCCGTGCCACCGACCAACACCAAGATCGGCCTGCCGATGTCGGACGCTACCAAGGCTGCCTGGGCATCGCCTAACGACAAGCCCATGGAAGACTACGCCAAGAAGTAATCTTCGCTGAGCTTGTGCCCCTTCGGCCAACCGGTTCGAGGGGGCTTTTTTGTTGGGCTGCGCCTGCGGGTCAGCCCAACGCCTTTCCAAGAATTAAAGGGGTGCTCCTATGAGTTGGGATTGGCAGGTGTTCTGCCAGGACACCATGGACAGGGAAGTCGTGCAAAGCTGCTTTGGCAAAGGCGGCGACATCACGTACCTGGACTGGATGCTGTCGGCCTGGGGCTGGACGGTGTCTGTTTCGTTGCTGGCCCTGGTGCTGGCGCTTGTGTTGGGTTCTTTCATCGGCACGCTGCGGACCTTGCAGGACCGGCCGATGATCGTTCGGCTGGGCAACGCCTGGGTCGAGCTGTTTCGCAATATTCCGCTGCTGGTCCAGATCTTCCTCTGGTACCACGTCCTGCCGAGCCTGTTCCCGGTGCTCCGAGGCGTTCCCGGCTTCGCACTCGTGGTGCTGGCCCTGGGCTTCTTCACCTCGGCGCGTATCGCCGAGCAAGTGCGTTCGGGCATCCAGACACTGCCGCGCGGCCAGCGCTATGCGGGCATGGCGGTGGGCTTCACCACCTTCCAGACCTACCGCTATGTGCTGCTGCCCATGGCGTTTCGCATCATCATCCCGCCGCTCACCAGCGAGACGATGAACATCTTCAAGAACTCGTCGGTGGCGTTCGCCGTGTCGGTGGCCGAACTCACGATGTTCGCCATGCAGGCGCAGGAAGAGACTTCGCGCGGCATCGAGGTGTACCTGGCTGTGACGGCGCTCTACGTCATGTCGGCATTCGCGATCAACCGGATCATGGCGTTCATCGAAAAACGCGTGCGCATCCCCGGCATGGTCGTGGCCAGCGGCGGCGGAGGTCACTGATATGAATCTCGACCTTTCCTTCTATAACTGGGACCTGATCTCCAACTTCGTGCTCAAGGGGCTGTACTTCAGCCTGTTGCTCACGGCTGTCGCCACCGTCGGTGGCGTGTTCTTCGGGACCCTGCTGGCGCTGATGCGCCTGTCGGGCAAGAAGTGGCTGGATGTGCCCGCCACCATCTACGTCAACGGCATGCGCTCCATTCCGCTGGTGATGGTGATCCTGTGGTTCTTCCTCTTGGTGCCTGCCATCATCGGACGGCCCATCGGCGCCGAGGTGTCGGCCATCATCACCTTCATCGCCTTCGAGGCCGCGTACTTCAGCGAGATCATGCGGGCGGGCATCCAGTCCATCCCGCGCGGCCAGGTGCATGCCGGCCAGGCGCTGGGCATGACGTATGGCCAGAACATGAAGCTCGTGGTGCTGCCGCAGGCGTTCCGCAACATGCTGCCGGTGCTGCTCACGCAGACCATCATCCTGTTCCAGGACACGTCGCTGGTCTACGCCATCGGTGCTTACGACATGCTCAAGGGCTTCGAAGTGGCCGGCAAGAACTTCGGCCGCCCCATCGAGGCTTACCTGGCGGCTGCCGTCCTGTACTTTGTGATGTGCTACGCGCTGTCCTGGATGGTCAAGCGCCTGCACAAGAAGATCGCCATTATTCGGTAGCCCCCTGAGTCGCCTTCGGCGCCTTCCCCCGAGCGGGACGACGCCAGTGGGCTGGCAAAGCCAGTTCCACGGCATCGTCGCATGGGGCCGGATCGGCCCCATGCGCGGCGCCCTGAACCAGTGACGAGAGAAGAGATTGGAGAAAGAAATGATCGAACTCAAGAACGTATCCAAGTGGTATGGCCCCGTGCAGGTGCTCAACGAATGCTCGGCCACCATCAACAAGGGTGAAGTGGTGGTGGTGTGCGGCCCGTCGGGCTCGGGCAAGTCCACGCTGATCAAGACCATCAACGCGCTGGAGCCCTTCCAGAAGGGCGAGATCACGGTCGATGGCATCCGCCTGCACGACCCCAAGACGGACCTGCCCAAGCTGCGCAGCCGCGTGGGCATGGTGTTCCAGCATTTCGAGCTGTTCCCCCACCTGTCGGTGACGGAGAACCTGACGATCGCGCAGGTCAAGGTGCTGGGCCGCAGTGCGGACGACGCCAAGAAGCGTGGCCTCAAGATGCTTGAACGCGTGGGCCTGATGGCACACAAGGACAAGTTTCCGGGCCAGCTGTCGGGCGGCCAGCAGCAGCGCGTGGCCATTGCCCGTGCGCTGTCGATGGACCCCATCGTGATGCTGTTCGACGAACCCACGTCCGCGCTCGACCCCGAAATGGTCGGCGAAGTGCTGGACGTGATGGTGGGCCTGGCCAACGAAGGCATGACCATGATGTGCGTGACCCACGAGATGGGCTTCGCCCGCAAGGTGAGCAACCGCGTGATCTTCATGGACGTGGGCGGCAAGATCCTGGAGGACTGCTCCAAGGACGACTTCTTCAACAACCCGGACGCCCGCCAGCCCCGCACGAAGGACTTCCTCAACAAGATCCTGGCGCACTGACCGGTGCGCCCGCATTGCATCGCAGCACTTCGGGTGCGATGCGGTGGATTCCACAAAGGCGCCTTCGGGCGCCTTTGTTTTGGGCACTGCACACCACAAGCCTGACGGCAGCGGGCGCGCCCTTTCCCGCTACTTGCGTGATGTCCTGCGCACCGGCTGCTCGGCCACGATGAGCTGCTGGTCCTCCACATCCTTCCACAGCGTGTCCCTGCGCTTGAGCGCCTCGGACACCTGGGCATGCCGAAGCTGCGCGACGGCCGAGACCAGGGCATTGCAGACGAAGAACGCGGCGGTGTATGAATCGAACGGCGATGCGTTGGACGTGCGCACCTGCACGAGGTGCCGCGCCAGCGCCGCCAGCGGGGCGGCCGGGCTGTCGGTGATGGCCAGCACCTGCGCGCCCGCGTCGCGAAAGCGCTGGGCCACCTTCACCGGCCCGCTGGCGTAGCGGCGGATGCTGAAGACGAGCAGCGTGTCCTCGGGCTGCACCCACAGCAGCTGGTCGGTGGCCGCCACCGCACCGGCACCCAGTTCGTGCACGCCAGGGCGGCACATGTTCAGGTGCAGCGCCAGCCACGCGGCCACGGGGGCGCTGTTGATCTGCGCCAGCACGAAGATCCGCCCCTCGGTCTGGGCGATGCGCCGGGCCATCGCTTCGAAAGCCGCCATGTCCAGGCTGTCGCGGGTGGCGGTGATGTTGTGCTGGTCGTGCAGCAAAGCATCGTCCACGCACTGCGGCAGGCTGCGCTCGGTGCCGATGGTCACCGGGGCGCGCTGGCCGGCCGTCTGCAGCAGGGCGGTGACTTCGCCGCGCGCCTCGCGCTGGGCCTCGGCATAGCTGGCGTAGCCCAGCTTGGCGAACAGCCGCACCACGGTCGACGCGCTGGTGCCATTGCGCGCGGCCAGGGCTGTGGCCGACTCGAGCAGCGCGTGCGGGTAGTCGCGCCCCAGGGCCTCGGCCAGGGCGCGTTCGCTGGCGGTCAGCTCTGCGCTCTGCCGCGCCAGGCGCTCGGTCAGCAGGCCTGTGGATGTTTGCAATGATGATTTCATTGATGTCTCTTTTGTGAAAAACGTATTGCAAACACGAACGCCGCATGCAACACTTCAACCCAGATTCGCGCCCCGATTCCGGGGCAAAACCTGAGGATTGAGATGCAGGATACCCTTGAAAACCAAGGCTTGGCGGTGCGCCAGCGCATTCTGGACTGGCTGGCCGGCCAATCCCAAGCCATGCAAGATCTGTTGCAGAAAGTCGTGAACATCGACAGCGGCAGCCGCGACGAGCCAGGTGTGACAGCGGTGGCCATCGCCCTGCGGGAGCGGCTGGAGGCCGCCGGCGTGGCCGTGCGGTTCGAGCCCGTGCCGGGCTATGGCGTGCTGCTGCACGCCCACGTTCCCGGCGCCGCCGACGGCCCGCCCATCGTGCTCATGGGCCACATGGACACTGTGTTTCCTGTCGGCACGGTGGCGCGGCGCCCGTTTCGTGTGGAGGACGGCCGTGCCTACGGCCCCGGCGTGGCCGACATGAAGTCGGGCCTGGTGATGAACGTGTTCGTGGCCGAGGCCTTTGCGCGCTGCGGCGGGCTCAAAGGGCCGCTGCAGCTGTTCTTTTCGTGCGACGAGGAGATCGGCTCGCCCGTCACGCGCGAGCGCATCATGGCCCAGGCGCGCGGCGTCAAGGCGGTGCTCAATGCCGAGCCCGGCCGCGTCAGCGGCAACCTGGTGACGAGCCGCAAGGGCTCGATGGTGGTGGAGTTCGAGGTGGAGGGCGTCGCCGCCCACGCCGGCATCAACCACGCGGCGGGCGCGAGCGCCATCGAGGCGCTGGCCCGCAAGACGCTGGCGCTGCATGCGCTGACCGACCCCGCCACGGGCACCACCGTCAACGTGGGCGTGGTGCACGGCGGCATCGTGCCCAACATGGTGGCCCCGCATGCCAAGGCCGAGGTGGACCTGCGCTTCACCTCCGACACCGATCCGGAGGCACTGCTTCAGAAGGTGCGCGCCATCGTCGAGGAAGAGTCCGTGCCGCGCACCCAGGGCCGCATCACCGAATCGCGCCACACGTTGCCCATGAAGCCCACGCCCGACGCGCTGCTGGCGCTGTACCAGCGCGGCGCGCTGTCGTTGGGCTTCGAGGTGCAGGGCGAGTTCACCGGGGGCGCGGCCGACAGCGGCCTGACCGCATCGGTGGGCGCGCCCACGCTGTGCGGCACCGGCCCCGTGGGCGGCCACCCGCACACCGAGCGCGAGTACTGCGAGCTGTCGACCTTCGTGCCGCGCGCGCAGGCCGTGGCGCTGGCGGTGCTCGACCACCCGTGATCCGGCCTTGTGGTCACGCCAGCCCATGCCTGACGAGCAATTGATCCACAGCTGATCCACCCTGTCTTCGCAGGTCTGGCCCTGCCGCTGCGCGGACTCCCACCCCCATTCCACCCCATCCCAGTTTCCTGAAAGTAGACCCATGCCCTTTGCCTCGCAAACTCCCCGCCGTCGCATTTTTTCCGCCAGCCTGGCGCTGGGCCTGGCGGCCCTGGCCGGCCTCGCCCCGCTGGCGGTGCAGGCCGACGAGAAATACCCTTCGCGCCCGATCACGCTCGTGGTGCCGTTCCCGCCCGGCGGGTCGGTGGACATCATGGCGCGCCAGTATTCCGAGCCCCTGTCCAAGGTGCTGGGCGTGCCCATCGTGGTGGAGAACCGCGCCGGCGCGGGCGGCTCTGTGGGTGCGCTGTACGTGGCGCGTGCCAAGCCCGATGGCTACACGCTGGTCGTGTCGTCGCAAAGCAGCCACCTGGCCAACCCGCTGACCCAGCCCAAGGTGGGCTACGACCCGGTCAAGGACTTCGAGAACATCGCCATCCTGGGCCGCCAGCCCAACGCACTGGTGGTGCACAGCAGCCTGCCGTTCAAGACGTTCGCCGAGTTCGTGGCCTACGCCAAGAAGAACCCCGGTAAGCTCAACTACGGCAGCGGCGGCGTGGGCAGCATGGGCCAGCTCAACGTCGAGATGTTCAAGGCCGCGACCGGCGCCTTCACCACGCACATCCCGTACCGCGGCGGCACGCCGCTGATCACGGCGGTGCTGGCCAACGAGGTGCAGTTCATCCTGGACAACCTGGTCATCATGCTGCCCCACGTCCAGGCGGGCAAGGTGCGCGCCCTCGCCGTCGCGTCCGACCAGCGCCTGCCGCAGCTGCCCGACGTGCCCACGCTGGCCGAGGTGGGCTACCCCGAGCTCAATCTCACGTCCTGGACCGGCCTGGCCGCGCCCGGCGGCACGCCCGACGCCGTGGTGCAGACGCTGTACAAGGCCGTGCGGCAGGTGGCCACGTCGCCTGCCATGGTCGCCAACCTCAAGGACCGCGGCGTGATCGCGCCCGAGGAAATGACCCCCGCCCAGTTCGAGAAGATGATGTCCGAGCGCCTGGTGAAATTCGGCGAAGTGGTGCGCAAGGTCGGCATCACGGCGGAGTGACCTGCCGGCGCCAGGGCTGGTGTGCGGGATACGCGGTTGGAAGGGTTTTGACCGCCTGCGCACCGTAGGCAAGCGCCACCAGCTATCAAATGCATAGCGTGCTATAGGGTGGGGCGCGCAATGGGAGAATGCAGGCCATGACCGCCGCACCTTCCCACCCCCTTCAAACCCTCACCATCACCCGCCCCGACGACTGGCACCTGCATGTGCGCGACGGCGAGCCGCTGCAGACCGTCGTGCCGCACACGGCCGCGCAGTTCGGCCGCGCGATCATCATGCCCAACCTGCGCCCGCCCGTGACCACGGCGCAGCAGGCGCTCGAGTACAAGCAGCGCATCCTGGCCGCCGTGCCGGCCGGCGTGCAGTTCGAGCCGCTGATGACGCTGTACCTCACCGACAACCTGCCCGCCGACGAGATCGCGCGTGCCAAGGACGCGGGCGTGGTGGCCTGCAAGCTCTACCCCGCGGGCGCCACCACCAACAGCGACGCGGGCGTGACCGACATCCGCAAGACCTACAAGACGCTGGAGGCCATGCAAAAGGCCGGCATGCTGCTGCTGGTGCATGGCGAAGTCACCAGCAGCGACATCGACCTGTTCGACCGCGAAGCCGCCTTCATCGACCAGCAGCTCATCCCGCTGCGCCGCGACTTCCCCGAGCTCAAGATCGTCTTCGAGCACATCACCACCAAGGACGCGGCCGACTACGTGCAGGCATCCGACCGCTTCACGGCCGCCACCATCACCGCGCACCACCTGCTGTACAACCGCAACGCGATCTTCGTCGGCGGCGTGCGCCCGCACTACTACTGCCTGCCCGTGCTCAAGCGCGAGACGCACCGCGTGGCGCTGGTGGAGGCCGCGACCAGCGGCTCCGCCAAGTTCTTCCTGGGCACCGACAGCGCGCCGCACCCCGCGCACCTCAAGGAGCACGCCAGCGGCTGCGCCGGCTGCTACACCGCGCATGCCGCGATGGAGATGTACGCCGAGGCGTTCGACAACGCCGGCGCGCTCGACAAGCTCGAAGGCTTTGCCAGCTTCCACGGCCCCGACTTCTACAGCCTGCCGCGCAACACCGGCACCATCACCCTGCGCCGCGAATCCTGGACGCCGCCCGAAAGCTTCGTCTTCGGCGAGGCCAACCTCAAGCCCCTGCGCTCCGGTGAAGCGCTGCCGTGGCGGCTGGTGTAAGCCTGCCCACCCCCACGTCGCCGGGCGCCATCGACTGGAGCGCTCCCTGGCTGGCGCCGTGGCGCGGCCGGGGCCAGCCGGTGGCGCAGCAGGTGCAGGGCGGCAGCCCGGTCGGCCAGGCGCTGCAGTCCGCGGTGCGCGGTGCTGCGCCGGTCGTGTTCGCCGCCCAGTCCGAACTGCCCGACGGTGTGGCCTACGAGCAGTACATCTGGGACACCCGCCGCGTGCCCACCCGCGACAACCTGCACGACTTCTTCAACGGCCTGGTGTGGCTGCACTTCCCGCAGGCCAAGCGCCGCCTGAACGAACTGCAGGCCCAGGCCATCGCGGCCGATGGCGTGCAGGCCGTGCGCGGGCCGCTGCGCGATGCGCTCACGGTGTTCGATGAAAACGGCGCGCTGCTGCAGGCGCCCGATGCGCTGTGGGATGCCCTTCGCGCACGGGACTGGCAGCGCCTGTTCATCGACCTGCGCCCGCTGTGGCCCCAGGCCCGGCTGGTGCTGTTCGGCCATGCCTTGCTGGAGAAGCTGGTAGCACCCCGAAAACCCATGGTGGCGCACGTCTATCCAGCGCCAGTAGCTATCAATTCGGGAGTGATCGGTGCTGGGGACGGTCTGGGCGAGCTCGACGCCTGGCTGGCGCAGGCCGTGCAGCCGCACACCTGGGCTGCCAAGCCGTTCGTGCCGCTGCCAGTTCTGGGCGTGCCGGGCTGGTGGCCGGCCAACGAGGCACCCGGCTTTTATGCCGACGCCCAGGTCTTTCGGGCAGCGCCGCGCCCCGGGCCCCGGCCGTAATTCCCGTCAACGCTTGTGTGATCAAGGTCGCGCCGCGGGTTTGCACCTACCATAGCGCGATGAAATCGCGGCCATGGGCGGGCCGGCGCGGGGTGCAGGCGGCTTTCCACGCTGGGCGTGCCGCTTGAAGCACCGCCCCCGGCCCCCATCTGGACCAGCAAACACTGTTGTTGTTGTAGACCCCACGGAGAACCCATTCCATGAAGCGGATCCTGTTATTTGTGATGACCAACCTGGCCGTCGTTGTCGTGCTGGGGGTGGTGGCCAGCCTGCTGGGCGTGAACCGCTACCTCACGGCCAACGGGCTGAACCTGGGCGCGCTGCTGGGCTTTGCGCTCATCATGGGTTTTGGCGGCGCGATCATCTCGCTGCTCATCAGCAAGCCCATGGCCAAGTGGACCTCGGGCGTGCGCGTGATCGACGGAACCGGCTCCCCCGATGAGCGCTGGATCGTGGAGACCGTGCGCAAGTTCGCCGACCAGGCCAAGATCGGCATGCCCGAAGTCGGCATCTTCGAAGGCGACCCGAACGCTTTCGCCACGGGGGCCTTCAAGAACTCGGCGCTGGTGGCGGTGTCCACCGGCCTGCTGCAGGGCATGACGCGCGACGAGGTCGAGGCCGTCATCGGCCATGAGGTGGCCCACATCGCCAACGGCGACATGGTCACCATGACGCTGATCCAGGGCGTGATGAACACCTTCGTGGTGTTCCTGTCGCGGGTCATCGGCTACGCGGTCGACAGCTTTTTGCGCAAGAACGACGAGAACAGCTCGGGCCCCGGCATCGGCTACTACGTGACCACCATCGTGCTCGACATCGTGCTGGGCTTCGTCGCCGCGATGATCGTGGCCTGGTTCAGCCGCCAGCGCGAGTTCCGCGCCGACGCGGGTGCCGCCCAGCTCATGGGCCGCCGCCAGCCGATGATCAACGCCCTGGCCCGCCTGGGCGGCATGCACCCCGGCGAGCTGCCCAAGAGCGTCGCCGCCTTCGGCATTGCCGGCGGCATCGGCAAGCTGTTTTCCACCCACCCGCCCATCGAAGAGCGCATCGCCGCGCTGCAGAACGCGCAGCAGTAAGGCGGATTGCACGGGGTTTTCAACGCCCCCGTGCCCCCCACCATCGACCGCCGCAGGGTTTCGCCCTGCGGCGGTTTTTTCATGGGCGCCTCGTTGGGGCCGGACGCTGGTGGGGGAGGGGCGGGCCGCGGCGAGTGTGGTGGCAGGCGTGCCGAGCGGCGCCTGCCTCTGGGCCCAGGCGTGGGGAGGTGGCCTCAGCTCTCAAGTGTTTGTAACTTTCTGTCGATAAACTCGCCACGGGGCTGGGCAGTGTGGCCGGTCGTGTACGCCGTGCCCCGAAAACCTTCTTACGGAACCCTGTTGTATGTCCATCTCCCACGCACGTGTTGCGGTGCGCCTGGCCCTGGCCTTTGGCGTTGTGTGCCTTGTCATGTCGTTGTCTGCCGCCGTCGGCATCTGGCGGTTGGCGGGGCTGCAGGACATTGCGGATGACCTGGGGGGCGCCTCGTCGGAACGCGCCTTGCTGGCGCGCGAACTGCACGCCATCGTGGTGCTGAGCTCGGTGCGCGCCGAGACCCTGCTGGAGATCGACAACGCGGCCTACGCGGCCCGCATCGATGCGGACCGCAAGGTCACCTCGGCCCGCTCGGCCGAGGTGCGCAAGCGGCTGGACGAACTCGCGGCCGACCCCGAATCACAGGCGCTGTTCGATGCCATCGACAAGGCCGGCAACGGCTTTCGCACGGTGCGCGACGATCTGGTCAAGCGCCGCAAGGACGGCGAGGCCCTGCCGCCTGACGCCATCGCCACGCGCCTGCGCCCTGCGGCCGATGCGTACGCGGCGTCGGTGAACAAGCTGGCCGAGTACCAGCGCCAGCGCGTGGTGGAAGCCCGCGAAGCCGCTGGCCGCAGCGAAAGCCAGGGCATCGCGCTGCTGGCGGCAGGCTCTGCCGTGGGGCTGCTGCTGAGCCTGGCCTGCGCCTGGCTGCTCTCGCGCTCCATCCTGCAGCCCCTGTCACAAGCGTCCGAAGTGACCGACCGCATCGCCGAAGGCGACCTGACGACCGCCGTGCCCACGCCCAGTGCCGGCAACCGCGACGAACTGCAAGCCCTGCTGACACGCCTGGGCGGCATGCAGGCGCGGCTGGCCGGGCTGGTGGTGGGCATGCGCCAGGCCAGCACCTCGGTGGCGGGCGCCAGCAGCGAGATCGCCGCGGGCAACAGCGACCTGTCGGCCCGCACCGAGCACACGGCCTCCAACCTGGAAGAAATCGCCGCCAGCATGGAAGAACTGCTGGCCACCGTGCGCCACAGCGCCGACGCCGCCGCGCAGGCCAGCAGCCTGGCCACGGGCGCGAGCGATGTGGCGCGCCGCGGCCGCGAGGCGGTGGACCGCGTGGTCGGCACCATGGACGGCATTGCCCTGTCGTCGCGCCGCATTGCCGATATCACCAGCGTGATCGACGGCATCGCGTTCCAGACCAATATCCTCGCGCTCAACGCCGCGGTGGAGGCCGCCCGCGCGGGCGAGCAGGGCCGGGGCTTTGCCGTGGTGGCGGGCGAGGTGCGCAACCTGGCCCAGCGCTCGGCCACGGCGGCCAAGGAGATCGGCGGCCTGATCAGCGACAGCGTGCGCCAGGTGGACGAAGGCTCCAAGCTCGTGCACGCGGCCGGCAGCACCATGGGCGAGATCGTCGACTCTGTGGGCCAGGTGGCCACCATCATCGGCGAGATCAGCACCGCCGCGCGCGAGCAGACCACGGGCCTGAGCCAGGTGGGCGAGGCCGTGTCGCAGCTCGACCAGATGACGCAGCAGAATGCCGCGCTGGTCGAGGAATCGTCGGCCGCCGCCCAAGGCCTGCGGGTGCAGGCGCAGCAACTGGCCGAGCTGGTGGAGGCGTTCCGCCTGCCCACCGGCAACGCGCTGCTGCGTTAGACCCTTCCGATCTCAGCGCGCCGCCACCTCCACCCGCCAGCGCCGGCGCGGCGCGCGCAGGGCATGCCGCTTGCGGTACTCGGCCGGCGCCATGCCGGTGTAGCGCGCAAAGATGCGCCGAAAGGCCGCGGGGTCCGCATAGCCGCAGGCCACGGCGATGCTGGGCACGCTCTCCAGCGTCACCTCCAGCATCACCCGGGCGCGCGCGCAGCGCAGGCCGTGCAGGTAGTCCAGCGGCGACTGCGACAGCTCCTGCTGGAAGTGCCGCAGCAGCGTGCGCGTGCTCACCGACGCAGCCTCGGCCAGCCGGGCCAGGGCGTAGGGCTGGTCCAGGTGCGCCTCCATGAAGGCGATGGCGCGCGCCAGGGTGCTGTCGCGCGTGGCCGGGATGTGCTGCTGCGCGTTGGCCTGCAACGCGGCGCGGGCGCGCTGGTGGTCGGGCGCCATCACGGACTCGCAGGCGGCGGCCAGTTCCGGGCCCATCGCGTGGCGTACTAGGGCGATGGCCAGCAGATTCACGCTGTGCGGCAGCGCGCCGCTGAGCCAGGGCCCGTCGTCCGAGACATCCTGGCCCAGGCTGAGGCCGATGCCCGGAAAGTCCCGCTCGAACCCCGCGATGTAGAACCACGGCAGGCTCGCCTGGCACCCGTTGAGCCGCCCGCTGTGCGCGGCCAGCCAGGCGCCGTTGCCCACGGTGACCAGCTTGCAACCCGCATCGACCGCAATGCCCAACTGCCGCGACAGCGCGCCGTAGCGGCCCGCCACCGCGCGGATGGCCGGAATGTCCGGCGCGTGGAACGACGGGATGAACAGCGCCTGGGCGGGCGCGCGGTTGGCCTCCGGGTCGTCTGACTGGGTGGGGTTGGCGCCATAGGCCGCCAGCGGCCCCGGCAACTGCGGCAGGGGCAGGCCCTCGGCGTCCAGCAGCCGCCAGGCCAGGCGCGGTGCCTGCGCGCCCAGGCGCAAGCCTGCCAGCAGATTCGCGCTGCGGAGCAGGTCGATGAGCTGCAGCGCATTGCCCGCCGCGGACTCGGGCAGCAAAGGGATGTCGACGCGATACACCGCGGGCTCGGCGCGACTCGTCGTGCCGGCGGGCGAGGGAAAACGTGGGGGCTGCATGGCGGTATTGGCTCTTTGGATGGCCATTTTCGCTTGTCATGCAGCGGGGTGCGGCTTTTAGCATGGACGTGCTTTTTGCTATCGACCGGCCTTGCAAGCTGCCACCCACCTTTACGGACCTGCTCCATGCACAAACCCCTTTCTGCCATCGCCCTTGCCGCCAGCCTCGCTGCCAGCGGGCT
Organism: Acidovorax sp. LjRoot117; assembly: GCF_964252695.1. Taxonomy (NCBI): domain Bacteria; kingdom Pseudomonadati; phylum Pseudomonadota; class Betaproteobacteria; order Burkholderiales; family Comamonadaceae; genus Acidovorax; species Acidovorax sp. LjRoot117. The sequence goes on along the minus strand of NZ_CAXUPO020000001.1, from coordinate 884,879 downwards.
GGCCGTCGTATCTTCGGCCCACGCTCAAGCGCTCGATGCCGCCGGCCTGCAGGCCATCGACACCGCCGTGAACAAGGTAGCGCCCAAGATGGTCAATTGGCGCCGCGACATCCATGCCCACCCGGAACTGTCGGGCCAGGAAGTGCGCACCGCCAAGCTCGTGGCCGAGCACCTGAAGAAGCTGGGCATGGAGGTGCAGACCAACGTGGGCGGCACCGGCGTGGTGGGCACCCTGCGCGGCGGCCTGCCGGGCAAGGTGGTGGCGCTGCGCGCCGACATGGACGCATTGCCGGTGCCCGAAAACACCGGCCTGCCGTTCGCCTCGAAAGTGAAGGCCAACTACCTGGGCAAGGAAGTGCCGGTGATGCACGCCTGCGGCCACGATGCCCACGTGGCCATGCTCATGGGCGCGGCCGAGGCGCTGGCCGGCATGAAGGCCCAGTTGCCCGGCACCATCAAGTTCATCTTCCAGCCCGCCGAGGAAGGCGCCCCGGTGGAGGCCGACGCCAACGGCAAGGTGCCCAGCTTCGGCGCCAAGGCCATGGTGGAAGAGGGCGCGATGAAGGACGTGCAGGCCATCTACGGCCTGCACATCACGGCCAACCTGCCGTCCGGCGTGGTGGGCTACCGCAGCGGCCCGCTGATGGCGGGCTCGGACAACATCAGCATCCAGGTGGAAGGCCGCGGCGGCCACGGCTCGTCGCCCTGGAACGCGGTCGACCCGGTGGTGGCCGCCAGCCAGGTCGTGCTGGGCCTGCAGACGGTGGTGAGCCGCCAGCTCAACATCAGCCAGGAGCCTGCGGTGGTCACCATCGGCTCCATCCACGGCGGCACGCGCTACAACATCATTCCGGACAACGTGGAGCTGCTGGGCACGCTGCGCACCTTCGACGAAGGCATGCGCCAGGAGGCCTTGAAGCGCATCACCACCACGGCCGAGCAGATCGCGGCATCGAGCGGCGCCAAGGCCAAGGTGCGCTTCGGCCCTGTGGCCTACCCGGTGACCAGCAACCCGGCCGAGCTGACGGCTGCGTCGCTGCCGGCGCTCAAGCTGGCGTCGGGCGGCAAGGCGATGATCATCCCCAAGGTGAGTGGATCGGAAGATTTTTCGGAGTTCCAGAAGGTGGCGCCCGGCTTCTTCTATTTTCTGGGCGCGCCGCCCAAGGGCGCGGACTTCAACAAGGCACCGTCGAACCACTCGCCGTTGTTCGACATCGATGAAGACCAGTTGCCGGTGGGGGCGCGCACGCTGGCGGCGCTGGCGGTGGATTTCTTGCAGCGCAAGTAGGGCGTGGGGCTCGGCGCTGGTTGTGGTGGCGACTGGGGTTCGGGCTCTTCAGGTTGCGTTGATTGGGCTTGTCGGAACCTAAGCTGTTGCAGCCTCGCCCGTTCGGGCTGAGTTTGTCGAAGCCTGTGCCTGTGCCGGTGATCTGCCCGCTATCCGTTCGGGTTGAGCTTGTCGAAACCTTGCCCTTCCGTAACCCCATCCGTTCGGGTTGAGCGTGTCGAAACCTGGGTGCTGCTCGCGGGCTCGCTGATTCGGCAGCATGCCTGTGTTGAGAGCGGGAGCCGGGGTGCGCGCCCGGCGGCGCGGTAACTTTCTCTTGGTTCGCCAAGAGAAAGTCACCAAAGAGAAGGCGACCCCAAGTCTGCGACCCCTTCGCTGCGCTACGGGGCAAACCTGCGTCGGGGCGGTTGCGGGGTGCGCCGTGGAACTCACTGCGCGCCGTTGGCGCTCCGTTCAGACAGCCACGGCGAGCTAGATGACGAAGCATGCGCGCTCCGACGCGCATGCCACCCCGCAACCGCCCCGACGCAGGCGCAGCCACAGGGGGTGGACAGCCGAACAGCCACACGGGCCATCGCGTTGCTCGGCCCCGAACGCGCAGGCGCTTTGCGCCGCGACCGCCAGGCCGAGCGCAGCGATGGCCCGCGTGGATGTTCTCTCTCCCAGCCCTTCAGGATGCGCCGAGGAGCGCAGGGCGTGGGGTGAGCGTGTGCCGAAGGACACACGCATCGTGAACTGACTCGCTGCGGATGTTTGAGCGTAGCGCGGCAGCGCGCAGCGAGTTCCGCAGCGCACCCCACGACCGAGCACCGCAGGTTGCCCCACTCGCCCGCAGGGCGAGTGGGGACGCAGGCTGTAGGGTCGCCCTTTCTTTGGTGACTTTCTTTCGGCGACGCGAAAGAAAGTTACTCGCACGCCGGGCGACTCCCGGCCTCCGCCCTTCAACTAGGCATGCCGCCCCTCAGCGAGCCTGCGAGCAGCGCCCCGGTGTCGACAAGCTCAACCCGAACGGCCATGGGTCGATGCGCCCCGGTTTCGACAAGCTCAACCCAAACGGACGTGGATCGATGCGCCCCGGTTTCGACAGGCTCAACCCGAACGGACGCAGGTCAAGCGCACAGGTTTCGACAACCTCAACCCGACCGTGTGTAGAGCGCAGCGCTCCGACCCACCAGCAGCCGAAACGGCAGCAGCAGCGCCACACCCAACACCAGCTTCACCCCCAGATCCCCCAGCGCCCACGTCACCCACGGATCGTTGCTGCCAGCAAAGGCGATGCTCCAGAACACCGCCGTGTCCAGCACCGCAGCCAGCAATGTGGCCACCAGCGGCGCGCGCCACCAGGTGCCGTGGCGCAGCCGGTCGAACACGGCGATGTCCAGCCATTGCGACAGCAAAAACGCCGTGCCGGACGCGATGGCAATGCGCGCAGGGGCCAGTACCAGCGACGCGGCCACCGCCACCGCAAAGCCCACCCAGGCCACGCGGCGTGCCTGCTGCGGGCCGTGGGGGCGGTTGACCAGTTCACTCACCAGGAAGGCCACCGGATAGGTGATGGCACCCCAGGTGAGCCAGTCGTTGATCGGAAACTGCACCAGGATGTTGGAGGCCAGCACCACGGCGGCCATGGCCAGGGCCGCGGCAGCGAACTGCGCGCGGGTCGGGAGCGTCAGCGCAGCAGGCATGCCACCACCATTACGTCAGGCCGTGCCCAGCAATGCACGGGCAACCGCCTCGCCCACCTTGATCCCGTCCACCCCCGCCGACAAAATGCCGCCCGCGTAGCTCGCGCCTTCGCCCGCCGGGTACAGGCCCGCGGTGTTCAGGCTCTGCAGGTTCTCGCCCCGCCCGATCTTGAGCGGCGATGACGTGCGTGTCTCCACGCCGGTCAGCACCGCGTCGTGCATGTCAAAGCCCTTGATCTTGCGGCCGAACACGGGCAGTGCCTCGCGCAGTGCGGCGATGGCGTAGCCGGGCAGGGCGGCGTGCAGGTCGCCCAGGGCTACGCCGGGCTTGTACGAGGGCTCCACATCGCCCAGGTGTTTGGACGGCGTGCCTTTGATGAAGTCGCCCACCAGCTGCCCCGGCGCGCTGTAGTCGCGCCCGCCGAGCACGAAGGCGTTGGACTCCAATTGGCGCTGCAGCACGATGCCCGCCAGCGGGTGGAACTGCCCCTGCGGCACTGCTTCGATGCCGTGGGTGTGGCCCAGGTGGGCGTCGAATGCGGCGGCATCGGTGGGGTAGTCGCTCGGGTCGATCCCCACCACCATGCCCGCGTTGGCGTTGCGTTCGTTGCGCGAGTACTGGCTCATGCCGTTGGTGACCACGCGGTTGGGCTCGCTGGTGGCTGCCACCACGGTGCCGCCCGGGCACATGCAGAAGCTGTACACCGCGCGGCCGTTCTGCGCATGGTGCACCAGCTTGTAGTCGGCCGCGCCCAACAGCGGGTGGCCGGCGTGGCGGCCCCAGCGGGCGCGGTCGATGATGCCCTGCGGGTGCTCGATGCGAAAGCCGATGGAAAACGGCTTGGCCTCCATCGCGACGCCGCGGTCGTACAGCATGGCAAAGGTGTCGCGCGAGCTGTGGCCCAGGGCCATCACCACATGGTCGGCGCGCAGGTCGGTGGTCTCGCCCGTGGCCTGGTTCAGCACCTTCAGGCCGCGCAGGTGGCGGGCGTCGCCCGTGCCTTCGACGACCACGTCCGTCACGCGCTGCTCGAAGCGGATCTCGCCGCCCAGCGCGATGATCTGCTCGCGCAGGTTCTCTACCACCTTCACCAGCTTGAAGGTGCCGATGTGCGGGTGGGCCACGTACAAGATTTCTTCCGGGGCGCCGGCCTTGACGAACTCGTTCATGACCTTGCGGCCCAGGTGGCGCGGGTCCTTGATCTGGCTGTAGAGCTTGCCGTCGCTGAAGGTGCCCGCGCCGCCCTCGCCGAACTGCACGTTGCTCTCGGCATGCAGCTCGCGCTTGCGCCACAGGCCCCAGGTGTCCTTGGTGCGCTCGCGCACGGGCTTGCCACGCTCCAGCACGATGGGCTTGAACCCCATCTGCGCCAGCACCAGCGCCGCAAAGATGCCGCAGGGGCCAAAGCCCACCACCACGGGGCGCAAGGGCAGGTCGGCAGGAGCCTGGCCCACGGGGTGCCAGGCCATGTCGGGCGTGGGCTGGATGTGCGGGTGGCTGTCGAACTGCGCCAGCAGCGCGGCTTCGTGCTCCGGCCGGGCCAGGGTGATGTCGATGATGTACACCGCCAGCAGGTCCACCTTGCGCGCGTCGAAGCTGCGCTTGAAGACGTGCAGGTGGGTGATGTCGGCCGGTGCCAGGCCCAAGAGCTTGGCCGCGGCGGAGCGCAGCGGCGCGTCGGGGTCTTCGGCGGCCGTGAAGGGCAGCCGGATTTCAGAGAGGCGGATCATGGTCTTGCGGGCCCGTGTCGATCGGGCGGGGTGCAAAGTCGTGGGGCCGTGATTTTACCGGGGAGCGTGCGCCAGCGTGCTGGCGGGTGTTGCCATCGCAGGCGCCACCCGGGGCCGCTGGCTGAGATTGCTATCAAAAGAATAGCTTCTACCGCTTGCTGGATGCGCGGCAGAGGCCTTTTTTACTTCGTACTTTGCGCGGTGGCGGCGTCGCCACCCTGGCGCCAGCGCAGTTCCGCCACGCCGAACGCGATGGCCGCCAGCACCAGCGGCAGGAAGTAATACAGCGCGCGGTAGGCCAGCAGCGCGGCCAACACCTTGTCCTGCCCCAGCGCGCCCGCCATGCCGCTGGCCAGCAAAGCCACGCCCACCGCTTCGAGCACGCCCAGCCCAGCGGGCACACGCAGGATGAGCCCGGCCACAGCGCCCAGTTGCACGGTGGCCAGGGCGGCGGGGTAGCTCACCTGGCCCTGCAGCACCGTCCACAGCGCCGCGCCCATCAGCATCCAGTTGGCGGCCGATACGGCCACCTGCCACAGCGCCACGGGCCAGTGCGGCAACGGAAACTCCAGGCCGCGCAACCTGAGCGCCCGGCCCGCGCGCAGCGCGCACAGCGCCACGTAGGCCATGGGCAGGCAGCCGATCAGGGCGCCGCCGGCCCGCCATTGCCAGGGTTCGGCGGCCCAGCCCGCCAGGGCCGGCGGTTGCCACAGCCAGGGCAGCACGGCGGCCAGCAGCAGGTAGCCCACCCAGTTCGTGACGATGCTGGTGCCCACGACCTGGCCGATGGTGCCGTTGTCCACGCCACGCCGCTCGTACAGCCGGTAGCGCACCCCCACGCCACCGATCAGCGAACCCAGGTTCAGGGTGAAGGGGTAGCTGGTCATCGCAATGCCCAGCGTGGCGGGGCGGGAGAGGCGGTGGCCGGTGCAGTGGCGGCCGATCAGGTCGAAGGTGCCGTAGGTGCAGTGGCTGGCCAGCGCCAGCGCGCCCGCGATGGCCAGCACGCTGACCGGCAAGGCCTGCAGTGCCTGCCCCACGGCGGGCCAGTCCACGGTGCGTGCCTGCCGCACGATGAGCCAGGCCACCACCGCGAAGAACGCCAGCGCCAGGCCGCGGGTGAGCCAGGGCCACCAGGGGCGCTGCGTGATGCCGCGCCAGCCCGCGGTGGGGGCGGCATGCAGGTCATCGCTGTCGCTGCCGGGCTCCAATGCAAGGGGGTGGGGAGTGCTGGCAGCCATGGCGGGCGGTGTGTTTATGAGGGGCGCACGGTGCGGGGCTGCATCAAGCGGCGACGCCGGCGTTCGGCGCAGTCGCCTGGGCCGCAGCGCCGTGGGTGGCGCCGTCCGCCTGGGTGGATGCGGCGGCAGCCGTCGCTGCTGCTGCTTCCGCCTCGGCGCGCACCATGGTGATGGTGGGCTGGTGCCGGGGCAGCCAGCCCGCCCAGGTGGGGAACCAGCGCATCAGGTGGAACACCAGGTAGCTACGCATCAGCCGCAGGCCATCGAAGCGCCCGGACGGCTGGGGCTTGATCTGCTTGCAGCTGTTCTCCATCAGGTGCGACAGTCGGCCATACAGGTGGTCGTTGAAGGCGCGGTCGCGGATGATGACGTTGGCTTCGAGGTTCAGCGACAGGCTCAGCGGGTCAAGGTTGCTCGAACCCACGGTGGACCACTCGTCGTCCACCAGCGCCACCTTGCCGTGCAGCGGGCGGTCGCAATACTCGTAGATGCGCACGCCGGCGCGCAGCAGGTGGTCGTACAGCATGCTGGCGGCGGTGCGCACGATGGCCATGTCGGGCTGGCCCTGCAGGATCAGCCGCACGTCCACACCGCGCTTGGCGGCGCGCCGCATCTCGCGGATGAAGCGGTAGCCCGGAAAGAAATACGCATTGGCGATCACCACGCGGTCACGCGCCGAGCGCAGCGCCACCCGGTAGTGGCGCTCGATGTCGTTGGTGTGATGGTGGTTGTCGCGCGTGACGAAGATCGCGTCGGCGCTGCCTGCCGTGGCCGGCTCCTTTTGCTGTGCCTTGCGATCCTGCTGTTGCGGCCTGCGGCCGCCGCGGCCCAGCACCGCCTCGCGTGCAAAGCGGTGCATCTGCGCCACGATGGGGCCGCGCATCGCCACCGAGTAGTCCTGCTTGGCCTCGGGCCCGAAGTCCGCCACATGGTCGGCCGAGTAGTTGATGCCGCCGATGAATCCCAGCTCGCCATCCACCACCACGATCTTGCGGTGCATGCGGCGCAGCACGTTGAGCCGCTGCCCCATGAAGCGGCGGCCCGGGTCGAAGATGCGAAAACGCACACCCGCCCCGACCAGGCTGCCCACGAACTCGTCGGACAGGTCGGGCGAGCCGAAGCCGTCCACCAGCACATGCACTTCCACCCCGCGGTCGGCCGCGGCGAGCAGGGCTTCGTGCAGCTGCTTGCCGATCTTGTCCTCGAACAGGATGAAGGTCTCCAGCACTACCTCGCGCTGCGCTGCACGGATGGCCTCGAAAACGCGGGGGAAGAACTCCTCGCCGTTTTCCAGCAGCTCGAAATGGTTGCCGGGCACCCAGCGCGAAGAGCGCGGGGGCCTGAAGGTGGGGCGTCGCAGGTTCATAGGTAAATCTCCGCGGCCAGTGGGGCGTGGTCCGACAGCTTGTCCCACGGCTTCTTGGGCAGGGTCAGCGGCGAGTGCACCGACGCGTTGCGCACGTAGATGCGGTCCAGCGCCAGCAACGGCATCGACGCCGGGAAGGTGCGCACCGCGCGGCCGAAGGCCTGCACGAAGACCTCCTCCAGCCCCGCACCGCGGTGCAGGATGGAATGGGCACGGTGGCGCCAATCGTTGAAGTCGCCCGCCAGCACCACGGGTTCGTCCTTCGGAAACGTGTTCACCAGGTCGCACACCAGCTTCAACTGCCGCTGGCGGTGGGACTCCTGCAGGCCCAGGTGCACGCAGACCGCGTGCACCGGCAGGTGGTGGCCCGGGGGCTGCAGCACACAGTGCAGCATGCCGCGGCGCTCGGGCCCGGCAATCGAGATATCGTGGTTGTCATAGCGGGTGATGGGGAACTTGGACAACAGCGCGTTGCCGTGGTCGCCGTTGTCATACACCGCGTTGCGTCCGTAGGCGTATTGCGACCAGATGGTGTCCGCCAGAAACTCGTAGTGCGGCACCTGAGGAAAGTTGGCGAGCCGGCTGGCATGCTTGTGGTGCGTGCCCTGCACCTCTTGCAGAAACACCAGGTCTGCCTCCACCTCCCGCACTGCTTCGCGCAGCTCATGCAGCATGAAACGCCGGTTGAATGTGGTGAAGCCCTTGTGCACGTTCACGGTCAGAACCTTGAACGCAATGGGCTGGGATGGGGTGGTGGCCATGGGCAAACAATCGTTGTGGAATCCCTGCAGCGAAAGCGCCATGCAGGGCGGTCCGAAGGGTGAAACGATTGTTGTGGCCGTGGTGCGCGGCCTCTGTAGGACGGCTGGCCGTTGGCATGTGCTGCCGTGGCCGAAAAAGGCGTGCAGTACGGCGGCGCAATGCGCAGCAGGGGTCGATCAGCAACCCGACCTCGGCCTCAAACTCGCGCGCCCTGGGCCGGCGCCACCGTGGATCTGGTTCTTGCAGTCCACGGGTGGCGTCCCCCCCCGGGAGGAGATGGCGCGCAGCGCCTCAGGGGGGCTTTACGCGGGCAGGAAGCCTTCCACGGACAGGTAGCGCTCGCCCGTGTCGTAGTTGAAGCCCAGCACCTTGGCGCCCGCAGGCAGCTCAGGGAGTTTCTGCGCAATGGCGGCGAGCGTGGCGCCCGAGGAGATGCCGACCAGCAGCCCCTCTTCGCGCGCGCTGCGGCGGGCGTATTCACGCGCCGGTTCGGCATCGACCTGGATCACGCCATCGAGCACGCTGGTGTCCAGGTTCTTGGGCACAAAGCCCGCGCCGATACCTTGGATGGGGTGGGGGGCCGGCGCGCCGCCCGAGATCACGGGCGACGCCGTGGGCTCGACCGCGAACACCTTGAGGTTCGGGAATTTGGCTTTCAGCACCCGCGCCACGCCCGTGATGTGCCCGCCCGTGCCCACGCCCGTGATCAGCACGTCCACGCCGTCCGGGAAGTCCGCCAGGATCTCCTGCGCGGTGGTGCGCACATGCACGTCGATGTTGGCGGGGTTCTCGAACTGCTGCGGAATCCACGACCCGGGCGTCTGGGCCTGCAGCTCCCGCGCGCGGGCGATCGCGCCCTTCATGCCTTTTTCGCGCGGCGTCAGGTCGAACTGCGCGCCGTAGGCCAGCATCAGGCGGCGCCGCTCGATGCTCATGCTGTCGGGCATCACGAGGATGAGCTTGTAGCCCTTGACGGCCGCCACCAGCGCCAGGCCGATGCCGGTGTTGCCCGAGGTCGGCTCGATGATGGTGCCACCGGGCTGGAGCGCGCCCGACTTCTCGGCGTCTTCCACCATCGACAGCGCAATGCGGTCCTTGATGGAGCCACCGGGGTTGCTGCGCTCGGACTTCACCCACACATTGGCCGCGGGGCCAAAAATGCGGTTGATGCGCACGTGCGGCGTGTTGCCGATGGTTTGCAGAATGTTGTCAGCTTTCATGGCGTCTCCTGTGAAGGTCGATTCAATGGGTAGGGGTAACGGGGTGCCCCAATGCCAGCCGGTGAGGGGCCAGATAAACAACCATCCGTTGAGACTGAGCCTGTCGGAGTCAGGGCACGATGGCGTGGCTGGCCTTTCGACAGATCCGGATGGACGGGTCACCGACCGGCATTGCGGTGTCCCGCGCATTCTGAACCAGTTGTTCGACAGCCCCGGTGATATGGATATATCCGAGGTGCCACTTCCCGCCTTCCCGCCTTTCCGTCATTCCAGCTGCGCTCACCGCAGCGGGCTGATCTCCACCCGCATCGCCCGATCCACCGGCGTGATCTCCACCCGCACCGGCAGGCCCAGCGCAATCGTCTGCGCATTGGTGGCCGTGTGCTGCGTGACCTCGGTGCAGGTGTAGCGCGTGGCCCGCCCGCTGCGCCACACGGCCAGCGCCAGCGGCAGCATCCACTGGTCCGCCAGGTGCGGCCCCAGCGCGCCCTGGCTACGCTGGTATGTACGCACCTCGTCCGCCAGCCGCTTGGCCACCTGCTCGGCCGACAGGCTGCGCTCGCCCAGCTGGCAGAACACCTCGGTCACGTGCTCGTACTCCAGCGTGGCGATGAGCGCATTGCCCGGCCCTTCGTTTTGCCGCGTCGGCGGGTTGCGCAGCTGCCCCGCTTCGAACGTCCAGCCCATGCGTTGGCCCAGGGCCTCCAGTTCGCGGTGCGCAATGTTGCGCGCCAGGCCCGGCACCAGCGCTTCGCCATAAGCGTTGAGCAGCGCCCCGCGCTCCACCACGTCCACCGGTGTCAGCGGCTGTGCCGACGGCGTGATGTGCGCCACCAGTTCGCCGCCCCCGGCGGGGTAGAAGCCGCGCCGCTGCAATTGCAGGTCCAGCCCCACTCCCAGGCGCCGCACCAGGGGTGCAAACGACCGCTCCAGAAAGTCGAACGGCGGTGCCATCGGGTTGTGCGTGCCGCCTGATAGCTGCACACGGCTTTCGCCGTCGGCCAGCATCAGCGCGGGCAGCACCGTCTGCAGCACCAGCAGGCAACTGCCCGCCGTCGCGATCTGAAACCGGTAGTCGCCCGCACGCACCGCGCCGGGCGCGAACAGCAGCGTCTGCGAGCCCAGCTCGGCGCCGTCCGCCTGCCCACCGCTCACGGCCACCGCAGCCTGCACGCAGGCCAGGTGCTGGCGCATCAGGCCCGACTTGGGCCGCCCCGCCCGGATGCGCGTGATGTGCAGCGGCCGGCCGGTGACCATGGAAAGCGCCAAGCCGGTGCGCAGGATCTGGCCGCCGCCCTCGCCGGTAGAGCCGTCGAGGGTGAGGGGCGATACAGCGAGCTCCGTCATGGCGACACCTCCGCTGCCACACCCCCGGCGCGGTGGCTGTACCGCAGCACCGTGTCATGCAGCAGCACATCCAGCGCAGCATGCCCCGGCACGGGCAGCGGCTGCACAGGTTCGGCCGCGTTGCGTGCCAGCTCGGCCTCGATGAACGCGTGGATGCCGGGCCAGCGCGGGCTGGTCGCGGCCTCGCCGGCGCGCATTTTCACCTCCAGCAGGGCGTTGATCTCTGCGACCAGCGCAGCGTCGGCCACCGGGTCCAGCGTGTGCTGGGCCAGCTCGGCAAAGCGCATGGGCGGTACGCCGGGCAGGTTGCGGATCCAGCGCGCAGCCAGCAGCGGGCGCAGCACGTACAGGTACTTTTTGTAGCGCACCTCGTCGGCCTGGAGATGCTCGCGAAAGTTCTTCTTGGCCATGGAGCTGTAGTGGTGCCAGCCCTTGGCGTTGGAGAAGACGTTCTCTGCCAGCGCGCGGAACGGCGCCATGGTGGTCGCCTCTTCACGGTAGACGATGGGCGAGCGCAGCCACTCCAGCAGCGTGGGGTTGGACTCGCGCAGCAGCCCGAGCGCCTTGCGCAGGTCCCAGCCGTTGATGTCCAGGTCGCCACTGATCGGCACCTCGATCACATCGCGGCCGGGTGCCACTGTGAGGTACCAGGGCAGCCGGTGCACGTAGATGAAGCGCACGTCGTAGTCGCTGTCGGGCGATGCAAAGCCCCAGCCGCGGCTGCCGGACTCGCAGGCGAAGAGGATGGTCACGTCGTGCGTGGCTTCGATGCGCTGCAGCTCCTGCATGACTTGCGCGCGCATGTGCGGCTCCACCGGGTGGGCGGAACGGAGCATTTCTGTTTGTTGTTCTTCTTGCGTATGCATAAAAAATGGCTGGAGCGCTTGATGGATAAGCGCTAGCAGCTATAAAAAATGTAGTAATTTCTGCAATCCTGCGCAACTGGCGCGGCCCGGGCGAGAGACGCCAAGCAAGGGCCGCCCCGCAGCGAGGGCGTCGTCCCCCTGGGGGAAGCCGCGAAGTGGCTCAGGGGGCTACCCCTTCACGCACACCACCTGCTTGAGCGTATACACCACCTCCACCAGGTCTTCCTGCGCCGCCATCACCGCGTCGATGTTCTTGTACGCCATCGGGATCTCGTCGATCACGTCGGCATCCTTGCGGCATTCCACGCCTTCGGTCGCTTTGATCTGATCCTCGACGGTGTACATCTTCTTGGCCTTGGTACGGCTCATGGTGCGGCCCGCGCCGTGGCTGCAGCTGTTGAAGCTCTCGGGGTTGCCTTTTCCGCGCACGATGAAGCTCTTGGCCCCCATGCTCCCCGGGATGATCCCCAGCTGGCCTTGCTCGGCACTCACCGCGCCCTTGCGGGTCACGAACACGTCCTGCCCGAAGTGCGTTTCGCGCTGCACGTAGTTGTGGTGGCAGTTCACCGCTTCCACGTGCGTCTCGAACGGCTTGGTGATCACTTTTCGCAGCGCGGCGATCACGCGGCCCATCATCACCTCGCGGTTGGCGGCGGCGAACTTCTGCGCCCACCCCACGGCCTTCACGTAGTCACCGAAGTACTGCGCGCCTTCCTCGAAATACGCCAGGTCCTTGTCGGGCAGATTGCGCTGGTTCATCTCGGCGTCCTTCTTGGCCAGCTCGATGAAGTGGGTGCCGATGGCGTTCCCCACACCGCGCGAACCGGAATGCAGCATCACCCACACGGACTGGTGTTCGTCCAGGCAGATCTCGATGAAGTGGTTACCCGTTCCGAGCGTTCCCAGGTGCTTGTAGTTGTTGGTCTTCTCGATGCGCGGGTGCGCCTCGCAGATTTCCTTGAACTCGTCGACCAGCGCCGACCAGGCGCGGTCGGTTTCGGCAGGCGGGGTATCCCAGCTTCCCTTGTCGCGGCCGAAGTGCTTGGGCGTCATCCCTACCGGCACGGCGCGCTCGATGGCGGCACGCACGCCGGACAGGTTGTCGGGCAGGTCGCTGGCGGTCAGCGTGGTCTTGCACGCCATCATTCCGCAACCCAGGTCCACCCCCACCGCGGCGGGGATGATGGCTTTGAGCGTCGGCACGACCGAGCCGATGGTGGCACCGATCCCCAGGTGCACGTCGGGCATCACCGCCACGTGCTTGAACACGATGGGCAGGCGGGCAATGTTGCGCAGCTGGTTCTTGGCGTCTTCTTCCACGGGCACGCCGTTCGTCCACATCTTCACGGGCACGCCGTTGGGTACTTCGAGTTGTTCGTAGTTGCTCATTTCGTTCTTTCGTCTTTGTCGTTCATTGAACCATTCCGCGCGCTGCGGCCTGGGCGTAGTTCTTCAGTTCGTCGTCGTTCTTCACTTGCCGTATGAATGCGTCCATGTGCGCCTGCAATTCCTGGGGGCGCTTCAGGCGCACACCCTCGTGACCGATCCCGTGCAATGCCGATTCCTGGGCAGCCCGGTAAGGCATCGCCAGCATCTCGCAGAACACCTGCCACATCGCGTCGCGCCATTCAGGGATGTCCTTGGCGTTCCAGAACGTGGGCCACACGTCAAACCACATGTAGCTCACGAAGTACAGGCGGTCGCTTCGGCTCCCGATGGGGCTCGGCCCGGTGTCCAGGCGCGGGCCGAGGCAGTCGCGCCACAAGGTGGGCAGCGCCCGCATCATGCGCATAGCGTCGGCCAGGGGCACGGACGGGTCGTTCACCATGTGCGGGATGTCGCCCGCGTTGTTGCTCATCACATGGTTCAGGCCCATACCCACGTGCTCGTCGCTGTAGGGCGCCAGGTCGGTGCCCGCATTGGCGAACAGCACGGTCTGGATGTGTGTCCATTGCAGCGGCGTGGCGTCGAACTCCGGCTCGTCGATCAGCCAGTACCACTCCTGCCCGCTCTTGTCGGGCACGGGGCGGTCGAAAAGGTAGCGCAATGCCGCGCTGTAGACCGCTGGATCCAGGTTGATCGACTCGCAACTCACGGGCGTCTCCTTACGGTTCGCGCGCCTTTCACGTGCGGTCAGTTTCTTTGCTTTCATCTCGATTTCTCTTTCTTCATGAGAATCAACGCATCTTCACGAGGCCATTCAGCACCTGGTCCAGGCCGCCAAACACCGAGATCTTGTCGATCCGCTCAGCCACCCGCTCCAGCGTCTCCAGCTCCTTCATGCGCAGTGCGACGGGGTTGTCCTCCATCACCTTGGCGGTGTTGAGCAGCGACCGCGTGGCGGCGGTTTCCTCGCGGCGGCGGATCACGTTGGCCTGGGCCTGCTTTTCCGCCTGCACCACCTGGGTCAGGATGGCTTTCATCTCGCCGGGCAGCACGATGTCCTTCACGCCCACGCTCTCCAGTTGCATGCCGTAGGGCTGCAGCTTGGTGGCCAGGTGCGCGGTCACCACCTCGTCGATCACCGTCTTGTTCTCCAGCAGCTCGTCGAGCGTGCGGGTGCCCACGGCGGCGCGCAGCGCAAACTGCAGCTCGCGGTACAGGTAGTCGGCAGGCTTTTGCAGCTGGGCAAAGGCTTGCAGCACATCCGTGATGCGGTAGGTGGCCGACAGGTTCAGGCGCAGGCTCACCTTGTCGCGGGTCATGATGTCCTGGCCCGAGACCTCCACGGCCTGCAGGCGCAAATCCACCAGTTCCACGGCGATGGTGCGGCCATACTTCCAGAACGCGTAGGCACCGGCGGTCAGCAGGCGCTCGACCTTGCCGTCCAGCGTCAGCAGCGCGCACTGGCCCTCGGGCACCTGCACCTGCAGCACGCCGTTCAGTCCGGTCACTGCGCGCTGGCGCAGTGGGGTCTGCGTCAGGCGGGCGACCAGGTCGGCGGGCAGCTCGGCACCGTTGTGCAGGTTCACCACCTGCACGGCCACGTCCACCAGGCCCTTCCAGTACAGGCGGCGCGTGCCGGGCGGCAGGATTTCGACCAGCACGCCGTTCTCGCTGCGCAGGCCCACTTCGCGCTCCGACAGGTTCACCTGCACGAAGTGGGCGGCGACCACGGCGGGCTCCTGGGCCATCAGGTAGTCGGCCAGGCCGTGCGTGAACGCGGGTTGCTCCAGGGCGAAGGTTTCCACGCGCAGCGTGTCCAGGCCGGCAAACAGCCAGTGCGTACCGCTCTGCAGCACGCGATCGAAATCGCCGTTGCGCAGCAGCAGGGCGCGTTCGTTCTTCTTGACGGTGATGCGTTGGATCTTGTTGTTCAGCATTTTTTTTCTCCTTGTGGCGGTCCGCGTCGCGGATACCTCGTCGTTCGTCTTCTCTTCTTCTTCGTCGTTGTCATGTCGGTTGGCGCACAGCGCTGGCAACACGACCCCAATCCCGATAGGGCGCCGTTACAGCGGCGGCGGGGCTCCAGGCAGTGCAGCCGCGGGCCTTGCAGTGCGCCGTGGTTGCTGCCCTGCAAGCAGGGCGGCAGCGTGGCTGGCTGCGGGCGCGGGCTGCACCGGGGTCTGGTGCAAACCGCCGCCGGCTGACGGAGTGCCTGCGGGGGCTGCCGTGCAGCAGCCTTTGCCTGCGCCCCGCGTCCGGCGGGTGGTCTTTCGACCGTTTCTTCAAAGCTCCGGCCTTGCGGCCGGAAGAATGGACAGGAGTCGAACCTGTGACAGACCCTTGCGGGTTGCTCTTCCTCTGAGCTACCAGTGGTGGCACGCCTGGAGTCGAACCAGACACGTCCTTTCGGAGTGGTCTCCACGACCGTGCCGTGACCAGACGATGGCGACGTGCGGCATGCAGGGGTTCGACAAGAGCCTTGAGGGCCCCTGGAACCTCGGCACCGGCAGGGCGAACTTGTGTCCTAACCCTGGCCTGTGAGCGGTCGACGCTGGCGTCTGGTACTTATCTATTGCCAGATGTGTGCCAGCTTGTGAAATTACGGGTGAAAAATCGCAAGTCATTGATTCATATGAACTTTCTGACATGAAGAAAATTCTTTGTCGCCATCGATTCGGTCAAAAGATAGAATTAAAGCTAGTCAATTAGCTAAACATGATGCGCAAAGAAAAAGTGGTCATCGGGTTCCTGGGCACCCAGCTGGACGCGGGCAAGGGAGCAGGCCGTTGGGAGAAATGGCGCCCCACGGTGTCGCTGGCCCAGCACGAGGATGTGGTGGTCAAGCGGATGGAGCTGCTCTACACCCCTCCTCACCACGAACTGGCCCACCAGGTGCGCACGGACATCCACACTGCGTCGCCTGAGACCACCGTCCACCTCGTCAAGCTGGACATCGCCGACCCGTGGGACTTCGGCGAGGTCTACGCCACGCTGTTCGACTGGACGCAGGGCTACCGCTTCGACACCGAGCGCGAGGAGTACTGGACGCACATCACCACCGGCACGCACGTGGCGCAGATCTGCCTGTTCCTGCTGGTGGAGTCGCGCCGCATCCCCGGTGTGCTGGCGCAGACATCACCGCCAAAGCGCCAGCAGATGGGCGACCCGGGCAGCTACGCGCTGATCGACCTGGACCTGTCGCGCTACGACGTGATCGCGCAGCGCTTCGGCGCCGAGCAGCGCGATGCGCTCGACTTCCTCAAGAGCGGCATCGCCACGCGCAATGCGCGCTTCAACGCATTGATCGAAGAGGTCGAGCGCGTGGCGGTGCGGTCGCGTGCGCCCATCCTGTTCACTGGCCCCACGGGCGCGGGCAAGTCGCACCTGGCGCGGCGCATGTTCGAGCTCAAGAAGGCGCGCCACCAGGTCGAGGGCGACTTCGTCGAGGTCAACTGCGCCACGCTGCACGGCGACGGCGCTGCCTCCACGCTGTTCGGCCACAAGAAGGGCGCCTTCACCGGCGCCGCGGCCGACCGCGCGGGCCTGCTGCGCACTGCGCACAAGGGCGTGCTGTTCCTCGACGAGATCGGCGAGCTGGGGCTGGACGAGCAGGCCATGCTGCTCAAGGCCGTGGAGGAAAAGCGCTTCTACCCCATGGGCAGCGACCGCGAGGTGAGCAGCGACTTCGAGCTGATCGCGGGCACCAACCGCGACCTGCGCACCGAAGTGGCGGCCGGGCGCTTTCGCGAAGACCTGTACGCACGCATCAACCTCTGGAGCTACCAGCTGCCCGGCCTGGCCCAGCGGCCCGAGGACATCGAGCCCAACCTGGACCACCTGCTCGCGCGCACCGGGGCCGAGCTGGGCCGCATGGTGCGCCTGTCGGCCGAGGCGCGCGCGGCCTACCTGCGCTACGCCCAGTCACCCGACGCGCTGTGGAGCGGCAACTTCCGCGACCTGTCGGCCAGCGCCACGCGCCTGGCCACGCTGGCCGACAGCGGCCGCATCGGCCTGCCCCTGGTCGAGGCCGAGATCGCCCGCCTGCGCTGGCTGTGGCAGGCCGCCCGGGATGCGCGCGACGGCATGGCCCAGGCAGGCGCTGGCACCGTCGGCCGCGACCACCTGGTGGAACTGCTGGGCGAGGAGGCGGTGGCTGCGCTGGACCTGTTCGACCAGTTGCAACTGGCCGCGGTGCTGCAGGTGTGCCGGCAGTCGCGCACCCTGTCGGACGCGGGCCGGCAACTCTTCAACGCGTCGCGCACGCAGCGCACCGTGGTCAACGATGCGGACCGGCTGCGCAAGTTTCTGGCGCGGTTCGGGCTGGATTGGGAGCGTGTCAGCCGCATTGGGTAAAGGCTGCGCGTTGCGCCATACGGGAGGTGGGATAATCCAGCCCGTGAAGCACGCCAGACCGCCGCTGGTGCAATCTGGGAAACCAGGCACTGGAGGAACGTCCGGACTGCACAGGACAGCGTAGCAGCTAACGGCTGCCCACCGTGAGGTGAGGATCAGAGCAACAGAGACGAGTCAGGTCGTTTTCAGCCACCAAGGGTGTTCTATGGGGGCCAGCGCAAGCTGGTACCGGCTGGCGCAAGCCAGACGCTCAGGCGCAAGCCTGAAGCCCCATAGCCGCCCAAGGCGCGGGACGCGACTTGGGTGAAACGGGCAATCTCTACGCGCAGCAATACCAAGTAGGCCAGCGTTGATGTGGTTCCGCAGAGCTGGCGGGTAGGTAGCACCGAGCCGTGGTGGCGACACCCGGCCCAGATTAATGGCGGTCACACTGCGGGCAACCGTGGTGCACAGAATCCGGCTTATCGGCGTGCTTCACACTTTATTCCGACGACCCGGCACACCGGCAGCAGCGACAGCCGCAGCATCATCACGGGGTGATCACGCACTGCAGCGACGACGCCCGGGCCTTGCCTGCACCGACGGCGAACGAGATGGCCGCAGAGGCCACATCCTCACCCGCCGCGTGGCGAATGGTCACCGTACATTGCGCCGCCTTGCTGCAACTCCCCTCGATCACATTCGTGCCTGCATACAGGTACGCCATGCGCATGGCCAGCAGATCCTTGACCTTGGCTTTTCCAGCCTGGCCAAAATCGCCGTGGCACGAGGACGCTTTGGGAATGGTGTCGTTGGCAGCGGCAAGCAAGGCGCTCAAGGCCTTTTGCGTGGCGACCGGGTCCGCGGCGGCAGCGGCTGATGCACCGGCCGCGAACGCGGGCGCTGCCAAGGTGCAGCCGAGCCCGATGGCTGCTGCGCACAGCAGGCGCACACCGCGTTTCACGGTGCCACCCCGTAGTACAGGGAAATATCGGCGCCGGCGTAGCTGTTCTTGAACTTGCTGTGGAACGCCTCCACAGAGTTGTCGACCACGACCTTGTGCTGGCTGTTGGAGAAGTTGAACACCTTGCCGCCGTAGTGGATGCCGACGTGCTTTTGCGGCACGGGCCCCATCACGTTGTTCACCACGTTGGATGCGGACAGGACAAAGATCAAGAGCCCGTCGGTGATCGCGGGCTTGTCTTCCCATTTGCCCTTGAGGGCCAGCCGGTTGTAGAGCTCGTCGCAGCGGATGGACCCACCGGTCTTTTTGGTGGCGAACTTCATGTCGCCGCACAGCATGCCCAGTTTGATGCCCAGTGCGTGGCTTACAAAATGTGCGCAATGATTTTGCGTGGAGGCGTCGAATTTGTTGGAGCAGATGTCGGAGATCGGCTTGCCGACGAAGGCATTGAGTGCGGTGAGTGTCGTGCTCATGGGTGGTGGAGAGGGGATGGGTGAGCCCTGCCGGTCAGCAGGGCAATACACCGCCTGGGTTCCAATCCCTGCGTCTGCGAGGAATCTACCTCGTCTATGCAAGGCAGGCGGCTGCGAACCCGGCCATTCTCTGTATGCAGACGCCAATGGCTGTTACCTTGTGTTTGTTTGGGTAACAAATTCAGTGGTTTGTGCTGCCTACATGGCGGGTTGCGGCATCGGAATGCCATCCAAACCGCATCGTCAGTTCATCCAGCTGTTGCGTCCAGCAACGCCGTGTCAGTCCTTGTCGCAGTGCGGTGCGTGGCCTTGTTCCAGCTCGGTGGCCCGGCGCACGGTGTCCGGGTGGCTGCTGAGCAGCGACCACACGGGGTGGGCCTCCAGCTCTGCGCGGGCCTGGCCCTTGGAGCTGGGTGCGGGGGCGCTGCCCGATGGTGCAGGAGCCGATGCCGCGGTATCTGCACCCTGGCCTGGGGTGGTCGCGGCGCTGCCTTTTTCCTGGGCTTTTGGCTTCTTGCTCTTTTTTTCTTCTTCTTCCTCTTCGTCTCGCGCAATGGCCAGCAGCAGCTTGCCCATGGGCGCGGTGGGCAGGGCAGTGTGGCGCATGAGGGCAATGGCGTAGCAGTCGGCTTCGCGCTCGTGGCTGCGGCTGTAGGCCAGTCCGGTGAGCACCGATGCGCCGGTGGACACGATGCCCGACACGTCGCCCAGCGCCAGGCCCAGGCCCATGTTGAGCACGCCTTGCTCGACCACCATGCGGGTGGTGTGGCGGTGCACGACGTGGCCGATCTCGTGCGCCAGCACGCCCACCAGGGCGTCGTCGGGCAGGCCCTTCTCGGCGGCGGCCTTGACGATGCCGTCGGTCATCACGATCTTGCCGCCGGGCAGCGCGAACGCATTGGCGCCCATGCCCGCGCGGAACTCCAGCGACAGGGGCGGGCGGTAGTCGGGGTACCGGTGCAACGTCTTCGGAGTCTGCTGCACCAGCGCGTCGAAGCGCGCCTTGAGCTGGTCTTGCCGCTCGCGGGGCAGTTTGCTGGGCTTGAGGGTGCCGTCGTCCATCTGCCTGAGCACGTTCTCGGCCACGCTTGTTTCCCAGCCCACCGGCACGAAGCGGGTGAGCTGCGTGGCGGCCCAGGGCGTGCCGTAGCGGTAGAACAGCGTGAGGCCGATGGCCGCCGCCACCGTCACGCCCAGCAGCACGGGCCAGCGCGTCTGCATGCGCTGGGCGATGCCGGGGCGCTCGCCCGCGGCGGCCAGCGCGGCGCGCCAGTCGGCCACGGCGTCGATCTCGAGGCTGCCCTGGTCGCGCAGGTCCACCACCACGCGGGGCTGGGGCTTGTGCTCGTTCCAGGCCTCGGGCCAGCCCACGTCCTTCCAGGCAAAGACCACGGGCTCGGCACCGGGCTGCGAAAGCGGGTGCAGCACCAGCGACGGCCCGCGGGGCGTGGGCTGCAGGCTCACCATCACGGGCCGGGCCTTGCTGCTCAGCCCGTCGAACCAGCGTCCCTGCAGCAGGCGGGCCGGGGGCGTGGTGGGGTCACTCATCCGATGAGGTCCAGGCCGGCCGCGTCGGCCAGCGCATCGCCCAGGCCGCCCTGCTGCTGGCGCACCATGGTGCCGGCCACCTGCTCCACGCCGCCCTTGACGTGCAGGGTCACCGATTCGAGCTTCATGCGGTATTCGCTCACGCGGGCAAACGGGCGGTACAGGCCCAGCGTGAACAATGTCAGGAACATGTTCTTGATGCGCAGGCCCACGTAGCCGCCGCTCTTGAGGTGGCACTTGAAGCGGGCCACATGGCTCACGCCCGTGTTGTTCCACAGCAGCTGGAACATGCGGGCCTCGCGGTACGCGCGGGCTGGGGCCGACGCGAGGAACAGCAGCAGCATGCCGCCGATGATGGCCGCGAAGATGATCACGAACAGCCAGAAGCCCAGCTTGTCCGAGGTGGCCACCAGCAGCGCGATGGAGCTGCCCGCCAGCACCGCGATCAGCGTGGCGATGACCACTACGCACAGGATGAACACGGCCACCGTGGCCAGCCACACCTTCACGAAGTCCATGTACACCGGCTTCCAGCGGCCGCGTTCGGCGCCCACCTGGGCGCGCAGTACCAGCAGGCTCTTGTAGTTGTATTCCAGCCGGATGAAACACAGCACCGTCAGCACCAGGCCGAGCGCCAGCAGGCCGCCCATGGCGGGCGTGAAGCTGGGCAGGGCGCGCTTGGCGCCTTCTTCGGCTTCTTCCATCGCTTCCATGGCCTGGGCCAGTTCGGGCGACAGCATCTGCATGCCGAAGAACACGGCGAACCACACCAGGGCCAGCGCAAACATCGGCCAGCTGGCGATGTAGACCTCTTTCCAGCTCGCAGTGAACTGCAGGCGCAGACCGCGCCAGCGCGTGGCACCCAGGCGAAAGCGCATCGCGCTGCCCCAGATCAGCGGCGAGAGCAGTGCACCCGTCAGCAAGAACACGCCCACGGCGGCATCCTGGCCGGTGTTGGCGGCGATGTTGTAGGCGATGGTGATCAGCGTCAGCAGCACAAAGCCCATCACCATCTTGCGCTGCTGCGCGGTGAATTCGAGCGGGCTGCCCGCCACCAGTGTGTGGCTGTAGAAGTACTGCGCAGTGCGCCGCCGCGCCCAGGGCGTGTAGATGCCCAGCGTGACGATGGACAGC
Organism: Acidovorax sp. LjRoot117; assembly: GCF_964252695.1. NCBI lineage: Bacteria > Pseudomonadati > Pseudomonadota > Betaproteobacteria > Burkholderiales > Comamonadaceae > Acidovorax > Acidovorax sp. LjRoot117. The sequence goes on along the minus strand of NZ_CAXUPO020000001.1, from coordinate 863,536 downwards.
AGCACGTTGACGATCCACACCCTGAAATACTCGCCACCACTGCCGGTGAATTCGAGCGGGTGCGCGTCGATGTTCTGCGGCATGAAAGTCGACATCGGTCCTGCCGAGCCGCCGGTATTGTTTTCGTTCATGAACTCACTCCCTCCCGAGTGGCAGGCAGTGTAGCAGCGAGGCATGGGTGCGAAATTCAAGCAAAAACAGCCCCTGCCGCTTGATAGTCAAGCGCCAGTAGCTATATTTTTAATAGCGTTGTTCGCCCGCCACACGCCGTTCGCAAAAGGCACGCCTCCGCCAGCGCACCCGTGGATCTGGCTTCGCCAGGCCACGGGGTGCGTCCCCCTTTGGGGGGAAGCGGCGCAGTCGCTCAGGGGGGCATCAGTCCTTCCCGTGGAACTGGCTCCGCCAGGCCACGGGGTGCGCCCCCCTTGGGGGAAGCGGCGCAGCCGCTCAGGGGGCATCAGTCCTTCCCGTGGATCTGGCTCCGCCAGGCCACAGGGTGCGTCCCCCCTCCGGGGGGGAAGCCGCGCAGCGGCTCAGGGGGGCTAGAACTTCTCCCAGGGTTGCAGGTACCGCCACTGCCCTTCGGGCACCTTGGCCAGCGGCACGCGGCCGATGCGGATGCGCTTGATCGCCACCACCGACAGCCCCACGGCCTCGCACATCGCCGGAATCTGCCCGGGCCGGATGCCCTTGAGCGCAAACCGCAGCTTCGTCTCGTTCTGCCAGCTCACCTTGATGGGCGGCAGCGGGCGGCCATTGAAGGTGAGGCCGTGGCACAGGCGCTGCAGGCCGTTCGGGGCGATCTCGCCTTTCACCTCGACGATGCACTCCTGCTCCAGCGACTCGATGTCTTCGGCCAGCTTGCGCCCGATGCGCTTGTCCTGCGTGTAGACCACGAGCCCGCTGGCTTCGGTCGGCAAAGGCGTGAAGCACTCGAGCTGCCGGAAGTGCCGCTGCAGCACGCGAATGCCCGAGGCGTCTTCCGCCAGGTGCGACGCGGCGCCCAGCAGCGTGGTGGCGGGCGTGGCGCCCTGGCTGCGGCTGCCGTGGCTGCCATGACTGCCTGATGGGGTGTTGTGGGCGGAGGCTCCGCCGGGCGCGCTCTGGCCAAGGCCCGCTTCAAATCCGGCGGGCTTGTGCAGCAGCAGCGTGACGGGCGTGAGTTCCAGCAGGCTGGCATCGGGATCCACTGCCACGGCCTGGTCGGGCCGCACGCGGGTGCCGGGCGCTTCCACCACCTGGCCGTCCACGCTCACGAAGCCGCCCTCGATGAACTGCTCCGCCGTGCTGCGCGAGCAGTTGAGTTGGTCCGCCACGCGCTTGGCCAGGCGGATGTGGGAGGGGTCAGGGTTCTTGTCGGTCATACATCAAAGGTGAACATTCGCCGTGCGCGGGTCGAGGGTGTAGGTGGGTGATTGTCGGCGGGGCACTCCCCACGAGCGCGGCCTGTCGCCAGTGCCACCGTGGAACTGGCTCTGCCAGGCCACGGGTAGCGTCCCCCTGGGGGGAAGCGGCGCAGCCGCTCAGGGGGCTTCTTAACCTCCAGGCTGCAGGGACCGGATGCGTTCCACATGCGCCAGCAACGACCGCTGCGCCACCGGCCACATGCGCGGCGGCACGTCATCGTAGGCGTGGCGCACCCAGTCCTCCATGGTGCCCTCTGGCAGCGCCTGCATGGCCGCCATCACCTTGGCTTCGCGTGCGAGGCGGTGGGCCTTGAGCTTGGCGATGGCGCTGCGGGCCTGGCCCAGCACATAGCCGTGCGCGGGCAGGATGAACTCCACGCCGTGCTGCGCGCAGACCGCATCCAGCCGGTCGAGCGAGTCGAGGTAGTCGGCCATGTTGCCGTCCGGCGGGTCCACCACCGTGGTGCTGCCGTTCAGGATGTGGTCGCCGCTGAACAGCAAGGCGTCTTCCACCAGCAGCAGGCACAGGTGGTTGGCGGCATGGCCGGGCGTGTGGATCACCTGCAGGGTGTGGGTGACAGGGCACTCTGCCGCTTGTCCTGCAAGCGTCAGCAGCTCATTGTTTTGTAGCACCCGGTCGGGCGTGAAGGCGCTGGCTGCGCGCGCCGTGGGCGCGGACGGCAGGCCCAGGATGGGCGGCGGCGCCTTGCCCGCCTGCACACACAGTGCCTGCAGCGGCGCGGCGCCCGGCGAGTGGTCCGCGTGCGAATGCGTGCACACGATCATGCGGATGTCGCCACCCGCTGCGCGCCAGAGCGTGTCCAGGTGCTCCGGGTCTGCCGGGCCGGGGTCGATGGCGATGAACCCGGTGGCCGGGTCGCCCACCAGGTAGCTGTTGGTGCCGGGCCCGGTCATCACGCCGGGGTTGGGCGCGGTCAGGCGTTGCACGTTGCGCAGCAGCGGCACGGGCTGCGCGGTCTGCCAGTCGAGCGCGTGGACGATCTGCCCGTCGGGGCACACCAGCGCCAGCTCGCCGTAGGGCGTGTCGCTTTCCATGTAGCGCGCTTCCTTGCCGGCCAGGGTGCCGGCGCGCGGGCAACTGGTCCACAGCGGCTGCTCGTCGGCTAGCGCGTCGAACACGGCCTGCGTGGTGCCGAACTGCGCCAGCCGCTGCAGCGTGCGCACGGTCGGAAAGATCATGAAGAACTGCCCCGCCTCGTGCCGCGCGAGCGCATCGGCCGGGCGCACCCACACGGGCTCGAACTGCTCGGCCTCGTCGGCCACCGGCTCCTGGCCTTCTTCAGGCATGCGTGCCACGAGAAACGGCACGTCGAAGCGGCGCGGCAGGTCGCGGTCGGTCGTCCAGTGCGCCAGCACGAACACGCTGTCGGCCGCGAGCCGCAGGCCGCGCGCGCTGCATTGCTGGGCGAAGGGCTGGTGGCGGTCGATGGCAGCGATGTCGGCGGCATCGGCCCAGCGGCCGTCGGCGGCGTGGCGCGCCAGCAGGATGCCCAGTTCTTCGAAGCTCTCGCGGATGGCGGCGATGGCCTGGGTGAGGTGCAGGTCGCTTTGTGTGGGGCGGCGGTCTGCGGCGGCGTGGGTGGTGGGGGCGGCGTCCAGCGCGTCGATGCCGCCGCCGGGGAAGACGTATGCGCCAGGGGCGAAGCTGGCGGTGGCGGATCGGCGGGTCATGAGGACTTCGAGTCCGCCTGCATCGCCTGTCGCATCACGCAGCAGCAGCACGGTGGCGGCGGGGCGGGTGGCTACGGGCTCGCGGTGGGGGTGCAGTTGTTGGGTGGTGCGGGGCATCGGGGGATTATCGAGGGGGAGTGGGTTGGGTGTTCGTGTCTGTTTGGGGCCTGGGTTGTGGGGGGGGTTCTTGTTCCCTTGGCGTTAGGGTCGGGCCTGTTGAAACCTAAGGTGTTGCACCCTCGCCCGTTCGGGCTGAGGTTGTCGAAGCGTTTGTCCGTCATCGCTGTCCCTTGGGGTTGAGCTTGTCGAAACCTTGCCCTTCCGTAACCCCATCCGTTCGGTTTGAGCGTGTCGAAACCTGGGCGCTGCTCGCGGGCGCGCTGGTTTGAGAGGTGTGCCTGTGTTGAGGGCGGGAGCCGGGGTGCGCGCCCGGCGGCGCGGTAACTTTCTCTTGGTTCGCCAAGAGAAAGTCACCAAAGAGAAGGCGACCCCAAGTCTGCGACCCCTTCGCTGCGCTACGGGGCAAACCTGCGTCGGGGCGGTTGCGGGGTGCGCCGTGGAACTCACTGCGCGCCGTTGGCGCTCCGTTCAGACAGCCACGGCGAGCTAGATGACGAGGCATGCGCGCTCCGACGCGCATGCTCACCCCGCAACCGCCCCGCCGCAGGCGCAGCCACAGGGGGTGGACAGCCGAACAGCCACACGGGCCATCGCGTTGCTCGGCCCCGAACGCGCAGGCGCTTCGCGCCGCGACCGCCAGGCCGAGCGCAGCGATGGCCCGTGTGGATGTCCTCTCCCCCATCCCTTCAGGATGCGCCGAGGAGCGCAGGGCGTGGGGTGAGCGTGTGCCGAAGGACACACGCATCGTGAACTGACTCGCTGCGGATGTCTGAGCGTAGCGCGGCAGCGCGCAGCGAGTTCCGCAGCGCACCCCACGACCGAGCACCGCAGGTTGCCCCACTCGCCCGCAGGGCGAGTGGGGACGCAGGCTGTAGGGTCGCCCTTTCTTTGGTGACTTTCTTTCGGCGACGCGAAAGAAAGTTACTCGCACGCCGGGCGACTCCCGGCCTCCGCCCTTGAACCAGGCACGCGGTACAAACCAGCGAGCCTGCGAGCGCACCCCGGTTTCGACAAGCTCAACCCGAACGGACGTGGGTCGCTGCACCCCGGTTTCGACAAGCTCAACCCGAACGGACGTGGGTCGCTGCACCCCGGTTTCGACAAGCTCAACCCGAACGGACGTGGGTCGCTGCGCCCAGGTTTCGACAAGCTCAACCCGAACGGACGTGGGTCGCTGCGCCCAGGTTTCGACAGGCTCAACCCGAACGGGCGTGGGTCGAGCACCCCGGTTTCGACAGGCTCAACCCGAACGGCTGTGAGTGAAGTGCCTCCGTCCAGAAAAAAAGTGATGGAAGCACTCGAAGCCAGCCTCACTCAATGCCCCACAGCCACCGCCCCACCACCCCGCACCGGTATCCCACTGCGCCTGTCCAGCACCCCGCTGTAATGCGTCAACCCCAGCGACACCAACACCACCACCGCCCCAATCCACGGCGTATGCATCAACCCCAGATGCGTCACGATCAACCCCCCGCCCCACGCCGCCCCCGCAATCCCCAGATTGAACGCCGCGATGTTCAGCCCCGACGCCACATCCACCGCCTGGGGTGTGAACCGCTCGGCCTGCTTGACCACATAGACCTGCAACCCCGGCACATTGCCGAATGCCACAGCACCCCACAACAGCACAGTGACCAAAGCCAGCCAGGGGTAGGGCGCGGTGAACTGCAGCAACAACAACACCGCAGCCAGCAGCGCAAAGATGATGCGCAGCGCGGGGATGGGCCCCAGCCGGTCGGCCAAGCGGCCGCCCCAGATGTTGCCAACCGCCACCGACACGCCGTACACCAGCATCACCCAGCCCACGACGCCCGCGCTGAAGCCCGAGATGTCCGTGAGGATGGGCGCGAGAAAAGTGAAGGGGATGAAGGTGCCGCCATAGCCGACGGCCGTCTTGGCGTACACCAGCAGCAGGCGCGGCTCGGCCAGCACGCGGGCCTGTTGCAGCAGTGACGCAGGCGGTGTGTGCGCAATGCCGCGCGGCACGAACCAGGCGCTGCCGATGAAGGCCACCACGCCCAGCGCCGCCACCGCCAGGAAGGTTTCGCGCCAACCAAAATGCTGGCCGATGAAGGTGCCCAGCGGCACGCCGGTGACCAGCGCCACGGTGAGGCCGGTGAACATGATGGCGATGGCGCTCGCGGCCTTCTCGCGCGGCACGAGGCCGGTGGCGATGGTCGAGCCGATCGAGAAGAACACGCCGTGCGCCAGGCCGGTGAGGATGCGCGCGGCCACCAGCGTCTCATAGCTCGGGGCCTGCCAGGCCAGCAGGTTGCCGGCGGTGAACAGCGCCATCAGCGACAGCAGCAGTGCCTTGCGCGGCACGCGGCCGGTGAGGGCGGTGAGCACGGGCGCGCCGACCGCCACGCCCAGGGCGTACAGGCTGACCAGCAGGCCCGCCGAAGGGATGCTGATGGCCAGGTCGGCCGCCACGGTGGGCAGCAGGCCGACGATCACGAACTCGGTCGTGCCGATGGCGAATGCGCTGAGCGTCAGCGCGAGCAAGGCAATGGGCATGAAAGAACACTCCTGGTAGGCAATGGGTGAATGCCTGGAGTGTGGGTGCTTGTCCTTTGCAGAAAAAGACGGTGATCAGCAGAAGATACTTGCTGTCAAATCAATAATGGCGGCTTGTCTGAACCGAGGTGCACTCCATGAAAACCACGCTCGAAGAGCTGCAGGCCTTTGTCGCCGTCGTGGACGGCGGCTCCATCACCGCGGCCGCCGACCGCCTGGACCAGACGGTCTCCGGCATCAGCCGGGCACTGGCACGGCTGGAGAAAAAGCTCGACACCACGCTGCTGCGCCGCACCACCCGCCGCACCGAACTCACGGAGGAGGGCCAGGCCTTCCTGCAGCGCACGCGCGCCATCCTCGCGTCCATCGAAGACGCCGAAGAGCACATGGCCGCGCGCCGCCAGCAGCCTGCGGGGCGGCTGCGCGTGAATGCGGCCACGCCGTTCATGCTGCACGCCGTCGTGCCGCTGGTGCCGGCGTTTCGCAGCGCCTACCCGCAGATCACGCTGGAGCTCGACACGGACGAGGGTTATATCGACCTGCTGGAGCGGCGCACCGACGTGGCGATCCGCATCGGCCAGCTGCAGGACTCGACCCTGCACGCGCGCCCCCTGTGCACCACCCGCCTGCGGGTGCTGGCCAGCCCCGAGTACCTGGCGCGCGCGGGCAGGCCCAAGAGCGTGGGGGACCTGGCGGGGCACACGCTGCTGGGCTTCAACCAGCCCGAGTCGCTCAACCGCTGGCCGCTGCGGGGCGCGCACGGGGACCAGTGGCCCATCGTGCCCCGCCTCACCGCGTCGAGCGGCGAAACGCTGCGCCAGCTGGCGCTCGCGCATGAGGGGCTGGTGTGCCTGTCGGACTTCATGACCGCAGGCGACCGCGACGGCGGCCGCCTGGTGCAGGTGCTGGCGCGCGACACGGTGGAGGTGCGCCAGCCCATCAACGCGGTGTACTACCGCAACACGCAACTGGCCGCGCGCATCGCGTGTTTTCTGGACTTTCTGCAAGAGCGCATGGGCTGACGCGGCAGCCCATGCACTGCGCCGGCCGGGCTCAGCCGCGCGCCGGAATGTTCAGGCCCTTGGCCACGGCCGGGCGCTTCACGAACGCTGCCAGCACGCGCTCGATCTCCTTGAACTGGCCGAACTCCACCAGGTCGCCCGCGCCGTAGAAGCCCACCAGGTTGCGCACCCACGGCAGGATGGCGATGTCGGCGATGGTGTAGGTGTCGCCCATCACCCACTGGCGGCCCTTCAGGCGCTCGTCCAGCACCTTCAAGAGGCGCTTCGATTCCGCCACGTAGCGGTCGCGCGGGCGCTTGTCTTCATAGTCCTTGCCGGCGAATTTGTGGAAGAAGCCGAGCTGGCCGAACATGGGGCCGAGGCCGCCCATCTGCCACATCACCCACTGCAGGGTCTCGTAGCGGCCCGCGGTGTCCTCTGGCATCAACTGGCCGGTCTTGCTGGCCAGGTACACCAGGATGGCGCCGGACTCGAACAGCGCCAGGGGCTGGCCGTCCGGCCCGTTCGGGTCCAGGATGGCCGGGATCTTGTTGTTGGGGTTGAGCGACAGGAATTCGGGCGAGGTCTGGTCGTTGGTCTCGAAGCTCACCAGGTGCGGCTCGTAGGGCAGGCCCAGCTCTTCGAGTGCGATCGACACCTTCACGCCGTTGGGCGTGGGCAGCGAGTACAGCTGAATGCGCTCCGGGTGCTGCGCGGGCCATTTGCGGGTGATGGTGAAGGCGGAGAGATCGGGCTGGGCCATGCTGAAAGATCCTTCGAAGTGGTGGTGGTAGCGGCCGTGCGGGCCGGAAAAAGCGCAAGCCTAAACCGGAGTACGAATCGGTGCACGCCAGGGGCTTGCGCCGTGGGTGCGCTGCACGGCAGCCCGGCGTTGTGGTGCGTGCGGTGGGGTGTGCCATGGCGGCCAACCCGGTCCTGCGACGATAATCCCGGGGATGCAGATTCGCTTCACCAAGATGCAGGGCGCGGGCAACGATTTCGTCGTGCTCGACGAGACCCAGGGCCGCCTGGGCCTGTCCACCGCCCAGTACCGCTTTCTGGCGGACCGCCACTTCGGCGTGGGCGCCGACCAGATCCTGACCGTGCGGCCATCGCCCGGCGACGGCATCGACTTCGAATACGTGATCCACAACGCCGACGGCGGCGAGGTGGAGCAGTGCGGCAACGGCGCCCGGTGCTTTGCGCGCTTTGTGCACGACAAGGGCCTGACGGGCCGCGACACGATCCGCGTGCAAACCAAAAGCGGCGTGATCGCCCCCCGCCTCACGGCCGACGGCCGCGTGACGGTGGACATGGGCCGCCCCGAGTTCGACCCGGCCAAGGTGCCGTTCGACCCCGCCGGCCTCACGCCCGTGGACCAGGGTTCGGGGCGAAAATGGCCGCTGTCGCTCGATGGGCAAGCACAAGCAGCTCCTATTTTTGTAGCAGTGGCCTCCATGGGCAACCCGCACGCCGTGCAGCTGGTGGACAACGTGGACACGGCCCCCGTCGCGCAGACCGGCCCGCTCATCGAACACCATGTGCGCTTTCCGCAGCGCGTGAACGCCGGCTACCTGCAGGTGGTGGACCGCAGCCATGTGCGGCTGCGCGTGTTCGAGCGCGGCGTGGGCGAGACCCTGGCCTGCGGCACCGGCGCCTGCGCGGCCGTGGCCTCGGGCATCCGCCTGGGCCTGCTGGACGCCGAAGTGCAGGTCGAGACCCGCGGCGGAGTGCTCACCATCGCCTGGAGCGGCCAGGCGGCCGATTCCGTTTTCATGACCGGCCCGGCCACCACGGTGTTCGAAGGCCAGATCGACATTCCCGACACCCTCCTATGACGACGTCCCACATCCCACCGATCACCGAAGACGACATCGCCCAGTTCCTCACCAACACGCCGGGCTTCTTCGAGCGCCACGCGGAGGTACTGGCCAGCGTGCAGATCACCAGCCCCCACGGTGCCCGCGCCGTGAGCCTGCAGGAGCGCCAGGCCGAGATGCTGCGCGAGAAGATCAAGGGCCTGGAGCAGCGCATCATGGAGATGGTGCGCAACAGCACCGAAAACGCCACCATCGCGCACAAGGTGCACCAGTGGACCAGCGCGCTGCTGGAGGTCAAGGACCCGTTCGACCTGCCCCAGGCCGTGGTGGACGGCTTGCGCACGCTGTTCGACGTGCCCCAGGCGGCGGTGCGCGTGTGGGACGTGGCCGGCCCGTACATCGATGCCGACTTCACCCAGGGCGCGAGCGAGGACGCGCGCGCGTTCGCCTCGTCGCTGACCATGCCGTTCTGCGGCCCCAACCTGGGCTTCGAGCCGGCCGGCTGGCTGGCGCAGGAGCCGGGCGAACCCGCCCAGTCGCTCGCGCTGCTGCCGCTGCGCGCGGGGGCCATCGACAGCGCCACGCCGGCGTTCGGCCTGCTGGTGCTGGGCTCGCCCGATGCGCACCGCTTTGACGCGACCATGGGCACGGACTTCCTGGCGCGCATGGCCGAGCTGGCCAGCGCGGCGCTGATCCGCCTGAAATGAGCTCCCCCCTGAGCCGCTCCGCGTCTTCCCCCCAAAGGGGGGACGCCACCCGTGGCCCGGCGAAGCCGGTTCCACGGTGGCGCTGGCGTGGGGGCGCGCCGGTTGCGGCCTTCGCGCGGGTGGTTTAGAGCTTCAAGGCTGCTGCCGTTCTGTTTGGCGTTACCACCATGTCCGACGCTCCGGCTGCCTTGCCATTGCCCACCGACCCGCAGGTGCTGCGCTATCTGGAGCATGTGCGGGTGGAGAAGCGGCTGGCGGACCGCACGCTCACGCTGTACACGCTGGACCTTGCACGGCTGGCGCAGTTCGCGCACGGGGTGAATCTGCCGCTGCTGCAGCTGACGAGTGCGCACATCCGCCGCTTCGTGGCGCAGATGCACAGCGCGGGGCGCAGCGGGCGGGGGATTGCGCTCATTTTGTCGGGCTGGCGCGGGTTCTTCACCTGGGCCGGGCGCCAGGGCCTGATCGATCACAACCCGGTGCAGGACGTGCGTGCGCCCAAGGCGCCAAAGCCCCTGCCCAAGGCGCTGGGCGTGGACGACGCGGTGCGCCTGGCCGAGTTCGACAACACTGGCGCCCACCCGTGGCTGGAGGCGCGTGACGCGGCCATGGTCGAGCTGCTGTACGGCTGCGGCCTGCGCGTGGGCGAGCTGGCGGGGCTGGACGCGGTGCCCGGCCCCGACACCCAGCGCCTGGGCCGCGGCTGGGTGGACCTGCAGGCGGGCGAAGCCCATGTGTTCGGCAAGGGCAGCAAGCGCCGCAGCGTGCCCGTGGGCCGCGCCGCCACCCAGGCGTTGCAGGCCTGGCTGCAGCTGCGGGCCACGCCGTTTGGCGGCGAGGGTGCCGCGCGGCTCGACGCTGCGCTGTTCGTCGGCCAGCGTGGCGCCCGGCTCACGGCGCAGTCGATCTGGCTGCGCCTGCGCCAGCGCAGCCAGCAGGCGGGGCTGACCACGCCGGTGCACCCGCACATGCTGCGCCACTCGTTCGCCAGCCATTTGCTGCAAAGCAGCGGCGACCTGCGCGCGGTGCAGGAGCTGCTGGGGCACGCCAACATCACCACCACGCAGGTGTACACGCGGCTGGATTTTCAGCACCTGGCCAAGGTGTATGACGCGGCGCATCCTCGCGCTAGAAAAAAGTAGCCCCCCTGAGGCGCTGCGCGCCTTCGCCCGAGGGGGGACGCACCCCCTGGCCCGGCAAAGCCGGTTCCACGGGAAGGATGGGTCGCCCCCTGAGCGGCGTTGCCGCTTCCCCCGAGGGGGACGCACCCCCTGGCCTGGCAAAGCCAGCTCCACGGGTGCACTGGTGGGGGCGACGCGCGCTGCGGGCGTTGGTGGTTGCGGGGCCGGTGTCTGGCGCTGATCGGGCATGCCGGTGGGTCGGGGTGGTTCTCGCTGTCTGGGGTCATGGAACCAAGATGTGAGGCCGTGCATCCGAGCAGGGGGTGCTTGCTGTAGGGCGCCTTGGAGTGTTGTGCCATGTTGCTGAAATGGGTCAAATCGAACCGTGGGTTCATCGTGTTGCTGCTGTGCTTCGGCATCTTTCGCACGGCGGTGGCGGACTGGAATCCGATTCCTTCGGGGTCCATGCGGCCTACGCTGCTGGAGGGGGATGTGGTGTTCGTCAACCGGCTGGCCTATGACCTGAAGGTGCCGCTGACCGATGTGGTGGTGGCGCGGCTGGGGGATCCGGCGCGGGGGGATGTGGTCACGTTCTCCTCGCCGCTGGACGGCACGCGGCTCATCAAGCGCATTGCGGCGCTGCCGGGCGACACGGTGGAGATGCGCGACGAGGTGCTGTACCTCAACGGCCAGGCGGCGCGCTACGACGCGCCCGAGGCGGTGACGGAGCACCTGGCCGAGTTGGGCGCCGAAGTGCCCGCCACGCGCTGGACGGAGCACCTGGACGGCCACGAGCGGCGCGTGCAGTGGCTGCAGGGCGTGACGGCCCACAGCAGCTTCGGGCCGGTGACGGTGCCCGAGGGCCAGTACCTGGTGCTGGGCGACAACCGGGACAACAGCGCGGACTCCCGCTACATCGGCTTTGTGCCGCGGCACCTGCTCATCGGCCAGGCGCGGCGGGTGCTGGTGTCGGCCGACATCCTGGAGAATTGGGCGCCCCGCATCGGGCGCATCGGCCACCCGCTCTGACCCGGGCGGGCCGTCAGCAAGTGCAGGGCGGCACGGTCAGCGCCCTGCAGCACTGGCCGGCGGCGGGGCGCATTCACGCGACAATCGCCCCATCATGAAAACCCTTCGCCTTCGCCCTGGCAAAGAGCGCTCGCTCTTGCGCCGCCACCCCTGGATTTTTGAATCGGCCATCGCCAAAGGCGGCGCCGACAGCGGCGAGACCGTGCGCGTGGAGTCGCACGAGGGCCAGTTCCTGGCCTGGGCCGCGTTCAGCCCCAGCTCGCGCATCCGCGCACGGGTGTGGAGCTTCGACGAGGCGCAGCGCATCGATGCTCCTTTTTTCATAGCTGCTTGCGCGCGCTCCATCATTGCCAGAGCCCGTTTTGATGTGCAAAGCGACGGTGTGCGCCTGGTGCACGGCGAGTCCGACGGCCTGCCGGGCCTCATCGTGGACCGCTATGGCGACACCCTGGTCGCGCAGTTCACCAGCGCCGGGACCGAGCGCTGGAAAGCCGTGATCGCCGATGCCCTGCTGCGCGAGACGGGCCTGGCCAAGCTGTATGAACGCTCGGACGCCAGCGTGCGCGCGCTCGAAGGCCTCGAGCCCGCCGCCGGCTGGTTGCGCGGCGGCCCCACGGGTACGCCGGGCGACGGCGAAGGCCCCCCGCTCGAGCTCACCATCCAGGAACACCAGTGGAATTTGACGCTGAACATCGCCGAAGGCCACAAGACCGGCTTCTACCTGGACCAGCGCGACAGCCGCAAGCGCTTTGCCGACTACGCGCAGCGCCTGGGCTTCAAGGACGTGCTCAACTGCTTTTGCTACACCGGCGGCTTCAGCGTGGCCGCGCTCGCGGGCATGCGCGCCGGCGGCGCATCGGCGGACGGGCATGTGACGTCCATCGACTCGTCGGGCCCGGCCCTGGAGCGCGCGCGCGCCCATGTGGCGCTCAACGGGTTCGACCTGAACCACGCCAGCTTCATGGATGCGGACGTGAACGCCTCGCTGCGCCAGTTTCTCAAGGAAGGCCGGCGCTTCGATGCCATCGTGCTCGACCCGCCGAAGTTTGCGCCCACTGCGGCCCACGCCGACCGCGCGGCACGCGCGTACAAGGACATCAACCGCCTGGCGCTGCAGTTGCTTTCGCCCGGCGGCGTGCTGTTCACCTTCTCGTGCTCGGGCGGCATCAGCGCCGACCTGTTCCACAAGATCGTCGCATCAGCGGGCGCCGATGCGGGCGTGGACGGCTTCATCCTGGAGCGTCTGGGCGGCGCGCCCGACCACCCGATGACCCTCGAATTCCCCGAAGGCGAGTACCTCAAGGGCCTGGTGGTGATGCGCAAGGGCTGAGCGCGGCAAGGGCTTGACAGCGTCGGTACACTGAAAACAACCCCTTGCGCCACGCACACCCGGCCCGCAGTGCCGGGTGCAGCGCATGGGTTCATCCCTTGAAGGACACACAACATGGCATTGATCCCCGTCACCATCCTCACCGGCTTCCTGGGCTCGGGCAAGACCACCTTGCTCAAGCGCCTGCTCTCCGAAGCCCACGGCCAGAAGATCGCCGTGATCGAGAACGAATTCGGCGAAGAGAACATCGACAACGACATCCTCGTGACCGAGTCCAAGGAGCAGATCGTTCAGATGAGCAACGGCTGCATCTGCTGCACCATCCGCGAAGACCTGCGCGAGACGCTGCAGCTGCTGGCCGCCAAGAAGCGCAAGAACCTGCTGGAGTTCGACCGCATCGTCATCGAGACCACCGGCGTGGCCGACCCCGGCCCCGTGGCGCAGACCTTCTTCATGGACGAGGAGATCGCCGAGACATACCTCATCGACTCCATCATCACGCTGGTGGACGCCAAGCACGCGCCCCAGCAGCTCAACGACCGCCAGGAAGCGCGCCGCCAGGTGGGCTTTGCCGACCAGATCTTCTTGTCCAAGACCGATCTGGTCTCCCAGGAGGAGACCGACGCGCTGATCCATCGCTTGAAGCACATGAACCCCCGCGCACCCATCAAGGCCGTGCATTTCGGCGAGGTGCCCTTGAAGGAAGTGCTGGACCTGCGGGGCTTCAACCTCAATGCCAAGCTCGATATCGACCCCGAGTTCCTCAAGGAAGAGGGCGATGGCCATGACCACCACGACCATGACCACCACGATCATGACCACGAGCACGGCGAGCACTGCAGCCACCCCTCGCACCAGCACGACCATGGGCACGGCCACCACCATCACCATGACGACGACGTGAAGAGTTTCGTCTTTCGCTCCGAGCGGCCGTTCGATCCGGCCAAGCTCGAGGATTTCCTGGGCGCCATCGTCAATATTTACGGCCCGCGCATGCTGCGCTACAAAGGGGTGCTTAATATGAAGGGCACCGAGCGCAAGGTGATCTTCCAGGGTGTGCACCAGCTCATGGGCAGCGACCTGGGCCCCCAGTGGGCCGAGGGCGAGCAGCGTTTGAGCAAGATGGTCTTCATCGGCATCGACCTGCCCAAGGACATCTTTCTGCAAGGGCTGGAGCAAAGCCTCGTTTGATCCATTCGTAGGACGGGGCGCCGATCCCGGCCCGATTTGTGTTGTATCCGCAACGTTTCCGTTTGCGTCAGCCCAGGTCGATACAATCGCGCCCCGGTAAAACCCCGGAAGGCTTGCCACCCGCCCCAAGCCGCGTTAGCGGTGCAAGGGCCCGCCCGTACAGCGAGGAGACCAGGAAGTGAAAGCCGATACCAGCAAACCCAAGGCCGCCACCAAGGCAGCGAAGCCCGCCGCCGCGGCCCAGCGCCCTGCAGCCCCTGCTGCGACCAAGGCTGCTGCCAAAGCCGCTCCGGCCAAGACCGCCGCTGCCGTCCCCAAGGCGGCCGCGGCCAAGGTAGCCAGTCCCGCAGTGGCAGCACCGGCGCCCGTTGCCGCCGCACCCGCACAGCCGGGGGGGGTACCCGCGCGCACGACCCGGCCTTCTTCCCGATTGGCCCAATTGACCGTACCATCCATGGCACAGACAGTGGCTTCCACCGCTGCCAAAGCCAGTTATCTACATACCATGCCCACGACTGCGCAAGCGCACCCCACTTTCACGGCTGCCAAAAAAGACCCCAAGCTGGCGAACAACTGGAAGACCAAGTCCGCCGCCGAGCTGACGGATGCCGAAGTCATGGCGATGCCGGACAGCGAGTACATGAACGACAAGCAGATGGCGTTCTTCCGCCTGAAGCTCGTTCAGCTCAAGCAGGACATCCACAACAGCGCTGGCGAGACCACCGAGCACCTGCGTGAAGACACCGTGGTGGTGCCCGACCCGGCCGACCGCGCGACCATCGAAGAAGAGCACGCCCTCGAGCTGCGCACCCGCGACCGCGAGCGCAAGCTGCTCAAGAAGATCGAGCAATCCATCGCCCGCATCGACGCGGGCGACTACGGCTATTGCGACGAAACCGGCGAGCCCATCGGCGTCGGCCGCCTGATCGCACGCCCCACCGCCACGCTGTCGCTGGAGGCGCAGCAGCGCCGCGAACTCAAGCAGAAGATGTTCGGGGACTGATCGGGCGCTGGCCTGACGCTGATCATCGCTGCGCAATCTCTGTACCGGTACCCCTGAGTCATGAGCAAGGAAGAAACCACCCCCGGCGGCCTGCTATCGAAGGTGGTTCGGTTCGTGAAGAATCCCACGGTCAACTGGACGGAGCTCGACTCCATCCAGGACGATCGGGAAAGCCAGTACAGCAAGCAGATGCTCAAGGAGATGATCGAGCGCAAGCGCCGCAACGACTTCGTGCGGCGCCGCGAGTTCGATCAGCTGCGCAAGCTGCGCCAGCGCGAGGTGCTCCAGGGGCACCGCACGGAAGACCCCACTGCACGGCCCTCGTTCTTTCAGAGCAGCATGGCCTCGCCTGACGAGCGCGCCGTCACGCTCAAGAAGATCGACGAGATCGAAGCGCAGATGTCGCAGCAGTGGTGGAAGAGCAAGCAAGGCGCTGACGCTCCCACCCAGCCCGGCGTGATGCCCGAGTCGGGGGGCGAGACCGCCGACTCCGCGCACTCCCGGGCCTATGCACCCACCGCGCCGGGCAGCTTGCCCGCCCACCTGGAGACCAAGCCCGCCGTGCAGCCGCTGTTCGCAGACGACAGCATGGCCGTGGGTCGATTTGGAAGCATGGACGCGCAGATGGGTGGAAGCCCGGGCCCGCAGGAGGCATCCTTCAGCCCTGATGCGCCCGCCGCTGCCACGCCAGCGCCGGCACCTGAACCGGAGGAATTTGTGCACGAACCCGATCTGGAAGAAGCCGCCATCCGGTTTGCCAATGGCGACCACGCCGGTGCAGAGGCGGGCCTCATGGATGTGCTGGCGCAGCACCGCGGGGATGCGCCTGCCGAGCAGCAGGAAATCTGGATGACGCTGTTCGACCTGTACCGCGCGACAGGGCAGCACGACCGCTTCGAGACCCTGGCCATCGACTACGCTGCGCAGTACAGCCGGTCGGCGCCGCTGTGGTTCTCGATCCCTGAGCAGTTGGGCATGGCACCCGCGTCGCCGGCGGCAGCCACTGCGGCGCCCGGCCTGCCGGCGCGCAAGGATTTCAGCTGGAATGCGCCAGCCGCGCTGGGCGTGTCGTCCGTGGCGGCCTTGCAGGCATCGCTCGCGCGGTCTGCATCGCCGTGGACCTTGTCGTGGTCCCGCATCGTCTCCATCGACGACGCTGCCGTGCCGCTGCTGGCCGACCAGTTCAGCCTGTGGGCGGAGCGCGACGGCCAGCTGGTGTTTTCCGGTGTCGAAAAACTCAACGCCCTGCTGGACGCCAAGACCCAGTCGGGCGACCGAGCCACCAGCCCCGAATGGTGGCGCCTGCGCATGGCGGCGTTGCGGCTCATGGGCAAGCCCGACGAGTTCGAGCTGGTCGCGCTCGACTACTGCGTGACCTACGAAGTCTCGCCCCCGTCCTGGGTGTCGCCGCGCTGCGGTTACTCGGACAACGAGGGCGGGTCGTCGGGCGCCGCGCCGCTGGCGGCGGACAGCGACTTTGCAGCGTCGGACCTGGCGGGAGACCTCTCGGCACCTGCGCCGCTCGACAGCGCACCGGTCGCCGCGCTCACCGGCCATATCGAGGGTGATGCGGCGCCGCTGCTGGAGCCCTTCCAGGCATTGATGAAGCCCGGTGCGCCATTCACCATCTCGTGCGACAAGCTCATCCGGATGGATTTCGCGGCGGCGGGCTCGGTGCTCAACTGGGCGGCCGAGCAGCAGGGCCTGGGCCATGTGGTGCAGTTCCACAACCTGCAGCGCCTGGTGGCGATCTTCTTCAACGTGATCGGCGTGAACGAGCACGCCTGGGTGATCCCCCGCAAGAACTGATCGGCACGGCGTCGCGCTGGGCGCGCGGCGCAGCGTGTTGTGACGTTGCGTTGCGTTGCGGATGCACGCAATGCGATCGTTGAGATCGCCGCAGGCCTTGTCGGAGTTGCTGGCACTGGATGCTGGTCCTGAATGGGCCGGCGCTGGGCCACGGCGGCTGTGCCTCGCGGCGCTTGAAAGCCGCGCCCGCGCCCCCATGTGCGGCAGCTATGGATTCTTCTCAAAACACCCCGGTGTTCCACGGCACCACCATCCTGAGCGTGCGGCGCCAGACCCCTGACGGCATCCAGGTCGCGATCGGCGGCGACGGCCAGGTCACCCTGGGCAACATCGTGGTCAAGGGCACGGCGCGCAAGGTGCGCAAGCTCTACCACGGCAAGGTGCTCGCGGGCTTTGCGGGCGCCACGGCCGATGCGTTCACCTTGTTCGAGCGCTTCGAGGCCAAGCTCGAAAAGCACCAGGGCCACTTGACGCGCGCGGCCATCGAGCTCACCAAGGACTGGCGCACCGACCGCGTGCTGCGCCGCCTGGAGGCCATGCTGGCGGTGGCCGACGCCAGTGCCTCGCTCATCATCACCGGCAACGGCGACGTGCTGGAGCCCGAGCAGGGCATCGTGGCCATCGGCTCCGGCGGCGCGTATGCGCATTCGGCCGCCAAGGCGCTGCTCAACCACACCGACCTGTCGGCCCAGGACATCGTCAAGAAGTCGCTGGAGATCGCGGGCGAGCTGTGCATCTACACCAACATGAACCACACCATCGAGACGCTGTGAGCGTTGATGGCGGTTGCTCTTAATTCGATAGCTGCTTGCGCTTGTCCAGAAAGCGGTAGCGGCTATTTTTGCTCAGAACTTTGAAGGCAGGCCCCGCATGTCCTCCATGACCCCCCAGGAAATCGTCTCCGAACTCGACCACCACATCGTGGGCCAGGCCAGCGCCAAGCGCGCGGTGGCCATCGCGCTGCGCAACCGCTGGCGCCGCCAGCAGGTCGAAGGCAGCCTGCGCCACGAGATCACGCCCAAGAACATCCTCATGATCGGCCCCACGGGCGTGGGCAAGACCGAGATCGCGCGCCGCCTGGCCAGGCTGGCCGATGCGCCTTTCATCAAGGTCGAGGCCACCAAGTTCACCGAGGTGGGCTACGTGGGCAAGGACGTCGATTCCATCATCCGCGACCTGGCCGAGATGGCCGTCAAGCAGACGCGCGAGACCGAGACCAGAAAGGTGCGCGACCGCGCTGTCGACGCTGCCGAAGAGCGCATCCTCGACGTGCTGATCCCGCCCGCCCGCGCCGCTGTCGGCACCGAGCCAGCCGCCGACAACACCGCGCGGCAGGTGTTCCGCAAGAAGCTGCGCGAAGGCGCGCTCGACGACAAGGAGATCGAGATCGACGTGGCCGAGAACCGGCAGCCGCTCGAGATCATGGGCCCCCAGGGCATGGAAGAGATGACCGAGCAACTGCGCGGCATGTTCAGCTCCATGGGTCAGGACAAGCGCAAGACCCGCAAGCTCAAGATCGCCGAGGCGCTCAAGCTGCTGACCGACGAAGAGGCCGGCAAGCTCGTCAACGAGGAAGAGATCAAGGCCCGCGCGGTGGCCAATGCCGAGCAGAACGGCATCGTGTTCATCGACGAGATCGACAAGGTGGCCACCCGCCAGGAAACCAGCGGCGCCGACGTATCGCGCCAGGGCGTGCAGCGCGACCTGCTGCCGCTGGTGGAGGGCACCACCGTGACCACCAAGTACGGGATGATCAAGACCGACCACATCCTGTTCATCGCCTCCGGCGCATTCCACCTGTCCAAGCCCAGCGATCTGATTCCTGAGTTGCAGGGCCGCTTTCCGATCCGCGTCGAGCTGGAGTCGCTGTCGGTCCAGGACTTCGAGGCCATCCTCACGCAGACCCATGCATCGCTGGTCAAGCAGTACCAGGCGCTGCTGGCCACCGAAGGCGTCACGCTCGAATTCGCGCCCGAAGGCATCACGCGCCTGGCGCACATCGCTTTCGAAGTGAACGAGCGCACCGAGAACATCGGCGCCCGCCGCCTGGCCACGGTGATGGAGCGCCTGCTGGACGAGGTGAGCTTCGACGCCACGAAGCTATCGGGCCAGACGATCACCGTCGACGCGGCCTATGTGGACACCCGCCTGCAGACCCTGAGCCAGGACGAGGACCTGTCGCGCTACATCCTGTGACGACACGGCAGAACCGGGCCGGGCTTGAGAGGTCACTTTCATAGCCCGCCGTAAGTTCTTATTTTTCAACGACTTTTAGCGTTCTGGTGGCTGCAGAGTCGCGTCTAAGTCGTTGATTTCATTACAAAAGTTTGGTGGACGCCCTCTTGTTCGGCGTGCTTTTCCTGCTACAGTGCAAAAAAGTGCAATTAAGTGGTGAAAAGTGCCCTCCAGGCCCCGTTCCGGCCCTGAAGGATCTCAAGATTCCGAACTGGAAAATCCTCCGTGTTTCAAGGTGCCTCGTCGCTAAGTCTCGATGCGAAGGGTCGGCTGTCCGTGCCGACCCGGCATCGTGACGTGCTCGCGGCCACCGCAGCGGGCCAGCTCACGATCACCAAGCACCCCCACGGCTGCCTGATGGTGTTCCCCCGCCCCGAGTGGGAGAAGTTTCGCGAGCGCATCGCCGAGCTGCCCATGTCGGCCCAGTGGTGGAAGCGCATCTTCCTGGGCAACGCCATGGACGTGGAGATGGACGGCACCGGCCGCGTGCTGGTCTCGCCCGAGCTGCGCCAGGCGGCCGGCATCTCCAAGGACACCATGCTGCTGGGCATGGGCAACCACTTCGAACTCTGGGACAAGGCCACGTACGACGAGCAGGAGGCCAAGGCCATGCAGGGCGACATGCCGGATGTCTTCAAGGACTTCTCCTTCTGACCATGACATCCCCTTCTCTTCTTCAACACACCACCGTCCTGCTGGACGAAGCCGTGGACGCGCTGCTGGGCGGCGCCGGGCCCGAGCCTGCCGGCACCTGGGTGGACGGCACGTTCGGGCGCGGAGGGCATTCGCGGCTCATCCTGCTGCGGCTGGGGCCCGAAGGGCGCCTTGTAGCCTTTGACAAGGACCTCGAAGCCATTGCCGAAGCAACGCGCATCACCGATGCGCGTTTTTCCATTCGGCACGAAGGTTTCAGCCACATCGCCGACCTGCCGGCCGGCAGCGCAGCGGGTGTGCTCATGGACCTGGGGGTGAGCTCGCCCCAGATCGACAGCCCGGAGCGGGGGTTCAGCTTCCGGTTCGACGGCCCGCTGGACATGCGCATGGACACCACGCGCGGCGAAAGCGTGGCCCAGTGGCTGGCCACTGCCGAGGTTCAACAGATTGCGGAGGTGATACGTGACTACGGTGAAGAACGGTTTGCTGGCCCCATTGCAAAGGCGATTGTTGCTCGGCGCGAAGAACGGGGCCCTCTTGCAACCACCGCCGAACTGGCCGATCTCGTGGCTGGCACGGTCAAAACCCGCGAGCCGGGCCAGAACCCTGCAACGCGCACATTTCAGGCTCTTCGGATTTTCATCAACGCTGAGCTTGAAGAACTGCAACAGGCGCTAGAAGCCACGCTGTCGGTGCTGCAGCCGGGCGGGCGCCTGGTGGTGATCAGCTTTCACTCGCTGGAAGACCGCATCGTCAAGCAGTTCATCGCCAAGCACTCCAAAGAGGTGTACGACCGCCGCGCGCCGTTTGCCGCGCCGCAGGCCATGAAGCTCGTGGCGCTGGACCGCATCAAGCCCAGCGCCGCCGAGGTGGCCGGCAACCCGCGCTCGCGCAGCGCGATCATGCGCGTGGCCGAGCGCACCGAGGTGGCATGACATGAGCCGCCCCCTGTGTCTTTGCGTGATGTCGGCCTTGCCAAAGGCGGTGTGCTCGCTGCCGGGCCAACTTGCGGCTGCTGCTGCCACGGCCGCTGCATGCATACGGTGCAGCTACTGACATGACACGCTTGAACATCGTCCTGCTGCTGGCAGTGCTGGCGAGCGCGATCTACCTGGTGCATACCCAGTACGAGTCGCGCCGCCTGTTCACCGAGCTCGACCGCGCCACGGTCGAGGCCCGCCGCCTGGAGACCGAGCACCAGCGCCTGCAGGTCGAAAAGCGCGCCCAGGCCACGCCGCTGCGCGTCGAGAAAATCGCGCGGGCGCAGCTCAACATGCGCACGGCCACGCCGGCCATCACGCAGTACGTGTCCGACCCCCAGGGTCTGGCGGCTGCCGCAGCAGCAGCAGCGGCCGCTGCGCCGGGTGGCGCACCCGCACCGGTGCAAGGAGCGCAGCCATGAGCCGCAGCGTGGTCTACACCGCCAGCCCCCTGCTGGCCAGCAAGACGCCCGTCTGGCGCAGCAAGTTCATCGTGGCCATGATCGCCCTGGGCTTTCTGGCGCTCGCCGGGCGCGCCGCCTATGTGCAGGTGTTCGGCAACGCGTTCTTTCAGCGCCAGGGCGAAGTGCGTTTCGCGCGTACGCTGGAACTGCCGGCCAACCGCGGCAAGATCCTGGACCGCAACGGCCTGATCCTCGCGTCCAGCGTGCCGGCGGCCAGCATCTGGGCCATCCCCGAAGACGTGGAACAGGACAAGCCCGAGACGCGTGCCAAGCTCAAGCAGCTGGCCAAGCTGCTCGACATGCCGCTGGCCGAGCTGCAAAAGAAGCTGGCCGACGAAGACAAGACCTTCGTCTGGATCAAGCGCCAGCTTGACTGGGATGTGGGCCGCGAGATCGCAGCGCTCGACATCAAGGGCATCTACCAGCGCAAGGAATACAAGCGCCAGTACCCCGAAGGCGAAGCCGCCGCCCACGTGGTGGGCTTCACCAATGTGGAAGACCACGGGCAGGAAGGCATGGAGTTGGCCTTCGACAAGGACCTGGCTGGCAAGGCCGGGTCGCGCCGCGTGATCAAGGACCGCCTGGGCCGCGTGGTCGAGGGCGTGGGCGAGACGGTGCAACCCGTCGACGGCAAGGACATGCAGCTGTCCATCGACAGCAAGGTGCAGTTCTTCGCGTACCAGAAGCTGCGCGACCAGGTCGCGCTGCACAAGGCCAAGGCGGGCAGCGTGGTGGTGCTCGATGCCCACACCGGCGAGCTGCTGGCGCTGGCCAACTACCCGAGCTACGTGCCCGACAAGCGCCAGAACCTGACCGGCGAGCAGCTGCGCAACCGCGCGCTCACCGACGTGTTCGAGCCCGGCTCGACCATGAAGCCCTTCACCATCGGCCTGGCCCTGGAGAGCGGGCGCGTGCGCCCCGAGACGCCGGTGGACACCAACCCAGGCCGCATCAACATCACCGGCTCCACCATCTCGGACACGCACAACTACGGCCTGCTCACGGTCGAGGGCGTGATCCAGAAGTCGAGCAACGTGGGCACCACCAAGATCGCCATGCAGATGCCTGCCCGCGAGATGTGGGAGACCTTCTCGGCTGCGGGTTTCGGCCAGAAGCCGCAGCTGCACTTCCCCGGCGTCGTGACCGGGCGCCTGCGGCCCTACAAGACCTGGCGCCCTGTCGAGCAGGCCACCATGTCCTATGGCTACGGCCTGTCGGCCAGCCTGTTCCAGATGGCGCGGTCGTACACCGTGTTCGCCAACGGCGGCCGCGTGATCCCGGCCACCATGTTCAAGACGTCCGAGCCTGCGCTGGGCGTGCCCGTGTTCTCCGAGCGCACGGCCGACCAGGTGCGCAAGATGCTGCAGATGGCCGCCGGCCCCGGCGGCACGGGCCAGAAAGCGCAGACTCTGGGCTACTCGGTGGGTGGCAAGTCCGGCACCGCGCGCAAGCAGGTCGGCAAGAACTACGCATCGGGCAAGTACCGCGCCTGGTTCACCGGCATGGCGCCCATCGACAAGCCGCGCATCATCGTGGCCGTGATGATCGACGAGCCCAGCAACGGCGTGTTCTACGGCGGTGCCGTGGCCGCGCCCGTGTTCAGCGAAGTGGTGCAGCAGACCCTGCGCATGATGGGCGTGCAGCCGGACATGGCCGTCAAGCCCCAGATCGTGGCCAATACGGTGGAGGAATCGCTATGACGGCAAGCACGCTGCCCCTGCTCGCCTCGGTGCACGACGCCGCGGCCTGGCTGCGCGAACGCGTCACCGGCACGCTGCAGACCGACAGCCGGCTGGTCCGCGCGGGCGATGGCTTCATCGCCTGGCCCGGCGCCGCCACCGATGGCCGCGCGCACATCGGCGACGCTTTGGCACGCGGTGCTGTGGCCTGCCTGGTGGAGCACGAAGGCGTCGAGGCCTTCCCGCTCGACGGCTGGCCGGTGGCCGCCCTGCACGGCCTCAAAGCCGCCACCGGGCTGATCGCGGCCGACTGGTTCGGCCACCCCACGCAGCGCCTGGACGTGCTGGCCGTGACCGGCACCAACGGCAAGACCAGCACCACCTGGTGGCTGGCCGAGGCCTTGAATGTGCTATCAAAAAATGAGCTGATTGCGCATGGCGGATGCGCGTTGGTGGGCACATTGGGCATCGGCGTGCCGCCTGCGCTTACCAGCACCGGCATGACCACGCCCGACCCGGTGCGGCTGCAGCACGCCTTCCAGCAGTTCACCGACGCGGGCCGCACGGCGTGCGCCATCGAGGCCTCGTCCATCGGCCTGGCCGAGCACCGCATGGCCGGCAGCCGCATCCGCGTGGCGCTGTTCACCAACTTCACGCAGGACCACCTGGACTACCACCCCAGCATGGCCGCCTACTGGCAGGCCAAGGGCATGCTCTTCGAGTGGCCCGGCCTGCAGGCGGCGGTGGTCAACATCGACGACCTGCGGGGCGCCGAGCTGTACGCATCGCTGGCAGACCGCATGCTGGACCTGTGGAGCGTGTCGATCTCCGGCCCCGCACGGCTGGCTGCACGCGACATCGGCATGGGCGACGGCGGCCTGCGTTTCACCGTGGCCGAGGGCGCGCACACGCATGTGCTGCAAACGCGCGTGATCGGGCTGTACAACGTCTCCAACCTGCTCGGGGTGCTGGCCGGTCTGCGGGCGCTGGGCGTGCCGCTGGAGCATGCGCTGTATGCCTGCGCCCAGCTCTCGCCGGTGCCCGGCCGCATGGAGCAGATCCACAGCCCCGGCCAGCCGCTGGTGGCCGTGGACTACGCGCACACGCCCGATGCGCTGGAAAAAGCCCTCCAGGCGCTGCGCCCCATTGCGGCCGAGCGCGGCGGGCAGCTGTGGTGCGTGTTCGGCTGCGGCGGCGACCGCGACGCGGCCAAGCGCCCGCTGATGGGCGCGGTGGCGCAGCACCAGGCCGACCATGTGGTCGTGACCAGCGACAACCCGCGCAGCGAAGATCCCGCCACCATCGTGCACCAGATCCTGCAAGGCACCATCGCCGGCCGCACTGTGCGCGCCGAGCCCGACCGCGCCGCCGCGATTGCCCTGGCCCTCGCCGAGGCTGCGCCGGCCGATGTGGTGCTGATCGCCGGCAAGGGCCACGAAGACACCCAGGAGACCGCGGGCGTGCGCGTGCCGTTCTCCGACAAGGCCCATGCACGCACTGCGCTGCAGGCCCGGGAGGCCCGCCCATGAGCGCCGCCACGATGCTGACCCTGCAGCAGGCCTTCGACCTCGTGCAGCCGCGCATTCCCGCCGCGCGCCTGGTGGGCGACGGCACCACGCCGCTGGCCCGCGTGCACACCGACACGCGCACGCTGCAGGCGGGTGATTTGTTCGTGGCTTTGAAGGGCGAGCGCTACGACGCCAATGCCTTCCTGGCCGATGCCCGTGCGGGTGGCGCTGCCGCGGCCATCGCCCACGGCGGCCTCGAAGCCGCCGGCCTTGCGGGCATCGAAGTGCCCGACAGCCTGGCTGCGCT
Source organism: Acidovorax sp. LjRoot117 (assembly GCF_964252695.1). Taxonomy (NCBI): domain Bacteria; kingdom Pseudomonadati; phylum Pseudomonadota; class Betaproteobacteria; order Burkholderiales; family Comamonadaceae; genus Acidovorax; species Acidovorax sp. LjRoot117. Next base: position 838,963 of record NZ_CAXUPO020000001.1, on the reverse strand, counting down.
CGGTGCGCTGGCCACCGGCTGGCGCGCGCAGTTCGGCCTGCCGCTCGTCGGCGTGACGGGCAGCAATGGCAAGACCACCGTGACGCAGATGATCGCGTCCATCCTGCGCGCCTGGAAGGGCGAGGCCGCGTTTGCCACGCAGGGCAATTTCAACAACGACATCGGCGTGCCGCTGATGCTGCTGCGCCTGCGCGCCGGCCACGCCGCCGCCGTGATCGAAATGGGGATGAACCACCCCGGCGAGATCGCGCTCCTGGCCGCCATGGCGCAGCCCACGGTGGCGCTGGTCAACAATGCCCAGCGCGAGCACCTGGAGTTCATGCACACCGTGGAGGCCGTCGCGCGCGAGAACGGCTCGGTGTTTGCCAGCCTGCCTGCCGATGGCGTGGCGGTGTTCCCGGCGGGCGATGCGTACAGCGGCCTGTGGCAATCGCTCGCGCAGGGCCGCCGCACCGTCACCTTTGGCGACGGCGGCGATGTGACCTGCCGCAGCGCGGCCTGGGAGCAGGGCGCCTGGGCTGTCACGATGGCCACGCCGCAAGGCGAAGTCGCCACGCAGCTGCACATCGCCGGGCGTCACAACGTGAGCAACGCCCTGGCCGCCGCCGCCTGCACCCTGTCGGCAGGCGCGCCCCTGGCCGCCATCGCGCAGGGGCTGGCCAGCTTCACGCCGGTCAAGGGCCGCTCGCGCGCCTTCAGCGTGCGCATCGCGGGCCGCGAAGTCACCGTGGTGGACGACACCTACAACGCCAACCCCGATTCCATGCGTGCCGCCATCGACGTGCTGGCCGAGCTGCCCGGCCCGCAACTGCTGGTGCTGGGCGACATGGGCGAGGTGGGCGACCAGGGGCCGCAGTTCCACGCCGAGGCCGGCGCGCACGCGCGCACGGCCGGCATCCCCCGCCTGTTCGCGCTGGGCGATCAATCGGTGCACGCCACCGCGTCGTTCGGCAACGGCAACGGCGAAGGCGGCGAGGCACGTCATTTCAACGATAGGGGCGCGCTGCTCGATGCAGTGCGCCAGGCCCTGCCCACGGTGGGCAGTGTGCTGGTCAAGGGATCTCGATTCATGAAGATGGAACAGGTGGTGGAGGCAATCGCCTCTGCCGCACAAGTGCAGGACGACCCACAACAACAAGAGCGACAACCGCCCGCGCAGGTACTGGAGGGACACCATGGTGCAACGCAGTAAGAACGTGCGGGTCTTCAAGGCCGCCTCCAGCATCCCCGCGGTGCGGCAACCTGCCGGAGGTGCCGCATGCTGCTAGTGCTGTCCCAATGGCTGCAGGGCCTGTCGCCCGAGTTCGGCTTCTTCCGCGTGTTCCAGTACCTCACCTTCCGAGCGGTGATGGCGGCCATGACGGCGCTGCTCATCGGCCTGGTGGCGGGGCCCAAGGTGATCCGTGTGCTGACCTCGCTCAAGATCGGCCAGCCCATCCGCGGCTACGCCATGCAGTCGCACCTGTCCAAGAGCGGCACGCCCACCATGGGCGGCGTGCTGATCCTGCTGTCGATCGCGATCTCGACCCTGCTGTGGTTCGACCTGTCCAACCGCTTCGTCTGGATCGTGCTCATCGTCACGCTGGGCTTTGGCGCCATCGGCTGGGTGGATGACTGGCGCAAGGTGGTCAACAAGGACCCCGAAGGCATGCGCTCGCGCGAGAAGTACCTCTGGCAGTCGGTGATCGGCCTCACGGCCGCGCTGTACCTGGTGTTCAGCATTTCCGAGAGCTCCAACGCCAAGGTGTGGGAGCTGTTCGTCGGCTGGGTGCAGTCGGGCTTCTCGCTCGACCTGCCGCCCAAGGCGGGCCTGCAGCTGCCGTTCTTCAAGGAAGTGAGCTACCCGCTGGGCGTGCTGGGCTTCGTGATCCTGACCTACCTGGTCATCGTGGGTTCCAGCAACGCAGTGAACCTGACCGACGGCCTGGACGGCCTGGCGATCATGCCCGTGGTGATGGTGGGCTCGGCCCTGGGCGTGTTCGCGTACGTCACCGGCAGCTCCGTCTATTCCAAGTACCTGTTCTTCCCGCACATCCCCGGCTCGGGCGAGTTGCTGATCTTCTGCGCCGCCATGGCGGGTGCGGGCCTGGCCTTCCTGTGGTTCAACGCACACCCGGCCCAGGTCTTCATGGGCGACGTGGGCGCGCTGGCGCTGGGCGGCGCCCTGGGCACCATCGCCATCATCGTGCGGCAGGAAATCGTGCTGGCCATCATGGGCGGCATCTTCGTGGTCGAGGCGCTGTCGGTGATGCTGCAGGTGACCTGGTTCAAGTACACCAAGCGCCGCTACGGCGAAGGCCGTCGCCTGCTGAAGATGGCGCCGCTGCACCACCACTTCGAAAAGAGCGGCTGGAAGGAAACGCAGGTGGTCGTGCGCTTCTGGATCATCACCATGCTGCTGTGCCTTGTCGGCCTGTCGACCCTGAAACTGCGATGAACCCGGACGATCCCCTTATCCCCGCGACTGCCGCCCCCTCGGCGGCGAGGCTGCCTCCTGACACGGATGCAGGCGGGGCCGTGCCTGCCGATCCGTCGGACGGCGCATCGACGGTGCCCGACGCGTCCGGTACATCCGGCACATCCGGCAGTGCGCCTATGCAGTCCGTGGCCGACCCAGGGACATCGCCAGAGTCCATCGAACCCCAGCCCGAGGCAGAGACCCCTGCCACCGCTACCGGCGCCCGCGCGGCGGCCGCCGCCGCCGCAGCCTGGGACCCCGAAAAGCCCCCGGCCGTGTCCGCCGCCAAGGCCGCTGCCGACTTCGTCGCACAGATCTTTGCCGACGTGGCCGCTGCCGACGCCCCTGCGCAGCCGGAGCCTGCAGCGCCGCAAGACGATGCCGACGCCGATGCCGAACCGGTCGATGCGCCCACCGAACCCCTGGGCCCGCCCGGCCAGGGCATGACGCCACTGCAGGGCCAGAACATCCTCATCCTGGGCCTGGGTGCCTCCGGCCTGGCCATGGCGCGCTGGTGCGTGCGCTGCGGCGCCGACGTCACCGTGGCCGACACGCGCGAAGCGCCGCCGCAACTCGCCACGCTGCGGCACGAGCTGCCCCTGGTGCGTTTTGTGGCCGGCGCCTTCGACGCGGCCCTGGTGGAGGGCCGGGGCCTGCACGCGGTCTACCGGTCGCCCGGCCTGAGCCCCGACACGGTTGCTCCTGTTTTTGTAGCTGCTCGCGCCATCGGACTGCCGGTGGGGGGCGAATTGAGCCTGTATGCCATGGCGCTGGCCACGCTGCGGGCGTCCCACGGCTACGCGCCGGCCGTGCTGGCCATCACCGGCACCAACGGCAAGACCACCGTCACCTCGCTCACCGGCCAGCTCGTGGAGCGCTCGGACAAGACCGTGGCCGTGGCCGGCAACATCGGCCCCACGCTGCTTGACACGCTGGCGGGCCACATCGACGCGGTCACGCTGCCGGAGGTGTGGGTGCTGGAGCTGTCGAGCTTCCAGCTCGATGGCGTCACCGGTTTCGAGCCGACTGCGGCGGCTGTGCTCAACGTCTCGCAGGACCACCTGGACTGGCATGGCGACATGGCCGCGTATGCCGCCGCCAAGGCCCGCATCTTCGGCGAGAAGGGCCTGATGATCCTGAACCGCGAGGACGCGGCGGTGATGCAGATGCTGCCGCCACCCATCAAGGTCAAGCTGCAAAAGCCCCAGGTGCGCGAGCACATCACCTTCGGCGCCGACATGCCCCAGCGCCCCGGCGACTTCGGCATCGAGGTCGTGAGCGGCATGCCCTGGCTGGTGCGCGCCATGGACGCCGACGAGACCCGCAAGCGCGGCCGCAACGAGGCCGCCGAAGACCTGCACATCCAGCGCCTGATGCCGGCCGACGCGCTGCGCATCCGGGGCCGCCACAACGCGGTGAACGCGCTGGCCGCGCTGGCGCTGGCATCGGCCGCGGGCTGCACGCTCGCGCCCCTGCTGTACGGGCTGCGCGAGTACCGCGGTGAGCCGCACCGCGTGGAGCCGGTGGCCATCATCCGCGACGTCGAATACTTTGACGACAGCAAGGGCACGAACGTGGGCGCCACCGTCGCTGCGTTGACCGGCCTGGGTGCGGAGCGCCGCATCGTCGTCATCCTGGGCGGCGACGGCAAGGGGCAGGACTTCTCGCCGCTGGCAGCGCCCGTGTCGCGCTACGCACGCGCCGTGGTGCTGATCGGGCGCGACGCGCCGCTGATCCGCGCCGCGCTGGCCGACAGCGGCGTGGCCCTGGTCGACGCAGAGACATTGCCCCAGGCCGTGGAGCTGGCCGCGCAGCGCGCACACGCAGGCGACGCCGTGCTGATGTCGCCCGCCTGCGCCAGCTTTGACATGTTCCGCGGTTACGAGCACCGGGCACAGGTGTTCTGCGACACCGTGCGCGCGCTGGCCGATGACGCGATGGGAGGTGTGGCATGAGCGCACCCGCCAGCAGCCTTTTGCAGCGCGTGACCGGCTGGTTCGGCGGCCTGCCGGGCAAGGCCGTGGACGTGCTGCCCGTGCGCGTGGGCGGCACCGACTACCGCCCCCGCACCACCAGCACGCCCGCGAGCGTGCTCGGCTTCGACCAGGCCCTGCTGTGGGTGGTGGTGGCGCTGCTCGCATGGGGGCTGGTGATGGTGTATTCGGCCTCCATCGCCATGCCGGACAACCCGCGCTTTGCCAACTACGCCTCCACCCATTTCCTGACCCGCCACGTGATGTACCTGGTGGTGGGCTTTGTCGCCGCGCTGCTGGCGTTCCAGATCCCGATGGCGCTGTGGGAGCGCGTGGCACCCTGGCTTTTCGTGGCAGCGTTGCTGCTGCTGGTGGCGGTGCTGATCCCGGGTGTGGGCAAGGTGGTCAACGGTGCGCGGCGCTGGCTGTCGCTCGGTCCCATCGGCTTTCAGCCGTCGGAGGTGGCCAAGTTCGCCGTCCTCATCTACGCGGCCGACTACATGGTCCGCAAGATGGAGGTGAAGGAGCGGTTCTTCCGCGCCGTGCTGCCCATGGGCGCCGCCGTGGCCATCGTGGGCGTGCTGCTGCTGGCCGAGCCCGACATGGGCGCCTTCATGGTGGTCGCCGTGATCGCCATGGGCATCCTGTTCCTGGGCGGCGTGAACGCCCGCATGTTCTTCCTGATCGCGGGCGTGCTGGTGTCGGCCTTCGGCGTGATGATCGCCAGCTCGCCCTGGCGTCGCGAGCGCGTGTTCGCCTATCTCGACCCGTTCAGCGAAGAGCACGCATTGGGCAAGGGCTACCAGCTCTCGCACTCGCTGATCGCCATCGGGCGCGGCGAGATCTTCGGCGTGGGCCTGGGCGGCAGCGTCGAGAAGCTGCATTGGCTGCCCGAAGCCCATACCGACTTCCTGCTCGCCGTGATCGGCGAAGAGTTCGGCCTGGTGGGCGTGGTCATCCTCATCGTGCTGTTTCTGTGGATGACGCGCCGCATCATGCACATCGGCCGCCAGGCCATCGCCCTCGACCGTGTGTTCTCCGGCCTCGTCGCGCAGGGAGTGGCGATCTGGATCGGCTTCCAGGCCTTCATCAACATGGGCGTGAACCTGGGCGCACTGCCCACCAAGGGGCTCACGCTGCCGCTGATGAGTTTTGGCGGGTCGGCGATCTTGATGAACCTCGTGGCGCTGGCGGTGGTGATGCGGGTGGACTACGAGAACAAACTCCTCATGAGAGGGGGGCGCGTATGACGCAGAAGACCGCCCTCATCATGGCAGGCGGCACCGGCGGCCACATCTTCCCGGGCCTGGCCGTGGCGGAAGAACTGCGTGCGCGCGGCTGGCGCGTGCACTGGCTGGGCGCGCCGGGCAGCATGGAGTCGCGCATCGTGCCCACGCACGGCTTTGCACTCGAGCTCATCGATTTTTCGGGCGTGCGCGGCAAGGGCATCGTCACGCTGGCATTGCTGCCGCTGCGCCTGTTGCGCGCATTCGGCCAGGCACTGGCGGTGGTGCGCCGCGTCAAGCCCGACGTGGTGGTGGGCCTGGGCGGCTACATCACCTTTCCGGGCGGCATGATGGGCGTGCTGGCTGGCAAGCCGCTGGTGCTGCACGAGCAGAACTCGGTGGCCGGCATGGCCAACAAGGTGCTGGCGGGTGTGGCAGACCGTGTGTTCACCGCCTTCCCCAATGTGTTCCCCAAGGGCCAGTGGGTGGGCAACCCGCTGCGCACCGCCTTCACCAGCAAGCCCGCACCCGCCGAGCGCTTTGCCGGGCGCATCGGGCCTTTGCGCCTGCTGGTGGTGGGCGGCAGCCTGGGCGCCCGTGCGCTCAACGAGATCGTTCCGCAGGCCGTGGCGCTGATGCCTGCGGACCAGCGCCCGGTGGTCATCCACCAGAGCGGCGCGACGCAGATCGACGCGCTGCGCGCCAACTACGCCGCAGCCGGCGTTGAGGCTGAATGCACGCCGTTCATCGATGACACCGCCAGCGCCTTTGCCGACGCCGACATCATCGTCTGCCGCGCGGGCGCGAGCACCGTGACCGAGATCGCGGCCGTGGGGGCTGCCGCACTGTTCGTGCCCTTCCCCTCCGCGGTGGACGACCACCAGACCACCAACGCCCAGTTCCTCGTGAATACCGGCGGCGGGTGGCTCACCCAGCAGCGCGACCTGACGCCCGAAGGCCTGTCGCAGATGCTATTGAATATGGAGCGCTCCACGCTGGTAGATACAGCGGTGAAAGCCAAAAACATGCAAAAAATCAATGCCACCCGCGAAGTGGTGACCGCCTGCGAGGAGTTGGCATGAAACACGCCATTCGCCACATCCACTTCGTCGGCCTGGGCGGCGCCGGCATGAGCGGCATCGCCGAGGTGCTGTTCAACCTGGGCTACCGCATCTCGGGCTCCGACCTGGCCGACAGCGCCACGCTGCGGCGCCTGGAGGGCCTGGGCATCAAGACCTGCCTGGGCCATGCCGCGGCGCACATCGACGGTGCCGATGCGGTGGTCACGTCCACGGCCGTGACGCCCGACAACCCCGAGGTGCTGGCCGCCCGCGAGAAGAAGATCCCGGTCGTGCCGCGCGCCCTCATGCTGGCCGAGCTGATGCGTTTGAAGCAAGGCATCGCCATCGCGGGCACGCACGGCAAGACGACGACCACCAGCCTCGTGACCAGCGTACTGGCCGAGGCGGGGCTCGACCCGACCTTCGTCATCGGCGGCAAGCTCAACAGCGCGGGCGCCAATGCCAAGCTGGGCAGCGGCGACTACATCGTGGTCGAGGCCGATGAGTCCGATGCGTCGTTCCTGAACCTGCTGCCGGTGATGGCCGTGGTGACCAACATCGACGCCGACCACATGGAGACCTACGGGCATGACTTCGGCCGGCTCAAGGGCGCGTTCGTCGACTTCCTGCACCGCATGCCGTTCTACGGCACCGCGGTGCTGTGCGTGGACAGCCCCGCCGTGCGCGAGATCATGCCCAGCGTGACCTGCCCGATCACCAGCTACGGCTTCTCGGAAGACGCCCAGGTGCGCGCCATCGATGTGCGCGCCGAGGCCGGGCAGATGCGCTTTACCGTGCAGCGGCGCAACGGCGTCACGCTGCCCGACATGGAGGTGGTGCTCAACCTCGCGGGCGAGCACAACGTGCTCAACGCGCTGTCGGCCATCGCGATCGCGGTGGAGCTCAACATCCCCGACGAAGCCGTGCAGCGCGCGCTGGCGGGTTTCAAGGGCGTGGGCCGGCGCTTTCAGCACTACGGCGACATGCCCGCCAAGGGCGGCGGCACGTTCACCGTGATCGACGACTACGGCCACCACCCGGTGGAGATGGCGGCCACGCTGGCGGCTGCGCGCGGCGCCTTCCCCGGGCGGCGCCTGGTGCTGGCCTTCCAGCCGCACCGTTACAGCCGCACGCGCGACTGCTTCGAGGATTTCGTCAAGGTAATCGGCAACGCCGACGCCGTGCTGCTGACCGAGGTGTACGCCGCCGGCGAGGCACCCGTGGTCGCGGCCGACGGCCGCTCCCTGGCCCGTGCGCTGCGGGTGGCCGGCCGGGTGGAGCCGGTGTTCGTCGACAACGTGTCCGACCTGCCGCAGGCCATTGCCGACAACGCCCGGGCGGGCGATGTGGTGATGTGCATGGGCGCAGGCTCTATCGGGGCCGTGCCGGGCAAGGTGGTCGATTTGCTACAAAAAAATGAGCTGAAGGCGCTGGAGGGGAGCGCGGTATGACTGTTTCTGAACTCAATATCGATGTGAAGGCCCTGGGCAAGGTCGCCGTGCTGATGGGCGGCGACTCCGCAGAGCGCGAGGTGTCCCTCATGTCCGGCAGCGGCGTGCTGCAGGCGCTGCGTTCCAGCGGCGTGGACGCGCATGCGTTCGACCCGGCGCAGAACCAGTTGAGCGATCTCAAGCGCGACGGCTACGCCCGCTGTTTCATTGCCCTGCATGGCCGCCACGGCGAGGACGGCACGGTGCAGGGCGCGCTGGAGCTGCTCGGCATTCCGTACACCGGGCCGGGTGTGATGGCCTCGGCCATTGCGATGGACAAGGTCATGACCAAGCGCGTGTGGACGGCCGAGGGCCTGCCCACGCCGCGCTACGTGTGGCTGGCACCGGACCGCCAGCAGCGCGAGGTGGTGCGCACGGTGCCCGACGAGCTGGGCCTGCCGCTGATCGTGAAGCCGCCGCGCGAGGGATCGTCGATCGGCGTGACCAAGGTGCGTGGCTACTCGGACATGCAGGAGGCCGTGCTGCTGTCGGCCCGCTACGACCCCGATGTGCTCTGCGAAGAATTCATCGACGGCGAAGAGGTGACCTGCCCCGTGCTGGGCCAGGGTGCCGATGCCGTGGTGCTGCCCGTGATCCGCATCGCGGCCCCGGATGGCGCCTACGACTACCAGAACAAATACTTCACCGACGACGTGAAGTACCAGTGCCCGAGTGGCCTGCCCGAGGCCGAGGAGCGCGAGATCCAGCGCATCGTGCTGGAGGCCTACCGCACGCTCGGCTGCCGGGGCTGGGGCCGCGCCGACCTGATGATCCGCGCGAGCGACCGCAAGCCCTTCCTGCTGGAGATGAACACGTCGCCCGGCATGACGGGGCACTCGCTGGTCCCGATGTCTGCGCGTGCTGCGGGCATCAGCTATGAAGCGCTGTGCCTGCGCATCCTGGCCGACGCGGCGCTGGATACGCCCGCGCGCGCCGCACAAGGAGCCGCCCACCCATGACCTCCACCCTGCCGGCACCGCTGGACGTCAAGCTCATGAACTGGACCGCCTCGGCCCTGTTCGTGTGCCTGGCTGCGGGCGTGCTGGTGGCGGGGACGTGGTGGGTGCTGCGCTACCCCGGCTTTGCGGTGTCGCGCATCGTGGTGCAGGGCGACCTGGTGCACAACAACGCGGTCACGCTGCGGGCCAATGTGGCGCCGCACCTGGCCGGCAACTTTTTCACGGTGGACCTGCGCGCGGCCCGCGAGGCGTTCGAGCAAGTGCCCTGGGTGCGCCGCGCCGAGGTGCAGCGCGTGTACCCCGGCAGCCTGCATGTGCAACTGCAGGAGCACGACGCGGTGGCGTACTGGGGGCCCGAGAGCGGCTCGGCGCTGGTCAACACGCAGGGCGAGGTGTTCGAGGCCAACGTGGGCGACGTGGAGCAGGAAGGCCTGCCGCGACTGCTGGGCCCGGCGGGCAGCTCCGCCGAGGTGCTGCAGATGCATGGCTTGCTGGCGCCGGTCTTCACGCCGCTGGGGATGGAGGTCGAGACGCTGGAGCTGACCGGCCGCGGCGGCTGGCGCGTGACGCTCGATAGCGGCGCAGTGGTCGAACTCGGTGGCGGCACGCCCGCGGAGGTGGTGCAGCGCACCCAGCGGTTCACGCGCACGCTCACCCAGGTGGCGGCGCAGTACCACCGCCGTGTGGATGCGCTGGAGTCCGCGGACCTGCGGCACACCGGCGGGTACGCGCTGCGCATGCGCGGCGTGACCACGGTGGCGGCGGATGGTACGGGTGCACCGGCCGCGGTGCGCAGGAGGTAACGGCATGCAGCAACAGATCGAGGCGCGCAAGCGTACGGGCCAGGGTGTGGTGCCGACCGAGGGGCGGCCAGGCAGAACAGAGAAGGGCAGAGACTGATATGGCAAGAGAATACAAAGACGTTGTGGTGGGGCTCGATATCGGCACGGCCAAGGTCATGGCCGTGGTCGCCGAGGTGCTGCCCAATGGAGAGCTCAAGCTGGCAGGCCTGGGGGTGGCTCCGAGCAATGGCCTCAAGCGCGGCGTGGTGGTCAACATCGACGCCACCGTGCAGAGCATCCAGCAGGCCTTGAAAGAGGCCGAGCTGATGGCCGACTGCAAGATCCAGCGTGTGTACACCGGCATCACCGGCAGCCATATCCGCGGCCTCAACTCCAGCGGCATGGTGGCCGTCAAGGACAAGGAAGTCACCTCGGCCGACGTGGCGCGCGTGGTGGAGACGGCCAAGGCCATCAACATCAGCAGCGACCAGCGCCTGCTGCTGGTGGAGCCGCAGGAGTTCGTGATCGACGGGCAGGATGTGAAGGAGCCCATCGGCATGAGCGGCATCCGCCTCGAAGCCAAGATCCACATCGTGACCGGCGCCCAGAGCGCGGCCGAGAACATCATCAAGTGCGTGCGCCGCTGCGGCCTGGAGGTCGAGCAGCTCATGCTCAACCCGCTGGCCAGCAGCCAGGCGGTGCTGACCGACGACGAGCGCGAGCTGGGCGTGGTGGTGGTCGACATCGGCGCGGGCACGACCGACGTGGCGATCTTCACCGGCGGCGCGATCCGCCACACGGCGGTGATCCCGATCGCGGGCGACCTCATCACCAGCGACATCGCCATGGCGCTGCGCACGCCCACGAAGGACGCCGAGGACATCAAGGTCGAAAGCGGCTACGCCAAGCAGTTGCTGGCCGACCCCGAGGCGCAGGTGGAAGTGCCGGGCCTGGGCGACCGCAGCCCCCGCATGCTGAGCAAGCAGGCGCTGGCCGGCGTGATCGAGCCGCGGGTGGAAGAGATCTTCTCGCTCGTGCAGCAGGTGGTGCGCGAGTCGGGGTACGAAGAAGTGCTGTCGTCGGGCATCGTGCTCACCGGCGGCAGCTCGGTCATGCCCGGGATGATCGAGCTGGGTGAAGACATCTTCTTGAAGCCCGTTCGGCGTGGCATTCCGAAGTATTCCAGCGCTTTGTCTGACATGGTGGCACAGCCCAGAGCTGCTACCGTCATGGGCCTTCTGGAAGAGGCGCGTCTGGCACGCCTGCGCGGCTTCAAGGTGGCACAGAAAAGCGGTTCCATGAAGACGGCCTTTGGCCGCTTCAAGGACTTCATCGTGGGGAATTTCTGACCATGAAATTTCCTCTCTGGCTGGCGCGAGGCAGCCCGCACCGAATACCGCGTGGGCGATGGCGACGATGTACCGGACCGCCGCCCCCACTGCGCACGATGACATACCGAACAACCCATTGGCAGTCGCACACGAGATTGCAAACGAATTCAGTGAAAGAAACAGGAGCTCCAACATGACCATCGAAATGATCGAAGCCGAAGAATTCAACCAGGGCACCCAGATCAAGGTGATCGGCGTGGGCGGCGGCGGCAGCAACGCCGTCGAGCACATGATTGCCCGCAGCGTGCAGGGCGTGGAGTTTGTCTGCGCCAACACCGACGCGCAGGCATTGACCCGCAGCTCGGCCCACCGCCACATCCAGCTGGGCGGCAGCGGCCTGGGCGCCGGCAGCAAGCCTGACAAGGGCCGTGAAGCCGCCGAAGCCGCGGTGGACGACATCCGCCTGGCCATCGATGGCGCACACATGCTGTTCATCACCGCCGGCATGGGTGGCGGCACGGGCACGGGTGCTGCACCCGTGATTGCCCGCGTGGCCAAGGAAATGGGCATTCTCACCGTGGGCGTGGTCACCAAGCCGTTCGACTGGGAAGGCGGACGCCGCATGACCAACGCCGACAACGGCCTGGCCGAGCTCGAAGCCAATGTCGACTCGCTGATCGTCGTGCTCAACGAGAAGCTGCTGGAAGTGCTGGGCGATGACATCACCCAGGACGAAGCCTTTGCCCATGCCAACGACGTGCTCAAGAACGCCGTGGGCGGCATTGCCGAAATCATCAACGAATACGGCCACGTGAACGTCGACTTTGAAGACGTGCGCACCGTGATGGGCGAGCCCGGCAAGGCCATGATGGGCACGGCCACCGCCAGCGGCCCGGACCGCGCCCGCATCGCTGCCGAACAGGCCGTGGCCTGCCCGCTGCTCGAAGGCATCGACCTGTCGGGCGCCAAGGGCGTGCTGGTGCTGGTGACGGCCGCGAAGGGCAGCCTCAAGCTGTCCGAATCGCGCCTGGCCATGAGCACCATCAATGCCTACGCCTCGCCCGATGCGCACGTGATCTACGGCGCCGCCTACGACGACAGCCTGGGCGACGAGATCCGCGTGACCGTGGTCGCCACCGGCCTGTCGCGCCCCAACGCGCGCCGCCAGCCGATCTCGGTGGTGCAGGGCGGCCTGCGCACCGGCACGGACAACGTGGCCTACCAGATGCCGCTGACCGGCGCCGGCGTGATCGGCTCGGCCGTGGGCGTGCAGGGCGGCCATGCCGGCAGCACCCAGGCCGACTACGGCAGCATGTCGGTGCCCAGCGTGTGGCGCACCAACCGCACGCAGGCGGCAGCCCGTGTGGACGCGCTGTCGTCGGGTGGCATGGACGATCTGGAAATCCCGGCTTTCCTGCGTAAACAAGCAGATTGATTCGGTACTCCCCCATGAGCGGCTACGCCGCTTCACCCCCTCTCTCGCTGCGCGGGAGAGGGGGACGACACCAGCGCGGCGGGGCGGCCCTTGCGCGGTGTCTCTGGCCTGGGTCGCGCCAGTTTTGGTCCGCCGTTGTCCGAGTGAGCGGTCCTTTCGTCAGGCACCTCAAGCACAGCGTTCAGAGGCGTAGCTGTTAAACGTCCAATTGCGCAGTGACTCAACTTGCTCTCACTAACTGAATTGAACCAATCCGTTTCCTATCAAGGTCATAGGAAGCTGCGGATGGTTTTCGCGGGGTCGCCCCACTAAAATCGCCGGATGCTCCAGCAACGCACCCTCAAGACGATCACCCGCGCCGTGGGCGTGGGCCTGCACAGTGGTCAGAGAGTCGAGCTGACCTTGCGGCCTGCGCAGCCGGACACCGGGATCGTGTTCCGGCGGGTGGACCTGCCGCAGCCGGTGGACATTCCGATCCGCGCCGAGGCCGTGACCGACACCCGGCTGGCGTCCACCATCGCGGTGGGCAGTGCCAAGGTGCACACGGTGGAGCATCTGATGTCGGCCTGCGCGGGGCTGGGCATCGACAACCTGTATGTGGACATCACGGCCGAAGAGGTGCCCATCCTCGACGGGTCGTCGGCATCGTTCGTGTTCCTGCTGCAGAGCGCGGGCGTGGAACTGCAGAACGCCCCCAAGCGCTTCATCCGCGTGACCCGCCCGGTGGAGGTGCGCGAGGGCGAGGGCGCCAACACCAAGTGGGCGCGCCTCGCGCCGTACCACGGCTACAAGCTCAGCTTCGAGATCGACTTCGACCATCCGGCCGTGGACTCCACCGGCCAGCGCGTGGAGTTCGACATGGGCGCCGGCAACTACAGCCGAGACATCGCCCGCGCGCGCACTTTCGGCTTCACGCGCGACGTGGAGATGATGCGCTCCAACGGTCTGGCGCTGGGTGGTGGCCTCGACAACGCCATCGTGATGGACGACTACAAGGTGCTCAACAGCGACGGGCTGCGCTACGACGACGAGTTCGTCAAACACAAGATCCTCGATGCCATGGGCGACCTGTACCTCATCGGCAAGCCGCTGCTGGCGGCGTACAGCGCGTTCCGCTCGGGCCACGGCATGAACAACCTGCTGCTGCGCGAGCTGCTGGCGCAGCGCGACGCGTGGGAAGTGGTGACCTTCGAGGACGAGCGCCAGGCCCCTGGCGGCTTCGCGCAGCCGGCGCGCGCCTGGTGACCGCGGGTCTCGCTGGCCGGCGGACCGGCCCTGTTGCGCACTGCTGAAAGGCACGCCTTCCCATGATCATCGTTCGCTGGCTCGCCATCTTCTTGCTTCTGGCAGCGGCTGTCTCTTTTGGCTTTTACGTGGGCACAGGCCAGGCGCACTACAAGCGCATCGGGCTTGCCATCCTGAAGTGGACGGTGATCGCCGCCGTGGTGTTTTTCGCAGTCGTGCTGATCGACCGCGTGACCTGACAGCTCCTGCCCTGTACCGCCGCGGTTTCCCCCGGCCCGCAGGGTGGCCTATACTCGCGCCTGCTCCGGGGTGCACGTAGGGGCCTGCTTCGACAACGTCGAACAGGCTGCTGGGCGTGCTGAGACGGCGGACCTTACCGCCGGAACCGCGAACTTGATCTGGTTAGTACCAGCGTAAGAAGAGCTGCAGTCGGAATTTTCCGCACCTGCGTACCAACACCCCGCCCACCGGGCAGCGTTGGCGCGCAACGTGCGCACAGCGAGGGCCTGTCGGGCCTTGGCGGTGCGCCCGGGCACCCGCCAGGGTGCGTGCGGTCCATGCCGGCCTATTGCGGAGCACAGATCCATCCCACCGATAGGAATGTGCCCGCCATGAATGCCCCCGACAAGTTCGCCCACCTGCTCGCGCTCACCCGCGAACCCTTCCCCGCTTCCACCAAGAGCTACCTGACCGGCAGCCGCCCCGATGTCCGCGTGCCCGTGCGCGACATTGCGCTCACCAATGGCGAGCAGGTGAGCGTGTACGACACCTCCGGCCCTTACACCGACCCGACGGCGACCATCGACGTGCGCCAGGGCCTGGCCAGCGTGCGCGGTGGCTGGATCGCCGCGCGCGGCGACACCGAGCTGTACGACGGCCGCCAGCGTGTGGCGCTGGACGACGGCAGCAAGAGCGAAGACGCGGCGCGCCTGGCCCAGCTGCGCACCGAAGCGGCCGCGCTGCAGCGCCCGCCGCTGCGTGCCAAGAGCGGCGCCAACGTAACCCAGATGCACTACGCGAGGAAGGGCATCGTCACGCCCGAGATGGAATACGTCGCCCTGCGCGAGAACGGCAAGCGCGAGTGGATGGCCCAGTACATGCAGGACGCAGGCCGCGAGCAGCGGCTGATGGGCAACCCCATGGGCGCGAGCATCCCCAAGATCATCACCCCCGAATTCGTGCGCGACGAGGTGGCCCGGGGCCGCGCCATCATCCCCGCCAACATCAACCACCCCGAGGTCGAGCCCATGGCCATCGGGCGCAACTTCAAGGTCAAGATCAACGCCAACATCGGCAACTCGGCCGTCACCTCCAGCATCGAGGAAGAGGTCGAAAAGCTGGTCTGGGCGATCCGCTGGGGCGCGGACAACGTGATGGATTTGTCGACCGGCAAGAACATCCACACCACGCGCGACTGGATCGTGCGCAACTCGCCCGTGCCCATCGGCACGGTGCCGATCTACCAGGCGCTGGAGAAGGTGGGCGGCGTGGCCGAGGACCTGACCTGGGCCATCTTCCGCGACACGCTGATCGAGCAGGCCGAGCAGGGCGTGGACTACTTCACCATCCATTCCGGCGTGCGGTTGGCGTACATCCACCTCACAGCGCAGCGGCGCACGGGCATCGTCTCGCGTGGCGGCTCCATCATGGCCAAGTGGTGCATGGCGCACCACCGCGAGAGCTTCCTGTACGAGCACTTCGAGGACATCTGCGACATCATGAAGGCGTACGACGTGTCGTTCAGCCTGGGCGACGGCCTGCGCCCCGGCTGCGCATCGGACGCCAACGACGAGGCCCAGTTTGCCGAGCTGCACACGCTGGGCGAGCTGACCCAGGTGGCCTGGAAGCACGACGTGCAGACCATGATCGAAGGCCCCGGCCACGTGCCCATGCACATGATCCAGGCCAACATGACCGAGCAGCTCAAGACCTGCCACGAAGCGCCGTTCTACACCCTGGGCCCGCTGACCATCGACATCGCACCGGGCTACGACCACATCGCATCGGCCATCGGCGCGGCCATGATCGGCTGGATGGGCACGGCCATGCTGTGCTACGTGACACCCAAGGAGCACCTGGGCCTGCCCGACCGCGACGACGTGAAGCAAGGGATCATCGCGTACAAGATCGCCGCCCACGCGGCCGATGTGGCCAAGGGCCACCCGGGTGCCCGCGCGCGCGACGACGCGCTGAGCCAGGCGCGTTTCGACTTCCGCTGGCAGGACCAGTTCAACCTGGGCCTGGACCCCGACACCGCCAAGGAATACCACGACGAGACGCTGCCGAAAGACAGCGCCAAGGTGGCGCATTTCTGCTCCATGTGCGGGCCGAAGTTCTGCTCGATGAAGATCACGCAGGAGGTGCGCGAATTCGCCGCCCAGAAGGGCATGGCCGAGTCGGAAGCGCTGGCCCGCGGCATGGAGACCAAGGCGGTGGAGTTCCAGCGCCAGGGCGGTCAGCTGTATGTGCCCATCGTGGCCGAAGGCGCGGTGCCAGGGCAGGGCAAGGCCTGACAGCGCGGGCAGGCTCGATAGGGAAGAAGGACGCCAGAAAAGGACGCTCCATGCGTCTTTTTTTGGTCGTCGTATCAGTAGGGGTGTTCCCGTAGATCGCATTCCCATTAGCCCGGCTACTGGCTCCAGGGTTTCCCTGCTGCGCCTGGGAAGCCGGGGCTTACCCTGTGCTTTTGACAGGCCCGCACAGCATATAGTCGCGCCCACGCCCGGCCCAGAAGGACGGGTGGTGGCGTGGCACCAAATTTGCTATGCTGGGTTGTCTGTTAAAAAATGTAAGGAAGAGCCATGAATGCTCTGGGCCGTTTTTCGATCCGCACCCGCCTGTACTTCGGAACCGTTTTTTCGCTGATATTGCTGGTCGTCATTGGCGCCATGGGTTATGTGGCACTGGACCGCACGCGCGGCACGCTGCAGGTGCTGTTCTCGGAGCGGGTGCAGACGCTGACCGACATGTCCGAGCTGCGCACCACACTGGGTGATCTGCGCCGCACCGAAAAAGACATCATCATCAATTTCAACAACTCGGTCGAAGTCTCCGCACTGCGCGAGACCTGGGCCAAGACCCTCGCCGCCCTGCGCAAGAGCCTGGCCGATGTGCGCCAGGTGCAGTCCGGCGATGCAGCGTTTGTCGAGTCCATCGACAAGTCGCTGGCCGAGATCAAGCAGTACGAAACCGGCATCTCCCCCATCTTCGAGCAGATCGAACGCGCGCAACTCGACGGTGCGGGCGGTGGCGCCTACGCCGACCGTTTCAAGGTGCACATGGAGGCCACCGACAAGCTGTTCTCCAGCCTGGCCACGTCGGCCCGCACCCAGATGGACGAGGCCCGCGCGGGCGTGGAGTCGCGTGCCAAGGCCATGTCGGCGCTGATCGGCATCGGCCTGCTGCTGGGCCTGGCGGTGCTGATTCCGCTCACGTTCTTCAGCGTGCGCTCCATCACCAAGTCTCTGGGCCAGGCACAAGAGCTGGCCGAGCGCATCGCCGGCGGCGACCTGTCGCGCGACGTGGTAGTGATGAACCACGACGAAGTGGGCCAGCTGGTGGTGGCCATGGGCCGCATGCAGGACGCACTGCGCGGCCTGGTACGCCAGGTGCAGGACTCTGCCGGCAACATCTCCACCGCCAGCTCCGAGATCGCCAGTGGCAACCACGACCTGAGCCACCGCACCGAGCAGACGGCGGCCAACCTGGAAGAGACTGCATCGTCGATGGAGATGCTGACCAGCACCGTGCAGCAAAGCGCGCAGTCGTCGCGCCAGGCCAGCGACTTCGCATCGTCGGCCGCCGAAGTGGCCGCACGCGGCGGTGCCGTGGTGTCGCAGGTGGTGACCACCATGGACCAGATCACCACCAGCTCGCGAAAGATCGCGGACATCACAGGCGTGATCGACTCCATCGCGTTCCAGACGAACATCCTGGCGCTCAACGCTGCGGTCGAGGCCGCACGTGCAGGCGAACAGGGCCGCGGTTTTGCCGTGGTGGCCAGCGAAGTGCGCAGCCTGGCCCAGCGCAGCGCTGCAGCGGCCAAGGAGATCAAAGGCCTGATCGGCTCGTCGGTGGAGCGCGTGGAAGACGGCTCGCGCCTGGTGAGCCAGGCCGGTGCGACGATGACCGAGATCGTGAGCAGCGTGCGCCGCGTGTCCGACATCATTGCGGAAATCACCGCCTCGTCGGCCGAGCAGAGCGACAACATCGGCCAGATCAGCCAGTCGGTCACCCAACTCGACCAAATGACGCAGCAGAATGCCGCGCTGGTGGAGCAGTCCACCGCCGCGTCGGAATCCCTGCGCGAGCAGGCCGTGCACCTGACCAGCGCCGTGCGGCAGTTCCGGCTGCAGGAAGGCGCCGCGGGGTCTTCGCCGGCCTTCGGTGCGCCTGGCGAGCCCTCGGCACCGGCGGTGGCCCAGGCAGCGCGCCGGCCCGCGCTGCAGATTCGCTGACCCTGCACAGGGCACAGCCCACACGCAGAAGGCCGGGCGACCGGCCTTTTGCTTTTTGCTCAGGCCCTGCCGCGCAGGAGAATCAGCGGGCGCTGGACGCCGCAGCCGCACCGGTGGCGGCCGGCAGGGCGGTGGCGGGGTTCACGGGGGCAGCGCTGCCCGTGGCTGGCGGCACCGTGGCCGCAGACGAAGCCGCTGAAGCCGGCGCAGGCGCCGTCGCTGCCGGAGCCCGCGCAGGCGCAGTGGTCCACCGGTCGAACCACTGCAGGCGCCACGCAGCCACCCCCAGCGCCACCACCACCACGAGCGCCGCCGCGCTCCACCACAGCGGTGCCTTCGACTCCGCAAACGGGTCCTGCAGCGTGCGGCGCGCAGTGGCAGGCACTTTGGCCGTCTGCGACAGCGAGCTGCCCAGCCGCGTGTTGATGCGCATGCGCCCGTTGATGGCCCAGCCGCTGGCATCCAGCAGCGGCCCCAGGCTGCGCTGGCGCAGCTTGAGCCAGGCGATCAGCATGCTGGGCCCCGAGATGGCCAGCACGATGCCCGCCAGCGCCAGCGGTATCCACACCCCCAGGTCCACGAACTTGGCGAACACGCCGACCAGCACTGCGCTGATGCTGCCCAGCGCGACGCCGATGGCGGCCA
This sequence comes from Acidovorax sp. LjRoot117, assembly GCF_964252695.1. Lineage (NCBI taxonomy): Bacteria > Pseudomonadati > Pseudomonadota > Betaproteobacteria > Burkholderiales > Comamonadaceae > Acidovorax > Acidovorax sp. LjRoot117. The sequence goes on along the minus strand of NZ_CAXUPO020000001.1, from coordinate 819,901 downwards.
CCGTGCCCACGTCGGTACGGCGGGGCACGGTGGCCGTGACGGCGTCCGCAGGCGCCGTGCCGGCGGCCTTCAGGGGCGTGTTGGCCAGCGAGCTGGCCGTGGCGCCCAGGGACTTCTGCGCCCGTGCCTCGCCGGCTGCCGCCCGTTTGGCCACCTGCTCTTCGATGAGGCGCACGAACTTCTTGTAGGGCGACAGGAAGGCCTGGCCGATGCTGGTGGGGTTCTCGACGATGCGGGTGATGGTGGCATCCCAGTCCTGGCCCTTGCGGTCGTAGAACACGCCGTTGCGGCCCACGAAGAGGAAGTCCACATCGCCCGCGGTGAACGCTGCCACGATGCCCATCTTCTGGCCCTTGCGCGTGCATTGGCAGTAGGCGAGGTAGGTCTTGGCCAGGCCCGCCAGCTTGGCGTGCTGCGCGGCGTCGGCCACCTGCACCGTGAGGTCGCAGCTGCGCGCATCCAGGTACAGCGTGCCGGCCTGGAAGATCGCGCCGCGGCGCTGGTAGAACGCGGAGAACGACACGAAGTTGTTCAGCAGCTCCAGCAGGTCGCGCTTGAAGCGCAGCAGCTTTTCCAGGTCTTTGGTGTGCGCGTTGTGCGTCTGCTCGGCCTCGTCGTCGGCGATCAGGTCCATCACGCGCTGGCGCGCGTCCGTGGCGTGCAGGGCGGTCAGCACCTCGTCGCCCAGCGTGTCCACCGCGGTGGCGGGCCGGTCTTGCAGCCATTGCTGGCAGGGCGCCAGCGCCTGCGCGATGGTGTGCCAGCCCTCCTGCGTCAGCGTGTCCACGTCGTGCCCGAGCAGCGGCACCACGGCATGGTCGCGAAAGGTGTGCAGCGCAGCCGCCCAGGCGGGGTTGACCCCCTCGGTCAGCGGCAGCAGGCCGCGCGGCGTGATGGGTGCCAGCGGCAGGGTGGCGATGGCGCTGGATGACAGGTCGAGCTCCTGGCGCGCCATGGCGGTGTATTCCTCCAGCGACGGGTTCAGCGCCGTGGCCGCGCGCAGGTCGTAGGCCGCCAGGCGGCTGCGGGCGAAGAAGTCTTCCACCTTGTGGGCCACCGCGTTCATGGCCTCGGTCGCCCTGAGCGTGTGTTCGCCCAGGGCCAGTGCCGTGGTGGCGTCACGGGCCTTGGCAGCCCAGGCGGCGATCTTGTCCAGGTCGGCAAAGAACGCTTCGGCGCGGGCGCGGTCGATGCCCGGCAGCGGCGGGTCGCCCACGGGCGGGGTGCTGCCCTGGGTCTTCAGGATGTGCTCGATCGCGGTGCGGGCGAGCGCGTCGCCCTGCGCCGTCTCCACGGTGATGATTCCGTCGCCGTTGAACCGCAGGGTACTCAGTTGCTCGCTGCGCGCCACCACCTCGGCCAGCGAGATGGCGGTGGCATCAGGGCTCCCCGCCATGGCGAGGATGCGACGCGCTGCGCCTGCCAGCGCCGCACCCGGCTCGGTGCTGTCGTCGATGGCTGCGATGTCCAGCGTATCGCCGGGCCGTGTCAGCTCGGCAGGGTCGCGCAGCTGCGCGCAGGCCCAGGCACAGGCGGCCAGCAGTTCCGGGGGGCGGATGCGGCCGTCGTGGTCGATGTCGATCAGATCCAGCGTGCGCTCGTCGAACTCGATGCCGCGCGTGGGGCAGGCCAGGGCCACCCAGAGCTTCTGGTCCAGCTCCGGCAGTCGGGCGATGTCCTCGCCGGATCGGATGATCACCTGGTCCACGCCCCCGGCGCGGAAGAATTGCCATGGGTGGGGCGGGGTCGGTGGTGGGTGCATGGGAATGGGTGCGGGCGCGATCGGCGGGCCAATGGGAATGGAGGCGGGGCGGATACCGCGGCGGGCGCAGGCCGCGCCTCGCCGGGTTGCAGGCTTTCCATTCTGGGCGGCTGCATGCCCGGCTTCCAGCGGTCACGGGCCAGTGGCCCTGTCAGACTGGGCTGACAGCAGCGCCGGGCGATCCGTAGGGGAAGATGCCGAAGGTTTTGGCCGCTACCGCGCTATGAGAAAGCGCTGGAAGCTACAAAAAATATAGCGTTTCGTGGTGGGAGTAACCCGGGGCGAGGGCGCAATGCGCTGCATCGCGCAAGCCCTCGCCCGCACCGCGCCCGGCCGTACCCCCGGCGGTGCGGGTCTGCCGGACGCTCAGTCGCGCGTGACGCGCAGCACTTCTTCCCGGCTGGTGATGCCCGCGGCGATCAGGCGTTCGCCATCGTCGCGCATCAGCGCCATGCCGTCAGCCATCGCCGCGGCGCGGATGTCGGCCTCCGACGCCTGGTTGTGGATCTGCGCGCGGATCGCGTCGTTGGTCACCAGCAGCTCGAACACACCGGTGCGGCCCGTGTAGCCCGTCTGGCCGCAGTGCTCACAGCCGCTGCCGTGGCAGTGGCTGCAGTACTTGCGCACCAGCCGCTGCGCCAGCACGCCCAGCAGCGACGACGACAGCAGGAAGGGCTCCACGCCCATGTCCGTCAGCCGCGTCACCGCGCTGGCCGCGTCGTTGGTGTGCAGCGTGGCCAGCACCAGGTGGCCCGTCAGCGAGGCCTGGATGGCGATCTGCGCGGTCTCGAAGTCGCGGATTTCGCCGATCATGATGATGTCCGGGTCCTGCCGCAGGATGGCGCGCAGGGCCTTGGCAAAGGTCAGTTCGATCTTGCTGTTGACCTGGGTCTGGCCCACGCCCGGCAGCTCGTACTCGATGGGGTCTTCCACCGTCATGATGTTGTTGCGCGTGGCGTCCAGGCGCCCCAGGCCCGCGTACAGCGTGGTCGTCTTGCCCGAGCCCGTGGGTCCGGTCACGAGGATGATGCCGTGCGGCTGCGAGATCAGGCCTTCGAAGCGGTGCAGCGTGTCGCCCTGCATGCCCACGGCTTCCAGGCTCAGCTTGCTTTCGCTCTTGTCCAACAGGCGCAGCACGGCGCGCTCGCCATGGGCGCTGGGCAGGGTGGACACACGCACGTCGATGGCCCGCGTGCCCAGGCGCAGGCTGATGCGGCCGTCCTGCGGCAGGCGCTTTTCGGAGATGTCGAGGTCCGCCATGATCTTCAGGCGCGAGATCAGCGCGGCGTGCAGCGCGCGGTTGGGCTGCACCACCTCGCGCAGCGTGCCGTCCACCCGAAAGCGCACGCTGGAGTGGCGCTCGTACGGCTTGATGTGGATGTCGCTCGCGCCGTCGCGCGCGGCCTGCGTGAGCAGGGCGTTGAGCATGCGGATGATGGGCGCGTCGCCGGCGGATTCCAGCAGGTCTTCCACCGCGGGCAGCTCCTGCATCATGCGCGAGAGGTCGGCATCGCTCTCGACCTCGCTCACCACCGTGGCGGCGCTCGATTCGCTGTGCGAGTACGCCGCGCTGATGCGCTGCGCCAGGCCCGGCGCGTCCAGCGGCAGAAGCTGCTGCACCGCGTGCTTGCGCAGCACTTCAGACAGCGCACCCGCGTCGGGGGCCGGGCCGTGCCACAGCACCAGCTGGTGGCCGTCATCCTCCAGCAGCAACTGGGCGGTGCGGGCAAAGGCGTAGGGCAGGGGGTGGCGCATGGTGTGTCTTTTTGAAAACAATCTGTTCATCCCTGCCGCGGGCCAGTTCGATTGCCGGGGCGCGAAGGATGGAATGGGCTCAGCGAAGGAAATCCAAAAAATCGATCAGAAAATTCTAGGCGCAGATGGATACTGGACGTTGAGAATTCTGCGAATATCAGTCAGGCACTGCGGTGCTGAACTTGTTGTTTTTGATGTCAAAACTCATTTGGCCGAGCGAACCATAATACCAATAATGCAGAAATGCATTGCTATTTTTGGAGTCTACTCTGTAGGTAATCGGTACGCCTCTAACTATGAAGGTTTTTTGATTTTTCAGGTTCAAGTCTGTCGCCAAGCCATCAAATTCATGCAGTGATGCTGAAAAATATCCTTGATTCGCTGCCGCTTCTCGTATCTGTTCGCCTATGCGTTTCACATCACGTTCGACTTGATCAAAGTGATGGATCCCATAGACGATGGACACCACAAAAAGAGCTACGCAAAAAACGATTTTAATGCCATATTCTTTGGCTGAATTTAGGTCTTTCTTGATGAGGTGAAAAATGCCTTTGAACAGAAAAACAGGTGCGCAAAGAAAGATTGCAACCAAACCGAATATAGGGCTTCTGATGAGATGAGCGTCGACCAAGCAGAAAATTATTAGCAGCAGTGTCACTGCTGCTAATTTTACTGAATTCTTGAATTGGTTTTGCATTTGACTGGGGATAATCCAGAGCCAGGCTTGATATTCATGTATCGATGTCCTATTCCGGATAGGGCCCAGCGCGTAGTGAAATCGACCGTGTTTGCTGGTGAGCCATTTCTGCCAAACAGCATGACAAAGTGTTGATTGCTCCAAGCGCTTTGCGGAGCTCTTTCGCGTACGGCACTTGCAAGCGCACTGTCTCGGAAGTGCTTTCCGAAATATTGCAACCCTAAACTTGCCTCGTTAAACAACCCTTCGTAGCCACCCATGAATCGTTCAGCGGCGACAAGGTTGATGTTCGGGATCGGGTTGCTTTTCGACCATTCCAGTCGCCTGGTCATGAGAAAGGATTCACCCTTGCCCGGTCCCAAGGCCAAGCCTATCCAGTGGGCTACCACAGCATCGCTAGGGCGGACGATATTTTCTATGGGATCGATTTGCTTGGAGTTTTGCTCTACGTCGGTGTCGATGTGAGCGGGCGCGGACTTGTTCATTGCCTGTATCCAGCTCGCATGACTTGAAAAAGTGTCTGAGTCGCGATTGCGAACACTTGATGGACTCGGAGCAACGCCTGTTTGTAACACGCTATCCAGGTGAGAGGATGCGACGTGAACTGGAACACGTGAAGGGGTATGGCGTTCAAACATGGTTAGATTGAATGGGAATATTTTTGGGTAGAGCGATAGAAATTCGTCTGATTCCAACATCCCGCCCAATATGGTCATGCTGATGCAGACCGGCGCAGGTGGCGTCGGCGCTGCGCTGATGGGTTGCTAGCCCTCCACACCGTGGCAACACATCCGTACCTGTCGGCGGTGGTGCTCAGAGCGGCTGCGCCGCCACCGTGGCGTTCAGGGCCAGCTTGCCGCGCACGGTGGCTGCGGCAGCCTGGGCAGCCTCTTCGGTCGCGTAGGGGCCAACGCGCACGCGGGTGGCTGTGCCGCGGTTGGTCTCCACGGACTGCAGCGCCAGCGGCAGCGCCGAATTGCGCAGGCGGGCCATCGAGGCCTTGGACTGCGCGTCATCGCCGAAGGTGCCGATGTTGACGTAGTACAGCGAAACCGCGGCCTGGGGAGTCGCGGGCGGTGCTGCAACAGGTTGCGCAGGCGCACTGCTGATCGGTGCGCCGGTGGGTGCTGGCGGAGGCAGCGGCACCACGGGGGTGAGTTGCTGCATGGGGACGGGCACGGGCACAGCGGTCGCCGGTTGCGCAGGGGCAGGGGCGGTGAATCGCTCCGGCAGCGGAGGCAGTATGGGTGCGCCCGACACCGTCTTCATGGGCAGGCTTGGAGCGGGCTGCGTGGCCTGCTGCAGCGCGCGGATGGCTTCATAGCGGTCCACCATCAAAGCGTCGCTGGTGGCGTTGTCGCGCACCACGATGGGACGCAGGAAGACCATGAGGTTGGTCTTGTTGCGCGAGCGGGTTTCGCTGCGGAACAGGTTGCCCACCACCGGCAGATCGCCCATCACCGGCACCTTGTCCTGGCCTTGCTGATAGCTGTCTTCCAGCAGGCCGCCGATCACGATGATGCTGCCGTCGTCCACCACCACGTTCGATTCGATGGAGCGTTTGCTGGTGCTCGGACCGTTGGCGTTGCTGAGGGTCGACGTGTCGATCTTGGAAACCTCCTGGTAGATCGCCATCTTCACCGTGCCGTTTTCGCTGATCTGCGGGCGCACCTTGAGCATCAGGCCCACGTCCTTGCGCTCGACGGTCTGGAACGGGTTGACCGTGCTGCTGCCCGTGGTGTTGGCGTACGAACCCGTGACGAAGGGCACGTTGTTGCCGATGATGATGCGCGCCTCTTCGTTGTCCAGCGTCATCAGGTTGGGGGTGGAGAGCACATTCGCGTCCCCGCTGTTCTGCAGGAAGTTGGCCAGTGCCCCCAGGTAGTACTGGCCGTTGATGCGCGGCGCCAGCGCCACGTTCAGTCCCTGACCGAGGGTGCCCGCGGCCGAGGCGATGCTCGCAGCGTTGCCCGAAGCCAGGGCCGCGGTGATGCCCAGGATGTTGGCCCCGGCCTGCCCGGAGTTGGTGCCGATCACGCCCACGGTACCGTCGCCTTGCTTGCCCAGAATGCCCTGCCACTGGATGCCGAACTCGGCCAGCTTGTTGGCCGAGATTTCCACGATCAGGCTTTCCACCAGCACCTGCGCACGCCGCCCGTCCAACTGGTCGATGACCGTGCGCAGCTGGCGGTACAGCGGCTCCGGCGCCGTGATGATGAGCGAGTTGGTGGTGGGGTCCGCCTGGATCTGGCCGCCGGTGGATGGCTGGTTGTTGTTGGTGCTGCTGGTGCCCATGGCGCTGCTGCCCGCACCCAGTCCGCCCGAACTGCTGTTGGACAGCCCCGTGCCGGTGGACAGCATGCTGCCGCTGTTGTTGCCGCCGCTCAGGCTGCCGCTGGGCGCGGCGGGGCTGCTGACACCGCCGCCGCCTGCGGCACCCCCCGCACTGTTGCCCGTGCCCATCGCCGCCATGGCAGCGCGCAGGGTGGTCGCAAGCTTGGTGGCGTCGGCATTCTTGAGGTAGACCACGTGGATGTTGCCGGTGGACGCACTGCTGCCGGGCACGGGGGCCTGGTCCAGCCGGTCCACCAGCGCGCGCACCTGCGCCACGCGCGCCGGGTTGGCGGCGCGCAGGATCAGCGAGTTGCTGCGCGGCTCGGCGATCAGCGTGGTCTTGAACGACGTGTCCGACTGCCCCTGGCCAGCGGCCGGCACGCCCACGGCGGCACTGCCGCCGTCGATGAGGCGCGCCACCAGCGGCGCCAGGTCGGTGGCCACGGCGTTGCGCAGCGGGATCACTTCCACGTCGCTGGCGTTGGAGACATCCATGGCCGCCACGATGCGCGCCAGGCGCTGCAGGTTGTCGGCGTAGTCGGTAATCACCAGCGAGTTGTTGCCGGGGTTCACGTTGATCGTGTTGTTGGGGCTGATCAGCGGGCGCAGCACGGGCACCAGGTTGGCCGCGTTTTCGAAGTTGAGCTTGAAGATCTGCGTGACGATCTGCCCGCCGCCCGGCGCGCTGCCGGAGCTGCCCTGCACCACGCTCACGCTGCCGCCCTGCAGCTTGGCATCGGCCTCGGGCACCACCTTGTACAGACCCGCCGCTTCGACCACGGTGAAGCCCTGCAGGCGCAGCGCGGCCAGGAACTGCTGGAAGGCCGCCGCCGGGGTCACGGCGCGCTCGGTGACGAGGTTGAGCTGGCCCTTCACGCGCGGGTCCACGACCACGTTGCGGCCGGTGATGGTGGCCATGGTGCGCGCCACGGCTTCGATCTCGGCGTTGGCGAAGTTCAGCGTGACCGGCTCGCCCGATCGCACGCTGCCGGTGCGGGTGTCGATGGCGGTTTGTGCATTGATCTGGCCGCTGGCGCAAGCCAGCAGGACGCTGGCAGCTATCGCTTTAAGAGCAAAATCAAGGCGGGGTGAGAACAAGGAAGTCATAGGGTCAACCCACGGTGATGATGGAGCGCGCGCCGCTGCGCCGTCCAATGATGTTCAGAAGATTGGCCAGGGCCGCCTCGCGCTCGGGCGCGGCACTGGCCTCGCCCGTGAAGCGCAGGCGCTGGCCCACCCATTGGCCCGAGCCGCTCAGTTGCAGGTGGCCGTCGAGTGTGCTCAGCGTGAGCGTGGGCACTTCGCCGCCCTGCACCGCCAGCCTGTAGCTGCCCATGGGACGCAGGGTGGACAGTCGCGAGGACATGGCCCGCGCATCGAGCTGCGCCTGGCCTGCCAGGGTCATGCGGCCAGCGCTCCAGCGCGCCGCCAGGCCGCGGGTCTGCAGCACCAGCTGCCCCTGCGGCTGCAGCGTGTTCCAGGGGGTGCCCAGGCCGGTCAACACGGACGCGGGCCACAGGCTTTCGCCGTCGATCACGGTCAGCCGTGCGCCGGACAAGCCCGCGCTGGCCTGCAACTGCAGCGGCTGGGGTGTGCAGCAGTCGGCATGGATCTGCACATGCAGTCCGCCCCAGCTGGGGCGTATGCGCCAGTCCAGCCGCCCCGGCAGGGCGGCGCGGTCCTGGCTGGCGCTGCCGCCGGTCAGCACCAGTTGTGCCGAGCCGGTCCATACCGTTCCGCGCGCCTGCAGCAACTGCACCTGCCCGCCGGAGGCGTTGGCCACGTTGTCGGCCAGCCAGTGCGCGGGTGCAAACACCACCACGGCGGGCAGCATGCCGGCCAGGGCGCCCGCCAGCGCCCAGCCCCATGCAGAGCGGGGCGTGCGGGTCACGGGTGGGCGGTGTCGGGAGGAAGTGGCCACGGGTCTCGTTGCGTTCAGGGTTGGGCTGGCGGCAGGGCCAGCACCAGCGTGCCATCCCAGCGCGGCATGGCGCGGGCGCTGCCCAGCACCACGGGTGCTGCCGCCCCGTTGGGGGTTGCGGGTGCGGCCGCGGCGCTGCGTGCCAGGCGCGCCTCGATGGGCGCTGCGCGCGCATTGCTGCGGGCCTGGGCCAGCCACTGGCCCAGCGCGTCGGCGGGGGCGCCCTTGAGTGTGACGGTGGCGCGGTCGCCGATGACATTGATCTGTGCCGTGTTGCCCAGGCGCTGCGCCAGTGCGGCACGCAGCGCACCCACCGAGTCGCCGCGCGTGTTGCGGGGGGCGGACTGCAGCTGCTGCGCTTCTGCGCGCAGGCTTTGCATCTGCTGAAGCTGTGCGTCGAGCTCTGCATGGCGCGCAGGGGCGGCGCGCAGCGTGGCCAGGGCCGGTGCCACGGCCACCCACCACAGCAGCGCGAACGCCACGAGACCGCCAGCGGCCAGCACCAGGGTCTGCTCGCGTGGGGCCAGGGTTTGCCAGCGGGCGCGCAGCGCGGCGCTGGACGACGGGCGGGTGCTCATGGTGCGCCTTTCGCAGTCGGTGGCAAGCGGCCTTCGGCGGCGCGCAGCAGCAGGCTGCCGTCGTCCACCCGGGCCTGGAAGCCCGCGGCCTGCAGGCTGGCAGACAGCGCGGTTTCTTCGTCCGGGCCCAGGGTCACGCCGCGCAGGCGCAGCTCGCCCGGGGTGTATTCGATGGCGGTGGGCTGGCGGCCGGCGGGCAGTGCTGCGCCCGCGGCGGCCAAGAGGGGCTCCAGGTCGCGGGTCGACACGCTGCCGGCGGCTTGCCGCAGCTGCGCCAGTTCGCGCTCCATCTGAACCGGTGCGTCGACCACCACCTGCACCTTGGGGAAGGTCTGCGTCAGCGTGGAGCGCACGGCGGCCTGCTTGGCCACCATGGCCTGGCGCTCCTGCCAGGCCCAGGCATTGAGGCCCACCAGATGCGCCACCACCAGCAGCGCGGCGCCCCAGCGTGCGGCGCGCCATTGCGGTGCATGCAGCAGCGCGCTGGCCAGGCTGCCCGCCTTGCGCAGGGCGCGTGTGCGGCCGGTGCTGGCCAAGTCGAATTGGGCCAGGTCCCAGTCGCTGCGCGCGGCATCCAGCGCGCGCTGGCTGGCGGTGTGCAGTGCCACGCGCTGCCCCAGGGTGCGCTCGGCCAGCGCTGCCACGGCGGGCTCGGCACGCACCACGAGGGCGTCGTCCTCGTCGCCGGGCGCAGGGGGTGTGCCGGGGGTGCCGGCGCGGGCCAGCGCCAGGGCCATGTTCGACAGGGGCAGAACGGCCACGCCTTGGCTGGGGCCCTGGCCGGTGAGCACCACGCACGCGTCTTCGGGGGTGCCCAGTGCGCACAGTTCGGGGCGGCCGCTGGCAGTGGGGCCGGGCGCGAATTCAGGCACCACGCGCGCCACGCGGCGGCCCGCGGCCTCCAGGGCCTGCAGGTTTTCGCGCAGCCAGGCGCGGTCGCACACGGCCACCCACAAAGGCTCGCCCGCCTGCGCGCCGGGCTGCAGCGCGAAATGCAGCTGGCTGGCGTCGTCCAGAAGGCGGTCTTCCAGCAGGCCGTCGAGCACCGAGCGCAGGCGCGGCGTCTGCTGGCCGGCACCGAGCGCGATGCCCGGCGGCAGTTGCACGCGTTGCCACGACAGCGCGCGCGCGGGCACCACGGCCACCACCTCGCCGCCGGGGCGCGTGGGTTCAGGCAGCAGGGCCGCCGGGGCGGTGGCGTGTCGGATGGCAGTGTGGCCGTCCGCCGTCAGCGTGTAGCTGTACTCGGTGGCGGGGCCCGGACGGGCCGGCGGCAGGAAAAGGATGAGGGTGCTCATGGAGGGGTTTTGCGGGCCATTTTAGAGGGCGGACTTGACACTGTCGGGCCAACGCCGCCCAGGTGTCTCCAATCCGCTGCGTCTGGGCGCAGGTTCTATCGCGGCACCTGGGCCGTGCCGGGGCCGGATTCACGGTCGAAGGCCCCGCGTTCGCGCCACAGGGTGGTGACCTCGATGCCCTGTTTGCGGACCAGCGAGCGCTCGTCCACCATGGCATCGCCCAGCCGCAGCCGGCCGCGCACCTCGAAGTACGACGAGGCCACGGCCAGCGTGCTTTCGGGGATGTCGATGGTGGCGCCCAGCAGTTCGCGCACCTCGGACAGCGTGCGGAAGTGGCGCGACTCGCGGACCTGCAGGATCTTCTGGGCGCTGGCCATGTCGAGGCCGGCGATGGCCGCCAGCAGCACGTCGATGCCGGCCGTGTTGATGTTGACGGGAGTGTTGGGAGGCAACAACGACACATGGGGCGTGAGCGCGAGGACGGTGCTTTGCGACAGGCCCAGCCAGCCCAACTGCGTGATGGATGGCGGCATCAGCGGGGCATTGCCGCTGTCTCCGCTGCCTGCAGCCTGGGCGCGCTGCATGCCGTCCACCAGTGCGCTCAGTTCCTGCTGCGGCAGGCCCAGCCGCTCGAACAGCCGCATGAATTGCCGCTGGCCCACGTCCTGCACCTTGCCGTTGACCACTAGGTTGGACAGGTTCAGCCGCCCCTGCGCGTCGGTGATCTGGCCCGAGAGGAACGCCTCTGTGGTGTCGGTGCTGGCATCGTCGACCTGGCTCACGTTCTTGTCGGCGGCCAGAAAGGTGGACAGGCGCGCCTCCTGCAGCGGCACGGCCCAGGGCTCGGCCAGGTGGTCCGCGCCGCCCGAGCGGCCGTCCTCGCGCAGGATCAGGCGCGAGAAGTCGAGCGAGCCGATGAGGATCCATGCCGACTGCACGCGCGCGCGCTCGGCCGTCTCGACCTCCACCGCCCGCCACTGCTGCCACATGGCCGACGCGGCGAACGTGGCCACGAGGGTGACGGTGAGCATGGCCAGCAGCAGCGCCGCGCCGCGCGCCTGGTGCAGCCGGCGCGCTCCTGCCGCACGCCGCGGCGCCGGCCGGGGTCTGGCTGCGGCAGGGCTTGCGCGTCCGGTCGGCAGGTCGGTGGGGCTGTGCGGGCGGGGGGTCATGTCCGGCCTCCGCCCAGCAGCGGGTTCACCCAGTCGCGCGTGAGCTGCCCGACCAGCGCCTGGCCCGGGGGCAGGGTGATCTGCAGGCGCACGCCGTCAGGGATGGCGGCCGTGGTGCTCTCGGCGGTGGTCGTGCCGCTGCTCGACTGCGCGTTGGACCAGGCACCGCCGCGGTAGTAGAAGATCTGCCAGTCCTGCAGCGGCAGCAGCGCCATCTCGTAGCGCCGCTCCGCGTCGCCAGGGGTGCGCGCCCACTGGGCGGCCAGCGCCCAGGCTTCCTGCCACTGGGCGCGCGTGCGCACCGGGGGCGATTGCCAGCGCACCCATTGGCCCGCGCCCTGCGCGCCGCGCAGCGTCCAGGCCACCACCAGCGCGCCCTCGTCGGGCACGGCGCTGGTGCGGCGCGTCAGGCGCAGCACTTGGCCGTCCCAGTCGAGCGGCGTGGTGTTGGCAATCGGCATCAGTGCATCGAGGTCCGTGCCCCACTGGCCCAGGGACGACTGCAGCACCAGCATCTCATCGGCCCGCTGCCGCGTGATCTCCTGCGCCCGCACCATGCCATCGAGCCCGCGCCAGCTGAGGATGGCCAGCAGGCTCATCACCGCGATCGCGAGCAGCAGCTCGACCAGCGTGAAGCCGCGTGCGGCCTTCGAGGCAGATCTGCGTTGAAAAATACAGAGCCATTTCCGACGAGCTGGCCGAAGCGCCGCGCGAGGCTTCGACAAGCTCAGCCCGAACGGTTGGGGTGGATGGCACGCGAGGCCGCACGGAGCAGGCGCGGCGTGATGCAAGTGCACCCGTGAAGATGGTTCTGCCATCCCGTCGGGTTCGTCCCCACCGCCGGTGTAAGGCGGGAGTCCTACCGCCGTGAATCCACGCGCGACCGTCTCAACCGGCGCGGCGCAAGGCGAGGGCACCCGTGGAACTGGCTTCGCCAGGCCACCGGGTGCGTCCCCCCCACGGGGGGAAGGCGCGAAGCGACTCAGGGGGGGCATCAATACCTTCCGATGATGGTCGAGACCCGCAGGATGGAGTTCTCCCCATCCAGCACCTGCGCATCCACCCGCCGAAAGCTCGGGTTGGGCGTGGGCCGCACGATCACGGCCACGGTAAGCTGCCGGCCCGCCTGCTCGCAGGTGAGCGTGCTGTCGCCCACGCTGGGCATCTGGCGCGACAGCCGGGCCTTGACCAGCTCGTTCTCGGCGCACAACTGGGCCAGCACGATGTCCGACTGGCGCAGCGCGTTGCGCGTGAGCGCCGTGGTGGCCTGCAGGCCCGCCATGAGGGCGATGGCCACGATGCTCAGCGCGACGAGCACCTCGACCAGCGTGAAGCCCTGCTGGTGTTGCTTTGGCTGCGGGCGCAGTGCAACCTGCCTTGGATCGCCAATCACTGCACGGTCTCGACGGTGAAGGGCCGCACGCCGTCAGTGGCGACGCTCAGCGTGCGCTCCGGAAATGCCTGGTGCGTAATCAACACCTGTTGCCGGCCGATCAGGGGCTCCGGGCCCAGCACCAGCACGCCAGGGCCGCGCACGGCAGTGCCGGCGTCCAGCCACTGGGTGGGCAGGGCGGCCTGTGCGCTGGGCGGCAGGCCTTCGAACTGGAAGCCGCGCGGGTTGGCACGCCACACCACCGGTATGCCGCCCCCGCGGGACTGGGCGCGGGCCGACTCCAGCAGCGCGGCCAGCCGCGCCGCCTCGCGCTCGACCAGCGTCTGGCCGCTGTCGCGCATGGCGATGCCCACACCGGCCGTGGCCAGGGCGATGATGCTGATGACGACCAGCAGTTCCAGCAGCGTGAAGCCGCGCGAGCGAGGAGACATGGAGTCAGGGCCTAGCGATGCACATCACGCAGCGGGGCCGGAAACATCGGCTCGGTGGGAGGGCCGCCGGGCCGCCCCAAGGCGGAACGCGGCCCCCTTGGGGGCAGGGAGCGACACGCAGTGCGCGACCGTGGGGGCCATATCAGCCCGCCGCCCGGCCGCCCGAAGGCGGGCTGGGCCCCCTCGGGGGGCAGGGAGCGACACGCAGTGCGCGACCGTGGGGGCCATATCAGCCCGCCGCCCGGCCGCCCGAAGGCGGGCTGGGCCCCCTCGGGGGGCAGGGAGCGACACGCAGTGCGCGACCGTGGGGGCCATATCAGCCCGCCGCCCGGCCGCCCGAAGGCGGCTGGGCCCCCTCGGGGGGCAGGGAGCGACACGCAGTGCGCGACCGTGGGGGCCATATCAGCCCGCCGCCCGGCCGCCCGAAGGCGGGCTGGGCCCCCTCGGGGGGCAGGGAGCGACACGCAAGTGCGCGACCGTGGGGGCCATATCTTCACTGCCAGCTGCCGATGTCCGCGTCCTTGCCTTCGCCGCCGGACTGGCCGTCCGCGCCGAACGACATCACGTCGATCTCGCCCTTGATGCCGGGATTGAGGTACTGGTAAGGGCGGCCCCAGGGGTCGTTGGGCAGCTTCTCCAGATAGAGCTTCCAGTTGTTGGGCACGGGGCCGGCCGAGGGCTTGATGATCAGCGATTGCAGGCCCTGTTCGGCCGTGGGGTAGCGCTGGTTGTCCAGGCGGTACAGCTTGAGCGCCTGCATGATGTTGGTGATGTCGGTGCGCGCGGCGGTGACGCGCGCATCGTCGGCGCGTTCGAGCACATTGGGCACGATGAGGGCGGCCAGCACGCCGATGATGACGAGCACCACCATCAGCTCGATGAGGGTGAAGCCCCGGGCCACACTGCGGCGGGCGGAGCGCAAGAGGAGAGGAAAGGAAGTGTTCACTGCTGGCGGTCTCTCGGATGGTCGGATCGCGTGAATCATAATCCCCGCATGGTGACCAATTCACACAGCAAATGGGGCGTGCGCCTGGGGACTCTGGCGCTTTGGGCGGCGGCGGGCGCCAGCGTGGTGTTCTGGGGCATGCGCCTGTCGGCACCGGCCGCGGGTACGGCGGCGCCCGTGGTGCTCCCGGCCGCCGTCGCGCCCGACGCGCAGGCGCTGGCCCGCCTGCTGGGCGCCGTGCCTTCGGCGGCGGGGGCCGCGCCCGTTGCGCCGGTAGCCACACTGGCCAGCCGGTTCTCGCTGATCGGCGTTCTGTCGGGCCGCGCCAGCGGCGGCGGTGCGGCGCTGATCGTGGTGGATGGCAAGCCCGCCAAGCCCTTCCGGGTGGGGGCCGCGGTGGACGACGGGCTGGTGCTGCAGGCGCTGGGCCCGCGCCAGGCGCAGTTGGGCGGCTCGATGGATGGCCCGGCCACGCTCACGCTGGACATGCCGCTCAAGAATTGACGCGGTGCAAGAACGCGTAAAAGCGTTCCAGTGTGCTGCTTTCCCCTCGAGCATCTGGGTGCAGCCGCTCAGGTCAATCCCAAAGTCTCCCACTCGCCCCAGCCGGGCGCTGCCACGGGCCATTCGTCTGACCGCGGCAGTGCACTGCCGTGGGCGCGCAGCCAGGCCACGCAGCGGATTACCCCGGCGTGCGTGATCCACACCACATCCGGCACGGTGCCGCTCGCGGATGGGGCATGGACGTGGTCCACATGGCTGGCGGCAGGGCTGCCGTCGGCGCCCAGCGCCGCGGCCACGCGCTGCAGCACGGAGGCCAGGTTGTCGCCGCCGCCCGGGCGGTAGCGGGCGAAGTCGGCGGTCCAGGCATCGATCTCCGCACGGGCGATGGCGTCCCAGGCCTGGCCTTCCCAGGCGCCAAAATCCATTTCGACCAGCCGTGCATCGGGTTGTGTTGCCAGATCGGGTCGCAGCGCCTGCAGGCTCTGCGCCAGCTGCTCACATCTTTGTAGCGTGGAGTGGTGCACACGCGCCTGGCCGGGCAGGGCGGCCGCCAGGCGTGCTGCCGCGGCGTGTGTCGCTGCGGCGTCGGCAGGTACATCCAGCGCCCCGTAGCAGGTGCCGGGTGCCACCAGCGGCTGGGCGTGGCGCACCAGCCAGAGGCGGGGGCCGCGTACGGCGGCCGTGCCGGTCTGTGGATGTTTCACATCCAGCGCAGGGCCAGCGCTGCGCCCAGGTAAAAGCCGATCTCGCTGACCTGCTGCGTGGCGCCCAGGCAGTCGCCGGTAAAGCCCTGCAGCCGGCGCGCAAACCAGCGCGCCATCCAGGCCGCCGACACGCCACTCAATGCGATGGAGGCCGTCAGATAGACCGCTGGCTGGGCATACGCCACCAGCGCCAGCGGCACCAGGCACCAGGCTACGGCAGCGGCCAGTGCGCCACCCGAGATCTGGTCGGCCAGCGGCTTGCTCTTGGAGCGGGCCGTGTCGCCCACATGCGGCAGGCTGCGCACGATGAACAGCGGCCACAGGCGCGACAGCACATGCGCGCCCACCAGGGCCGACGTGGCGGCCAGCAGGCCGTGGGCGCCCAGCAGCGCCAGCAGGCTGAGCTTGGCGAGCAGGGCCAGCACCAGCGCCATGGCACCGTAGGCCCCGATGCGCGAGTCTTTCATGATGTCGAGCGCGCGCTCCCGGTCTGCACTGCCGCCCAGGCCGTCGGCCACATCGGCCAGCCCGTCTTCATGGAAGCCGCCCGTCATCAGCACGGTGGCCACCGTGCACAGCACCGCCGCCACGGCGGGGGCCCACGGGCTGGGAGCCAGCGCCCAGTGCAGGGCCGCATAGACGGCCACCGACAGCAGCGCCGCCAGCCAGCCGATGCCCGGAAAGTGCGCCGCGCTGGCGCGCAACATGGCGGGGCTGAAGCCCACCCAGTCGGCCAGCCGGCCGGTGACCGGAATGCGGGTGAAGAACTGCACGGCCAGCAGGTAGTGGCGCAGGGCTTGCATGGCGTGCGTGACCTGGAGTGCGGTGGGGGTTTGCTACTATTTTTATAGCCTCTAGCGCTTGTCTATCAAGCGGTAGAGGCCATTTTGTGCATTATTTGGAGCGCAGGAACAGGCGGTAGGCCGGGTTCAGCGTCTCTTCCACATACGGGTAGCCCAGCGTGGCCAGGAAGGCGTCGAACGCGGCCTTGTCCTCGGCCGGCACCTGCATGCCCACGAGGATGCGGCCATAGTCGGCGCCCTGGTTGCGGTAGTGGAACAGGCTGATGTTCCAGGTGGGCTGCATCAGGCTCAGGAACTTGAGCAGCGCGCCGGGGCGCTCGGGGAAGGTGAAGCGCATCAGCCGCTCGTCCTGCGCCAGTGCCGAATGGCCGCCCACCAGATGGCGCAAATGCTCCTTGGCCAGTTCGTCGTGGGTGAGGTCCAGCGCCTCGAAGCCGTGGCGGCCGAAGTTGCCGGCGATCTCCGTCGACTCGCCCCGGCCGTTGGTGGTCAGGCCCACGAACACATGCGCACGGGACTCGTCGCTGATGCGGTAGATGAACTCGGTCACGTTGCGCGGGCCGCCGGGCAGGCCGCCCACCACTTCGCAAAAGCGGCGGAAGCTGCCGCGCTCCTCGGGGATGGTGACGGCGAACAGGGCTTCGCGCTCTTCCCCCACTTCGGCGCGCTCGGCCACGAAGCGCAGGCGGTCGAAGTTCATGTTGGCGCCGCACAGGATGGCGGCGTAGGTCTCGCCCGTGGTCTTGTGCTCGGCCACGTACTGCTTGATCGCCGCCACGGCCAGTGCGCCGGCGGGCTCGACGATGCTGCGCGTGTCCACGAAGATGTCCTTGATGGCCGCGCAGACGGCGTCCGTGTCTACGGTGATGAACTCGTCCACCAGGCCGCTGGCGACCCGGAAGGTCTCTTCACCCACGAGCTTGACGGCCGTGCCGTCCGAGAACAGGCCGACGTCGGGCAGCGTGACGCGCTGGTGGGCGTTGACGGACTGGATCATCGCGTCCGAGTCGTTCATCTGCACGCCGATCACCTTGATCTCGGGCCGCACGGCCTTGATGTAGTTGGCCACGCCCGAGACCAGCCCGCCGCCGCCGATGGCCACGAACACGGCGTCGAGCTGGTTGCTGCCCAGGCTTTGCAACTGGCGCAGGATTTCCATCGCAATGGTGCCCTGGCCTGCGATCACATCCGGGTCGTCGAAGGGGTGCACGAACGTGAGGCCCTGCTCCTGCTGCAGGCGGGCCGCGTGTTCGTAGGCGTCGGAGTAGCTCTCGCCGTGCAGCACCACATCGCCGCCCAGAGTGCGGACCGCATCGATCTTGAGCTGCGGTGTCGTGGTGGGCATGACGATCACCGCGCGCGTGCCCAGCTTGTGGGCGCTCATGGCCACGCCCTGGGCATGGTTGCCGGCCGACGCGCAGATCACGCCGCGCTGCAACTGCTCGGGCGTGAGATGCGCCATCTTGTTGTAGGCACCGCGCAGCTTGAAGCTGAACACCGGCTGCTGGTCTTCGCGCTTCAAAAGCACCTTGTTGTGAAGGCGCCGGCTCAGGTTGTTGGCGGGCTCCAGCGCCGACTCGACGGCCACGTCGTACACGCGGGCGGTCAGGATCTTCTTGAGGTAGTCGGCGGGAGTCAGGTGCTGGGTCATGGCGGGCAGGCAGGCAGTGGAGCGCCGCCGGTTGGCGGGGCCCACATCATAGAGGGTGGGCTTTTGGGGGCGGAACCTGGGCTGCGTGCCGCCCGTGGCCACAAGCAGCCGGGCAAAAAAAAGCCCCGGGCCGTGAGGCCAGGGGCTGAATCCATCCTTTGAGGAGATGGAGGAGACAATCGGTGCGTGGCAGGCCGTGAAAGCGGAGCACTTCAGGCCGTGCCGTCTGCATCTTCAGCAATCACTGAAAAAAGCAGCGCATGTCCAGAAGTTTACCGCGAGACTTGTTGCGATGCAGCAAAATCTGCAGCAAATTCCCGCCGCGCGGTCAATCCGTGCGAAAAAAACCACGTCATCAAGGAGAAACATCAATGGAATGCACAGTCAGCTGGACCGGTGGCGCAGGAACGCGCTCGGGCATGGGCTTCGTGGCCGAGACCGGCAGCGGCCACGTCCTCACCATGGACGGCGCGCCCGATGCCGCCAACCCGGCCAACGGCGGCCAGAACCTGGCGCCCCGGCCCATGGAGACCGTGCTGGCGGGCACGGGCGGCTGCACGGCCTACGACGTGGTGCTGATCCTGAAGCGCGGCCGCCACGACGTGCGTGGCTGCAGCGTCAAGCTGACCACCGAGCGCGCACAGACCGATCCCAAGGTGTTCACCAAGATCCATATGCATTTCACGGTGACGGGCAAGGGCATCCCGGCACCCGCCGTGGAGCGGGCCATCGCCATGAGCCACGACAAATACTGCTCGGCCAGCATCATGCTGGGCAAGACGGCGGAGATCACCACCGGTTTCGAGGTGATCGAGGCCTGATGGCACTGAAGCCACGGAAGCGTCGCCCGCGATGCGGATGACGCAGCCAGGGTTGGAGGCCCGTTCCTTTCTGTCCTATCCGATTGCCAACTGGGCCACGTGGCAGGTGCGCGCTGGGGGCGGCCCCGGCCCCGGGCCTGCTCAGATGTAATGTGCGGTGGTCGTCATGACCTTGGCCGCCACCCTCATCGCTGCGCGGGCCGGCAGCGGCAGGTCCATCGCGCCCGAGGCCCGGGCCTGGGCGGCATGGCGCTCCTCATCGTCCTTCATCCGCGCTACCACGGCACGCGAGGGCAGGTCTTGCTCCGGCAGCCGCTTCAAATGGCCCGCCAGATGTGCGGACACCTGTTTTTCTGTTTCCGCAACGAACCCCAGGCTGGCCCGGTCGCTGATCTTGGCCGCCACCAGCCCGAGCGCGAATGCCCCCGTGAACCACAGGGGGTTGAGCAGGCTGGGCCGGGAGCCCAGCGCATCCAGGCGCTGCTGCGTCCATGCCAGATGGTCCGTCTCTTCCCGGGCGGCTTCGAGCAGGTGCGCGCGCAGACCGGCGTCGCGCGTCACCGCCGCCTGGGCCGTGTACAAAGCCTGGGCGCACACCTCGCCCACATGGTTGACGCGCATCAGGGCGCCTGCCAGCCGTTTCTGTGCAGGGTCCAGCGAGGGCTCGGCCATGCCTTGCGCTGGCGTGGGCGCGCTGGCGCGGGGTTTGGCAAAAAGCGTGCGGAGCGCGTGGTCCGCAGCGGTTAGCAAAGAATCCATGGTTGCTTTCGGATTGACAAGGGTATGGAAACACAAGTTGCATATGGATACATGTGCAGGCCCTTGTTTTTGGACTTGGCGCAAGGCGAAGAGGCCATTTTGCCGCTCCACACTTAAATGTTGCAACACTGCAACGGATTTCCCCTTTCGGGCCGATTGTGGGTGAATTCCTTTGCGAAACCCGGCCGGGTCTGGTGCAATAAGAGCAACTTCCCCACCAGGAGGTTGGCCCGGGGAACCGGCGGGACTGTGCAGGTGTGCATTCACCATAGACCCCCCGTACCGGCGCCCTATGTTTAACCTTGGAGTAACTCGCAATGAAAAAATCCCTGATTGCCCTGGCTGTGCTGGCTGCTTCCGGCGCTGCAATGGCTCAATCTTCCGTGACCCTGTTCGGCGTGGTTGATGCAACCTACGCTTACGGTAACGGCAGCGTCGCTAACCGTTCGCAACTGACGAACTCCGGCTACAACAGCAGCCGTCTGGGTTTCCGTGGCGTTGAAGATCTGGGTGGCGGTCTGTCTGCTTCCTTCTGGCTGGAAGCTGGCGTGAACAACGACAACGGCACCGGCGGCGTTACCAACACCAACAACCAAGCAGCTACCAGCACTGGCGGCGGCCTGACCTTCAACCGTCGCTCGACGGTCAGCCTGAACGGCGGCTTCGGTGAACTGCGTCTGGGTCGTGACTACACTCCCCAATTCTGGAACCTGACCGTGTTCGATCCGTTCGGCACGAACGGCGTTGGCACGACCGTGACCCAAACGGCTAACCTGGGTGGCCCAACCAACACCCGCGCTTCGAACGCCATCGGCTACTTCCTGCCAGGCAACCTGGGCGGCTTCTACGGCCAAGCACAGTACTACATGGGTGAAAACCTGAGCAACGCTGCCAACAAGAAGGACGGCAACGGCCTGGCAGCTCGCGTTGGTTACGCTAACGGCCCCATCAATGTGGCCCTGGCTCTCTCGCAAACCAAGTTCCTGAATGCAGACATCAAGAGCTGGAACCTGGGTGGTCAGTACGATCTGGGCATGGCCAAGATCATGGCTCACTACAACCAAGACGACGTGAAGAACGGACCTGAAGGTAAGGGCTTCCTGATCGGTGGTCTGGTTCCTGTTGGCGCCGGCGAAATCCGCCTGTCGTACTCCACGTACGAAATCGAAGTCCCCGGTGCAGATCCACGTGCGAACAAGTTCGCTCTGGGTTATGTCCACAACCTGTCGAAGCGCACCGCCGTGTACGCTACCGTTGCTGCTGTGAAGAACAAGAATGGCTCCGCCATCGCTCTGAACAACGCAGTGACCGCAGCTGGTCGTAACTCCAGCGGTTACGACTTCGGTATCCGTCACAGCTTCTAATATCAACGCTGGCTTATGGCCAGTGGAGATATCAAAGCAAAGAAAAAGCCACCTTCGGGTGGCTTTTTTTTGTCCGTTCGAATC
The DNA here is from genome assembly GCF_964252695.1 of Acidovorax sp. LjRoot117. NCBI lineage: Bacteria > Pseudomonadati > Pseudomonadota > Betaproteobacteria > Burkholderiales > Comamonadaceae > Acidovorax > Acidovorax sp. LjRoot117. The sequence goes on along the minus strand of NZ_CAXUPO020000001.1, from coordinate 798,924 downwards.
GTTCGGACGACGGTTCATTATTCGATGTGCATCGTCTTGGCAGGGGTGGGTTGAAGAAATGGGGTGAAAAGGGGTGCACTGAATCCCCCGAATGGGGCGCTGGCGCAGGTCGCGTGGCGTCTACCGTGCTGGTTCACTGCGCCCGATGTCGGGCGCGTGAGGCCTCACTCAGAATCCGGGTAGCCGGATGTTTTTCGGTGGCATATCGGTGGTAACTCCGTGCACATCCGAGGCCATCAAAGGCTGCCAGGACAGCGCTTTCTGTCGCTGGTGGGTCCCGATCGGAGGGATTCGCAGCGATCACATCGTCACCTCGGCGTGTTGAGCGCTCGCTGGCACCAACTTTGCATGCGCTACAGGTTCAAAACGGCTTCCATAGGCCCTTCGGGACACCCGGGATTCAGGGATTTCCCGTTGGCTATAGAGCAACCTTTACTGCATAGTAAAACTTTTAAATACAGAGGGTTCCATGAAACTCAAATACAGTCTTTTGTCGATGGCCGCAGCTGCAGCCGTGCTGGCGTCGCCAGCCTTGCAAGCCAAGCCGTTCAAATGGGCAAGCCAGGGAGAAATCGCGACGTGGGATATCCATTCCCAGAACAATGCGCTGCAAAACGGCATTCACGCGAACGTGTACGAGACCCTGGTTTACTACAACAGCAAGACGTTTGAAGTGGAGCCCATCCTGGCCACCTCCTGGAAGGAAGTGAGCCCCACGCAGGTGCGTTTTACCCTGCGCCAGGGCGTCAAGTTCCATGATGGCTCGGCCCTGACCACCGACGACGCGGTCTACTCCATCCAGCGTGCGATGGCCAAGACCTCCAACTTCACGCCCTACGTGCAGGGCATCAGCAAGGTCGCCAAGGTCGACGCACAGACCTTCGACGTGATCCTGTCGGCACCCAACCCCGTGCTGCTGCGCCAGATGACCGAGCTGCGCATCATGAGCAAGGCCTGGGCTGAAAAGAACAAGTCGGTCGAACCCAAGGACATCAAGGGCTCGGACGAGAACTTTGCCCACCGCAATGCCATGGGCACCGGCCCCTACACCCTGGAATCGTGGCAGCCCGACGTGAAGATGGTGTTCAAGCGCAACCCCAACTGGTGGGGCAAGATGGACGGCAACGTGACCGAGATCACCTACACGCCGATCAAGTCGAATGCGACGCGGATCGCCGCACTGATCTCGGGTGAAGTCGACCTGGTGCTCGACCCCACGCCGCAGGATCTGGGACGCCTGCGCGCCAGCCCCGACCTCAAGGTGATCGACGGCGTCGAGAACCGAACGATCTTCCTGGGCATGGACCAATTCCGCGAAGAACTGCCGGGCTCCAACATCAAGGGCAAGAACCCGCTCAAGGATGTGCGCGTGCGCAAGGCCCTGTACCAGGCCATCGACGCGGACACCATCTCGCGCAACATCATGCGCGGCCTGGGCAAGCCTACGGGCACCATCGTGGCGCCCCAGGTGGCGGGCTATACCGAAGCCGTGGGCAAGCGCTTCCCGTACAGCGTGGAGGCTTCCAAGAAGCTGCTGGCCGAAGCCGGCTACCCTGATGGCTTCGAGGTGGACTTCGCCTGCCCCAACAACCGCTACATCAACGACGAAGCCATCTGCCAGGCCGTGACCGCGATGTGGTCGCGCGTGGGCGTGAAGGCCAAGCTGCGCACCTTGCCGCTGGTGAACTACTTCCCGATGATCCAGCGCTACGAAGCCAGCATCTACATGCTGGGCTGGGGCGTGCCGACATTCGACGCGCTGTACAGCCTGCAGTCGCTCACGCGCTCGGTGGGCCAGGGCGGCGACGGCAACTACAACGTGGGCCGCTACAGCAACCAGCGCATGGACTATCTGGTCGACCGCATCAAGGCCGAGACGGACGCGCCCGTGCGCACCCGCATGCTGACCGAAGCGCTGCAGCTGTCCAACGACACCGTGTCCCATCTGCCCCTGCATGACCAGGTGATCCCATGGGCCATGAAGAAGAACGTGGAGCTCGTCCATCGCGCCGATAACCGCGTGGATATGCGTACGGTCAAGGTGAACTGATTTATTCTCGACACACTGAGAGCAAGGGCCCCAAGGCCCTTGCTCTCTTTGGTTTAGTTTGACGACGTATTGCCCACCGGCGCCCCGGCCATCAAAAGTGGCTGCGGCGTCCCTATCGAACACTCACTCGACTTCCCGATGCTTGCCTTTATATTGCGCCGCCTGATACAGGCTGTGATTGTCATGGTCACGGTGGCCTTCATCTCCTTCATGCTGTTCCAGTATGTCGGGGACCCCGTGGTGTTCCTGTTGGGCCAGGATGCCACCGCTGACCAGATCCGGGAGTTGCGCGCGTCCCTGGGCCTGGACAAGCCCTTCTTCGTGCAGTTCTGGCACTTCCTGGTGAACGCGGCGCAGGGCGAGTTCGGCCTGAGCCTGCGCCAGGGCGCCAAGGTGTCCCGCCTCATTGCAGAGCGCTTCCCGGCCACGCTGGAGCTGGCGCTGGTGGCTGCGGTCCTGGCGCTCGCCCTCGGCGTTCCGATGGGTGTGTATGCGGCGCTCAAGCGCGGCACGTTCACCAGTCAGCTGTTCATGACCCTGTCCCTGCTGGGCGTCTCGCTGCCGACCTTTCTCATCGGCATCCTGCTGATCCTGGTGTTCGCGGTCACGCTGGGCTGGTTCCCGAGCTTCGGCCGCGGCGAGGTGGTGCAGTTGGGGTGGTGGAGCACGGGCCTGCTCAAGGCCAAGGGCTGGCACCACATCACGCTGCCCGCCATCACGCTGGCGATCTTCCAGCTCACGCTGATCATGCGGCTGGTACGCGCCGAGATGCTGGAAGTGCTGCGCACCGACTACATCAAGTTCGCACGTGCCCGCGGCCTGTCCAACCGGGCCATCCACTTCGGTCACGCGCTCAAGAACACCCTGGTGCCCGTGATGACCATCACCGGCCTGCAACTGGGCGGCCTGATCGCGTTTGCCATCATCACCGAGACCGTGTTCCAGTGGCCCGGCATGGGCCTGTTGTTCATCCAGGCCGTGACCTTCGCCGACATCCCCGTGATGGCCGCCTACCTGTGCCTGATCGCCCTCATCTTCGTGGTGATCAACCTCGTGGTCGACCTGTTGTACTTTGCCGTGGACCCGCGCCTGCGCGTGGGCAAGGCAGGGGGGCACTGATGAACTCCCCCCTGAGTCGCTTCGCGCCATCCTCCCTGAGGGGGGACGCTCCCACCGCAAGGGCTGGACACGCCGCCTGCGCGGCGGGGCGGCCCTTGCGCGGGAGTGCTGGCCTGGGCCGCGCCGGTTTCGCCGGCTGTGGGTGTTACTCGAACTTCCTGGACGCTTGAAATGCAGTCGCTGAAATACAAGGCTGGAGGCCGGGCGTTTGCGCACATCGCGCAGTTCCATCCCGAGCTGACCGCTCTGCGCCGCGATCTGCACGCGCACCCCGAGCTGGGTTTTGAAGAGGTCTACACCGGCCAGCGGGTGAAAGAAGCCCTCAAGGTGTGCGGCGTGGACGAGATCCACGATGGCATCGGCCGCACCGGCATCGTCGCCCTGATCCGCGGCCGCAGCATCTCCAGCGGCAGCATGGTCGGGCTGCGGGCCGACATGGATGCGTTGCCGCTGGCCGAGCACAACGACTTCTCCTGGAAGTCGTGCAAGCCGGGCCTGATGCACGGCTGCGGCCATGACGGCCACACAGCCATGCTGGTCGGCGCTGCGCGCTACCTCGCCGAGACCCGCAACTTCGACGGCACGGCCGTGCTCGTGTTCCAGCCCGGCGAAGAGGGCTTTGCCGGCGCCCGCGTGATGATGGAGGACGGCCTGTTCGACCGCTTCCCGGTGCAGTCGATCTACGCCATGCACAACTGGCCGGCGATGAAGCCCGGCACGGTGGGCATCAACTCCGGTCCCATGATGGCCGCGGCCGACCGCTTCACCATCGAGATCACGGGGCGCGGCGGCCACGGGGCCCATGCCTACCAGACGGTGGACGTGCTGCTGGTGGCGGCCCACATCATCACGGCGGCGCAAAGCATCGTCTCGCGCAATGTGCGCCCCATCGAAAGCGCCGTGGTCAGCATCTGCGCTGCGCAGGCGGGCGACCTGGGCGCCTTCAGCGTGCTGCCCGGCTCCGCCACGCTCGTGGGCACCGTGCGCACCTTCGACCCTGTCGTGCAGGAGATGGTGGAAAAACGCCTCAAGGAGCTGTGCAACGCCATTGCCCTGGGCTTTGGCGCCACCGCCACCGTGCACTACGAACGCATCTACCCCGCCACCATCAACAGCGAGAGCGAAGCCGTCTTCGCCGGCGACGTGGCCGAATCCCTGCTGGGTGCGGACCATGTGGTGCGCGACCTGGAGCCCAGCATGGGCGCAGAGGACTTCGCCTTCATGCTGCAGACCCGGCCCGGCGCCTACCTGCGCATCGGCCAGGGCACGGGCGCGAGCGGCAGCGCCCTGCACAACAGCCGCTACGACTTCAACGACGACATCCTGCCGCTGGGCTCCGCATTGCATGCGAGCCTGATCGAGCAGTCGATGCCCTTGGCAACGCCCTGACAGCACCCGCTTCGCGCCGCGCCAGAACCCATCCCCCTGGATGTACACCCCTTACGCATCCTTTTCCACTACGAGGAGATTTCCATGAAATTCCAGAAGAAAGCCACCCTGGCTGCATTGTTTGTTGCGATGGCTGCAGGCAGCATGGTTGCCGGCGCGCAGACCATCCGGATCGCCAACCAGGGTGACGCGCTGTCCATGGATCCGCACTCGCTCAACGAATCGCTGCAACTGAGCGTGACCAGCAACGTGTACGAGCCGCTGGTCGGCCGCAACAAGGACCTGAGCGTCGCGCCCGCACTGGCCACGGCCTGGAAGCAGACCGCGCCCACCGTGTGGCGCTTCGAGCTGCGCAAGGGCGTGCTGTTCCATGACGGCACCCCCTTCACCGCCGACGACGTGGTGTTCAGCTTCGGCCGCATGAAGGGCGAAGGCTCCGACATGAAGGCCACCAACAGCGACATCAAGCAGGTGCGCAAGATCGACGACCACACCGTCGAGATCGAAACCGTCGCGCCGCAGCCCATCCTGCCGGACGTGATCACGACCTCGTTCATCATGAGCAAGAAGTGGTGCGAGACCAACCAGGCCGTGATGCCCGTGGACCGCCGCAAGGGCATCGAGAACGCAGCCTCGTTCCGCGCCAACGGCACCGGCCCCTTCCGCCTGCGCGAGCGCCAGCCCAATGTGCGTTCGGTGTTCGTACGCAACGGCTCCTACTGGGGCAAGATCGAGGGCAACGTGAGCGAGGTGGTGTTCACCCCCATCTCCAACGATGCCACCCGCGTGGCGGCACTGCTGTCGGGCGAAGTGGACGTGATGGAGCCCGTGCCGGTGCAGGACATCGACCGCGTCAACAGCGGCGCCAACACGCGTGCCGTGACCGGCCCCGAGCTGCGCACCATCTTCCTGGGCATGGACCAAAAGCGCGACGAGCTGCTGTACTCCAACGTCAAGGGCAAGAACCCCTTCAAGGACAAGCGCGTGCGCCAGGCCTTCTACCAGGCCATCGACATCGAAGGCATCAAGAAGACCGTGATGCGCGGCGCCTCGAACCCCTCCGCGCTGATGGTGGGCCCTGGCATCAACGGCTTCCAGCCCGAGACCAAGCGCCTGCCGTACGACGTCGAAGCGGCCAAGAAGCTGATGGTCGAAGCGGGCTACCCGAATGGTTTTGAAGTGTCGATGAACTGCCCGAACGACCGTTACGTGAACGACGGCCGCATCTGCCAGACCGTGGCCGCCAACCTGTCGCGCATCAACGTCAAGATCAACCTGCAGGCCGAGACCAAGGGCACCTACTTCCCCAAGGTGCTGCGCCGCGACACCAGCTTCTACATGCTGGGCTGGACGCCCACCACCTATGACTCGCACAACGCGCTCAACGCGCTCATGATCTGTCCGGACGAAAAGGGCGGTGCGGGCCAGTTCAACCTGGGCGCCTACTGCAACCCCAAGCTCGACGAGCTGACCAAGAAGGTGCTGGTCGAGACCGACAAGGCCAAGCGCGACGCCATGATCAAGGAAGCGTTCGACCTGCACAGCGCCGACATCGGCCACCTGCCACTGCACCAGCAGGCACTGGCCTGGGGTGTGAACAAGAACGTGAAGCTCGTGCAGATGGCCGACAACTTCATGTACTTCAAGTGGATGAGCATCAACAAGTAAGCGCTTGGTAAAAAAGACCGTCCGTAGAACGAAACATCGAGAGAACGACAACCGGTTCTCTTGACCATCCACACCACCGCGAAGCCGCTACCCGGGCCCAGCGGTGGTGCCTGTTTACTGGTTCCCACAATGAAAACAACCCTTGCCCGATGGTTTGACAGCGATGTCGGCTACAGCTTTCGCACCTCGCCGGTGGCGATGGTGGCTGCCGCGATTGCACTGATCTGCGTGTTCTGTTCGGTCTTTGCCGGATGGGTCGCGCCGCACAACCCCTTCGACCTGGCCACGCTCGAGCTCAGCGACGCCCGCCTGCCACCTGCCTGGAGCGCCGAAGGCTCCATGAAATACCCCCTGGGCACCGATGACCAGGGGCGCGACATCCTGTCTGCACTTATCTACGGCGCGCGCATCTCGCTCGTCGTGGGCCTGGCGTCCGTCGTGCTGTCGGTGGTCGTGGGCGTGGCCTTCGGCCTGCTGGCGGGTTTTCGCGGTGGCTGGATCGATGCGGTGCTCATGCGCCTGTGCGACGTGATGCTGTCCTTCCCCGCCATCCTGGTGGCGCTGCTGATCGCCGGCGTGGGCCGTGCCTTGTTTCCCAATGCGCACGAGTCGCTCGCCTTCGGCGTGCTGATCATCTCCATCTCGCTGACCGGCTGGGTGCAGTACGCGCGCACGGTGCGCGGCTCCACGCTGGTCGAGCGCAACAAGGAATACGTGCAGGCCGCCCGCGTAACGGGCGTGTCGCCGCTGCGCATCATGCGCAAGCACGTGCTGCCCAACGTGATGGGCCCGGTGCTGGTGCTGGCCACCATCCAGGTCGCCACGGCCATCATCACCGAGGCAACGCTGTCCTTCCTGGGCGTGGGCGCGCCGCCCACCTCGCCCTCGCTGGGCACGCTGATCCGCATCGGCAACGACTACCTGTTCTCGGGCGAATGGTGGATCACCGTATTCCCCGGCGCGATGCTGGTGCTGATCGCCTTGTCGGTGAACCTGCTCGGCGACTGGCTGCGCGACGCCTTGAACCCACGCCTGCGCTGAGCATATGGCCCCCACGCTCCGTACTGTCGTGTCGTCGCTGCCCCCCACGGAGGCGCGTTTCGCCTTGGGGCGGCCCGGCGGCGAAACCACTGCCTCGTGCCTCCAAAGATAAAAACGGTACACCCATGAGTCTTCTCGAAGTCAAAAACCTCGTTGTCGAATTTCCGGGCCGCCGCGGTACCCTGCGCGCCCTGGACGACATCTCCTTTTCCATCGCGCCCGGCGAGATCCTGGGCGTGGTGGGAGAGTCCGGCGCCGGCAAATCGCTCACGGGCGCGGCCATCATCGGCCTGCTGGAGCCGCCAGGCCGCGTCGCCTCGGGCCAGATCCTGCTGGAAGGCCAGCGCATCGACAACCTCAGCAATGAAGAGATGCGCCACATCCGCGGACGCCGCATCGGTGCGATCTTCCAGGACCCGCTGACCTCGCTGAACCCGCTGTACACCGTGGGCCGCCAGCTCACCGAAACCATCCTGGCCCACCTGCCTGTGACGCCCGCCGAGGCCCGCCAGCGCGCCATTGCGCTGCTGCAGGACACCGGCATTCCAGCTGCGGCAGAGCGCATCGACCACTACCCGCACCAGTTCTCCGGCGGCATGCGCCAGCGCGTGGTGATCGCCCTGGCGCTGGCGGCCGAGCCCAAGCTCATCGTCGCCGACGAGCCCACCACCGCGCTCGATGTGTCCATCCAGGCGCAGATCATCACGCTGCTGAAAAACATCTGCAAATCGCGCGGCGCCGCCGTGATGCTGATCACCCACGACATGGGCGTGATCGCCGAGACCTGCGACCGCGTGGCCGTGCTGTATGCGGGCCGCGTGGCCGAGATCGGCCCGGTGCACGATGTGATCAACAAGCCGTCGCACCCCTACACCAGCGGGCTCATGGCCTCCATCCCCGACATGGAGCAGGACCGCGAACGCCTCAACCAGATCGACGGTGCCATGCCCCGCCTGAACGCCATCCCCAAGGGCTGTGCCTACAACCCCCGCTGCCCCAAGACCTTTGACCGCTGCATGACCGAACGCCCTGACCTGATGCCGGCAGGCTCCACCCGCGCTGCCTGCTGGCTGCACGCCGGTGCATCCGCGACGACCGCTGCCGCCTCCGCCGGAGTGACCGCATGAGCGCCGCCACCACCACGACCCACGCCGCCGCGGCGTCGACACCGGCGAAAAGCACCGCCCTCGTGCAGGCGCACGACCTCGCCAAGACCTTCGACGTGTCGGCACCCTGGCTCAACCGCGTGATCGAACGCAAGCCCCGCACGCTGCTGCATGCGGTGGACGGTGTGAGCTTCGAGATCGAGAAGGGCAAGACCCTGGCGCTGGTGGGCGAGTCCGGCTGCGGCAAGAGCACCGTGGCCCGCCTGCTGGTGGGCCTGTACGAGCCCACGCGCGGCGGCCTCACGTTCGACAAGCAGGATGCGCACGCCGCGTTCAAGGGCAACGATGCCCGCGCCATGCGCCGCCGCATCCAGATGATCTTCCAGGACCCGTACGCCAGCCTGAACCCCCGCTGGCTGGTCGAAGACATCATCGGCGAGCCGCTCAAGGAGCACGGGCTCATCACCGACAAGGCGGAGCTCAAGCAACGCGTGGGCGAGCTGCTCAAGTCCGTGGGCCTGTCGCCGCTGGACATGGTCAAGTACCCGCACCAGTTCTCCGGCGGCCAGCGCCAGCGCATCTCCATTGCCCGCGCCCTGGCCACCGAACCCGAGTTCCTGGTGTGCGACGAGCCCACCTCGGCGCTCGACGTGTCGGTGCAGGCGCAGGTGCTCAACATCATGAAGGACCTGCAGCGCGAGCGGCAGCTCACGTACCTGTTCATCAGCCACAACCTGGCCGTGGTGCGCCACGTGAGCGACCAGGTCGGCGTGATGTACCTGGGCCGCCTGGTGGAGCTGGCCGACAAGCACACGCTGTTCGACACGCCGCGACACCCCTACACGCGCATGCTGCTCGATGCCATCCCCAAGATGCACGACACCGGCAAGGCGCGCACACCGGTGCAGGGCGAAGTGCCCAACCCGCTGAACCCGCCGCCCGGCTGCGCCTTCAACCCCCGCTGCCCGCATGTGAACGAGCGCTGCCGGGCCGAGCGCCCCGCGCTGCTGAACATCGGCGGCATCCGCATCGCGTGCCACGCGGTGGAAGAAGGGCGCATCTAGCCCGCGCTACCGCGCTGCGATGATGGCAAGGGCTCCCCAGGGAGCCATTTTTTCGTGGTGCGGCGGGGAGGGCGTCGCACCGGGCGCTGCGCGGCGCACATGTCCGTCCTTGCGTTGCGCACGGCCGTTGTCAAGCGGTGAAATTTGTGGCGCGGGATGGAACGCCCGCCGGGGTCTGGTTACTCACGGCGTGAAAGGACGTCTCCCGCCATGTCATCCCCCGTCAACGCCGGCGCACAGCTGCACGGCATCTCGCTGCAGCACAATTTTCAGCAAGGCCCGGTCGGCAGCCTGGGCGGCCGCAGTGTGCAGCAGGCACCTGCCCAGGCGCCGCGCAGCCTGGGCCACGTGCTCTCCGACATCGGGCGGGGCATACAGAACATCGCGTCGCGGGTGCTCAATGCGGTCACGCCCCATGGCGTGCGCACCGAGTCCAAATTCCGCGCGGGCCTGGAGGCCACCAGCGCGCACATGGGCCAGCTGCTGGGCGCCATCTCGCATTCATCGACGCACCAGGCCGACGGCGCGGCCGCGCAGAAGCTCCTGGGCGGCCTGCGGGACGTGGCCGCCCCGGTGACCAGCCGCGGCGCCAGCCTGGACACCGTCGTGCGCGAACGCACCACCGCCCAGCTCCAGCAGATGACCCCGGATGAGCGCCAGGCCCTGCACAAGGGCCTCGTCATGGCGGAGAACAGTGCCTTGAAGGGCGACCCCGTGCTCGCTGCCGTGCGCTCGGCCATGGAGCAGCATGCCATCGACCAGGGCATGGCCGCGCTGCAGGGCGACCTGGACCTGGCCATCGCGATGACCGCCAAGGAGGCGCAGGACACCGGCATCACGGGCCGGGCCTTCCAGCAGGTCTACGACACCGCACGCGAGGTGCTGCGCGACCAGGGCTTCGGCCACCTGCCCGACAAGGAAATTAAGGAAATGCAGCGCGCCCTGGTGCTGCAGGCCGTGGAGGCCCGTGTGGGCGATGGCGACCCGGCCCAGGTCGTGCCCATGGCCCAGGTCATCAACCTGCTGCCCAGCAAGGAGCTGCATGCGCTGATGCACACGACCGCGCAGATCGGCCCCGAAGACCCGACGGCCGCGCGCTTCGTGGTGAGCGGCGCGATCGGCGTGCGCGCCGAAAAGCTCGAAAAGGCCGTGGCCGACGGCACGGCCGCGCTGCTGGCGCGCCGCCTGCCGTCCGAAGACGACCCGAGCGGCATGCTCCATGCGCCGCAGGCCGTGGCGCGCGACATCGCCGCCACCGGCAGTGCTTTGGCAGAGCTGCGCGCGCACTGCGACATCCACGGCATGCACTTCCCGGCTGCGCTGGAGGCGCCCGTCGCGCAGCTGCAAGGGCATCTGCAGGCCTACCTGAACCCGACCCACCTGTCGCAGTTGCCCGAGCTGAGTGCCGGACAGCTGCACAGCCTGGGCGATGGCCTGCGCGGCCTGGGCGTGCAGGCGGGGCAGGCCGAGATCGCGGCCGATGCCACGCGCCGCCGCTCCGAAGCGATGGACGCAGGCGCGCAGGCCATGCAGCCCGCGCTGCAGGCGCTCGCGCAGGGCGACACCGCAGGTTTGCTGCGCGGCCTGGGCATGGCCCAGCCCGCTGCCAATGCGGCCCTCGACGTGCACATCCGCCTGGGCATGAAGGTCGAGGGCGCGGACGAAGTGATGGCCTTCCGCGAAAAGCTGGTGGGCCACGCCATCAAAGACCTGGACACCCCGGCCCTGCAGGCGCTGTCCGCCCGGCTGGGCAGCCCGGCCGCCGAAGCGCTGTCCGACGAACTCGCGTCGGCGGCCATGCCGCTGCTGGGCGGCTCGGATGCCATGGAGGGCTACGACAGCGGCCTGGGCCGGCAGATGTTCGACCGGGCCACCGACCTGGGCATGCTCAAGCACTGCGTCGACCAGCGGCTGGGCGAGCTGGGGGCCGCGGTGCCCGCGCCCGCCTGGGACGGAGCACCGGCCCCGGCGGGCGTGGTGCGCGACGTGTTCAGCGCCGTGCGTGTGGGGGACAACGCGGTGGTCGTGCGCTCGGGCACTGGCGGCCCGGCGGTGCAAGGAGCCGTGCAGGACAACCTGGACGCCATGCTGGCTGCGCCCGGCAACGACCGGGAGCATGAGGCGGGTGGCGTGAGCGAGGGTTTCGTCAAGGACCTGACGCGCGCGAGCTACACCGTGGCCGATGCGAGCGGCGCCGTGCGCCCCATGATCGACAAGGACCATCCCGACAAGGCCGCCAGCGTGCGCTCCGCGGCCGCGCAGCTGCGCGAGCTGGCGGGGGGCAACGAGGCGCTGGGGCTCAAGGTGTCGCGCCTGGCCAACCAGAACGTGCTGGCCGGGGTGCAGCAGGTGCTCATGTCGCAGCAGAGCCCGCTGCGCCTGCCCGACGGCACCCCCGGCCGGCTGATGGGGCCGGAGCGCATCGAATACGCGCTGTCGAGCGACGGCGAAGGCGGCATCGTGCTGCAGGTGAACTACGCGGTCGAAGGCGCTGACGTGTTCCTGCCTGCGCCGCGCAACGCCCACGAAGGTGTGGGCATCCCGGTGCAGCTCGATGCTGCGCGCAGCGGCGGGCAGTTCCTGTTTGCGCTGCACGTCGGCGCCGACCTGGCCGTGAGAGTGCAGGAGCCGGTGCGTTTCACCTACGACACCGCAGCCCCCGCGGCGGTGTGACCGGCGCCGCTCCCCCGGCTGTTTCCCCCATCCTTTTGTTGAATCGATCCCTCCATGTCCACCGCCGACCAACTTCTTCTCGACCTGGGCCAGACCGCAGGTCTGTCGCAACCCCTGCGTTTCGATGCGCAGGGCTGCGCCCGCCTGGTGTTCGACACCCGCCTGGCCATCGACTTCGAGCGCGACGATGACGCCGGCGTGCTGCAGGTCTACAGCGTGCTCGGGCCGCTGCCGGCCGAGGGGCGCGAGGCGCTGTACCAGCGATTGCTGGAGGCCAACCTGTTTGGCTCCGCAACCGCCGGCGCCACGCTGGCCGTGGACTGCCAGACACGGGAGGTCGTGCTGTGCCGTACCGTCGATGTTCAGGAGACCGGCGGCCCCGCATTCGTGCGGCTGGTGGAGCGCTTCGTGGCGGCGGCCGAGGACTGGAAGAAGCTGCTGCTGTCGGGTGCCAGCGCCGGACCCTCGGCGTCGCCGGCGGGCGCAGGCCCGGCCCCCGGCGCGATGATGGGCGTGCCGATGGGCGGCTTCCTGCGCGCCTGAGGCAGGGGCCCCGGGTCCGGGCACGGCCTGCGCCGCGCGCGGATCAGGGATCAGGCGTACCGCTTGGCTCGCAGGTTGTCTTTCATCTGCTGCAGGATGGGCTGCAGCGGGCTGCCGATGCGCAGGGCCACGCAGGTGGCCAGCACGTCGATGATGAGCAGGTGCATGAGCCGCGACACCATGGGGCTGTAGCGGTCGTAGCCCTCGGGGTGGTCGGCCGCCAGGTGGATCTGGCAGGTGCTGGCCAGCGGAGAGCCGCTGGCGGTGATGACGATGGTGGTGGCGCCGTTGCGGCGCGCGATATCGGCCGCGTCCATCAGGTCGCGCGTACGGCCCGAGTTGGAGATGATCACTGCGCAGTCGCCGGGCCCGAGCAGGGTGGCGCTCATCACCTGCATGTGGCCGTCGCTCGTGGCAATCGACGTCACGCCCAGGCGAAAGAACTTGTGCTGCGCGTCCTGCGCCACGATGCCGGAGTTGCCCACGCCGTAGAACTCGATGCGCTTGCCGGTCTTCCAGGTCGCGGCAATGGCTTCGGCAGCGCGCTCCAGGGCCACGGTGCTGGCCGCATTGCGGTACTGCAAAAAGGCGGCCACGGCGTTGTCCACTACCTTCACCAGCACGTCGCCGGTCTTGTCGTCCGCATCCACGCTGCGGTGGATGAAGGGCACGCCCTCGCTCACGCTGCCTGCGAGCTTGAGCTTGAAATCCGCCAGCCCGTCATAGCCCATGCTGCGGCAAAACCGCACCACGGTGGGCTTGCTCACGTGGGCCCGCTCGGCCAGCTCGCGCACCGGCAGCCGCGCAAACGTGCGGGGGTCGGTCAGCACCAGCCGGCCCACGCGCTGTTCGGCGGGCGCCAACGAGGGGAGGGATGCGGTGATGCGTTCGAGCATGTCGGTAGGTGTGTGTCAGCCCAGGCCGGCGCCGGGCGGCTCACGGTGCATCGACGATGGGCGGGGCAGGGCTGTCATGGGGGCTCGGTGTGCGCCGCGCTGGCGGGCGGCGCGGGGGCGTTGTTCGCCTAATGTAACTTGGTTCCCAACATTCCGGACCCGGGTGATTCCTCCCTTTCATCATGCTTGCAGCGGGGTTGCGGGCTTCCCCCCTGGCCCCTGTGGGGGACGGGCGATAGCATCCTTTCATTCTGTAATTCCGATACCAAGGAGCCTTCCATGCGCAAACCTCTGCTGAAACTACTGGCCGGTGCGGCTCTGACGACCGCCGCCTGCGGCAGCTGGGCCCAGGGCCAGGTCAACATCATCTGTTCCGTGCAGGCCGAGTGGTGCAACCTGATGTCCACCGTGTACGCCAAGACCACCGGCACCAAGGTCAACATGACGGCCAAGGGCTCGGGCGAAGCGCTGGCCCAGCTCAACGCCGAGAAGGCCAACCCCAAGACCGACATCTGGTTCGGCGGCACGGGCGACCCGCACCTGCAGGCCGCGGAGCAGGGCCTCACGCTCGAATACAAGTCGCCGCAGCTCGCGCAGCTGTACCCCTGGGCGCAAAAGCAGGCCGCCGACTCCAAGTACCGCACCGTGGGCGTTTACCTGGGCCCGCTGGGCTTCGGCTACAACAAGGAGCTGCTGGCCAAGCGCAAGCTCAACCCGCCGCAGTCGTGGGCCGACCTGCTCAAGCCCGAGTTCAAGGGCGAGGTGCAGATGGCCAACCCCGCGTCGAGCGGCACGGCCTACACCATGATCGCCACGCTGGTGCAGATCATGGGCGAGGAAAAGGCGTTCGAATACCTGAAGGCGCTGCACCCCAACGTCAGCACCTACACGCGCTCGGGCACGGCCCCGGTCAAGGCGGCGGCGCGCGGCGAGACCACCATCTCCGTGAGCTTCGTGCACGACGTGACCACCGAGGCCGTCAACGGCTTCCCCGTGGCGTCGATCACGCCATCCGAAGGCACCGGTGCCGAAGTCGGCTCCATGAGCATCGTCAAGAACAGCCCCAACGCCGAGGCGGCCAAGAAGTTCTACGAATGGGCGCTCACGCCCGGCGGCCAGCAGTTCGGCCTGGCGGCCAAGCAGTTCCAGCTGCCCAGCAACACCCAGGTGCCCAAGGACCCGCGCATGACGGACCCGGCCAAGATGAAGCTCATCAACTACGACTACGCCAAGTACGGCGCCAGCACCGAGCGCCGCCGCCTGATCGCGCGCTGGGAAAAGGACGTGCAGAACGCTGCGCGCTAAGGACTGGTGGTGTCGGTGACCGCGGCGGCGAACAGCGCAATTTCACGATCTCCTGCAACCCGCGCCTCGGTCAACCGCCCCCTGTGGGTGTGGCTGGCCATCGGCGTGCTGGGCTACCTGGCCTTCCCCTGGTATGCCCAGCAGGACTCCAACGGCCTTCTGGCCATCGGCCAGGTCTTCAGCAGCGAGCAGGCGGGCAACGGGCTCATGCAGGCCGCGCTGCTGGGGCGCCCCTGGCTGTGGCTGGGCCTGGTGGGGCTGGCCATCGCGGCCGCAGGCGCCGTCCTGCCTGCAGGCCGCCGGCAGGGCGCGGTGCTGGCAGTCGGCGGGGCGGTGGGCCTGCTGGCGCTGCTGCTCAGCGGCTTTGCCATCGGCGGGCGGGGCTGGGCCTTCGACTGGTTGAACCAGATGCTGGGCGAGTTGGGCGCGCGGCAGCCGGGCATCGGCTGGGGCGGGTTCGTGGTGCTCTCGGCGCTGCTGGTGCTGACGGCCTTCGGCGTGGCGCGGCGCGGTTTCTTCAAGGGCGATCTGTTCGTCGCAGCCGCCGTGCTGGCGTGCGGCAGCCTGCTGGCACTGTTCATCGTGTTCCCGGTGCTCAAGGCGCTGTCGGCGGCGTTCTTCCTGGAAGACGGCCCGTTCTCGCTGGGCGTTCTGTGGGAGCGCATTGCGCACGAGCGCAACTTCGGCCTGTCGTGTGTCAGCGGCGGCCAGCGTTGCGGCGTGGCATGGAACACGCTGTTCCTCGGGCTGATGACCGCCACCAGCACCACGCTGCTGGGCACCTTCATGGCGCTGATGGCCGAGCGCGCCTCGCGCCGCTATGCACGCCCGCTGAACATCGTGGCGCTGCTGCCCATCATCACGCCGCCTTTCGTGGTGGGCCTGGGCCTGATCCTGCTGTTCGGCCGTGCGGGCGTGTTCAACCAGTTCCTGGAATACGCGTTCGGCATCACGCCCTCGCGCTGGTTCTACGGCTGGTTCGGCGTGTGGGTGGCGCAGACATTTGCGTTCACGCCCATCGCCTTCATGATCATGCGCGGCGTGGTGCAGGGCGTGGCGCCCAGCCTGGAGGAAGCCGCGCAGACGCTGCGCGCCAGCCCCCACAAGACCTTCATGAGCGTGACGCTGCCGCTGCTCAAGCCGGGCCTGGCCAACGCGTTCCTGGTGGGTTTCATCGAGAGCATGGCCGACTTCGGCAACCCCATCGTGGTGGGCGGGCAGTTCTCGGTGCTGTCCACCGAGATCTTTTTCGCCATCGTGGGTGCGCAGTACGACCAGGGGCGCGCCGCGTCGCTGGCGTGGATCCTCACGTTCTTTGCGCTCACGGTGTTCGCCATCCAGCGCGGGCTGCTGGGCAAGCAGAACTTCACCACGGTGTCGGGCAAGGGCGACGCGGGCATCGCCATGCCGCTGCCCACCGGCGTGCGCCGCGTGGTGCATTCCATCGCGCTGCCGTGGATGGCATTCACGCTCATCGTGTACCTGTTTGCGCTGGCCGGCGGCTTCGTGCAGACCTGGGGCCGCGACTACACCATCACGCTGGCGCACTTTCGCACCGCGTTCAGCATGGAGTGGGGCGAGTTCGGCGTCGTGTGGGCCGGCACCGCCTGGAGCTCGCTGTTCACCACGCTCAAGCTCGCGGCCATCTCGGCGCCACTCACGGCCACGCTGGGCATCGGCATCGCGTGGCTGCTGGCGCGCACCGAATTCCGGGGGCAGGGCGCCTTCGAGTTCGCTGCCCTGCTGGCCTTTGCCATCCCCGGCACCGTGCTGGGCGTGAGCTACATCCTGGCGTTCAACGTGCCGCCGTTCGAGCTAACGGGCACCGCGCTCATCATCGTGCTGTGCTTCATGTTCCGCAATCTGCCGGTGGGGGTGCGCGCAGGCACGGCGGCGTTCAAGCAGCTCGACCGGTCGCTGGACGAGGCCTCGGTCATGCTGCGGGCCGGCAGCGTGCAGACGCTGCGCCACGTGGTGCTGCCGCTGCTCAAGCCGGCGCTGGTGGCCGCGCTGGTCTACAGCTTCGTGCGGGCCATCACCACGGTGAGCGCGGTGATCTTCCTCGTCACCGCCGAGAACGAGCTGGCCACCACCTACATCATCGGCCGCGTGGGCAACGGCGACTACGGCGTGGCGCTGGCGTACTGCACGGTGCTCATCGTGCTGATGTCGGCCTCCATCGGCCTGATCCAGCTGCTGGTGGGTGAGCGCAAGCTGGGCCGACGAGGAAGCACCCCCTGAGTCGCCTTCGGCGCCTTCCCCCTCGAGGGGGACGACGCCCTCGCTGCGGGGCGGCCCTTGCTCGGCGTCCCGCGCATGCGCCACGCCCGTCAATTCGCGTCATCGTCCATTGAAAATACAACCATGAACAACATCGAAGATGCGGGCATCGTGTTCCGCAACATCACCAAGCGCTATGGCCGCGACGCCTCGTCGGGCCTGGCCGTCAAGGGCATCAGCTTCGAGGTGCCGCGCGGCACGCTGGCCACCATCCTGGGCCCGTCGGGCTGCGGAAAGACGACCACCTTGCGCATGATCGCGGGGCTGGAGTCGCCCACCTCCGGCGAGATCTTCATCGGCGGCAAGAACGTGACCACACTCGGCCCGGCGCAGCGCAACGTGAGCATGATGTTCCAGAGCTATGCGCTGTTCCCGCACATGAACGTGGCAGAGAACGTGATGTACGGCCTGCGCATGTCCGGCCAGCGTGACGAGGTGGCGCGCGTCAAGGCGGTCGAGGCACTGCGCGGCGTGGGCCTGGTGGGCTATGACGATCGCCTGCCCAGCGAGCTGTCTGGCGGGCAGCAGCAGCGCGTGGCGCTGGCCCGCGCGCTGGTGCTGGAGCCCGAGGTGCTGCTGTTCGACGAGCCGCTGTCCAACCTCGACGCCCGCCTGCGCCGCGAGATGCGCGAGGAGATCCGCGCGCTGCAGCAGCGCCTGTCGCTCACCGTGGCCTACGTCACGCACGACCAGAGCGAGGCCATGGCGGTCAGCGACCAGATCATCGTGATGAACCAGGGCCTGCTCGCCCAGCAGGGATCGCCCCGCGCGCTGTACGAAACCCCCGGCAGCGAATTCGTCGCCGGCTTCATGGGCGAGGCCATGCTGTTCCCCGCCACGGCCCGCGCCGACGGCACGGTGACCGTGGGGCCGCTCACGATCCGCCCGCGGGCCTGCCAGCAGCAGGGCGCGGTCAAGGTCGCGGTGCGGCCCGAGGCATGGCGCATCGAGCGCCAGGGCGAGGGGCTGATGCCCGCGCGGCTGGAGAAGGCCGCGTACCTGGGCGCGGTGCACGAATACACCTTTGCCACAGAGCTGGGGCCCATCTTCGTCGTGTCGTCGGACCTGAGCGACGTGCTCACGCCGGGCGAGGACGTGCGTCTCGGCCTGGGCGTGCACGGGGTATCGGTGGTTGGTAGTACCGACTGAGCGGACGCTGATGTTCAATAATGACGCCATGAACCAACTCGACGCCCTCAAACAGTTCACCACCGTGGTTGCCGACACCGGCGACTTCAAGCAACTGGCGCAGTTCCAGCCCCAGGATGCCACCACCAACCCGTCGCTGATCCTCAAGGCCGTGCAAAAGCCCGAGTACGCGCCGCTGCTGCAGGACACCGTGGCCCAGTTCCGCGGCCGCGCCATGGACGAGATCATCGACCGCCTGCTGGTGCGCTTTGGCCGCGAGATCCTCGCGAGCATCCCCGGGCGCGTGTCCACCGAAGTGGATGCCCGCCTGAGCTTCGACACCAGCGCCACCGTCGCCCGTGCCGAGCGCATCATCGAGCTGTACCAGGCCGAAGGCATCCACATCGACCGCGTGCTCATCAAGATCGCCGCCACGTGGGAAGGCATCAAGGCCGCCGAGCAGCTGGAGCGCAAGGGCATCTACACCAACCTCACGCTGCTGTTCTCGTTCGCGCAGGCCGTGGCCTGCGGCGAGGCCAAGGTGCAGTTGATCTCGCCCTTCGTCGGCCGCATCTACGACTGGTACAAGAAGCAGGCCGGCGCCCAGTGGGACGAAGCCGCACGCGCCGGTGCCAACGACCCGGGCGTGCAGTCCGTCACGCAGATCTACAACCACTACAAGCGCTTTGGCATTGCCACCGAGGTCATGGGCGCGAGCTTTCGCAACGTGGGCCAGATCACGGCGCTGGCCGGCTGCGACCTGCTGACCATCGCCCCCGAGCTGCTGGCCCAACTGGCCGCCAGCGACGCGCCGCTGCAGCCCGCGCTGGACGCCCAGGCCGCCAAGACCCTGGACCTGGCTGCCGTGAGCTACGACGAAGCGGGCTTTCGCTTTGCGTTGAACGAAGACGCCATGGCCACCGAAAAGCTGGCGGAAGGCATCCGCGCGTTCGCGGCGGACGCGGTCAAGCTGGACAAGCTCATTCAGGCTGCGTGAGAGGCTGCTCAAGCAGCTTGCTATAAAAAACATAGCTGCTAGCGCTTGTCTATCAAGCGGTAGCAGCTTTTTTTATGTGGATTTGAGCGAATTCAGGTGGCGTGTGAAGACTGCGCACCGCTGATCCGCCGCGCCCCGACGCGGGCACCCATTGACGTGCGAAGGCGCCGACGCGCCAACGCTCAGCCCGCCCGCAGCCGCAGCCCCACGCGCAACCCGTGCGGCGCCACGTTCTCGGCCACGGCCTGGCCGCCGTGGCGCAGCGCAATTTCTTCCACGATGGACAGCCCCAGGCCGCAGCCGCCGGGCTTGTCCGAGCCGCGCCAAAAGCGCGCGAACAGGTCCGGCAGGTTGCCCGCCGGTACGCCCGGGCCGTCGTCTTCCACCAGCAGCGTGGCCCAGCGGTCCGGCGTTGCATTCACGCGCACGGTGACCGTGGCGCCCGCGCCGGCGTAGTGCAGCGCGTTGTCGATCAGGTTGTTCAGCGCCTCGCGCAGCAGCAGCGGGTGGCCCTGTACGGTCAGGTAGTCGTCGCCCTCGTAGCCCAGGTCCATGCCCTGCGCCAGCGCGCGCGCGGCCCATTCACGCGCCACCTCGCGGGCCAGCGCGGCGATGTCCACCGCCTGCATCTCCACGTTCGATTCGGAGCGCGCCAGCTGCAGCAGCTGGTGCACCAGGTGGGCGCTGCGCTGGGCGGCGGCCAGCACCTTCTGCAGCCGCTCCTGCACGGCGGGCTCGTGGCTTTCGTGCAGGGCCAGCTCGGTCTGGCCGATCAGGCCGGCCAGGGGCGTGCGCAGCTGGTGCGCGGCGTCGTTCAAGAAGCGCTTTTCCTTGCGCTGCCCGCGCGCCACGGTCTCCAGCAGGCCGTTGATGGTGCTGGCCAGGGAGTGCACTTCTTGCGGCGCGGACGTGAGCTCGATGGGCGGCAGCGGGTCGGCCGTGTTGTGCTTGCGCGCGCCCGCTTTCTCGATCTGCGCCTCCAGGCGCTTTAACGGCTGCAGCCCGCGCAGCACGCCGGCGTAGACCACGGCGCTCAGCGCCAGGCCCATCAGGCCCATGGGCAGCAGCATTTGTTCGAGCAGCTCCTGCGCGATGCGCTCGCGCACCGTCAGGCTCTGCGCCACCTGCACGCGCAGGGTCTGGCGGGTCTGGGGCGTGCCGTAGTCCACATCGAGCAGGGCCACGCGCACGGGCTTGTCGTCCACGCGGGCTTGGTACAGGTACGGTTCGCCCACGCGCACGTCCACGGGCGGCGGCGAGGGCAGCTGCGCGTTGCCCAGCAGAAAGCGCCCGGGCGGGGACGAGACCATGTAGGTGATGCGGTCGGCCGGGTCCTGCTCCAGGATGTCCTGCGCCGCCTTCGGGAAGTCCACCAGCAGCCCGTCGCCGATGGGCTTGATCTGCCGCGCCAGCGCCCGCACCGACTGCGTCAGCGTCTGGTCGATGCCCTTCTCGCCGTTTTGCAGCGCCACGCGCCAGGCCAGAAAGCCGCCCGACAGCCACAGCACCAGCTGCGGCAGCAGCAGCCACAGCAGCAGCTTGCGCTGCAGCGAAACGCCGTGGACGGGCCGCATGTCAGCGCTCCGCCGTTCGGCAGGGGGCGGTGCAGCCGCCCAAGGAAGGGGTCATGGCTTTTCGAGCATGTAGCCCAGGCCGCGGATGTTGCGGATGGTCAGGCTGGTGTCGTCGAGCTTCTTGCGCAGGCGGTGCACATACACCTCCAGCGCGTTGGAGGCCAGTGGCGGTGCCGACTGGCCGGGCTCCGGCGGGCCTGCGCGCCAGGCGGCCAGCACGTCGTCGCGCGTGACGACTTCGCCGCAGCGGTTGACCAGCAGTTCCAGCAGTTCCCACTCGCGCTGCGTGAGTTCCAGCGGCGTGCCGTCGAGCGTGGCCGCCTGGCTGGCATGGTCCAGCAGCAGCGCGCCGATGGTGGTGCTGGGCCCGCCCGAGGCGCTGCTGGGCTGCGTGAACGCGGGCTGCCGCGCGCGGCGCAGCATGGCCTGCAGGCGGGCCTGCAGCTCCTGCATGTTGAAGGGCTTGGTGATGTAGTCGTCGGCCCCTGCGTTAAGGCCCGCCACCCGGTCGTCGATGCCGTCGCGGGCGGTGAGAATCAGCACCGGCAGGCCGGCGATGTGGCCGCGGACCCAGGTCAGCAGCTCCATGCCGTCGGCGCCGGGCAGGCCCAGGTCCAGGATGATCCCGTCCACCGCCTGGGTCTGCAAAAGCGCGGTGGCCTGCGCCACACTGCACGCCGTGCAGACATCGTATTCAAGCTGTTTGAGCTGCCCGGTGAGGGCGTCGAGCAGCAGGGCATCGTCTTCAACGATCAGTAGGGTGGGCATGGTCTGTGAGCATAGCAAAGCATCCCGCCTGCGGTGGATGCAGAGCCTGCACCCAGCCCATGGCTGAGCCCAGCCGACGTTGTAATTCGATAACCGGGCTAGGAGACTGGCATGTAACCAACAACCCGGGAAAGCCCTGATATGTTCATTAATTATTGTAATTAAAGTACCGACTGCGCTGAACGTCACCGGTATGTGGCGCGTAAACGGATTCAAACATCGAGGAGACAAGGGTATGTGGAAGATGACGAAGATCGCCGCAGTGGCGGTGGGCCTGGCGGCAGCGATGTCCGCCAGCGCGGGGGAGGTCGAGGTTCTGCATTACTGGACTTCGGGTGGCGAGGCCAAGTCGGTCGCCGAACTCAAGAAGATCATGCAGGCCAAGGGCCACACGTGGCGCGACTTTGCCGTGGCCGGTGGCGGTGGCGACAGCGCCATGACCGTGCTCAAGAGCCGCGTGATCTCGGGCAACCCACCGTCTGCCGCGCAGACCAAGGGTCCGGCGATCCAGGAATGGGCGTCCGAAGGCGTGCTGGCCAACATGGATGCACTGGCCAAGGCCGAGAAGTGGGACGAGCTGCTGCCCAAGGTGGTCGCCGACGTCATGAAGTACAAGGGCGCCTACGTGGCCGCCCCGGTCAACGTGCACCGCGTCAACTGGATGTGGGGCAGCTCCGAAGCCCTGAAGAAGGCCGGCGTGGCCGCCATGCCCAAGACCTGGGACGAGTTCTTCGCCGCCGCCGACAAGCTCAAGGCCGCAGGCCTCGTGCCCGTGGCCCACGGCGGCCAGAACTGGCAGGACTTCACCACCTTCGAATCGGTGGTGCTGGGTGTGGGTGGCGCCAAGTTCTACCAGGACGCCCTGGTCAAGCTCGACGACAAGGCCATCAACAGCGACACGATGAAGAAGTCGCTCGAGACCTTCCGCCGCATCAAGTCGTACACCGACGCCGGCGCCCCCGGCCGCGACTGGAACCTGGCCACGGCCATGCTGATCCAGGGCAAGGCGGGCTTCCAGCTGATGGGTGACTGGGCCAAGGGCGAGTTCCTGGCGGCCAACAAGGTGCCGGGCAAGGACTTCCTGTGCGCCGCCGCACCGGGCACCACCACGGCCTACACCTTCAACGTGGACTCCTTCATCCTGTTCAAGCTCAAGGACGCCGCCGCCCAGAAGGCGCAGAGCGACCTGGCCAGCTCCATCATGAGCCCCGAGTTCCAGGAAGTGTTCAACCTGAACAAGGGTTCCATCCCGGTGCGCGCCGGCCAGAAGATGGACAAGTTCGACGACTGCGCCAAGGCCTCGGCCAAGGACTTCATCGACACCGCCAAGAGCGGCAGCCTGCTGCCCAGCGTGGCGCACGGCATGGCGATCGCGCCCGCGACCGAAGGTGCCATCAAGGACGTCGTCAGCCAGTTCTGGAACGACGACAAGGTGAGCGTTGCCGATGCGGTGAAGAAGATCGCGGCCGCCGCGAAGACCAAGTAAGTCCGAAGTAAACCAAACCCCAGAGGGATCCCATCATGATGAAAAGAAACCGCCTGACGGCGGTGGCTTTGGCCGCCGCATGCGCGATGAGTAGTGCCATGGCAATGGATGTTGCCGGCTTCGAATTCAACGGTTACTCGCGGGGCGGCCCGGTGTTCAACCACTCCGACGGCGTCAAGGGCAACCTGACGCTCGGCGGCGAGCTGCAGAAATACCGCCTGGGCAACGAAGGCGACAACGGCATCGAAGTCAACTTCGCCAAGGGCTTCGAGACCAACGGCATCAAGTGGAAGATCAACTACATGCCCGCCAAGTGGGGCAGCGGCGACATCAGCACCGAGCAGGCCTTCGTGGAAATGAGCGGCTTCTCGTTCTCGCCCGAAGCCAAGTTCTGGGCCGGCCAGCGCCGCCTGCGTATCCAGGACGTGCACATCGTCGACTACTTCCTGCTCAACTACGGTGACAACGTCGGCGCGGGCGTGACCGACGTGCCGATCGGCGGCATGAAGCTGGGCGTGGGCGTGTTCTCGGGCGACAAGTTCGACGGCAACCTGCCCAACGACGTGAAGGCGCACCGCATCAACGCCGACCTGTCCGAGATCAACACCAACCCTGGCGGCAAGCTGCGCGTGCTGCTCACGGCCGTGGGCGGCAAGAACCAGGTCGGCGGCGGCTCGGGCTCGGGCGTGTCGCTGATGCACACGCAAAAGGAATTCCTGCTGCCCAGCATCAGCAACACGCTGTACCTGCAGACGTCCCGCGGCCATGCCCGCATCGATGGCGAGTTCGAGTCCATCGACGGCACCCGCGCCGGCCGCCGCTCCACGCGGATCGCCGACTCCATCAACTGGCAAAGCGGCCCCTTCGGCGGCCAGGCCCTCATTGGCTACCAGACCAACAAGGCCGACCTGACCGGCGTCGAGACCAAGGACTTCTCGCTGGGCGGCCGGGGTTCGTACGCCTTCACGCAGAACTTCAAGATGCTGGCCGAGCTGTCGACCACGACCCGCAAGGGCAACACGGGCCCTGACCAGCGCCTGTCCAAGGTCACGCTGGCCGGCGCCCTGGCGCTGTCGGAAGACTTCTGGTCACGCCCTGAACTGCGCCTGTATGTGACCAAGGCCAACTGGAACCAGGCAGCGGCCGTGGCGAATGCCGCCACGTTCGGCGCCAACGGCAAGACCTCGCGCACGCTGGTGGGCGTGCAGTACGAGGTCTGGTGGTAAGCAATTCCACACCGGGCGGCAGGGCGTGCTGCCAAGGCTTGCGCCTTGGCAGCGCCGCCCGGCGGCCCGGGCATGGAATGGTGAAGTGAGTAAGTGAGTTAGCGAGTTAGTCAGAGGTTACTTTGTTCGGTTGGGGGGCACTCTGTGCGTGCCCCCCCTTTTTTCATATTGCAGGCACATGCCACACATTTTTCGCAGCCGTCCAAGATGGCTCCCACGCTTCGCCCTTGTCCTGGCCTTTGCCCCTGCGCGGGCCGCTGATCGCAAGGCCGTGGCTTTTCATTCGGGGGTGGCCCGGCGATGACCAAGAATTCGTTGGAGACCTGGTTGCCCAAGCTGGTCGTGACACCGGCTTTTGTGCTGGGCTTCGCTTTCATCTACGGCCTGATGGTGTGGAACGGCGTATTGAGCCTGACCGTGTCCCGCATGCTGCCCAACTACGAGTGGGCGGGCCTGGCGCAGTACGAGCGCCTGTGGGAGATGGACCGCTGGTGGGTGGCCCTCAAAAACCTGGGCATCTTCGGCGTGGGCTACGTCGGCGGGTCGCTCGCCATCGGTGTGGTGCTGGCCGTGCTGCTGGACCAGAAGATCCGTGCCGAAGGCGCGCTGCGCACCATCTACCTGTACCCCATGGCGCTGTCGTTCGTCGTCACGGGCACGGCGTGGAAGTGGCTGCTGAACCCCGGCCTGGGCATCGAAAAGATGGTGCGCGACTGGGGCTTTCCCAACTTCGAATTCGGCTGGCTGGTCGACACCGACATGGCCATCTACTGCGTGGTGATCGCCGGCATCTGGCAGAGCGCGGGCTTTGCGATGGCGCTGTTCCTGGCGGGGCTGCGCGGCATCGACGACAGCATCATCAAGGCCGCGCAGGTCGATGGCGCATCGCTGCCGCGCATCTACTGGCGCATCGTGCTACCCGCGCTGCGGCCCGTGTTCTTCTCCACGCTCATGGTGCTGTCGCACCTGGCGATCAAGAGCTTCGACCTGGTGATGGCGCTCACGGCCGGCGGGCCGGGATTTGCCACCGACGTGCCTGCGACCTTCATGTACACCATGTCGTTCTCGCGCGGCCAGATCGGCCTGGGCGCAGCCAGCGCGACCATGATGCTGGCCACCGTGGCGGCCCTGGTCATCCCCTATCTCTACAGCGAACTGCGGACCAAGCCCCATGACCGCTAAGCCCTCTTTGCTCCCGTCCGTGGGCCGCTTTCTGGTCTACGCGGTGCTGGCCCTGGCCACCGCCTTTTTCCTGCTGCCGCTGTACGCGATGCTCGTCACCTCGTTCAAGGATGCGGAGGAGATCCGCAGCACGTCGCTGCTGGCCCTGCCCGCCGCGCTGAACTGGTCGGCCTGGGGCACGGCGTGGTCCAGCGCCTGCACCGGTGTGGACTGCAACGGACTGCGCCCGTTCTTCATGAACTCGGTGGCCATGGCCGTGCCGGCGGTGCTGATATCGACCGTGTGGGGCGCGCTCAACGGTTATGTGCTCAGCCTGTGGAAGTTTCGCGGCAGCGACACGCTGTTCGGCCTGCTGCTGTTCGGCGTGTTCATGCCCTTCCAGGTGGTGCTGCTGCCGATGAGCCAGGTGCTCGGCTGGCTGGGGCTGTCCAGCTCCATCACCGGCCTGGTGATGGTGCACTGCCTGGCGGGCCTGGCGGGCACCACGCTGTTCTTTCGCAACTACTACGCGGCCATCCCGAAAGAGCTGGTGAATGCGGCGCGCATGGATGGCGCCAGCTTCTTCCAGATCTTCTGGCGCATCGTGCTGCCGCTGTCCACGCCCATCGTGATGGTCACGCTGATCTGGCAGTTCACCAACATCTGGAACGACTTCCTGTTCGGCGTGGTGTTCTCGGGCACCGACTCCAAGCCGGTGACCGTGGGCCTGAACAACCTGGCCAACACCAGCTCCAGCGTGAAGGCCTACAACGTGGACATGGCCGCCGCCATCATCGCGGGCCTGCCCACCATGGTGATCTACGTTCTCGCAGGCAAGTTCTTCGTGCGCGGCCTGACGGCCGGCGCAGTCAAGGGTTAAGGGTAATCAAGAAAATGGCGTCATCACTCGACATCGCAGGCATCAACAAACGCTTTGGCAAGGGCGACAAGAGCGTGGAGGTGCTGCGCAAGGTGGACATCCACGTGGCACCGGGCGAATTTTTGATCCTGGTCGGCCCCTCGGGCTGCGGCAAATCCACGCTGCTCAACATCATTGCGGGCCTGGATGAGCCCACCGAGGGCGAGATCCGCATCGCCGACAAGAACGTGGTGGGCATGCCCCCGCGCGACCGCGACATCGCCATGGTGTTCCAGAGCTACGCGCTCTACCCCACGCTGTCCGTGGCGGACAACATCGGCTTTGCGCTGGAGATGCGCAAGATGCCCAAGCCCGAGCGGCAAAAGCGCATCGACGAAGTCGCCGCCATGCTGCAGATCACCCACCTGCTCGACCGCCGGCCCAGCCAGCTGTCGGGCGGCCAGCGCCAGCGCGTGGCCATGGGCCGGGCGCTGGCGCGCCAGCCGCAGCTCTTCTTGTTCGACGAGCCGCTGTCCAACCTGGACGCCAAGCTGCGCGTGGAGATGCGCGCCGAGATCAAGCGCCTGCACCAGGCCAGCGGCATCACCAGCGTGTACGTGACGCACGACCAGGTCGAGGCCATGACCCTGGGCTCGCGCATCGCGGTGATGAAGGGCGGCGTGGTGCAGCAGCTGGGCACCCCCGACGAGATCTACAACCGCCCGGCCAACACGTACGTGGCGACCTTCATCGGCTCGCCCACCATGAACCTGCTGCGCGGCGGCGTGCAGCCGGCCGGGCAGTTCGGCATCGAGGGCGCGTCGCTGAGCCTGGCACCGCCCCGGTCCGTGCCCGAGATGCTGCTGGGCGTGCGGCCCGAGCACCTGCAGATGCAGGACGACGCGCCCTGGCGTGGCCAGGTGAGCGTGGTCGAGCCCACCGGGCCGGACACCTATGTGATGGTCGATACCGCCGCTGGCAACGTCACGCTGCGCACCGATGCGCAAACGCGCGTGCAGCCCGGCGACCATGTGGGCCTGACCGTGGCGCCGGCCAACGCGCACTGGTTCGACGCGAAGACCGAAGAGCGGCTGGGCTGAGGTGTAGCGACAGCGCCCTGGGATTGGCGGCGCTGCTGTAGCCTCGCTCTCGCGACCGCTTCCGACGAGGGCAGGGGGCGCACCCGATGCCCGGGCGGCACCGGTCCACGACCGCGCTCGCTGCGCGCATCAAAACGTCCAGGATGTTTCGGACGGAGACTTAGGTCTTTGCGGGGCTTTGTATTTCAGGTAAAAACTGCCTGTACCGCTCGTCCATCAAGCGCAAGCAGCTATATTTTTCATAGCTGCAGAACATTTTTCTTCAAGCCCATGCACTCCACGCACCCGCAGCGCCTTCTCGCCGACATCGGCGGCACCAACATCCGCCTGGCCTGGCAGGACTCGCCCACCGGCCCGCTCAACGACACCCGCGTGCTGCCCTGCGCGCAGTTCCCCACCGTCGATGCCGCGCTGTCGGCATACCTGAAGGAAGTGGGCGTGCCCACGCCGCGCGAGGCCGCCTTCGGCATTGCCAACCCGGTGACGGGCGACGCCATCCGCATGACCAACCACAGCTGGAGCTTCTCGCAGCGCGCGGTGCGCGACGCGTTCGGCTTCGAGCGGCTGGTGGTCATCAACGACTTCACGGCGTTGGCGCTGGCGCTGCCGCTGCTCACGCCCGACCTGCTGCGCCAGGTGGGCGGCGGCCAGGCGGTGCCCGGCAGTGCCATTGCGCTCGTGGGGCCCGGCACGGGGCTCGGAGTGTCGGGTCTGGTCTTCCCGCCAGGCTCCAGCGCGGGCGTACCGCTGTCGGGCGAGGGCGGGCACGTCACGCTGGCCGCGCAGACGCAGCGCGAATTCGACGTGCTGGCCATCCTGCAGGAGCGCTACGGCCACGTGTCCGCCGAGCGCGCCGTGTGCGGCGCGGGTCTGGTGGACCTGTACCACGCGGTGCGCCGCCTCGCGCAGCGCGGCGGCAAAGAGGTGAGCTCCGCCGCGCAGGTGACGGAACTGGCGCTGCAGTCCCAGGATGCCCTGGCGCTGGAGGCGCTGGACTTGTTCTGCGGCTTCCTGGGCAGCGTGGCCGGCAACCTGGCCCTGACGCTGGGCGCCCGCGGCGGCGTGTACCTGGGCGGCGGCATGGTGCCGCGCCTGGGCGAGTGGTTCGACCAATCCTCGTTCCGCGCACGCTTCGAGGCCAAGGGGCGCTTCAAGTCGTATCTTGCAGACATCCCCTGCTGGATCATCGACCCCAGCGCCACGCCCGCGCTGTACGGCGCATCGCGCGCACTCGATATCGCGGGCTCCGAAGGGTGACGGTGGGCGGCAGTGATCCGCCTGCGCCACCCTCGCAGGCTGCGCTGCCTGCACTGCAACTGGGCGGCATCCACCACGTGGCGATCATCGCGAGCGACTACGCCCGCTCGCGCCGCTTCTACACCGAGGTGCTCGGCCTGCAGGTGGTGAACGAGGTGTTCCGCGCCGAGCGCCAGTCGCACAAGCTCGACCTGCAGCTGCCCGATGGCACGCAGATCGAGCTGTTCTCCTTTCACCACCCGCCAGCGCGCGCTTCGTACCCGGAGGCCTGCGGTTTGCGCCATCTGGCGCTTCGGGTAGCGGACCTCGATGCCAGCCTTAAGGTGCTGGCCTTGCACGGTGTGGCCGCGGAGCCGGTGCGCACCGACCCGTTCACGGGCGTACCCTTCACATTCATTGCGGACCCGGATGGGTTGCCGATCGAACTGGTGGGGCCGGCTGGACGCGGAGATTGAGCCTCTCCACGCCCGCTGCGCTCGGCGAGCGATCAATGGTCAGGTCACTTCGGTTTCGATGAGGTCGCAGCCAACTCGGCCCGCGCTGCAGCAGTGGTCTTCTCGAACCATTCCGAGTCTTCTTCCACTTGCTTGCGAACCACGCGCTCTTCCTCTTCGTCCAGGAACGTGGTGCTTCGCAGCCGGCTTCTGACGACGGGCAACGAAACCAAACCACAGGCAATCCCGGCGCGGGCCCACCGGAGGTCCCTGGGCTCGCTGCGGGCGTACTTGGACACGGCTGCGTCGTTGGGGTCCAGGAACCAGATGCGCAGCCCATCACGGTGCACGCAGAGCATTCGTGCCTCCCAACCGTCGGGCAGGCTCGGCAAGGTGGGCGAGACCGGGTCCAGGTAGTAGCCGTGCTCCATGCGAAAAGGCGACTCCTCGCCCAGCATGGGCCCCAGGTCGAAGATGCGGCCAGGGTCTGCCTTGGTGTAGCAGTCGATGTCGATGGACATCGACATTGCTTCAGGAATGCGAACCCCATCTTCCACCCCGAGTACGGACAGGCTTCCGATGACGACGTAGTCGGAATGTCCGCTGAGCTCTCGGGCGCACTGCAGGGCCACGACCACCTGGTCGAGGTTCATGGCGCGAGCCCCGGCCAGGGTGAGTTCTGGCGCAGCGCGGGCCCCCAGCTATCGGCGTCAGACACCATGGCCTGGGCCAACTTTGGCAAGGGCAGCTCCAACAGGGCCTGCCACCGGTCGATGTAGTCGCTGCTGCAAAGCTGGTGCGTGCGCCATTGCTCCACGACGGCCATTGCTTTTTTCACCAGTTGCCGGCCCTGCGCGGGGGGCAGTGTTGCCAGGTCGACGGCCAGCTGTTGGTGCCTGATCAGGCGCTCGTTCTCGCGCAGGGTCTGGGCCAGCCGTGCCATCTTGCGTTCGGACACCGCTGCTTGCCGTTTGTCAACTGAAGAGAAGTATTCCGGCGCAGCCATGATGGCCTTGACCTTGCCATGCTTTTCGATGGCCACAGGGCCACGTTCGGCGGCCTCAAGGAGATGGCCGAAAGACTGCTTGGCGTCGGTGGCAGAAATTTGCTGCATGGTGGCGCTCCAATTTTGTCCATTTTATAAAGAAATGGACAAAATGAAATATCCGGGTTTTTGGCGCCCCCACCGTTATCACATTTCCTCACTCCAGCAATGCCCATCGCGCGCGATCATCGCGCTGGCAGCGCTGGGGCCCCAACTGCCTGGCGCGTACGGGCGCGGGCCCGCGGGGTCGTTCCTCCAGTGCTGCAGGATGGGCTCCACCCAGCGCCAGGCTTCTTCCTGCTCGTCGCTGCGCACGAAGAGGTTCAGGCGACCGGCGATCACATCGAGCAGCAGGCGCTCGTAGGCGCCCACGCGCTCGGTGCCGAAGCGCTGGTCGAAGTCCAGGTTCAGCGCCACCTGCGACAGCGCGGGCTCGGTCTGGTTCTGGGGGGCACCCTGGGCCAGCAGGTGCAGCTCCAGGCCGTCCTTGGGCTGCAGGTTGATCACCAGGCGGTTCACCGCGCCGGTGGGCATCTTGAAGATGGGGTGTGGCACGGGGCGGAAGTTGACGACGATGTGCGCGTCGCGCCCCGCCAGCCGCTTGCCGGTGCGGATGTAGAACGGCACGCCCGCCCAGCGCCAGTTGGAGATCTCGGTGCGCAGCGCGACGAAGGTCTCGGTGGTGCTGCTGCCGGCCACGCCCTTTTCCTGCAGGTAGCCCGGCACGTTGTGCCCGTGTGTCTTGCCTGCGGCGTACTGGCCGCGGATCACGTGCTGGCCGATGGTTTCCATGCTCCAGGGCTTGAGCGACTGCAGCACCTTGAGCTTCTCGTCGCGGATCGCGTTGGCGCTGGAGTTGATGGGCGGCTCCATGCCGATGGCGCACAGCAGCTGCAGCGCGTGGTTCTGCACCATGTCGCGCAATGCGCCGGTCTGGTCGTAGAAGGCGCCGCGCGTTTCCACGCCCAGCTCTTCGGCGATGGTGATCTGGATGTTGGCGATGTGCTCGCGGCGCCACAGGGGCTCGAACAGCGCGTTGCCAAAGCGCATCGCAAACAGGTTCTGCACCGACGGCTTGCCCAGGTAGTGGTCGATGCGAAAGACCTGCTCTTCCTTAAGCACGCGGCGCAGCGTGTCGTTGATGGCTCGGTTCGATTTCAGGTCGTGGCCCAGCGGCTTTTCCAGCACCACGCGGGTGCTGGGGCCGTTCAGGCCGACGGCGGCGATCTGCTCGCACACGTTGGTGAACAGGCTGGGGGCCGTGGCCACGTACATCACCACCGTGTCGGCGCCGCGTTCCTGCAGCACGCCGGCCAGGCGGGCGTAGTCCTGCGTTTGCGACAGGTCCATGCGCAGGTAGTGCAGCAGCGCGCCGAAGCGCTCGAACTCGTCCGGGGTGGGGCGCTTGGCCAGGTCCACGCTGTCAAAGCGGGACTGGATCAGGCTGCGGTATTGTTCGTCGCTCAGCTCGTCGCGCGCCACCGCAATGATGCGGCCCCCCTCGGGCAAGGTCCCGTGGCGAAACGCCTGAAAGAGCGCGGGCATGAGCTTGCGCCAGGCCAGATCGCCGGTGCCTCCAAACAGGACGAGGTCAAAACTCATGGGGTCTCCGTATCAGTGGTGTGGGTGGTGTGCACGCAGTCCTGCTGAGGGCCATGTGCAGGCTCGAAATTGTAATCACGTTACATCGAAATGTGTAGGTGCAAAGGCCGTAGAACGATTTATGACAGTTCGACTGCCAAAAGGTATCGAACAAATTAGGTAATCAAGTTACTATCTCGCCGCGTGTTCTTTTACCTCTCGTGAATTCCACCATGTCCCTCCGTTGCGACCAGACACCGCAGTGGCCTCAGTTGCAGGCTGCCTATTCCACCCACGGGCACCAGCTGGACCTTCGGCAGGCTTTCGCCGACGATGCGCAGCGGTTCGGCCGCTTCAGCCAGCAGGCCCCGCATGTGTTCGCCGACCTGTCCAAGAACCTGTGGGACAGCGCCACCGAAGCCCTGTTGCTGGACATGGCCCGGGCCACCGGCCTCACGCAGCACCGCGACGCGATGTTCAGCGGCCAGCCCATCAACAGCACCGAAGGCCGCGCCGTGCTGCACACGCTGCTGCGCCGCCCTGCGGGCCTGGCACTGCCCGGGGACGACAGCAGCATCGCCGGCCATCTGGCGGACGTGCATGCCACGCTCGATGCCATGCTGGCGTATGCCGATACGGTGCGGGCCGACAGCACCATTACAGACATCGTGAACATCGGCATCGGCGGCTCGGACCTGGGGCCGCACATGGCGGTGCTGGCGCTCGAAGAGTTCCGCGCCCAGGGCAAGCGGCTGCACTTCGTCTCCAATGTGGACGGCCACGAGCTGCACACCGTGCTGCAGTCGCTGCGTCCGCAGAACACGCTGTTCCTCATCGCCTCCAAGACCTTCACCACCGCCGAGACCATGACCAACGCCCGCTCGGCGCTGGCGTGGTTCGCGGCGCAGGGCGGGCAGGATGTGGGGCGCCATTTCGCGGCGCTCACCACCAATGTCGATGCCGCCCGGGCGCTGGGCATCACCACCACGTTCGGCTTCTGGGACTGGGTGGGCGGGCGCTACTCGCTGTGGTCGGCCATCGGCTTGCCGATTGCCATAGCTATTGGCTCGGCAGGCTTTCGCGACCTGCTGGCGGGTGCGCACGCCATGGACGAACACTTTCGCACCGCACCGCTGGCGCAGAACCTGCCGGTGCGCCTGGGGCTGCTCGACGTCTGGTACCGCAACTTCCACGGCTTCACCAGCCGCTGCATCGCGCCCTACCATGCGGCGCTGCGCCGCGTGCCCGCCTATCTGCAGCAACTGGAGATGGAGAGCAACGGCAAGCGCGTGGCGCTCGATGGCACGCCGCTGCCCTATGCCACATCGCCCGTGCTGTGGGGCGAGCCGGGCACCAACGGCCAGCATGCGTTCTTTCAGATGCTGCACCAGGGCACGGACGTGTTGCCCCTGGAGTTGATCGCCGTGCGCCAGGCCACGCACCCCCTGAAGGGCCACCACGAAAAGCTGCTGGCCAACGCCCTGGCGCAGGCCCAGGCGCTGATGGTGGGCAAAGAGGGCGAGGACGGCCACCGGCACTTTCCGGGCAACCGCCCCAGCACCTTCTTGCTGCTGGATGCGCTCACCCCCGCTTCACTGGGCGCGCTGATCGCGCTGCAGGAGCACCGCGTGTTCGTGAGCGGCAGCCTGTGGGGCATCAACAGCTTCGACCAGTGGGGTGTTGAGCTGGGCAAGGTGCTGGCCAAGGACCTGGAGGCGCGCCTGGCCAGTGGCGACACCACGGGGCTGGATGGCTCGACCGCCGGGTTGCTGGGCCGCCTGCGCAGCGGCATGTGATCCGAAGTGCAGGGCAGGGCAGGGCGCACGCGCCCTGCCTTCGTTCCATCGCCGCCCATTGCCTCCCACGGCCGCCCATTTGCCGACCATTCCCATCCCGTTCAGGCTGAGCCTGTCGAAGCCCCGCGCAGCGCTTCATCCAGTACGCAACCCCACCCCTCAAAACAAACATCCGTTCACGCCGCGCTGTGTCGAAGCGATGGGCCAAGGCTTCGACGAGCTCAGCCCGAACGGTCCAGGAGATTTTCACCATGACTGCCCCCCTGCCGGACTTCCGATCGCCCACCTTTCTGCGCCAGCATCTGCGCGACACCATGGCGTTCTACGACCCGGTGGCGACCGACCCGAGCGGCGGCCTGTACCACTTCTTCCTGGACGACGGCACGGTGTACGACACGCGCACCCGCCACCTCGTCAGCGCCACACGCTTCGTGGTCACGCACGCCATGCTGTACCGCACCACGGGCGAGGCGCGCTACCAGGCCGGCATGCGGCACGCGCTGCAGTTCGTGCGCGACGCTTTTCTGGACCCTGCCACGGGCGGCTACGCATGGCTGATCGACTGGCACGATGGCCGCGCCACCGTGCTTGATGCCACGCGGCACTGCTACGGCATGGCCTTCGTGATGCTGGCGTACGCGCGCGCGTTCGAGGCGGGTGTGCCCGAGGCGCGCGCCTGGCTGGCCGAGGCCTTCGACACGGCCGAGCGCCACTTCTGGCAGCCCTCGCAAGGCCTCTATGCCGACGAGTCTTCGCCCGACTGGGCGCTGACCGGTTACCGCGGCCAGAACGCCAACATGCACGCCTGCGAGGCGATGATCTCGGCCTTTCGCGCCACGGGCGAGCAACGCTATATCGAGCGCGCCGAGCAGCTTGCCCAAGGCATCTGCCAGCGGCAAGCGGCCTTGTCGGACCGCGCATCGGCCCCCGCCGCCGAAGGCTGGGTGTGGGAGCACTACCAGGCGGACTGGTCGGTGGACTGGGAGTACAACCGCCACGACCGCACCAACATCTTCCGCCCCTGGGGCTACCAGGTCGGCCACCAGACCGAATGGGCCAAGCTGCTGCTGCAACTGGACGCCCTGGCGCCCGCCGACTGGCACCTGCCCTGCGCACGATTCCTGTTCGACGACGCCCTGGCCAAGGGCTGGGATGCCGTGCATGGCGGCATCGTCTACGGCATGGCGCCGGACGGCAGCATCTGCGACGACGGCAAGTACCACTGGGTTCAGGCCGAAAGCATGGCCGCCGCTGCGGTGCTGGCCGTGCGCACCGGCGAGCCGCAGTACTGGGACTGGTACGACCGCATCTGGAACTACTGCTGGGAGCACTTCGTGGACCACGAGCACGGCGCGTGGTTCCGCATCCTCGACGGCGCCAACCGCAACCACACGCGCGAGAAGAGCAACGCGGGGAAGGTGGACTATCACAACATGGGAGCGGTTTATGACGTGTTGTTGGCGATCGGTTAACCGTGCCGGAGTGTGAAAGTTAATTTTTCAACACTTCTGATTATGAAGGTTTCGATTAATTCTGTGGCCGAAGTTGGACGAAAGTGCTGAGTTTGAAAATCTGAAGATTTTTTCTCTTCTCCTGTGCCAGTGGTTTGCTAGAGTGCGCATTCTTAAAGATTAAGTGCAATGACACGCCCTAGAAGACCGGGTTTTAATCATGCATGGCGCGCTTTCATGACGGTTCGTGTTCCCGTCAAGGAGGTCGGGCGCAAGATTGGCGGTATGGTTTACAAAACACTGAGCTTGATCCAAAGCTCGGTGGCTTTCAAAATGCTTGTGCCATCAGAATGAGTTATGTTCTGAATATGACTGGCTTTCCCATCCCCAAGGGGCAGTCATACAAGTCAGTCAGCGGTGCAGATGGTCAGCAGTATCTGTACCGTGTGTCAGAGATGATGGCCTATTTGGAAAAGACTTTTGGCAGACCTGACAAGTCTGTGCGGGCGCCCAAGACGACCGACTTTCACGGGCTGAAGGGCATCATCGTCGTCAAAGGGCAGGGCTGGGCCAATGCTGTGGGGCATATCACGCTGTGGGATGGGGTCAAATGTTCTGATAGTTGCCATTTGATGGCAGACCCTGACAATGGTCCGTTTGTGCCTGATATTGGATTGCTCTGGATCTTGTCATGAAAGCACTTTTTCTTGCGCTTGCGCTGATAGCATGGATAACGCCGCCGGCATCTGCACGGCCTTTGGCGCAGACGAGTCAATATTCCCAGAAAACACTGTTGAAGAACTGGGCCCTCAGCATTTGTCTGGCGCAGGTGGCGCAAGATGAACGCACTGCGCAGGACGCCGCGTCAACGGCTGGCGCCTACCTGGAGTTTGGCCACCAAGATTTGGTGGTGTATGAGCAGATCAGGGCACTGGTTGCCAAGTATGTTGCGCTCCAATATGGCGGGTCAGTGCCCTCTGAGTTCAAGACCATGAAATGCATTGATCTATTTCACAGCAAAGAGTTGGATCAACTGACCGCCAGGGCAACAGTCAAAAAGTCGAAGCAGTAAATTTCTGAACAGCGAGTCCAGTCGTATCAACTGCCACGCTGAACAGCGACCCCGCCGGCACCTCAGCCTCCTGTTCTTCCGCAGGCCTCCCGGCCCGCGCCGACGTGATGTACAGCGTGCTCAGATCCTCCCCGCCAAAACACACCATGGTCGGACACTGCACTGGCACAGCGATGCGCTGCAGTACATCCCCTTTGGGAGACAGCTGCAGCACGCAGGCGCCTTCGTACATCGCTACCCAGTAGTTGCCCTCCACATCCACGGCCGCGCCGTCCGGCCGGCCTCCGTAGGGCTGGCCGTCCACCTTGCGGTCGAAATGCACCCAGGGCCGGCGGTGGGTGATCGCACCGGTGGCCAGGTCGAAGTCAAAGCGGTCGATGCGGTGCTCGGGCGTGTTGGACCAGTACATCACGCGGTTGTCGGGGCTGAAGGCCAGGCCGTTGGCGGTGAAGTTGTCGCCGGCCATGTGCCGCACGGTGTAGCCGGTGCCATCTGCAGCCGCCGACAGGCACCACAGGGCCGCATCGGGCGCGGTGCGGGGGGTGATCATCGAGCCTGCCCAGAAGCGGCCTGCCGCATCGCAGCGGCCGTCGTTCAGGCGCAGGTGCCGGGTGTCGTGCTGGTCCGGCGGCAACAGGGCTAGCAGGGTGAGGTCGCCGCTGGCGGTGTCGAGTTGGTAGAAGCCGTCCCGTAACCCGATTACGATGTTTCCGCCTGCCGAGGGCGCGCAGCATGCGGGCTCGCTCGGGGTCTTCCACTGGCGGTGCTCTCCGTTCGCAGGGTTCCAGGCATTCACCGTGTGTCCCTGAATGTCACACCAGTAAAGGGATTTTTCCTCGGGTTGCCAGAAAGGGGATTCGCCCAGTTCGGACGGCGGAAGGGGCAGGCGCTCAAGGGTCATGGGTTGAAGTGCGGTGGTTATCGAGTTACATTCTAGGGCCCAGAACAGGGCCTGTGCACAGGCCTTTTCCCTCCTTTCCCCACCGATGGAGCATCCCATGCATTCAGTCGTAGCGCGCGTGACGGCTCGCATCATCCAGCGCAGCGTGGACACGCGGGCCGCCTACCTGGCCGGTGTCGACGCCATGATCCAGCGCAAGCCCCCGCAAGACCGCATGGGCTGCGCCAACCTGGCCCACGCGTACGCGGCGCTGCCTGGCGCCGAGAAGTTCAAGGTCACGGTCGAAAAGGCGCCCAACATCGGCATCGTGACGGCTTACAACGACATGCTGTCGGCCCACCAGCCGTACCAAAGTTACCCCGCGCTGCTGCGCGACGAGGCCGCCCGCCACGGCGCCACGGCCCAGGTGGCCGGCGGCGTGCCGGCGATGTGCGACGGCGTGACGCAGGGCACGCCCGGCATGGAGCTGTCGCTGTTCTCCCGCGACGCGATTGCCATGGCCACGGCGGTAGCGCTGTCCCACGACGTGTTCGACGCCGCGCTGCTGCTGGGCGTGTGCGACAAGATCGTGCCGGGCCTGTTGATCGGTGCGCTGCACTACGGGCACCTGCCCTGCGTGTTCGTGCCCGCCGGCCCCATGGGCTCGGGCCTGCCGAACAAGGAGAAGGCCAAGGTGCGCGAGCAGTACGCGCAGGGTCTGGTGGGGCGTGACGAGCTGCTCAAGGCCGAGTCGGCCGCGTACCACAGCCCCGGCACCTGCACCTTCTACGGCACGGCCAACAGCAACCAGATGCTGCTCGAAGCCATGGGTCTGCATGTGCCCGGCGCAGCCTTTGCGCCACCCGGCACGGGCGAGCGCGAGGCCTTCACCCGCCAGGCGGTGCGCACGGTGCTCGACATCGGCAAGCGCGGCCAGCGCTTCACGCCCATCGGGCGCCTGGTGGACGAACGCTGCATCGTCAACGCCATGGCCGCGCTGCTGGCCACCGGCGGCTCCACCAACCACCTGATCCACTGGGTGGCGATTGCGCGCAGCGCCGGCATCCTGATCGACTGGACGGACTTTGACGAGCTGTCGTCCGTGGTGCCGCTGCTGGCCCGCGTGTACCCCAATGGCGATGCCGATGTGAACCAGTTCGAGGCCGCGGGCGGCCCGCCCTGGATCCTGCGCGAGCTGCTGGATAACGGCCTCATGCACGGCGACGTGCTCAGCGTGAACGCAGGCGGCATCGCCGAAGGCGGGCAGGCCGCACCGGCGGTGTCCGGCGATGTGTCGGTGCTGCGGCCGGTGAGCGAGCCGTTCTCGCCCACGGGCGGCCTGCGCCTGCTGCAGGGGCGCCTGGGCCGTGCGGTGATCAAGGTCTCGGCCGTGCCGGAAGACCGCCACATCATCGAAGCGCCCGCGCGCGTGTTCGACTCGCAGGAAGCATTGCTCGCCGCCTTCAGCGCGGGCGAGGTACAGCAGGACATGGTGGCCGTGGTCCGCTTTCAGGGCCCGCAGGCCAACGGCATGCCCGAACTGCACAAGCTCACGCCCCCGCTGGCCGTGCTGCAGAACCAGGGCTTCAAGGTGGCGCTGGTGACGGACGGCCGCATGAGCGGCGCATCGGGCAAGGTGCCCGCCGCCATCCACGTGACGCCCGAGGCGATGGCCGGCGGCCCGCTGGCCAAGGTGCTGGACGGCGACATCGTGCGGGTGGACGCCGTGGCCGGCACGCTCGACGTGCTGGTCGATGAGGCCACCTGGGCGGCACGCGTGCCGGCACCGTACAACGCGGCCTCGCAGGTCGGCTTCGGCCGCGAACTCTTCACCAACTTCCGCCGCCATGCGGGCGGTGCGGAGCAGGGCGCCTGCACATGGCTGTAGGTGTCCCCATTGGCCTTCCAAAATACACAACCGATCACGCTGAGCTTGTCGAAGCGCCGCGCGAGGCTTCGACAAAGCTCAGCCAGAACGGTAGCAGGTCATTGAAGGCCCCTCTGTATCGCCTGCCATGCCGTTGCTCGTCCACCCGCAGGGGTGACGCACCCGGGCCCTGCCAAAACCAGTTCGACAGAAACCTTGACATGGCACCGCACCAGTTTTGTAGGCCGCCTGCAGCAGCCGACACCTGAGACACCAAGGAGCAAACACTCATGAATCCGCTTGATATCGCCAGCCATGGCCCCGTCATCCCCGTCATCGTGATCGACCGCGTGGAAGACGCGCTGCCCCTGGCCGAAGCGCTGCTCGCCGGTGGCGTGAAGGTCCTGGAGGTGACGCTGCGCACCGCCGCCGGCCTGCCGGCCATCGAGACCATCGCGCGCAACCTGCCCGAAGCCGTGGTGGGCGTGGGCACGGTGCTCAACGCCGACGACGCGCGCCGCGCGAGCGAGGCGGGCGCGCGCTTTGCCGTGAGCCCTGGCTACACCTCGGCCGTGGGCAGCGCCTGCAAGGGCCTGAACCTGCCGTTGCTGCCGGGCGTGGCCACCTCGGGCGAGATCATGGCGGCGCTGGCCGATGGGTTCTCGTTTTTGAAGCTGTTCCCGGCCGAGGCGGTGGGTGGCATTCCGCTGCTCAAGTCCTGGGTCAGCCCGTTCGGTGCGGTGAGCTTTTGCCCCACCGGCGGCATCACCAACGCTACCGCGCCCCACTATCTGGCGCTGCCCAACGTGCGCTGCGTGGGCGGCTCGTGGCTCACGCCGACCGATGCCGTGCGTGCCGGGGACTGGGCGCGCATCACGCAGTTGGCGCGTGAGACGCAAAGCCTGCGACAGGCAAGCTGAATCCAGCCGGGGTGCGGGCGCATCGTGTCCATCGCGCTGCTGCTGCCTGCCCGCACTCGCCGTGGGTACGCGCCGCCTGCACGACATAGGCCGCAGCGGCTGGTGGCAACTGCTGTTGCTGCCAGGCATCGGCTTCTTGCTGCTGCTGGTCTGGTGGGCGCAGCCGAGCGAAGGCTGATCTCACCATGCGGCGGGCTTGAGGGCTCGCTCGCGCAGCCCGCTGCCCTCAGGGTCAGCGGGCTTTTTGGTGGGCGGCCGGGGTCGGGGCTCCCGTCGGCGTGCAGTGCGTGCAAGGTACTGCAGACCCGAAGCACGGGTAAAAAGGAGCTCTTCCGCTTGTGTGGTCAGCGCTAGCAGCTATCAAAAGAGAAGCAAAATGGGATGATCACGGCCAGGCCGTGTGTTGTCGTTGTACGACATCGCGCCACAGAAGCTGCCGGTTGGTCGCGTAGATTTTTAGAATAGAAATCATTCCTATTTACATTCCTGAAAATCATGACATTCCAACATCGGCAGACTGCGGTCTGCATCGGCATCGCCCTGGCCTTCGGTGGGGTGCCTGCAGCGGTGATGGCGCAAAGCGCCCCGGCGACCCTGTCCGAAGTGCGTGTGGACGCTAACGCCGAGAAAGAGTCCGCCACCGCGCCCGTGGTGGGCTACCGCGCACGCAATGCAGCCACTGCCACCAAGACCGACACGCCGCTTTCGGAAACCCCGCAGTCCGTCACCGTGGTCACCCGCGACCAGTTGGTGGACCAGGGCGCCACGACCTTTCAGGAGGCACTGCTCTACGCCGCCGGGGTGCGCAGCGATGCCTACGGGCTGGACAGCCGCGCCGACAGCGTGCGGGTGCGCGGCAGTTCGCCGGACACCTACCTGGACGGCCTGCGCCAGGGTTACAACTACTACACCAGCACCATCGCGTCCGACCCCTACGCGCTGGAGCGCCTGGAAGTGCTGCGCGGCCCGTCCGGCATGCTGTTCGGTGCGGGCACGGTGGCCGGCGTGGTCAACATGGTCAGCAAGCGCCCCCTGCAAGAGGCGCAGCGCGAAGTGGGCGTGCAGTTCGGCAGCTGGAACCGCAAGCAGTTGCAGGCCGACCTGACGGGCCCGCTCACCAAAGACGGCGAATGGTCGTACCGGCTGGTGGCCGTGGCGCGCGATGCGGACACCCAAACCGACTACGTGAAAAACGA
Organism: Acidovorax sp. LjRoot117; assembly: GCF_964252695.1. NCBI lineage: Bacteria > Pseudomonadati > Pseudomonadota > Betaproteobacteria > Burkholderiales > Comamonadaceae > Acidovorax > Acidovorax sp. LjRoot117. The sequence continues at coordinate 757,992 of NZ_CAXUPO020000001.1, read as the reverse complement.
CCGGCGCCTGATCGCACCATCGCTCACCTGGCGCCCCAATGGCGCTACGTCGCTCGTCCTGCAGGCCCACTGGCAGCAAGACCGTACCGGCAGCACGGCGCAGTTCCTGCCGTGGTCCGGCACGCTCCTGCCCAACCCCAATGGCAAGCTGCCCATCAACCGCTTCATCGGCGAGCCGGGTGACTACTACGACACCGACCGCGAATCCATCGGCTACCTGTTCGAGCACCGCTTCAACGACGCCTGGACCGTGCGCCAGAACCTGCGCCTGGCGCGCAACGAGAACCGGGGCGGATATCACTACGCCGACTTTTTCACCGAGCCTGGCGGCTTCGGCGCAGACCCCGTCAACCAGCGCCTGGTCGGCCGCCTCTACGGCAAGAACGTCACGCGCACCCGCATGGCCGCGGTGGATACGCACCTGCAAGGCAACCTCACCACCGGCGCGGTGCGCCACCAGTTGCTGCTGGGCGTGGACTGGAACCGGCAGACCGAGAACAAGACCGAAGCCGATGACTCGTACAACACGCCCATCGACGCGTTCGCACCGGTGTACGGCAACCGCATCAACCCTGCGATGGCCGCCAAGCCCGAGAACGTGCAGCGCCAGGGCGGCCTGTACCTGCAGGACCAGATGAAGTGGGGCAACTGGATCTTCATTGCCGGCCTGCGCCACGACCGCGCCGTGAACAGCCTGGCCGGCTCGGCCGATGACCGCACCAGCGACACCACCAAGCGCCTGGGCGTGATGTACCAACTGGCCGGGGGCTGGACGCCCTACATCAGCTACGCCGAGTCGTTCAGCCCGGTGAGCGGCACCAACGCCTACGGCCAGCGCTTCAAGCCGCTGGAAGGCGAGCAGATCGAGGTGGGCGTGAAGTACGTGCCCGAGGGCAGCGCCACCCAGTTCACCGCCGCGGTGTACGACCTCAAGGAAAAGAACCAGCAGGTGGCCGACCCCACCAACCCCAAGAACGTGCTGCAGGCGGGCCAGACCCGCAACAAGGGCCTGGAGCTGGAATACAAGGCCCGCGTGGCCACCGCGTTCGACCTGACCGCCCACTACAACTACACCGATGCCGACCCTGTGCTCGAAGGCCTGCCACGCCACCAGGCCGCCGTGTGGGGCGTGTACCGCTTTGCCGTGGGCAATGTGCGCGGCTTCTCGGTCGGGGCAGGGTACCGTTGGCTGTCGTCGTTCCGCGACCGCACCGGGCCCGAGGTGCCGTCCGCCGGCGTGGTGGATGCGCTGCTGGCCTACGACACGCAGGACTGGCGCTACGCGCTCAACATCAGCAACCTGGCCGACAAGAAGTACATGAGCACCTGCCTGGCACGCGGCGACTGCTGGTGGGCCACCCGGCGCAACGTGGTGCTGAGCGCGACGTACCGGTTCTGATCGCTGGCATTGCGCATTGGGGTATCAGGGTATCAACTGTCCGACGCATCAATGCATCAACGCATCAACGCATCAACGCATCAGGGTGTCGGCGCGTCGTCTTTTGGCACTCCTCTGAACCGTTCACGCTGAGCCTGTCGAAGCGCCGCGCAAGGTTTCGACAGAACCCGTCGGCCTCCGCCCGAACGGCGTGAACGTCGAGCACGGCCTGCAGCGCAATCGCGAAGGTGCTGCCCATTAAAAAACCCCGCAGGCTTCGCAGCCTGCGGGGTTTTTGTTGGAAGCTTGCGCGCGGCAGGATCGTGGCCCACCCCGCGCAGGTCCGGTGGGCAATTACATGCCCATGCCGCCCATGCCACCCATGCCGCCCATGTCGGGCATGCCGCCGCCAGCGCCGGCCTCGTCCTTGGGTGCTTCAGCAACCATGGCTTCGGTCGTCAGCAGCAGCGATGCCACGGAGGCAGCGTTCTGCAGGGCCGTACGGGTGACCTTCGTGGGGTCCAGGATGCCCAGCTCGAGCATGTCGCCGTAGGTGTCGTTCGAGGCGTTGAAACCGTAGTTGCCCTTGCCGGCCAACACAGCGTTCACCACCACCGAGGCTTCGCCGCCGGCGTTGTTCACGATTTCGCGCAGAGGCGCTTCGATGGCCTTCAGGACCAGCTTGATACCGGCTTCCTGGTCGGCGTTGTCGCCCTTGACCGAGTCACCGACAGCTTGCTTGGCACGCAGCAGGGCCACGCCGCCACCAGCCACAACGCCTTCTTCCACAGCTGCGCGCGTGGCGTGCAGTGCGTCTTCCACGCGGGCCTTCTTTTCCTTCATTTCGACTTCGGTGGCAGCGCCGACCTTGATCACGGCCACACCGCCAGCCAGCTTGGCCACGCGCTCTTGCAGCTTTTCGCGGTCGTAGTCGGACGTGGCTTCTTCGATCTGCACGCGCACTTGCTTGACGCGGGCTTCGATGTCAGCAGCAGCGCCGGCGCCGTCGATGATGATGGTGTTTTCCTTGCCCACTTCGATGCGCTTGGCCTGGCCCAGGTCGGCCAGGGTCACCTTCTCGAGGGTCAGGCCCACTTCTTCAGCGATGACCTTGCCGCCCGTCAGGATGGCGATGTCTTCCAGCATGGCCTTGCGGCGGTCGCCGAAGCCTGGAGCCTTCACAGCCACGACCTTCAGGATGCCGCGGATCGTGTTGACCACCAGCGTAGCCAGGGCTTCGCCGTCGACTTCTTCGGCAATGATCAGCAGGGGACGGCCGGCCTTGGCGACTTGCTCCAGCGTAGGCAGCAGGTCGCGGATGTTGCTGATCTTCTTGTCGAACAGCAGCACGAAGGGGTTGTCCAGAATCGCGGATTGCTTTTCTGGGTTGTTGATGAAGTAGGGCGACAGGTAGCCGCGGTCGAACTGCATGCCTTCCACGACGTCCAGTTCGGACTCGAGGGACTTGCCGTCTTCCACGGTGATCACGCCTTCCTTGCCGACCTTGTCCATGGCGTCAGCGATCAGCTTGCCGATGGTTTCGTCGGAGTTGGCAGAGATCGAACCGACCTGGGCGATTTCCTTGGAGGTGGTCGTGGGCTTGGAAGCCTTCTTCAGCTCGGCGACCAGGGCCGTCACGGCCTTGTCGATACCGCGCTTGAGGTCCATCGGGTTGATGCCAGCGGCCACGTACTTGAAGCCTTCGCGCACGATGGCTTGAGCCAGCACGGTGGCGGTGGTGGTGCCGTCACCAGCGTTGTCGCTGGTCTTGGAGGCCACTTCCTTCACGAGCTGGGCGCCCATGTTCTGCAGCTTGTCCTTGAGTTCGATTTCCTTGGCCACGGACACACCGTCCTTGGTCACGGTAGGGGCGCCGAACGAGCGCTCCAGCACCACATTGCGGCCCTTGGGGCCCAGGGTCACCTTGACCGCGTTGGCCAGGATGTTCACGCCTTCAACCATGCGTGCGCGGGCTTCGCCGCCGAAAACTACGTCTTTTGCTGCCATTTGGAGCTCCTAGATTGGGTTCAAACTGGCTGCTGGCGCTTGTCTGGAAAGCGCCAGCAGCTATGAAAAAATGAGTGAATCAGCGGGGAGAATTACTTCTCGACCACTGCAAACAAATCGTCTTCCTTCATGACCAGCAGCTCGTCGCCGTTGACCTTGACGGTCTGGCCCGAGTACTTGCCGAACAGAACGCGGTCACCGACCTTCACGTTCAGGGCGAGCACTTCGCCCTTGTCGTTCTTCTTGCCGGGGCCGACGGCCAGCACTTCACCTTGATCGGGCTTTTCAGCGGCGTTGTCAGGGATCACGATGCCGGAGGCGGTCGTGGTTTCGCTTTCGATACGCTTGACGATCACGCGATCGTGCAGAGGGCGAAGGTTCATTGCAATGCTCCTGTTGTCAGTGAAAAAAGGCTGAGGGACTCAAAACGCCCGCGGAGCGGACGCTACAAAATTCCCGGCAGAGAGCGGTGTTAGCACTCGTCTGGGGTGAGTGCTAATGATACGGGCAATTGTGGCGGTTTCAAGACGGCCCGTGCTTTTGCGTGATTTGTAACGTAACAACTTCGCAGCGTGTCCCCCAGGGAGCGTCAGCCCGGCAGCACGGTCGCGTCCAGCTGCTGCCTGCGGAACTCCGCGGGGGTGCAGCCGGCCTCGCGCCTGAAGAATTTTCCGAAATTGGTGGGCTCATCGAAGCCCAGCCTGTCGGCGATGGACGCCACCGTCAGGTTCGTGTGCACCAGCAAGCGCTTGGCTTCCAGGGCGATCCGCGCTGCGATGAACGCCTTGGCCGTGATGCCGCTGCCGGTCGCGCTGGCGCGTGCCAGGCTTTTTTCGGTGCAGCCAAGGTGTTGCGCGTAGCGGGCGACCTGGTGCCACCGCGTGAACCGCTCCTCCACCAGTTGCTGGAAGCGCTGAAAGCGCTGCAATGCTGGTGAGGGCAGCGCTTCCTGCGTGGAGCGAGGGCCGTGCAGAAGTCCTAGCCGTGTGAGCAGCGCATGGAGCTGGTGAAGCAGCAGCGTCTTGACCTCTGCCAGGGGCCCCTGGAGTTGCGAATCCTCGCGCATTTGGGCCAGCGCACGGGTGACGGTGTCCAGCGCATCGTTGTCCAGCGGCATGTGTTCGGGCAGACGCACCAGATCGGCCGCGAATGCAGGCTGGCGCATCGGCACGGACGGGGGCAGCACGAACTCCGGGCGAAACAGCACGATCCAGCCATCCCAGTTCTCGTGGGGCCCGAAGTTGTGGGCCTGTCCCTGGCGTACCACCAGCAGGGAGCCTGGTGCACAGACGACCGGTCTGAAATCGATCACCTGTTTGCAAACCCCTTGCGTGACGCACGCCAGCATGTGGAACCCGTAGCGGTGCGTGGTACGCACCTTCTCCCTGCTGCCCCGTTGCCGGAGCTCGGCCATCGTGAAGACCTCCACATCCAGCGCATACGCGCCTTGCGGCTGGTATTCCAGGCATTCGATGTCGTGCGGGCGCGCCATGGCGATATTGGAATGATCGAATGTCTGAAAACTACCATTCATTGTCGCTGAAATGCCGTGATGAAAGACGACCGATGTCCAACAATCACCTTCAGCAAGTTCTTTGAAAACTCTAGGCACGAGGGCGGCACCCGCCAGATGGCGGGCGCATCGTCCTCGCGCTGGAGTGCAACGAACGAGCGCTGGATTCAGGGGGATGCCGTTGGCGCGCAGGAGGTGTGTGCCCCACACATCGCCCATGTCCAGACACCACGGCCACTGAACCCCTGAAACCATTCACAGGATCGCTCCATGAACCCCATCGACATCGCCAAAACCTACATCCGTGCCGTGCAGACCGGCGACCAGGCCGCGCTCGGCAGCCTCATCTCGCCCGAAGTGGTCTGGCACCAGCCCGGCCGCAACCAGTTCTCTGGCACGCACCGGGGCATGGCCAGCGTCGGTCCGATGCTGGGCAAGATGATGGAAGTCTCCCAGGGAACCTTCGCCATCACGCGCGCCGACCACTACATGGCCAACGGCGACTGGGTAGCCATCACCATCGAATTCGCGGGTGAAGCCAACGGCATCACGCTCCGGCAGCCGGGTGTGGACCTGATCCGTATCGACGGTGGAAAGATCGTGGAGGTTCGTCTCTTCTCCAGCGACCAGGCCCAGGAGGACGCGTTCTGGGGACAGTAAGGTTAGGTTCCTTTCGCGGAGCCGCGTCGTCCTGCTGACCAGGGCACGGCAAGGCGGGCAGGGGGCGCGGCCTGCGGCGCCCGCGGGGCACCAGCCCGCCCCTATCCGAAGCGCAACTTGGCGTCAGGCCGCGACCACCCGCGCGAGTCGGCCAGTGGCCGTCTGCAGAATCTGGCGGGCCCTGTCCGCCGAGACGCTGGCGTCGCTGCCGCTCCAGGCGACAAACTGGTCCGGACGCACCAGCACCAGTTGCGCGCCGTAGCGCTCATGCTCGCCTGCGCCGTGGGCCTCCACGACGGTCAGGGCCAGCGCCGTGTCCTCCGCGGCGGCGCGAAAGGCCTGCACCGCGTCGGCGTGGGCCCCGAAGGCCAGCAGCGAAAAGCCGGTGCCCAGCGCCTCGAACACGTTGCTGCCGGACGGCAGCACCGCAGGCGCCAGGTGGTGGCCGGCTCTCGCGTCAAAGCGGTGCGATCCCTTGGCGCTGCTGACGCGCCCCGCGCTGCCCCAGACCACACCCGAGCCCTCGTAGTGGGGTTCGAACGCATGCACCTCGCCCACGGCGCCCTGCGCCCGTGCCTGCCATGCAGCCTCGAACGCGGCGCGGTCGCGCTGCGGGTCGTGCGTGTTCAGGAACTCGCGGTCTGTGTCGATGGACCGGGCGATGAAATCACGCATGGTCGAGGCAAACACAGGGCGCCGCTCCTCGTCGTACGAGTCGAGCAGGCGCTCGCCGCCCCAGCCCTGCAACCGGGCCGCCAGTTTCCAGCCCAGGTTGCGCGCATCCTCCAGCCCCGAATTCACACCATAGCCGCCGTAGGGCGGGTGGCTGTGCGCTGCGTCGCCGGCGACGAAGACCCGGCCTTGGCGATAGCTGTCGGCCAGCATGAAACGCAGGTCCCAAAAGCCGATGTGCTCGAACTCCACACCGAACGGCGCGCCCACCGCCTCGTGCAGATAGCCCGCGAAATCGAAGTTGTCCCTGGTCGTGCCCGGCGGAACGGGCGCGTGGAAGAACCAGGTGTTGCCCAGGTCCACGCGGCCGAAGAACTTCCAGTAGCCCTGCAGCTCGGGCTGCAGCACGTTGTAGTAGGACTTGCCGGGATAGCGTTCAAGCAGCTGGTGCAGCCCCGGCGACCGGAAGACCAGCAGCACCATCATGCGGTCGTGGTCCGTGCGGGTCTGGCTGATGCCCGCCTGCTCGCGCACGACCGAACGCGCGCCGTCCGATCCGACCACGTAGGCGGCGCGCAGCACGCGCTCGGTGCGCTCGCCCGTGCCGCCACGCTCCGTGATGGTGATCGACACGCCATCGGCATCCTGCGCCACGGCCTTGGCTTCCCAGCCATAGATGGTGCGTACCGATGGCAACTGCGCCACGCGCTCGCGCAACACGGCCTCGGTCGCGTACTGCGGCAGCCGTTCGTTGCCGGTGAAATAGTAGGGCTTGACCAGGTCGCGCTGCAGCCAATCGTAGGTGTGGGGGCCCAGCAGCGTGCCGTGTGCGGTCAGGCCGCCAATGCCGTATTCCACCGGGATGGTGCGCGCGGCGCGCAACTCCTTTTCAGCGCCCCAGAAGTGGAAGTGCTCCATCGTCCGCTGGGTCAGGTTCTGGCCCTTGGGGATGGGCTGGGGCTGCGGATAGCGCTCCACCACGATGGTGCGTACACCGCGCTGGCCGAGCTCGATGGCCAGGCCCATGCCCACCGGGCCACCGCCGACGATGACGACCTCGGCGTCCTGGGGGGCCGGCAGGGCCTGATCCTTGTTCATGTCGTTCATGTCGTTCATGGGATCTGCTGCTTTCATCATTCGGCGGTGATGCCCTGGGCCTTGATCAGGTCCGACCAGCGCTTGGCGTCTGCGGCCACGAGCTTCGCGAAGGCATCGGGGGTGCTGTGGGCGGGTGTCATGCCCTGTGTCTCGAACGACCTGGCGACCGCAGGCTGCGCCAGCACGTCGCGCAACTCGGTGTTCAGCCGCTCAACGAAGGCGCGCGGCGTACCCGCGGGTGCGAACACGCCGTACCACATGTCCACGTTGAGGTCGCCCAGCTTCAGGCTGTTCAGCGAGGGGACTTCCGGCAGCAGGGGGTGGGGCGTGCTGGAGCTGATGGCCAGCGCCTTGAGCTTGCCCGCCTTCACATGCTGCAGGGCCACATGGATGGGCAGGAACATCGCGTCGATCTGCCCGCCCAGCAGGTCGGTCACGGCGGGGGCCGTGCCCCGGTAGCTGATGTGCGTGAGCGAGATCTTCGCGCGGTTCTTGAGCAGTTCCATCGCCAGGTGGTGCGGCGTGCCCGCGCCGGGCGAGCCGTAGTTGAGCGCACCCGGCTTGGCCTTGGCGCGATCGACCAGTTCCTTGAGCGACTGGATTCTTGCCCCTTCGCTGGCCACCAGCAGCAGCTGGCCCCAGCTCGTCTGGCTCACGGGCTGCAGGTCGGTCAGCGGGTTGAAGCCCTGCTTGGGGTACAGCGCCATGTTCATCACCAGCGTGTTGACACTCACGAGCAGGGTCGTGCCGTCGGCTGGCGCGCGCACCACCTCCTGCGTACCGATGATCCCCGACGCCCCGGCCTTGTTGTCGACAAAGAAAGGCCGCTTGAGCCGCTCGGACAGCGGGCCTGCGATCTGGCGCGCGATCAGGTCGATCCCCGTGCCGGGCGTGAAAGGCACGACCAAGCGCACCGACGCGTCGCTGCCAGCCTGCGCATGGACCAGTGGCGCCGCCGCCGTGGCCAGGGCACCGAGCACAAGGCGTCTGCGTTGAAGGGACGGCGGCTGCAAGGGGGTTGCCATGGTCATGGTATTTGTCTCTTGGGTAGTTGGACCACAATTACAGCGACAGTCTTGATGTGAATCAAACGGAAAATTCTGATGAATTCGTCAACAAAGCTGATGAATGTCAGCAGCCGGCAACTCCACGCCTTCCTGGAGGTCACGCGCCTGCAGAGCTTTGCCCAGGCGGCCGAGCAGGTGCACCTGTCTCCCTCGGGCATGAGCATGCTGATCAAGGAGCTGGAGGACCAGGTCGGCGCCCGCCTGTTCAACCGCACCACGCGTTCGCTCACGCTGACCGACGCGGGCCGGCGGCTGCAGCCGGTGGCCGAAAGCATCGTTGGCGAGCTGCGCACGCTGGGTGCCGTGCTCGACGGCAGCGAGTCCGCCGTGCGCTCGCGCCTGCGGGTGGCGGCAACGCCCATGATCTCGGCCAGCCTGCTGCCCGACGTGGTGCGCGGCTTCGCCCAGACCCATCCCCAGGTGCAGGTGCATCTGGCCGACGTCGAGGTGGGCACGGTGCGCCAGCACGTGCTGGAGGGCGAGGCAGACATCGGCTTGGGTTTCTTCGTCAAGCCGGCGGTGGGCCTGTCGCGCCAGCCGCTGTGCAAGTTCCGGCTCATGCGCATCAGCCCGCCAGAGGCGGGCCAAGGAGGCCTGGCGGCCAGCCAGCCGTGGAGCAGTCTCAAAAGCATGCCTTTGGTGAGCCTGCCGTCGGACAACCCCATCCAGGTGGTGATCGAAAAACAGCTCTCGCAGCTGGGGCGCGTGCACGATGAGCGCCCGCGCATGAACCTGATGGGCACCATCATTGGCATGGTGCGTGCCGGTCGGGGCCACGCCGTCATACCGTCCTTCGCTCTGGAAGAGTGCCTGCGCCAGGGCCTCGCGGTGGCCATGCTGCGCGAGCCGGTGACCTACCTGGACCTGTACCTGGTGTCCGAGCGCGGCACGCAGCCCAAGCCGGCCGCACTCGCGTTTGCCGCAGCGCTCAAACGTGCAGCCGCAAGCCTGCCCAGTTAGGAGGACCGCGCAGGCCGGAGGGGCCAAGCCCTGTCGGACGCGGCGGTGCGGTCGTGCACCCGGGCTTGGCGTGGGCCAGCAGTCCTTGGGCAGACAGGCACACCGCTGGGGTTGATTGTTCTCAATACTGGAACAGTCAGTTCGCGACTGGGCGGTTTTTCTCTGGACACCACCGGCGTACAGTTGAACCCATCGATGAGCCGAACCCGCAAGGCGACTCACCGAACCCGGTTCAAGAATGGTTTTTGTACCGGCTTTATTGAGACGCTTTTTAACTTCAAGGACTTTCATCATGAACAAGACCGCACGCTTCCTCTCCATCGCCGCTGTGTCCGCTTTCGCTGCCTTCGGTGCCCACGCTGACGAAGCCGATGCTTCGCAATTCGCTACCCAATTCGAAACGAACCGCACCCGCGCTGAAGTGGCGGCCGAAGCCTCCACCGTTGCCCAGACCCGCAGCATCGAGCCTGCTGGTTCGCGCGTCGTGACCTACAAGTCCACGGCCGACCGCGCTGCCGTGCGTGCCCAGGCTGCTGAAGCCGTGCGCACCGGCACGATCCCTTCGGGCGAAATCAGCGCGATGTAATTGAAGCAGTTGCGGGCCTTCCCATGGTGGTGGCATTGGCGGCATGTCGCTGGTGCTGCTGCCATGGGGAGTGTTTTAAACCCGCTGCGACGCGACAGCAAACTGGGCTCCCGTGTGGGAGCCCTTTTTGTTGGTCGGCATGACCTTTTGGGGGTGAAGGGTCTGTCAGTTAATGCCATTAAGATGGCGCAAACTGACATCTCCTGTTTTGGCTCACCGCACAGAAATTTCCCGCCTTGGCGTAGCCCGCGTCGCTGCCCGCCTGTTTGCCGACCAAGGATTCGGCGCCACCAGCGGCAGCGAGATTGCGGCGGCCGCCGGCATTTCAGAGCGCACCTTGTGGCGGTACTTTCGCAACAAGGAGAGCTGCGTCTCGCCGCTGTTCGCGCAGACCTGGCAGCGTTTTGCGCGCGAGCTGCGCTCCTGGCCCCACAGCCAGCCGATCGAGGTGCATCTGGCCGACCAGTTCGCGCTGGACAGGCATTCGCCCCAAGAGATCGCCGACATGGTGCTGGTGGTGCGGCTGATCGCCGCGCTGCCGCAGGAGCCCGACCTGCGCTCCGTCTGGCTGCACTCGTACCACGACGGCGAGGAGGAAGTGGCGGCACTGATCGGCGACCGGCTGGGCCGCTCGCACCATGATTTCGAAGTGCGCCTGTGCGCCGCCGCCGTGATGGGCGCGGTGCGGACGGTGGACGAGGCCATCAGCCGTGCCGCCGTGCGCGATGCGCGGGCCTTCACCACCGCAGAGGTGGTGGCACAGATGTCCCGCGCCATCCGCGCCGTGAGCAACCTGCCGTTTTGCGACCCCGTGGTGCACCAGCCGTTCGGCGGCCCTGCGCCTGGCCCTGTAACCCGCCCAGAGCCTGCCGCACGAGGACGACGCGCTGCCAAGTAGATCCTCTCAACGCCCAACGCCCAACGCCCAACGCTCAACGCTCAACGCTCAACGCTCAACGCTCAACGCTCAACGCTCAACGCTCAACGCTCCACCACCCCCTGAACGTCCGCGCAGCCCGCGCTTCGCCGACCTCTGCCTGTCCACCACTTCTAACCGCACTGCGCACCGCAGCCCTCCATCCACCCACTATCCATGGCCATTCCACCCCCAAAACCCCTGCGCATCGGCATCATTGCCCTGGTGCTGATCGCGGCCGTGGCCGCCTTCGTCAAGTGGCAGTTCTTCCCGGCCAAAGTGCCCAACAACTTCATCACCGCCACCGCCGCCACGGGTGACCTGGAAGACACGGTGCTGGCCAGCGGCACGCTGCAGGCCTTCAAGCAGGTGAGCGTGGGTGCGCAGGTGTCGGGGCAGATCAAGTCGCTGAAGGTGGCGCTGGGCGACAACGTGAAGGCAGGGCAGCTGGTCGCAGAGATCGACTCGCTGACGCAGCAGAACACGGTGCGCAACTCCGAGGCAGCGCTGGCCACGGCGCAGGCCAACCTGCGCGCGCGCCAGGCCTCGCTGTCGCAGGTGGAGCTGGCCTACAAGCGCCAGCAGCAGCTGCGTGCGGCCGACGCCGGCCCGCAGGCCGACCTGGAGGCGGCCGAGGCCACCTACCGCACCACGCTGGCCGACATCGACGCGCTCAAGGCGCAGATGCAGCAGGCCGCCATCGCGGCCGACACGGCCAAGGTCAACCTGGGCTACACCCGCATCGTCGCGCCCATCGACGGCCAGGTGGTCGCCGTGGTCACGCAGGAGGGGCAGACCGTCAACGCCAACCAGGCCGCGCCCACCATCATCAAGCTGGCCAAGGTGGACACCATGACGGTGAAGGCCCAGATCTCCGAGGCCGACGTGACCCGCGTCAAACCCGGGCAAAAGGTGTACTTCACCATCCTGGGCGAGCCCGACCAGCGCTACCAGGCCACGCTGCGCGCGGTGGAGCCCGCGCCGGACTCCATCGCCACCGAGTCATCGCAGTCCAGCGCGGCCACCAGCAGCAATGCCGCGGCCACCGCCATCTACTACAACGGCCTGTTCGATGCCCCCAACCCCGATGGCAAGCTGCGCATCTCCATGACGGCGCAGGTCTACATCGTGCGAGCCGAGGCCAAGGGCGTGGTCACCATCCCGTCCGCCGCGCTGGGGGAGCGCCATGCCGACGGCACCACCACCGTGCGCGTGGTCGACGCCGAGGGCAACGCCGCGCCTCGCCAGGTGAAGATCGGGTTGAACAACAACGTCAGCGCGCAGGTCACCGAGGGCCTGGCCGCCGGCGAGAAGGTGGTGCTGGGCGACGGCGCCACCGCGCCATCGGCCACCAACCCGGGCCGCATGCGCGGCGGCCCGCCACGGCAGTGAGCGGGGCGGCGCAGGCCCTGCACGGCCATACCAGCGACCCGGGCGGGGCGACAGGCACGGCAGTGCAGCCCCTGCTCGACATCCGCGGCGTGACGCGCGAGTTCCCGGCCGGCGACCAGGTGCTGGCCGTGCTCAAGGACGTGCACCTGACGATCCACGCGGGCGAGATGGTGGCCATCGTCGGGCAGTCGGGCTCGGGCAAGTCCACGCTGATGAACATCCTGGGCTGCCTGGACACGCCCACGCGCGGCAGCTACCGCGTGGACGGGCGCGAGACCGGGCAGCTGTCGCCCGACGAACTGGCCGAGCTGCGGCGCGAGCACTTCGGCTTCATCTTCCAGCGCTACCACCTGCTGTCGGACCTCACGGCCCAGGGCAACGTGGAGGTGCCGGCGGTATACGCCGGGCGCACGCGCGCGCAGCGGCACGAGCGCTCGGCCGCGCTGCTGGCGCGCCTGGGCCTGGCCGACCGCATGCACCACACGCCGGGCAAGCTCTCGGGCGGACAGCAGCAGCGCGTATCGATTGCCCGCGCGCTGATGAACGGCGGGCGCGTGATCCTGGCCGACGAGCCCACCGGCGCGCTGGACACGCATTCCGGCGCCGAGGTGATGAAGATCCTCGCAGAGCTGCATGCCGAAGGCCACACCATCATCATCGTCACGCACGACATGGGCGTGGCCACCCACGCGCAGCGCGTGATCGAGATCCGCGACGGCGCCATCGTGGGCGACACGCGGCGCGAGGGGGCTGCTGCGCCCGGCACGGGCGCCAGCCGACCTGCCAGCCGTGCACCCACGGGCTTCTTCGCGCGCCTGTCCGCCTTTGGCGACCGCTTTCGCGAGGCCTTCCACATGGCGCTCCTGGCCATGAACGCGCACCGGCTGCGCACCTTCCTGACCATGCTGGGCATCGTGATCGGCATCGCATCGGTAGTGTCGGTGGTGGCGCTGGGCGCGGGCACGCAAAAGAAGGTGCTGGCCGACATCAGTGCCATCGGCACCAACACCATCGAGGTGTTCTCGGGCTCGGGCTTCGGCGACGTGCGCTCGGCCGCGGTGCGCACGCTGGTACCGGCCGATGCCGACGCCCTGGCCGCCCAGCCCTATGTGGACAGCGTCACGCCCAACCTCAATGCATCGGCGCGGTTTCGCTGGCGCAACGTGGAGCTGACCGGCACCATCAACGGCGTGGGCGAGCAGTACTTCCGCGTCAAGGCCGTGAAGCTGGCGCAGGGCACGGTGTTCGATGCGAGTGCGGTGCAAGGGCGCCAGCAGGTCGCGGTGATCGACGACAACACCCGCGCCAAGCTGTTCCCCAACCTGGCAAGCCCGGTGGGCGAGGTGGTGCTGCTGGGCAGCGTGCCGGTGCGCGTGATCGGCGTGGCCGCCAAGAGCGACAACGCCTTCGGCAACAGCGAGGCGCTCAACGTCTGGGTGCCCTACACCACGGCCATGGGCCGCATCGTGGGGCAGAACTACCTGCGCAGCATCACCGTGCGCGTGGCCGACACCGCGCCCATGGCCGCGGCGGAGCAGGGCATCAACCAGCTGCTCAAGACACGCCATGGCCGCGAGGACTTCTACGTGCTCAACACCGACAGCATCCGCCAGACCATCGAGACCACCACGCAGACGCTGACCCTGCTGGTCGCATCCATCGCCGTCATCTCGCTCATGGTGGGCGGCATCGGGGTGATGAACATCATGCTCGTGTCGGTGACCGAGCGCACCCGCGAGATCGGCGTGCGCATGGCCGTGGGCGCGCGCCAGGGCGATATCCAGCAGCAGTTCCTCATCGAGGCCGTGCTGGTCTGTCTGCTGGGCGGCGCCCTGGGCATCGCCATCGCGCTGGGCCTGGGCGCGCTGATCACCAGCGTGGCGCCGGTGGTGCCGCTGGCGTTTTCCGTGAGCTCGATGGTGTGGGCGTTTGCCTGCTCCACGCTGATCGGCGTGGTCTTCGGCTTCCTGCCGGCGCGCAGCGCGGCGCGGCTCAACCCCATTGATGCGCTGGCGCGGGATTAGGTGAGGCTCCCCCTGAGTCGCTTCGCCCTTCCCCCTGTCTCGACTCGCTGCGCGAGTCGGGAGGGGGACGCCCCCGGTGCACGCCAGCGAAGCGCCGCATGCGCGGCTTGGCGGCCCTTGCGCGGGGGCGCTGGCTTTGGGCGCGCCAGTTTAGGGCGTCGTGGGTAGCGTGTGGCGCATTGAGTAACTGAATAAATGATGAACATGAAGGATCGGCTACACGTGACGACCATCGAAAAATCCTCCTTCGCTCTGGTTCCCCTGGCGGTGGCTTTGTTGCTGGCCGGCTGCGCCGGCACGCGCACGGTCTACCAGGCGCCTGGTGTCGACGTGCCTGCCGCTTGGGAGCAGCAGCAGGCCACCCCCTTCGCCACGACGCAACTGCCCGACCGGTGGTGGCGCCAGTTCGACGACCCGGCGCTGAGCCAGGTGGTCGAATTCGCACTGGCGCGCAACAACGACCTGGCTGCCGCCGCGCTGCGCGTGCGCCAGGCGCAGCTGCAGGCGGGCATCACCGCCGCGGGGCTGGGCCCCACCGTCGCGGGGCGCCTGTCCAGCGGTGCGTCGCGCCGGCTGGACGGGGGCGACAACGCCACGTCCCGCAGCAGCGGGGCATCGCTCTCGGTCAGCTATGAGGTGGACCTGTGGGGCCGCGTGGCCAGCACGCGGGACGCGGCCGAGTGGACCGCCCGCGCCACTGCCCAAGACCGCGAGGCCGCCGCCCAGGCCCTGGCTGGCACAGCTGCGGGGCTGTACTGGCAACTGGCCCAACTGAACCAGCGCGTGGCCAGCGGCGGCGACAGCCTGGCCTATGCCCTGCGCACGCAGGAGCTGGTGCGCGCGCAGTACGACGCGGGTTCGGTCTCGGCGGTGGAGCTACGCGAGGCCGAGCAGACGGTGGCCGGCCAGCGCGCTGCACTGGCCCAGCTGGAGCAGCAGCGTGTGGAGACCCGCAACGCCATCGCCGTGCTGATGAATGCGCCGCCCGGTGCCGCCACCCTGGCCGAGGTCCTGCCGGTCGAGCCCCAGCGTCTGCCCGATACCGCCTTGCCGGCCGTGGCGGCCGGGGCCCCCGCCGAGCTGCTGGCCCGCCGCCCCGACCTGCGCGCCGCCGAGGCCCGCTTGCGCAATGTGCTCGCCAGCGGCGACGCCACGCGCGCCAGCTACTACCCGGCCCTCAGCCTCACGGGCGATCTGGGCACGTCGAGCACCTCGCTGCTGCGCCTGCTCTCCAACCCCGTGGCCACCCTAGGTGCAGGGCTGAGCCTGCCCTTCCTGCGCGCGCAGGAGATGAGGCTCTCGGGCCAACTGGCAGCGGCGCAGTACGAAGAGTCGGTCACCAACTTCCGCCAGACCCTGTACACGGCGTTTGCGGACGTGGAAAACGCCCTCTTGGCCCGCACCCAGCTGCTGCGCCAGGGCGAACAGCTGGCCCTGCAACTGGCCGCCGCGCGCGAGGCCGAGCGCCTGTACGAGGTGCGTTACCGGGCGGGTTCCACCGGCCTGCGCACCTGGCTGGACGCGCAGGAGCGGCGCCGCGCGGCAGACCTCGCGGTGCAGGACAACCGGCTGTCGCAGATGAATGCGCTCGCGACGGTGTACCGGGTGCTGGGAGGTGGCGTGGAGAGCGCCGGGCGCTCACCGGGATGATGCGAGCGTCAGGCGACCGGACGCCGGCAGGCGGGCTCGCCCGGGGCATCCGGTCAGGAATGGTGGAATGGTCATGGCCCGCCGTCTGCTGGTTCCATCCGAGGGCAGAGGCGCCAAGCGCCGTGCCCAGTGTTCAGTGCGATGCGAGGTACTCGCGGACCTTGTCGGCCGAGCGCCCCACGGCGGCCACCGCATCGCGCAATTGCACCTCCGTCACTCCCAGGCTGTGGGTCCAGCTGCGGACTTCATACGGCTCGCTGAGGTTGATGAATTGGCGGTCCAGCGCCGTCTTGTTCTTGTCGTCGCTCATGGAGGCTCCTAAGATGAAGCCTCCGAAAGTAGCATCGGGGCCTGGAACGACCTGTAGGACAAGAGTGCTTCGGTGTGGCAAACGGCCCGTGCTGTCGTCTGGCGGACAGGGGCGCGCACATTGTTCGGCAGGGTGCGCCTCAGGCGCGGCCTGAAGTCGCATCGGGTCCGCTTGGGTTGTGGCGCGCAAAAAAGGGCCCGCGTGAGCGGGCCCAAAGACGCTTCATCTACCGGTGCCTGATCACCGGCAATTTCATCCTAGTCAAGCCGTGCAGGGCGCTCCGGTAGGACTAGGACCACTCGCCTTGCGGTCAGTTGGCCTGTGGGGCCTTCTCTTGGGGTGTGTGTTGGGCTGCGTTTGGGGGCGTCGTCGCGCCCCTTGCAGTCAGTCAGTCAGCGCTGGCTCTGCAGCGCTGCCCCGCCGCACGAACCGCCCTGCCCGCGCACCCGTGGCGCGCTGCCGCGCGGTGTAGCTCAACACGCCATTGACCCACACGCTCTCGATGCCTTCGCTGAACTGCTGGGGATGCTCGAACGTGGCGATGTCCTTCACGCGTGCCGGGTCGAACACCACCACGTCGGCCGTGTGGCCCGCCTGCAGCACGCCGCGCGCGCCCAGCCGGAACCGCCGGGCCGACAGGCCGGTCATCTTGTGCACGGCTTCTTCCAGCTGCAGCAAGCCCTTCTCGCGCCAGTAGCAGGCCAGCACGCGCGGAAAGGCACCCCACAGCCTGGGGTGCGGCCGCTCGTCGTGCGGCAGGCCGTCGGAGCCGATCATGGACAGCGGGTGCGCGATGACGCGCTCCACATCGTCCTCGCGCATCTGGAAGTAGCACGCCCCGCCGGGCTTGAGCCGCACAGCCGCCTCCTGCTGCGACACGCCCCACTCGCGCGCGATGTCGGCCAGGTAGCGCCCGCCCATCTCCGGGTGCGGCTGGCTGCCGGTGATGAGGATGTCGATGATGCCGTCCACCAGGTCCTCGCGCAGCACCGTGGAGCCGGCGGTGTAGGGGTATACGTCCATGCCGATCTCCTGGCCTCGGGCCAGCTCCTCCAGCAGCGGCAGTGTCTCGCGGGTGCGGCCCCAGTTGGCCGGGCCCGCGCATTTGTGGTGCGATATCACCAGGGGCAGGCCGGACTGCCGGGCCGTCAGCGCGGCCTCCTGCAGCGCCGGCAGGATGCCTGCCAGTTCGTCGCGCACATGGGTGGCGTAGACACCGCCATTGCGTGCGGCCACGCTGGCCACCGCCACGAGTTCGTCCTGGTCGGCCGCGTAGGCCTCGCTGTAGAAGATGCCGGACGACAGCCCCAGCGCACCGGCGTCCATGGCCTCCTGCATGTCGGTGGCCATGGCCGCGCGCTCGTCCGGCGAGGCCGCCTGGCGCAAGTCCGCCAGATGCCGCATGCGCAATGCCGTGTGGCCCATCAGCGCTGCCACGTTCACCGCGGGCTGGGCCGCGTTCACGGCATCGGCGTAGCTGGCCATGCTCGCATGCCGGAACTGCAGGCGGCCCAGCAGCGACAGGGGCGCGGACGGCGCCTCGGTCACCACGGGCGCGAGCGAGATGCCGCAGTTGCCCACGATCACCGTCGTGATGCCCTGCGACAGCTTGGGCAGCATGGCCGGGCCGTCCAGCACGGCCGCGTCGTCGTGGGTGTGCACATCGATGAAGCCGGGGGCTATCACCAGGCCGGTGCAGTCGATTTCTCCGGGCGTGCCGGCGGCGGCCAGGTCGGCCGGTGCGATCTGGCCCGGCGCCGCGATGGCCAGGATGCGGTCGCCGTGCAGCAGCAGGTCACCCTGCCAGCCGGCCGCGCCGGTGCCGTCCACGATCAGGCCATTCTTGAGCAGCGTTGCGGGCGCCATGTCACTCCTCCCGCGCCGGCAGCTTGTGCGCGCCGCCCTCGAGCGCACCCGCGTACTCCGCGCTGTCGAAGCCGTGCTTGTGCAGCAGTTGCTTGAACTGCTGCAGCCCCCGCGCGGCCACGGGGCCGAGCTTCTGGGCCAGGCGCACCATCAGGATCTCGATGACCACCAGGTGCGCCAGGTAGGCCTCGGTGCCCACGCGCATCACCGCATCCTGCGGCACGGACACGGCCAGCACCAAGTCGGCCGCCTCGGCCAGCGGGGTGCCCGGCTGGGTCAGGGCCACCACGGTGGCGCCCTGCGAGCGGGCGAAGCGCGCGGCCTCCAGCGTGTAGGGCATGCGGCCCACGTGCGAGATCACGAAGGCCACGCCGTCGGGCCCGAGCGTGCTGGCCGAGACCAGCTGCTGGTGCGCATCGAAGATCGCGTTGGCCGTACAGCCCAGGCGGAACAGCCGGCTTTGCAGCTCGCTGGCCATGAAGGTCGACGCAGCGCCCACCGAATAGCAGTCGATGCGGCGCGCCGCGGCGAGCCGCTCGGCCACCTGGTCGAGCACCTGGGCATCGAGGTTGCGGCCCAGCTCGGTCAGGGACGACACGGCCGCGTGCACGATCTTGCTGGCCACGTCGTGCGCGCTGTCGTCGGCCAGCACGCTGCGGTGCAGGTGCGAGCCGGACACGGCCAGGTCCTGCGCCAGCGCCACCATGAACTCGCGCACAGAGTCGTGCCCGAAGCTGCGGCAGGTGCGCACGATGGTGGGCATGGAGACGCCCGCCTGCTGGGCCAGTTGCTCCACCGTGGCGACTACGGCGGCGCGGGGGTCTTCCAGCACCACGCGCACCACGCTGCGCTGCGCCTCGGGCAGGTCGGGCTGGCGCTCGCGCAACTGCTGCAGCAAGCTTTGGGATGTGTGAGTGATGGCCATGCTCAGAAACGGGTGCTGATGGCGCCGGTCACTGCCCAGTCGTCCTCGACGAGGGGCAGCCAGCGCCATTTGTCAAAAGTGGTGCAGGGGTGGGAGATGCCCAGCGCCACGCGGTCGCCCACGGCGGGCGGGCTGCCCGCGGGGTCGAAGCGCAGGTAGGCGTGCTGGTCGTTCAGCGCGCTCACGGTCCAGCCCTGCGGCACATCGCCCGCAGTGCGCTGGCCCCGCGGCGCCCAGCGCACGGGCACCGGCATCTCCAGGTCGTAGGACACATCGCGCCGCCCGCAGGTCAGCAGCGCCAGGCCCGGCTCGGGCACGGACTGCACCATGGCCCACACCTCCAGCGCGGGGCGCAGCGATGCGTCCAGGCCCTCGCGCTGCTCCACGTGGCGCAAGAAGCGCATGTAGTTGCCGTGGTCGTGCGTGATGTAGCAGCCCGAGCGCAGCACGCCCTCCACCGGGCGCGACAGGCCCTGCGTGCGCAGCAGCGGCACCACCAGGTCGAACACGGCGGAGCCGCCGGCCGTCAGCAGCACGGTGGGGTCGGCGAACAGGCCGTGGGCGTCGCATTGGCGCGCCACCTCGGTCACGCGGCGTACCAGGGCAGTGACTTCGCGCGCATCGTGCTCGCTGTCGCACCGGGCCACGCCGCCTTCGTAGCACTCGATGCCGCCCAGTTGCGCGGCGGGTGAGCGGGCGATGGCCTGGGCCAGCGCCAGCGCTTCTTCCAGCGTCCGGCAGCCGGTGCGCTGGCCGGGGATGCCGATCTCCAGCAGCGTGTCGAAGCGGCGGGCCGCTGGTCCTGCGGCCTGGCGGCGCACGGCCCAGTCCTCGATCAGCCGCAGCTGCGCCAGCGAGTCCACCAGGAACCACACGCGCAGGTCCGGATGCCGCTGCAGCAGCGTGTGCAGTCCGTCCAGGTCGGCATCGCACACCACCTGGTTGGCAATGATGGCGCGGCGTGCGCCGGCCTCCACACCCACCGAGAGCTGGTAGATGGTGGCGAACGTCAGGCCCCAGGCGCCGGCCGCGAGCTGGTGGCGAAACAGCTCGGGCGACATGGTGGTCTTGCCATGCGGTGCCAGTGCCACGCCCTTGCGCGCCGCGAAGTCCTGCATCCAGGCCAGGTTGTGGGCCAGCGCAGAGCGCCGTATGACGGCCAGCGGGTAGGCCAGGTCGTCCGCCAGCAGGTTCCAGCCCCTGGCGGCCAGGTCGGACGCGCGGCAGGGCGCAGCGGTTTGCGGAAAGCTCTTGCTGCGGTGGTCGAGGATGAAGTCGTCGGTCATGGGGAAGTGGGGTGGTGCGCTGTTTTCCAGCAGGCATGCAGGTGGCCCGGCTGCACCTCGCGCAGCAGCATATCGGTGCTGGCGCAGCGCTCTTCGGCCAGGGGACAGCGGGTGCGGAACACGCAGCCCGAGGGTGGGTGGGCGGGGCTGGGCAGGTCGCCCTGCAGCAGCGGGATGCTACGCCGCTGCGCCGGGTCGGGGATGGGCGCGGCCGCCAGCAGCGCGCGCGTATAGGGGTGCTGGGGGTGGGCGTACAGCGCCTCGGTGGGGGCGATCTCCATCACGCGGCCCAGGTACAGCACCACCACGCGGTCGCACAGGTATTCCACCACGTCGAGGTCGTGCGAGATGAACAGCAGGGTCAGGCCCAACTGCTCCTTGAGCTCGCCCAGCAGGTTCACCACCTGGGCCTGGATGGACACGTCCAGCGCCGACAGGGGCTCGTCCGCCACGATGAACTTTGGCTCCACGGCCAGGGCGCGCGCGATGCCGATGCGCTGGCGCTGGCCGCCGGAAAACTCGTGCGGAAAGCGGTCCGCATGCTCGGGCCGCAGGCCCACCTGCTGCAGCAGCTCGTGGATGCGGGGCAGGCGTGCGCGGCCCTTGGCCAGGCCGTGCGTGTCCAGCGCTTCGGCCAGCACCTCGCGGATGCGCATGCGCGGGTTGAGGCTGGCGTACGGGTCCTGAAAAATGATCTGGATCTTGGAGCGCAGCGGGCGGTACTGCCCCTGCGAGAGCGCCGCCAGGTCCTGCGCGGCGCCCGCGCCGTGGTACAGCATCTGCCCGCCGGTCGGGTCCACCAGGCGCGTCAGCAGCCGGCCGATGGTGCTCTTGCCCGAGCCCGATTCGCCCACCAGGCCCAGGGTCTCGCCCTGGCGGATGGTGAAGCTCACATCGTCCACCGCGCGCACCGGGTGGGCGCCGCTGCCGAAGTACTTGCGCAGGTGCTGGATCTCCAGCAGCGGGGCCTCCGCAAGGCTGCCGGTGGGGGATGCCATGGGTTGTTGCAGCACGGCGCTCATGCGGTCACCTCGCGGTGGATGCAGCGCACCATGCGGCGCGCGCCGGTGTCTTCCAGCGGCGGCATCTGCGCGTCGCAGGCGGCCAGCTTGCGGGCGCAGCGTGGTGCAAAGGCACAGCCCGGGGGCGGGGCCAGCGGGCTCGACATCTGGCCCGGTATGACCACCAGCTTGCGGCGCCCGGGCGCGGCGGCTGCGCCGCCCTGCTGCCGTGCCACACCGGGCAGGCAGGCCAGCAGGCCGCGCGTGTAGGGGTGCTCGGGCCGCGCGAACAGGTCGTGCACGCGGGCCGATTCGACGATGCGGCCGGCGTACATCACCGCCACGGCGTCGGCGTACTGCGCCACCACGCCCAGGTTGTGCGTGACGAACAGCATGCTCATGCCGGTCTCCTTCTGCAGCCGGCCCATCAGCGCGAGGATCTGCGCCTGAATGGTCACGTCGAGCGCCGTGGTGGGCTCGTCGGCGATCAGCAGCGTGGGGTTGCAGGCCATGGCCAGTGCGATCATCACGCGCTGGCGCATGCCGCCCGAGAGCTGGTGCGGGTACTCGTTCACGCGCTGGGCGGCGGCCGGTATCTCCACCAGCTCCAGCATGCGCCGGGCGTGGGCATGCGCGGTGCGGCGGTCCATCTTCAGGTGCAGGCGGGCGGACTCGGCGATCTGCTCGCCCACCGTGAGCACCGGGTTCAGGCTGGTCATGGGCTCCTGGAAGATCATGGCCAGCTCGTTGCCGCGCAGGGCGCGCTTGTCGGCCTCCTTCAGGGCCAGCAGGTCCACGCGGAGGCCGTCGCGCTGCACGAACCACGCCTGGCCGCTGACCTCGGCCTGCGAGGTGCGCGCATGCAGGCCCATCAGCGACAGGCTGGTGACGGACTTGCCCGAGCCGGACTCTCCCACCAGCGCCAGCGTTTCGCCGGGGTGGATGGTGAACGACACGTCGGCCACGCTCTGGATGCGGCCTCCGTCGGTGGCGAACGAGGTCGAGAGGCCCTGCACTTCCAGGCGGGCCGCGGCGGGGTCGGTCAAAGGTGCGGCACTCATACGGTCTTCTTCAGTTTGGGGTCGAGCAGGTCGCGCACGCCGTCGCCCAGCATCTGCAGCGACAGCGCGGTGAGCACGATGGCGATGCCGGGCGCGAAGATGGTCCAGAACGCCTTGTCCGCATAGTCCAGGCTGCCGGCGATCATGGTGCCCCAGGTGGGGATGTCGGGTGGCACGCCCACGCCCAGGAAGGACAGCCCGGCCTCGGCCAGGATGGCGTAGGCGAAGATGAAGGTCACCTGCACGAGGATGGGCGACATCAGGTTGGGCAGGATGTGCTTGAGCAGGATCTTCGGGGTGCGTACGCCCAGGGCGCGCGCTGCGTCCACGAACAGCAGCTCGCGCAGCACCAGCGTGGTGGCGCGCACCACGCGGGCCACGCGCGGTGTGTAGACGATGACGAGGGCGAGCATCACGTTCCACAGCGATACCCCCAGGATGGATACCAGCGCGATGCCCAGCAGGATGTCGGGGAAGGACATCATGGCGTCCACCACCCGCATCAGCGGCGCATCCAGCCGCCGGAAGAACCCCGCGAACATGCCCAGCAGCGTACCCAGCAGCACAGCGCCGGCCGCCGTCACGAAGCCGATGAGCAGCGAGTACCGCGCGCCGTGCACGATGCGCAGCATCACGTCGCGCCCCAGCTCGTCGGTGCCCGCCCAGTGCGTGGCCGACGGCGCGCGCAGCCGCTCGCTGATGGACAGCGCATTGGGGTCGGCGTCCGACAGGGCGGGATACACAGCGGCGATGCCCACCACCAGCGCCAGCGCGATGGCCGAGGCCAGCACCACCTTGCGTGCGAACAGCCGGCGCAGCACGGCCGCGAAGCGCTGCCAGGAAGAAGGGGAGGAGGGCGAAGATGCCGAAGAGACGTGGCCGTTCATGGTGCCTCCAGCCGGATGCGCGGGTCCACCAGCGTGTAGATGAAGTCGATGGCGAGGTTGATGAACACGTAGATGGCCGCGATGACCAGCAGCGTGCCCTGGATGACCGGGTAGTCGCGCCGCAGCACCGCCCGCACCACCAGGTTGCCCACGCCGGGCAGGTTAAAGACGGTCTCGGTCACCACGGTGCCGCCGATCATCAGCGCCATGGTCAGGCCCAGCACGGTGACGATGGGCACGAGCGCATTGCGCAGCACGTGCTTGACCATGATGGTGCCCTCGTCCAGCCCCTTGGCGCGTGCGGTGCGCACGTAGTCCTCGCCCAGGATGTCGAGCATGGATGCGCGGGTGAAGCGGATGATCAGCGCCGAGTTGAGCAGGCCCAGCACCAGCGCGGGCAGCAGCAGGTGCGACAGCCGCTCGCCCAGCGTGGCGCTGGGGTCGCCATAGCCCGATGCCGGAAACCACCCCAGCTTGACCGCGAACAGCTGGATGAGGATCAGGCCCAGCCAGAAGCTGGGCACGCTCGCGCCCAGCATGGCCACGCCGCTCACGGCCTGGTCGGCCGCGCTGCCGCGCCAGATGGCGGCCGCCATGCCACACGGAATGCCCACCAGCGCCGCGATGCCCACGGCGAACAGCGCGAGGAACAGCGTGGGCTCGGCCCGCTCCAGCAGCGCCTGCGCCACGGGCCGCTGCAGGAAGAGCGACTGCCCCAGGTTGCCCTGCAGCAGCTCGCCCACCCACAGCACGAACTGCGTGGGCAGTGGCTTGTCCAGCCCGTACTGGGCGCGCGCCTGGGCAATGTCGGCAGCGGTGGCCTGGTCGCCCAGCAGCAGCGCCACCGGGTCGCCCGAGGCCAGCCGCGTGAGGCAGAACACCAGCACCGCCACCAGCGCCAGTACCACCGCCGCCCCACCCAGCCGCTTCAATAGAAATCGCATGCTTGCTTGTCTCTTAAAAAGTCCCCACTCGCACCACACCCCCGGTCCAAGCCAGTGCCACCGTGGAACCGGCTTTGCCGGGCCACCGGAGGCGCCCCCTCGGGGGAGGCGCCGCAGGCGCTTCGGGGGGGTTACTTCATCCATGTGTTCCAGAAGAACGGCCAGACCGCCGGCGTGTAGCCCGACAGCTTGGCCGATCGCGCCGACAGGCCGTTGAACTTGCCCACCTCGATGAACGGCACCTCGTCGTACACCACCTGCTGCACCTTGCCCCACAGCGCGCCCCGCTTGGCCGGATCGGTCTCTTGGTTGAACGCGGCCAGGGTGGATTTCTTGGCGTCGGACTCCCACCAGCCCGGTGCGCCGTCGCCCAGTTGGGGTGGCGACAGCATGGGTTCTGGGAACAGGCCCGAATGCGTGAAGTACACGTCCCACAGCTTGGCGTCGTTGCGGCGCTGCACCAGGGTGGCCCAGTCCACCACCTGCAGGTCGGTCTTGAAGCCTGCCTTCTTGAGCTGCTCGGACATCACCAGCGCCATGTTGTAGTGGAACTCGTACTGCCGGCTGGCCATGATGCGCACCGGCTGGCTGTTGTTGTAGCCCGCCTTGGCGGCCTGCTCCTTGGCGGCCTGGGGGTTGCGCTCGTTGTACAGCTTGGCGCCTGCGTCCGAGTAGTAGGGCGTGCCCTTGGGGAAGAAGTTGGGCTCCACCATGAAAAAGCGGTTATCGCCAAAGCCTGCGGCCATCAGCTCACCCGTGCCCACCGCGGTCTGCACCGCGCGGCGCAGGGGCTGCGATGCCAGCACGCCCTCTTTGGTGTTGAACACGATGTACGGAAAGCCGAAGTTCTTGGTCACGATGGGCACCACGGCGGGCGCGCCTTTTTCCACGCGGCCGATGGCTTCCACCGGCAGCAGGTCGGCATAGTGGAACTGGCCGGACAAAGCGCCTTCGACCCGCGTGTTGGCGCTGGGCACGGGCACGAAGCGCAGCTCATCGAGCAGCGCCTCGCGGCGGCCCGCGTAGCCGCTGGGCGCTTCCTTGCGGGCGGCGTAGTCGTCAAAGCGCACCAGCACGGTGAACTGGTCCGGCCGGCGTTCCTTGAACTTGTAGGGCCCGGTACCGATGAATTCCTTGAGCTGCGGCGCGATGCTTTCCTTGGCCAGGATGGCCGCCATGCCGCTGGGCAGCGCCAGCTGGGCCAGCAGCGGCGCATAGGGGTTCTTGAGCTTGAGCTCCACGCCGTGCGTGCCCTTGGCGGCCAGTGATGCCACTTCCTTGCCCACGGCCTTGCCCCGCGGCGAGAGCTCCATCCAGCGCTGCAGCGAGGCCACCACGTCCTCGGCGGTCATCTCGCGGCCGTTGTGGAACTTCACGCCCTTGCGCAGCGCGATGGTGTAGGTGAGGCCATCCTTGGAGACGGTGGGCATGCCCTCGGCGAGCATGGGCGCAATGCTCCAGTTGGCGTCGAAGGTGTAGAGCGGCTCGTACACGTGCTGCATGATGGTGCCCACCAGGTCGGCGGTGCTCACCATCGGGTCCAGGCCCTGGGGCTCGCCCACCATGGCCAGGTTCGCGGCGCCGCCCTTGGCCGGTGCAGGGGCCGCCTGGGCCCAGCCGGTGCCAGTACCCATTCCCCACAGCGCGGCCACTGCCAGCGCACCCAGCAGCCCGCGCCGCGCGGCCTGGTGGCGCAGCGTCAGCCAGGGTCGCACCACATTGGTTCCAGAAGTTTGCATCGTGCACCTCTAAGTAATAGGATTACATTGATAAGCACTTTCGATGCCAGAAATCCGCTCGATATGTGCTTGATAGGCGTTTTGTATGTAATATATTTACTCAAAGGAGCACTTTCAATGCCAGTAGAAACCCTCGGTCAGTCCCCGCTTGCCTCCGACCGGCAGGCCCGTCCGCTGTCCCCCGCCACGCGCGCCGGGGACTTCGTTTTTGTGTCGGGCCAGGTGCCCACCGATGACCAGGGCCAGGTCATCACCGGGGGCATCGAGGCGCAGACGCGCCAGGTGTTCCTGCGCCTCACGCAGGCGCTGGCGCTGGCCGACTGCACGCTGGCCGACGTGGCCAAGGTCAGCGTGTGGCTGGCCGACGCGCGCGACTTCGGCAGCTTCAACCGCGTGTACATGGAGTGTTTTGGCGAGCACCGGCCCGCGCGCTCCACGGTGGAGTCGCGGCTCATGATCGACGCCAAGGTGGAGATCGACGTCACGGCGTACAAGCCGCGCGGCTGAGCACGGCGTGCGCATGCCGGCGGCCCGCGGCGCCGGCTGGGCTACTACATCACGCGGATGCCCAACTCGCTGACCAGCGCGGCCGCCTGGTCAGTGGAGAGGATCGCGCCCTTGAAGGATTGCGCCAGCTGGGCCAGCCGCAGCCCGCCCAGGTCCACCGACCGCAGGTCGGCGCCGTCGAAGCGGGCGTTCTTGAGGTGGGCATCGCGCAGGCTGCCGCCTTCGAACACCGCATCGCGGAAGTCGCAGCCCGACACGTCGGCGTCGGACATGTCCAGTTGTTCGATGGTCTGCTTGCGAAACGAAATACCCCGCAGGTCCGCGCCCACCAGCAGCGTGTCGTGAAAGCTCAGGCCCAGCGTCTGCGCTTCATGGAACTGCGCGCCGGTCAGCTTGACCTCGGCGAACAAGGCCGACGCCAGCGTGGCCTTGGTCCAGAGCGTGTTGTTCAGGTCGCAGTGGTGAAAACGCGCGTCGGTCAGGTGCGCGAGATGAAAGCTTGCCTGCCGGGCCCTGCAGCCGAGCCACCGCGTGTCGCCCAGTTGGGCGCGTGCCAGCGAGGTCTCGGCCAGGCTGCAGCCTGTGAACTGCGCGCCCTGCAATGCCAGGCCCGAGAGGTCGGCGCCGTCGAAGTCGCAGTGCTCGAAGTGCAGGCGCTGCGCCGGGGTGTCCGCCAGCATCGCCAGCAGGTCGGCGCGGGTGATCTGTTGCTCTTGCACGAGGACCGTACCGCTGGTGCCGGTGAGTGGAGTGGATGCTGTGTTCATGGAACGGGGCTGTAGTGGTGGCTGGGCAGTGGCGTGGGCGGTGCAACGAGCGAGCGTCAATGCCCCGTGGTCTTGGAAAACAGGTTCACCACCACCACGCCGGCCACGATGAGCCCCAGCCCGGCAATGGCGGGCGCGTCCAGCCGCTGGCCGTAGTAGAGCCAGCCCACGGTCGAGATCAACACGATGCCCACCGCCGACCAGATGGCGTAGGCAATGCCGATGGGCAGGGTCTTGAGCGTGAGCGACAGCAAGTAGAAGGACACTGCGTAGCACACGGCGGTGACCGCGCTGGGCACCAGCCGTGTGAAGCCGTCGGACGCCTTCAGCGCGCTGGTGCCCAGCACTTCGGCCACGATGGCCAGGCCCAGCAGGGCGTAGCTGGTGGTGGTGGCGGTCCACTGGATCATGGTGCGGGTCCGTTGCAAAGCTGAAGAAGCGGCCGATTCTAGGAACGCCCGCCGCACTGCGGGGCCAAGCCCTTGCACCTGTGCGGGGCCTCTGCGGCGTAGCTTGCCAGCGCCTGGGATCTGTGCGCACGCGGCGCTGTGCGGGGCGCGCCACCACCGCCGCAGCGTGGCCTGTGGTCTGGTGCGCCCGGCGCAGATGGCCGCTAGGCAGCGTGCCGCAGCATCAGGTCCAGGTTCTGCACGGCAGCGCCCGACGCGCCCTTGCCCAGGTTGTCGAACACCGCGCTCAGCAGCACCTGGCCGTGCTGCGGGTTGGCAAACACCGAGAGCCGCAACTGGTTGGTGCCGTTGAGCACCTGGGGGTCCAGGTGCTGCGCTGCCTGCGCATCCTGTAGCGACACCACCTCCACATGCGCCGCGCCGTCGTAGTGCTGCTGCAGGCAGGCGTGCAGCCGGTCGGCAGTCACGCTTGCAGGCAGTTGCCGCAGCATTAACGGAATGGTCAGCACGATGCCCTGGCGGAACGAGCCGTAGGCGGGCAGGAAGAAAGGCCGCTGCGTGAGGCCCGCGTGTTTCTCGATCTCGGGCGTGTGCTTGTGGGCCAGCCCCAGGCCGTACACCTGGAACGCGGGGGCTTGCGACGCGCCCGCGCCTTCGTGCTCGTCCACCCGCGCGCGGCCGCCGCCGGAGTAGCCCGACACGGCATGGATGGCCAGCGGATGGTCCGCAGGCACCAGGCCTGCCCGCACCAGCGGCAGCAGCAGCCCGATGGCGCCCGTGGGGTAGCAGCCGGGGTTGGTCACGCGGTGTGCCGTGGCGATTCGGGCGGACTGTGCGGCGCTCATTTCAGGGAAGCCGTAGACCCAGTCCGCATCGGTGCGGTGGGCCGAGCTGGCGTCGATCACGCGCACGGCGGGGTTCACCACGGACGCCGCCGCTTCGCGCGCAGGCCCGTCGGGCAGGCACAGCACGGCGATGTCGCAGGCATTGATCGCTTCTGCGCGGCGCGCAGGGTTCTTGCGGTCGGCCTCGGGCAGCGTGAGCAGGCGCAGGTCGCTGCGGCCGTGCAGGCGTTCGTGGATCTGCAGGCCGGTCGTGCCCTGATCGCCGTCGATGAAAACCAAGGGTGCGCTCATGCGGTGCTCCTGATGAATGGAATGGCTGAAGAAAAAATGAAGGTATGACGAATCTTCGGCCGCGCCCTAGAATTTGAAAAGTTGAATTTCACAAACATCAGCATCAGATTTACTGAACGTCATGCGCGAACTCAACCTCGACCGGCTGCGCACGCTGGTCACCATCGCAGACCTGGGCTCGTTTGCCGAAGCCGCGCGGGTGCTGCACCTGGCGGCGCCCACGGTGAGCCTGCACATCGCCGACCTGGAGGCGCTGTTCGGCGCGCCGCTGCTGGTGCGCAAGCGCGGCGAGGTCACTCCCTCGGGCGTGGGCGACGCGCTGATCGAGCGCGCGCGACGCCTGCTGGCCGATGCGGACGAGGCGCTCGATGTGGTGCAGCGCCAGGTGCAGGGGCTCGCGGGCCGCGTGCGGCTGGGGGCCTCCACCGGTGCCATTGCCCACCTGCTGCCCCAGGCGCTGGAGGTGCTGGGGCAGAACCACCCTGGCATCGACGTGCAGGTGGCCGTGCTCACCACGCAGGACACCATGGCGCGCCTGGCCGGCGGGTCGCTGGATGTGGGCCTGGTGGCGTTGCCGCAGGCCACCGTGCAGGGCGTGAAGGTGCAGCCCTGGCGGCGCGATCCGGTGATGGCGTTCGTGCCGTCGGCCTGGCCTGTGCCACAGCGTGTCACGCCGAAGTGGCTGGCGGGGCAGCCGCTCATCCTCAACGATGTGGGCACCAGCCTGTCGCGGCTGACGGCGGAATGGTTTGCGCTGGCGGGCGCGCACCCCAAGGCGCGCATCCAGCTCAACTACAACGACGCCATCAAGAGCCTGGTGGCCGCAGGCTACGGCGCCACGCTGCTGCCGCACGAGGCCACGTCCTCCACGCTGCTCGACCCGCGCATCCGCATGCTGCCGCTGCGCCCCGCGCTGTGGCGGCCGCTGGGCATCGCCCACCGCGCAGGCCCGTTGGAGCGCGCCACGCAGCACGTGCTGGATGTGCTGTGGCAACAGCGCCAGGCTTGAAAAATCGAATTTTTGGGTAAAACAGGCTGCTACCGCTTATCTGGCAAGCGCAATCAGCTATCAATTAAATAGCAATTCCGGTGCTCGGCTGCGGGAATGCCCGGCCGCCCCGCCTGGGGTACATCAGGCTGTGGCGTTGGGACCCAGCGCGCTCAGCACCATGCGCACGATCAGTTCCTCGGCATTGTTGTAGTCGCGCTCGGTCAGCGCGGGCTTGCCCAGCAGCAGGGCGAACTGCGCCTCCTGTTCCGCATAGGCCTGCGTGACCGACCAGATGATGAACATCAGGTGCGTGAAGTTGACCTTGGCGATGCGGCCCTCGCGCGCCCAGCGTTCGAAGGTGCGCACTTCGGTCTTGAGCAGCGGGCCCACGCGCTCTGCGATGGCGGTGCCATAGCGTGGTGCGCC
Source organism: Acidovorax sp. LjRoot117 (assembly GCF_964252695.1). Classification (NCBI taxonomy): domain Bacteria; kingdom Pseudomonadati; phylum Pseudomonadota; class Betaproteobacteria; order Burkholderiales; family Comamonadaceae; genus Acidovorax; species Acidovorax sp. LjRoot117. The sequence goes on along the minus strand of NZ_CAXUPO020000001.1, from coordinate 727,813 downwards.
GGCAATCACCTCTTTGGTGAACACCTTGGCACCCTGGGGGCGCATGCGCGAGTACTGCAGCTTGGCGCGGATGTAGCGGCGCAGGGCCTGCTGGGGGTCATCGCTGTGCGACAGGGCCTCCATGCCTTCGAGCCACTGGGTGAGCACGTCGTCGAGCACGCGCTGGTACAGCGCCTCCTTGCTCGGAAAGTAATACAGCAGGTTGTGGCGGCTGATGCCGATGGCCGCGGCAATGCTCTCGAGCGACGCGCCCTCGAAGCCGAACTGCGCGAAGTGGTTCTCTGCCTCGGCCAGGATGCCCTGCTCCTTGCGCAGGCGCGAAGCCTTGGGGGCGCGGGGGCCGGTGTCGTCGGCGGTGGTGGCCACCGCAGCGGCGGGTGCGCGGGGGCGTTTGGCAGGGCGGGGGGCGGGGGCAGCCGGGGACTGGCGGGCGTCGGTCATTGCACCATTGTGGAACAAGCCGGGGCCTGGAAACTGGCAATTCGCTGGCAAATGCTGGCAATTGCCTGGCATGGGGTTTGCTCTAGGGATTTTACCAATTGGTAAATTTTTACGGGTTGGTAAATTGGCCCACAACGCAGGGCACCGCGGCACACCAAGCCGTGGGCACCTGCACCCCCACAGCGAGGACCACGATGAAACCTCCGAAGTCTGCGGGCGCAAGCATCCACGCTGGCGCCGCATCGGCTGCCCGCCGCCGCCCCGGCAGCGGCGCGCGCCACCTGCACCGGGCGCCCGCGCCCACCCCGGCCGAACCAGCGAGCAAGGGCCCGGCCTGCACAACCACCCCGCACCTTTCGGAGGACATCTGATGGACACACCCGCAAGCCGTGCCTGCGGCATTCATGCCGCACGCCTGAACCTGGCCGACTACGCCGTCAACTTCAGCGACGCCCACCCGCCGTTGACCCGGCCGCAGGCCCTCATCGAGGCCGAGCGCTGCTACTACTGCCACGACGCGCCGTGCGCCACGGCCTGCCCCACGGGCATCGACATCCCGTCCTTCATCCACCGCATCGCGCAGGACAACAACCGGGGCGCCGCGCGCGCCATCCTGGAGGCCAACCCGCTCGGCGGCATGTGCGCCCGGGTCTGCCCCACCGAGGTGCTGTGCGAGCAGGCCTGCGTGCGCAACACCAACGAGGACAAGCCGGTGGAGATCGGCGCGCTGCAGCGCTACGCGACCGACGCCTTCTTCGCCAACCCCGGCGCGCCCATGTTCCAGCGCGCCGCGCCCACCGGCCGCCGCGTGGCCGTCGTGGGTGCGGGACCTGCGGGCCTGGCCTGCGCCCACGGGCTGGCGCTGCGCGGGCACGACGTGGTGCTGTTCGACGCGCGCCCCAAGCTGGGCGGGCTCAATGAATACGGCCTGGCGAGCTACAAGACCACGGACAACTTCGCGCAGAAGGAGGTGGAGTGGCTGCTGTCGGTGGGTGGCATCGAGGTGCGCACCAGCCAGCAGCTGGGCCGCGACATCACGCTCGACGGCCTGCTGGCCAGCCACGATGCGGTCTTCCTGGGCCTGGGGTTGCAGGGCGTGAATGCGCTGGGCGTGGCCGAGCCCACGGCGTCTGGCGTGCGCGATGCCGTCGACTTCATCGCCGAGCTGCGCCAGAGCAGCGACCTGTCCACCCTGCCCGTGGGCCGGCGCGTGGTGGTGATCGGCGGCGGCATGACGGCGGTGGACGCCGCCGTGCAGTCCCGCAAGCTGGGCGCCGAAGAGGTGACCATCGTCTACCGCCGGGGGGCCGATGCCATGTCGGCATCCGAGGTGGAGCAGCAATGGGCGCAGACGAACGGCGTGACCATCCGCCACTGGGCGGCACCGCAAGAAGTCTTGTGCGAGGGCGGCGCCGTGACCGGCGTGCGCTTTGCGGCCACGGCGCTCGATGCGGCGGGCAAGCTGGTGAACACCGGCGAGACCTTCACGCTCGCGGCGGACATGGTGCTCAAGGCCATCGGCCAGACCTACGTGGCGGAGCCCGCTGGCAAGGCGATGGCGCTGGAGGGCGGACGCATCGCCACCGACGCCGCAGGCCGCACCAGCCTGGCGAGGGTCTGGGCGGGCGGCGACTGCCGGGCTGGGGGGCGCGACCTGACGGTCGAGGCCGTGGAGCACGGCAAGCTGGCGGCCATCTCCATCCATGAAGCGATGAGCGTGCCGGTGGCGCTCGTGGCCTGACGGCATCGTCGGCACATCCTGACCGCACAACCTGACTGCAATTGACGGGAGCACATCCATGGCAGACATCCGCAGCAATTTCCTGGGCATCCAGAGCCCCAACCCCTTCTGGCTGGCCTCCGCCCCACCGACCGACAAGGAGATCAACGTCACCCGCGCCTTCGAGGCAGGCTGGGGCGGCGTGGTCTGGAAGACGCTGGGCGAGGACCCGGCGGTCGTCAACGTGAACGGGCCACGCTACTCCACGCTCCTGTCGCAGGACCGCCGCGTGATCGGGCTGAACAACATCGAGCTCATCACCGACCGGCCGCTGCACACCAACCTGGAGGAGATCAAGCGCGTCAAGCGCAACTGGCCCGACCGGGCCATGATCGTCTCGCTCATGGTGCCCTGCGAAGAGCAGAGCTGGAAGAGCATTTTGCCCCTGGTGGAAGACACCGGCGCCGACGGCATCGAGCTCAACTTCGGCTGCCCCCACGGCATGAGCGAGCGCGGCATGGGCGCGGCCGTGGGCCAGGTGCCCGAATACATCCAGATGGTGACGGCCTGGTGCAAGCACTACAGCCGCCTGCCCGTGATCGTGAAGCTCACCCCCAACATCACCGACGTTCGGCACCCCGCGCGGGCGGCCAAGGCGGGCGGGGCGGACGCGGTGTCGCTCATCAACACCATCAACTCCGTCATGGGCGTGGACCTGGACCGCATGGTCATGAGCCCCAGCACCGACGGCTGGGGGTCGCACGGCGGCTATTGCGGCCCGGCCGTCAAGCCCATCGCGCTCAACATGGTGGCCGAGATCGCGCGCGACGCGCAGACCGCTGGCCTGCCCATCAGCGGCATCGGCGGCATCACCACCTGGCGCGACGCGGCCGAGTACATCGCCCTGGGCTGCGGCACGGTGCAGGTGTGCACGGCGGCCATGGTGTACGGCTTCAAGATCGTGCAGGACATGTGCGACGGGCTGTCCAACTTCATGGACGATCACGGCTACGCCACGCTCGACGACTTCAAGGGCCAGGCCGTGCCCACGGTGCGGGACTGGAAGAACCTGAACCTCAACCACATCGAAAAGGCCGTGATCAACCAGGATGCCTGCATCCAGTGCGGCCGCTGCCATGTGGTGTGCGAAGACACCTCGCACCAGGCCATCACCTTCACCAAGGACGGCGGCGTGCGCAAGTTCGAGATCAACGAGGCCGAGTGCGTGGGCTGCAACCTGTGCGTGTCGATCTGCCCCGTGCCCGAGTGCATCACCATGCGCGCCCTGGAGCCCGGCGAGGTCGATGCGCGCACCGGCAAGCCGGTGACCGGCGAATACGCCAACTGGACCACGCACCCGAACAACCCCCAGCGGGTGGCGGCGGCAGCGTGATGGACCGCTTTCCGTGTGCATTCGCCACAGGGCCTGCAGAGCAGTCCCTGTGCGTTGGCAGGGTGTTGACGGGGCTCGCATGCTGCACTGCATCTGGTGCATTTTTTGCGTAGCCCTCAACATCGCTGGCATCCCCTTGGCCCGCCATCTGCCAGCGTGAGAACGCCGGACCAGGCAGCGGGTTGTGTTCCACCCCCACGACGTCTTTGACAGGAGTACAGGCATGACCAACAGTACCGGCAGCGCTGCCCATGTGGCAGGGCACCTGCCCGGCGGAGCATCCAATTCGCTCGCCAATGAAGATCTGCTCCCCACCACCGCGGCGCAGCGGCACTGGACCTGGAAAGACTTCGCCGCGCTCTGGGTGGGCATGGTGGTGTGCGTGCCCACGTACACCATGGCCAGCTCCATGCTCGACCAGGGCTTCACCTGGCAGATGGCCGTGTGGCTCGTGTTCCTGGCCAACTGCATCGTGCTGATACCGATGGTGCTCATCGGCCGGGTGGGGCCCAAGTACGGCGTGCCGTTCCCGGTGCTTGCGCGTGCGTCGTTCGGCGTGAAGGGGGCCAACCTGCCGGCCGTGCTGCGCGGCCTGGTGGCGTGCGGCTGGTTCTCCATCAACTGCTACTTCGGTGCGCTGGCGCTGCACGGCTTCCTGAACATCGTGGGCATGAACCTCGCGGGGCCCGCCCAGGGAGAGACCATCAGCACCTCGCAGTTCATGTGCTTCCTCGCGTTCTGGGCCGTGCACATCTACTTCATCTGGAAGGGGCCGGAGTCCATCCGCCTTCTGGAGGTCATCGCCGCGCCGCTGATGATCGGCGCGTCGATCCTGTTCGTGGTGGTGCTTTTGATGAAGGTGCCGTCGGGCCAGCTCTTCAACCTGCCCGCCAAGGTGGTGGAAGGCGGGCCCAAGACCTGGGCGGCCCTCACGGGGCTGGTGGGCTTCTGGGCCACGCTGGCGCTCAACATCCCGGACTTCACGCGCTTTGCCAAGTCGCAGAAGGACCAGGTCATGGGCCAGGCCATCGGACTGCCGCTGCCCATGGCGCTGTTCTCCATGGTGGGCGTCATCGGCTTTTCGGCATCGGCCATCCTGTATGGCAAGGCGCAGCTGTTCCCTGATGGCCTGCTGACCCAGATGGGCAGCGTGGCGGCGGGCCTGGGCCTGCTGGTGATCCTGCTGGCCAACCTGACGACCAACGTGGCCGCCAACCTGGTGTCGCCGTCGTACGACTTCAGCCAGATCGCACCGTCCAAGATCAGCTTTCGCATGGGCGGCGTCATCGCTGCGCTGATCGGGCTCGTGTTCATGCCCTGGAAGATCCTCGCCACATCGGGCGGCTACCTCTTCACCTGGCTGGGCGGCTACGGCACGCTGCTGGGCGCCATTGCCGGCATCCTGCTGGTGGACTACTACCTGGTGCGCAAGAGCGTGCTGAAAGTGGACGACCTGTACCGGCGCGGCGGCGACTACGAGTACAGCAACGGCTGGAACCTGCATGCGCTCATCGCCTTCGCCCTGGGCGTGCTGCCCTGCCTGCCGGGCTACCTGGCGGTGTCCGGCGTGGTGGACAAGGCGGGCATGCCTGCCATCTGGCTCACGCTGTTCGACTCGGGCTGGTTCTTCAGCCTGGCCGTGGCCGGCACCTACTACTACCTGACCGCCAAGAAGAAGTGACCTGGGGCCCCGCCCGGCCGTGGTGCCGGTGCCGGGCCTGCTTTTTTTGATCTGCATCCCTGAAGGAGATCTCCATGACCCAAGCCCTCCTGATCCGCGGTGGAACCGTGGTCAACGCCGACCGTGAACAACAGGCCGATGTCCTCTGCGTCGATGGCCGCATCGTGGCCGTGGGCGAGGGTGCGGCGGCGCAGGCCCCTGCCGGCGCGCAGACGCTGGACGCCAGCGGCCAGTACGTGCTGCCCGGCGGGATCGACCCGCACACGCACATGCAGCTGCCCTTCATGGGCACAGTCACCATGGACGACTTCTTCACCGGCACGGCGGCAGCGCTGGCGGGCGGCACCACGAGCATCATCGACTTCGTGATTCCCGACCCGCAGGAGCCCATCCTGGACGCCTACCGCAAGTGGCGCGGCTGGGCCGAGAAATCGGCGGCCGACTATTCCTTCCACGTCGCCATCACCTGGTGGAGCGAGCAGGTGCGCGCCGACATGGGCACCCTGGTGCACGAGGAGGGCGTGAACAGCTTCAAGCACTTCATGGCCTACAAGAACGCCATCATGTGCGACGACGAAACCCTGGTGAACAGCTTCAAGCGCGCGCTGGAGCTGGGCGCCATGCCCACGGTGCATGCCGAGAACGGCGAGCTGGTGTACCTGCTGCAGCAGGAGGTCGCCAAGATGGGCATCACCGGCCCCGAGGGCCACCCGCTGTCGCGCCCGCCCATGGTCGAGGCCGAAGCCGCCAACCGCGCCATCGCGATTGCCGACGTGCTGGGCGTGCCCATCTACGTGGTGCACGTGAGCTGCATGGAGTCGGCCGACGCGATCGCCCGCGCCCGCGCGCGCGGCCAGCGCGTGTACGGCGAGGTGCTGGCCGGGCACCTGCTGGTGGACGACAGCGTCTACCGCGACCCCGACTTCGCCACGGCCGCCGCGTATGTGATGAGCCCGCCGTTTCGCCCCAAGATCCACCAGGAGGCGCTGTGGCGCGGCCTGCAGTCCGGCCAGCTGCACACCACCGCCACCGACCACTGCACCTTCTGCGCCGCGCAAAAGGCCATGGGCCAGGAGAACTTCGCCAAGATCCCCAATGGCACCGGCGGCGTCGAAGAGCGCATGGCCGCCATCTGGGACGGCGGCGTCAACACCGGGCGCCTCACGCCCAGCGAGTTCGTGGCCATCACCTCGGCCAACGCGGCCAAGCTGTTCAACATCTACCCGCGCAAAGGCTTCATCGGCGAGGGCGCCGACGCCGACCTGGTGCTGTGGGACCCCGAGGGCACCAAGACCTTCTCGGCCAAGACGCAGTTCAGCAAGGGCGACTTCAACATCTTCGAGGGCCGCACCGTGCGCGGCATCCCCACCCACACCGTGAGTCAGGGCCGCGTGGTGTTTGCCAATGGGGACCTGCGGGCCGAGGCGGGTACGGGCCGCTACATCAAGCGCCCTGCGTTCGGCCCCAATTTCCAGGCGGTGCAAAAGCGTGCGCAGGAGCTTGCGCCCACGGCGGTGGCGCGCGGCTGATGCGGGCGCTATTGAAGCATTCCATCCGGCTTTGCAATTTCACAGCCCGTTCAGCCTGAGCCTGTCGAAGGCCGTCACCAGCCCCGGCTTCGACAGGCTCAGCCCGAACGGTACTGAGTGAACCGGTAATTCAGACATCCCTTGGAGAACACCATGGACACCAAAGTCAAACCCGACATCGATAGCCTGCGCATCAACGGCGACCGCCTGTGGGCATCGCTCATGGAACTGGCGCAGATCGGCGCCACGCCCAAGGGCGGTGTGTGCCGCCTCACGCTCACCGACCTGGATAAGCAGGGCCGAGACCTCGTCACCCGCTGGGCGCGCGAGGCCGGCATGAGCGTCACCATCGACAAGATCGGCAACGGCTTCATGCGCCGCCCCGGGCGCAACAACAGCTTGCCGCCCATCATGACCGGCAGCCACATCGACACCCAGCCCACCGGGGGCAAGTTCGACGGCAACTATGGCGTGCTGGCCGGCATCGAGGTGGTGCGCACGCTCAACGACCACGGCATCGAGACCGAGGCACCGATCGAGGTGGCCTTCTGGACCAACGAAGAAGGCAGCCGCTTCGTGCCGGTGATGATGGGATCGGGCGTGTTCGCCAAGGCCTTCACGCTGGAGCACGCCTACGCCGCCACCGACACCGAGGGCAAGACGGTGAAGGGCGAGCTGGAACGCATCGGCTACGTCGGCGAGCAGGAGCCGGGCGACCACCCCATCGGCGCGTACTTCGAGACCCACATCGAGCAGGGTCCGGTGCTGGAAGACAACGACAAGACCATCGGCGTGGTCAGCGGCGTGCTGGGCATCCGCTGGTTCGACTGCACCGTCACCGGCATGGAAGCCCACGCGGGCCCCACGCCCATGGCGCTGCGCAAGGACGCTTTGCTCGCCGCCACGCACATCATGCAGGACGTGGTGGCCGCGGCCCACCGCCACCCGCCGCACGGCCGCGGCACCGTGGGCATGGTGCAGGTGTTTCCCAACAGCCGCAACGTCATTCCCGGCCGGGTCAAGTTCAGCATCGACCTGCGCAACAGCACCGACGAACTCGTGGACCGGATGGCCGCCGAAGTGAAGGCCCGCGCCGAGCAGGTGGCGCAGGAGCACGGCGTGCAGGTGCACATCGAGATGGTGTCCAGCTACCCCGCGCAGGCCTTTCACGCCGAATGCGTGGAGGCCGTGGCCCGCGCCACCGCCAGGCTGGGCTACAGCCACATGCCCGCCGTCTCGGGCGCGGGACACGATGCCGTGTACATGGCCAAGCTCGCGCCCAGCGGCATGATCTTCATTCCCTGCAAGGACGGCATCAGCCACAACGAGATCGAGGACGCCAAGCCCGAGCACATCACGGCGGGCTGCAACGTGCTGCTGCATGCGATGCTGGAGCGGGCAGGGACCTGACGCCCGCAACGCCGGGTGGACGCGGGCTCGGTACACGGGGCGGCCTTCCTGCCAACCAGCGCCTGCGCCGGCAGCGCAGGCCGTCCGTCCCGTTGTGGGTGCGCCACAGGTCCCCCGCTGTTACACCTGGGTCCCCGCAGGCGCCAAGTCGTGCCCCCGTGCGGCCTGCACACCGATCTGCGTCTACCACAATGGGATGAAGAGACCGTGACTTTCTGGCGGTCTTGAGGGGATTAACGAGGCGGTCCCTGTATCTTCTGGTTACTTTTTCCGTTTCCCGAAGATGTTTCCCATGAAATTGCGTACCCGAATCCTGTGGCTGTGTGCGGCCACCTTGCTGGGCCTGGTGGTCCTGTCCGCCGTGGCCTTGACCACGCTGTACCGGTCGATGATGAACGAGCGCACGGCGCAGTTGTCCAACCTGGTCATCCTGGCCCACGCCGCCGCGCAGAAGGCGCACGACAAGGAAAAGAGCGGCGCGCTGTCCCGCGAGGACGCGATCAAGGAGGCCGAGCGCACCATCGGCAGCTTTGTCGACAAGGACAAGTATTTCTTCGTGCGCGGCTTCACCAACGATGTGAACTACGTGCACCCCAACCCCAAGCGCATCGGCATCGTCGACGAAAAGGGCGGCAAGGAAGCCGGCGTGCGCTACCGCGCCGCGCTGCAGGGCAAGACCATCGGCACGGTGACCGCGCCGGGCACGCGCCCCGGTGCCAAGGAGCCGGTGGACAAGCTCTACGCCATCATCAAGTTCGAGCCCTGGGACTGGATCATCGGCTTTGGCGACTACGTGGACGACATCGAGGATGCGTTCTGGCGCAACACCGCCATCCTGCTGTCCATCGGCGCGGTGCTGATGCTCATCGTGGCGGTGATGGCCTGGCAGATGCTCCGCACCCTGGTGCAACAGCTCGGCGGCGAGCCGCAGTACGCGGCGCAGGTGGTCACGCAGATCGCCGAAGGCAACCTGGCGGTGGATGTGCAGACGCGCCCGGGCGACACCTCCAGCATCCTGTTTGCCATCCGCGCCATGCGCGACAACCTGGCCCACCTGGTGACCCAGGTGCGCGACAGCACCGACTCGATCAACACGGCATCGGCCGAGATCGCGGCAGGCAACGGCGACCTCTCGTCCCGCACTGAATCGCAAGCCAGCGCGCTGCAGCAGACCGCTGCGTCGATGGAAGAGCTCACCTCCACCGTGGAGCAGAACGCCGCCAACGCCCGGCGCGCCGACGAACTGGCGCGTGTGGCCTCGGCCACCGCCGTGCGCGGCGGCGACGTGGTGCAGCAGGTGGTGGGCACCATGGGCTCCATCGAGCAGTCCTCGCGCAAGATCGTGGACATCATCAGCGTCATCGACGGCATTGCGTTCCAGACCAACATCCTGGCGCTGAACGCCGCGGTGGAAGCCGCGCGCGCCGGCGAGCAGGGCCGCGGCTTTGCGGTGGTGGCCAGCGAAGTGCGCAGCCTGGCGCAGCGCAGTGCCGCCGCGGCCAAGGAAATCAAGGGCCTGATCGACGACTCCGTGACCAAGGTGGGTGCGGGCACGCAACTGGTGGAGCAGGCCGGTGCCACGATGCGCGAGGTGGTCGACGGCGTGAAGAGCGTGACCACCATGGTGGCCGAGATCAGCGCGGCCAGCGCCGAGCAAAGCGCGGGCATCGCGCAGGTCAACCAGGCCGTGTCGCAGATGGACCAGGGCACGCAGCAGAACGCAGCGCTGGTGGAAGAGGCCCTGGCCGCGGCGCAGTCCCTGAGCCAGCAGGCGGTGGCGCTGTCGCAGACGGTGGGGCAGTTCCGCGTCTCTTGAGAGGGTTTTGCGCGGGCGCCGGCAGGCGTCGCGGGGGTGGCAAAACTTGGCTGGACAAGCCCTCTGGCTGTGCGAAGATGCAAGCCATGGCGTCTACGGCCGGGGTGCGCCAAGGGCATCGCGGACGGAGCGCGCTGCCGGCGCACACCCTGTCTGCACTGCTGTCACCCCACCGTCATCACCACCATGCCCGCCCGTCTCTTGCTGACCTTTGCGCACCCGCAGGCCGCCGGCTTGGTGCTGGACTGCGGGCTGGCATGACCGTGTCGGCCCCCTTGCCGGCAGCGCGCCTGCCGCAACACCGCCTACCCACCGACGCCGAGCTGGCCGAGCGCGGACTGCGCTGCGCGGCGCTGGAGTGGCTGTCGCGGCCCGTCTGGCTCTTCGACATCGACGGCCGGTGCGTGTACTGGGCCAATGCGGCGGCGCTGGCCGTGTGGCAGGCCACCACGCTGGCCGAGCTGTGCGGGCGCGACATGGGCCACGACATGTCCGAGTCGGTCGCGCAGCGGCTGGCGCAGTACCAGAGCGACTTCGTGCTGCGGGGCGACGCGAGCTTCACCGAGCAGTGGACCATCTACCCCGGCGGCGTGCCGGTGTCGCTCAACGTGCGCTTTGGCGGGCACCGCCTGCCCGATGGCCGCATGGGCATGCTGTGCGAGGCCGACGCCATGGGCGCGGCCCTGCCGGAGTCCCTGCGCTCGGTCGAGGCCCTGCTGCACACCGCGGTGATGATCACGCTGTACGACGGCAACGGCCAGGCGCTGTACCGCAACCCTGCCGCGCGTGCCGCCGTACTCAGCCCCGGCGAGCGCCTGCAGGAGCGCGTGGGCAACGCGGCGGTGTTTGCCGCGCTCTCGCGCAGCCTGGAGCAGCACGGCGTGGGTACGCTCACGCTCGCAGTGCGCACGCCGCAGGGCGACCGCTGGCACGAGCTGTCGGCGCGCCGCTGCAGCGACGCCGTCACCGGCCAGGACGCGGTGCTGGTGAGCGAGGCGGACATCAGCGCCATCAAGCACACCGAAGAGCGCGCCAATTTCCAGTCGCTGCACGACGTGCTCACCGGCCTGCCCAACCGGGCCCACTTCACGCAGCGTTTTGCGCGGGCTGTGGAGGAGGCCAAGGCCCAGTCGCTCGAAGCTGCGCTGATGCTGATCGACCTCGACCACTTCAAGGACGTGAACGACACCCTGGGCCATGCTGCGGGCGACGAGCTGCTGGTGGCCATGTCGCAGCGCTTGCGCCACACGCGGCACGGCACCGAGGTGCTGGCCCGCTGGGGTGGCGACGAGTTCCTGGTGCTGCTGACATCGCCGCGCATCCGCGAAGACCTGGATGCACTGCACGAGCGCATCTCCGTGGCCATGGCGGCGCCGCTGTCCATTGCCGGGGCGCAGCTGCGCGTCACGTCCAGCATCGGCGTGGCGCTGTACCCGCAGGACGGCGAGTCCATCGAGATCCTGCTGCGCAACGCCGACCTGGCCATGTACGCGGCCAAGGAGCGCGGGCGCAACGCGCTGGCCTATTTCGACCGGCACATGGCCGAGACGGTGCGCAGCCGCACCGAGCTGGAGAAAGAGCTGCACCTGGCGCTGGAGCGCGAGGAGTTCGAGGTGTACTTCCAGCCGCGCGTGGACGTGGCCACCAACACCATCCGCGCGGTGGAGGCCCTGGTGCGCTGGAACCACCCGCGCCTGGGCGTGGTGTCGCCCGCGCATTTCATCCCGGCCTGCGAGACCACCGGCCTCATCGGCGCGCTGGGCCTGTGGGTGCTGGCGCAAGCGGCACGCGAACAGGTGGCCTGGGCTGCGAAGGGCTGGGACCTGGTGGTGTCGGTCAACCTGTCGCCCCGCCAGTTCGCATCGCCCAGCCTGCTGCACGACATCACCAGCGTGCTGCGCGAGGCCGCTGTGAACCCCGCGCGCATGGAGCTCGAGATCACCGAGTCCATCCTGCTGGGGGAAGACCAGCACGTGCTCAACGTGCTGCGCGAGCTGTCGGCGCTGGGCCTGACGATTGCGCTCGATGATTTCGGCACGGGCTATTCCAACCTGGCCTACCTCCAGCGGTTCCCGGTCCACACGCTCAAGATCGACAAGACCTTCATCCAGGACAACGACGCCAACCGCTCGCTGGCCGAGCTGATCGTCTCGCTGTCGACACTGATGAAGCTCACGGCAGTGGCCGAGGGCGTGGAGACCCAGGAACAGCTCGACTGGGTGGCCGGGCGCGGCATTGCGCAGTACCAGGGTTATCTGTATGCGCGGCCAATGCCGGTGCGGGAGTTCACCGACTGGATGCGTGTGCACCCGCCGGGGTGAGCCTGGCAGACAGGCGTCGCCGCGATGCCCGGCTCACACTGATTCGGTCAGGCCGAGGCCGCCAGTTCCGGCGCGTCGGTGATACCCAGAAAGTGGTCCAGCATGTGGAAGTGGTCCTCGAAGAACTCCTCTTCCATGCCTGCCAGTTCGGACAGCGGCGTCCACTGCACCTGCAGCGCATCGTCGTCCGCCTGGACCTTGGGGAAGGCCGCGTTGCCCAGGTCGAAGTAGTGCGCATGCGTGAGCGTGCGGCCGCGCTGGCTGCGGTCGGGGTGGTCGAAGACGGCCACGGCCTGCAGCGCGGCGCGCATGGTGGCTTCGGGCAGGTCGCAATGGGTTTCTTCCACCAGCTCGCGCAGGCAGGACTGCCACACCGTTTCGCGCTGTTCGATGAAGCCGCCCGGCACGGCCAGCTGGCCTTTGCCGGGGGCGTGGGCGCGGCGGATGAGCAGCACGTGGTCCTGGCAGCGCAGGACAGCGTCCACGGTCACAAAGACGGGAGGGTAGGGCGCAGCGGACCAGGCCTCTCGGTAGCGGCGCAGCATGCGCCATTCTTCCTGCAGGGCCGGGTAGTGCGGGGTGTGGGCAAAGCGCTCCAGCGCGGTCAGTGTGCTGGGCGGAATCTCGGCCGCCAGCGGGGCCAGCGCTGCCTGCACCGTGGCGGGCGTGGCGCCGAAGTAGGCGTCGCGGATGGCGGTGGCGTCGATGCGGCCCTGGCGCTCCACGTGGATGAGCTGCCAGCCGGGGAAGGCGCTCAGGTAGCTGCTGGTGGCGTCCTTGAAGTGGCCCACCAGGCCGATGTTGGCATCGGCACCGGCGATCTCGGCCACGCCGCGGCGCACGGCCTGCACCCACACGGCCTCGTTGTAGTAGTCCCGCACGGGCAGCACGCGCACCCGGGCGCGGTCGGCCGCGGGCAGGGCTTCGTGCAGCATGGCCTCGCGTTCTTGCCAGGTGAAGGGGTTCTTGGGCGAGCGGGCCTGCCAAGCAGAGCCGACCACCACGATCACATTACGCGCGCTGTCGAGTGCGCGTTGCAGCAGGGCCAGATGGCCGGTGTGGACGGGCTCGAAGCGGCCGATGTAGATGGCGGTGTCGTACATGAGTCTCCAGGCGGTTGAGTGATCTGAGCCTCTACCGCTTGATGGGAGAGCGCTGCCAGCTACTGTTTTGATAGCGATTGTAAAAGGGCGTGCGGGGCTGCTCGGCGGCTGCTGAAAAGTCCATCCGTTCACGCCGGGCCTTTCGGCATGTCACGGCAGGCTTGTCGAAGCGCGGCGCCGGGCTTCGGCCAGCTCAGCCCAAGCGGATGGGAGTGCATTCCATATGCATGCCGTCAGACATATTTTGCGGCGATCGGCATCTGCCGCCCGCTGCCGAACGCCCGGGGCCGAACGCGCAGGATGGGCGGGGCCTGGCGGCGCTTGTATTCGTTGCGCGCCACCATCATGCGCACGCGCTGCACCAGGGCGCGCCCGGCGTCGTCGTTCTGCAGGGTCGAGACGAAGGTCTGCGCGGCCGTGAGTTCGGCGGTGGACAGGCGCTCGCCTTCGATCAAGAGCTTGAGCACTTCGTCCAGCACCGGGTAGGGCGGCAGGCTGTCCACGTCGCGCTGGCCGGGGGCCAGCTCGGCGGATGGTTCCTTGTCGATGATGGCCTGCGGAATCAGCTCGCGCCCGGCCTGTGCGTTGACGTGGCGCGAGAGCGCGAACACTTCGGTCTTGTACAGGTCGCCGATGAGGCCCAGGCCGCCGTTGGTGTCGCCGTACAGCGTGCAGTAGCCCACCGAGATCTCGGACTTGTTGCCCGTGGTGAGCAGCAGGTGGCCGAAGGCGTTGGAGTATTCCATCAGCACCGTGCCGCGGATGCGCGCCTGCAGGTTTTCGAGCGGCAGGCCCGCCAGCGGCTGGTCGAAGGATTGCCCGAACTGCTGCGCGTAGCCCGCCACCAGGTCTGCGATGGGGTGGGTGAACAACTGCACGCCCAGGTTGCGGCACAGGGCCACCGAGTCGTCGACCGAGCCGCTGCTGGAGTAGCGCGAGGGCATGGTGATACCCACCACGTTCTCGGGGCCCAGCGCCTGTGCGGCCAGGGCCAGGGTGAGCGCGCTGTCGATGCCGCCCGAGCTGCCCACCACCACCTGCCGAAAGCCGCAGCGGCGCGCGTAGTCCTTGAGGCCCAGCATGATTTGCTGGCGGTAGAACTCCATGGTGGGAATGCCCTCGGCCGGCACGGGGGCCGGGGCCTGGCCGTCGCCCATGGAGAAGTGGCCGTTGTCGAACTGCAGGGTGCGCACGTCCTCCACGAAGCGGGGCGCCTCGAAGACGATGCCGGCATCGGGCTCGGCCGCAAACGATGCGCCGTCGTACACCAGCTGGTCGTGCCCGCCCACCTGGTTGACGTACAGGATGGGCAGGCCGTGGCGGCGCGATGAGCCGCCGAAGATCTGGTGGCGCTGCTCGCGCTTGCCCACGTGGCTGGGGCTGGCGTTGATGCTGATCACCAGGTCTGGTGCGGCGTCGCGCAGGCGCACGAAGGGGTTGGTGACGTAGTCGGCACCGTGGTCGTTCCAGCCGTCTTCGCAGACCAGCAGGCCCACCTGGGCATTGCCCACGCGCAGCACCTTGGCCACGTCGGGGCCGGGTTCGAAATGGCGGCGCTCGTCGAAGATGTTGTAGGTGGGCAGCAGCTGCTTGGCGTACGACAGCTTCACGGTGCCGCCCTGCAGCACCAGCAGGCTGTTGTGCAGCCGCTTGCCCGGCCCGCTGGCGCGCGTGGGCGTGCCCACCACCCAGTGCAGGGCAGGCAGCTCGGCCGATGCGGCCTGCAACGCAGCCACCCCGGCCTCCACGCGCTGCATGAACTCGGGCTCATCCAGCATGTCGCCGGGGTAGTAGCCGCACAGCGAGAGTTCGCTGAAGACGACGATATCGGACTGCTCGGCCGCGGCCTGCCGCGCGGCGGCCACCATGCGGGTCACGTTGCCTTCGATGTCGCCGACAGTGATATTCAATTGAGCGATGGTGATGCGGAGCATTGCGTTTTCCTCGAGTGCGCAGAGCGATACGGAGTGGCTGAAAAACTCAGCGAAGCGGTCCTGGCTAGGCGTTCCGTCGCAGACAGTACCGGAGGTACGGCAAGACGGAACAACGACGCCAGGAGAGTTTTCTCAGCCGCTCAGTTAGCAACGTTAAAGACTTGGCGGAGGTAGGCCAGATAGGTTTCATCGTCGCACAGCGTCTTGCCGGGCGTGTCCGACAGCTTGGCCACCGCCTGGCCGTTGGCGCGGGTGAGCTTCATCACGATGTTCAGCGGCTTCATTTCGGGTGTGTCCCCCATGTCGTTGGTGAGGTGGGTGCCAATGCCAAAGCCCAGTTGCGTGCGGTCGCCGAAGTGGCGGTACAGCGACAGCGCCTTGGTGAGCGTGAGGCCGTCGGAGAACACCAGCCGCTTGGTGTTCGCGTCGATGCGCAGCTTGGCGTAGTGCGCCAGCGCCTTTTCACCCCAGGCCACCGGGTCGCCCGAGTCGTGGCGCAGGCCGTCGAACAGCTTGGCGAAGTACAGGTCGAAGTCGGCCAGGAAGGCGTCCATGCCCACGGTGTCGGTCAGCGCGATGCCGAGGTCGCCGCGGTACTCCTGCACCCAGTCTTCCAGCGCGGCCTTTTGAAAGTCGCGCAGCCGCACGCCCAGCGCCTGGTAGCTTTGCAGGTATTCGTGCGCCATGGTGCCGATGGGCACCAGGTTCAAATCGCGCGCCAGCAGCACGTTGCTCGTGCCCTTGAACCACTGGGGCGTCTGCTCCGCAAACGTCTGAACCACCTCGCGCTGCCAGTCACCGCTGTAGCGGCGGCGCAGGCCGAAGTCGAACAGCTCGAACGGGTGGCGCAGCGTGGCCTGTTGCGCCAGGTCATGCAGCTGCTGCACCTTGGCGGCCAGGCGCTCGCGGCCGCTGGCCAGCGCTGCGGCGGCGTCGAAGCGGCGAAAGTACAGCTCGTTCACGATGGCCAGCACGAAGATCTCGAAGCCCATCACGTGCACCTGGGGGCCGCGCGCGACGATGGTGAGCGTGTCGCCCTCGGCCCGCGCCTCGATGAAGCTGCGCTGGAACTGGAAGATGCGCAGAAAATCGATGAAGTCGCTCTTGATGAAGCGCAGGCCGCCCAGGTAGTCCAGCTCGCCCTTGGTGAAGCGCAGCGAGCACAGGTGGTCGAGCTCTGCGTTCACCTCCGGCAGCAGTTCGGTCAGCGGGTACAGGGGTTGGTTGCGGCACACGAAGCGGTATTCGCTTTGCGTCTGCGGGTGACGGTGCAGCAGGGCCTGCCACATGGTGAACTTGTACAGGTCGGTGTCGAGCAGGCTGGTGATGATGCGGGTCATGGTGATGCTCCTGTTTTTGTAGCTGGTTGCGCTGGTTCAGCAAGCGCTAGGGATCCTCTGCACGAATCGAGCTGCCAAGTGTGCGCTGCGGATCGGGATGGAGTGCAAGGCGCAAAACGCAGCCATAGCCGTAGCTATTGCGAGTATTTGCAACGCCGCAGGCCGCCCGAGACCGCAGATGCACACGGCGCGATGATTCGTGCAGAGGGCCCCTAGAGGCTGATTTCCGTGCTGGTGGCCAGTTGCACGCCCTGGGCGCGCATGGCGTCGAGGAAGGCCTGGTGCTGTGGTTCGAAGCCGCCCACGGGGCTCATGCAGTCGGTCAGCAGAACGATGTGGCTGGGCCGGGCGCCTGCCGCCTGCAGGCGGGGCAGGTGCTGCACGATGTGCTCGGTGGTGGAGCGCACGCAGTGGCTGCTGGCTTCGCCGGCGATGAGGAGCAGGTCGGCGGTGTCGAGCGCCGCGAGCAGGCGGGTGTTGAGGGCGGTGTCCGGGTCGGCGGCGTCGACCACCTCGGCCCGGATGGCGCTGTAGTGCTCGGTCCAGGGGTTGGTGCCCTTGAACACGTTGTGCACCGCGCGCTGTTGCTGCAGCTGCCAGTCGCCGCAGGCGGACAGCACGTCGGCATGCACGCCGTGGCCCCAGCTGCCGATCTCGCAGTGCACCGGCCAGACCATGAGCGTGTAGCGGCCCTGGGCTTCGAGCGCATCCAGGTAGGCCAGCGTGCGCGGCAGTGCGGCGGCGCTGCGGGGCGTGAACGCGCCGCTGCGCACCTGGGCCGCCGTGATGGGGGTGAAGGGCGCGACGGCTGCGCCGCCTGCCTGCTGCCAGAACCCGGGATGGGCGATGTCGAAGCGTTGGTGCGAGTCGAGCGTGACGGTGATGGCGTCAAACCCTGCACCCTGCGTGCGGATGAACGCGGCCAGGCGCTGCATGTCGGCATGGGCGCCGGCGACTGGGAGGCTGGGTGCTGTGCGGCTGCCTGGGGGCTGGCCGGTCTGCACAGGATGCCACTCGGCAGGCAGGTCGCAGAAGTCGTTTTGCGGGTCGATCACCAAAAGCTGGATGTTGCGGGCCATGGTCTTCTCCTTGGGTTGGATGCAGTGTAAGTTTGTTAATACAAAAATGCAACTAACTAAGATGCAACACGATGTGTCGGATTCCAGAGAGCTTTTTCTCTGAATACTTGGGGTTTTGAAGGTGCAGTGTTAGCCTTGTTCGTATATCTCTGCAATGAACTCAACGATCGAACCATGACCAGCGACAGTGCCCCTGCCGTGATCTGCACCGTGGACGTGGTGCTGCTGACCCTGGAGCAGAGCCAGCTGAAGGTGGCCCTGGTGCGCCGTGAGCGGGCGCCGTTCGCCCAGGCGCTGGCCTTGCCCGGCGGCTACATCCATGCGCAGGACGATGTGGACACGCAGGCCAGCGCCGCCCGCGTGCTGCGCGACAAGGCGGGCCTGGAGAGCCCGTACCTGGAGCAGTTGGCCACGTTCTCGGGCGCGGTGCGGGACCCGCGGGGCTGGTCCGTGGCGGTGGCGTACTGCGCGCTGGTGCCGCCCGAGACGCTGGCCCAGGCCGAGGGCCGCGTGGAGCTGGTGGCGGTGGATGCACTGCCGCCCCTGCCGTTCGACCACCGCCAGATCATCGACACCGCCGTGCAGCGCGTGCGCAGCAAGAGTCAGTATTCGTCGCTGCCGGTGCACCTGTGTGCCGAGCCCTTTACGCTGCCTCAACTGCAGGCCGTCTACGAAGCGCTGCTGGGCGAGGCCATCAACAAGGTGAGCTTTCGCCGCAAGGTGGACGAGCTGGCCATGCTGGAGCCCGTGCCCGGCGCCCTGCAGACGGGTGGTGCGCACCGGCCCGCACAGCTGTACCGGGTGCGGCCGGCGTACCGGCGCAGCCTGTCGCTGAGCGCGCGCGGCTTGTAAGCAGTTTTTTGCCAGTGCCAAACTGCGGGCCCGGGCCATCGGTGTGCCGTGTGTGTTGCGCTGGGGCACGGTGGCAGAAAGTGTTGGACCGCCCCTGCAAAATCTGGCACAAACGCAGGCTTTGACGAGGGAGTGGCGTGCGCTGGCAGCCGCCCCGCGTGCAGCGGCGGCCCACGCCGTACCCATAACAAGCCGGCCACCCACGCTGGCACCCGAGGGAAATCCATGTCTTTGCGGCTGAAATTCAACCTGGTGCTGGCAGCCGTGCTGCTGCTCGCACTGGTCGGTGCGGGAGCCTATGTGCATCGCTTCCTGCAGAAGTCGGCCATCGAGGAGGTGCAGCACAACTCGCAGATCATGATGCACGCCGCCATGGCCATCCGGGACTACACCACCGAGCTGGTCAAGCCGCACCTGGACGTGACGCTGGCCGAGAAATTCCTGCCGCAGACCGTGCCCGCCTACGCCGCCACCGAAACCCTGCGCCGCCTGCAGGGCCGCTTCGCCGGCTACGAGTACAAGGAGGCGGTGCTCAACCCCACCAACCTGCGCGACCGCGCCAACGAGTGGGAGGAGCGCATCATCAGCGACTTCCGCGAAGGCCGCGTGGACGTGAAGAAAGAGGTGACGGGCGAAGTGGGCGAGGGCATGCACCGCGCCATGTACGTGGCCCGGCCCATCACCATCAAGCAGGCCCAGTGCATGGCCTGCCACAGCACACCGGCTGCTGCGCCGCCGACCATGCTCAAGATCTATGGCGACAAGAACGGCTTTGGCTGGGGCATGAACGAGACGGTCGGCATCCAGGTGGTGAAGGTGCCGATGTACTTCCCGCTGGAGAAGGCGCGCCAGACGTTCTACACCGTGATGGGCGCGCTGCTGGCCAGCTTCGTGCTGTTGTTCGTGGTGCTCAACCTGTCGCTCTCGTCGCTGGTGATCGAGCCCATGGCCCGGCTCAACGCCAAGCTGGAGGACCTGGCCACCAAGGACTTCCTGACCGACCTGGTGAACCGCCGCCGGTTCTTCGAGCGGCTGGAAACCGAAATGGCCGACACGCGCATCAAGAAGAGCCACCTGTCGGTGGTGATGTTCGACATCGATTTCTTCAAGCGCATCAACGACACATTCGGCCACGACTCGGGCGACGTGGTGCTCAAGAGCACTGCGCTGCGGGTGCGCGAACTGCTGCGCACCTCGGACTGCGCCGCACGCTTTGGCGGCGAGGAGTTCATCATCCTGCTCAAGGAAACGCCGGTGGACGCCGCGATGGCCATGGCCGAGGCGGTGCGCGCACGCATTGCCGGAGCGCCGTTCGATTCGGTGGGGCATGTGAGCGCAAGTTTTGGCGTGGCCACCTGGGACCACCACGAAGACGCCCACGCCCTCATCAAGCGCGCAGACACCGCGCTGTATGTGGCCAAGTCCAAGGGCCGCAACTGCGTGGTGCAGGCCGAGGAAGCCACAGCCTGACCACCTCTGGAGCGCTGTGCTCAGGCCTGTGCAGGGCGCGGAGCGCAGCAGCTGGGCCGTGGCTGCCTGCGTCGCGCCGCTTGGGCCCTGCGACGCGACAACAGCTCCTCAGGCCGTCGTGGTCTTGGCTTCTTCGTAGGTCGCCAGGTATTCCTTGGCGAGCTGCGTCTTTTGCTTTTCGGTCAGCAACTTGCCCGCCATCTGGAAGAACTTGTGTTCCTCTTCTTTCAGGTGGTGTTCGACCTTTTCAGCGAGCTTCTTGGCCAGCGGCAGCCACGCGGGCGTTGCAGGGTCGGCCTCTTCGATGGATTCCACCAGCTCATCGAGTTCGTGGTGTTCCGAGATCGCGTGGCGCGACAGATCCACGCCGGCATCGTGCGCCATCAGCGGAATGTAGAAATGCCGCTCTTCGCCCAGCTCGTGCGCGAGCAGTTCGGTTTTGAGCTGCTCGAACAGTTCGTGCCGCTCGGGCGTGTCGCCGCTGGTGTCGACCAGCTGCT
The DNA here is from genome assembly GCF_964252695.1 of Acidovorax sp. LjRoot117. NCBI lineage: Bacteria > Pseudomonadati > Pseudomonadota > Betaproteobacteria > Burkholderiales > Comamonadaceae > Acidovorax > Acidovorax sp. LjRoot117. The sequence continues at coordinate 707,224 of NZ_CAXUPO020000001.1, read as the reverse complement.
TGCACAGCTCGCGTTGCCGTTCATGGCTTTCGCGCAGTGCTTCAAAGATGTTGAGTGCCATGGGAGTCCTGATTTCTTGTGTCGATCGTGGGGTGAAGCCGGCGGTGCGGTTACTTCAGCGCCTTGCGCGCTGCACCTACGCCCACGGCAGCAAGGATCACGAACACCACGGCGATGATCAAGAAGATCACGAACAGCACCTTGGCAATGCCTGCGGCGCCGGCAGCCACGCCGGTGAAGCCCAGTGCACCTGCAACCAGGGAGATCAGGGCAAAAATGATGGCGTACTTCAGCATGATGGTCGCTCCTAGCGGGGGTTGAAGAGCAGCCCGGGGCTGCGTGAGGGTGTGCTGGAACGATACCGGCGGGGCCTGGGCACAGCCGTCAGCATGGGCGGGATGCGGGTGTAGGAGAGAGTCGCTGGGGCAAGGTTTGCGCGGACCTGGTGTTTGGTGAGCAGGCAAAAGAAAAGCCGCAACGCGGGGCGTTGCGGCTTTGATGGGACTGTGGGGGGCCAGGATGCGGCGGCGGGGGTATCCGTACCTTGGTCTACGTTCACATCGCTGCGCGATATGAGCTTCGCCCGAAGACCGATACCGCGCAAGGAGCGCGGCGGGCTTTACAGCCCGGCTGCCGCACGCAGTGCGGCAGCTTTATCGGTCTTCTCCCAGCTGAACTCGGGTTCTTCCCGGCCGAAGTGGCCATACGCAGCCGTCTTTTCGTAGATCGGGCGCAGCAGGTCGAGCATCTGGATGATGCCCTTGGGGCGCAGGTCGAAGTGCTCGCGCACCAGTTCGGCCAGGCGCTCGTCCGGGACCACGCCGGTGCCTTCGGTGTAGACCGTGATGTTCATCGGCTCGGCCACGCCGATGGCGTACGCCACCTGGATCTGGCACTGGCGCGCCAGGCCGGCAGCCACGATGTTCTTGGCCACGTAGCGGGCGGCGTAGGCGGCCGAGCGGTCCACCTTTGTGGGGTCCTTGCCGCTGAAGGCACCGCCGCCGTGCGGGCAGGCACCGCCGTAGGTGTCCACGATGATCTTGCGGCCGGTCAGGCCGCAGTCGCCCTGGGGGCCACCGATGACGAAGCGGCCGGTGGGGTTGATCAGGTAGCGGGTGTTCTGCAGCCATTCCTTGGGCAGCACGGGCTTGATGATCTCTTCGATGATGGCTTCGGTGAACGAGGCCTTCATCTTGGTCTGGGTTTCGCTCTGGTCGGGGTGGTGCTGCGTGGACAGCACCACGGTGTCGATACTGTGGGGCTTGCCGTCCACGTAGCGCATCGTGACTTGCGACTTGGCATCGGGGCGCAGGAAGGGCAGGCGGCCGTCCTTGCGCAGCTGGGCCTGGCGCTCCACCAGGCGGTGGGCGTAGTAGATGGGCGCGGGCATCAGCTCGGGCGTCTCGTCGCAGGCGTAGCCGAACATCAGGCCCTGGTCGCCGGCGCCGGTGTTCAGGTGGTCGTCGGACGCGTGGTCCACGCCCTGGGCGATGTCGTTGGACTGCTTGTCGTAGGCCACCAGCACGGCGCAGCCCTTGTAGTCGATGCCGTAGTCGGTGTTGTCGTAGCCGATGCGCTTGATGGTGTCGCGCGCCACCTGGATGTAGTCCACGTGGGCATTGGTGGTGATCTCGCCCGCCAGCACCACGAGGCCGGTGTTGGTCAGCGTTTCGGCGGCGACGCGAGAGCGGGGGTCTTCCTTGAAGATCGCATCGAGGATCGCATCCGAGATCTGGTCGGCCACCTTGTCGGGGTGGCCTTCGGACACGGATTCCGAGGTAAAGAGAAAGTCGTTCGCCATTTGAATAAACTCCTGTGTTCCGGCATTTGGGGCGTTGCCCTCACCCCGAAGGAGCTGTGGCGAACGCTTTAGCAGATTTTTTTAACGTCGCCCTGCAAGTTGCTCATTTAACTCAGCGACCCCGTTATTTTAATGCCAGTCGTGTTCCGTTTATTTTCTGTGTTCCCGCTGTGGTTGCTGCACGCCCTCGGCGCGGCGATGGGCTGGGTGGCGTTTGCGGCGTCGCCCACGTACCGGCGGCGCTTTCTGGCCAACGTGGCGCTGGCGGGCTATCCGTTCGGCGCGGTGCGTGCCGCCGTGGCACACGCGGGCCGCATGGTGACCGAGTTGCCCCGCCTGTGGCTGGGCGCGCCCATGCCGTGCCGGCTGGAGGGCGAGGCGTGTGTCGAGGCGGCCTATGCGGCCGGCAAGGGCATCGTGTACCTCACGCCGCACCAGGGGTGCTTTGAGCTGTCGGCCCAGGCGGCCGCGCGCCGCTGGAGCGCCGAGCGCGGCCCCATCACCGTGCTGTACCGCCCTGCGCGCCAGGCCTGGCTGGCCAAGGTGATGGAGACCGCGCGCAACCGCCCCGGCATGCTGGCCGTGCCCACCACGCTGGCGGGGGTGCGCCAGATGATCAAGGCCCTGCGCCGCGGCGAGGCCGTGGGCCTGCTGCCCGACCAGGTGCCGCCCGACGGGCAGGGGTTGTGGTCGCCCTTTTTCGGCCGCGATGCCTACACCATGACCCTGGCCGCGCGGCTGGCGCAGCAGACGGGCGCGGCGGTGGTGCTGGCGCGGTGCGAGCGGCTGTCCTGGGGCCGTGGCTACGTCACCCATTTCGAGCCGCTGCCGGCGCCGCTGTCGGCCGACATGGATCAGGCCTTGCTGCAGATCAACCAGGCCATGGAACACCTCATCTGCCAGTGCCCCGAGCAGTACCTGTGGGGCTACGCCCGCTACAAGCAGCCCCGTGCCGAGGCCGCGCCGCCGGCTGCACCGGCTCCGGAGACCGCAGCATGACCGGCCGCCTGGGCGTGTGGTTCATGCGGGTGCTGGCACTGCTGCCGCTGCCGGTGCTGCGGGGCCTGGGCTGGCTGCTGGGGCAGGTGGCCTTTGTGCTGGCGGCGCCCCGGCGGCGGGTGGCGCTGCGCAATCTGGCGCTGTGTTTTCCGGACTGGACGGAGGCGCGCCGCCGCGCGGTGGCGCGGGCGAGTTTCGTGGCGTTTTGTCAGACCTGGCTCGACCGCAGCTGGCTGTGGGCCGCGCCGCGCGAGGTGGTGGAGCGGCGCGTCGTGCTCAAAGGCGCCATCCACGAGCTGGAGGGCGACACGCCCACCATCCTGTTCGCGCCGCATTTCTACGGCATGGATGCGGGCGGCCTGGCGCTGCCGTTGCATTCCAGCCGCGCATTCACCTCCATCTTCGCCACCCACCCGGACCCCGCCGTGGACGCCTGGTTCATGGCGGGGCGCCAGCGTTTCGGCGATGTGCGCATGCTCAACCGGTCTCACGGCGTGAAGCCCATCATCGCCAACCTGCGCCAGGGCGGCCTGCTGTACCTGCTGCCCGACATGGACTATGGCCGCAACGATTCGGTGTTCGTGCCGTTCTACGGCGTGACCACCGCGACCATCCCGTCGCTGTCGCGGTTTGCGCGGCTGGGGCGTGCCAAGGTGGTCGGGGTGTATTCGCGCATGACGCCCACCGGCTACGTGGCCGAGGTGTCGCCCGCGTGGGCGAACTTCCCCACCGACGACGTCGATGCCGACACCGAGCGCATGAACCGCGAGCTGCAGGCCGTGATCGACACCATGCCCGAGCAGTACTACTGGGTGCACAAGCGCTTCAAGACGCGGCCCGAGGGCGAGCCAGGTTTGTATTGATTCCCCACTGAGCCGCCTGCGGCGTCTTCCCTCTCCGGGGGCCGCCACCCGTGGCCTGGCAGAGCCGGTTCCACGGTGGCACTGGCCTGGGGTGCGCCAGTGGGCAAGATGGCAGATGCTCACGAAAATGGCCGCTGGCGCTTGTCTGCCAAGCGCCGGCAGCTATCAATTTGATTGCAAAAACCGGCGCAGCTCCAGCGCCACGCGCTCCGGGTGCTCGTGCACGACCCAGTGCGAGGCCTGCTCCACCTTGTGGATCTGCAGCTGCGGTATCCAGCCCGGCAGTCCGTCGAGCAGACCGGGCAGCAGGGCCGGGTCGTCCATGGCCCAGAGCACCAGCGTGGGCACGGCGACCGTGAGCATGGACTCGGGCAGCGTGATCGCTTGCGCGCCGGGCTCCCCGTCCCGTGGCGGGCGGATGGGGCTGGCACGGTAGTAGTTGCACGCGCCCGTCAGGCCCTGCTGCCACAGCCTGCGGTACTGGGCGCGCACGCTCTCGGTGAGCCACGCCGGGGCGCGGCCCTGGGGGTCGTCGAAGAAGCCGAACAGGCGGCGGAAGTCGTTCTCGGCCAGCAGGGCTTCGGCGTCCGGCCTGCACAGGAAGTGCATGTACTCGCTGGCGGCCTGCTGCGCCGGGTTGTGCGCCAGCTCGCGCACGAAGGCACCGGGGTGCGGCGAGTTGACGATGGCCAGGCGCTTCATCAACTGCGGTTGCTGGTTGGCCAGGTTCCAGGCCACGGCGCCGCCCCAGTCGTGCGCCACCAGGCATTCGAGCGGCGCCTGCGGCGACTCGGCGGCGATGAGCGCCACCAGGTCCTGCACCAGGTGCTTGGCGCGGTAGGCCTCGACCTCGGCGGGGCTGCTGGAGGCGCCGAACCCCCGCAGGTAGGGGGCGATGCAGCGGTAGCCGCCATTCTCGGGCCGCGCAAAGTACGCCAGCTGCTCGTCCCAGATGAACGCGCCTTCGGGGAATCCGTGCAGAAACAGCAGCACGGGCCGGCCGGCCACGCCGCTCACGCGGCAGTGCAGGGTGATGCCGTGGGGCAGGGCGACGGAGCGGGTCTGGATCATGGCGCTATGAATTGAATAGCTGATAGCGCCCGTTGGATCAGCGCTAAGGCCTAGTTTTGCTGAGAATCCTCAAGCGCATCCGACGTGGCGCTGGCGGTGGCGGGGCCATCGGCAGGCAACGCGGCGGGGGCGCCGGGCTGCACCGGGTGCGCCCACTGCCACAGCAGCTGCGCCACCTCGTCCACGCCCTGCTTCTTGAGGGCCGAAAACATCATCACATCTCCGCCCGCCGCGTTCAGTCGCGTAATCGACAGGACCCTGGCTTGCTCGGAGCGTGTGAGCTTGTCCGCCTTGGTCAGCACGATGAGGAATTTGAGGCCTTCCTCGACGCGGGGGCGCAGCACTTCGAGCAGCGCCTCGTCCAGCTCGGTCAAGCCCAGGCGCGGGTCGCACAGCAACACGATGCCCGTGAGCCCGGGGCGGCTGACCAGGTAGTTGACCATCACCTGCTGCCAGCGCAGCTTGTCCGAGCGCGACACCTTTGCGTAGCCGTAGCCGGGCAGATCCGCCAGTACCGCATCGGTCACGCCGTGCTTGCCCAGCGAGAACAGGTTGATGTGCTGCGTGCGCCCCGGCCTTTTGGAGGCGAACGCCAGCTGCTTTTGCTGGGTGAGCGTGTTGATGCAGGTGGATTTGCCCGCATTGGAGCGGCCCACGAAGGCGATCTCGGGCACGTGGATGGGCGGCAGGTGGTGCAGCTGGGCGGCCGTGGTGAGGAACCTGGCCGTGTGCATCCAGCCCATGGCGATCTTCGCGTCGGGTGCGGGCGGGAGGGAGCCAGCAACTGGCGCAGTGGGGGAGGTCGTCATGGAGTATTGGGTTACGAGAGAGCCTCATTGTAGAATCGCGAGGTTTTTGCGCCCATAACATAGACCCTCGATATGAAGTTGCTTGCCTCCTTGTTGACAGCTGCCGCATTGGCAGCACCTGTTTTCTCGGCCTTTGCAGCGGGGGAAGCTCCTGCGGCACCGCCCAAGGCGGCCAAGCCCGATCTGGTCAAAGGCGAGGCCAGCTTCACGGCTGTGTGCGCAGCCTGCCATGGCGCCGATGGCAACTCTGCCATCGCAGCCAACCCCAAGCTGTCGCAGCAGCACCCTGAATACCTGGTCAAGCAACTGCAGGAGTTCAAGTCCGGCAAGCGCAACGACCCCGTCATGAAGGGCTTCGCCTCGGCCCTGTCGGACGAGGACATGAAGAACATCGCCTACTGGGTGACCTCCAAGACCGCCAAGCCTGGTTTCGCAAAGGACAAGGAACTGGTCTCGCTGGGCGAGCGCATCTACCGCGGCGGCATCGCCGACCGCAACATCGCCGCCTGCGCCGGCTGCCACAGCCCCAATGGCGCCGGCATCCCGGCCCAGTACCCCCGCCTGTCGGGCCAGCATGCCGACTACACCGTCAAGCAGCTGGTGGAGTTCCGTGAAGGCAAGCGCGCCAACAGCATCCAGATGACGCAAGTGGCCGCCAAGCTGAACGACAAGGAAATCAAGGCCGTGTCGGATTACATCGCCGGCCTGCGCTGATTGATCCTCGTCAACCCACGGCGGCTTTTTTAAGGGCGCCGCACGGAACCTACCGCCAATAACAACCCCAAAAAGGGCGGGTCCATCGCACGGATGGCCCCGCCCTTTTTGCTTTCCACTTCCCGCGCCTCGCAGCCCCCGCTCTTTCTCCTCTTCATCCATGTCCGACAACACCCAGGGCCTTCGCGTCCAGTCTGGTTCAGCAGCCCTGCGCGCCGGGGTCGAACTGCTGTCCTCCATGCGGTTCGCGATCTCGCTGCTGACGGTGATCTGCATCGCTTCGGTGATCGGCACGGTGCTCAAGCAGCATGAGCCGGCGGTCAACTACGTCAACCAGTTCGGGCCATTCTGGGCCGAGCTGTTCGGCGCCATCCAGCTCAACGCGGTGTACAGCGCCTGGTGGTTCCTGCTCATCCTGGCGTTCCTGGTGACCAGCACCTCGCTGTGCATCGCGCGCAACACGCCCAAGATCCTCACGGACCTCAAGGTCTACAAGGAAAACATCCGCGAGCAGAGCCTCAAGGCCTTTCACCACAAGGCCGAGGCCGACCTGAACGAGTCGGCCGAAGCCGAGGCGCGCCGCATCGGCACCATGCTGGCCGGCGGCGGCTGGAAGGTGCGCCTGCAGCAGCGCGATACGGCGGCCGGCCCGGGCACGGGCTGGATGGTGGCGGCCAAGGCGGGCGCGGCCAACAAGCTCGGGTACATCGCGGCGCACAGCGCCATCGTGCTGGTGTGCCTGGGCGGGCTGCTGGACGGCGACCTCATCGTGCGGGCCCAGATGCTGCTGGGCGGCAAGACGCCCTACCAGGGCGGCGGCCTGATCGCCGACGTGAAGCCCGAGCATCGCCTGTCCGAGCGCAACCCCACGTTCCGGGGCAACCTGCTCGTGGCCGAAGGCACGCAGTCGAGCACGGCCATCCTGAACCAGTCCGACGGTGTGCTGCTGCAGGACTTGCCGTTCGCCATCGAGCTCAAGAAATTCATCGTGGAGCACTACTCCACCGGCATGCCCAAGCTGTTTGCCAGCGAGATCGTCATCCACGACAAGGCCACGGGCGAGAAGACCCCGGCGCGCGTCGAGGTGAACCACCCGGCCAGCTACAAAGGCATCGAGATCTACCAGTCGAGCTTCGACGACGGCGGCTCGCACCTGAAGATGCGTGCCGTGCCCATGGTGGCGGGTGCCAAGCCGTTCGACATCGAGGGCGTGGTGGGCAACTCCACCGAGCTCACCAACAAGGGCGGCGGCCCGGGCAGCGACAAGCTCACGCTCGAATTCACCGCGCTGCGCACCATCAACGTGGAGAACTTCGCGGGCGCCGGCCCCGGCAGCACGGGCGTGGATGTGCGCAAGGTCGACCTGCGCGAATCGGTGGAGTCGCGCCTGGGCGCGGCCAACAAGACGGTGACCAAGAAAGAGTTGCGCAACGTGGGCCCCAGCGTGAGCTACAAGCTGCGCGACGCCGCAGGCCAGGCCCGCGAGTTCCACAACTACATGCTGCCGGTGGACACCGGCGATGGCGCGCCCGTGTTCCTGTTGGGCGTGCGCGAGACACCGTCCGAGCCGTTCCGCTACCTGCGCGTGCCGGCCGATGATGCGGGCAGCATGGATGGCTTTCTGCGCATGAAGGCCGCCCTGGCCGACCCGGAGGCCCGCGAGGTGGCCGTGCGCCGCTATGTGGCGCAGGCCATCGACGCCTCGCGCCCCGAGCTGGCCGAGCAGCTGCGGCAGTCTGCATCCCGCGCGCTGGCGCTGTTCGCGGGCCGGGGCATGGTCGATGGCAAGCCCACCGGCGGCCTGCAGGCGGTGTCGGACTTCATGGAAGCCAACGTGCCCGAGGCCGAGCGCGCGCGCGCCGGCGAAGTGCTGGTGCGCATCCTGAACGGCACGCTGTTCGAATTGGCGCAGCTGTCGCGCCAGCGCGCCGGCCTGCCGCCGCTGCCGCAGGATGAAAAGACCCAGGGTTTCATGACGCAGGCGGTGCTGTCGCTGTCCGACGCGCAGATCTACCCCGCACCGCTGGTGTTCGAGCTCAAGGACTTCACGCAGGTGCAGGCCAGCGTGTTCCAGGTGGCGCGCGCCCCGGGCAAGAACATCGTCTATCTGGGCTGCGCCTTGCTGATCCTGGGCGTTTTCGCCATGCTCTACGTCCGCGAGCGCCGCGTATGGGTCTGGCTCGCCCCCCGCGACGGTGATGGCACGCGCAGCCACGCCGTCATGGCCCTGTCGACCAATCGAAAAACCATGGACGGCGACCATGAGTTCGTCCAGCTTGCACAGAAACTGATCGGGGCCACCAAGGCCCCGGAAGGCACCGCATGAACACCGCCACCCGCAACACGACCACCGTGATCACCCTGAACGAGGGGTTCTTCGCCCGCCGCAACTGGTTCGACTGGCTGTTTGCCGCCATCGTCGTGGCAGGGGGGCTGTATGCGCTCCAGCGCTACGGCAGCTTCATGGATGTGTACGAGAAGGGTATCCTGCTGGGCGCCATCCCGTGCACCATCTGGCTGTGCTGGTTCTGGCGCCCGCTGCGCGTGCTGCTGCTGGTGGTGGCGGCGGTGGCGCTGATGGCCATCGGCCTGTACCAGCAGGACGGCGCGGGCAGCCTGGCGCGTGCCGACACGGTGTTCGGCCTCAAGTACTTCCTGTCCAGCCAGTCCGCCATTTTGTGGATGAGCATGCTGTTCTTCATGAGCACCATCTTCTACTGGGTGGGCATGTTCTCGCGCGGCGAAGGCCGCACGATGAGCCTGCTGGGCTCGCGCATCGCCTGGGTGGCGGTGGCCATGGCGCTCATCGGCACGCTGGTGCGCTGGTACGAGAGCTACCTCATCGGCCCGGACATCGGCCACATCCCGGTAAGCAATCTGTACGAGGTGTTCGTGCTGTTCTGCTGGATGACCGCAGCGTTCTACCTGTACTACGAGCAGCAGTACGACACGCGGGCCCTGGGCGGCTTCGTGATGCTGGTGGTGAGCGCGGCGGTGGGCTTTCTGCTCTGGTACACCGTGGTGCGCGAGGCGCACGAGATCCAGCCCCTGGTGCCGGCCCTGAAAAGCTGGTGGATGAAGCTGCACGTGCCCGCCAACTTCATCGGGTACGGCACCTTCGCGCTGGCTGCCATGGTGGCCTTTGCCTACCTGATCAAGCAGCAGGCCACCGAAACCCGCTGGTACAAGCTGGCCCCGCTGTGGCTGCTGGGCGTGGTGCTGTGCTTCGAGCCCATCGTCTTCCGCCAGGGTGCCACCGAGAACGGCGGCAGCTACTGGATGGTGTACTTCGGCATCTCCGCGCTTATCGTCGCGGGCATCCTGCTGGGCCGCAAGCGCATCGCGGCGCGCCTGCCGTCGTTCGAGATCCTGGACGACGTGATGTACAAGTCCATCGCCGTGGGCTTTGCGTTCTTCACCATCGCCACCGTGCTGGGCGCCCTGTGGGCGGCCGAGGCCTGGGGCGGCTACTGGAGCTGGGACCCGAAGGAGACCTGGGCGCTGATCGTCTGGCTCAACTACGCGGCCTGGCTGCACATGCGCCTGATGAAGGGGCTGCGGGGCACCCTGTCGGCCTGGTGGGCGCTGGTCGGCCTGGCGGTGACCACGTTCGCCTTTCTGGGCGTGAACATGTTCCTGTCGGGGCTGCACAGCTACGGCACGCTGTAAGAAGAACAACAGGGCGCCATTCCCCCGGGGTATGGCGTGGTGCGAATGGGTGGTGCGGTCGGCGCGATGGAAACTATTGCGTCTTCGGTGTAACCTGAGCGGTACAGGGAACGAACTAGCAGTTGTTCTGCTCTATCGTCACACTGTTTCAACCCGAGAACACCGGAGACCGCCATGCTGATCCCGCCCCGCGACAAAGGCTTCAACCACCCGCACTCCTCGGAGATCACGCCGCGCTCGGTCTACGAGGACCGGCGCCAGATGCTGCGCCTGATGGCCGGTGGTGCCGCAGGCGCTGCCCTGGCGGCCTGGGCAGGGCGCGAGGCCATGGCGCAGGCGGCGGCAGTGCCCAAGCCCGGCAAGCTGGCCGCGCTGGCCAGCACCCGGTCGACGGTGGCCGGGGCCGTTACCATGGAAAAGCTCACCGACTACAAGGACGCGAGCACCTACAACAACTTCTATGAATTCGGCACCGACAAGGCAGACCCTGCCCGCAATGCCCACACCCTGAAGACCACCCCCTGGACGGTGGAAGTCGAGGGCCTGGTCAAGAAGCCGGGCAAGTACAGCATCGAAGACCTGCTCAAGCTGAGCGCGCAGGAAGAGCGCATCTACCGCCTGCGCTGCGTGGAGGGCTGGTCCATGGTGGTGCCGTGGGTGGGGTATTCGCTGGCCGAGCTGATCAAGCGCGTGGAGCCCCAGGGCAGCGCCAAGTACGTGGAGTTCGTGACGCTGGCAGACAAGGCGACCATGCCCTTTGTCGGCTCTCGCGTGCTGGACTGGCCGTATGTGGAAGGTTTGCGCATGGACGAAGCCATGCATCCGCTTACCTTGCTGAGCTTCGGCATGTATGGCGAGGTGCTGCCCAACCAGAACGGCGCGCCGGTGCGCTTGGTGGTGCCATGGAAATACGGCTTCAAGAGCGCCAAGAGCCTGGTCAAGATCCGCTTCGTCGAGAAGGAACCAGGCACGGCCTGGAACAAGGCGGCCAAGCAGGAGTACGGCTTTTACTCCAACGTGAACCCCGAAGTGGACCACCCCCGCTGGAGCCAGGCCACCGAGCGGCGCATCGGCGAAGACGGCCTGTTCGCCAAGAAGCGCAAGACGCTGATGTTCAACGGCTATGAAGCCCAGGTCGGCCAGCTGTACGCGGGCATGGACCTCAAGAAGTTCTACTGAACTGCGGGCGCCGGGCAGGGCCACCGACCAGCGCCCCGCTCGGCCTCGCCTCCCAGCTACACACCGGCACGACATTAAGTCTGTACGCCAGCACACCGATCCCCCAGCCTGGGCACCCCATGCGAAAACTCTTGCTTCATCCGGCCGCCAAGCCCGTGGTGTTCGTGCTGTGCCTGCTGCCACTGGCCTGGCTGGTGTATGCCACGGCCGCCAACCAGCTAGGCGCCAACCCGGCGGAGGCGCTGATCCGCGCCACCGGTGACTGGACGCTGCGTGCGCTGTGCCTGGTGCTGGCGGTGACGCCCGTGCGCGTCATCACTGCCACGCCGCAGCTGGCGCGGTTTCGGCGCATGCTGGGTTTGTTCGTGTTCTTCTACGCCGTGCTGCACCTGTTGAGCTACGCCTGGTTCGACATGGGGTTCGATCTGCCGGACATCCTGCGCGACATCGCCAAGCGGCCCTTCATCCTGGTGGGATCGCTGGCCTTGCTGCTGCTCACCCTGCTGGCGGCCACATCGTTCAACCGCGCCATCAAGGCCATGGGTGCGAAGCGCTGGCAGGCGCTGCACCGCACGGTCTATGCCGTGGCGGGGCTCGGCATCCTGCATTTCTTCTGGATGCGCGCCGGCAAGAACAACTTTGGCGAGGTCGCGGTGTATGCCGCCATTCTGGCCGCCTTGCTGGGCTGGCGGCTGTGGCACCGGCTGCGCAAGGACCGCGTTGCGGCCCACCGTGGCGGGGCCGCCAGCCGGCCTGCAACGCCGGCCGCACGCGCCAAATCCTGAAGAAGCGCAGCGGTTTGATTTGCTATTGAAATAATAGCTGGCAGCGCTTGACTATCAAGCGGTAGAGTGACTTTTGACACTTGAAGACCAGCTGCGCTAGCGCAATGGCTGGGCACGCATTTGCCGGCTCACCGGATCGATGTGGGCCGTGGGGATCTGGTAGGCCCGGTCGTCAAAGAGATCGATGCCGCACATCAGGTTCTCGATCCAGTCGAAGAAGTCGCCAATGGCCTTCTTGCCCATGATGGGAGCGCCATGCTGCGGCACCAGCATGGAAATTTCCAGCTTCCGCGCCATCTGTGTCCACAGACGCAGAATCTTGTTGGAGACCATGTAGCGGCGGTGGAACCCCTCCATGCGCGGGATGTGGGGCTTGAGGTCGGTAACCGGCACGCGCGCTTCGGCCCCCGACATCATCGACACCCCCAGGTCGCCCGTGAACAGAATGCGGCTGACCGGGTCGTAGAAGTGGAAATTGCCCTCGGAATGCATGAAGTGCGCCGGCAACAGCACCAGCTCATGGCGCCCCAGCGGCAGGTGGCCGCCGCTGTCGGGCACGCCGATCACGCGGTTTTCGGTCTTGCCGACCTTGGTGAAGTGGGGGGCAAACCGCTCCCACACGCGCGAGATCACCAGGTCCGCCTTGGTGCTGGTCATCCAGCGGTCCAGCGAAGCGATGATGTCCGGGTCCGCGTGGGATGCAATCAGGTAGGACAGCTTGTGCGGGGGGAAGTGCTTGGTCATCCCCATGAACAGCTCGTTGAAGGCCAGGTTCCCGCCCGGGTCGATGATGGCGCCCGTGTCGTCGTCCACGATCAGGAATTGATTGGCCTGCACGGCCTGGCCGTCTTCCTCGATCAGGTCGGTGAACATCAGACAAGCATGGTTCTTGTCGCGGTAGAGTTCCAGGGCCATGGCCATCCTGCAGTGCAATAAAGCACCGAATCTACGATGGCCCCTTCGCAACGTCCTTGATGGAAATCAAGGGTCAGAGGATTGATGCGCAGCGGGCTTGTCCGGGCTTGGCTGCGGCTGCACGTGCGCGTTCAGCGCGGGGTGGAGGCCGCAGCGGCTGGGGCCGGCGCGGTGGCCTCGGGCGCGGACGGGCTGGCGGAGCTGTCCGTATCGACACCTGCGCCGGTGCCGGTACTGCTGTTGATGTTCATGCTGCTGGGCGTGAGGGTTTGCGGGAGCGTGGCGCGCTGCGCTGCCGCAGGGTCGGTGGGCAGATACAGCGGCCCACGTTGACCACAACCGGCAAGCGCTGCCGCACTGGCAGCAAGGACAAGCGTCCTGACTAGAATTTGGGAAGCTTTCAACATGCGCAAATTGTAATGACCGACCTCGAATTCCTGGACCACGCCGAAAAACTGCTTCTCGCCGTCGAGCGCAGCTGTGATCGCATCAACGATGACACGGACGCCGATGTGGATGCGCAGCGGTCGGGCGGCATGGTGACGCTGACCTTCCCCAACCGCACCCAGATCGTGATCAACCTGCAACGGCCGCTGCACGAAGTATGGATGGCCGCCAAGTCCGGTGGCTACCACTACAAGTTTGACGGCACCGCTTGGCAGGACACCAAGGGCGCCGGCGACTTCTTCGCCTGCCTGACCCGTGATGCCACGCAGCAGTCCGGGATGCCGCTGCAGTTCACCGCCTGACGGGAAAACCAGCACGCCGGCAGCAGCAGCCCGCTGCGCTGAATGCAGGCGCTTCTGGCTGGCGGCCGTTCGCTGTCCGGCCACCAGTCCTTCGGGGAGTGCTCCGGGACTGTCAGTTGCGGAACAGATCGAGGATGCGGTTTCGCTCTTCGGTGGGCGGTGGTGCGTGGGGGGCCGCACCTGCGGGCGATGCGGCAGACCGGTCGTCCAGCCCCACATTCGCGACGCCTGCATTGCGGGCGTATTCTTCATAGAACCACTCGCCGCCCACGTTCACGACGCCTGGCGGCACCTTGGCCTCCATGACCGGCACGCCCTTGAGCGCCCGCTCCATGAAGCTGATCCACACCGGCAGGCTCAGGCCCCCGCCGGTTTCGCGGCTGCCCAGGTTGCGCGGCGTGTCGTAGCCGATCCAGGTGACTGCCGCGACGGTGGGCTGATAACCCGCAAACCACGCATCCACCGAGTCATTCGTCGTACCGGTCTTGCCATACAGGTCCGGGCGCTTGAGCGTGGCCTGCGCGCGGGCCGCCGTGCCAGAGCGCGTGACCTCCTGCAGCAGGCTGTTCATGATGAACGCATTGCGGGCGTCGATGGCGCGGGGTTGCTCGCTGGTCTCGGGTGGCGTGGTTTCTGAGATCACACGGCCCTTGTGGTCGGTCACCTTCGCGATCAGCCAGGGGTTCACGCGGTAGCCACCATTGGCAAACACGGAATAGGCGGTCGCCATCTGAAGCGGGGTGACCGACCCTGCACCCAGCGCCATCGTCAGATACGCCGGGTGCTTTTCAGCATCGAAGCCAAAGCGCGACACCCATTCCTGGGCCGTCTTGGGGCCGACCGCCTGCAGGATGCGGATCGAGATCATGTTCTTGGACTTGGCCAAGCCCGTGCGCATGCTCATCGGGCCGTCGTACTTGCCGTCGTAGTTCTTGGGCTCCCAAGGCTGGCCGCCCGTGGTGCCCGCATCGAAGAACAGCGGCGCGTCATTGATGACGGTGGCGGGCGTGAAGCCTTTTTCCAGCGCCGCGGAGTAGATGAAGGGCTTGAAGCTCGAGCCCGGCTGGCGCCATGCCTGCGCTGCATGATTGAACTTGTTCTTGTCGAAGTCGAAGCCGCCGACCAGAGCGCGAATTGCACCAGTGCGGGGGTCCAACGCCACGAGAGCACCTTCCACTTCAGGGAGCTGCGTGATTTCCCAGGCATTCTTGGGCGTCTTCACCACGCGGATCACCGCGCCACGCCGGATCTTGATGTTGGGCGGCGCCTTGTCGCTCAGGCCGGACTGCGCGGGCTTGAGGCCGTCGCCGGTGATTTCGAGGGTGTCGCCGTTGGCACGCGCCGCAACAATCTTGCGGGCCGACGCCTCCAGAACCACGGCAGACAGCACGTCGCCGTTGTCGGGGTGGTTGGCCAGCGCATCGTCGATGGCATCTTCCACCTCTTGAGCGCTGGTGGGCAGGGCCACGAACTTTTCAGGGCCGCGGTACTGCTGGCGCCGCTCGTAGTCCATGATGCCGCGGCGCAGGGACGTGTATGCGGCCTCCTGCTCTGCGGCATTGAGGGTGGTGTACACATTGAGGCCGCGGGTATAGGCCTCGTTGCCGTACTGCGTGAAGATGAGCTGGCGGGCCATTTCTGCCACGTACTCTGCATGCACGCGCGTGTTGTCGGGGCCCGAGCGGATCTTGAGCTGTTCCTTCTTGGCGGCCACGGCTTCTTCGGCGGTGATGAAGCCGTTCTCCTGCATGCGCTCGATGATGTAGAGCTGCCGCGAACGGGCGCGCTTGGGGTTGCTGATCGGGTTGTAGGCCGAAGGAGCCTTGGGCAAGCCGGCCAGCATCGCAGCTTCTGCAATCGATACTGATTTCAATGGTTTGCCGAAATAGGCCTCGGACGCCGCGGCAAAACCATAGGCTCGATTCCCCAGATAAATCTGGTTCATATAAATCTCGAGAATCTGATCCTTTGTCAATAAATGCTCGAGCTTGAACGTGAGTAAGATTTCGTAAATTTTGCGAGTAAATGTTTTTTCTGACGAAAGATAAACATTCCGCGCTACCTGCATTGTGATAGTCGAGGCGCCCTGGCTCTTCACGCGGCCGAGATTGGCCAGGCCTGCGCGCACGACACCCTTGTAGTCGACCCCTCCGTGCTGGAAGAAGCGGGCGTCCTCGATGGCGAGCACCGCGTCTTTCATGACCGTGGGGATTTCCTTGATGGGTGTCAGGTTGCGGCGTTCTTCGCCGAACTCGCCCAGCAAGGCTCCCTCGGAGGAGTAGACCCGCAAGGGCAGCTTGGGGCGGTAGTCCGCAAGGTCAGAGATGTCGGGCAGGTTGGGATAGGCCACCGCCAGGGCGACTGCAATGGTCAGGGCCAGCCCGAAGGCGCCGGCCAACGCCAGGCCTGCAGTCCAGGCGAAGGCAAGAAAGATCCAGCGAAGCCAAGTGGGGCGAGCGCGAGGGGCGGGGGAGTCCGACTTGTCGGAAGGCTTCGATGGAGAGGGCGACATATCGCTCCGAGGGGGTAAGACCGCCCATTATAAAAAATGCGTGTCCCTGGAAGGGGAAATCCTGTGTTCATGTAGTCCGATCGCCCGCCGAAAGGTGGGAAGTCGCCGCTGAACGGTGTTGCGCAGGGACTGAAAATCGTCTGCTTTTGGCAACGCTCCAACAACGTTACACGGGGAAAAATCTTTGCTGGAGAAGTACCTTACTGATAGCATTCATGTGAAGTGTTAAGTTTTGTTGCCTCGTTTTGGCAAGTTTTAGGGGACCAATCTTGAGCTCAATGGGGTCTTTGTTCAATCGCCAGTCGGCGCCGCTGCTGGGAATCGACATCAGCTCCTCCAGCGTCAAGCTGGTGGAGCTTGCGCGCGACAAGTCCGGCGCACTGGTTCTGGAGCGTTGTGCTATCGAGCCACTGGAGCGCGGATGGATCACTGATGGCAACATCGATAAGTTTGACGAAGTGGCCGACGCCTTGCGTCGACTAGTCAAAAAAAGCGGAACGCGTACGAAAAACGTGGCACTGGCCTTGCCTCCGTCAGCAGTTATCACCAAGAAGATCACTTTGCCTGGGGGGATGACTGAGCAGGAGTTGGAGGTCCAGGTCGAATCTGAGGCAAACCAGTACATCCCCTTCTCGCTTGACGAAGTAAGTTTAGACTTCTGCGTCATAGGACCCAGCAAAAATGCCCCCGGCGATGTGGATGTTCTCATTGCTGCCTCGCGTCGAGACAAGGTGCAGGACCGTCAAGGTTTGGCCGAAGCCGCCGGACTGAAACCCGTGATTGTTGATATTGAATCCCACGCTTCCAGACTCGCTGCTGGTCGTCTTATCGAAGGCCTGCCAAACAATGGCGTCGATGCCATGGTGGCCTTATTCGAAGTCGGTGCTCTCACGACCAGCATGCAGGTGATACGCAACGAAGAGGTTCTGTACGACAGGGATCAAGCCTTCGGCGGCGCGCAGCTCACGCAGTTGATTGTTCGCCAATACGGATTTTCCATGGAAGAGGCAGAGGGTAAAAAGCGAAGTGGTGACCTACCAGAAGACTACTCACCTGTCGTACTTCGCCCGTTTGTAGAGAGCATGGCGCAGGAAATTGGTAGAGCACTTCAGTTCTTTTTTACAAGTACTCCACACAACCGAGTCGACCATATTTTGCTGGCCGGTGGCTCCGCGCCGTTGCCTGGTCTCACTGAAGCTGTCACGCAACAATCAGGCTTCGCTTGCAGTGCGGTGAATCCGTTTGATGGAATGGAAATAGGAAGTTCCGTCAGGCTGAAAAAAATGGTGCGTGAGGCGCCTTCTTATCTGACCTCATGCGGTCTTGCGATGCGGAGGTTTTTGCAGTGATTCTAATTAATCTACTTCCACATAGAGAGGCTGCTCGCAAGCGCAGAAAAGAGGCTTTTCAAGCCACGATGTTTGCATCATTTCTGATCGGCCTTGCAATAGCAGGTGGAATCTATTGGTGGTTTCAGTTGATGATCGCTGATCAGCAGCAAAAGAATAACTTCATACAGGCCGAAATAAAAATACTCGAAGGCCAGATTAAGGAAATTGCGACTATCGAGGATGAAATTGCTTCACTGCGTGCTAGGCAGAAGGCTGTTGAAGACCTGCAGTCAGATAGAAACCTTCCCGTACATTTGCTGAACGAATTGGTTAAACAATTGCCTGATGGCATTTACCTAACGGCCCTCCGACAGTCCGATCAGACTGTCTCGCTGCAGGGTATAGCTCAATCGAATGAACGTGTGTCGGAGCTTTTACGGAATATTGCTAATAATACCCCATGGTTTACAAAGCCGGAGCTACTGGAAATTGTTTCGAGCAATGTCGCAGTGGGTACGCGTGATCAGCGAAGAGTGGCCTCGTTCAATATGAAGTTCCAATTGGTAAGAGCAAGCGAAGCGCAAAAGGCTATCGATGCGGCAGGTGCCGGTGCTGCGAGCATTTCTGCTAGGGAGCGACTGAAATGAGAGAGTCCAAAAAGAAGTCTATTGAGTATGCGCAAGTTCTTAGTAACATATCGCGTCAATTTCGAAATCTAGATTCTAAGGATCCGTCGCTCTGGCCGTTTTTGCCTAAAGTATTTTTGTGTCTTTTTATAGCTGTGGCTGTCTCTGTGGTTTGTTGGTATGCTTTGCTGTCTGATTATGAGGTGGAGCTTGACACTGTGCGGGCGAAAGAGGTTGTTCTGAAGGAAGATTATCAAAAGAAATTGATTAAAGCAGTTAGCCTGGATGAGTTAAAAAAGCAGCGTGAGCAAATTCAGCAATACGTCATACAGTTGGAAAAGCAGTTGCCTAGCAAAGCAGAAATGGCAGCTCTTCTGTCAGATATTAACCAAGCAGGACTGGGGCGCAGCTTGCAGTTTGAATTGTTTCGGCCTGGGCAAGTTGTCGCTCGAGATTATTATGCGGAACTTCCTATATCGATACGTGTGAATGGCAGATATCACGACATGGGTGCCTTTGCTTCAGATGTGGCTAATCTTTCAAGAATCGTTACGCTAAATAACATGGTGATATCCCCTGCCGCGCGTGACAGTGGTAGTCTGGTGATGGAAGCTACAGCGAGAACTTTCCGTTATCTGGATCCGGACGAGGTGCAAGCGCAAAGAAATGCTGGAGGGAAGAAGTGATGGCCCGGATCTATACCTTTGTAACTCTGGCGGCCTGTTTGGCGATCGGAGGATGTATTCCTACCGGAGAGGACGAATTAAAGGTGTGGATGGCAGAGCAGCGTGCTACAACGAAGCCTCGCGTGACTCCATTGACGGAGCCGAAAAAATTCTCTCCAGAGAGATACACTGCTGACGGTAATACTGAGCCTTTCAGCCCAGTGAAGTTGGTGCAGGCACTCCGTCGAGATTCGGTTCAGCTTGCATCGAACGCTGCATTGATTGCTCCCGAAATGACTCGGAGGAAAGAGCCTCTCGAAGCTTTTCCATTAGATGCAATGACAATGGTTGGTAGCCTGAATAAAAACGGTTCTATAGTTGCGCTTTTGAAAGTTGATAATCTGCTCTATCAAGTCCGAAAAGGCGATTATATCGGGCAGAGCTATGGGAAAATAACCGGGATTACTGAGTCTTCTATTGGTCTTCGAGAGATCATTCAAGATCCGAGCGGTGACTGGATTGAGCGCAGCACCGCTCTAGAATTGCAAGAGGGGAAGAAATGAAACAGCATGGTATGGTTTTGGTGAAATTATGTCGTGTCCTCTGTCTTGGGGCATTCGCGGCGCTACTGTCGACCTTTGCGAATGCGCAGAATACCATTAATGCTATTAGCAGTAGTATTCAGGGTGGAGTGGAGGTTGTGCGAATTGAACTTCAAGATGCGCCTAGTGTTTTGCCCACTGGATTTGCAGTACAGGCGCCAGCTCGCATAGCCTTAGATTTTAATAATATGTCGAGCTCGACAGGTAAAACTTTGTACGAGGTGAATTCTGGAAATATTAAATCCATTAACCTTGTGCAGGTAGATAACCGTGCTCGGATTGTTGTGAATCTCAAGACGCCGACTTCTTACAGGGCAGATATCGTTGAAAAATCTGTGGTGTTAACGCTTGGCTCGGCACAAGGCTCCGTATCTTTTGCTCCTCAAGCTTCACCTGCTATGGAACTTGGCGATAACCAAATTTTACCGCTAAAGGACATTGACTTCCGCCGCGGAAGTGACGGGTCTGGAAGAATCGTAGTGGGCTTGAGTACCAGCAATACGGGTGTTGATATACAACAAAAGGGGAAGGGCCTGACAATCGATTTCCTGCGCTCTTCGCTTTCAGAGGGACTTCGGCGGAGGCTGGATGTTGCCGATTTTGGCACTCCCGTGCAGTCCGTTGCCACCACAGTTGTTGGTGACCGCGTGCGGATGAGTATTGAGCCGATTGGTGATTGGGAACATAGTGCATATCAAAGTGATACTCAGTTCGTGGTTGAGGTTCGCCAAAAGAAGATTGACGTTACGAAAATCACCCAGGGTCCGGGATTTTCTGGGGAGAAGCTGTCTCTGAATTTTCAAAGTATAGAAGTTCGCTCGTTGCTTCAGGTTATTGCTGATTTTACGAATTTTAATATTGTTACTTCCGACACTGTTACCGGGACTCTGACGCTGCGCCTGAAAGATGTACCTTGGGACCAAGCTCTGCAAATCATTATGGATGCAAAGGGTTTGGGGATGAAGAAGACGGGAACCGTGTTATGGATCGCCCCTAAAGATGAAATTGATTCGCGTATAAAGAAGGATTTTGAAGCAGCCCAGTCAATTCAGAAGATTGAGCCGTTGAGAACCCAAGCTTATCAGTTAAATTATGCTAAGGCTGCGGATATCCTCACGCAATTGGCTAGCTCTGGTGGGAGCGGTAGCGGAACGTCGACACGGTTCCTATCTGAGCGTGGAAGTGCGATTGCGGAGCCAAGAACTAACCAGTTATTTGTGACAGATACCGCAAGTAAGTTGGAAGAGGTGAGGCAGCTTTTACTAAACTTGGACGTGGCAGTTCGACAAGTTTTGATCGAGGCACGTATTGTTGAAGCGCGGGACTCGTTTGGCAGGTCTCTGGGTGTGAGGCTAGGCGGCGCAGATTTGCGCGCCAATCGTGGTGGCGACGGCGGCTACGGTCTTGGAGGCAACAACAGAGTGGCATTCGGTAGTTCCTACGAAAACGCAGTATCATCCAGCGGTGCGGGTGGGACTACAAATGCCAACGCAAACTTTGTTAATCTTCCTGCTAGTCTCTCTAACGTTAGTACTGTAGGCAGTTTTGCTCTGTCAATTTTCAATTCTGCAGCTAACCGTTTTCTCACGTTGGAGCTCTCAGCTATGGAGGCCGATGGTAAAGGACGGATTGTTTCAAGTCCGCGCATTATTACTGCGGATCAAACGAAGGCGCTTATCGAGCAAGGGACTGAGTATCCTTACTCGATTACTGCTCCAAACGGAGCTACCACGCTTGCATTTAAGAAGGCAGTATTGAAACTTGAAGTCACACCGCAAATAACTCCGGAGGGTAACATCATATTGGACCTTGATGTCAATAAAGATAGTCGCGGGGAGACTACTACCCAAGGTGTCGCTATTGATACGAAACATATAAGGACTCAGATATTGATAGAGAATGGCGGAACAGTGGTTATTGGTGGGATTTTTGAAATGGAGGAAACCAATCAGGAGAATAAGGTGCCGTTGATCGGCGACGTTCCAGTGGTTGGCAACCTATTTAAGAGTCGTACCAAGGAGTCAACCAAGCGTGAAATGCTTGTATTTATCACTCCGAAAATAATTTCCGAGAACGCTACGAGAAGATAACGAATACTGGTGAATATGATGAACACACTTCTTAGAACTTTCATTGTTGTCGCTTCGGCGATTCTGGTCGCTTGTGGCGGTGGTGGCAGCGGCGGTGGTGAGCCTACTGGCCCGTCTGCTAAGCTACGCATTTATCCTCCAGTTGAATCGATTAGCTTGCCGGTTGGTGCCAGTGGATCAGCGGGTGTCGAAGTTCGTGGCGGGCGGGGCCCCTACACAGTTACCACTTCTGATGGAGCTGTGCAAGTTGGGTTGAGTGAGGATAATTTTCTATACGTTGCTGGCACCAAAGCGGGTACGTCGGAGGTTGTCATTTACGACACCAGTTTGCCTGTACAAACGGTCAAGGTTTCTGTTACCGCGCAGGTGGTGCCGATATCAAGTAATATAGGTACGGCTATTAACCTGGCACCAGGGCAGTCGCAACAAGTTACTATCCGAGGGGGTGTCGGTCCCTACGGCGTGACAACTACAGACGCCAGTGTAGCTACTGCTAGTGTTTCCGACTCAAGTGTTGTTATCACAGCTCAGCCGAAATCTGGTATTGCAACCATTTCAGTGGTTGACAGTCTGGGGTCGACCTTTAGCATTCAGGTTACTGTTGCTATATCTACCATGAGCGTAAGTCCGGCTACGATTACGGGTCCTGCTGGAACTAGCAGCAGCATTTCCATTAGAGGTGGCATTGCCCCTTACGCGGTGAGTTCAACGAATAGTGCTGTTGCATCGGCATCTGTGTCTGGCTCCAGCGTGAGCGTCAATCTGCTCTCCTTGGGCACCGCATCCATTAGTGTATCGGACAGCACAGGGCAGTCGATCATCGTATCTGTCACTGTTAATAGTGATACGCTCAGGGTCGCACCTGCAAATCAGGAAGTTCCAGAAAAAGGAAATGCCTCTTTGACTTATCTAATTTCCGGGGGAACTGCTCCGTACACGCCCCTGATCAGCGTCGCAGATTCGGCGTTTGCTACAGTGACTGTTGTCGGTTCAACATTGACTGTCGGCGCACCTGGTGCTAATCGATGTGTGACTGCGGATAGGGTAGTGCCCATCGATATTTACGATTCTAAACTTATCAAGCAGACTGTGACCATGACCATCAAAGATGGTGGCGCTGCAATCACATGTCCCTAAATCGGCGTTAAATCAGAAAAAGCCAATCTTCGGATTGGCTTTTTGTTTTTGGAAATTAATAAATTTAAGGATTGATTGCTATGATAGAGCGAGTTCCTGTCCTGCTTGAAAAATCTGGTTATGAAATATTAATTGGCGCGGATATTTTTTCGCAAATATCATTGAAATCGCTTTTGGGTTCAGTGAGTGATTGTGTAATTGTGACAAACGAGACCATTGCTGCACTGCATCTTGATAATTTGCGTAACAGGCTTGCAGGCCATGGAAGTGGTGTTAAAATTATTATTTTGCCGGATGGTGAGTCATATAAAAATACGGAGTCTTTGTGGAGAATATACGATTCATTAATCAGTTGGGCATGCGATCGTAAAACCGTACTTTTTGCTTTGGGCGGGGGGGTTGTTGGGGATATTGCCGGTTTTGCTGCCGCTACGTACATGCGCGGGATTCCCTTTGTGCAGATTCCTACCACGCTCCTAGCTCAGGTTGATTCGTCCGTCGGTGGAAAAACAGCAATTAATCATCCTCAAGGAAAGAATATGATCGGTGCCTTTCACCAGCCCAAACTGGTGATTTGCGACCTCTCTACCCTTGATACATTGCCTCCACGAGAAATGAGTGCTGGCTTGGCCGAGGTTATCAAGTACGGGCCTATCGCCGACATGTCGTTCATGAAGTGGCTCGAGAATTCCGTCGAGGCGGTGCTTGGCAAAGATCGGAAAGCCCTTGCATACGCAGTCCGTCGCAGTTGCGAAATCAAGGCCGGGGTGGTTGGTCAGGATGAAAAGGAGTCCGGGCTTCGCGCCATATTGAACTTCGGCCATACATTCGGACATGCCATCGAGGCAGGGCTTGGGTACGGTGTATGGCTTCATGGTGAAGGTGTAGGGGTCGGCATGGTCATGGCAGCAGAGCTCTCATGTCGACTGGGATTAGTGGATCGATCGTTTGTGGAGCGCCTGACGTCTCTAATTACGCGCGCTATGTTGCCAACAATTGGGCCAATAATTGACGCGAATGACAATGCTGGCCGCTATCTCGAACTTATGCGCGTCGATAAAAAATCTGAGGCTGGCGAGATTCGTTTTGTTGTAATTGATGGCCCAGGCAATGCAACGTTGCGAACGGCGCCTGATGCTCTCGTGAGGGAGGTCATTGACGCATGTTGTGAGCCCAGGTCATAGAAGTGTCATATTCGCTTCGTCCACCCTCGTGGGTTCTCATATCTTGTCTTATCACTTAGCGCGCCTTGCTCCCTACGCTTGCGATCCGGCTTCGACGCGCGGACGTCGCTATCCCGAACTGCCGGCCCCCACACGCACGGACTACCAGCGCGACCGGGATCGCATCGTGCATTCCACCGCGTTCCGCCGGCTGGTCTACAAGACCCAGGTGTTCCTGAACCATGAGGGCGACCTGTTCCGCACGCGCCTGACGCATTCGCTGGAGGTGGCGCAACTGGGCCGTTCGATTGCGCGATCGTTGCGCATCAATGAAGACCTGGTCGAGGCGATTTCTCTGGCGCACGACCTGGGCCACACGCCGTTTGGGCATGCCGGCCAGGACGCGCTGCACGCCTGCATGCTGGAGCATGGCGGTTTCGAGCACAACCTGCAAAGCCTGCGGGTCGTCGACAAGCTGGAAGAGCGCTACCCGCAATATGACGGGCTGAACCTCACTTTCGAAACACGCGAAGGCGTGCTCAAGCATTGCTCCCGCGTGCATGCCGAGCAGCTGGAAGCCGTGGAGCCCCATGGCGTCGCAGCCCGGTTTCTGCGCCGCGAGCAGCCGAGCCTGGAGGCGCAGTTGTGCAATCTGGCGGACGAGATTGCCTACAACGCGCATGACATCGATGATGGCGTGCGCTCGGGATTGATATCGATGGCGCAGTTGCAGGACGTGCCATTGTTCGAGCACTACCGGGTGGCCGCCATCGCCAGCTTCCCGGACCTGGCGCAGCCCTCCAGCCAGCGCCGGCTGTTGTACGAAACCATCCGGCGCATGCTGAGCGACCAGGTCTACGACGTGATCGACACCACGCAAGCCGCCATTGATCGCGTGGCCCCCGACAGCGTCGATGCCGTGCGCCGTGCGCCGGCCTTGGTCATGTTCAGTGACGCCATGCGCGAGCGCTCGCAGGTGCTCAAGCGCTTTCTGTTCAAGAACTTGTACCGCCACCCGCAGGTGATGGAGACCACGGGCCTGGCGCAGCAGGTGGTGCGGGACCTGTTCGCCGCGTACACCGCATCCCCC
Source organism: Acidovorax sp. LjRoot117 (assembly GCF_964252695.1). Lineage (NCBI taxonomy): Bacteria > Pseudomonadati > Pseudomonadota > Betaproteobacteria > Burkholderiales > Comamonadaceae > Acidovorax > Acidovorax sp. LjRoot117. Next base: position 682,454 of record NZ_CAXUPO020000001.1, on the reverse strand, counting down.
CAGGAAATGAAAGCCGCCTTCGCCGAGCAGGCGTCGCTGGACGAGGGGCCTCTGCGGGCCAGGGCGGTGGCCGATTTCATCGCGGGCATGACGGACCGCTTTGCGGCGCGAGAACACGAGCGGTTGACGGGGCAGCGTCTCCTGTCCGCGTGAGTGGCACGGCGGCGACGGGGCCGCAATGGCACGGTGCAGCCCGCAGGTCCGCAATCTCAATGTCAATGTCGGGCGTCCCGCGCCTTTTGCTGGGCCGGTGTGCACCCGTGATGGCGCCGTGCGCCGCGCCGCGCGGCCGGTGCGGTCATGGAGTTGGAGCCACCGCCAAAGAAATGCACACCGGTAAAATCAGGCTCCTCCTCGCGCCACGCGCACTTTCCTTTTCATGACGCTTACTTCCCCTGCTGCTTCGGCACCATCCTCCGGTCTGGCTGTGACCTCCCCATTCATCGGCGACACCGTGCGCTGGCTGGAGCGGGCGGTGATCGGCCTGAACCTGTGCCCTTTTGCCAAGGGCGTCCATGTCAAGGGCCAGATCCACTATGCCTTGGCGCTGACCGACAACGCGGAACACGTGCTGGACCTGCTGCGTGAGGAACTCGCAGCGCTGGTGGCAACCCCGACGCAGGAGCGCGATACGACGCTGATCGTGGTGCCGCACTGCCTGGACGACTTCCTCGATTTCAATGACTTTCTGGGCCGCGCCGAGGCGCTGCTTGAGGACTTGGAGCTGGAGGGCACCCTGCAGATCGCCAGCTTTCACCCGCAGTTCCAGTTTGCCGGGACCGATACGGACGATGTCACCAACTGCACCAACCGATCTCCGTATCCCACCTTGCACCTGCTGCGCGAAGAGAGCATCGACCGTGCGGTCGAGGTGTTCCCCGAGGCGGAAAGCATCTTCGAGCGCAACATCGACGTGCTGCAGGCGCTGGGCACCCAGGGGTGGGCGGATCTGGATGTGGGGCCCGGTGCGGGCGGTGGGGCGGGTGCAGCCACGGCGGCAAGGGCGGTCGCACCATGAAGAATCACGCAATGGCCCGCGACACGGCAGCCACCGGTTCAGCCCCCGGCAAGGGCAAAGATAAAAACAAAGGCAATGACACGGTGGGCGGCAAGAAGGGCCACGGCAAGGGCGCCAATGCCCCCGCCACGCAGGCCCACGAGCTGGCGGAGCTGCGGCCCGGGCAGTCTGTAGAGCTGCTCAAGGAGCTGCACATCCTGACCCGCGAGGGGCGCCTGAACCAGGACTCGCGCCGCAAGCTCAAGCAGGTGTACCACCTGTTCAACTTCATCGAGCCGTTGCTGGGCGAGCTGTCCGGCAGCGATCAGGGGCCCACGCTCGCCGACCATGGGGCGGGCAAGTCGTACCTGGGGTTCATCCTGTACGACTTGTACTTCAAGGCATTGGGGCGCGGGCGCATCTACGGGGTGGAGACGCGCGCCGAGCTGGTCGAAAAATCCCGTGCGCTGGCGCAAAAGCTGGAGTTCGAACGCATGTCGTTCCTCAATGTGTCGGTGGCGGAATCCACCGATGCGGACGAACTGCCGCCGCAGATCGATGTGGTGACGGCGCTGCATGCGTGCGATACCGCCACCGACGACGCTATCGCATTTGGCCTGCACAAGAAGGCGCGTGCGATGGTGCTGGTGCCGTGCTGCCAGGCCGAGATGGCCGCCTGTCTGCGTCAGGGGAGGGCGCTGCAGCTCACGCGCACGCCGCTGGCCGAGCTGTGGCGCCACCCACTGCACACCCGTGAGCTAGGGAGCCAGGTCACCAACGTGCTGCGGTGCCTGTACCTGGAGGCCAACGGGTACCAGGTCACGGTGACGGAGCTCGTGGGGTGGGAACACAGCATGAAGAACGAACTCATCATCGCCCGCTATACCGGCCAAAAAAAGCGCAGCGCAGCAGAACGCTTGCGCGCACTGCTGGCAGAGTTCGGGCTGCAATCGATGGAGAAGCTGCGGTATCCGGGCCTGCCGACCGCGTAGCTTGCGCAGCAGGTGCTTGTGCTGCTACAGGGCCCGGCCCTGCGGCAATGCAGCCAATCAGCTCTGCGGTGGGTCCTTGGAGCGCGTCTTGCTGACCGCGCTGAAGATGCCGATGCCCAGCAAGATCAATGCGCCGATGCCGATGTAAACCTGGGGTACCCCGGCAGTCACTGCCGCCCAGATCACGCCGGCCAGGAAGATCAGGAAGCCGAGCATGTAAAGTGCAAAAGACATGGGGTCCTTTCCGTGTTGTTGCTTCTGCCCGGATGGTCGCCGCTCGATGCTGCGGGCGATGTCGTCCCGCGGTACGCTCGCGTGTCGGACAATCCCAACAGCCACCCCGAGACCTACCTACCCATGGCCCGCCTGCCGCGCCTGACCCTGCCGGGTCATCTGCACCATGTCATCCAGCGGGGCAACAACCGCCAGCCCATCTTCGTGGACCGCGAAGACTTCGAGGCCATGCTCGCCCTGCTGGCGGACAACGCCCAGCGCCACGCGGTCGCCGTCCATGCCTATGTGCTCATGGACAACCACTTCCACCTGATGGCCACGCCTTCCACCGCGGACGGCCTGCCGCAGATGATGCAGGCGGTGGGGCGCCGCTATGTGCAGTACTTCAACCGCCGGCACGGCCGCACCGGCACGCTGTGGGAGGGCCGCTACCGCTCCACGGTGCTGCAGCCCGAGCGGTACCTGCTGCCCTGCATGGTGTACCTCGACCTGAATCCGGTCCGCTCGGGCGCTGTCGTGCAAGCCGTCGACTATCCGTGGTCCAGCCACGCGCACTGGCTGGGCCTGCGGGTGGACCGTTTGCTGACCCCGCACGCACTGTACTGGGCGCTGGGCAATACGCCGTTCGCGCGGGAAGCGGCTTATGCCGCTGCAGTGCAGGCAGGCATCAGCTCGCGGGAGCAAGCAGCGTTGACCACCTCCGCCCTCAGCGGCTGGGCGCTGGGTGACCCGGAATTTGTCGCCGAATTGCAAAAGCAGACGCCGCGCCGTGTGGTGCGCGGTAAGGCCGGGCGCCCGGCGTTGCTGCCGGTTTCTGAATAGATTTAGGCGCTTTCGCTGTATGGATGCGTGCCATTTGCTATCATTTTTGATTTGTCCCCAATAAATTCCGTATTTATTTAGTAGGATAATAAAATGGAATCTGACCCTAATTAATATGCTTGCAACGCATGTTGCAATGCACTAATCTCCAACTCCCTGCGAAACACATGAGGAGTGCGCCATGACCACGACGGCCGCCGAGATCCAGCATCTGCAACAACACGGTTTGTATTCATCCGGTAACGAACACGACGCCTGCGGGCTCGGCTTCGTCGCCCACATCAAGGGGGTGAAGCGCCACGACATCGTGACGCAGGCCCTGAAGATCCTGGAAAACATCGACCACCGGGGTGCCGTGGGTGCCGACCCGCTGATGGGCGATGGTGCGGGCATCCTGATCCAGATCCCCGACGCGCTGTACCGTGAAGAGATGGCCAAGCAGGGCATCACGCTGCCGGCGTCCGGCGAATACGGCGTGGGCATGATCTTCCTGCCCAAGGAGCATGCATCGCGCCTGGCCTGCGAGCAGGAGATGGAGCGTGCGATCAAGGCCGAAGGCCAGGTGCTGCTGGGCTGGCGCGATGTGCCGGTCAACCTCGACATGCCCATGTCGCCCACCGTGCGCAAGAAGGAGCCCATCCTGCGCCAGGTCTTCATCGGCCGTGGCAACGACGTGATCGTGCAGGACGCGCTGGAGCGCAAGCTGTACGTGATCCGCAAGACGGCCAGCGCCGCCATCCAGAACCTCAAGCTCAAGCACAGCAAGGAATACTACGTTCCCAGCATGTCCAGCCGCACCGTGGTCTACAAGGGCCTGCTGCTGGCCGACCAGGTGGGCGTGTACTACAAGGACCTGTCCGACGAGCGCTGCGTCTCGGCCATCGGCCTGGTGCACCAGCGTTTCTCCACCAACACCTTCCCCGAGTGGCCGCTGGCCCACCCGTACCGCTACGTGGCGCACAACGGTGAAATCAACACCGTCAAGGGCAACTACAACTGGATGAAGGCGCGCGAAGGCGTGATGGCCTCGCCCGTGCTGGCCGCCGACCTGCAAAAGCTCTACCCCATCAGCTTTGCCGACCAGTCCGACACCGCCACGTTCGACAACTGCCTCGAACTGCTGACCATGGCCGGCTACCCCATCAGCCAGGCCGTGATGATGATGATCCCCGAGCCGTGGGAGCAGCACACCACCATGGACGAGCGCCGCCGCGCCTTCTATGAATACCACGCCGCCATGCTCGAGCCCTGGGACGGCCCCGCCTCCATCGTGTTCACCGATGGTCGCCAGATCGGCGCCACGCTGGACCGCAACGGCCTGCGCCCCTCGCGCTACTGCATCACCGATGACGACCTGGTCATCATGGGCTCGGAATCCGGCGTGCTGCCCATCCCCGAGAACAAGATCGTGCGCAAGTGGCGCCTGCAGCCCGGCAAGATGTTCCTGATCGACCTGGAACAGGGCCGCATGATCGACGACGACGAGTTGAAAGCCAACATCGTCAACACCAAGCCCTACAAGCAGTGGATCGAAAACCTGCGCATCAAGCTCGACAGCGTGGGCACCGACACTGCGTCCACTCCCGACGCCGCGCCCCTGCCGCTGCTCGACCGTCAGCAGGCCTTCGGCTACACCCAGGAAGACATCAAGTTCCTGATGGCGCCCATGGCCAGGAACGGCGAAGAAGGCATCGGATCCATGGGCAACGACAGCCCGCTGGCCGTGCTCTCGGGCAAGAACAAGCCGCTGTACAACTACTTCAAGCAGCTGTTCGCGCAGGTGACCAACCCGCCCATCGACCCGATCCGCGAAGCCATCGTGATGTCGCTGGTGTCCTTCATCGGACCCAAGCCCAACCTGCTGGACATCAACCAGGTCAACCCGCCGATGCGCCTGGAAGTGAGCCAGCCCGTGCTGGACTTCGCTGACATGGCCAAGCTGCGCAACATCGAGAAGTACACGCAGGGCAAGTTCAAGAGCGCCACCATCGACATCACCTACCCGCTGGACTGGGGCCGTGAAGGCGTGGAAGCCAAGCTCGCGTCGCTGTGCGCGCAGGCCGTGGACGCCATCAAGGGCGGCGCCAACATCCTGATCGTCAGCGACCGCGCCGTGAGTGCCACCCAGGTGGCCATCCCCGCGCTGCTGGCCCTGTCGGCCATCCACCAGCACCTGGTGGGCGCAGGCCTGCGCACCACCGCCGGCCTGGTGGTCGAGACCGGTACCGCGCGTGAAGTGCACCACTTCGCCGTGCTGGGCGGTTACGGCGCGGAAGCCGTGCACCCCTACCTCGCCATGGAAACCCTGGCCGAGATGCACTCGGGTCTGGCAGGCGACCTGTCGCCGGACAAGGCCATCTACAACTACGTCAAGGCCATCGGCAAGGGCCTGTCCAAGATCATGTCCAAGATGGGCGTGAGCACCTACATGTCCTACTGCGGCGCGCAGCTGTTCGAGGCCATCGGCCTGAACACCGACACCGTGGGCAAGTACTTCACCGGCACCGCCAGCCGCGTGGAAGGCATCGGCGTGTTCGAGATCGCCGAAGAAGCCATCCGCATGCACAAGGCCGCATTCGGCGACGACCCCGTGCTGGCCACCATGCTGGACGCCGGCGGCGAATACGCGTGGCGCACCCGCGGCGAAGACCATATGTGGACGCCCGACGCGATCGCCAAGCTGCAGCACAGCACGCGCGCCAACAACTGGAACACGTACAAGGAATACGCCCAGATCATCAACGACCAGAGCAAGCGCCACCTCACGCTGCGCGGCCTGTTCGAGTTCAAGATCGACCCCTCCAAGGCCATCTCCATCGACGAGGTCGAGCCCGCCAAGGAAATCGTCAAGCGTTTCGCCACCGGAGCGATGTCGCTGGGCTCCATCTCCACCGAGGCGCACGCCACGCTGGCCGTGGCCATGAACCGCATCGGCGGCAAGAGCAATACCGGCGAAGGCGGCGAAGACGCTGCGCGCTACCGCAACGAACTCAAAGGCATCCCGATCAAGAAGGGCGATACCCTCAAAAGCGTGATCGGCGCCGCCAACGTCGAGGTCGACCTGCCCCTGCAGGACGGCGACTCGCTGCGCAGCCGCATCAAGCAGGTCGCGTCGGGCCGCTTCGGCGTCACGGCCGAGTACCTGTCGTCGGCCGACCAGATCCAGATCAAGATGGCCCAGGGCGCCAAGCCCGGCGAAGGCGGCCAGCTCCCTGGCGGCAAGGTGTCCAACTACATCGGCAAGCTGCGCCACAGCGTGCCGGGCGTGGGCCTGATCTCGCCCCCGCCGCACCACGACATCTACTCCATCGAAGACCTGGCCCAGCTGATCCATGACCTGAAGAATGTGGCGCCGCACGCCACCATCAGCACCAAGCTGGTGTCAGAAGTGGGCGTGGGCACCATCGCCGCGGGCGTCACCAAGTGCAAGAGCGACCACCTCGTGATCGCCGGGCACGACGGCGGCACGGGCGCATCGCCCTGGTCGTCCATCAAGCACGCGGGCGGCCCGTGGGAGATCGGCCTGGCCGAAACCCAGCAGACCCTGGTGCTCAACCGCCTGCGCGGCCGTGTGCGCGTGCAGGCCGACGGCCAGATGAAGACCGGCCGCGACGTCGCCATCGGCGCGCTGCTGGGCGCGGATGAATTCGGCTTCGCCACGGCACCGCTGGTGGTCGAGGGCTGCATCATGATGCGCAAGTGCCACCTGAACACCTGCCCCGTGGGCGTGGCCACGCAGGACCCCGAACTGCGCAAGAAGTTCTCGGGCAAGCCCGAGCACGTGGTGAACTACTTCTTCTTCATCGCCGAAGAAGTGCGCCAGATCATGGCGCAGCTCGGCATCAGGAAGTTCGACGACCTGATCGGCCGCTCCGACCTGCTCGACACCCGCTCTGGCATTGCCCACTGGAAGGCACGCGGCCTGGACTTCGGCCGCCTGTTCGCCCAGCCCAATGTGCCCGCCGATGTGCCGCGCTACCACGTGGACGTGCAGGACCACAACATCACCAACACCCTGGACCGCAAGCTCATCGAGCGCAGCAAGCCCGCCATCGAAAAGGGCGAGCGCGTGCAGTTCATCGAGGTGGCCCGCAACGTGAACCGCTCCGTGGGCGCCATGCTCTCCGGCGCCGTGACGCGCGTGCACCCCGAAGGCCTGCCGGACGACACCATCCGCATCCAGCTCGAAGGCACGGGCGGGCAGTCGTTCGGTGCGTTCCTCACCCGCGGCATCACGCTGTACCTGATTGGCGACGCCAACGACTACACCGGCAAGGGCCTGTCCGGCGGCCGCGTGATCGTGCGCCCCAGCATCGACTTCCGCGGTGAATCCGTGCGCAACACCATCGTGGGCAACACGGTGATGTACGGCGCCACCACGGGCGAGGCCTTCTTCAGCGGCGTGGCCGGCGAACGCTTTGCCGTGCGCCTGTCGGGTGCCACTGCGGTGGTGGAAGGCACGGGCGACCATGGCTGCGAATACATGACCGGCGGCACCGTGGTGGTGCTCGGCAAGACCGGCCGCAACTTCGCGGCGGGCATGAGCGGTGGCGTGGCCTATGTGTACGACGAGGACGGCCAGTTCGACACGCGCTGCAACATGTCCATGGTGACGCTGGAGCGCATCCTGCCCGCCTCGGAGCAAGAGGCCACGATGCCCCGTTCCATCTGGCACGGTGGCCAGAGCGACGAAGCGCAGCTCAAGAAGCTGCTGGAAGACCACAACCGCTGGACCGGCAGCAAGCGTGCCCGCGAACTGCTGGACAACTGGGCCGCGTCGCGCGGCAAGTTCGTCAAGGTCTTCCCGACCGAGTACAAGCGCGCACTGGCTGAAATTTATGAACGAAAAGTGCTGGAAGAGCCCGCTACGCCTGCGGTAGCAGCTCCTGAAAAGGTAGCGGTGCCCGCCAAGTAAGGCGAGCCGCGACCCACACCTCACCGTTCATAGACCAAAGATTCAAGGACACCGTCATGGGAAAGACCACCGGCTTCATGGAGTACGAGCGCATCGAAGAGGGCTACAAGCCCGTCGGCGAGCGCCTGAAGCACTACAAGGAATTCGTCATCGGCCTCGATGACTCGCAGGCCAAGATCCAGGGCGCGCGCTGCATGGACTGCGGCACGCCGTTCTGCAACAGCGGCTGCCCCGTCAACAACATCATTCCGGACTTCAACGACCTGGTCTATCACCAGGACTGGAAGAGCGCGATCGAGGTGCTGCACAGCACCAACAACTTCCCCGAGTTCACCGGCCGCATCTGCCCCGCGCCCTGCGAGGCTGCCTGCGTGCTCAATGTGAACGACGACGCCGTGGGCATCAAGTCCATCGAGCACGCCATCATCGACCGCGCCTGGGACGAAGGCTGGGTGCAGCCGCGCCCCGCCAAGCACCAGACCGGCAAGAAGGTCGCCGTGGTGGGCTCGGGCCCTGCAGGCATGGCAGCGGCGCAGCAACTGGCGCGCGCCGGCCACAGCGTCACGCTGTTCGAGAAGAACGACCGCATCGGCGGGCTGCTGCGCTATGGCATCCCTGACTTCAAGATGGAGAAGTCGCACATCGACCGCCGCGCCAAGCAGATGGAAGCCGAAGGCGTGACCATCCGCACCGGCGTGTTCGTCGGTGCCGCCAGGGACGGCCTGGGCAAGGATTCCAAGGTGACCAACTGGGCCAAGGAAACTATCACGCCCGAGCAGCTGCAAAAGGACTTCGACGCCGTGGTGCTGACCGGTGGCGCCGAGCAGTCGCGCGACCTGCCCGTGCCCGGCCGCGACCTGGACGGCATCCACTTCGCGATGGAATTCCTGCCGCAGCAGAACAAGGTCAACGCGGGCGACAAGCTCAAGGGCCAGCTGCGCGCCGATGGCAAGCACGTCATCGTGATCGGTGGCGGCGACACCGGCAGCGACTGCGTGGGCACCAGCAACCGCCACGGCGCCGTGAGCGTCACGCAGTTCGAGCTGATGCCCCAGCCGCCCGCCGAAGAAAACCGCCCCATGACCTGGCCCTACTGGCCGATCAAGCTGCGCACGAGCTCCAGCCACGATGAGGGCTGCGAGCGCGAGTTCGCCATCTCCACCAAGGAGTTCATCGGCGAAAGGGGCAGGGTCACCGGCCTCAAGACCGTGCGCGTGGAGTGGAAGGACGGCAAGATGGTCGAAGTGGCGGGCTCCGAGACGGTGCTCAAGGCCGACCTGGTGCTGTTGGCCATGGGCTTCGTGAGCCCCGTGGCTGCCGTGCTCGAAGCCTTCGGCGTGGACAAGGACGCCCGCGGCAACGCGCGCGCCACCACCGAATTCGACGGCGGCTATGCGACCAACGTGCCCAAGGTGTTTGCAGCCGGCGACATCCGCCGCGGCCAGTCGCTGGTGGTCTGGGCGATCCGCGAAGGCCGCCAGGCTGCGCGGGCCGTCGACGAATTCCTCATGGGCTATTCGGACCTGCCCCGCTGAGCGGTTGCGGGCTCGGACCTGGACCCTGAGCCTGCGTGTCGCGGGCTGCCAACGGCGCCTTCGGGCGCCGTTTTTCGTGGGACGCAGGGGCCGCAACCGACACAAACGCCGGGGGCGTGGCAGTTGATCGGCAGTTGTGGGGCAGTTGTGGGGCAGTTGTGGGGCAGTTGTGGGGCAGTGCTTGGGGTCGGGGCAGGGCGCTGAAAGGACGTCGTAACGCAACGGGCGCGGCCGTGAAACTCTTGGAGAGGGCGGTCCTGGGACGGTGACGGCCTGATCGCTTCATGCACCAAGCCAGCTCGATGTTCCCTGAGGGCGGCGCGGCTCGGGCGACCGCCGAGACAGCATTCTGTGCCGCATGGGCACCGCCCACACCCAGCTTTGCCTTTCTTGGCACAATCGAGGTCTGTGGCGGTAGGGGGCAAACACCCATGAGCGGTTCTTTAACCCCCTGTGCAGGTGCTTCAAATTGCAAACATACATGAATGTATGTTTAAGTCTTCGGCTACCATCGCAGCTGCCATTTCCCTTGTTTTCTGGCTCCGGCCAGCCCGGATCGCCTGAAATCCATCCCGTCCTGCATGCCTGAGTCCTCCTTTCTTGCCGAATTGCGCAACGTCACCTTCTCGTACGGTGACCGCACGATCCTGCGCGATGTGACGCTCTCCGTGCCGCGCGGCAAGGTGACGGCCCTCATGGGCGCGTCCGGGGGCGGCAAGACCACCGTGCTGCGCCTGATCGGCGGGCAGCAGAAGGCCCAGAGCGGCCAGGTGCTGTTCGACGGCCAGGACGTGGCAGGGCTCGATGTCGCGGGCCTGTACGCAGCCCGCCGGCGCATGGGCATGCTGTTCCAGTTCGGTGCGCTGTTCACCGACCTGTCGGTGTTCGAGAACGTGGCGTTTCCGCTGCGCGAGCACACCGACCTCTCCGACACGCTGATCCGCGACGTGGTGCTCATGAAGCTGCACGCCGTGGGCCTGCGCGGCGCACGCGACCTCATGCCCAGCCAGATCTCCGGCGGCATGGCGCGGCGTGTGGCGCTGGCGCGGGCGATTGCGCTGGACCCGGAGCTCGTCATGTACGACGAGCCCTTTGCGGGGCTGGACCCGATCTCGCTGGGCACGGCCGCGCAGCTCATCCGCCAGCTCAACGACGCCATGGGCCTGACCAGCATCATCGTCTCGCACGACCTGGAAGAGACCTTTCGCCTGGCCGACCACGTGATCATCCTGGGCGCCGGCGTGGTGGCGGCGCAGGGCACGCCCGATGAAGTGCGTGCCAGCACCGACCCGCTGGTGCACCAGTTCGTGAACGCGCTGCCCACGGGGCCGGTGCCCTTTCATTACGCAGGGCCCTCCGCGGAAGAGGACTTCGGCCCGCTCGGAGGGAAGGTGCTGTGAGCTGGTACAAGCCGTCCGACGTGGGTTTCGCGGTGCGCCAGAAGCTGGCCGACATCGGCATGGCTGCGCGCCTGTTCGCGCGGCTGCTGCGCCTGGGCGGCGCCGCTTTCATGCGGCCTGCGCTGGTGCGCGACCAGATCCACTTCCTGGGCAACTATTCGCTGGCCATCATCGCGGTGTCCGGGCTGTTCGTCGGTTTTGTGCTGGGCCTGCAGGGCTATTACACGCTGCAGCGATATGGCGCCTCGGAAGCGCTGGGCCTGCTGGTGGCGCTGTCGCTGGTGCGCGAGCTGGGCCCGGTGGTCACGGCCTTGCTCTTCGCGGGCCGGGCGGGCACCTCGCTCACGGCCGAGATCGGCCTGATGCGCGCGGGCGAGCAGCTCAGTGCGATGGAAATGATGGCGGTCGACCCGGTGCGCCGCATCCTGGCGCCGCGCTTTTGGGCCGGCGTGATCACCATGCCCCTGCTGGCGGCGGTGTTCAGCGCCGTCGGCGTGATCGGCGGCTGGGTCGTCGGCGTGGTCATGATCGGCGTGGACCACGGTGCGTTCTGGAGTCAGATGCAGGGCGGTGTGGATGTCTGGCGCGACGTGGGCAATGGCGTGATCAAGAGCTTCGTGTTCGGCGTCACCGTCACCTTCGTGGCGCTGCTGCAGGGCTTTGCGGCCAAGCCCACGCCCGAGGGCGTGGCGCGCGCCACGACCCGCACGGTGGTGATGGCGTCCCTGGCCGTGCTGGCGCTCGACTTCATCCTGACGGCCCTGATGTTCAGTATCTGACGCCGGCACAGCCGCTGGCCAAGAGGAATCCAAACAATGCAACCATCCAAAAACGATCTCTGGGTAGGGCTTTTCGTCATGCTCGGCACGGTGGCGCTGGTGTTTCTGGCGCTGCAGTCGGCCAACCTGCTGAGCCTGAACCTCCAGCCGGGCTACCGCATCACCGCGCGCTTCGACAACATCGGGGGCCTCAAGCCCCAGGCCGCGGTGCGCGGCGCGGGCGTGGTGGTCGGGCGCGTGGAGTCCATCACGTTCGACGACAAGACCTACCAGGCCCGCGTGACGCTGGCGATGGAAAACCGCTACGCTTTCCCCAAGGACAGCTCCCTCAAGATCCTCACCAGCGGCCTGCTGGGCGAGCAGTACATCGGCATCGAGGCCGGTGCTGACGAAAAGAATCTGGTGGCCGGCGACATGGTCACTTCCACGCAGTCCGCCGTGGTGCTCGAGAACCTGATCGGACAATTCCTCTACAACAAGGCCGAAGACGGCAGCAACAGCAAGCCCGCAGGGGCAGGTGACAAGAAATGACGACGATGACCAAGCTCTCCCAACCTGCCGCCCGCGCCGCCGCGTGGCTGGCCTTTCTGCTGGGAGCCGCACTGCTCACCGGCTGCGCCACCGTGGCCAACCCCGACCCGCGCGATCCGTTCGAGTCGTACAACCGCAGCATGACCAACTTCAACGAGCAGGTCGATGCGCTGGTGCTCCGGCCGGTGGCGATTGCCTACAAGGACGTCACGCCGGCGCCGGTGCGCACCGGCGTGAGCAACTTCTTCGCCAACATCGGCGACGTGTGGTCGTTTGTGAACAACGTGCTGCAGCTGCGCGGCGAGGCGGCCGCATCCACCTTCATGCGGGTCAATGTGAACACGTTCATGGGACTGGGCGGCGTGCTCGACATCGCCAGCGAACTGGGCATCGACCGCTACAAGCAGGACTTCGGCCTGACGCTCGGTTACTGGGGCGTGGACACGGGGCCGTACCTGGTGCTGCCCATCCTGGGGCCATCGACCGTGCGCGACACGCTGGCGCTGCCGGTGGACATGAAGGGCAATGTGGTCAGCTATGTGGACCCGGTGTCGGCCCGCAACTCGCTGTACGCCCTGCGTGCGGTGGACGTGCGCGCCAACCTGCTGCGCGCGGGCTCCGTGCTCGACAGCGCCGCGCTGGACAAGTACAGCTTCACGCGTGACGTGTTCCTGCAGGTGCGCAGCCAGCAGCTGGTGAGCACGGCCGTGAACGGCGACGACAAGGAAGACCGCAACGGCAACGACGGCGTGCTGCCCCAGGAACCTCCACGCTGAATGCGCGCCGCGCCGTAGCGTAGTCGCCGCGGCGCGTTCGTTGCACTTGCTTGCAACCCGCAACCCGGGCGACGCACAGGGCCATTGTGCTGCGCCCACAATGAAATGAATGCAGGGCGCCACCGGCGCCCGCAGCCTTCGACAAGAAAGTAGACACCATCATGATGAACCGACGCACCCTGGGCCAAGCCGCCTTGTGCCTGACCGCTGTGGCCGCACTGGGCCTGCCCTTTGCTGCGCTGGCGGCGGACGAAGCGCCCGATGCGCTGATCAAGCGCCTGTCGGCCGACGTGCTGACCACCGTGAAGTCCGACAAGGCCATCCAGGGCGGCGACCTGTCCAAGATCATCGCGCTGGTCGACAAGACCGTGATGCCGAATGTGAACTTCCGCCGCATGACCGCCGCCGCCGTGGGCCCCGGCTGGCGCCAGGCCACGCCCGAGCAGCAAAAGCGCCTGCAGGACGAGTTCAAGATCCTGCTGGTGCGCACCTATGCCGGCGCGCTGGCGCAAGTGAACGACCAGACCATCCAGGTCAAGCCCCTGCGGGCCGCGCCCGAGGACAAGGACGTGCTGGTGCGCACCGAGATCGTCGGCCGTGGCGACCCGATCCAGCTCGACTACCGCCTGGAAAAAACCCCCGGCGACGGTGCCGGCTGGAAGATCTACAACCTGAATGTGCTGGGCGTGTGGCTGGTGGAAACCTACCGCGGCCAGTTCGCGCAGGAGATCAATGCCAAGGGCGTCGACGGCCTCATCGAGACCCTGGTGGCTCGCAACAAGAGCAACGCAAGTAAGTAAGTGATGATCCCCCTGAGTCGCTTCGCGTCTTCGCCCTTTCTCGCTGTGCTGCGCGCTGCGGGAGGGGGACGCACCCGGTGGCTTGGCAGAGCCAGTTCCACGGGTGCACTGGCTGGGCCGCGCCGGTTGCAACGGTCAGGGGTTGCGTTTGAAGTCTGGGGAGTTTGAGATGCTCGTCCTGCCTGCCGAACTCACCCACCGCCAGGCCACGGCCTGCCTGCACATGCTGCTGCAGGGCCTGAAGGTGCACCGCGAGCCGGGGGTGGTGGTCGATGCGAATGCGCTCACCGTGTTCGACACGTCGGCGCTCGCCGTGCTGCTCGAGTGCCGGCGCGAGGCGCTGGCCATGCGCAAGACGTTTTCCGTGCAGGGCCTGCCCGCCGCGCTGCGGGGCATGGCGGGCCTGTACGGCGTGGGCACCTTGCTCACTCCGGCGTCCTGATCCTGCGGTGCTGCCGCGCCACACGGCCGGCGCGGCATCATCGTTCCGCCCCCACGCGGGCGCAGTTCGGGGCTAGGCCGTAAAATCAGGGGCTTCATGCCCGCAGTCTCATTCCAAGCCGTCTCCAAGACCTTCTCCACGCCCAAGGGCCCTTTCCAGGCGCTGAACAGCGTCAGCCTGGATATCCAGGAGGGCGAGTTCTTCGGCCTTCTCGGCCCCAACGGTGCGGGCAAGACCACCCTCATCAGCATCCTGGCGGGCCTGGCCCGCGCCAGCCAAGGGAGGGTGCTCGTGCAGGGCAGCGATGTGCAGGCCGACTATGCCGACGCACGCCGCAAGCTCGGCATCGTGCCGCAGGAGCTGGTGTTCGACCCGTTCTTCAACGTCCGTGAATCGCTGCGCATCCAGTCGGGCTACTTCGGCGTGAAGAACAACGACGCCTGGATCGACGAGCTGCTCGAGAACCTGGGCCTCACCGACAAGGCCAACTCCAACCTTCGCCAGCTGTCCGGCGGCATGAAGCGCCGGGTGCTGGTGGCGCAGGCGCTGGTGCACAAGCCGCCGATCATCGTGCTGGACGAGCCCACCGCCGGTGTGGACGTCGAGCTGCGCCAGACGCTCTGGCACTTCGTGGCGCGCCTGAACAAGGAAGGCCACACCGTGCTGCTGACGACGCACTACCTCGAAGAAGCCGAGGCGCTGTGCGGGCGCATCGCCATGCTCAAGACCGGGCAGATCGTGGCGCTCAACCGCACCAGCGAGCTGCTGCAGGCGGCCTCGGGCAGCGTGCTGCAATTCAAGACCGATGCCGCGCTGCCGCCGATGCTGGCGAACGTGGCGCGTGTCACGGGCCGCATCGTGCAACTGCCCGCGCACGACGCCGCCGAGATCGAAAGCCACCTGGCCGCGCTGCGCGTGGCGGGTGTCGACGTGCACGACATGGAGATCCGCAGGCCCGACCTGGAGGACGTGTTCCTGCAGGTGATGTCGGGCACCTCCGCATCGAATATTTCCCTGGACAAGATCGCGTCCGCCGCAGCGCCGGGCCGCCCCAAGCAAGGCGTGGCCCCCTCGGGGGGCAGCGAGGACACGCCAGTGCCGAGCGTGGGGGCGCCACTATGACCGGCTGGCAGACCCTGTTTTATAAAGAGGTGCTTCGCTTCTGGAAGGTCAGCTTCCAGACCGTGGCCGCCCCGGTGCTCACCGCCGTGCTGTACCTGCTGATCTTCGGCCATGTGCTGGAAGACCACGTCAAGGTCTACGACCGCATCAGCTACACCGCGTTTCTGGTGCCCGGCCTCGTGATGATGAGCGTGCTGCAGAACGCGTTCGCCAACAGCTCGTCCAGCATCATCCAGAGCAAGATCATGGGCAGCCTGGTGTTCGTGCTGCTCACGCCGCTGTCGCACTGGGCGTGGTTCTGTGCCTACGTGGGCTCGTCCATCGTGCGCGGTCTGGTGGTGGGGCTCGGGGTGTTCATCGTCACGCTGGCGTTCGCGCGGCCCGAATTCGCAGCGCCGCTGTGGATCCTGGCGTTCGCCTTTCTGGGTGCGGCGCTGCTGGCCACGCTCGGGCTGCTGGCGGGCCTGTGGGCCGACAAGTTCGACCAGATGGCCGCCTTCCAGAACTTCATCATCGTGCCCATGACCTTTCTGTCGGGCGTGTTCTATTCCATCCAGTCGCTGCCACCCTTCTGGCAGACGGTGAGCCACCTGAACCCGTTCTTCTACATGATCGACGGCTTTCGCTACGGCTTCTTCGGACAGAGCGACACCTCGCCCTGGCTGAGCCTGAGCATCGTGGGCGTGGCCTGGCTGGCCGTGAGCGCGCTGGCGGTGCACCTGCTGCGCACCGGCTACAAGATCAGAAACTAGCGCGCATCCCTCCGAGTCGCTTCGCGCCTGCGCCGTGCGTGTTTCAGCGGCGTGAATGCTACCCCCAGCAACGGACCCATGACATGACTGCAGAAGAACTCCAGAACATCATCACCGCCGGCCTCGCCTGCGAACACATCACGCTCGAAGGCGATGGCCGCCACTGGTACGCCACCATCGTCTCGGCCGAGTTCGAAGGCAAGCGCTCCATCCAGCGCCACCAGCGGGTGTACGCCACGCTGGGCGCCAAAATGCAGACCGACGAGGTGCACGCGCTGTCGATGAAGACCTTCACGCCCACAGAGTGGGCAGCGCAGCCGAAATAGTTCGGTAGCTATGATTTTTATAGCTGCTGCCGCTTGCTGAAAGCGCGGTAGCGGCATTTTTTACCCCTATTCCTGGTTCTTTTCGAGATGGACAAACTCCTGATCCGCGGTGGACGCAGCCTGCAGGGCGAGGTGCTGGTCTCCGGCGCCAAGAACGCCGCGCTGCCCGAGCTGTGTGCGGCGCTGCTGACCGCCGAGCCGGTGACCCTGCTGAACGTGCCGCAATTGCAGGACGTGGCGACCATGCTCACGCTGATCCGCAACATGGGCGTCACGGCCAGCCGCTCGGACGACGGCACGGTGCTTATCGACGCCGGTGCGCTGAGCACGCCCGAGGCACCGTACGAGCTGGTCAAGACCATGCGGGCGTCGGTGCTGGCCCTGGGCCCGCTGCTGGCGCGCTTTGGCGAGGCGACCGTCTCGCTGCCCGGCGGCTGCGCCATCGGCTCGCGGCCGGTGGACCAGCACATCAAGGGCCTCACGGCCATGGGCGCAGAGATCGTGGTCGAGCACGGCTACATGATCGCCAAGCTGCCCGCCGGCTGGACGCGCCTGAAAGGCGCGCGCATCACCACCGACATGGTCACCGTGACCGGCACCGAAAACTTCCTCATGGCCGCGGCTCTGGCCGAGGGTGAAACAGTGCTCGAGAACGCCGCACAGGAGCCCGAGATCATCGACCTGGCCGAGATGCTGATCGCCATGGGCGCGCAGATCGAAGGCCACGGCACCAGCCGCATCCGCATCCAGGGCGTCGACAAGCTGCGCGGCTGCACCCACCGTGTGGTGGCCGACCGCATCGAGGCCGGCACCTTCCTGTGCGCGGTGGCCGCCACGGGCGGCGACGTCACGCTGCGCCACGGCCGCGCCGACCACCTGGACGCCGTCATCGAGAAGCTGCGCGAAGCCGGCGTGGAAGTGCAGGGCGTGGACGGCGGCATCCGCGTGAAGAGCGCAGGCGGCGCCACGCTCAAGGCCCAGGGGTTCCGCACCACCGAATACCCCGGCTTTCCGACCGATATGCAGGCCCAGTTCATGGCGCTCAATTGCATCGCGCAGGGCACGGCCACGGTGACCGAGACCATCTTCGAGAACCGCTTCATGCACGTCGACGAACTGGTGCGCCTGGGCGCCAAGATCCAGACCGACGGCAAGGTCGCCATCATCGAGGGCCTGAGCACCACATCCAGCCGTCTGTCCGGCGCCACGGTGATGGCCACCGACCTGCGCGCGTCCGCCAGCCTCGTCATCGCGGGCCTGGTGGCCGACGGCGAAACCGTGGTGGACCGCATCTACCACCTGGACCGTGGCTACGACTGCATGGAAGCCAAACTGCGTGGCATCGGCGCCCACATTGAACGGATGACATGAAGAACAACCCCCTGAGCGGCTTCGCCGTTTCCCCCTTCTCTCGCCTTGCTGCGCAATGCGGGAAGGGGGACGCCGCCCGTGTGGCGGGGCGGCCCTTACACGGCGGCCCATGCTTGCGGCGTGCCAGTTTCATAGGGTTTGGGGCCTACCAAAGAACAGTGGAGCAATTGCAATGACGATCACCCTGGCCCTCTCGAAAGGCCGCATCTTCGACGAAACCCTGCCCTTGCTGGCCGCCGCCGGCATCGAGGTGCTGGAAGACCCCGAAAAATCCCGCAAGCTCATCCTGACCACCAACCAGCCCGATGTGCGCGTGGTGCTGGTGCGCGCCACCGACGTGCCCACCTACGTGGAATACGGCGGCGCCGACATCGGCGTGACCGGCAAGGACACCCTCATCGAGCACGGCGGCCAGGGCCTGTACCAGCCGCTCGATTTGCGCATCGCCAAGTGCCGGGTGAGCGTGGCCGTGCGCAGCGACTTCGACTACGAGCGCGCCGTCAAGCAGGGCTCGCGCCTGAAAGTGGCCACCAAGTACACCAGCATCGCCCGCGACTTCTTTGCGAGCAAGGGTGTGCACGTGGACATGGTCAAGCTGTACGGCAGCATGGAACTGGCCCCGCTGATCGGCCTGGCCGATGCCATCGTCGATCTGGTCTCCACCGGCAACACGCTCAAGGCCAACCACCTGGTGGAGGTCGAACGCATCATGGACATCAGCTCCTACCTGGTCGTGAACCAGGCCGCGCTCAAGCTCAAGCAGGCGCCGCTGCGCCGCATCATCGATGCGTTTGCGGGTGCCATTGCCAAGGACTGACCCTTGCCGCCCCCGCCCAGCGCCGTGACGTGCAGCGTCCCGCAGCCCGCCGATTCCGCCGATTTCGCCGACATTGCGCGCCTGAGCGCCGCCACCCGGCAGCAGGCCGTGCAGGCGGTCAACACCCTGCTGGTCGGGCTGTACTGGCAGATCGGCAGGCGCATCAGCCGCAAGATCGCGGCGGCCGAGTGGGGCGACGGAGTGGTAGTCCAACTGGCGGGCTACCTGGCGCAGACGCCGCTGGGGCTGCGAGGGTTCACCCGCCGCAACCTGTTCAGAATGCGGCATTTCTACGAGGCCTATGCTGCCCGCGAAATTGTGTCAACGCTGCTGACACAATTGCCCTGGACGCATCACCTGATCATCCTGGGCCAAGAGCCGCGCCCCGAACAACGTAAGTGCTACCTGCGTCTGCGTGCGGTGCAGGGCAAGGGACGCTGGAGCGGCAGTTCAAAACCGCTCCGTTCGAGCGCACCGTGCTACCCCGCAAAAGTCGCACCGCTGGCGGGACACATCCACCCTGACAGCCGGATGAGGCCACCGACTGAAGAATGACTATGAAATCAATAGCTGCCCCCGCTTACCTGTCCACGGCTGATGCCGATTTTGAGCAAAAATTTCAGCAGCGCCTGCACTGGTCTGCCGACACCGACGCCGCCATCGAGCAGCGTGTGGCCGACATCCTGGCCGATGTGCAAAAGCGTGGCGACGCCGCCGTGCTGGAGTACACCGCCCGTTTCGACGGCCTCGCGGCCCCCGACGTGGCGGCACTGGAGCTGACCCAGGCCGACTTCAAGGCCGCTTTCGACGCCATTCCGCAGGCCCAGCGCGACGCGCTGCAGGCCGCCGCCAAGCGCGTGCGCAGTTACCACGAAGCCCAGAAAAAAGCCTCGGGCGAGAGCTGGAGCTACCGCGACGAAGACGGCACCTTGCTGGGCCAGAAGGTCACGCCGCTGGACCGCGTGGGCATCTACGTGCCCGGTGGCAAGGCCGCGTACCCGTCCAGCCTGCTGATGAACGCCATCCCGGCCCACGTGGCCGGCGTGCAGGAAATCATCATGGTCGTGCCCACGCCCGTGCGGGGCAGCGTGGCCACGGGTGGATCGGGCGCGCAGCTTGCCTCCGACAAGGGCGAGCGCAATGACTTGGTGCTGGCGGCCGCCTACGTGGCGGGCGTCACGCGCGCCTTCACCATTGGCGGCGCACAGGCGGTTGCCGCGCTCGCCTACGGCACGGCCACGATTCCGAAGGTCGACAAGATCACCGGCCCGGGCAACGCCTACGTGGCCAGCGCCAAGAAGCGCGTGTTCGGCACGGTGGGCATCGACATGATCGCGGGCCCGAGCGAAATCCTGGTGCTGGCCGACGGCAGCACGCCGCCCGACTGGGTCGCGATGGACCTCTTCAGCCAGGCCGAACACGACGAGCTGGCCCAGAGCATCCTGCTGTGCCCCGACGCTGCCTACATCGCCGCCGTGCAGCGCGAGATCGACCGCCTGCTGCCCACCATGCCGCGCGCCGAGATCATCGCCAAGAGCCTCAACGGCCGGGGTGCGCTGATCCTCACCAAGGACATGGAAGAAGCCTGTGCGATCAGCAACCGCATCGCACCGGAACACCTGGAAGTGAGCAGCACCGACCCGCACCGCTGGGAGCCGCTGCTGCGCCACGCGGGCGCGATCTTCCTGGGGGCCTACACCAGCGAGTCCCTGGGCGACTACTGCGCGGGCCCCAACCACGTGCTGCCCACCAGCGGCACGGCACGCTTTTCGTCGCCCCTGGGCGTGTACGACTTCCAAAAGCGCAGCAGCCTCATCGAGGTGAGCGAAGCCGGTGCCCAGGTGCTGGGCACCATCGCCGCCGAGCTGGCTTACGGCGAGGGCCTGCAGGCCCACGCGCAGGCGGCCGAGATGCGCCTGAAGACCCCGCTCAAGCCGCGCTGACGGCGCCGACCGGGCCCAGGGGCAGGGCCCCGCTCGCTCCACCCGCCGCGCTGCCGGTGTGCGGCACCACGGCCAGGGCCTGGGGTGCTGCCGCGGGTGCAGGCGGATACGCAGCGCCCGGCACCGCACGGTGCTTCGCCCAGTTCAGCCGCGCAGGCCGGCTGCCTTCTGCGCTCACCCGCAGCCGCACGGGGCCCGCGAACGACAGGCGCTGGCCGGCTTCCAGAAAATAGTCTTCCAGCAGGCCGTCGCACGTCACCCAGACGCGGCCTTGCTCGACTTCGAGCAGGGCGATGTCGCCCGCGCGGAAGTCCAGCACCTGGACGGCCTGCAGGGGCGGCAGCGGCTGGCGCTTCCATTGCAGGGTGAGGGGCACCGCAAGCTGGGCGGGCAGCGTGGGCAACGGCGGGGTGGGGGTGTGGTGCAGCGTGTTCATGCCTTCACTGTGCGGCCAGGCTGCGCGCGGCGCCACGGACAGGCTCGCACGACCTGATCCAGTACAGATGGTCTGTACTGGCCATCTGTACTGTACGGGGTGCACTTGCTCTGTACTGGCTGTTTTTGCGGCTGCCAGTACAGAATGCAGCCATGGCCTCCACCGACGACGCACCCCCGCTCTACCTCCAGATCGCCGAGCAGCTCGCGCAGCTGATCCGCAATGGCACGCTCGCGCGTGGCGAAAAACTGCCGTCCGTGCGCGAGCTGGCCCGCCAGCACGGCGTGGCGCAGACCACCGTGGTGCAGGCCTACCACTGGCTGGAGGATGCGCGCCTGATCACCGCGCGCCCGCGCTCGGGTTTCTTCGTGGCGGCGCGGCCGGTGAGCCTGCCCGAGCCCAGCACGCCGCGCCCCATGCGCCGCCCGCGCGAGGTGTCTGTGGACTGGCTGGGCCAGCGCATCCTGGGGCGCAACCAGCCCGAGGACATGATCTCCTTCAGCAGCGGCACGCCGGGCTTCGAGCTGTTCAACCCCGACCGCGTGCGCCGCGCCGTGGTGCGCGCCGCGCAGCGCCACCGCAACCTGCTGTGCACCTACCCCACGTCGGCGGGGCACGAGGATGCGCGCCGCGCCCTGGCGCGCTACGCCGTCGGCATGGGCTGCAGCCTGGACCCCGAGAACATCGTGGTCACCGGCGGCTGCATGGACTCCATTGCGCTGTGCTTGCGTGCCGTGACCCAGCCGGGCGACGTGGTGGCGCTGGAGTCGCCGACGCATTTTTCGTTTCTGGAGGTGCTGCAGGGCCTGCACCTGCGCGCGCTGGAGATCCCCACGCACCCGCGCCACGGTTTGTCGCTGGATGCGCTGCAGCTGGCGCTGGACACCCAGCCGGTCAAGGCCGTGATGATCGTCCCCACCCTCAGCAACCCGCTGGGCAGCTGCATGCCGCAGGCCGAGCGCAAGCGGCTGGCGCAGATGGCGGCGCGGCACGACATGGCAGTCATCGAGGACGCGATCTACAACGACCTGGTCGAGGTCGACGAGATGCGCCGCACCGTCAAGTCGTACGACACCACGGGCCACGTGATGCTGTGCGATTCGTTTTCGAAGACGCTGGCGCCGGGGCTGCGCCTGGGCTGGCTGGAGGCCGGGCGCTGGAGCGACAAGGTGCGTGGCATCAAGGACCTGCAGGCGGGCGGGCAGTCGGCCGTGCTGGAGCTGGCGCTGGCCGACCTCATCACCCAGGCCGGCCACGCCGCCGCCATGCGCCAGCTGCGTGCGGGCGTGGCGGCGCGCATGGACGAGGCGCGGCGGGTGATCGCATCGCACTTCCCGCAGGGCACCCGGGTGAGCGACCCGCCCGGCGGCCTGCTGATGTGGCTGGAGCTTCCCAAGGGGCTCGATTCGGTGCAACTGCACGAGGCCTGCCTGGACCAGAAGATCCTGATCGCGCCGGGCACGGTGTTCAGTACCAGCGGGCGCTTTCGCAACTGCCTGCGCATCGGGGTGGGAGGCGACTGGTCGCCCGCCCACCTGGAGGCCCTGCGCACCGTGGGCGACATGGCCACGCAGATGCTGCAGAGCCAGCGGCAGGCAGCGTAGTCCAACAGCACAAGACAAATAAAATACACGAACTTCGTGGAACACGAACTTCGTGTAATATCAACCGCATGAAAAACGTCACCGTGACCATGGACGACACCGTTGCCGAATGGGTGCGCGTGGAAGCTGCCAAGCGCGGCAGCAGCGTGTCGCGCCTGCTCGGTGAATGGCTGGCCGAAAAGATGCGCCAGGAAGACGCCTACGCCCAGGCGATGCGCGAGGCGCTGGGCTTTGAATCCTGGGGCGCGTCCACGGGGCCGTACGTGCCCCGCGAGACCTTGTTTCTGCGCTGAATGGCGCGACACGCATGAGCACCGTCCCCATCTTTGTCGATACCGAGATCCTGCTGGCCAGCGTGGACGACCGCGATGCCGAGCGCCAGGAGCGCGCCCGCGAGTGGATCAGCTTTTGCTGGCAGACGCGCAGCGGCCGCATCAGCTCGCAGGTGCTCAACGAGCTGTACAACCAGGCCATCCAGCGTTTTGATGGCCCGCAGGTGCTGCAGCAGGTGCGCGCCCAGGTGCGCCGCCTGCGCGTGTGGCTGCCGCCGCACCTCGACTCCTACACCGTGGACGGCGCCTGGGACCTGCAGGACCGCTACCGCCTGGGCTACTGGGATGCGCTCATCCTCTCGTCCGCCCACCAGCAGGGCTGCCGCTATCTGCTGACCGAGGCGCTGCCGCACGGCGAGCCGCTGGACGCCGTGCGGCCCATCAACCCGTTTCTCACCACCCCCAACGAACTGGACACCGCCGAATGACCAACGCCGCTCCATCTTCACCGCTCCAGGCCCTGGCCCGCATCCGCGCCGATGTGCGCGCCATGCACGCGTACGGCGTGCAGCCGTCCACCGGCATGCTCAAGATGGACGCGATGGAGAACCCGTTTCGCCTGCCCGCGCACCTGCAGGCCGCGCTGGGCCAGCGCCTGGGGGCGCTCGCGCTCAACCGCTACCCCGGCGACCGCCTGCTGGACCTGAAGGCGTCCCTCGCCCAGTACGCCGGCCTGCCCGAGGGCTACGGTATCGTGCTGGGCAACGGCTCGGACGAACTCATCACCTTGCTGGCGCTGGCCTGCGCGCAACCCGGCACCGGTCAGCGCGCCACCATGCTCGCGCCCATGCCAGGCTTCGTGATGTACCCGCTGTCGGCGCAGCTGCAGGGCCTGGACTTCGTCGGCGTCCCGCTCACGCCGGACTTCGAGCTGGACGAGCCCGCCATGCTGGCCGCCATTGCTCAGCACAACCCTGCCATCACCTACATCGCCTACCCCAACAACCCCACGGCCACGCTGTGGGACGAGGGCGCGGTGCAGCGCATCATCGACGCCGCGGGCGCGCAGGGCGGCATCGTGGTCATGGACGAGGCCTACCAGCCGTTTGCCAGCCGCACCTTCATCGACCGCATGCGGGCCGAGCCCGCCCGCAATGCCCACGTGCTGCTGATGCGCACGCTCAGCAAGTTCGGCCTGGCGGGTGTGCGCCTGGGCTACCTCATCGGCCCCGCTGCGTTCGTCAGCGAGATCGACAAGGTGCGCCCGCCCTACAACGTGAGCGTGCTCAACTGCGAGGCCGCGCTGTTCGCCTTGGAAAACGCCGAAGTGTTCTCCGAGCAGGCCGCCGAGATCCGCGCCGAGCGCACCAAGGTCCTGGCGGCCCTGCGCCAGATGCCCGGCATCGAAAAATGCTGGGACAGCGAGGCCAACATGATCCTGGTCCGCGTGGCGGATTCCGCCCGGGCGTACGACGGCATGAAAAACCGCAAGGTCCTCGTCAAGAACGTTTCTACAATGCACCCATTGCTGGCCAACTGCCTGCGCCTGACGGTCGGCGCCGCCTCCGACAACGCGCAGATGCTGGCCGCACTGCAAGCCTCCCTATGACTTCCTCCGCACTCGTCACCTCCACGACCACCGACCCCCTGGCCGACCGCATCGCCGAAGTCAGCCGCAACACCGCCGAGACGCGCATCCGCGTGCGCATCAACCTCGACGGCACGGGCCAGGCCAAGCTGCACACGGGCATCGGCTTCTTCGACCACATGCTCGACCAGATCGCCCGCCACGGGCTGATCGACCTCGACATCGACTGCGAAGGCGACCTGCACATCGACGGCCACCACACGGTCGAAGACGTGGGCATCACGCTGGGCCAGGCCTTTGCGCGTGCCGTGGGCGACAAGAAGGGCATCCGCCGCTACGGCCACGCCTACGTGCCGCTCGACGAAGCGCTGTCGCGCGTGGTGGTCGATTTCTCGGGCCGCCCGGGGCTGCACATCGACGTGAAGTTCACGGCCGGCAGCATCGGCCAGCTCGATACGCAGCTGGTGTACGAGTTCTTCCAGGGCTTCGTGAACCACGCGGGCGTCACGCTGCACATCGACAACCTCAAGGGCTTCAACGCCCACCACCAGTGCGAAACCATCTTCAAGGCGTTCGGGCGCACGCTGCGCGCGGCGCTGGAGCGCGACCCGCGCTCGGCGGGCGTCATCCCGTCCACCAAGGGTTCCTTGTGAGTTTTTTGAATCAAATCAAGCGCTAGCGCTTGATAGATAAGCGCTAGCAGCTATGAATATGGAAGCAAAAACCGTCGCCGTCGTGGACTACGGCATGGGCAACCTGCGCTCGGTGTCGCAGGCCGTTCAGGCCGCCGCCGAGGGCACCGGATGGACCGTGGTCGTCACCCAGCGGCCCGACGACGTGCGCGCCGCACAGCGCATCGTGCTGCCAGGGCAGGGCGCCATGCCCGACTGCATGCGCGAGCTGCGCGAATCGGGCCTGCAGGAGTCCGTGCTCGAAGCCGCTGCCAGCAAGCCCATGTTCGGCGTGTGCGTGGGCATGCAGATGCTGCTGGACCACAGCGCCGAGGGGAATACCCCGGGCCTGGGCCTGATCCACGGCCGGGTGAGCAAGTTCGACCTGATCGGCCGCACCCAGCCCGACGGCAGCCGCTACAAGGTGCCGCAGATGGGCTGGAACCAGGTGCACCAGATGCCGGACGCCGGCCGTGCGGGCGCGGTGCACCCGGTCTGGGCGGGCGTGCCCGACGGCAGCTACTACTATTTCGTGCACAGCTTCTATGCGCAACCGCAAGATGCTGCGCACTGCGCGGGGCAGACCGACTACGGCGGTTTGTTCGCAGCGGCCATTGCGCGCGATAATATTTTTGCCACGCAATTCCATCCAGAGAAAAGCGCGGAGCACGGCCTGGCCCTGTACCGCAACTTCCTGCACTGGAACCCCTGATCCTTCCGTCCTCGTTCACCCCTTACTCCACCAGCCTGTTCGGTCCGAGCACTGACTCGTCCTTTTTTCCCGAACCCTCCACCACCACCATGCTGCTCATTCCCGCCATCGATCTGAAAGACGGTCATTGCGTTCGCCTCAAGCAAGGCGATATGGACCAATCCACCACCTTCGGCGAAGACCCGGCCGCCATGGCGCGCAAGTGGGTGGACGCAGGCGCGCGGCGCCTGCACCTGGTCGACCTGAACGGGGCGTTCGCGGGCGTGCCCAAGAACTACAGCGCCATCAAGGCCATCCTCAAGGAAGTGGGCGACGACATCCCCGTGCAGCTGGGCGGCGGCATCCGCGACCTGGACACCATCGAAAAGTACATCGACGGCGGCCTGCGCTACGTGATCATCGGCACGGCGGCGGTCAAGAACCCCGGCTTCCTGAAGGACGCGTGCAGCGCCTTCGGCGGCCACATCATCGTGGGGCTCGACGCCAAGGACGGCAAGGTCGCCACCGATGGCTGGAGCAAGCTCACGGGGCACGAGGTCGTGGACCTGGCCAAGAAATTCGAGGACTGGGGCGTCGAGTCCATCATCTACACCGACATCGGCCGCGACGGCATGCTGTCGGGCATCAACATCGATGCCACCGTCAAGCTCGCGCAGGCACTGGCCATTCCGGTGATCGCATCGGGCGGCCTGTCGAACATGGCCGACATCGAGCAACTGTGCGCCGTCGAGGGCGAGGGCGTCGAAGGCGTGATCTGCGGCCGCGCGATCTACAGCGGCGACCTCGACTTTGCGGCCGCGCAGGCGCGTGCCGACGAACTGAACGGGTGACCCTCCCATCCGCCCTGAGCGGCTGCGCCGCTTGCCCCCGGGGGCACGACGCCAGTGGCCTGGCGAAGCCAGTTCCCCGGCGTCCGCTGGCCTCGGCAGCGCCCCATCCACGAATCGCTGACTGACTGACCGACATGCTCGCCAAACGCATCATCCCCTGCCTCGACGTCACCGGAGGCCGCGTGGTCAAGGGTGTCAATTTTCTGGAGCTGCGCGATGCGGGCGACCCCGTCGAGATCGCCGCGCGCTACAACGCGCAGGGCGCCGACGAGCTCACCTTCCTGGACATCACCGCCACCAGCGACGGCCGCGACCTGATCCTGCCCATCATCGAAGCGGTGGCCAGCCAGGTGTTCATTCCGCTCACGGTGGGTGGCGGCGTGCGCACGGTGGAAGACGTGCGCCGACTGCTGAACGCGGGTGCCGACAAGACCAGCTTCAACTCGGCCGCGATTGCCAACCCCGACGTGATCGATGCCGTGTCCGCCAAGTACGGCGCGCAGTGCATCGTGGTGGCCATCGACGCCAAGCGCCGCTCGGCCGAGGACGCGCAGCGCATCGGCGCCCACGGCCTGCCAGTGGGCGAAGGCTGGGACGTCTACAGCCACGGCGGGCGCAAGAACACGGGCCTGGACGTGGTGGCCTGGGCCACCGAGATGGCGCGCCGCGGTGCTGGCGAAATCCTGCTGACCAGCATGGACCGCGACGGCACCAAGGCGGGTTTTGACCTGACCCTGACCCGCGCGGTGAGCGACGCGGTCAGCGTGCCCGTGATCGCCTCGGGCGGCGTGGGCAACCTCGACCACCTGGCCGACGGCGTGCAGCAGGGCGGGGCGGACGCGGTGCTGGCGGCCAGCATTTTTCATTACGGCGAATACACCGTGGGCCAGGCCAAGGCCCGCATGGCCGAGCGCGGCATTCCCGTGCGGCTCTAGGGTCATTGCTATTAAATATATAGCTGCTGCCGCTTGTTCAGCCTGCGGCAGGCCCTGAAAAAGCGTCAAACTTCGGTCGGGATGGCCCCGTCCCGGAATCCAAATCGCCGACAATCCCTTTCATGAACTGGCTCAACGAAGTGAAATGGGATGCGCAGGGCCTGGTGCCCGTCATTGCGCAAGAGCAGGGCACGGGCGACGTGCTGATGTTTGCGTGGATGAACCGCGAGGCGCTGGAGAAAACCGCTGAACTTGGCCGCGCCGTGTACTACAGCCGCTCGCGCAGCAAGCTGTGGTTCAAGGGCGAAGAGTCCGGCCACTTGCAGACGGTGCACGAGATCCGGCTCGACTGCGACAACGACGTGGTGCTGCTCAAGGTCACCCAGCTCGGCCAC
Source organism: Acidovorax sp. LjRoot117 (assembly GCF_964252695.1). NCBI lineage: Bacteria > Pseudomonadati > Pseudomonadota > Betaproteobacteria > Burkholderiales > Comamonadaceae > Acidovorax > Acidovorax sp. LjRoot117. The sequence goes on along the minus strand of NZ_CAXUPO020000001.1, from coordinate 654,457 downwards.
GAGCCCGGCATCGCCTGCCACACGGGCCGCCACAGCTGTTTTTTCAGCGTGCTCAAGGACGGCGCCTGGACGCCTGTCGATCCGGTCTTGAAAGACCCCGAATCCATCTACAAGTAAAGAGAACCATGAGTTCCAACGATTCCCTCGCCCGCCTTGCGCAAGTGATCGAAAGCCGCAAGCCGGCCAACGGTGGCGACCCCGACAAGAGCTACGTCACGCGCCTGCTGCACAAGGGCCCCGACAGCTTCTTGAAGAAGATCGGCGAAGAGGCCACCGAGGTGGTGATGGCGGCGAAAGACGTAGACCATGGCGCCGACAAGTCCAAGCTGGTGTACGAGGTGGCGGACCTGTGGTTCCACTCCATGGTGGCGCTGGCCCACTACGGCCTCACGCCCGCCGACGTGCTGACCGAGCTGGAGCGCCGCGAAGGCACCAGCGGCATCGAGGAAAAAGCCTTGCGCAAGGCCACTGCGCGTGCAGCCGACGAAGAAGGATCTCCATGAGCGACATCATCGACGTGACCTCCCACGAGCAACGGGCCCAGGGGCTCAAGAACATCGGCTGGGTCAGCTATGTGCTGCACCTGATCGTGGCGGTGGGCGCCGTGGTGCCCGGGGCGCAGGCCAGCGCCTTGCTGCTGGTCATTGCGCTGGTGATCGACCTGGTCAAACGCAGCGACGCCGAAGGCACGTGGCAGGCCAACCACTTCTCGTGGCGCATCCGCTCGACGATCTGGGCGGGTGTTCTGTACGTGGTGACCTTCCCGTTCTTCCTGCTGGGATTGTTTTTGTTCAATCCCGCCTGGGTTTTGGTCTCCATTTGGTTCCTGTACCGCATCGTGCGCGGCATGCTGGCCATGAGCAAGAACCAGGCTGTGGATGCCTGAAGAAGAACCCGCAGCGCCGCCCGCGCAGCCGCAGCCCCTGCCGCGCCTGAACCTGGCCCTGCAGGGTGGCGGCTCGCATGGTGCGCTGACCTGGGGCGTGCTGGACGCACTGCTCGAAGACGGGCAGTGGCACTTCGACGGCGTGAGCGGCACCAGTGCCGGCGCCATGAACGCCGTGGCCCTGGCGCATGGCTTTGCCAAGGCGGCCCACGAGCACAAGCACCCGCACGAAGCCCACCTGGCCGGCTGCCAGGAGGCGCGCAATACGCTGACCCGGCTGTGGGAGGGCGTGGGCACGCTGGGCAGCCTCATGTGGGGCTCGCCCCTGTCGGCGGCCAACCCCATGATGGGGCTGATGCGCCAGTGGCTGTCGCCCTACCAGACCAACCCGCTCGACATCAATCCGCTGCGCCGTTTGCTAGAGCGCGAGGTGGACTTCGACCTGCTGTGCAGCACGCGGCGTGCCATCAGCGCCGCGGGCGGCCCCCAGGTGTTCGTCTGCGCCACCAACGTGCGCACGGGGCGCGGTGAAATCTTCTCGGGCCCCAAGCTCAGCGCGGATGCGGTGATGGCGTCGGCCTGCCTGCCGCTGCTGTTCAAGGCGGTGGAGATCGACGGCGAGCACTACTGGGACGGCGGCTACTCCGGCAACCCCGCGCTGCACCCGCTGATCTACCAGACCGAGACCTCCGACATCCTGCTGGTGCAGATCAACCCCATAGAGCACCTCGAGCTGCCCCACTCCGGCCAGGAGATCATGGAGCGCATGAACGAGGTCACCTTCAACGCCAGCCTGCTGGCCGAGATGCGCGCCATCGAGTTCGTGCGCCGCCTGCTGGCCGAGGGCAAGCTGGACCCGCGCCGCTACAAGAATGTGCGCATGCACCGCATCGACGGCGGCTCGGTGCTGGCGCCCTTCGGCGCCGACAGCAAGACGCGCGCGGACCTGGCCTTCGTGCGCAAGCTCTTTGCCCTGGGCCGCACGGCGGGGCAGGAATGGCTGCACGCGCACCGCAAGGACGTGGGCGTGCGGCCGACCATCAAGATCCCTGACAATGCTTGAAGCCCCCTGTGTCGCCTGCGGCGCCTTCCCCCTCGGGGGGAGCCACCCGTGGCCTGGCGGAGCCAGTTCCACGGTGGCGCTGGCCTGGGGCGCGCCGGTTGCAATGGCTTGGGGGCTGGGCAGCGCCCGGTGAACTGTTAACTTCGTACCGACATTTTTCTCATGCACGATCCGAACTGCCTTTTCTGCAAGATCATCGCGGGCCAGATTCCTTCGAAGAAGGTCTACGAGGACGAGGAAATCTTCGCCTTTCACGACATCCACCCGTGGGCGCCTGTGCACTTTCTGATGGTGCCCAAGCGGCATATCCCTTCGATGGCGCAGGTCACCGCCGACGACGCGGGCGTGCTGGGGCGCATGATGGCGCTGGCGCCGCGGCTGGCCCTCGAGCAGGGCTGCAACCCGTATCCGGAAGGTGGCTTTCGCGTCGTGGTAAACACCGGGGTGGAAGGCGGGCAGGAGATCCACCACCTGCATGTGCATGTGATGGGCGGCCCGCGCCCGTGGCTCAAAGGCTGAACCAGGCTGACGGGTGGTGCAGGGAGATTCCCGCAGTCCGTCATGGGCTGTGAACTCCTGCCACGCCCCCCGTCTAAAATGATTGCAATTCGTTAGGAGATATTCCATGGGCTCTTTTTCCATCTGGCACTGGCTGATCGTGCTGCTGATCGTCGTCATGGTGTTCGGCACCAAGAAGCTCAAGAACATGGGCTCCGACCTCGGGGGCGCCGTCAAGGGCTTCAAGGACGGCATGAAGGACGGCTCGGCCGACGCCACCGCCAGCCCTCCCGCAGGCCACGTCGCCAACAACCCGGCGGCCGACAAGACCACCATCGATGTCGAAGCCAAGCAAAAAAGCTGAGCGGGCTGCATGGGTCACCTTGATCCCTGCATGCCGCGCGCTGACTGCCACCCATGATTGATATTGGCCTGTCCAAGATGGCGCTGATCGGTGCGGTGGCGCTCATCGTCATCGGCCCTGAAAAGCTTCCCCGCGTGGCCCGCACGGTGGGCACCTTGCTCGGCAAGGCCCAGCGCTACGTGTCCGACGTGAAGGCCGAGGTCAACCGGTCCATGGAGCTCGACGAGCTCAAGAAGATGAAGGACACGGTGGAGAACGCGGCGCGCGACGTGCACCAGTCCATCCAGACCAACGCCAGCGAGTTCGAAAAAGACTGGGCCAGCGTCACCGACACCAGCCACGCAGACCTGCACGAGCCGCAGGCCCCCGTGGTGCCGGCGTACAAGCACCCCGGCAAGAACTGGCGCCTCAAGCGCGGTGCCGTGCCGCAGTGGTACAAGGCCAAGAGCGGCGTGCGCACCAAGGCGCAGTCCGGCGCGGCCCGCGTGGCGCGCTACCGTCCCCAGAAATTCCACTGACCCGAAAGCGCCAGCAGCCGGCGCCGCTGTGCGCTGCATGGGCGGCCCTCACGCCCTGAAAACCCACTATGTCCGAAACCCCTTCCCAAGAAGACGAGCTGGCCGGTACCGAGCAGCCCTTCGTGCAGCACCTGATGGAGTTGCGCGACCGGCTGGTCAAGGCGCTCATTGCCATCGGCATTGCGGCGGCCATCCTGTTCTTCTTTCCCGGCCCTGGCGCGCTGTACGACTTCCTGGCGGCGCCGCTGGTGGCGCACCTGCCCAAGGGGGCCACGCTGATCGCCACCTCGGTGATTTCGCCGTTCATGGTGCCGCTCAAGATCTTGCTGATGTCGGCCTTTTTGCTGGCGCTGCCCTTCGTGCTGTGGCAGGTGTGGGCCTTCGTGGCGCCGGGTCTGTATTCGCACGAAAAGAAGCTGGTGCTGCCGCTCGTGATCTCCAGCACGCTGCTGTTCTTCATCGGCGTGGCCTTTTGCTACTACCTGGTGTTCGGGCAGGTGTTCGCGTTCATCCAGAGCTTTGCGCCCAAGAGCATCACGGCCGCGCCTGACATCGAGGCCTACCTGAGCTTCGTGCTGTCGATGTTCCTGGCCTTCGGCCTGGCGTTCGAGGTGCCCATCGCGGTGGTGGTGCTGGCGCGCATGGGCATCGTCAGCGTGCAGAAGCTGCGCGAGTTCCGCGGCTACTTCATCGTGCTGGCCTTCGTGATCGCCGCGGTCGTCACGCCGCCGGACGTGGTCTCGCAGCTCTCGCTCGCCATCCCCATGTGCCTGCTGTACGAAGTGGGCATCTGGGCCGCGCAGATCTTCATCAAGCACACCAAGGCGCCGGAAGAGGCGGGGGAATCCCCTTCGGCCTCCTGACCCCCGCCCGAACGGGCTGATCGACCGCGAAAGGGTCGGGGTGTTTGGATGAGAGCGCGTGTTTCGCGCCTTGCATGCTGCCAGGAGCTACTGCCAAAGTTACCCAAAAAAATAGCTGCTGACGCCGTATCTACAGGCGTCAGCAGCTATTTTTTTGATAGTGCTGGAGAGGGCTGGGCAGGGCGGACCAGGGCACAGCGGTCATTCGCCACATCGGCGTGCCTCCCGGGCACGCCGGATCTTGGATGTGGCTCCCGACAACCCCTTGCCGCACATCCCAGTATCAGGGGCGCGCCGCCCCACGGTCCAACGTGCCACCGGTCGGTTACTGGCGCCTTTTCGGCTTGGGCCGCACGCCGGGGGTGATGTTCAGCTCCACCATCTTGTCGGCGCGCTGCACATTGAACGGGGCGGCAGTCCCTGGCTTGAGTCCGGCCACGGCGGTCAGCAGCTCCGACACGTTGCCCACGTTCTTGCCCTCCACCTTCACGATCACGTCCCCCGGGCGCATGCCGGCCTGGGCGGCAGGGCCGTCCTGCAGCACGCCGGTGATGATCACGCCTTCGGTCGCCTTCACGCCGAAGGTCTCGGCCAGCTCGGGCGAGAGCTCGTTGGGCTCCACCCCGATCCAGCCGCGGGTGACCTGGCCGTCCTTCACGATGCCGTCGAGCACCAGCCGCGCCGTGGACACGGGGATGGCAAAGCCGATGCCCATGCTGCCGCCCGAGCGCGAGTAGATCGCGGTGTTGATGCCCATGAGGTTGCCGTTCACGTCCACCAGCGCGCCGCCCGAGTTGCCGGGGTTGATGGCGGCATCCGTCTGGATGAAGTTCTCGAAGGTATTGATCCCGAGTTGCGTGCGGCCCAGCGCGCTCACGATGCCGCTGGTCACGGTCTGGCCCACGCCGAACGGGTTGCCGATGGCCAGCACCTGGTCGCCCACGGCCAGGCCGTCGGAATTGCCGAGCACGATGACCGGCAGCTTGTCGAGCTCGATCTTGAGGATGGCCAGGTCGGTGTCGGGGTCGGTGCCGATCACGCTCGCCCGCGCACGGCGGCTGTCGGTGAGCGTGACCTCGATCTCGTCAGCCCCTTCGACAACGTGGTTGTTGGTGAGGATGTAGCCGTCGGGGCTCACGATCACGCCGCTGCCCAGCCCGGCCTGCGCCTGCGCACCCTGGTCGCCGAAGAAGAACTGGAACCACGGATCGTTGCTGCGCGGATGGCGCACCGCCTTGCTGGTGTTGATGCTGACCACGGCGGGCGCGGCCTTGCGCGCAGCGGCGCTGAAGCTGCCGGCCACCGGCTGGCCCTGGGGCGTGGCCGGTGCTTCCAGCAGCGCAATGCCCGCGCCGGAGCGCGTGGTGCCCCGGCCGAGCCAGTCGGGTTGCAGGGTGGCGACAACGAAGTAGGCGGCGACAAACACGGTCACGGCCTGGGAAAAGAGCAGCCAGATGCGCTTCATGGGGTCCTGTCGAATGGTCGAAAAACGAAGAAGCCGCGTCGGGCCCCGTCGGTGGGGGCGCGGCATTGCTTCCTGTGCGCCATTGTCCCCCAAGGCCGCAACTATGGGCGCTGGACGCGCGCGACAATAGGCGCATGAGCATTTCCCGCACCGCGCTTTTGCAGGCCTTCGATGGCCTGCTGCAACCCGAACGCTTCAAGGACTACGGCCCCAATGGTCTGCAGGTCGAGGGCAAGCCCGAGGTGCGCCGCATCGTCAGCGGAGTGACCGCCAGCCGCGCGCTGATCGATGCGGCCATCGCCGCCCAGGCCGACGCGATCTTCGTGCACCATGGCCTGTTCTGGCGCGGGCAGGACGGCCGCGTCACCGGCTGGATGAAGCAGCGCCTGCAGCGGCTGCTGGCGCACGACATCAACCTGTTCGCCTACCACCTGCCGCTCGATGCACACCCCGAGCTGGGCAACAACGCGCAACTGGGCCGCGTGCTGGGCTGGACGGCCGACGCGCGCTTTGGCGAGCAGGACCTGGGCTTTGTGGCGACCGCCGCATTCCCCGATGGCCAGGCACTGGCGGACCATGTGGCCAGCACGCTGGGCCGCGACGTGACCCTGGTGCAGCCCGACCCCGATGGTGCACCGCAGCCCATCCGCCGTGTGGCCTGGTGCACAGGCGGCGCGCAGGGCTACTTCGAATCGGCCATTGCAGCCGGGGCGGATGCGTTCATCACGGGAGAGATCTCCGAGCCGCAGGCCCACCTGGCGCGCGAAATGGGCGTGTGCTTCATCGCGGCCGGGCACCATGCCACCGAGCGCTACGGCGCGCCGGCCGTGGCTGGGCATGTGGCGAAGCAACTGGGGTTGGAGCACACGTTCATCGAGATTGACAATCCGGCATGACGCGCATGAAGTGCATGAAGTGCATGACGTGTACATCCATCTCCCCAGCACTGGCATCGACCCTTCCACCCCATGATCAGGAGCGCTGGCATGCTGAGCCTGCGCCCCCGGGTAGCAGGGTGGTTTACTATTAAATTCATAGCTGCTTGCGCTTGTCCATAGAGCGGTAGACAGTGATTTCATTCAAAACGCGGACTTCCATGAAGACACTGGCCATCACCCAAGGCGACCCCGCAGGCATCGGCCCCGAGATCGTGGCCAAGGCCTTTCGCGATGCGCCCGGCGACCTCAAGGGCTGCTTCGTGGTGGGCGACACCGCCACGCTGCGCCGCGCTGCCCAGGCCATTGCGCGCCGTGGCGTGCCATCGGTGCCCGTGGCGCAGATCGGCGCGCCCGCAGAGGCGGTCGACATGCCGCCCCGCTGCATTCCGGTCCTGCAACTGGCCGGCATTCCGGGCCCGCAGCCCTGGGGGCAGATCAGCGCCGCTGCAGGGCGCGCGGCGGCGGACTGTGTGGTCTGGGCCACACGCGCGGCGCTGCGGGGCGAGGTGGCGGGGCTGGTGACGGCGCCGCTGCACAAGGAGGCCTTGTCGGCCGCAGGCGTTACCTTCCCGGGCCACACCGAATTGCTGCAGGCCGAGGCGGCCCACCACCAGGGCGTTGCGCTGTCGGCCATGCCCGTGCGCATGATGCTGGCCAGCGACGAGCTGCGCACCGTGCTGGTCAGCATCCACGTCTCGCTGCGCGAGGCCCTGGCAGCCGTCACGCACGAGAACATCCTGCAGACGCTGCAGATCACGCACGCCGCGCTGACCCGCAGCCTGGGCCGCGCCCCGCGCATGGCGGTGGCGGGGCTCAATCCCCATGCAGGGGAGGGCGGCCTGTTCGGCCGTGAAGAGATCGAGGTCATCGCCCCGGCCATCGCAGAAGCCCGCGCCCAGGGCCTGGATGCCCACGGCCCGTTCGCCCCCGACACCGTCTTCATGCGTGCCCGCCACACGCCCGCGCGGCCCGGCGAGTTCGACGTGGTGATCGCGATGTACCACGACCAGGGCCTGATCCCCGTGAAGTACCTGGGCGTGGACAAGGGCGTGAACGTGACCCTGGGCCTGCCCCTGGTGCGCACCAGCCCGGACCACGGCACCGCCTTCGACATCGCAGGTCAGGGCGTCGCGGACGCCGCCAGCCTCATCGAGGCCGTGCGCATGGCGCGGGCGTTGTGTGGGTGAATTGGTCGCTTACGCTTGATGGTAAATCGCTAGCAGCTATCGTTAAGATAGCAAGCGGAAGAGGCGTCCTGAAGCCGGCACGCCATCTATGAAACTGGGACACCCCACGCCAGTGCACCCGTGAAACCGGCTTTGCCGGGCCACGGGGTGCGTCCCCCCACGGGGGAAGCGGCGCAGCCGCTCAGGGGGTTCCAATCCTTCCCGTAGAACCGGCTCTGCCGGGCCACCGGGTGCGTCCCCCTTGGGGCTGAGGCCTGCGGCTCCAAGCCTGCCTGCGCAGGCTTGGACAGGCCGAAGAGGCCGCGCCTGCGGCGCGCGCCACCGTGGCGCGCAGCGCCTCAGGGGGTTTTCTTCAGGCTATCGCGGATCTCGCGCAGCAGCACGATGTCCTCGGGCGTCGCGGCAGGCGCTGCCGGGGCGGCTGGGGTTTCGCGCTTGAGCCGGTTGATCTGCTTGATCATCATGAAGATGATGAACGCCAGGATGATGAAGTTGACCGCCACGGTCAGGAAGTTGCCGTAGGCAAACACCGGCACGCCCGCCTTCTTGAGGGCGTCGAGCGTCATCGCGGTGCCGGGCGGCACCGACCCGAGCACGACGAAGAGGTTGGAAAAGTCGAGCTTGCCGAACACCAGGCCCACCACCGGCATGATGAGGTCGGACACCACCGAATCCACGATCTTGCCGAATGCGCCGCCGATGATCACACCGACCGCAAGGTCGATCACATTGCCCTTGACGGCGAACTCTCTGAACTCCTGCATCATGCCCATGGTGCCCTCCTGGCTGCGTGAAATGTCGATGCGCGAGTATTGCCCAGAGTCAACCCCTGTCAACCCGCCCCGCATGCGTTTGAAATAACCATTTTCACTCCGCTACAATTCGCGGTTGACCCCAATGTAGCGATGATCAATCGAGGATCCCCATGAGTGACACTCCAATCGACTCCAGCAAGCGGACGTGGATCATCACGTCGGCATGCGCTGGTGCGGTGGGCGGCGTGGCAACCGCCGTTCCTTTCGTGAGTACGTTCCAGCCCTCCGAGCGCGCCAAAGCCGCCGGGGCTGCAGTCGAGGTGGATATTTCCGCCCTCAAGCCGGGCGAGAAACTCACCGTGGAGTGGCGCGGCAAGCCTGTCTGGATCATCAAGCGCACCCCGGAGCAGCTCGCCGAGCTGCCCAAGCTCGATGGCCAGCTCGCCGACCCCAAGTCCGAGCGCAAGCCCTCCGAGCTCACCCCCGAGTACGCGCGCAACGAAGCGCGTTCGATCAAGCCAGAGATTTTCGTGGGTGTGGGCATCTGCTCGCACTTGGGTTGCTCGCCGTCGGACAAGTTCCAGACCGGCGCACAGCCGTCGCTGCCTGACGACTGGAAGGGCGGTTTCCTGTGCCCTTGCCACGGCTCCACGTTCGACATGGCCGGCCGCGTGTTCAAGAACAAACCCGCGCCCGACAACCTTGAAGTCCCTCCGCACATGTACCTGTCCGACACGCGCCTCGTGATCGGTGAAGACAAGAAGGCTTGACGGAGAACGACATGGCCCACGAATTCAAAGAAATCTCCCCCAACGCCCCGATCAGCGCACAGGTCACGAACTGGTTCGAGAACCGGTTCCCCACGGCCTTCGATGCGTACAAGGTGCACATGTCGGAGTACTACGCTCCGAAGAACTTCAACTTCTGGTACATCTTCGGCTCGCTGGCCCTGGTCGTGCTGGTGATCCAGATCGTGACCGGCATCTTCCTGGTCATGCACTACAAGCCCGACGCCAACCTGGCGTTCGCTTCGGTCGAGTACATCATGCGCGATGTGCCCTGGGGCTGGCTGATCCGCTACATGCACTCCACGGGCGCGTCGGCGTTCTTCGTGGTGGTGTACCTGCACATGTTCCGCGGCCTCATCTACGGCAGCTACCGCAAGCCGCGCGAGCTGGTCTGGATCTTCGGCTGCGCGATCTTCCTGTGCCTGATGGCCGAGGCCTTCATGGGCTACCTGCTGCCCTGGGGCCAGATGTCCTACTGGGGCGCCCAGGTGATCGTGAACCTGTTCGCCGCCATCCCGTTCATCGGTCCTGACCTGGCCCTGCTGATCCGTGGCGACTACGTGGTGGGCGACGCCACGCTGAACCGTTTCTTCAGCTTCCACGTGATCGCCGTGCCGCTGGTGCTGCTGGGCCTGGTGGTGGCGCACTTGCTGGCGCTGCACGACGTGGGCTCCAACAACCCCGACGGCGTGGAAATCAAGGGCCCGCAGGCCCCCAAGGACGCCAACGGCAAGCCCCTGGACGGCGTGCCCTTCCACCCCTACTACACGGTGCATGACATCTTCGCGCTGAGCATGTTCCTGATGGCGTTCACGGCCGTGGTGTTCTTCGCCCCCGAGTTCGGCGGCTACTTCCTCGAGTACAACAACTTCATCCCGGCCGATCCGCTCAAGACCCCCGCGCACATCGCGCCGGTCTGGTACTTCACGCCGTTCTATTCGATGCTGCGTGCCATCACCACCGAAATGATGTACGTGCTGGTGCTGTGCGTGGTGGCCGGTGCGGGCTTCGGCATCCTGAAGGCGCGGCTCCCGAGCTTCGTCAAGGCAGGCATCGCTGTGGTGGCCATCGCGGTGATCGCGATGATGCTGTCCATCGACGCCAAGTTCTGGGGCGTGGTGGTGATGGGTGGTGCCGTGATCATCCTGTTCTTCCTGCCCTGGCTGGACCACAGCCCCGTCAAGTCGATCCGCTACCGCCCCGACTGGCACAAGTACCTGTACGGCGTCTTCGTGATCATCTTCCTCATCCTGGGTTACCTGGGCGTGCAGCCACCGTCCCCCATTGGCGAGCGCGTGTCGCAGGTCGGTACGCTGTTCTACTTCGGCTTCTTCCTGCTGATGCCCTGGTGGAGCCGCATTGGCAAGGCCAAGGCCGTGCCCGACCGCGTGACCTTTGTGGCGCACTGAGCCTGGAGACAACAACAATGAAGAAACTCATCCTCACGTTGATCGCCGCCCTGGGTATCGCCACGGGTGCGCAAGCGGCCGAAGGCGGCATTGCCTGGGACAAGGCGCCCAACAAGACCAACGACCTGGCATCCCTGCAAAACGGCGCCAAGGTGTTCGTCAACTACTGCCTGAGCTGCCACTCCGCGGCGTTCATGCGCTTCAACCGCCTGCGCGACATCGGCCTGACCGAGCAGCAGATCAAGGACAACCTGCTGTTCACGACCGACAAGGTCGGCGAAACCATGAAGGCGTCCATCGATCCCAAGCAGGCCAAGGAATGGTTCGGCGCCAACCCGCCCGACCTGACCGTGATCGCGCGCTCACGCGCCGGCCATGGCGGCACGGGTGCCGACTACCTGTACACCTTCCTGCGCACCTTCTACCGCGACGAGACCAAGGCCACGGGCTGGAACAACCTCGCCTTCCCGAGCGTGGGCATGCCCCACGTGCTGTGGGAAATGCAGGGCGACCGCCGCCCCGTGTTCGAAGAGCACGAAAGCCACGGCCACAAGACCCAGGTCTTCAAGGGCTGGGAGCAGGTCAAGCCAGGCACGATGACCCCGCTGCAGTTCGACCAGACGGTGGGTGACCTTGTGAACTACCTGCAATGGATGGGCGAACCTGCCCAGAACACCCGCGTCCGAGTTGGCGTGTGGGTGCTGATCTTCCTCGGTATCTTTACCGTCATCGCCTGGAGGTTGAATGCAGCCTTCTGGAAGGATGTGAAGTAAGCAGCACAAGCCGTCGATCCATGAGAAGGCGCCCTTCGGGGTGCCGCCGGATTGTTTGCAGAGTGGGCGCTGATGGCGTCCCACTCTTTTGATTTTTAGGAGCCTCCCACCATGATGGTGCTTTACTCGGGTACGACCTGTCCCTTCTCCCACCGCTGCCGTTTCGTCCTGTTCGAAAAGGGCATGGACTTTGAAATCCGCGATGTGGACCTGTACAACAAGCCCGAAGACATCAGCGTGATGAACCCGTACGGCCAGGTGCCCATCCTGGTCGAGCGCGATCTGATCCTGTACGAGTCGAACATCATCAACGAGTACATCGACGAGCGCTTCCCGCATCCCCAACTGATGCCCGGCGACCCGGTGGACCGCGCCCGCGTGCGCCTGTTCCTGCTGAACTTCGAAAAAGAGCTGTTCGTGCACGTCAACATCCTGGAGTCGCGCGCGACCAAGGGCAACGAAAAGGCGCTGGAGAAAGCGCGCTCGCACATCCGCGACCGCCTGACGCAGCTCGCTCCCGTGTTCCTCAAGAACAAGTACATGCTGGGCGACAACTTCTCGATGCTGGACGTCGCGATTGCACCGCTGCTGTGGCGCCTGGACTACTACGGCATCGATCTGTCGAAGAACGCCGCCCCGCTGCTGAAGTACGCCGAGCGCATCTTCTCGCGCCCGGCCTACATCGAAGCGCTGACGCCGTCCGAAAAGGTCATGCGCAAGTAATCCTGGCCGTGCTCCCGGGCCTGCCCACTTTCTTTCATCCACTGCAGCCGCCACCTTGTTCATGACCGCCCAGGAATCCACCTCCACGCGCCCGTATCTCATTCGTGCCCTGTACGAGTGGTGCACCGACAACGGGCTCACCCCCTACGTGGCGGTGCGCGTGGACGATTCCGTGCAGGTGCCCCGCGAGTACGTGAAGGACGGCGAGATCGTGCTGAACATCAGCTTCGATGCCACGAGCGCCCTGCAACTGGGCAATGACTTCATCGAGTTCAAGGCCCGCTTCGGCGGCAAGCCGCGGGAGATCCTGGTGCCGGTGGGCCGGGTGATTGCGATCTACGCCCGGGAAAACGGCCAAGGGATGGCGTTCCCGCCACCGGTGGATGTGCTGGGCGGCACCACCGCAGGTGCGCCTTCCGTCATCGAGCCCGTGCCCTCTGCGGAGCCTGCGGCCGCAGCCAGCGTGGTGCCGTTGGCAGGGTCGGACGACCGTGTGGTGCAACTGGTCCCGGCGGACGAAAGCAAGAAGGACGAGGGGCCCGGCGACGATGCGCCACGCCCGCCGCCCACTGCGGGTGGCGCGCGGCCTTCGCTCAAGCGCGTGAAATAAGCGCGGTTTTCGATTTTTGGCTGCTTTTTCCGCGATAAAATGCAGCCCTCGCCGGTTTAGCTCAGTTGGTAGAGCACCCGCCTTGTAAGCGGTAGGTCGTCAGTTCGATTCCGACAACCGGCACCATTTTCTGGTTCCTTCTCCCTATTCCCTGGTTCAGACCCTGGCCGTCAGGTTTGAACTTTCAGGCGAATCACGTTAACCTCCCACCCCCGGGTGCGCAAATGCGCCCCCAATGCAGGCAGCAGCTGGCGGATTTTTGCCGCTGCAGCATTGCTCTTGACCAGCAGGCACCAGGAATCCCCGTCGATGGGACCCGCCTGGATCGCTGGGCGCAAGGTTGCGGGTATCAGCATTTCAATGGCTTTGAGCCGATCACTGGAGTCGCGTGTCAGCGCCGTCAGTCGGGCCAGCGTGGGAGAGTCCTCGCTGGCTTTCTGCAGGGTGACAGCGTAGTGGCGGCGGTTCATGGCGTGCGTCTTCGGGCGTGGAGAATTCGTAGTGCATCTGATTATCACGGACGCCCGGCTGGCACGCAGCCGCGCCATCCATCTGTCGGGTTCGCGCCTGGTCCTGGCGGGGCTGGGGCTGTCGCTGTGCCTCATGCTGGTGGCCGCCACGCTCTACCACTGGGTGTTCCTCAAGGGTGCGCGCGAAGGCTGGCCCATCGTGGGCTCGCTGGTGCGCCTGGTCGTGAAGGATGAGTTTGCCGAGCGCGACCGCTTCATGCGCGCCAACCTGGATGCCATGGCCCGCCGTGTGGGCGAGATGCAGGCCCGCATGGTGCAGCTGGAGTCGCTGGGCGACCGCGTGCTGGGCCTGGCCGGCATGGCGCCCTCCGACATCCAGAAGACCGACGCCCGCGGCGGGGTGCTGGTCGGCGCCCGCGACCTGTCGATGGAAGAGCTGCAGGCCACGCTCGACGAGCTGGAGCGCCTGACCAGCCAGCGGGTGGACCTGATGACGGTGCTCGAATCCCGCCTGTTCGACCAGCACATCCGCAAGAAGATGATCCCGACGCATGCGCCCGTCACCGGCCGCGCGCCGGGCTCGGCGTTCGGCTGGCGGGTGGACCCGATCACCGGGCAGTCGGCGCTGCACACGGGCCTGGATTTCCAGGCCGACACCGGCACCGCCATCCTGGCGGCTGCGGGGGGGGTGGTCGTCACGCAGGAGTTCCATCCGGCGTACGGCAACATGATCGAGGTGGACCACGGCAATCAGCTGGTCACGCGCTACGCCCATGCCTCGCGCACACTGGTCAAGCAGGGCGACATCGTCAAGCGCGGGCAGAAGATCGCCGAAGTGGGCACCACGGGGCGCTCCACAGGGCCGCACCTGCATTTCGAGGTGCTGGTGCAGGGGGTTTTCCAGGACCCGCAGAAGTTTCTGAGCGCGGGTGGCACCGTGCCTTCCAGTGCTCCCGGCCCGCAGGTCGCGTCGATCCAGCCGCGTGCTTCGCCTGCCCAGACTGCTGCGCCCACGGCGGGCAGGTAAAATCGCCGGTCCGGTGTTCACGGCCCAGGATTGCATTGCTTGCAATCCGTGGTGATGAACCCACCTGAACTCAATTCATCTTAGGGATTTCGGTCGCTTGGCGCGCTGATTTGCAGCGGCCCGGCGGTCCTGTTCGCATGGCCACCAACTTCCTCACCAAACTATTCGGCAGCCGCAACGACCGGCTCCTCAAGCAGTACCGCAAGACGGTGTCCCGCATCAATGCGATGGAGCCCGAGTACGAGAAGCTGTCGGACGAGCAGCTCAAGGCCAAGACGCAGGAGTTCAAGGAGCGCGTAGTCAAGGGCGAAACGCTGGACGACATCCTGCCCGAAGCGTTTGCCGTGGTCCGCGAGGGCTCCAAGCGCATCATGAAGATGCGCCACTTCGACGTGCAGCTGCTGGGCGGCATGGCCCTGCACTTCGGCAAGATTTCCGAAATGCGCACCGGCGAGGGCAAGACCCTGACCGCCACGCTGCCCGTGTACCTCAATGCCCTGTCGGGCAACGGCGTGCACGTGGTGACCGTGAACGACTACCTCGCCAACCGCGATGCGCAGTGGATGGGCCGCCTGTACAACTTCCTGGGCCTGACGGTGGGCATCAACCTGCCCAATATGCCGCGCGAGCAAAAGCAGGAAGCCTACCGCGCCGACATCACCTACGGCACCAACAACGAGTACGGGTTCGACTACCTGCGTGACAACATGGTCTACGAGGCCGCCGACCGCGTGCAGCAGGGCCTGAACTTCGCCATCGTGGACGAGGTGGACTCGATCCTGATCGACGAGGCGCGCACGCCATTGATCATCAGCGGCCAGGCCGAAGACCACACGGCGATGTACATCGCCATGAACAAGGTGGTGCCCCTGCTGGTGCGCCAGGAAGGCGAAGCCGACGCCCGCACCGGCGAAGGCGTGACCAAGCCTGGCGACTTCACGCTGGACGAAAAGACCCACCAGGTGTTCCTCACGGAGCAGGGCCACGAAAGCGCCGAGCGCATCCTGGCCAGCCAGGGCCTGATCGCCGAGGGCGCCTCGGTGTACGACCCGGCCAACATCACGCTGATGCACCACCTGTATGCAGCGCTGCGGGCCAACCACCTTTATCACCGCGACCAGCACTACGTCGTGCAAAACGGCGAAATCGTGATCGTGGACGAGTTCACCGGGCGCCTCATGTCGGGCCGCCGCTGGAGCGAAGGCCTGCACCAGGCCGTGGAAGCCAAGGAAGGCGTGAACATCCAGGCCGAGAACCAGACGCTGGCCTCCATCACCTTCCAGAACTACTTCCGCCTGTACAACAAGCTGGCCGGCATGACCGGCACGGCCGACACCGAGGCCTACGAGTTCCAGGAAATCTACGGCCTGGAAACCGTGGTCATCCCGCCCAACCGCCCGAGCAAGCGCGACGACCAGCTCGACCGCGTCTACAAGACCACCCGCGAGAAGTACGAAGCGGCGATCAAGGACATCCGCGAATGCCACGAGCGCGGCCAGCCCGTGCTGGTGGGCACCACGTCGATCGAGAACTCCGAAATCATCGACCAGCTGCTGAACAAGGAAGGCCTGCCGCACCAGGTGCTCAATGCCAAGCAGCACGCCCGTGAAGCGGACATCGTGGCCCAGGCAGGGCGCGCGGGCATGATCACCATCGCCACCAACATGGCCGGCCGGGGCACCGACATCGTGCTGGGCGGCAACATCGAGAAGGACATCGCGGCCATCGAGGCCGACGAATCCTTGTCCGAGTCCGAACGCGAGGCCGGCGTGGCCTCCGTGCGCGAGCAGTGGAAGGTGGACCACGAGAAGATCAAGGCCCTGGGCGGCCTGCGCATCATCGCCACCGAGCGCCACGAATCGCGCCGCATCGACAACCAGCTGCGTGGCCGCTCGGGCCGCCAGGGCGACCCCGGTTCATCGCGCTTTTACCTGAGCCTGGACGATTCGCTGATGCGCATTTTCGCGGGCGACCGCGTCAAGTCGATCATGGACCGCCTGAAGATGCCCGATGGCGAAGCCATCGAAGCCGGCATCGTCACGCGCAGCATCGAGTCGGCCCAGCGCAAGGTGGAGGCCCGCAACTTCGACGTCCGCAAGCAGCTGCTGGAGTACGACGACGTCTCCAACGACCAGCGCAAGGTGATCTACCAGCAGCGCAACGACATCCTGGATGCGGCGGACCTGTCCGACGTGATTGCCGCGATGCGCGAAGACTGCATGACCGACCTGGTGCGCCAGTACGTGCCCGCCGAGTCGGTGGAAGAGCAGTGGGACCTGCCGGGCCTCGAGAAGGTGCTGGCCGAAGAGTGGCAAGTCTCCCTGCCGCTGCAGCAGGAAGTGCAGGGTTCGAACAGCGTCACCGACGACGAGATCCTGGAGAAGGTGCTGCAGGCCGCCCACGCATCGTTCGATGCCAAGGTGGAGCAGGTCGGCCGCGAGAACTTCACGCAGTTCGAGCGCATGGTGCTGCTGCAAAGCTTCGACTCGAACTGGCGCGACCACCTGGCCGCGCTGGACTACTTGCGCCAGGGCATCCACCTGCGCGGCTATGCGCAAAAGCAGCCCAAGCAGGAGTACAAGCGCGAGGCGTTCGAGCTGTTCCGCCAGCTGATCGACCTGGTCAAGAACGAGGTCACCAAGATCCTCATGACCGTGCAGGTGCAGTCGCAGGCGCAGCTCGACCAGGCAGCCCAGGACATGGAAAGCCGCGGCGAGAGCATCGCCAACGTGACCTACACCGCCCCCACCGAAACGGGCGATGTGGAAACCACGCTGGGCGCGCAGGCGCAGGGCGCATCTGGCGAGCCGCTGCCGGAAGAGCTGCAAGGCCTGCGCATCGGCCGCAACGACCCCTGCCCATGCGGCAGCGGCAAGAAGTACAAGCAGTGCCACGGCAAGCTGGCTTGATCTTGTGACTCACGCAACACGGGCTTCGGCCCGTGTTTTCATTGGCGCGCCACGGTTTTCCGCATAATTGGCCGCAGTCTTCATCGGGCGGGTGCCTGGGCAACGGCCCGTGTCGCATCCACCTGCTTCTTCCAGATAGAAAGGCCCAGACCCCCATGCCTGTGAATCTCGTTGCCCCCGTTGCCGCCGACCTGCATCCGATCGCCGGCGTGCGCATCGGTGTGGCCGAAGCCGGCGTCCGCAAAGCCAACCGCAAGGACCTCACCGTCTTCCTGCTGGACGAGGGTGCCAGCGTGGCTGGCGTGTTCACGCAGAACCGATTTTGCGCGGCGCCGGTGCAGATCAGCCGCGACCACCTGGCCAGCGGCCAACCGATCCGCGCGATGCTGATCAACACCGGCAACGCCAACGCCGGCACGGGCGCTGACGGCCTGGCGCGTGCGCGCGCGACCTGCATTGCCCTGGCGCGCCAGCTGAGCGTGGCGCCCGAGCAGATCCTGCCGTTTTCGACCGGCGTGATCATGGAGCCCCTGCCCCACGACCGCATCGAAGCCGGCCTGCCTGAGGCCATCGCCGACGCACAGCCGGGCCACTGGGCCCGCGCGGCCGAAGGCATCATGACGACCGACACGCTGCCCAAGGCGTTTTCTGCCCAGGTGCAGATCGGCGGCGCCACGGTGTCCATCACAGGCATCAGCAAGGGCGCGGGCATGATCCGGCCCAACATGGCCACCATGCTCGGCTTCATGGCCACGGACGCCTGTGTGGCCCCTGCCCTGATGCAGCAGCTGGCCCGCGAGCTGGCCGACGGGTCCTTCAACCGCGTGACCATCGACGGCGACACCTCGACCAACGACTCGTTCGTGGTGGTGGCGACCAACAAGGCCGCACACGCGCCCATCACGTCGCTCGCCAGCCCCGAGGGCCAGGCCCTGAAGGCGGCCATGCTGGCCGTATCGCAACAGCTCGCCCAGGCCATCGTGCGCGACGGCGAGGGCGCCACCAAGTTCATCACCGTGCGCGTGGAAGGCGGCAAGACGGGCGAGGAGTGCCGCAAGGTGGCGTATGCCATCGCCCACTCGCCGCTGGTCAAGACGGCGTTCTACGCCAGCGACCCCAACCTCGGCCGCATTCTGGCGGCCGTGGGCTATGCGGGCATCGACGACCTCGACCAGACTGGCATCGACCTGTACCTGGACGACGTGCATGTGGCCATCCAGGGCGGGCGCAACCCGGCCTACCGCGAGGAGGACGGCCAGCGCGTGATGAAGCAAAGCGAGATCACGGTGCGGGTGCTGCTGGGCCGTGGCGACGCGGCCGACACGGTATGGACCTGCGACTTCAGCCACGACTACGTGACGATCAACGCCGACTACCGGTCTTGATCCAGCAGGGCGCCCCCGATGCCGGTGTGCCGGAATGCCGGCATGGGGCGCATCGCAGGCCCGAGCGCCAAAGCACTGTATCGCGCGACTTGGTGGCTTGCTTGCCAGCGTGCTTGCAGGCCTGCGGATTCAGGATGCTATCGATTTAATAGCTGCTCGCGCTTGTGGTTCAAGCGCCAGGTGCCAGAAATGAATGAAAAATTTGAACATCTGATCGAGCGGGCCGAGCAACTTATCGCCCGCATCGAGTCCGTGCTGCCCCAGCCTTTGGGGGCGCCTGACTGGTCGCAGGCCATCGCCTGGCGCTACCGCAAGCGCAGCAGCGGCCACGGCACCCTGGAGCCGGTGCGCCATGTGGCGGCCATGGCGCTGTCGGACCTGAAGGAGATCGATGCGCAAAAGGAAAAGATCGAGCGCAACACGCAGCAGTTCGTGCAGGGCCGCCCGGCCAACAACGTGCTGCTGACGGGCGCGCGCGGTACCGGCAAGTCGTCGCTCATCAAGGCCTGCCTCAACACCTACGCGCCCGAGGGCCTGCGCTTGATCGAAGTGGACAAGGCGGACCTTGTCGACCTCCCGGACATCGTCGACGTGGTGGCCGGCCGCCCCGAGAAGTTCATCGTCTTTTGCGACGACCTGAGCTTTGAAGACGGCGAACCGGGCTACAAGGCGCTCAAGTCCATTCTGGACGGGTCGGTGGCCGCGTCCACGCCCAATGTGCTGATCTACGCCACCAGCAACCGCCGCCATCTGCTGCCCGAATACATGAAGGAAAACCTCACCTACACCCATACCGAGGACGGCGAAGTGCACCCGGGCGAAGTGGTGGAGGAGAAGATCTCGCTGTCGGAACGGTTTGGCCTGTGGGTGAGCTTCTATCCCTTCAGCCAGGAGGAATACCTCGCCATCGTCGCGCAATGGCTGTCGTCGCTGGGCGTGTCTGCAGACGCGATCACCGCGGCGCGGCCCCAGGCGCTGGTCTGGGCGCTGGAGCGCGGCTCGCGCAGCGGGCGCGTGGCCTACCAGTTTGCGCGCGACCATGCGGGGCGGGCATGAAGGGGCTGGTGTCATACCGGTGCACCGGAGTCGCGGCCCGGGCGGTTGCTTCGTCGCAGGGGGCATTGGCAGCATCGGCGCCGTGGCCCCTCAGAGGCTGTGGAAACACCCTGTGCCTGTGCCTGTGCCTGGTGGCTGCTATCGGCCTGGCGGGTGCCACGCCATGGCGCGGCGGTGAAAGGGATTGCCATGGCTGAGGAGCGCCAACACACCGAGGTCGCCGTCGGCATCCTGGTGCGCGCCGACGGCGCCCTGCTGCTGTCGACCCGTCCGGCGGGCAAACCGTATGCCGGCTATTGGGAGTTTCCAGGCGGCAAGCTCGAAGCAGGCGAGACCGTGGAGCAGGCTCTGCGCCGTGAACTCATCGAAGAGTTGGGCGTCACCATCGGCCCGGCGGTCGTGTGGAAGGTCACGGAGCACGACTACCCCCACGCGCTGGTGCGCCTGCACTGGTGCAAGGTGTGGGCGTGGAGCGGCGACTTCGAGATGCGTGAGGGCCAGGCGATGGCTTGGCAGCAGATGCCGCTGACGGTCGCTCCGGTTTTGCCCGGTGCCTACCCGGTGTTGCAATGGCTGGCCGAAGAGCGCGGTCTGCCCTTCACACCCCCGTCCGCTGCGTGATGCTACTGAAATAATAGCTTGTGGGGCTTGACTGGTGCGCGGTAGCGGGCGTTTTCATGCCCAGCATTGCTGGGTGGTGTCCAAACAGCCGCGCCACCGGCCTGTCACGCGGGCCGGTTGTCAGTGCTCCGTGCGCGGGTCGCCGTACTGGGCATCGCCCGGTGGGGCTTCTGCAGGCATGCGGAAGTCCTCGCTGGCCCAGGCACCCAGGTCCACCTGCTTGCAGCGTTCGCTGCAGAAGGGCCGGTAGGCATTGGCGGGGCTGTACACGCTGTCGCCGCCGCAGCTGGGGCACACCACGATGCGTTCCTGGGGGGTGCCCGTCGTCTGGGGGCGGGGGGTGGGGGCCATCTTCTTCGTCATCCTCACATCACAGGCAGTGCCAGCCCGGGATCAAGCGCACAGGGTCAGCTCGAAGGCTGCATCCTCGTTGCTGGCGTGCAGCCGGGCATCTTCTTCCAGCCGCATGAGGCGCACCGACACGATCAGGCGGTTGCCGCTGATCTCGGGGATCAGGTTCAGGCCGGGGTCGATGCGCAGGCGCAGCAACTGGAACGTGCGGCCCTGCGGCAGGTTCTGCTGGAACTGGCCGCGCTCGGCCGCCACCTTCTGCGGCACGCCGGAATCGCGCAGCAGCTTGAGCAATACATAAATGGATTCGGCCAGCGGGGCCAGGGTGGACGCCCACTGCTCCAGGGCTTCCTGGCGCTGGGCCGGCGGATTGTGCTGCCAGGCGTAGTAAGCCGGCAGGTCGAACCCGCAGGTGCCGCCCGGAATGCCCACGCGGCTGCGGATGCTCATCAGCCAGTCGTTCTCGGTCAGCACGTGGCCCGACTTGCCCGACTGGGTGTTGAGCGCGTTGAAGCAGCGGTCCAGCTGCGCGATCACCGCATCGAGCGCTGCCTCGGAAATCGAGGGGTTGCCGCGGTAGCTGTCGAGCTGGTGCTTGTGTTTTTCGATGTCCTTGAGAACATCGGCCTTCAGGTCCGCCCGCGCGGCCACGTCCATGATCTCGAAGATCGTGACCAGTGCGAAGTGGTGGTCCAGAGCGTGGGCACGGGGGATCAATTCCCCCAGGCGCCGAAAGAGCTGCTCCAGCCGCAGGTAGGTGCGCAGGCGCTCGTTGAAGGGATATTCGTAAAGGATCACGCTGGCGGGTTCCTGGGGGCTCAGGGAGTATTCTGACGCCGGTGGCGCACGGCAGGGGGTGAAAGCACAAACGGTTTCTCCCGCATCATAGCCCGAACAATGCTGCTGTCTGCCGTGCCTGCTCGTGGAGCTGGTCGAGCGTGCAGTCTGCGTCATTGGCGATGATCGCATCGGCTACCGCACGGCGAGCGGTCCTGCTGGCCTGGGAGGCGATGATGCCTTCGACGGTTTCGCGGCTTAGCCCGCTGCGTCGCATCACGCGGGCGACCTGCGTTTCGGCCGCGCAATCCACCACCACGACCGCATCGAGGCGGCCCGCCCACCGCCCCGACTCCGCCAGCAGGGGAATATCGAACACGATCAGCGTGCGGCCAGCGTCGGCCGCCTGCTGCGCCATGAGATTGCTGTGCAGCGTGACCAGGGGATGGACGATGCCCTCCAACTGGGCCCGGGCCTCCGGTCGGGTGAACGCGAGCGCCCGCATGCGCGTGCGGTCCAGCGCGCCCGTCGCCGGGTCGACAAAATCGCTGCCAAAAGCGGCTGCGATGGCCGGCATGGCGGCCCCTTGCGGCCCCGTAACATCCCGCGCAATCTGGTCCGCATCGATGAGCGCAGCACCTTGCGCTTGCCAGAAGTGGCCCACCGTGCTCTTGCCGCTGCCTATGCCGCCGGTCAGGCCCAGGCGCACTGGGCGGTGGTTGCGGTGGGGCATGGGTGTGTGCTACAGGCCGAAGAGCTTCAGCACCGCCTGAAGAATGGCCTGGGGCCCGAAGACCATCGCGGTAAACCCGGCACCGACCAGAAAAGGCCCAAAGGGCACGTACCCACCCTCGCGCAGGCCGCTGGACATCTTCATGCCAATGCCGATGATGGCGCCGATGACCGACGACATCAGGATGATGGGCACCAGCGCCTGCCAGCCAAACCAGGCGCCCAATGCGGCAAAGAGCTTGAAGTCGCCGTAGCCCATGCCCTCCTTGCCCGTCGCCAGCTTGAAACCCCAGTACACCAGCCACAGCGAAAGATAGCCCGCAGCAGCGCCGGCCACGGAAGACTGCAGCGTCACATCGGTCCATTGCAGGGACGACGCCAGCAGGCCTGCCCACAGCAAGGGCAGGGTGATGTCATCCGGGAGGAGTGTGGTGTCCCAGTCGATGAGCGCGAGGGCCACCAACGCCGCGGAAAAGCCGCACCATGCGATACCGGTGGGGGTCACACCCCAGCGCTGGATGCAGAAGAAAAACAGCGCGCCGGTGGCCAGTTCCACCAGCGGGTACCGGACCGAGATGCGGACCTTGCACGCCGAACACCGGCCACGCAGGAAGAGGTAGCTCAGGACAGGAATGTTCTCGAACCACTGCACCTCGTGCCCGCATGCAGGGCAGCGGGACCGTGGGGTCATGAGGTTGAACGCGGGTTGCTGCTGCTCCGCGATCGCGTCGCCTTGCAGGGAGTCGTCAGCACCTGCAGCCATCGACGCGAGTTCAGCAGCCCATTGCCGCTCCATCATCTTCGGAAGCCGATAGATGACTACGTTGAGGAAGCTTCCGATCAGCAGTCCGAATATTCCGCCGAGTCCTGCGTTGAGCCAAACTTCCATCTCCATCAGACGACTTGGCCCAGTTTGAAGATGGGCAGGTACATCGATACCACGATGCCGCCGATCAAAGTGCCCAGGAAAACGATGATGATAGGTTCCATCAGGCTGGACAAGCCCGCGACCATTTCATCAACTTCAGCTTCGTAAAAATCGGCTGCTTTACCGAGCATGTGGTCGATGGAGCCGGATTCTTCGCCGATGGCGCACATCTGAAGGACCATGGAAGGAAAAATATTGGCATTGCCCATTGCTGCGGTCAGGCTTGTGCCTATTGAAACTTCTTGTTGGATTTTTTCTGTGGCTGATGAATAAACAAAGTTGCCAGATGCGCCGCCGACAGAGTCCAGGGCTTCTACCAGAGGAACCCCTGCTGCGAACATGGTCGCAAGTGTTCTAGTCCAACGAGCGATACAAGATTTTTCAATCAAAGCCCCGAAAATAGGAATTCGCAGCAAGAGCCGGTCCATGAAGTTTTGAACCTTTTCATTTCTTCTCCAAGCTTGCATGAAGAAGAAAAACCCGCCACCTAAAGCTCCGAAAATTAACCACCACCATTTGACAAAAAATTCACTAACGGCCATCACGAACAGTGTTGGTGCTGGCAGATCGGCCCCAAATGAAGTGAAAACTTCTTTGAACGCAGGAATGACAAAAATCATAATTACCGTAACGACGACGAATGCCACGATAACAACCGAAATCGGATACATAAGAGCGGATTTTATCTTTGACTTGATTGCCTCCGTTTTCTCCATGTAAGTTGCTAGCCTATCAAGCAAGGCCTCCAAAATACCCGCGGCTTCACCGGCCTCTACGAGATTGCAGTAGAGGCTATCGAAATACAGAGGGTGTTTCCGAAAAGCCGCATTCAGTGATGTCCCAGTTTCAACATCCGTTCGAATGTCATTCAATAATTTTGTGACGCTTGCGTTTGTATTTCCGCGCCCTACTATATCAAATGACTGCAGTAACGGAACGCCTGCCTTCATCATCGTGGCGAGTTGTCGGGTGAACAGCGCAATATCTTTTGGCTTAATCTTTTTGCCGGAACGCATGCGGCGTTTTTTGATTTTTGTAGGGAAAACGCCTTGGCGCCGTAAAGTCGCTTGAACCTGATTCTCACCGGATGCTCTAATTTCGCCACGCACAATTTTTCCGTGGCGATCTTTGCCTTCCCACTCAAAAACAAAATCTTTGATATCTCGCGATGCAACGGTTGCCATATGATCCCTCTAGCTCTTATTCGTTGGTGACAGCAAGGACCTCTTCCACAGAGGTAAACCCCAACTTTGCCTTGTTCAGACCAGATGCTCGCAGGGACCTGACACCCTCAAGTTTGGCCTGTTCCGCGATTTCCAGGGCGCTTCCATCACGCAAAATAATGCGTTGAATATCTTCGGAGATGGGCATCACTTGATAGATGCCAACACGGCCTTTATACCCATTGTTGCAGGCGGAGCAACCCACCGGACGATACGTCACCCAGGAGCCATCGAGGTCCTCTTCCGGGTACCCTGCTTCCACCAGGGCCTCATGCGGGATGTCTGCCGGTGCCTTGCATACGGGGCACAATCGGCGTGCAAGACGCTGCGCGGTGATCAATATCACGCTGGACGCGATGTTGAAGGGCGCAATGCCCATATTGCGCATCCGTGTTAATGTGGTGGGCGCATCATTGGTGTGCAGTGTGGACAATACCAAGTGACCCGTCTGTGCAGCCTTGATGGAAATATCGGCAGTTTCCAGGTCACGAATTTCACCCACCATGATGATGTCCGGATCCTGGCGCAGGAAGGATTTCAGCGCGACTGCAAAGGTGAGGCCTGCCTTGTCATTGACATTCACCTGATTCACACCCGGAAGGTTGATTTCCGAAGGATCTTCTGCCGTGGCGATATTGACGCCCGGCTTGTTCAGCAGGTTCAAGCAGGTATAAAGCGAAACCGTTTTGCCGGAACCCGTAGGTCCCGTCACGAGAATCATCCCGTACGGACGGCTGATCGCCTGCAGCAGGCGCTCCTTCTCTTCCGGCTCGTAGCCCAATGCATCAATACCCAGCTTCGCGCTGCTGGGGTCCAGGATACGGATCACGATCTTTTCGCCAAACAATGTCGGGAGCGTACTCACCCGAAAATCGATGACGCGGTCCGGCCCGACCTTGAGTTTCATTTTTCCGTCTTGGGGCACGCGCTTTTCGGAGATGTCCAGCCGGGATATCACCTTGATGCGGGAGGCGAGCTTGTCCTTGATGGCGATCGGCGGCGAGGCAATCTCACGCAGCTCGCCATCGATGCGGAATCTCACGCGGTACTGATGTTCATACGGCTCGAAATGCAAGTCGGACGCACGCATGTTGAAGGCGTCCAGGAGCATCTTGTGCAAAAACTTGACAATGGGAGCATCTTCGACATCGCCGCCTGCGCCCGCGTCGTTGTTGTCGGGGGCTTCTTCGACTGCGACATCATCAAATTCAAAATCGCCGCCGGTGGAGTTCAGTGCATCCAGTGATTGGGTTGCAGATTTGCTGCTGGATTCCACCAATCGGCTGAGTTTGTCATACTCCGCAATAATCCAGTCCACCCCCATCTGGGTCGTGAACTTGATTTTCTCCGCAGCTTCCTGGTCCGTGGGGTCAGCAGTCGCAACAATAAGCCGGTTATTGCGTTTACTGAGAACGACGACCCGGTAAGCCTGACAAATCTTGGGATCCAGCAGTTCCTTGGGCAGGCGCAGGGGGTCGATGGCCTCCAGGTCCAGCAGGGGGGCGCCGAACACGGCGGACACCGTGTGGGCCAAATCGGTGGCAGAGACTGCGCCAGAACCCGTCAGCTCGGCGATAAAGCTCGTCCGGCTGATTTGTGATTTTTTGTAAATATCCTCGGCCAGCTTTTGGGTCAGTTTGCCGGCAGAAATTAACGCCCGCCCCAGTCCAGGGAGGGCCACCGCAGAAGCTTCTTTGGGGGCAGTATCAACAGCGGCCATGTAACCGGGGATGTGTTAGGTTTGGAAAAGAAACCATCCTATCATCGCCGATCGTGTACAGGGTGTACAGCGCCGGGTATTGGCAACAGCGCCACACAATGGGCGCTCATTCCCAAATCAAAAATGGTGGTCGGGGTGAGAGGATTCGAACCTCCGGCCTCTACGTCCCGAACGTAGCGCTCTACCAGGCTAAGCTACACCCCGTACGGCCTGCCAGGGGCAGGCGCGTGTTGATCCCTCAATGCCGCCGTGCCAGCAATTGTGCCGCCAATTCCAGCAGTCCGGACGTGTAGGCGTTGCCAGGCAGTTGCTCGGCGGCGGTGATGGCGCGCCGTGCCTCCGCGAACGCGGCGGCGCGGGTGACGTCCAGCGCGCCGGTCTCCCGCACGATCTGCACCACCTCTGCCAGTCGTTCGGTCGATCCTTCCTCGATCGCCGTGCGCACGACCTGTGCTTGCTCGGCCGAGCCGCGCTGCATGGCAGCGATGAGGGGCAGCGTGGATTTTCCCTCGCGCAGGTCGTCTCCCAGATTCTTGCCCATCTCCTCGGCGTCGCCGTCATAGTCGAGCACGTCGTCGATGATCTGGAACGCGGTTCCCAGCGCCTGACCGTAGGTGGCGCACGCCTCTTCGATGGCGGGGGGGCTGTCGGCCAGCACGGCGCCCAGCCGGGCGCTGGCTTCGAACAGCTTGGCGGTCTTGGAGCGGATGACCCGCAGGTAGCCCGCTTCATCGAGCGACGCGTCGTGCATGTTCATCAACTGCAGCACTTCGCCCTCGGCGATCACATTGGTGGCCTCGGAGAGGATCTCCATGATGCGCATGCTGCCGGCCTCGACCATCATCTGGAAGGAGCGCGTGTGCAGGAAATCGCCCACCAGCACGCTGGCGGGGTTGCCGAAAGTCTCGTTCGCAGTGGGACGGCCCCGGCGCAGGGTGGATGCGTCCACGACATCGTCATGCAGCAGTGTCGCGGTGTGGATGAGTTCCACCACGGCGGCCAGGCTGTGGCGATGACCGCCCCGGTAGCCGAGCGCACCGCACACCATGAGCAGCAGCGCGGGCCGCAGGCGCTTGCCTCCGGCCGCGATGATGTACTGGGAGATCTGGGCCACCAGGGGGACGCTGGACGTCAGTCGCTGGCCGATGACCTTGTCGACCTCGTGCATGTCTTGTGCAACGAGCAGGAGGGGGGAGGCTGCAGAGGCGGTGTTGTCAGTCAAGATGGTGGCCACAGAAAGTGCCCGGATTATAGGAAGGACGCGGGGCGCCTCCGGGGGGTGTGCGGCGTGCCGGATACCAACGAGGCGCAGGGGCTGGCGCTTTTTGGTGCAGTGCGCTATACTCGCTGGCTCTGCGGAAATCCGTCTGCAGAACTCATATCAAGAGGTCATCATGTACGCGGTCATAAAAACCGGCGGCAAGCAGTATCGCGTTGCTTCCGGCGAAAAAATTAAAGTAGAACAGATTGCTGCGGACGTAGGCCAGGAGATCGTGATCGACCAGGTTCTGGCTGTCGGCAACGGCGCTGAACTCAAGGTTGGCACACCCCTGGTGTCCGGCGCAACCGTGGTAGCCACTGTCGTGGCCCACGGCAAGCACGACAAGGTTCGCATCTTCAAGATGCGCCGTCGCAAGCACTATCAGAAGCGCCAAGGCCATCGCCAGCAGTTCACGGAACTGCAAATCGGTGCGATCGCTGGTTAATCCAAGGAGCTAAGTCATGGCACAGAAAAAAGGCGGCGGCTCTACGCGAAACGGGCGTGACTCCAAGCCAAAGATGCTGGGTGTCAAGGCCTATGGCGGTGAACTGATCAGCGCTGGTTCCATCATCGTGCGCCAACGCGGCACACGTTTCCACCCCGGCACCAATGTCGGCGTGGGCAAGGATCACACGTTGTTCGCTCTGGTCGACGGCCACGTGTCGTTCGGCACCAAGGGCGCAATGTCCAAGCAAACGGTCAATGTGACTGCTGCTGCCTGAGGTTCTCCTCTGGCAACCATCGAAGCCCCGCCTGGTCGGGGCTTTGTTATTTGGTCTGTACGATAGCGGCCTGACGCTGGCTGCTACCGCAGGCCGCACCTGAATGGGGTGCCTTTGCCGCAAGGCAAACACGGCAGGCCGATGGGGTCTGCCGGCGCCGCCTCCTTCTGTAAACTGGATATCCCATGAAGTTCGTCGACGAAGCCTTTATTGACATTGCTGCCGGTGATGGCGGCAATGGCTGCGTGTCTTTCCGGCACGAGAAATACAAGGAATTCGGCGGCCCCAACGGCGGCGACGGCGGACGTGGGGGCCATGTGTTCGCCGTGGCGGACCCGAACCTCAACACCCTGGTGGACTACCGCTACTCGCGCCGGCACGAAGCCAAGCGCGGCGAGCACGGCATGGGCTCCGACATGTTCGGTGCCGCAGGCTCCGACATCACCTTGAAGATGCCGGTCGGCACCATCATCACCGATGCCGAAACGGGTGAGGTGCTGTACGAGCTGCTCAATCCGGGCGACGTGATCACGATAGCCAAGGGCGGCGACGGCGGCTTTGGCAACCTGCGCTTCAAGAGCGCCATCAACCGCGCGCCGCGGCAAAAGACGCCTGGCTGGCCCGGCGAAAAGAAGAACCTCAAGCTCGAATTGAAGGTGCTCGCCGATGTGGGTTTGTTGGGTATGCCCAACGCCGGCAAGTCGACGTTCATCACGGCGGTCTCCAATGCGCGGCCCAAGATCGCCGACTACCCCTTCACCACGCTGCACCCCAACCTGGGTGTGGTGCGCGTGGGCCCGGAGCAAAGCTTCGTGGTCGCCGACATTCCGGGCCTGATCGAAGGCGCCTCCGAAGGTGCGGGCCTGGGGCACCAGTTCCTGCGCCATCTGCAGCGCACCCGCCTGCTGCTGCACATCGTGGACCTGGCGCCTTTCGACGATGCGGTCGACCCGGTGGCGCAGGCCAAGGCGATCGTGAACGAGCTCAAGAAGTACGACCAAAAGCTCTACAACAAGCCGCGCTGGCTGGTGCTGAACAAGCTGGACATGGTGCCTGCGGAAGAGCGCGAAGCCCGGGTGAAGGACTTCGTCAAGCGCTTCAAGTGGAAGGGGCCGGTCTTCGAGATTTCGGCCCTGACGCGCGAGGGTTGCGAGCCGCTGATCCATGCGATCTTCCGTCACGTGCAGTCCGAGCAGCGCATCGAGAACGAGCCGGTGGAAGTCGATCCACGCTTTGCGGGCGACGCCCCGCAGTAAATCTCAAGAAAGCGCGGGAACGCGCATTCGAGCGTCAGCTTTTGGGTTGCTATCTATTTCATAGCTTCTGCCGCTTGCAGGACAGGCGGTAGAGGCCAAAAACACAATGAAAAATGGTCTCCAGCGTATTGCGTGATGCCCGCCGTATCGTGGTCAAGGTCGGCTCCAGCCTTGTGACCAACGAAGGCCGTGGCCTGGACGAGGCGGCGATTGGCGAATGGAGCCGGCAGCTTGCGGCCCTGGTGCGGGGCGATGGCGGCGCGCCGCGCGAGGTCATCATGGTCTCCAGCGGCGCCATTGCCGAGGGCATGAAGCGCCTGGGCTGGACCACGCGGCCGCACGAGGTGCACGAGCTGCAGGCGGCCGCCGCCGTCGGGCAGATGGGCCTGGCGCAGATGTACGAGACCAAGCTGCGCGAGCAGGGCATGGGCAGCGCACAGGTGCTGCTCACCCACGCCGACCTGGCCGACAGGGAGCGGTACCTGAACGCCCGGTCCACCCTGCTGACGCTGCTGCGCCTGGGTGTGGTGCCCGTCATCAACGAGAACGACACGGTCGTCAACGACGAGATCAAGTTCGGCGACAACGACACCCTGGGTGCGCTGGTGGCCAACCTGGTCGAGGCCGACGCCCTGATCATCCTCACCGACCAGAAGGGCCTGTACACCGCCGACCCGCGCCGCGACCCTGCGGCGCAGTTCGTGCACGAGGCCAAGGCGGGGGACCTGGCGCTGGAGGCCATGGCCGGCGGCGCGGGCTCCAGCATCGGCCGGGGCGGCATGATCACCAAGATCCTCGCGGCCAAGCGCGCGGCGGGCTCGGGGGCCTCCACCGTCATCGCCTGGGGCCGCGAGCCCGACGTGCTGGTGCGCCTGGTCAGTGGCGAGGCCCTGGGCACGCTGCTGGTGGCCCAGACGCAAAAGAAGCAGGCCCGCAAGCAATGGATGGCCGACCACTTGCAGATGCGCGGCGCCGTGGTGGTGGACGCCGGTGCGGCTACCAAGGTGCGCGACGAGGGCAAGAGCCTGCTGCCCATCGGCATGGTGTCGGTGGAAGGCCACTTCTCGCGCGGCGATGTCATTGCCGTGCGCGACGCGTCTGGCGTGGAGATCGCCCGGGGCCTGGCCAACTACGCGGCCGCCGAAGCGCGCCTGCTGTGCCGCAAGCCGTCGAGCGAGTTCGAAAAGCTGCTGGGCTATGTGGCCGAAGCGGAAATGGTGCACCGGGACAACCTGGTGCTGGCGGCCACGCAGCCCGCTCGCTGATTTTGACTTTCAGTGGCGCGGTGGCCCCGATCGGACAGAGGGCCCCGGTGGTTGTCAACCGTGTAGGACTTCGCATGGGGGCTGGCACTGAGGTCCAGAGATCCTGCGGTCCGAGGTGTTGCGAACCCTCCAGTAAAAAATGCCTGCATGGATGGACATGCAGGCATTTTTTTTGTTTCCGCGGATCGGTGCACCGACAGCACCCCAGTCGCGCAGCAATCACCCTTTCAACGCGGTGCCGTCGTCACCGGACCTGGCGGCAGCGCATCCAACTCCGCCGGCATGCTGTTTTGCGGGTCCGGATCGAAACTGGCCCCAGGCGGCAGTTCCATGCCCGGGTTCAGCAGCATCGAACCGGTGCGGAACATCGCCCCCGCATGCTCGCCCTCGCGGGTGCGCATGCCGCTGCGCAGGTAGCGGTTGCGCTGTTCGTGGCGCGGCAGGTAGCGGGCCAGTTCCGTCAGCGCCATTTCGTAGACGCCGCGTTTGAACTCGACCACCACATCCAGTGGCACCCAATAGTCGTTCCAGCGCCAGGCGTCGAACTCCGGGTGGTTGGTCGCACGCAGGTTCAAGTCCCAGTCGTGGCCCATCAGTTGCAGCAGGTACCAGATTTGTTTCTGCCCTTTGTAGTGTCCGCGCGCATCGCGGCGTATGTACCGGTCAGGCACCTCGTAGCGCAACCAGTCCCGGGTGCGGGCCACCACGCGCACGTGATTGGGCAATAATCCCACCTCTTCATGCAGTTCTCGAAACATGGCCTGCTCGGGGGTTTCGCCCCGGTCAATGCCGCCCTGCGGGAACTGCCAGCTGTGGGTGCGTATGCGCTTGCCCCAGAACACCTGGTTCTTCTGGTTGAGCAGGATGATGCCGACGTTCGGCCGAAAGCCGTCCCGGTCAAGCATAATCAAACCCCAATTTTTAAACTGTGTCCATTATGCACGGCGCCTAGCGTGCGGCAAGTGGGCTGCTCCCTTCTGCCCGAAATCGATCCCGATGAAAGCCTCCCAGTTCTTTATTTCCACCTTGAAGGAAGCTCCGGCGGATGCCGAAGTGGTCAGCCACAAGCTCATGACGCGGGCGGGCATGATCAAGAAGCTCGGCGCGGGTATCTACAACTACATGCCGATGGGCCTTCGGGTGATCCGCAAGGTCGAGGCGATCGTGCGCGAAGAGATGAACCGCGCGGGCGCTGTGGAGCTGACCATGCCCGTGGTGCAGCCCGCCGAGTTCTGGCAGGAGACGGGCCGGTTCGAGAAGATGGGCCCCGAGCTGCTGCGCATCCAGGACCGCCATGGCCGGGACTTCGTCGTGCAGCCCACCAGCGAAGAAGTGGTCACTGACATCGCTCGCCAGGAGCTCAAGAGCTACAAGCAGCTGCCCAAGAATTTCTACCAGATCCAGACCAAGTTCCGCGACGAGCGCCGCCCGCGCTTCGGCCTGATGCGCGGGCGTGAATTCATCATGAAGGACGCCTACAGCTTCGACAAGGACCAGACGGCCGCCAAGGCCAGTTATCAGGTCATGGCCAAGGCCTACCGCCAGATCTTCGACCGCTTCGGGCTGACCTACCGCGCCGTGGCGGCCGACAGCGGCGCCATCGGGGGCGACCTGTCCGAAGAGTTCCAGGTGATCGCTGCCACCGGCGAAGACGCCATCGTCTACTGCCCCGCCAGCGACTACGCTGCCAACATGGAGAAGGCCGAGGCGCTGGCGCCTGCCGGCCCCCGCGCTGCACCTGCCAAGGCGATGGAGAAGACGCCCACGCCCGGCAAGGCCACCTGCGCCGACGTGGCGGAGCTGCTGGGTGTGCCGCTCAAGACCACGGTGAAGTCGTTGGTGCTGGCCACCGACGAAACCAACGAGGCCGGCGAGATCGCCCGGAGCCAGGTCTGGCTGCTGCTGCTGCGCGGCGACCACGACATGAACGAGATCAAGGTCTCCAAGGTGCCGGGGCTCGATGCGAACTTCCGCTTTGCCACCCTCACCGAGATCGAAGAGCACTTCGGCTGCAAGCCCGGCTACCTGGGCCCCATCGGCCTGAAGAAGCCCCTGAAGATCGTGGCAGACCGGGAAGTCGCCGTCATGGCCGACTGGATCTGCGGCGCCAACGAAGTGGACTTCCACATCACCGGCGTCAACTGGGGCCGCGACCTGCCCGAGCCCGACGCCATCGCCGACATCCGCAACGTTGTGGCAGGTGACCTGTCGCCCGACGGCAAGGGCGAGCTGGCCATCGAGCGCGGCATCGAGGTGGGCCACGTGTTCTACCTGGGCACCAAGTACAGCAAGGGCATGAACGCCACGTTCCTGGGCGACGACGGCAAGCCTGCATTCTTCGAGATGGGCTGCTACGGCATCGGCGTCACGCGCCTGCCCGCGGCGGCCATCGAGCAGAACCACGACGAGCGCGGCATCATCTGGCCCGACGCGATTGCGCCGTTCACCCTGGTCATCTGCCCCGTGGGCATGGACCGCAGCGAGCCGGTCAAGGCCGCTGCCGAGCAGCTCTATGCCGACCTGCTGGCCGCCGGTGTGGACGTGATCCTGGACGACCGCGGCGAGCGCCCCGGCGCCATGTTCGCCGACTGGGAGCTGATCGGTGTGCCGCACCGCGTGACCATCGGGGACAAGAGCCTCAAGGAAGGCGTGGTCGAGTACCAGCACCGCCGCGACACGGCGGCCACCAAGGTGGCTGTGGCAGACATACTGGCCCACGTGAAGGGCCGCATGGCGCCATGAGCCCGCGCTGGGTTGTAGGTGCTGATGACGGCCTGCGCACGCCTGCAGAAGGGCTGTTGTCGCGAGGCGTGTCCCAGGACGTTTCTCAAAACATGCCGCAAGGTGTTTCGCGCCGTGGCTGGCTGCTGGCGGCCTCGTCCCTGGCGGCGCCTGCGGGCTGGCTGGCGGCGCCGCAGGTGGCGCATGCGGGCGGACAGCTGGAAGAGCCGCTCATGGACTCGGTGCGAACGGCGCTCAGCTCCGCCATCGCCAACCAGGCGCCCCCCGAGCCCGAGTTCTTCTCCACCGAGGCGCGCATCCACTACCTGCGCTGGCTCGGCACCATGAGCGACCGGCTGCGCCGCCGCAAGCCCGAGTGGGAAATCCGCCGCGACTTCCTGCAGACCGTCTGGTACGAGTCCAAGCGCGCGGGCCTGGATGTGTCGCTGGTCCTCGGCCTGGTGCAGGTCGAGAGCGCGTTTCGCAAGTTCGCCGTGTCCAGCGTGGGCGCACGCGGCTACATGCAGGTGATGCCGTTCTGGACGCGCGTGATCGGCGACGGCGATGCCGGCAAGCTGTTCCACATGCAGACCAACCTGCGCTTTGGCTGCGTGATCCTGCGCCACTACATCGACCGCGAGCGCGGCGACCTGTTCATGGCGCTGGGGCGCTACAACGGCAGCCGCGGACGCTCGCCGTACCCGGACGCGGTGTTCGGCGCGCAGCGCAACTGGCTGTTCGGCGAAAAGCCGCAGCTGCCTGCGGGTTGAACCGATATGGACGGTGGCCGACCGTGGGGTCGGCTTGTCGGACGGAAGGGGCGTTGACGGTGGGCATGGGCGGCAGACGCGCCACCACCTGTTTGCTATATTATTCATAGCTGCTGGCGCTCATCTATCAAGCGGCAGTGGCCGATTTTGTATCCCATCGGACCTCGCCACGGCAGGACTGCGCAGGGCAGGCGAGAACTACCTCACCACCGCCGTCGATCCGCCCTCGGACTTTGCCAAGGCCGGCGTGGCCACCGGCGCCGCCAAGCCGGCATCGGCCTGCGGCACGCCGAGGCGCGACACCATCACCTGGTCGATGCGGTAGCTGTCCACGTCCAGCACCTCGAACTTGTAGCCGCCCCAGCTCACGCTGTCGGTACGGCGCGGCACGCGGCGCAGCATCACCATCAAGAAGCCGGCCAGCGTCTCGTATTCGTCGGCATGGGGCAGCTCGTCGAGCGACAGGGCGTGCAGCACGTCCTGCACCGGCGTCACGCCGTCGATGAGCCACGAGTTCTCATCGCGGCGCACGATCTGCTCCTCGTCCGCCGGGCCCACCACCAGGTCGCCCATCACCGTGCTCATCACGTCGTTGAGGGTGACCACGCCCACCACCAGGCTGTACTCATTCACGATCAGCGCGAAATCCTCGTGCACCTGGCGGAACTGCTCCAGCACCTCGGACAGCGTGAGCCGGTCGGGCACGATGAGTACCTTGCGCACCAGGCTGTCGTCCGCCAGCGAGATGGGCTGGTTGTTCAGCACGCGCTGGAACAGGTCTTTCGCGTCCACATAGCCCACCACATGGTCGATGTCGCCCTCGCACACCGGGTAGGTCGAAAACGGCTCGGCCGCAATGCGCAGGCGGATGACGGAGTCGGGTTCGTCGCGCAGAAAGAACGCGATGCGGTCGCGCGGCGACATGGCGCTCGAGACCATGCGGGTATCGAGCTCGAACACGTTGGTGATGACCTGCTGCTCGCGCGCCGCCAGCACCCCCGCGCGGGCGCCGGCTTCCATCATGGCCAGGATGTCGTCGGAGGTGATGCGGTCGTCCCGCAGCGACGACAGGCCCAGCACCCGAAACAGCGCATCCGCGCTGCGGCTGTAGAGCCACACCACCGGGCGCAGCAGCGTCATGCACCACGCCATGGGCTGCGCCAGGCGCACCACCATGCGCTCGGGCTCGGCCATGCCCAGGCGCTTGGGGAACAGGTCGGCAAACAGGATGAACAGTGAGGTGATGATCGCGAA
The DNA here is from genome assembly GCF_964252695.1 of Acidovorax sp. LjRoot117. Lineage (NCBI taxonomy): Bacteria > Pseudomonadati > Pseudomonadota > Betaproteobacteria > Burkholderiales > Comamonadaceae > Acidovorax > Acidovorax sp. LjRoot117. The sequence continues at coordinate 619,169 of NZ_CAXUPO020000001.1, read as the reverse complement.
CGACGCGAGAAAGCCCGTGGTCTGGGCCGTCTTGTCCGACAGCCACAGCTCGAACAGTGCGGTGAAGTGGGGGCTCAGCGCCCCTTCGCCGACGATACCGCCCAGGATGGCCACCGCGTTCTGCCCCACCTGCACCACCGTGAAGTAGTCGCCCGGCTGCTCCTGCATGCGCAGCACGCGGTCCGCCCGCGAGTCGCCCTCGTCCGCCATCTGCCGCAGGCGCAGCCGGCGTGCGGCCGCCAGCGAAATTTCGGCCATGGAAAAGAAGGCGCTGGCTGCAATCAGCAGCCCGATCACGAAGAGGCTTTGGGACAGGGTCATGGGAGGCAAGGGTGGCGCACGGCGCGGCGCTGCGGCCATCCGAGTGTATCTGCGCGCCCTGCAGCCGAAAACCCGGATTCGCGCACACACGGCGCGCGCTCCGGTCCATGCAGACCCTCACGCACGTGCCTGCAGCCGCGCGACCCTGCCGCGCGCTCACAGCGCCTTCACCGCCCCCGCCCGCTACTGCATGAACCCGATGCGGTTGCGTGCGGCGGCGGCCCGGGGCATGTCGGCGACCTCCACCGTGGAGCGGCGGTCCAGCCGGGCGTTGCCAAAGCCGGTCATCAGCGCGCGCCGCATCTCCCGCGGCGGCATCTGGGCCAGGTGGTCCAGCACGTCGGCCTGCGGTTCGGGGTCCAGCAGCCGGCCCCAGTCGTGGCCGCTGCGGATGCCGGTGTACAGCGTGTGCGCGATGGCGCGCGCCTGCTCCAGCGTGGGGGCCTCCACCTCGAACACGTTCATGCGGTTCAGGATGGGGTCCGGGATGCCGCGCGTGTCGTTGGCGGTGGTGATCCAGATCACCTGGCTGGCGTCGATGGCCACCTCGGCGAACTCGTCGGTGAAGCTCTGGGCCGTGTCGTGCTCCAGCAGGCTGTACAGCGCGCCCAGCGGGTCGTATTGCGCGTCCGTCGCGGCCTTGTCGATCTCGTCCACCACGATGACGGGGTTGGCGTACTCGCCCTCCACCAGGGCCTCGAACACCTTGCCGGGGCGGGCGCCCTTCCACTGCGCGGACGAGCCCGACAGCAGCCAGCCTGCGGTCATGGAGCTCATCGGCAGCAGGTTCATGCCCGTGCCCAGCAGCGCGGCCAGGTGCCGCGCAAAGTGCGTCTTGCCGATGCCGGGCGGGCCCAGCAGCAGCATGGGCGTGACCTCCAGGCCGTCGCTGCTGTCCTGCGCCAGCGCAACGTGGCGCCGCACGTCGTCCAGCACTTCGGTGAAGTTGGGCAACTGCTCGTACAGGCTGGCCATGTCGGGCACGCCCGACGGCTTGACCTGAAAGCGCTCCGGCCCGCGCTCCAGCATGCGTTCGTACACGGTGCGCAGGGTTTCGTATTCGCGCTGGTTACCGGACTCCTGCAGCCGTGCAAGCTTGCGCTCGACGTCGCCGGGGTGGAACACATTGCGCATCTGGGCCACCGGCAAGCGCAGGGCGGGTGGCTGGGGAACAAGGCTATGGCTGGTCATTGCATGCTCCTTCGTGATGTGGGTCACGCAATCATTCAAGCACACAACATGCCCGCCGGAGCACCGGATAAGCCCCTGATCGGTGCGCTTGTTACCAGCGCTGTTGTAGCCGCGCAAAACCGGTCTGACCCGAAGCTGATGGGCACAAAGCAAAAGGCCGCCCGAAGGCGGCCTGTGCCGGCATGCGTGAAGGCATGCGATTGGGGACCATTGCGGCCATTGCGGCCATTACGGCCCGGGTGCCCGGTGCGGCGCGGTGGCTTCGCCGGGGCGTCAGCCCTCGGTGCCCAGCACCTGCTTGAGTTCGCCCGACTCGTACATCTCCATCATGATGTCCGAGCCGCCGATGAACTCGCCCTTGACGTACAGCTGCGGGATGGTGGGCCAGTTGCTGTATTCCTTGATGCCCTGGCGGATTTCCTCGTCTTCCAGCACGTTCACCGTGACGAGGCTCTTGGTGTCCACGCCGCTGGCTTTGAGGATCTGGATGGCCCGACCGGAGAAGCCGCACATGGGGAAGCTGGCGTTGCCCTTCATGAAGAGCAGGATGTCGCTGGATTTGACGAGGGCGTCGATGCGTTGTTGGGTGTCGCTCATGGGATGTCCAAGATAGGTCAGGCGCGGAAGGCTACAGATTATCTCTTTTCTCTGTGTCCGTCAGGGCCGTGGGGTCAGCCGAATAGCTGTTTGAGTTCTTTTTCCAGTCGCTCGATGGTGGCCGTCTCTGCCTCGGCCTTTTTGGACAGGGCGTTGACTTTGTCCAGCATGGCCTGACTCTTCGCCTCGATCTGCATGCCGGAGATGGACAGTTGCTGGGGGTTGTTTTCCACCAGCGCGAGCAGATCCAGGACGATGTTCATCATGCGTTGCATGGGTGGCAGCATCTCCAGGGTGATGCGTGCCTGAGCGCTCACCAGCCGGTCGTACACTGGGTCGTAGACTTTTTTGAGATCTTCCGGCTGCTTCAGGGCGGCTTTCGCTTCGTTTGCCTTTTTCAATTCGGCCTCGAGATTCGCCTGGGCCAGGGGAATTTCCACCAGGGCCTGCTTTACCGACTCGCGCTTGTCGCGGTACCCTGACAGCGTGCGAACAAACTGGAGTTCGCGCATGCTTTTCAGCATGACCTTGTCGTTCGTCGCCTGATTGAAGTTGGTGATGATCTCGTAGTGCGCCGCGTAGCCACCCAGTTCCTTGCGCAGCTTGTCGTTGAGCAGTGGCATGGAGCGGCGCGATTTTCCCAGCACTTCGGTTTGCAGGAAGGCAATGAATGCCTTGCGCTCTTTCGGCTCGGCACTGCAGCCGGTCAGCAGCAGGCCACTGCCCAGGGCCAGGGCCCCCAGGCGTGTGAGGGTTTGACGGCGAGAAAAGACGGTGTGTGACATGGCGGGCAATGGCTAGGCGGTGATCCGGTGCAGACGCGTTCAGGCCGCAGCACCAGTGGCCGATAGGGTGAGTGGTTTCAGATATTTTCGAGATCGAGCAACGCCATCCGCAGGCGTATGGGGCGGCGGTCAGCGAAGGCCTTGGCCTGCGGCCTGCTCTCCCTCCCAGGAGTCAGGCGCTGCGCAACGGCACGCGATTATTCTGTGCGCCGTTGCCCAATCCGCCGCGATCCCGGTAACAGTTGTTGCCAACTGATGACCGTATGTAAGCGCAGCGGGCGTCGCACCGTTCCGACGTCGCGCTGCACGCTCAGCGGCAACCGCCCGTGCAGCGGGCAATCCCCGCGAGGTCGTTGCGGCTTTGCACTTGGCCAAAGCCTTGGTCAGTCAGCAGCGCGCGCACCGCCTCGGCCTGGTCATACCCATGCTCCAGCAGCAGCCACCCCCCTGCCACCAGATGCGCTGGCGCCTGGGCGACGATGGTGCGGATGTCCTCCAGCCCGTCCGCGCCGCTGGCCAGGGCCTGCAAAGGCTCGTGGGTCAGGGCAGCCAGGTGCGGGTCCTCTGCTGCGATGTAGGGCGGGTTGGAGACGATGGCGTCGAACACCACGCTGTCCAGGCCGGCCATCCAGTTGCCCTGCCGGAAGTGCACGGGCAGGCCCAGCCGGGTGGCGTTGGCCTGCGCCACGGCCAGGGCGTCGCTGCTGGCGTCCACCGCCAGCACCTGGGCGGTGGGGCGCTGGCTTTGCAGGGCCAGGGCGATGGCGCCGCTGCCGGTGCCCAGGTCCGCCAGACGCGGGGCGGGCAGGGGGGCGATCAGCTCCAGGGCCCAGTCCACCAGCGTTTCGGTGTCGGGGCGCGGGTCCAGCACCCGGGCGTCCACCTGCAGCGCCAGGCCGTAGAACTCCTTGCGGCCCGTCAGGTAGGCCACTGGCTCGCCCGCCACGCGGCGCTGGCACAGGGCGATGAATTGCGCCTGCACGGCGTCATCGAGCCCATCGGTGTCGTGCGCCAGCAGCCAGGCGCGGCCGGCATCGGGGCGGCCCAGCGCGTGCAGCAGCAGCAGTTGGGCGTCGATGCGGGCCAGGCCCAGGGTGTGGGCTTGGGCCAGGGCCTGGGCCAGGGTGGGTTTGTTCACGATGGTGTTGATCGATGCTGGCGACGGAAAGCTATTCGGGCTGGACTTTTCAACGCAAACTGGCCGTTCGGGCTGAGCCTGTCGAAGCCTCGCGCCGCGCTTGGACAAGCTCAGCGGAACGGATGGATGAAGAAGGATGCAGAGCGTGGAATCCCATCCAGGCAGAGTGTCTGGATGCGTGTCGATCAGACAGCACTCAGCTCCAGCTCTTCCAGTTGCTCGGCTTCGCGCGCATGGGCCAGGGCTTGCAGCACGTCGGCCAGGTCGCCTTCCATCACGTACAGCAGCTTGTACAGCGTGAGGTTGATGCGGTGGTCCGTCAGCCGCCCCTGCGGAAAGTTGTACGTGCGGATGCGGTCGCTGCGGTCGCCGCTGCCGATCAGGCCCTTGCGCAGCGCGGCCTCCTTGGCGGCGCGCTCGCTGCGGTCCTTTTCTTGAATCCGCGCCTGCAGCACCTGCAGCGCCTTGGCCTTGTTGGCGTGCTGGCTGCGGCCGTCCTGGCACTCGGCCACGATGCCGGTGGGCAAGTGCACAACGCGCACGGCCGAATCCGTCTTGTTGATGTGCTGGCCGCCCGCGCCCGATGCGCGGAAGGTGTCGATGCGCAGGTCGGCCGGGTTGAGCTTGATGGCCTCGTGCTCGTCCGGCTCGGGCATCACGGCCACGGTGCAGGCGCTGGTGTGGATGCGGCCCTGCGTTTCGGTGGCGGGCACGCGCTGCACGCGGTGGCCGCCGGATTCGAACTTGAGCGCGCCGTATACGTGGTCCCCCTCGATGCGCAGCACGATCTCCTTGTAGCCGCCCAGCTCGGCCGCGTTCTCGCTCACCACCTCCACCTTCCAGCCCACGTTGGCGGCGTAGCGGGTGTACATGCGCGTGAGGTCGCCCGCGAACAGGGCCGACTCGTCGCCGCCCGTGCCCGCGCGGATTTCGACGAAGGCGTTGCGCGCATCGTCAGGGTCCTTGGGCAACAGCAGGCGCTGCAGTTCGTCTGCGAGCTGCAGCAGCTCGGCTTCGGCGCCGGTGATTTCTTCCTGCGCCATCTCGGCCATGTCGGGGTCGGCCAGCATCTCGCGTGCGCCGGCCAGGTCGGCCTCGCGCTGCTGGTAGCGGGCGTAGCGGCCGGCAATCTGCGTGACTTCGGCATGCTCGCGCGAGATGGTGCGGTACTGCGCCATGTCGCTCATGATGTCCTCGCGCGAGAGCAGGAAGTCGAGTTCGCCCAGGCGCTGCGCGTAGCGCTCCAGCTGGCTTCGGAGAAAGGGTTTCATGCGAGGAAGGTAAAAATGGGTTTGCTACTGATTTTGTAGCTGCTGGCGCTTGTCTATCAAGCACTGAGGGCCGATTGGGCTTGCAATCGGGGCGGGCTGTGCAGCGGGCGAGCGCCGCTACAACCCGTGGGGCGGCTTGGCTTGCGAGCGCAGGAACAGGCGCGAGACGGTCTGGGCCGTCTGGGCGCGCACCTCGGCGTCACCCGCCCGCAGCTCGGCCAGGGTGCCGTGCAGCATCTTTTGCGTGAGGCCGCGCGACAGCGCCTCCAGCACGGCGTCCACGTCCTCGCCCTTGGCCAGCAGCTTCTTGGCGCGTGCGATCTCCAGCGCGCGCCATTCGTCGGTCTGGGCGTTGAGCTGCTGGATCAGCGGCACCACGCCACCGGCCTCGCCCACGGGGCTGCGCAGCTCCATCCAGTGCATGAAGCTCTGCACGCCCGCGTCGATGATCGCTTCGGCCTGCGCCACGGCGGCCTGGCGGTTGGCCTGCGCCGTCTGCACCACGCTGGCCAGGTCGTCCACGGTGTACAGGTACACGTCGCCCAGGGCCTTGACCTCGGGCTCGATGTCGCGCGGCACGGCCAGGTCGACCATGAACATGGGGCGGTGGCGGCGCTTCTTGAGGGCGCGCTCCACGGCGCCCAGGCCGATGATGGGCAGGCTGCTGGCGGTGCAGCTGATGACGGCGTCGAACTCGTGCAGGCGCTCGGGCAGGTCGGCCAGGCGCATCACCTCGCCGCCGAAGCGGGTGGCGAGCTTCTCGCCGCGCTCCAGAGTGCGATTGGCAATGGCGATCTGCTTGGGGTTCTTGGCCGCGAAGTGCGTGGCGCACAGCTCGATCATCTCGCCCGCGCCCACGAACAGCACGCGGATCTTGGAGAGGTCTTCGAACAGCTGGCTGGCCAGCCGCACCGACGCGGCCGCCATGCTGATGCTGTGCGCGCCGATCTCGGTGCTGGTGCGCACCTCCTTCGCGACGGCAAAGCTGCGCTGGAACAGCTGGTTGAGCGTGGTGCCCAACGCGCCGGCGGTTTCGGCGGCGCGCACGGCGTCCTTCATCTGGCCCAGGATCTGCGCCTCGCCCAGCACCATCGAGTCGAGCCCGCTGGCCACGCGGAAGGCGTGGCGCGCGACCAGGCTGTCTTCCAGCGTGTAGGAGTGCGATCGCAGCAGTGCGGGGCTCACGCCGCCGCTTTGCGCCAGCCAGCCCAGCGTGTGGTCCAGCGCCGGGCCGGGCGTGGAGGTGGGGGCGGCGCAATAAATTTCGGTGCGGTTGCAGGTGGAGATGATGGCGGTCTCCACCCCCGGATGGCGGCTCGTGCCGCCCAGGGACTGGCGCAGGCCCTGCAGCGTGGGTTCGATCTGATCGAGCGCGAACGCGAACCTGCCGCGCAGGTCGAGGGGCGCGGTGGTGTGGTTGATCCCGAGGGCCCAGACTGCCATAGCCGCCAATTATAAAATTGTTGGCTGGTGTAAGCAGCCTTGCTTGCCAAAGCCTTGATTTGGGTCAATTCCATGGGTCCCCTCGACATCTTCAACCACACGCTCAACTTCATGGCCCCGGCCGCTGCCGTGGCCCTGCTGCTGGTGCTGTGCGGCCGCCTGTTCGGTGCCAAGGGGACGGCGGCCATGGCCGGATGGCGCCAGTTCGCTGTTGTTTTCGGGGTCGGCCTCCTGGTGCTGGGCGGCGGCCTGCTGGTGTGGGGCCGCGACGGAAAAATGCTGACCTATGCCGCGCTGGTGGTGGGTTGCGCGACCACGCAGTGGGTGCTGCTGCGCGGCTGGCGCTAAGGGCGCTCGCTTGGGGGCTCGGTCAGCCCAGCCTGTGCCGTGTTTGCAGCAGTCCCAGGCCCAGTGCGATGAAGGTTGCGCCCACGAAGCGGTTGAACAGCTTGGCGTGCGCCACGACGTGGCCCTTCACCAGCGCGATCAGCGCCACGTAGAACGCGTGCGACACCAGCGCCCAGATGGCGAAAGTCGTGGTCAACAGCAGGTACTGCATCCACAGCGGCTCGCCGGGCACGATGAACTGCGGAAACAGGGCCGAAAAGAACAGGATGGCCTTGGGGTTGGTCAGCGACACGCCCAGGCCTTGTGCCAGCAGTTGCCAGTTCTTGCGCTCTCGCCGCTCCACAGGCGCCAGGCCCGCATCGTTGCCGATCAGCGGGTCCTTGCTGCGCCAGCGCTTGATGCCCAGCCAGATCAGGTACATCGCACCGACCACTTTCATGACCAGGAACGCATCCGCCGACAGGCTGAGAATGGTCCCCATGCCGATCATCGCCAGCCCCGACACGGCGAAGATCCCGATCACGCTGCCCAGTGAGCTGAACACCGTCCGCCGTGGCCCGACGTCGACCGAGTTCGATACCGCCAGCAGCACGGCCGGGCCGGGCGTAAAGCACATCAGCAGCGAGACGCCGCAAAACAGGAGCCAGTGGGCGAAGGTCATGGTGAGGGTGTTTCAGTGGCTGCGGACAGAGCGGTTTTTGGCGACGAGCGGGCAGCCCTTGCAACGGGTCGCTTGCGGGTAACACCCCGTGCCAGCCCCTGAAAGCCAGCCTAAGCTGCAAGCTTTCTGTTCAGCAATCCCAATAAGGAGATCTTCGCATGCGCCTGCGCACCTGCCTGGCTGTCGCCGCCCTGGCCTTTTTGTCGTCCGCAGCCGCCCTGGCCCAGGGCTTCCCGTCCAAGCCGATCCGCATCGTGGTGGGCTTTCCGGCCGGGGGGCCGCTCGACCAGCACGCGCGGTTGCTCACCGACAAGCTGCAGGCCGTGCTGGGCCAGCCGGTGCTGGTCGACTACAAGGCTGGCGCGGGCGGCACGGTGGGCGCGCAGGACGTGATGAAGGCCCCGCCCGACGGCCACACGCTCATGCTGGCCAACACCGGCGTGATGGTGATCAACCCGGCGCTGTACAGCCGCCTGCCATACGCCACGCTCAAGGACTTCACGCCCATCGCGCGCACCGCCATGCAGCCGCTGGCGCTGCTGGTCAACACCAACGTGCCCGCCAAGAACCTGCAGGAGTTCATGGCGTACGCCAAGTCGCGCCCGGGGCAGGTCAACTTCGGCTCGGCGGGCAATGGCGGCATCAGCCACCTGGTGCCAGAGATGTTCAAGACCGCCACGGGGCTGTTCATGGTGCACATCCCCTACCGCGGCAGCGCACCGGCGTTCACAGACCTGATCGGCGGCCAGGTGCAGTTCATGGCCGAGAGCATTCCGCAGGCCGCCTCGTACCACAAGCAGGGCAAGGTGCGCGCCCTGGCCGTGACCAGCCGCGAGCGCAACCCCGCGCTGCCCGAGGTGCCCACCGTGATCGAAAGCGGCATCAAGGGCTTCGAGGTGGTGGGCTTCTACGGCTTTCTCGCCCCGGCCGGTACGCCCAAGGACGTGGTGGCCAAGCTCAGCGACGCGTTCGGCCAGGTGATGCAGTCGCCGGACGTGAAGAACCGCATGGTGAGCCAGGGCGCCGACCCGGCATTTCTGGGCTCGGAGGACTTTGCGAAGTTCCTGGCGAGTGAAATGCCGCGCTGGGCGGATGCGGTGAAGAAGTCCGGGGCGAAGCTGGATTAGGCAGAGGCCGTGGGGTCGTGCGTCCGCATGCGCATCCCCATCCCCATCCGTCCACGCTGAGCCTGTCGAAGCGCCGCGCAAGGCTTCGACAAGCTCAGCCCGAACGGTGGGTGAGAAGGTTGGTGGGCTGGCGTATTGGCAGTCAGGTCTGGAGGCTGTGCGCGGCTACCACCCAACCCAACCTCTCAACCATCCCATCACCCACCACCCGTTCACGCTGAGCCTGTCGAAGCGCAGCGCCAGGCCTCAGCAAACCCAGCCCCGCCAGCGTGTGATGTTGATGAAAAAAGCCGTCTACCGCGCATCCAGCAAGCGCAAATAGCTATGAATAATGTAGCAACTACCCCGGCGCACCCTGCTGCGGCTGCGGCACGCTGACCGTCGACAACGGGCCCTGTGCCGCCACCGGCGCATACGGCGCCACCGCCGTCGTGGCCGGTGGCGACAGCGCCAGCCCTGCGTCGCGCAGCGCGGCGAGGATGGTGAACAGCAGATCGCTGCGCACGCCGCCCGCGTTGCGCGGGTTGCTCACATAGCCGATGGCCAGAAAGGTCAGCGTGCCGTTCAGGATGCCTTCGAGCTGCACGATGGGCTCGGGGTTGTCCAGCACGCCCTCGTGCTCTTCAAAGGCTTTGAGGATCAGGTCGCGCATGCGCGCGGCGTCCGTGTCCAGCGGGGCGGGCAGGCGCAGCAGCACCCGGCCCGGCGCGCCGGCCAGCGTCATGTTGCGCACGGTCTTGGTGATGAACTCCGAGTTGGGCACGATGACGGTGGAGCGGTCGCCCAGCTGGATCTCGGTGGCGCGCACGTTCACGCGGCGCACGTCGCCTTCGGTCTCGCCCAGCACCACCCAGTCGCCCACCTTCACCGGCCGCTCGGCCAGCAGGATCAGGCCTGAGATGAAGTTCTGCACGATGGCCTGCAGGCCGAAGCCGATGCCCACCGACAGCGCGCTGGCCACCCACGCGATGCGCTCCACGCTGATGCCCAGGCCCGCCAGCGCCACAGCGATCACCAGCACGCCGCCCACGTAGCCCAGCAGCGTGACGATGGAGCTGCGCATGCCCGGCTCGAGCGAGGTGTTGGGAAAGTAGCGGTCGCTCAGCCACCGCTTGAGCACGCGGATCATCACGAGCCCCGCCACCACCACGGCCAGCGCGGTCAGCAGCGCCTGCGGCGCCAGCGTGATGTCGCCCACCTTGAGGCTGTGGTCCACGGTGCTGCCCCGGCGAAAGACCTCGTCCAGCCCGGTGCCGAACGGCGCCATCAGCGCGATCACCATGTAGAAGAACAGCGCCACGCGCAGCACGCCCGACACCAGCACGGAGGCCTGGTCGAGCAGCTTGGCATCGAGCCCCAGGCCCTTGTGCAGCCGCTCGCCGAAGCCGCCCTTGGACGACAGCACGGCCTCGCACACGTCGTCCGCCAGCTGGAACAGGAGGTAGGTGGTGGCGAACACCACGCCCGTCCACAGCATCTGCCGCGTGAGCGTGCCGGCCAGCGCGACGTAGCCGAACACCACCAGCAGCACCGTGGCCAGCGTGGCCACGCCCGCCGCCGCCACCAGCAGGCCGACCCAGATCGGGCGCGGGGGTGCATCGGCAGGGGTTGCGCTCTGGGCGCCGTCTGCCGCGGGGCCGCCGTCCTGCTGCGCTGCATCGGCCGCCACAGGCCCGCCGGGGCTGGCGCGCAGGTGGCGCAGTGCCAGGGCCACGATGGCCGAGAGCAGCAGCGCCGTGGCCGCGTGCACGGAGACCTCGGCCGCCAGGCTGGCGCCCACGATGCCGTTGACCTCGTTCACCACGCCGCTGGCCGATGCCACGATGGCCACCGACCAGGGGTAGGGGCTCAGCCGCCGCGCCAGCTCGTCCGACAGGCCCGGCAGGCGCCAAGAGCTGCGCTTGCGCGCCAGCAGCGCGTGCCCCAGCCCGACGATGAAGGCCGCGAACACCGCCTGCCGCACGGTGGCCTGTGCCAGCGCCCGCAGGCGGTCGTTGAAGTTGCCGTCCACCTCCAGCCCCGTCCAGGCCAGCTGCGCCGCCATGCCGATGATGAGCACATAGACCAGCACCGAGGTCGATGCCAGCAGCGAGCGGCGCAGCCGCCCCGCCGGCAGCCGCGCGGGCGCCAGGCGCACCAGCACGCGCTCGGCCAGCCAGGTGCCGGCCACGGCCAGCAGCACGGCGCCGATGAGGCTCAGCCAGAAGACCGAGCGGTGGTCCGGGGCCAGGGCCACGGCGGTCGCGTCGCGCAGGTCGTTGCCCAGCAGCTGCAGCCGGGCCAGGTCGCCGGGCGCGGCGTTGCGCAGCGCGCGCCAGAAGGTGCTGCCCAGCGGTGAATCGGTGCGCGTGGTCAGGGCGGCCTGGAACTGCTCGCGCCGCTGGCGCAGCAGCTCGGTGCCGCGCTGCTCGGCATCCACGCTGATGAGGCGCGCGAGCTTGAGATCACCGTCCACCACCGCGCGCTGCTTGCCCAGGCTGGCGCGTTGCTCGGCCACGTCCGGGGCGTCGGGCGTGGCGCCTTTCTCGGGCGCGGGGCCCAGGCCCGACAGGCGCGAGTCGATGTCGGCCAGCTCTTCGGTGCGGCGGGTGGTCAGTTGCTCTGCCGCCTTGCCGATGGCGTTGACGTCGGACAGCAGCTTGCGCCCGTCGTCCTCTTCGCCCAGCTTTTGCGGTATGGCGTCGAGCTGCCGGCGCAGTTCGTCCACCGTGGGCAGCGGTACCTCTGCAGCGGCCGGTTTGCTGGCGGTGGTGGCGGCCGCGGGGGCGGCTTTGGTCTGTCCCTGCGCGTTGGCGGTGGTGGTGGCAGTGCCCATCGCGCCCGCCAGGCACAGCATGGCGATCAGGCGGGGGAGGCACCAGCGCCAGACAGCGGCCCGGCGGTGGTGGGCGGGTGACGCGCCGTGCGGCCGCGTCGGCTCGGCGGCCGTCGTCGTCATCGTCGCGGTGGGTTGTGGGGTGGTGGCAGCGGCAGCGCGCGGGCGAAGGGTGGCCGCAGCGGCACGGCGCAGGAAAAGCAGTGGCATCCGCCGATTGTCGGCGGCAGGCGGTGCAGCGGGGTTAACAAACTGTAGGCCGCCGCCAAAGCTGCCCGTGGGCAAGGGCCGCAGCGGGCCCGGCCACACCGTGGCGCCGAAGGTGAAAAGCGATCAGCCCGCCGGGCTGAACAGGTCCACCCGGTCGGTGATGATGCCGTCGGTGCCCAGGTCGATCAGGCGCTGCGCGGCCCAGTCGTCGTTGACGGTGTAGCTCAGCGTGCGCAGGCCAGAGCCCTTTACCTGGGCCACGAGGGCGCGGTCCCAGAGCGCGTGGTTGCACACGATGGCCACGCAGCCCAGGTCACGGGCCACGTCGAAGCAGCCGTCCCACAGCGTGTCGAGCAGCAGCGCGCGCGGGATGTGCGGCGCGGTGGCGCGGGCGCCAGCCAGAGCCTCGGGCTTGAAGGACGAGAACAGCGGCTGCACGGCCTGGCCCTGCCAGAGGCGCGCCGACAGCTCGCCGACCACCTGCCCGGTCTTTTCTTCGAGCCCGGGCGTGGGCTTGATCTCGATGTTGAGGAAGTAACCGTTGGCGATGCAGTACCGGGCCAGGTTCTCCAGCGTGGGCAGCGGCTCGCCCGCGTGTGCGCGTGAATGCCAGCCGCCGGCATCGAGCTGGGCCAGTGCACTCCACGGCAGGTCGCCACCGGTGCCGTGGCCATTGGTGGTGCGCTCCAGCGTGGCGTCGTGCATGAGGAACGGCACGCCGTCGGCGCTGAGCTTGGCATCGCACTCGAACATGCGGTAGCCGTGCTGCGCGCCCAGGCGGAAGGCCGCCAGCGTGTTCTCGGGTGCCAGCTTGCCGGCGCCGCGGTGGGCGATCCAGCGGGGGTAGGGCCAGGGGGTGGTCATCGTCGTAGGGGCGGGTGGTGGACGTGGCGATTGGCGGTGCGCGGCGCGCTGGTGCGGAGCCTTGCGCGGGCGCCGGGACTTGGGGCGCTTCCCTTGCGGCAACCCCATGGGCCGCAAAAAGGAGAGGGCGGCTGAACGTCTGCGCGGCCACAAGGCAGGCCGCGCAGCCGCTCAGGGGCGCATCACGGAATGCGTTTTCCGGTGGTGGCGTCGAACGCGTGCAGGCGGTCGGCGCGGGGCTGCACGTGGATCACCGAGTCTGGGGCGGGCGAGTGCGTGCCTTCTTCCACCCGCACGATGATCTGCTCGCCGTTGATGCGGCCGTAGATCAGGCGTTCGGCGCCCAGCAGTTCCACGGTTTCGACCTTGACCTCCCAGCCGTCGCTGCGCACGTCCAGGTGCTCGGGGCGGATGCCCAGGATGGTGCCGGGCGCGGCGCTCGGGGCGTTCTTGAGCAGGTTCATCGGCGGCGAGCCGATGAAGCTGGCCACGAAGGTGGAGGCGGGCGTGTGGTAGACCTCTTCGGGCGTGCCGAACTGCTCCATGTTGCCTGCGTTCATCACGATCATGCGCTCGGCCAGCGTCATGGCCTCGACCTGGTCGTGGGTCACGAACAGGCTGGTGATGCCCAGCTCGCGGTGCAGCTTCTGGATTTCCAGGCGCGTCTGTGCGCGCAGCTTGGCGTCCAGGTTGGACAGCGGCTCGTCGAACAGGAACACCTGGGGCTGGCGCACGATGGCGCGGCCCATGGCCACGCGCTGGCGCTGGCCGCCCGACAGCTCGCGCGGCTTGCGCTCGAGCAGGTGGCCCAGCTCCAAAATCTTGGCGGCCTTGTCCACGCGCGCCTTGATCTCTTCCTTGGGCACCTTGGCGATCTTCAGGCCATAGGCCATGTTCTCGAAGTTCGTCATGTGCGGGTACAGCGCGTAGTTCTGGAACACCATCGCGATGTCGCGCTGGGCGGGTTCCAGGTCGTTCACGACGCGGTCGCCGATGCGCAGCTCGCCGCCGGAGATTTCTTCCAGGCCCGCGACCATGCGCAGCAGGGTGGACTTGCCGCAGCCCGAGGGGCCGACGATCACGATGAATTCACCGTCCTTGACCTCGGCGTTCACGCCGTGGATGACCTGGTTGGCCTTGGGGCCGGTGCCGTAGCGCTTGACGATGTTGCGAAGGGATATGGATGCCATTTTGCTATTGAATTGGTAGCTGCTAGCGCAGATGTATGAAGCGGTAGGGGCTGTTTTGTCTTTACTTTTCGGTGTCCACGAGGCCCTTGACGAACCAGCGCTGCATCACCACGACCACGAAGGCCGGTGGCAGCATGGCCAGGAGGGCGGTGGCCATCACGATGTTCCATTCATTGCCCGCGTCGCCGCCGGCCAGCATCCGCTTGATGCCGATCACCACGGGGTACATGTCTTCGGACGTGGTCACGAGCAGCGGCCACAGGTACTGGTTCCAGCCGTAGATGAACTGGATCACGAACAGCGCAGCGATCGACGTGCGCGACAGCGGCACCAGGATGTCCTTGAAGAAGCGCATGGGGCCTGCGCCGTCCACGCGGGCGGCCTCGACCAGCTCGTCGGGCACCGTGAGGAAGAACTGCCGGAACAGGAACGTGGCCGTGGCCGACGCGATCAGCGGCACCGTGAGGCCCGCATAGCTGTTGAGCATGCCCAGATCCGACACCACCTGGTAGGTGGGGCCGATGCGCACTTCCACCGGCAGCATCAGCGTGATGAAGATCAGCCAGAAGCAGATGCCCTTGAACGGGAAGCGGAAGTACACGATCGCGAACGCCGACAGCAGCGAGATCGCGATCTTGCCCACGGTGATGACCATGGCGGTGACGAAGCTCACCCACATCATGCGTGCCACGGGCGCGGTGGAGCCCGCGCCAGCGCCGCCGCCGAACAGGGCGTCGTGGTAGGTCTGCCAGAAGTTGCCGCCGGGCACCATGGGCATGGGCACCTGCACGATGTCCTGCGCGGTGTGGGTGGAGGCCACGAAGGCCAGGTACAGCGGGAAGCCGACGATGATCACGCCCAGCACCATGATGAGGTGCGAGAACGCGGTGAGGTAAGGGCTGCGTTCAACCATATCAGTATTGGACTTTCTTCTCGACGTAGCGGAATTGGATGACTGTCAGCACGACGACGATGACCATCAGCACCACCGACTGCGCGGCCGATCCGCCCATGTCCATGGACTTGAATCCGTCGTGGTACACCTTGTAGACCAGGATCGCGGTGTCGCGCCCCGGGCCGCCCTGCGTGGTCGAATCCACGATGGCGAAGGTGTCGAAGAAGGCATACACCACGTTGATCACCAGCAGGAAGAACGTGGTGGGTGACAGCAGCGGGAACTGGATGCTCCAGAACCGGCGCCAGGGGCCGGCACCGTCGATCGAAGCCGCTTCGATCAGCGACTTGGGGATGGACTGCAGGCCCGCGAGGAAGAACAGGAAGTTGTAGGAGATCTGCTTCCACACCGCGGCGATCACGATCAGCGTCATCGCATGGTCGGAGTTGAGCATGTGGTTCCAGTTGAACCCCGACTGGCGCAGCATGTACGCCACCACGCCCAGCGAGGGCGAGAACATGAACATCCACAGCACGCCGGCCACGGCGGGTGCCACGGCGTAGGGCAGCAGCAGCGCCGTCTTGTAGACGAGCGCGCCCTTGATGATGCGGTCGGCAAAGATCGCCAGCATCAGCGACAGGCCGATGCCCACCACCGCCACCAGGATCGAGAAGAATGCCGTGGTCTTGAACGATGCGAGGTAGCCCGGGTCTTCGAACAGGTTCTTGAAGTTGTCGAAGCCCACCCATTCCGTGGACATGCCGAAGCTGTCCTGCATCTGGAACGATTGCACCAGGGCCTGGCCGGCTGGCCAGAAGAAGAAGACGCTGATGATGGCCAGCTGGGGTGCTATGAGCACCCAGGGCAGCCATGCGGAGCGAAAAAGAACGCGTTTTTCCATGTCCAGACTCTTAAAAATTCCCCCCGCGCTCCACCGCCGCTCTTGGGGGGCTGCCCTGTTACCGGGCAGATTCTTGCCGCGGGAAGCCCTGCCGGCAAAAAAGACAACCCGCCGCCCGGCAAACCGCTTGGGTTGGCAGGGGTGGCGGGCTTTCGATGCCGCCCCGGCCACAGCGGCCGGAGGGCATCAGCATGCGCTCGATGAACGCTTACTTGTTGGCGCGTGCGAAGCGGGCCAGTTGCTCGTTGCCGCGGGTCACGGCCGTGTCCAGCGCTTCCTTGGGCGACTTCTTGCCCGACCAGATCTGTTCGGTTTCCTCGTCGATGATGGTGCGGATCTGCGAGAAATTGCCCAGGCGGATGCCGCGCGACTTGTCGGTGGCCTTGCGGATCATCTGCGTCACGGCCACGTCGGTGCCGGGGTTCTTTTCATAGAAGCCCGATGCCTCGGTCAGCTTGTATGCAGCGGTCGTCACGGGGAGGTAGCCCGTGCGCTGGTGGCTGGCGGCCTGCACCTTGGTGTCGTTCAGGAAGTTCAGGAAGTCGGCGACGCCCTTGTACTCCTCGGCCTTCTTGCCGGACATGATCCACAGGCTGGCGCCACCGATGGCGGTGTTCTGGGGCGCACCCTTCACATCGGCGTAGTAGGGCAGTGCCGAGATGCCGTAGGCGAACTTGGCTTCCTTGGCCACGCGGGCGTACAGGCCCGACGAGCCGGTGATCATGGCGCACTCGCCCGATGGGAAGGACGCGTCCGGCGCGTTGCCGCGGCCCTTGTAGACGAAGCTGCCGTCCTTGGAGGCCTTGGCCAGGTTCTCGAAGTGGCGCACGTGCAGCGGGGTGTTGATTTCCAGCTTGGCGTCGTTGCCGTCGAAACCGTTGTTCTTGGAGGCGAACAGCGTGTTGTGCCACAGCGAGAAGCTTTCCAGCTGCGTCCAGCTGATCCAGCTGGTGGTCAGCGGGCAGCTGTGGCCGCTGGCCTTGAGCTTGGTCGCGGCAGCGAACACTTCGGGCCAGGTCTTGGGGGCCTTTTCAGGGTCCAGGCCGGCCTTCTTGAAGGCGTCCTTGTTGTAGTAGAAGATGGTGGTGGAGCTGTTGAGCGGGTAGCTCAGCATCTGGCCGTTGGGCGCGGTGTAGTAGCCGGCCACGGCCGACACGTACTGCGTGGGGTCGAACTTGAAGCCGCCGTCGTTGAGCACCTTGGCGGCGGGCATGATGGCGCCCTTGCTGGCCATCATGGTGGCGGTACCCACTTCATAGACCTGCAGGATGTGGGGGGCGTTGCCTGCGCGGAACGCGGCGATGGCACCCGTCATCGATTCGTCATACGTGCCCTTGTAGGTGGGCACGACCTTGAACTTGGTCTGGCTGGCGTTGTACTGCTTGGCCAGGTCGTTGACCCAGTCGCCGAGCGCTGCGCTCATCGAGTGCCACCACTGGATCTCGACCGGTGCCTGAGCCTGGGCTTGTGCAGGCAGGCACGCCGACATGGCGATGGCAGCGCAGACCGCCAGATGCTTCGTTTGCATGAATATGTCCTCTGAAAATGACGAAAAACACAAGGGTCGAATGCTATGCAGCCCATGTGTCATTGATATGTCGTTGTCGCATGACCGCAGTCCGTGCAACAACCGGGAAACCCCTTGGGGATGCCCGTAAGGGATGCGATTGTGACTCTTTTGTGACAATGTGCGACGCATTTGCCGAGGCTTGCAAGGTTTTGTGCGATGCACCATGCTGCGGGTCACGTTCCGGCGGCTCCCGCACCGGTTCGTTCGCGCCGCAAACGCGCCGGGTTTCTTTTCTCCACACCCTTTCTTCTTATCGCCATGGCTACCAATTCGCTGGACAAGAACAAGATCAAATTTCTGCTGCTCGAGGGCATCCACGCTTCCGCCGTGGACGTGATCCGGGCTGCGGGCTACACCCAGATCGAAACCGTGTCCGGCGCGCTGCCCGATGAGGAACTCAAGCGCAAGATCGCCGACGTGCACTTCCTGGGCATCCGCTCGCGCACGCAGCTGACCGAAGAGGTTTTCTCGCATGCGCAAAAGCTGGTAGCCGTGGGTTGCTTTTGCATCGGCACCAACCAGGTCAACCTCAATGCGGCGCGTGAGCGCGGCATCGCGGTGTTCAATGCGCCGTACTCCAACACCCGCTCCGTGGCCGAGCTGGTGCTGGCCGAAGCCATCTTGCTGCTGCGCGGCATTCCCGAGAAGAACGCCGTGGCGCACCGCGGCGGCTGGCTCAAGTCGGCCGAGAACGCCTACGAGATCCGTGGCAAGACGCTGGGCATCGTGGGCTACGGCTCCATCGGCACGCAGCTGTCGGTGCTGGCCGAGGCACTGGGCATGCACGTGGCGTTCTTCGACGTGGTCAACAAGTTGCCCCTGGGCAATGCCCGCCAGGTGCACCACCTGCACGACCTGCTGGGCCAAAGCGACATCGTGAGCCTGCACGTGCCCGAGCTGCCATCGACCGAAGGCATGATCGGCCCGGCCGAGATCGCGGCCCTCAAGCCCGGCGCCATCCTCATCAACGCGGCCCGCGGCACGGTGGTGGATATCGACGCCCTGGCCGACGCGCTCAAGGCCAAGAAGCTGCTGGGCGCGGCCATCGACGTGTTCCCGGTCGAGCCGCGCACCAACAAGGACGAGTTCCAGTCGCCCCTGCGTGGCCTGGACAACGTGATCCTCACCCCGCACGTCGGCGGCTCCACCATGGAAGCCCAGGCCAACATCGGCCTCGAAGTGGCCGAAAAGCTGGTGAAGTACAGCGACAACGGCACCAGCACCTCGTCCGTCAACTTCCCCGAGGTGGCGCTGCCCGCCCACCCGGGCAAGCACCGTCTGCTGCACATCCACCGCAATGTGCCGGGCGTGCTGTCCGAGATCAACCGCATCTTCTCGGACAACGAGATCAACATCTCCGCCCAGTACCTGCAGACCAACGAAAAGATCGGCTACGTGGTGATCGACATCGATGCCGCGTCGTCGGACCTGGCGCTGGACAAGCTCGCACAGGTCACCGGCACCCTCAGGAGCCGGGTGCTGTTCTAACGAACCTCAGGGCCGTTCGCCGGCCCATTCGGGGTCATTGCCGCTATCGGCCCAAGCCGCGCACCGAGCCTTCCGGTGCGCGGCTTTTTTGTGGGTTGTCGTCTTGACCCTCCATGGGCCCACTGTGCGAAAAGACGGCGCGCCGCACAAAGTTCTGAAAAACAGGCTCGATTGAATTTGTTACACATCCAGCCGGCAATCCTGACCGTACTAGAGGGCAATGAGCCCTCTTTTTCCAAGGAAACACCCGAAATCCCGGTGTTCGTCTAAAATTCACAGTTTGATACAACTCTTTACAGCAAAGGTTGTTGAACATTGTTTGCAAAGCGAGCCGCGCGGTAGGTCTGTCGCTGGCAACAATGGCGGCCACGCTGGCGCTCACCGCTGCCGGCACCGTGTTTTCTACCCGCTGTCTCCACTTTTCGTCTGTATGTTCGGGAACCCGTTTCCTCCCCTGTCCCTGCCCGTTCGCCCCGCGTTCCACGCCGCCGTGGCCGCTGGTGCGATGGCCTGCGCGTTGGCGTATGCGGACACGGCCACGCCCGTACCGGTGGCCGAGTCCTACGACGCCTTGGTCCGGCGCGCCAGGACCGGAGACACCACCCCGGTGCTCGACTACCTGCGGCAAGAGCGGCTGGACCGTGCCGATGCTGCGCGCCTGGTGGCCGACTGGATCGATATCGCCGGCTGGGCCCGGCTGGACCAGGAAGTGGTGGATGTGTACCGCCGCCATGGCGCGTCGCTCACGCTGCCGGTCAGTACCCTGGCGTCGGTGGCGCGCGCCCACCGCAACTTGCGGCAGTGGGACGACGCGCTGGCGCTGTATGCCCGCGCCTTGGCGCGCAGCCCGGATGACGCGGAGCTGCGCATGGGGGAGATCCACGTCCTGGCGGATGCGGGGCGCGATGCGGATGCGCGCACCCAGGCCGAAGCGCTGGTGGCCGAGACCCCGATGGTGGCGCGCCGCCGCCTGGCCCTGGCCTATGTGCACACGGCGGCGCGGCGCTTTCATGCGGCGCTGGCCGAGGCGAGCCGCGCGCGCTCGCTGGCACCCGACGATGCCGAAGTGCAGATGGCCTATGCCGACGCACTGCAGTCCGCCGGCCTGCCGGTGCAGGCGCAGGCCCTGGTGGACGCACAGCCCGCGCTCATGGGCGCGGCGCAGCAGCGCAGGCTGCAGGCCGACATCGGCGCGGAAATGGTGCGCCTGTCGTTCGCACCCGTGCGCAGCGAGAGTGAGCGCTTCGCAGTGGCCGACAAGGCCCTGGCGTTCTACGAGCAGGTGTTTGCCCGGTGGAGCGCCGACCCGCAGGCCGTGCGCGACCTGCAGCGCATGCGCATCGACCGCATCGGGGCGCTGACCGTGCGCAGCCGCATGGACACGGCGGTCGCCGAGTACGAGGCCCTGCGGCGCGATGGCGTGCCGGTGCCGGACTACGCCCTGCGCTGGGTGGCCGGCGCCTATCTGTACCTGCGGCAGGCGCAGGCCGCGCGCCTGCTGTATGCCGAGTTGCTCGAGCGCAGCCAGGCGGATCCGTCGGTCAGCTCCGGCGATGCCTCGGGCCTGTTCTATTCGCTGGTCGAGTCCGAGGCCATGGACGCCGCCGTGTCCCTGGCGGACGGCACGCAAAAGGCGTTTGCCGCCACCCCCGCAGGCCGCGCCGTCTGGGCCTCTGCGGCCATGGAGGCAGCGCAGGCGCACAGCTTTTCCGACGACACGCCCGAGGCGCAGCTGCGCCTCGAACGCATGGTGCAGCAGGCGCCGGGTCACCTCGGTGCGCGCATCGCGCTGGCGGGCGTCTACCGGGGCCGCGCCTGGCCGCGCCGGGCGGAGCAAGAGCTGAAACTGGTCGAAGCCATGGAGCCGCGCGCGCTGTCGCTGGAGCTGCAGCAGGGCTTTACCGCGATGGACCTGCAGGAGTGGAAGCAGGCGGACGCGCTGGCCGATGACGTGCTCGAACGCTATCCCGAAAACCTCCAGGTGCAGCGCCTGGACCGGACACGCCGGGTGTTTCGCATGCCCGAGCTGCGGGTGTCGGGCTACCGCGGCCTGTCGTCCAGCCCCAATCCCTCCACCGGCAACGGCGACTACGGCACCGACACCGTGCTCTACAGCGCGCCGGTGCAGGACGACTGGCGCCTGTTCGCCGGCTTCGGCTTTGGCAGCGGCGACTTCCGCGAAGGCCGCGGCGTGCACCGCAGCTACCGCGCCGGCGGCGAATGGCGGGTGCGCGACAACACCGTGGAGGGCGAAATCTCCACCCACAACTTCGGCTACGGGCAGCGCACCGGCCTGCGGCTGGAGGGGCGCCACGATCTCAGCGACCAGTGGCAGATCAGCGGCGCCGCGGAGCGCCTGTCGCGCGACACGCCGCTGCGCGCGCTGCGCAGCGACATCACCGCCGACAGCGTGACCGCCGCACTGCGCTGGCGCGCCAACGAGCGGCGCGACTGGAACGTGAGCGTGGGTGGGCTGGACTACTCGGACGGCAACCGCCGCCTGTCCGTCGGCGTGGCCGGCCGCGAGCGCATCTACACCCGCTACGGCGTGTACGCAGACCTGGTGATGGAGCTCTCGCACTCGCGCAACAGCCGGCCCGGCGGCCCCTACTTCGCGCCCGAGTCCGATGTCTTCCTGCTGCCCACGCTCGACGTGGCGCACGTGCTGTACCGCCACTACCAGCTGGAATGGCGCCAGCGCCTGCAGCTCGGCGTGGGGGCGTACGCCCAGCGCGGCTACGGCGTGGGCGAGGTCGCCACGCTGGGCTACGGGCAGCGCCTGCGCGTGAACGACACCCTGGAAATGGGGCTTTCCTTTTCCATCACCCGTCGCCCTTATGACGGCGTGGACGAGCGCATCCTGCGCACCGCGTTCGATCTTCTCTACAGGTTCTGAGAATGTTTCCGACAGTCTTCTCGCTCATCCGTCGCAGGGCCCGCATGCTGGGCGTGCTCGCATCCATGGCCGCATGCATGGTGGCGCTGCCGGCCTTCGCCGCAGACGCGCAGCCGTTCGTGCCCCCCAAGGCCCGGACCCTGCCCGAGGCGGAGCGCCCCTGGCCCGTCAACAGCTTCGTGACCGTGGCCTACCACGACGTGCAGGACGGCGAGGCCGATGCGCGCTACCTGGCCGTGCGCACCGACCGCCTCGTCGCGCACTTTGCGTGGCTGCGGCAAAACGGCTACCAGCCGGTGTCGGTGGACCAGATCCTGGCCGCACGCGACGGCGGCAAGCCCCTGCCGGCCAAAGCCGTGCTGCTGACCTTCGACGACGGATACCGCAGCTTCTATGACCGCGTGTTCCCCCTGCTCAAGGCCACCGGCTGGCCTGCGGTGCTGGCGCCCGTGGGGGAGTGGCTGGACGCGCCGGCCGACCAGCCGGTGGACTTCGGCGGCCTGCAGACGCCCCGCGAGCGCTTTGCCACCTGGGCCCAGGTGGGCGAGATGGCGGCATCGGGCCTGGTGGAAGTCGGTGCGCACACCGACCACCTGCACCACGGCATCGTGGCCAACCCCCAGGGCAACACGCAGCCCGCCGCCGCCACGCGCCGGTACGACCCGGCCACCGCGTCGTATGAGAACGACGAGGCCTTCCTGCGGCGCCTCGAGGCAGACGTGGCGGCCATCACCACCAAGATCCGCGGTGTGACCGGCAAGGCCCCGCGGGTCTGGGTATGGCCGTATGGCGCCGCCAACGGCAGCGCACTGGCCGTCGTCAAGCGCCACGGCTACCAGATGGCGATGACGCTGGACGAGGGCATCGGCAGCACCGCAAGCCTGTTCAACACGCCGCGCGTGCTGGTCACCGGGGACCCGTCGGTCGATCAGTTCGCCTCCGCGGTCATCGCCACGCAGGAGCACCGGGTGCTGCGCGTGGCCCACGTCGACCTGGACTACCTCTACGACGCCGACCCCGCGCAGCAGGCACGCAACTTCGACCACCTGGTGCAGCGCGTGCAGGACCTGGGCGTGAACACGGTGTTCCTGCAGGCGTTTTCCGATGCGCAGGGCGACGGCACCGTGCACTCGGTGTACTTTCCCAACCGCTGGCTGCCCGTGCGCGCCGACCTGTTCAACCGCGTGGCGTGGCAGCTGCGCACCCGCACCCGCGTGGCGGTGTACGCCTGGATGCCGGTGCTGGCCTTCGACCTGGACGCTGCGCTGCCCCGGGTGCAGCGGGTCAACGACAAGGGCGAGGCCACGCCGGACACGGGCCAGTACCGCCGCATGTCGCCGTTCGATCCCACGGTGCGCTCGCGCATCGCCGACCTGTATGAAGACCTGGCCCGTTCGGCCTGGTTCGACGGCGTGCTGTTCCACGACGATGCGTTGCTGTCCGACTTCGAGGACGCGAGCGCACCCGCGCTGGCGGCCTACCGCGCGGCGGGCCTGCCCGGCACCATCGCCGAGCTGCGCGCCGACCCCGCCACGTTGCGGCGCTGGACGCAGTTCAAGACTCGCGCGCTGACGGACTTCACGCTGGAGCTGGCAGGGCGTGTGCGCGCCATCCGCGGCCCGCAGGTCAAGACCGCGCGCAACATCTTCGCCATGCCCATGCTCAAGCCGGAGAGCGAAGCCTGGTTCGCGCAGAACCTGGACGACTTCCTCGCCTCGTACGACTGGACCGCGCCCATGGCCATGCCGTTCATGGAGAACGTCCCCGACGCCGATGCGGATGCCTGGCTGGACACGGTGGTGGATTCCATCCGCCGGCGGCCCGGAGCGATGGACCGCACGGTCTTCGAGCTGCAGGCGTTGGACTGGCGCAACAGCCAGCCCGTGCCCGGCCAGCGGCTGGCGGGCTGGATGCGGCGGCTGCAGATGCGCGGCGCGCGCAGCTTCGGCTACTACCCCGACAACTTCATCACGGGCGTGCCGAGCGTCGAGCAGGTGCGGCCGGCCCTGTCCAACAGCGGGGCGTTGCAGCCATGAGGAGCCGCGTGCTTGCGCTGCTGGCGCTGTCGCTCATCGTCTGCGGTCCGCTGGCGCTGCAGATGCTGCTGTCCAGCGACGCGGTGCTGGACTTCGTGTTCCTCTACCCGCTGTTCATGTCGGGCATCTGGATCGCGGGCGGCCTGTACTACTGGATGCACTGGGAGCGCCACTGGGCCTGGGGGCCGGACGTGCCCGCGCCCGCGCTCAAGGGCGAGCCGCTGGTGTCCATCCTGGTGCCCTGCTACAACGAAGGCGACAACGCCGCCGAGACCCTGGGCGCGGCCCTGGCGCAGCGCTACCCGAACATCGAGGTCATCGCCATCAACGACGGTTCGCGCGACAACACGGGCGAGGTGCTCGATGCGCTGGCCGCGCAGCACCCGCGCCTGCGGGTGATCCACCTGGCGCAGAACCAGGGCAAGGCCATCGGCCTGCAGATGGGCGCCGCCGCCGCGCGCAGCGAGTACCTGGTGTGCATCGACGGCGATGCGCTGCTCGACCGCGACGCGGTCGCCTACCTGGTGGCGCCGCTCATCGACAACCCGCGCGTGGGCGCGGTGACCGGCAACCCGCGCATCCGCACCCGTTCCACCCTGGTGGGGCGCATCCAGGTGGGCGAGTTTTCTTCCATCATCGGGCTCATCAAGCGCACGCAGCGCGTGTACGGCCAGGTGTTCACCGTCTCGGGCGTGGTGGCGGCGTTCCGCCGGCGGGCGCTGGACGACGTGGGCTACTGGAGCCCGGACATGATCACCGAGGACATCGACATCAGCTGGAAGCTGCAAAAGCGCCACTGGTCCATCTTCTTCGAGCCGCGTGCGCTGTGCTGGATCCTGATGCCCGAGACGCTGCGCGGCCTCTGGAAACAGCGCCTGCGCTGGGCGCAGGGCGGTGCCGAGGTGTTCCTCAAGAACCTGCGCGGCATGTGGAACTGGCGCAACCGCCGCATGTGGCTGTTGATGCTGGAATTCTGCATGTCCACGGGCTGGGCCTTCATGTTCGCGGTCACCGTGGTGCTGTACCTGCTGGGCAAGTTCGTCCACCTGCCGGGCAACCTGTTCGTGCCGCGGCTCATGCCGCCGTCGTTCACCGGGCTGGTGCTGACGGTGACCTGCCTGCTGCAGTTCACGGTGAGCGTGTCCATCGACCGGCGCTACGAATCGGGCATGCGCAGCACGCTGTACTGGATGATCTGGTACCCCGTGGTCTTCTGGCTGCTGAGCCTGTTCACCACCCTCGTGAGCTTTCCCAAGGTCATGCTCAAGACCCAGCGCGCGCGGGCCCGCTGGGTCAGCCCCGACCGCGGCATCGCCCGGCCTGCACCGCCATGAACGGCCCGCTCATCCACACCCGCCAGGGCCGGCTGCCCCGCCTGGTCGACGCGGCCGTGACCCTGGTGGCCTGGGCCGGCTTCCTGTTCCTGTTCTACCGGGGCGTCGCGGCCATGGTGCAGGTGCCGTCGCTCGATCTGACAGCGCGGTTCGATGCGCTGCGCTCCACGGTGGACACCTTGCTGTGGTACGGCGTCATCGCGGCCTTCAACGCTGCGGTGCTGGCCGGCTGGGCGCTGTACAACCAGATCCGCCGCAAGGTGGAGCGGCGCAGCGTGATCCCGGCGCTCGACGACAGCCAGCTGTCCGCCAGCTTCCATCTGACGCCGGAGCTTCTGCAGGCCATGCGCTCGAACCAGGTGATCGTGGTGCACAACGACGAGCACGGCGGCATTGCCGACGTCATGCCGCGGTGCGTTCCCGGCGCGTGGACGTCGTCTGCCACCGAGCAGACCATGGGTGCGACGGCGGTGGAAGCCAACCGGATTCCATGGCGCCAGACGGCGTGAATGCGGCGGGCAGCGGGGTGGCATAAAATCGCGGGCTCCCACGGTCCAGCGCATAGCGCTTCCCCAGGTCTACTTCATGAACGCCTTTACTGCGGTCGCCGCCCTGCACACCCAGGCCGCGGAACCTGCGCGCCTACGCGAGATTCCCTATAACTACACCTCGTTCTCCGACAGGGAGATCGTGATCCGGCTGCTGGGGTCTCCGTCCTGGGACCTGCTGGACCAGCTACGCAAGGAGCGCCGCACCGGCCGGTCGGCCCGCATGCTGTACGAGGTGCTGGGCGATATCTGGGTGGTGCAGCGCAACCCTTACCTGCAGGACGACCTGCTGGACAACCCGGCCCGCCGCAAGCTGCTGGTGGACGCGCTGCAGCACCGCCTGGGCGAGGTCGACAAGCGCCGCACCCCCGCCGACGATGCCGGGCGCGACCGCCTGGTGGGCGAGCTGGTGGTGGCCGCGCGCCGTGCGGTGGCCGAATTCAACGCCACCTTCGAGCAGGCCGCGCAGCTGCGCCGCCAGATCCAGAAGACCCTGGGCCGCCTCACGGCCAAGGACAACATCAAGTTCGACGGCCTATCGCGCGTGAGCCACGTGACCGACGCCACCGACTGGCGCGTCGAATACCCGTTCGTGGTGCTCACGCCCGACACCGAGGTCGAGATGGCGGGCCTCGTCAAGGGCTGCATCGAACTGGGCCTGACAATCATCCCGCGCGGGGGCGGCACCGGCTACACCGGCGGCGCGATTCCGCTCACGTGGAAGAGCGTGGTCATCAACACCGAAAAGCTCGAAGCCATGACCGAGGTGGAGATGCGCCGCCTGCCGGGCATGGACAGCGAAGTCGGCACCGTGTGGACCGAGGCCGGCGTGGTCACCCAGCGCGTGGCCGACGCGGCCGAGCGCGCGGGCTTCGTGTTCGCGGTGGACCCCACCAGCGCCGAGGCCAGCTGCATCGGCGGCAACATCGCCATGAACGCGGGCGGCAAGAAGGCCGTGCTGTGGGGCACGGCGCTCGACAACCTGGCCAGCTGGCGCATGGTCACGCCCGACGCCCAGTGGCTCGAAGTGACCCGCCTGGACCACAACATGGGCAAGATCCATGACGCGGAGACGGCCACCTTCGAGCTGCAGTACTTCGAGGCCGACGGCAAGACGCCCGTGCGCACCGAGCGCCTGGCCATCCCGGGCAAGACCTTCCGCAAGGAGGGCCTGGGCAAGGACGTGACGGACAAGTTCCTGTCGGGCCTGCCCGGCATCCAGAAAGAGGGCTGCGACGGCCTCATCACCAGCGCGCGCTGGGTGGTGCACCGCATGCCCGAGCACACGCGCACCGTGTGCATGGAGTTCTTCGGCAACGCCAAGGATGCGGTGCCCAGCATCGTCGAGATCAAGGACTACATGTTCGCCGAGCAAAAGCGCAGTGGCGTGCTGCTCGCCGGCCTGGAACACCTGGACGACCGCTACCTGAAGGCCGTGGGCTACGCCACCAAGAGCAAGAAGGGCAACGGCGGCCTGCCCAAGATGGTGCTGATCGGCGACATCGCGGGCGACAACGCCGACGAGGTGGCGCGCGTGACCAGCGAGGTGGTGCGCATCGCCAACTCGCGCAGCGGCGAAGGCTTCATCGCCATCAGCGCCGACGCGCGCAAGAAGTTCTGGGCCGACCGCAAGAAGACGGCCGCCATCAGCCGCCACACCAACGCCTTCAAGATCAACGAAGACGTGGTGATTCCGCTGCCGCGCATGGCCGAGTACACCGACGGCATCGAGCGCATCAACATCGAGTTGAGCCTGCGCAACAAGATCAAGCTGTGCGACGCGCTGACCGAGTTCTTCGAGCGCGGCAACCTGCCGCTGGGCAAACACGACGCGGACGACGAAGTGCCATCGCCCGAGCTGCTGCAGGAGCGCGTGGCCCAGGCCATCGCCCTGGTGCAGGAGGTGCGTGCGCTGTGGCAAGGCTGGCTGCACGACGTCGAAGCGCTGTTCCCGCAACTGCAGGACCACACGCTGCGCGCGAGCTGGAAGACCCAGCTGCGTGCGCCGCTCTCGGGCATCTTCACCGGCGCGGCCTTCAAGCCCATCCTTCAGGAAGTCACCGCCATCCACCAGCGCGTGCTCAAGGGCCGCGTCTGGGTGGCCCTGCACATGCATGCGGGCGACGGCAACGTGCACACCAACCTGCCGGTCAACAGCGACGACTACGAGATGCTGCAGACCGCCCACGAGGCGGTGGAGCGCATCATGGTGCTGGCGCGCAGCCTGGACGGCGTGATCTCGGGCGAGCACGGCATCGGCATCACCAAGCTCGAATTCCTGACCGACGAAGAGCTGCTTCCGTTCGCGCAGTACAAACAGCGGGTGGACCCGGAAGGCCGGTTCAACAAGGGCAAGTTGCTACGAAATCAGGAGCTTCCAGCGCTTGCTGGACAAGCGGTAGGAGGCTATGCGGCTTCAAACCCCGTGCGCCACGCCGACCTGACCAACGCCTACACGCCGAGCTTCGGCCTCATGGGCCACGAGTCGCTGATCATGCAGCAGAGCGACATCGGCGCGATCGCCGATTCGGTCAAGGACTGCCTGCGCTGCGGCAAGTGCAAGCCCGTGTGCGCCACCCACGTACCGCGCGCCAACCTGCTGTACAGCCCGCGCAACAAGATCCTGGCCACCTCGCTGCTGGTCGAGGCCTTCCTGTACGAGGAGCAGACGCGCCGCGGCGTGTCCATCAAGCACTGGCAGGAATTCGAGGACGTGGCCGACCACTGCACGGTGTGCCACAAGTGCGAGAGCCCGTGCCCGGTGAAGATCGACTTCGGCGACGTCACCATGAACATGCGCAACCTGCTGCGCAAGATGGGCAAGAAGAGCTTCCGCCCGGGCAATGCGCTGGCGATGACCATGCTCAACGCCACCAACCCGGACACCATCAAGTTCATGCGCTCGGCCATGGTGGACGTGGGCTTCAAGGCCCAGCGCATGGCCGTGGATCTGCTGCGCAAGGTGGGCCGCAAGCAGACCGCCAAGCCGCCCGCCACCGTGGGCACCGCGCCGGTCAAGGAGCAGGTGGTCCACTTCATCAACAAGAAGCTGCCCGGCGGCCTGCCCAAGAAGACGGCGCGGGCGCTGCTCGACATCGAGAACAAGGACTACGTGCCCATCATCCGCAACCCGGCCACCACCACGGCCGAGACGGAGGCGGTGTTCTACTTCCCCGGCTGCGGCTCCGAGCGCCTGTTCTCGCAGGTCGGCCTGGCCACGCAGGCCATGCTGTGGCACGCGGGCGTGCAGACGGTGCTGCCGCCGGGTTACCTGTGCTGCGGCTACCCGCAGCGTGGCAGTGGCCAGTTCGACAAGGCCGAGAAGATGATCACGGACAACCGTGTGCTCTTCCACCGTGTGGCCAACACGCTCAACTACCTCGACATCAAGACCGTGGTGGTCAGCTGCGGCACCTGCTACGACCAGCTGCAGGGCTACGAGTTCGGCAAGATCTTCCCAGGCAGCCGCATCATCGACATCCATGAGTATTTGCTGGAGAAGGGCATCACGCTGCAGGGCAAGGGCGCCTACCTGTACCACGAGCCCTGCCACAACCCGATGAAGCTCGGCGACTCGATGAAGACCGTGAAGGCGCTGGTGGGCGAGCAGGTCTTGAAGAGCGAGCGCTGCTGCGGCGAATCGGGCACGCTGGGCGTGACCCGGCCTGACGTGTCGACCCAGGTGCGTTTCCGCAAGGAAGAAGAAATCAGGAAGGGCGAAGCCAAGCTGCGCGAGGTCATGAAGGCCACCGGCGCGGGGCCGGGCGCCGTGGCCGCCCAGGACAACGTGAAGATCCTCACCAGCTGCCCCAGCTGCCTGCAGGGCCTGAACCGCTACCAGGACGACCTGAGCAACGGTTTGCTCGAGGCCGACTACATCGTGGTCGAGATGGCCCGCGAGATCCTGGGCGACAACTGGATGCCCGAGTACGTGCAGCGCGCCAACGGCGGCGGCATCGAGCGGGTACTGGTCTAGGAATGAAGCACCCCCTGAGTCGCTTCGCGCCTTCCCCCTCTCTCGCTGCGCGGGAGGGGGACGCACCCGGTGGCCTGGCAAAGCCAGTTCCACGGGTGCACTGGCCTTCGGCACGCCGGTTTCACGCGGCAGGCGGCAAGACAAGCACCACACGAGTCCTCTCAGAATGAGTTGCCCTTTGTGTATCGAAGACGGCGGCGCGCTGGTCTGGCGCGGTGCGCACCTGCGCGTGATCCGTGCCGACGAAGCCGGCTTCCCGGCGTTCTACCGCGTGGTGTGGAACGCGCACGTGGCCGAGTTCTCGGACCTGTCGGCCGCCGAGCGCGGCCACTGCATGGAGGCGGTGACGCGGGTCGAGCAGGCGCTGCGCCAGCATCTGGCGCCCACCAAGGTCAACATCGCGGCGCTGGGCAACATGGTGCCCCACCTGCATTGGCACGTGATCGCCCGTTTCGACTGGGACAGCCACTTTCCGTCGCCCGTGTGGGCCGCGGCGCAGCGGCCAAGCCCGGCGCAGCAGGAAGGCGGTGTGCGGGAGCGCCTGCCGCAGGTCGAAGACACGATGCGCCAGTCGCTGGGCCCGCTGGCGCTGCCTTGACGCGGCCCGTGGTTGACTCTGCCTGCAGCGTGCACCGCTGCAGCACACCACAATCCACACCACCACAGTTTTCTCACAGGGGATATCCATGTCAGGTTTGAAAGCGGGCGCGCCCACGCCGCAGGCGATCACGGTGCACGAAGCTTCGCGGGTGCTGGAGGTCGGGTTCTCCGACGGCGCCACGTTCCGCATCCCGTTCGAGCTGATGCGCGTGTACTCGCCCTCGGCCGAAGTGCAGGGCCACGGGCCCGGGCAGGAAGTGCTGCAGACCGGCAAGCGCGGCGTGGCGCTGGTCAACCTGGAGCCCGTGGGCAACTACGCGGTCAAGCCCACGTTCTCGGACGGCCACGACAGCGGCATCTTCACCTGGGACTACCTCTACGAGCTGGGCCAGAAGCAGGACGCGCTGTGGACGCAGTACACCGAGCGGCTGGCCGCTGCCGGCGTGGACCGCGACGCGCCGATGGCGCCCAAGGGTGGTGCAGGCGGCCATGCCTGCGGCAGCCACTGACGGGCAGGCCACAAGCCCTTGTCGACCGATGTGCTATTGAAAAGAGAGCTTCTGGCGCAACATGGACGAGCGGTAGCGGCTGTTTTCTCTTCGATGGCGTTGTCCTAATTGCGACACAAGCCCCATTTCAGTGCGGGGTTGTCGCTGTACCTCTGGCGCTTGCGCGCCTAGCATGAATCTTATGAGCACCACACATTTTGGTTTTCAGTCGGTCGACGAGCAGGAAAAGGCGCGCCGTGTGCGCGGCGTGTTCGACTCGGTCGCCTCCAAATACGATGTGATGAACGACCTCATGTCGGCCGGCCTGCACCGCGCCTGGAAGGCCTACACCGTGATGGTGGCCAACCTGCGCGAAGGCAGCCAGGTGCTGGACATCGCGGGCGGCACGGGCGACCTGGCGCTGGCTTTCTCGAAGAAGGTGGGCGCCACCGGCCGCGTGGTGCACACCGACATCAACGAAGCCATGCTGCGCGTGGGGCGCGACCGCCTCATCGATGCGGGCGTGGTGCTGCCCACGATGGTGTGCGACGCAGAAAAGCTGCCGTTCCCCGACGCGCACTTCGACGTGGTGAGCGTGGCCTTCGGCCTGCGCAACATGACGCACAAGGACCAGGCGATTGCCGAGATGTGCCGCGTGCTCAAGCCCGGCGGCAAGCTGCTGGTGCTCGAGTTCTCCAAGGTGGCCAAGCCGCTGGAGAAGGCGTACGACTGGTATTCGTTCAAGGTGCTGCCCCAACTGGGCAAGCTGGTGGCCGGCGACGACGCGAGCTACCGGTATCTGGCTGAATCGATCCGCATGCATCCGGGCCAGGAAGAACTCAAAAGCCTCATGCAAAAAAATGGCTTTGGGCATGTGGACTATCACAACATGACAGGGGGCATCGTCGCCTTGCATGTTGGAATCAAGTGCTGAGTGCTTCACTCGGCGATTAACGGAGACGGAGAATTCATGATGAAACTGTGGTCTGTGGTGTTGGTGGCGATGCTGGCGTTTGCGCACGCGGACGCTGACGCCCGGCGTATGGGTGGTGGCAAGTCGGTGGGCAAGCAGTCCAGCAATGTGACGCAGCGCGAGTCGGCAACGCCGCCCGCGACGCCTGGCGCACCGGCGCAAAACGCGACCAACGCAGCGGCTGCCAAGCCGGCTGCAGCGGGTGCCGCGCCTGCCGCAGCGGCAGCCAAGAAGCCCTGGGGCGCCATGCTCGGTGGCCTTGCCGCCGGCCTGGGCCTGGCCTGGCTGGCGCATTCCCTGGGCATGGGCGCAGGGTTTGCCAACTTCCTGATGATCGCCTTGCTGGCCGTGGCCGCGTTCGCGATCTTCAAGATGGTGATGCGCTCGCGCAATGGTGGCGGTGCTGCCAACGGCGGTGCAGCCGCTGGCGGCGCGCCGTTTGCCTTCCAGGGCGCCGGTGCGGGTGCCGGGGCTTCCACCCCTGCGGCCGCTCAGGTGCCACCGCAGTACAGCCCGAACAACGTGGGCAACGACGCGTCTGCCCGCCCCTGGGAGCGCAGCAGCATGGCGTTCGACGCCTCGCGCGCCGCGCAGCAAGGTGGTGCGGGTACGGGCGTCGTCATCGGTTCGGGCCTGTCCGGCTCGCAGAATTGGGGCGTGCCGGCCGACTTCGACACCGACGGCTTCCTGTCCGCCGCCAAGCGCAACTTCGTCACGCTGCAGGCCGCCTGGGACCGCTCGGACATCAACACGCTGCGCTCGATGATGACCGACAGCATGCTCGATGAGATCCGTACCCAGCTCACCGAACGCGAAGCGCACCGCGGCGTGCAGCCCAACCACACCGATGTGGTCATGATCGAAGCCCAGTTGCTGGGCATCGAAGACCTGGGCGACGGCTACATGGCCAGCGTCGAGTTCTCCGGCATGATCCGCGAAGAGCCGTCGGCCGGCCCGAGCCCGTTCCGCGAAGTGTGGAACATGACCAAGCCCAAGGCCGGCAGCAGCGGCTGGCTGGTGGCCGGTGTGCAGGCCCTGCAGTAATTAAGGGCATCGCCCCTCTTGGGGGCTCGCCCAGTTCAGGGAATAATCGGGGACTATGGCAACACCACAGTCCCCTTTTCCTTTTCTGAACGGCCTTTTCGAGCGCGTCGCCGCGGGCCCGCAGCCCCCGCAGTGGCTGGTGCATGAGGTTCAGCAGCGTGTGGTGCTGTTCCTCAACCACGTGCTCATGCAGGAAAAGGAGGCCACGGACCGCCTGGTGCGCCAAAAGGGCCGCGTCGCCCGCGTCCAGTGGCGTGCCTACTCCATGGCCCTCGTGATCACGCCTGCAGGCCTGTTCAACCTGGCGCCCGAGACCGCGGTGCCCGACCTGCGGCTCGAAGTGACCGAGACCTCGCCCTTCGCGCTGGCCCAGACGGCGCTGCGCGGCGACAAGCCCACCATCCGCATCGAAGGCGACGTGCAGCTCGCCGCCGAGATCAACTGGCTGGTCGACCACGTGCGCTGGGATGTCGAGGAAGACCTCGCCCGCGTCATCGGCGATGCCCCGGCCCACACCGTGGCCCAGGTGGCGCGCAGGGCAGCCCACGCGCTGCGGCAGTTCGTAGGGTCGCGCATGGCGCCCTCTGCGGCTGACGCGGCCGTGGTTCCGGTGCCTGTGCCGCCCGTGCCGCCCGCGCACGACGTGCCCGCCAGCGGCCCAGACCGGTCCGGCGCATGAAGCAGTTCGTGAGGGGGGGCGCCATCCTGTGGGTGGTGTTCCGGTACGGCCTGGACGGCCTGTTGCTCGACAGTTTTCAAAAACCCTGGCTGCGCGCGGTGTCGCGTGTGCTCTCGGTAGGGCGCAATCTGGACGCGCCGCGCGGCCAGCGCCTGCGCGAGGCGCTGGAGCAGCTGGGCCCCATCTTCGTGAAGTTCGGCCAGGTACTGTCCACCCGGCGCGACCTGCTGCCGCCCGATGTGGCCGACGAACTGGCCCGGCTGCAGGACCGCGTTCCGCCCTTCGATCCGGATATCGCGGTGGCCACCATCGAGCGCGCCTACCGCCGCCCCATCGGCGAGGTTTTCACATCGTTCGACCGCGTGCCCGTGGCCAGCGCATCGATTGCGCAGGTGCACTTCGCCACGCTGCGCGACCGCCACGGCATCGAGCGCGAGGTGGCCGTCAAGGTGCTGCGCCCGGGCATGCTGCCCGTGATCGAAAAAGACCTGGGCCTCATGCGCATGATGGCTGGCTGGGTGGAGGGCCTGTCGGCCGACGGCAAGCGCCTGAAACCCCGCGAGGTGGTGGCCGAGTTCGACAACTACCTGCACGACGAGCTGGACCTGGTGCGCGAGGCGGCCAACGCCGCGCAACTGCGCCGCAACATGCAGGGCCTGGACCTGGTGCTGATCCCCGAGATCTTCTGGGACTTCTGCCACGCCGAGGTCATGGTGATGCAGCGCATGAACGGTGTGCCCATCAGCCAGATCGGCCGTCTGCGCGATGCGGGCGTGGACATCCCCAAGCTGGCCCGCGACGGCGTCACGATCTTCTTCACCCAGGTGTTCCGCGACGGGTTCTTTCACGCCGACATGCACCCGGGCAACATCCAGGTCAGCCTGGACCCTGCCACCTTCGGCCGCTACATCTCGCTCGATTTCGGCATCGTCGGCACGCTGACCGAGTCGGACAAGGAATACCTGGCGCAGAACTTCGTGGCGTTCTTTCGCCGCGACTACAAGCGCGTGGCCGAGCTGCACATCGAAAGCGGCTGGGTGCCGCCCGAGACGCGGGTCAACGACCTGGAGTCGGCCATCCGCGCGGTGTGCGAGCCGTACTTCGACCGGCCGCTCAAGGAAATCTCGCTGGGCATGGTGCTGATGCGCCTGTTCCAGACGTCGCGCCGCTTTCATGTCGAAATCCAGCCGCAGCTGGTGCTGCTGCAAAAGACGCTGCTCAACATCGAAGGCCTGGGCCGCGAGCTGGACCCCAACCTCGATCTGTGGAGCACCGCCAAGCCCTTCCTGGAGAAGTGGATGCTCGAGCAGATGGGCCCGCAGCGCCTGTGGCGCGAACTGCGCGCCGAGGCGCCGCACTACGCCAAGCTGCTGCCGGAGCTGCCGCGGCTGGTGTACGACTACCTGCGCCACAAGCCGCAGGACCACCGGCGCGAGCTGATGGAGCTGCTGGCCGAGCAAAAGCGCACCAACAAGCTGCTGCACGCCATCATCTACGTGGGCGTGGGGTTCATCACGGGCTTCCTGTTCTTCATGCTGGTACAACAGTTGCAAGTGCTGTACCGGTTCCGGGTGTTCTAGTCCCCACGTTTCTCGGCTTTCCCGGTTTCCCCCTTTTTTTCCGGTTTTATGACCTTCCACTTCGCGACATTGAGGAGCATGCCGTGCTGCTGACCCTGGTTATCGTTTACCTGCTGATCACCATCGGCATCGGCCTGCTCGCAGCCCGGCGCGTGAACAACGCCGCAGACTTTGCCATTGCAGGGCGGCATCTGCCGCTGTACATGATCATCACCACGACGTTCGCGACGTGGTTCGGGTCGGAGACGGTGCTGGGCATTCCGGCCAAGTTCATCGAAGGGGGCCTTGGCAACGTGGTGGAAGACCCGTTCGGCGCGGGCTTCTGCCTGATCCTGGTGGGCCTGTTCTTTGCGGGCAAGCTCTACCGCATGACGCTCTTGACCATCAGCGACTACTACCGCGAGCGCTATGGCCGCACGGTCGAAGTCGTGTGCTCGCTCATCATCATGCTGAGCTACCTGGGATGGGTGTCGGCGCAGGTCACGGCGCTGGGGCTGGTGTTCAACCTGCTGTCGGGCGACGCGATCAGCATTCCCGTGGGCATGGCCATCGGCGTGGTGTCCATCCTGGCGTACACGCTGTTCGGCGGCATGTGGTCGGTGGCGGTCACCGACTTCATCCAGATGATCATCCTGGTGGTGGGCCTGGCCGTGATCGCGGTGTTCGCTGGCAACATGGCCGGCGGGGCCGACAAGGTGATCGAGTTCGCGTCCAACCGCGAGCTGTTCCGCTTCCTGCCAGAGCCCAAGTTCCACGACGTGGTGTTCTTCATCGCCGCGGGCATCACCATGATGTTCGGCTCCATCCCGCAGCAGGACGTGTTCCAGCGCGTGATGTCGGCCAACAATATCAAGGCCGCCACGCGCGGCCCGGTGATCGGCGGCATCTGCTACATCCTGTTCGCCTTCGTGCCCATGTTCCTCGTGGCCAGCGCGCTGATCATCATGCCCGGCGAGACTGCGGCGCTGCTCAAGGAAGACCCCCAGAAGGTGCTGCCCACGCTGGTGATGGCCAAGATGCCGTTCATCATGCAGGTGCTGTTCTTCGGCGCGCTGCTGTCGGCGCTCAAGTCCACCGCGTCGGCCACCTTGCTGGCACCCAGCGTGACTTTCACCGAAAACATCTGGCGCCAGTTCAAGCCCCACAGCACCGATGCGGAGCGCCTGCGCACCATGCGCATCACCACGCTGGTCTTCAGCGCCTGCGTGCTGGCCTATGCCATCTACATGCAGGGCACTTCCATCTATGAACTGGTGTCGGGCGCCTATCAGGTGCCGCTGGTCGGTGCCTTCGTGCCCCTGGTGTTCGGCCTGTACTGGAAGCGCGCCACCACGCAGGGCGCCATCGCGGCCATCGTGCTGGGCCTGGGCACCTGGCTGCTGTTCCTGGCCACGCCTGTGGGTGCCGTTTTCCCGGCACAACTGGCCGGGCTGCTGGCGGCGCTGGCGGGCATGCTGGTGGGCTCGCTCGCCCCGCAGGGCATCCGCAACAGCCACTCGCCGCACCACCCGCTGGTCGGCGCAGACTAAAGCGCGCCGGACCCTGTGCGTCGGGGCGCGCGCATGCCGCAGGCGCCCTGCACACGGCCTCTGCGGGGTAGGGGTATGCCGCCGCCTATAATTGAGGGTTTTGCACTTTCCCTCCACACGCTGACATGCCTATTTACGCCTACAAATGCGGCTCCTGCGGCCATGCCAAGGATGTGCTGCAAAAAATCTCCGACACCCCCCTGACCGTCTGCCCCGCCTGCGGTGCCGAGGCGTTCTCCAAGCAGGTGACGGCCGCAGGCTTTCAGCTCAAGGGCTCGGGCTGGTATGTGACGGATTTCCGGGGTGGCCACAGTGGCGGCGGAGCCAGTGCTGCGCCAGGCGCCGACGGTAAGACGGAGTCCAAGTCCGATTCGGCAGCACCCGCCAGCTCTGGCGACGCCCCCAAGAAAGAATCGACGGCTGCCAGCCCCACGCCTGCCAGCACCGGCGGCTCCTCCACCTCTTCCACGAGCTGATCGAGCGCCCACATGTCTGCTATGCGCAAATGGCTGCTGACCGGCCTTCTGGTGATCGTGCCAGGGGTCATCACGGCGTGGGTGCTCCACTGGATCGTGAGCACGCTCGACCAGACCCTGCAGATCCTGCCTGTCGCGTGGCACCCGGACAAGGTGCTGGGCTTTCATGTGCCCGGCTTCGGGGTGGTGCTCACGCTGCTGATCCTGCTGGTGGTGGGTGCGGTGGCCAGCAACTTCGCGGGCCGCAAGCTCGTGCAGTGGGGCGACGCGGTGGTGCACCGCATCCCCGTGGTGCGCTCCATCTACTCCAGCGTCAAGCAGGTCTCGGACACGCTGTTCTCCGAAAGCGGCAACGCGTTTCGCAAGGCGGTGCTGGTGCAGTGGCCGCGCGAGGGCGTCTGGACCGTGGCCTTCGTCACCGGTGCGCCCAACGGCGAGGTCGCGGCCTACCTGCGTGACGAGTTCGTGAGCGTGTACGTGCCCACCACGCCCAACCCCACGGGCGGCTATTTCGTGATGCTGCGCAAGAGCGACTGCGTCGAGCTCGACATGAGCGTGGACTCAGCCCTCAAATACATTGTTTCGATGGGTGTGGTCGCTCCGGCGGACCCCACGCTCATTTCTCCGGGTAAATGAATCCCTTTTAATGCGCCCCCCGGGCGCCGGAAGTTTCTGCCATGGCCATGCGTTCCCACTATTGCGGTCTTGTGACCGAAGCCCTGATGGGCCAAACCGTCACCCTGTCGGGCTGGGTGAACCGTCGCCGCGACCATGGCGGCGTGATCTTCATCGACCTGCGCGACCGCGAAGGCTACGTGCAGGTGGTGTGCGACCCGGACCGTGCCGAGATGTTCAAGACCGCCGAAGGCGTGCGCAACGAATTCTGCGTGCAGGTGGTGGGCCTGGTGCGCCCCCGTCCCGACGGCACCACCAACGACAAGCTCAAGAGCGGCCAGATCGAAGTGCTGTGCCATGAGCTGAACGTGCTCAACCCCTCGGTCACGCCGCCCTTCCAGATGGACGACGAGAACCTGTCGGAGACCACGCGCCTCACGCACCGCGTGATGGACCTGCGCCGCCCGCACATGCAGCGCAACATGATGCTGCGCTACAAGACCTCCATCCAGGTGCGCAACTTCCTGGACAAGGAAGGCTTCATCGACATCGAGACGCCCATGCTGGGCAAGAGCACGCCCGAAGGCGCGCGCGACTACCTGGTGCCCAGCCGCGTGCACGACGGCCAGTTCTTCGCGCTGCCGCAGTCACCCCAGTTGTACAAGCAGATGCTGATGGTGGCCGGCTACGACCGCTACTACCAGATCACCAAGTGCTTCCGCGACGAAGACCTGCGTGCCGACCGCCAGCCCGAGTTCACCCAGATCGACTGCGAGACCTCGTTCCTGGGCGAGGAAGAGATCCGCGCCATCTTCCAGCGCATGATCACCGAGGTGTTCCAGCAGCAGCTGGGCGTGGACCTGGGCGAGTTCCCCATCATGACGTACCAGGAAGCGGCGTTCCGCTTCGGCTCCGACAAGCCCGACCTGCGCGTGAAGCTCGAATTCACCGAGCTGACCGAAGTGATGAAGGACGTGGACTTCAAGGTGTTCTCCGCCCCCGCCACCACCAAGGGTGGCCGCGTGGTGGCCCTGCGCGTGCCCGGCGGCTCGCAGATCTCGCGCGGCGAGATCGATGCCTACACCGAGTTCGTGAAGATCTACGGCGCCAAGGGCCTGGCCTGGATCAAGGTCAACGAAGTGGCCAACGGCCGCGAAGGCCTGCAGTCCCCCATCGTCAAGAACCTGCACGACGCAGCCATCGCCGAGATCTTGAAGCGCACCGGCGCACAGGACGGCGACCTGCTGTTCTTCGGTGCCGACAAGGAAAAGATCGTCAACGACGCCATCGGCGCGCTGCGCCTGAAGGTCGGCCACAGCGACTTCGGCAAGAAGAACGGCCTGTTTGAAAGCCGCTGGGCACCGCTGTGGGTGGTGGACTTCCCGATGTTCGAGCACGACGAAGAGAACGACCGCTGGGCCGCCGTGCACCACCCCTTCACGTCGCCGAAGGACGGCCACGAAGACCTGATGGACACGGACCCTGGCAAGTGCATCGCCAAGGCCTACGACATGGTGCTCAACGGCTGGGAGCTCGGTGGCGGCTCGGTGCGTATCCACCGCGCCGATGTGCAAAAGAAGGTGTTCGACGCCCTCAAGATCACGCCCGAAGACGCACAGGCCAAGTTCGGCTACCTGCTCGACGCGCTGCAGTACGGTGCCCCTCCGCACGGTGGCCTGGCCTTCGGCCTGGACCGTCTGATCACGCTGATGACCGGTGCCGAGTCGATCCGCGACGTGATCGCCTTCCCCAAGACCCAGCGCGCGCAGGACCTGCTGACGCAGGCCCCTTCGCCCGTGGATGAAAAGCAGCTGCGCGAGCTGCACATCCGCCTGCGCAATGTGGACGCCGTCAAGGCGGCCTGAGCCCGGCAGAACGGCTTCACCCCTGTCATTGCCATGACCGGGCATGCCTGAGACAAAAAGCGGTAGCGGCCCCAGGGCCGGTACCGCTTTTTTCATGGTGCTGCCCTTGTCGCACCTGCTTTTCTTTTGAACCGAACCGAGGCTTGTTCATGCGTGCTTCCCTGAAAACCCCCCTGGCCCTGGGCATGGTGCTCGTGGCACTGCTGCTGGCAGGCTGCGGCGAAAAGAAGACCGAGCTGGGCGAGGGCGGCTCGGTGGTGTCCGGCTCGGCGGGGCCTGCGGGTGCGCAGGGGGCCGACAAGGCGCTCACCACCTGCCCGGCGCCCGTGGCCACGCTCGCCCTGGCCGAGAACCCGAACGGCTACACCGTGTCCAGCAGCTACAACCTGCCGGCGTCGCCGGTGCCGCTGATCCGGCTCATCGCCCAGCAAAGCGGCTGCTTTCGGGTGGTGGACCGCGCGGCCGGCCTGCGCGGCACCATCAAGGAGCAGGAGCTCAAGGACGCTGGCGTGCTGCGCCAGAACTCCACCGTGGCCAAGGGCAAGGGCTACGAGGCGCAATACACGCTGACCCCCAGCCTCACCTTCAGCGAGCAGGACGCGGGCCGCAGCATTGCCGGCGTCATCGCGATGATTCCGGTGCTGCGCGACATCGCGGGGCTGGCGGGCCTGGCCGAGCAGGTCAAGTTCAAGGAAGCGCAGACAGCCCTGCTGCTGACCGACAACGAAACCACCGAGCAGGTGGCCGCGGCCACCGGCGCCGCACGCACCACCGACCTGGGCGCGGCCGGCCTGCTGTGGGGCCGAATGGGCGGTGCAGGCGGCGCGGGCTGGAGCAACACGAACGAAGGCAAGGTGATTGCCGCCGCCTTCTTCGACTCGCACAACAAGCTCGTCACCCAGGTGCAGCTGCTGCAGGCCAAGGAGCTGCCGCCGCCCGTGGCCACGCGCAAGCCGTAAGCGTCCGTGCCGCTGCATCGATCGCCTTGTGCCGGCGCCCTGTCGTGCGCAGGCCGCAGGTGCCTGCGGCGGTGACACATGTTGGTTGGCGCTTTGGCGGCCAGGCAGCACAATGATTTTCCAGGCACTGCCAGGCCCGTTGTGCAAAGGAATGTCTCCGTGTCCCAATTGCTGAACGCCCCCGAACAATGGCTGCGGTACATGCCCGCAGCGCAGCACCAGCGCCAGGAGCTGCGGCTCGTCGAAAGCGCCTGGGACCAGTTGTCCTTGCTGTCGTCGTTGTCGCTGCTGTCGTCCAGGGCATCGTCCGGGGGCGACCTGGCCCAGGCGCGCCGCGACTTCGCCGCGCTCTCCGCCGACCTGATGCGCGGCCTGGCCAGCGAGGCCTTCAAGAACCGCACCGACGACCTCGTGGCCCGGGCCCAGGTCTGCATCGACGTGCTGGTGCGCAACCTGTTCGAGCGCACGGCGGACATCGGCTTCTTCGCCACCGATGGCGGTGTGGCCGACTACCTGGCCGACCCGGCGCCCGGGTTGCGTGCCGGCATCGAGTCACGGCTGCGCGAGTACGCCAGCAAGTACACGGTCTACGGCAACATCTTCCTGTTCGACACCACCCTGCAGCTGTGCGCCAGCCTGCACGCGGTGCCCGCAGCAGGCGGTGAGCTGCAGCGCGAGGACGACCAGGCCTTCCTGTCGTCCGTGGTGCGCGGCGATGTGCCGTATGTGGAGCACTACGCGGTGCACGGCTTTTGCGGCAGCACCGAGCCCACGCTGGTGTACGCGCAGCGCGTGCTGTCGGGCGGACGTCCGGTGGGGGTGATGTGCCTGGCGTTCAAGCTGGCGGACGAAATGCTCGCCATCTTCGGCTCGGTGCAGCCCGGCGGTGCGCAGGGCAGCGACGTGGTGCTGGCGCTGCTGGACGCGCAGGGCCGGGTGCTGGTCTCGGGCGATGCGCTGCAGTTGCCCGTGGGCTGGCCGCTGCCCCAGGCGGCCGGTGCGGGGGTGCAGGTGCTGCGCCATGCCAGCCGGCGCTACCTGATGGCGGTGTGCGACACGCAGGGCTTTCAGGGCTACCGCGGCCCGGGCTGGCGCGGTGTGGCGCTCCTGCCGCTGGATGTGGCCTTCGAAGAGTCCACGCAGGACGATCGCAGCGCGCTGGCGGGCTCGTTCGCGGGCTCGTTGGCGGCCGAGCTCTCGGGCCAGGCCGAGCTGCTGTCGCAAGAGCTGCGCGAGATTCCCCGGCGCTCGGCCTCCATCCAGTCGGCGCTGGAGCGCTCGGTCTGGAACGGCCTGCTGGAGCTCAACCAGCTGGGTACCGGCAGTGGCGCGGCCGACGTGGCGCCGCGCGAGCTTGTGTTCGCCAAGACCCTGCTGTCCGAGATCGGCACCACGGCCCGCAAGACGGCCCAGGCCTTCTCCGGCGCGCTGCAGGATTTGTACGGCGTGGTGATGCAGTCGCTGCTGCGCGACGCCCAAAGCCGTGCGTCCCTGGCCATGCAGATCCTGGACCGCAACCTGTACGAGCGTGCCAACGACTGCCGCTGGTGGGCGCTGACGCCGCAGTTCGCGCGCACACTGGAGGCCGGCGCCGTGGGCTGCGACAAGGCCACGGCGGTGCTGGCGGAGATCAACGGCTTGTACACCGTGTATGCGTGCCTGGTGCTGTTCGCGGCCGATGGGCGTGTGATGGCGGTGTCCCAGCCGGGCCAGGCGCACTGGGTGGGTACGGTGCTGGACGAAGACTGGGTGCGCCAGTGCCTGCGGCTGCGCGGCAGCCAGGGCTACACCGTGAGCCGCTACGAAGACAGCCGCTTCTACAGCGAGGGCCCGACATTCGTCTACGCGGCCGCAGTGCGCGCTGGCGCGGCAGGTGGTACGGCGGGTGGTGCGGATGCCGCCCCCGGCGCCAGCACGCCGGTGCTGGGTGGCATCGCCGTCGTGTGGGACGCTGCCCACCAGCTGCAATCCATCCTGGATGACTGCGGCGTGGGGGCCGGCGAGCGCGATGCGCTGGCTTTTGTCGACGCGGCAGGCCGTGTGCTGCGCACCAGTGGCGATGGGCAGGCCGTCATGGCACCCGATGCCGTGGCCGCCGGCCGCCAGGGCGGGCGCACCGCGGCGCTGACGGGCCACCTGTATGGCGTGGGCTTGGCGCGCGGGCAGGGCTACCGGGAGTTTCGTGTCAGCGACGGCTACGACCACGGGCTCAGCTGCCTGGTGCTGCGCCATCTCTGCGAGCGCCGTTCGGGCGCCCCGGCCGCACCGTTGCTCGCCACGCCCGCGGTGGCGGCGCGCATCGGGGCCGAACACCGCGCGCAGATGGCGACCTTTCTGGTCGGTTCGCACTGGCTGGGCGTGGATGCCGCGCACGTGGTCACTGCGGCGCCCGATGCCACGGTGCTCAATGCAGGCGGTGCGCGTGCGCCGTTTCAGGGCCTGGCGCAGATCGGCGACCGTGTGTACTCGGTGGTGGACCTGCGCAGCGTGGTGGCGGCCGGGCCGCAGGGCGTGGCGGCACCGCGCACCACCGACCCCCACCGCCAGATGGTGCTGGTGCGGGTGCCGCTCGAAGCCGGCGGCGCGCGCGAGTTCATCCTGCGGGTCGATGCCCTGGGCGCCATGCTCGACCTGGACCGGCGCGACATCCGGCCGGTGGGCATGGCGGGGGCGGGCTCCCAGCGCATTTCGCTCATCGATGCGGTGGTGCCGGTGCCCACGGCGGACGGCAGCGCGGGGCAGGGCATGCTGTGCCGCATCTCCGCGCAGTGGCTGGAGCAGTGCGCGCTGGGCGCCCTGGGCGACGAGCCCGCGCAGGACGTGGACGCCCTGCTGGCCGCGGCGTGATGGCTGCGAATGCCGAAGGGGCCGCAGCGCAGCGGCCGTTCAAGATCCCCGAATCGGTGCTGGTGGTGATCCACACGCCCGCACTCGACGTGCTGCTCATCGAGCGTGCGGACGGCATGGAGCACTGGCAGTCCGTCACAGGCAGCAAGGACCGCCCGGACGAACCCTGGGCGCTGACCGCGGCGCGCGAGGTGGGCGAGGAAACCGGCATCGACGTGAACGCCCCCGGCTGTGTGCTCACCGACTGGTGTCTGGAGAACGTGTACGAGATCTGGCCGCAGTGGCGCCACCGCTACGCCCCCGGCGTGGTGTTCAACCGCGAACGCGTCTTCGGGCTGTGCGTGCCCGAGCACACGCCGGTGGTGCTGAGCCCGCGCGAGCATGTGGCCTCTGCATGGCTGCCGTGGTGCGATGCGGCAGACCGCTGCTTTTCAGCCTCCAACGCCGAAGCCTGCCTGCTGCTGCCGCGCTTTGTGTAGCGTGGCCGCCGTACAGGGCGTGCATGCCCTGCACGGG
Organism: Acidovorax sp. LjRoot117; assembly: GCF_964252695.1. NCBI lineage: Bacteria > Pseudomonadati > Pseudomonadota > Betaproteobacteria > Burkholderiales > Comamonadaceae > Acidovorax > Acidovorax sp. LjRoot117. Next base: position 575,393 of record NZ_CAXUPO020000001.1, on the reverse strand, counting down.
GTGCGTCATGGTGGCCGCAGGCGCAAGGGGTCCGACGGGTCCACCAGGTCTTCAGGTGCCGCGGTCAAGGTCAGGCTGTCGCGCGGCGCCGGGGGGATGCGCGAGGGCTCGTCCGCATTGCTGCGGGTGCGCAGCACCACGCCGCCGGGGCGCCGGTCGTTGTCCTGCCCCAGCGTGGCGCGCGACGGTGCGGTGCCTACCCGCAGCCTTAGCGCGTCGATGGCGTCCTGCAGCGGATCGGGCTCGGCCATGCGGGCGCGGTGGCGCAGCAGCACCTGCTGGGACATGTCCAGCAGCTTGGAGTTCAGGGTCTGCCCCGCGTGCTGCATCAGTTGCGCCACGGCCCCGGCGGGGTCGCCGGCCAGGCTCTGGGCCATGGCGGCCTCGGCGGTCTTGTTCACCTGCTGCAGGCAGTCGCGCACGACCTCGCTGTAGGGAGCGTGCACGTTGCAGGCATTGGCCAGCAGTTCGGTCAGGCCGCGCGTGTTGGCGTAGCGCATGCCCAGCGCCCGCACCCAGCCTTCGCTCTCGGACAGGTCGATGGACGTGACCGCCAGCACGGCCAGCAGGCTGCCCAGGTTGCAGGCGGCTTCAAAGTCAAAGGTGCTGGAGGTGATCTCGCTCGCCATGCTGCGCACGGACTCCACCGCCTGCGAGAACTGGCGCTGCTGGATGAGCTGCAGTGCGCGCGCCACGCTGGCAAAGCGCTGGATGCGCGCGCTGGCAGGGTGGCGCTCCAGGATGCGGCCAAAGTCGGCCATGCAGCGCTCGATGCCCTTGCGGTCGTTCTCCGCGAAGTACGCGAAGGTGAGCAGCACCAGCGACTGGAAGTCGAACAGCTTGGAGTCGATGCCCAGGATGGCCGCCCGCGCCAGCACCTTGGTCGCGGTCTCGCGGTCGCCCATGTAGTACGACATCATTCCCAGCTTCTGCAGCCGCACCACCGAGTCGGGCGTGAGGCCGCTGGCCGTGCGGTAGGTCTCGATGGCCTGCGAGAAGTTGCCCAGCTCCACCTGCGCACGCCCCAGCACGTCGTAGGCGTCGGCGAAGGACGCATCCTCGCCGATCAGCTCCTGCAGGGTGGTCACGGCCCGGGCCGCCTGGCCGGACTCGATCTGCGCCCGTGCCACGCCAAGCTTGGCCCAGGGCAGGGCGCGGGCGGCGATCACGGCCTCGAACAGCGTGCGCGCCTCGTCGTGGCGGGACAGCCGCAGCAGCAGCTCGGAGCCGATGCGCGCCGCGTACAGCCAGTAGGGCTTGCGCGCCTCGAAGCGCTCCACGCACAGGCGCGCGGCGCTTTCGAAATCCTCGGCCTCGATGGCGTCGAAGATGGGCTTCAGATGCACCTTGCGCAGGCGCGCCAGGCTCAGGCGCTCGAAGAGGGCGCTCGGGGTGAAGGGCTTGAGCAGGTAGCCGTCGAGCGCCGACTCCGCAGCCTCTGCCACGGCGGCGTAGGACGCCTCGGCCGTGACCATGAAGAACACCGTGGAAAAGGGCAGCAGCTGGGCGCGCCGCAGGTCGTCCAGCAGGGTCTGGCCGGAGTAGCCGGCCTCACCGAAGTACTGGTCGCACAGCACGTAGTCGAACACCGTGTGCTCCAGCCGGCTGCGCGCGTCCTGCACGCGGCTGCACTGCACGATGCGGCTGACACCGTACTCGCGCAGTTGTCCCACCAGGATGCTGCGCGATGTGGCATTGCTGTCGACAATCAGCGCCAGGACCGGTGTGGTGGCGGAGGGGTCGTTGTCGGTCGCCAAGGTATGTACCGGGCCGCCGTGGCGGGAAGTTGTATGCAACCAAGTGTAAAGCGTGGCGGCGCCGCGCAGTGTCGGACAAACCCGCGGCGTGGGCGGCATGCGACACAATCGGGCCATGGAACACGACGACATTCTGCGGGTGGCCACCTACAACATCCACAAGGGCGTGCAGGGCCTGGGGCCGGCGCGCCGGCTGGAGATCCACAACCTGGGCCTGGCGGTGGAGCAGCTCGATGCCGACATCGTGTGCCTGCAGGAGGTGCGCAAGCTCCACCGGCGCGAGGCGACGTACTTCCAGCGCTGGCCCGATCTGCCCCAGGCCGAGTACCTGGCGCCCGAAGGTTATGAGGCGGTGTACCGCACCAACGCCATCACCAAGCACGGCGAACACGGCAATGCGCTGCTGTCGCGCTGGCCGGTGATAGGGCACCAGCACGAGGACATCTCCGACCACCGCTTCGAGCAGCGCGGCCTGCTGCATGTGGAGGTGGACGCCCACGGGCGCCGCATCCATGTGATCGTCGTGCACCTGGGGCTCATTCCCGGCAGCCGCGTCCGCCAGATCGAGCGGCTGCAGCGCTTCATCGAGCGCGAGGTGCCCTCCGGTGCGCCGGTGGTCGTGGCGGGGGATTTCAACGACTGGGGCCTGCAGATCAAGCGCATGCTGGCGGGGTTTTCGCTGTACGAGTTCGACGCGCCGCGCGCCTTCACCTACCCCGCGCGGCTGCCGCTGGCCCAGCTGGACCACGTGTACGTGCGCGGGCTCACCCCGCTGTCGCTGCACGTGCCGCGGGGCCGCATCTGGTGGCGCATGTCCGACCACCTTCCGCTCATCGCTGAATTCAGGCTGTGAAAGCCGCCCCCCGGAGTCGCTTCGCGCCTTCCCCCGCAGGGGGGCGCCACCCGTGGCCTGGCGAACCCAGCTCCACGGTGGCACTGGCGTGGGTCGCGTCACGTTCCACGATGGCTGGCGATCCGTTGCACGGTAGAGGGGTGCGATGAGCAAGAAGCTGATGTTTCCGGACAAAAGAACTGAGTTTTCTGACGACCACCGGGTGCGCCTGCTGCAGGGGGCCGAGGAGCTTTTCCCCGCGCTGGTCCAGGCCATGGATGCCGCGCTGTCGGACATCCAGTTCGAGACCTACATCTTCGACTTCACCGGCGCGGGCGCCGATGTGGCCCAGGCGCTGATGCGGGCTGCAGCACGCGGCGTGCGCACCCAGCTGGTGGTGGACGGCGTGGGCACCGGCGCCCTGCCGCCCGAGTGGGCCGAGCGCCTGGCGAACGCTGGCGTGCAGTACCGCGTGTACTCGCCGCTCGGGCCCCTGGGCCTGCTGCTGCCGCACCGCTGGCGCCGGCTGCACCGAAAGCTGTGCGTGGTGGACGGCTGCACGCTGTTTTGCGGCGGCATCAACGTGCTGGATGATTTTCACGACCCGAACTACGGCCGCCTGGACGCGCCGCGCTTCGACTTTGCGGTGCAGGCCACCGGCAGCCTGGTGACCAGCGCCAGCGAGACCATGGACCAGCTGTGGTGGCGCATGCAGGCTGTGCGCGACGCGCGCGAGCGCCGCCTGCCCGAGGCGCTGCAGGCCCTGCGCGCCGCCAGTGCCGCCCGGCACGCGGCCGAGGCGGCGGACGACGCCACGCCCCCCATGCGCGCCGCGCTGGTGCTGCGCGACAACGTGCGCAACCGCAGCCGCATCGAAAAGGCCTACCGCCGCGCCATCGGGTCGGCACGGCACGAGGTCATCATCGCCAACGCCTACTTCATGCCCGGCGGCAAGCTGCGCCGCGCGCTGGTGATGGCGGCGCGCCGCGGCGTGCGCGTGCGGCTGCTGCTGCAGGGGCGCTATGAGTACTTCATGCAGTACCACGCGGCGCGGCCGGTGTACGGCGCGCTGCTGGATGCGGGCGTGGAGATCCATGAATACGCGCCGAGCTTTCTGCACGCCAAGGTGGCGGTGGTCGATGCCATGGGCGAGCGGCCCTGGGCCACGGTGGGCTCGTCCAACCTGGACCCTTTGAGCCTGCTGCTGGCGCGCGAGGCCAACGTGGTGGTGGAAGACGCCGCCTTTGCCGCCGACCTGCGCCAGCGGCTGGTGGACGCCATGCAGCACGCCGGCCGCCGCATGGACCCCGCGCGCTACGCGGGCCGCCCGCTGCGCCAGCGGGTGCTCGACCGCATCGCGTTCGGCCTGATGCGCCTGGCGCTGTGGATCACCGGAAAAAGTTACTAGCAAGCCCCCCTGAGCGGCTGCGCCGCTTCCCCCCAGGGGGACGCCACCGGTGGCCCGGCGAAGCCGGTTCCACGGTGGCACTGGTGTGGGGGCGCGCCGGTTGCAGAGCGTGCGGGGAAGGCGACGCGCAGTAGGCGGTCAGGACCTGTTCATTTGGATTGCTATAAAATTAATAGCTGCTAGCGCTTGCCTATCAAGCGGTAGAGGCCAAAAACCCTTGAAATGAGCGGCGTGTCATTCGCTGTTACGATTCTGGCCATGTCCAGCCCCACTGCCGCCGATATGACGCCCACCCCGCCGGATGAAGGCACGCCTGTTTCCGTCAAGATCCGGGAGCGCCTCGCGGCGGCCCGCAAGCGCTTTCATGCCAACGACAACATCTCCGAGTTCATCGAGCCCGGCGAGCTGGAGAAGCTGCTCGACGAGGTCGAGACCAAGATGCAGGGCGTGCTCGACAGCCTGGTGATCAACACCGACGGCGACCACAACACCAACAACACCGCGCGGCGCGTGGCCAAGATGTACCTGAACGAGGTGTTCAAGGGCCGCTACGTGGCGCAGCCGCCCATCACCGAGTTTCCCAACGCCGAGCACCTGAACGAGCTGATGATCGTCGGCCCCATCACCGTGCGCAGCGCGTGCAGCCACCACTTCTGCCCGGTCATCGGCAAGATCTGGATCGGCGTGATGCCCAACGAGCACACCAACGTGATCGGCCTGTCCAAATACGCGCGCCTGGTCGACTGGGTCATGGGCCGCCCCCAGATCCAGGAAGAAGCCGTGGTGCAGCTGGCCGACCTGATCATGGAAAAGACGCAGCCCGACGGCCTGGCCATCGTGATGGAGGCCAGCCACTTCTGCATGTCCTGGCGCGGCGTGCGCGAGATGGACAGCAAGATGATCAACTCGGTGATGCGTGGCGTGTTCCTCAAGGACCCGGCGCTGCGCCGCGAATTCCTCTCCCTCATCCCCGGAAAGAACTGACCCATGCTCGTACGCCTGCTCTACGCCAGCCGCGCTGTGGACACCTCTCCCGCAGCCATCGAAGCCATCCTCACGCAATCGCGCCAGCACAACCCGGGCTGCGGAATCACCGGCGTGCTGTGCTACGGCGGCGGTGTGTTCCTGCAGGCCATCGAAGGCGGGCGCTCCGCGGTGAGCGACCTGTACGGCCACATCCAGAAGGACGCGCGCCACAAGAACGTGGAGCTGCTGCACTACGAAGAGATCGCCGAGCGCCGCTTCGGCGGCTGGACCATGGGGCAGGTGAACCTGTCCAAGATCAACCATTCGATCCTGCTCAAGTACTCCGAAAAGCCCGAACTCGACCCGTATGCGGTGTCGGGCAAGGTGTCGTTCGCGCTGCTCGAAGAGCTGATGGCGACCGCTTCGATCATCGGCAGAGCTTAGGAACACACCCCTGAGTCGCTGCGCGCCTTCCCCCCGCTCTCGCATTGCTGCGCAATGCGGGCAGGGGGACGCCACCAGTGCGGCGGGGCGGCCCTTGCACGGTGGCTGCTGGCTGGGACAGCGCCAGTTGCATGCGCCGTGCGGGTGGCATGGCACTTCTCCTGACTGACTGTTCGCGCGCCACACGGCCGCAGTTCCAGACGGTGCTGCGGCTTTTTGCATTCATGTCCCTCGCTCCCTCTGACCCGTGACCCTCACCGCCTTCGCCCTCATCATCCTCGCCGGCCTCATCCATGCGTGCTGGAACATCGCCGCCAAGAAGGCGGGGGGCGATGCGCGGTTTGCGTTCTTCACCTCGGCGATCATGATGGTCTTCTGGGCGCCGCTGGGCTGGTGGCTGGGGCGCGAAGTGGTGCCGCTGTGGGGCGCGGTGGAGTGGGGCTTCGTGGTGGCCAGCGGGCTGCTGCACGTGGCGTACTACGTGATCCTGCTGCGGGGCTACCGCGTGGCCGACCTCACGGTGGTCTACCCGCTCGCGCGTGGCTCGGGGCCGCTGCTGTCCTCGCTGGTGGCCATCACGGTGCTGGGCGAGCGCATCTCCGCGCTGGGTGCCGTGGGCATCCTGGGCGTGGTGGGGGGCGTGTTCCTCATCGCGGGCGGCCCGGGCCTGCTGCGCGCGGCGCACGACCCCGCGGCGCGCGAACGCGTGCACAAGGGCATTGCCTACGGGCTGCTCACCGGGGCCTTCATCGCCAGCTACACGGTGGTGGACGGCTATGCGGTCAAGATACTGCTGATGTCCCCCATCCTCGTCGACTACATGGGCAACTTCGTGCGCGTGGGTTTGCTCGCGCCGGTGGTGCTGCGCGATGTGCGCACCGCCCGCACGCTGTGGCTTGCGCAGTGGCGCTTTGCGCTGCTGGTGGCGGTGGTGAGCCCCGTGGCCTATGTGCTGGTGCTGTACGCCATGCGCGAGGCGCCCATGTCCCACGTGGCGCCGGCGCGCGAAGTGTCCATGCTGTTCGCCGCCCTCATCGGCGGGCATCTGCTGGGTGAGGGCGACCGGGCGGCGCGCATTTGCGGCGCGCTGTGCATTGCAGCCGGGGTGACGGCCCTGGCGCTGGGGTAGGCCCATGGCGCCAGACGTCACCGCTCCGATGCTGCTGGGCTGCGATTTTTCCAGCAGCCCCAGCCGCCGCAAGCCCATCGTGCTGGCCCTCGGGCAGCGCCAGGGAGCGCGGGTGCAGCTGCAAGCGCTGGAGCGCTTCGACACACTGTCGGCGTTCGGCCAATGGCTTGCGCAGCCGGGCACCGGGTCTCAGAACGGCTCTCAGGACGCATCGCCGGGCGGTTGGGTCGGCGGCTTCGACCTGCCTTTCGGCCTGCCGCGCGAGCTGGTGGAGACCTTAGGCTGGCCCACCGACTGGCTTGCCTGCATGCAGCACTACCGCAGCCTGGACCGCGAGCAGATCCGCACGCAGTTCGCGGCGTTCTGCGATGCGCGCCCCGTGGGCGGCAAGTTTGCGCACCGCGCCACCGATGGGCCTGCAGGCTCCAGCCCGTCGATGAAATGGGTGAACCCGCCCGTGGCCTACATGCTGCACGCGGGCGTGCCGCTGCTGATCGATGCCGGTGTGCACCTGCCCGGCCTGCACGCGGGCGACCCGTCACGCGTGGCGCTGGAGGCCTACCCCGGCCTGCTCGCGCGCGAGGTGCTGCAGCGGCGCAGCTACAAGAGCGACGACCGCACCAAGCAAACGCCCGACCGGCTCATCGCCCGCAAGGACCTGGTGAACGCGCTGGAGATCGGCCAGACCCGGCTGGGCCTGCGCCTGAAGCTCAGCCACGCGCAGCGCGATGCCCTGGTGGATGATGCCAGCGGCGACAGCCTGGACGCCGTGCTGTGCCTGGTGCAGGCCGCGTGGGCCCAGCAGCGCCATGCCGAGGGCGATGCGCTCTACGGCCTGCCTGCGGGGCTGGATGCGCTGGAGGGTTGGATCGTGACGCCGCCTGCCGTGCCCGCGGCAGGCTGAGTCGCGGCGCCACATCGGCAGGGCCGAGGGGCGAGGCCGTGCGCCTCAGCCGCCCGGCAGCGTGACGGTCACTTCAGACCCGCTGGCCTGCACCTGCACGCCCAGAGGTTGCGCCAGTTGCAGCAGCGCGGCCAGGTCCAGAGCCGGGGGCTGTGCCAGGCCGGCCGAACGCGCCGCGGTATCCGCGTCCATCAGCCGCGTGGCGGTGGATGCGCCCCGGGCCTGCACACGCACGCTGAAGGGGCCGGCAGGCGCCACGGTGATCTGGGCGGGCACCGGGCTCGATTGTTCCGCCAGGTGGTAGATGGCGCCCAGCACCACGTACAGCAGGGTGTGGGGCACCTGGGTGACGTCGTCCCAGCCCGGCAGGTCCGCAGGCAGCGGCTCCATCTCGGTACCGCTGACCATCAGCGCGGGGCGGGCCAGCTCGATGGCTTCGTCCATCAGGGCGCGCACCGTGTGGCGGTCGTTGATCTGCAGGTCCCACAGCCGCAGGCGGCGGATGTGGTGGGCGATCTCGCCCAGCTGTTCCTCGATCTGCTCCACGCGCTCCACCGCCTGCTCGGGCGTCATGTCGCCCTTGGCCAGGCGGCGCTTGAGCAGCATGGTGCCCATGCGCATCACCGACAGCGGGCCGGCCACGTCGTGGCGCAGCACCGGGATGGCGCGCATCAGGATGGCGTGCTGCAGGCCGGCATCGGTCAGCGCGTCGGAAGACGGGCCCGGTGCGGAAGGGAGACGTTTTTTGGTGGCCAAAGCGGGTGGGGGTATGGGGTGTGTCGGAACTGTCAGTGAGGATCAGGCGGCGGGCGGCTGCAGCGCTGCGGCGCACTGGGCGAGCACGTTGTCGAAGGCGTCGAAATCGAGTGGCTTGCCCAGGATGAAGTCGAACTGCCCTGTCTCCGTACCCACGCTGACGCCCGATGCCATGCCGGTGATGGCGATCGCAAAACACCGGCCTGCACCGTGGTCAGCCACCGTGGCCCGCAGCAACGGGAGCAGTTCGGAGCCCTGCATGTCCGGGAGGTTCTGGTCCACCAGGAAAATCTGCGCCGGCTTCTCGCGCGCCAGGGCCAGTGCCTGTGCGGCCGTGGCTGCCGTGCGGATCGCATGGCCTTCCATCGTGAGCAGCTCTTGCAGCAGCTCCGTGGCATCGAGGTTGTCGTCAACGAGGAGGATATCGAGCGGCATGGCTGTCTGGAGCGGGTGGAATATCAGGAGGTGGCGCTGACCGGGGCTGCGCCGGCAGCGTCCGTCTGCGGCAGGTGCACCGTGAACACCACGTGCGGCGGCTGGTGCGTATACACAATGGTACCCCCATGGCCTTGCGCGATCTGGTGGGCGATGTACAGGCCCAGGCCCAGGCCGGAGCGGTTGCGCTCGTTGCCCACGGACGAGGACTTGAAGGGAGTGAACAGGTTGGCGGCCACCGCCGGGTCGATGGGCGGCGCCACATTGCGCACCTCGATGACCACGCCGCTTTGCGCGCCCCGTGCGTGCACATGGATGGGCTGGCCCGCATCCCCGTGGTGGCGGGCGTTGCTGATGAGGTTGGAGACCACCTGCGCAATGCGGTCGGGGTCGGCCTGTGCGTCCAGGCGCTCGGGCAGGTGGATCTCGATCTGCGTGCCGGGGTGGGCGGTGCGCGCCTCGTCCACCAGATCGGCGAGCAGTTGCACCACGTCGACGGTTTTGAGCTGCAGGTTCAGGCCCAGCCTGCTTTGCAGGCGGGACATGTCCATCACCTGGCTCACCAGGCGCTGCATGCGGTTGCTGGACGACTGGATGCGCTGGCCGATCCGGCCGGTGTTGCCGTCCGCGGCGTTGTTCTTCTCCAGCACCCGCGCGGCCATGCTGATGGAGTGCAGCGGGTCGCGCAGGTCGTGGCCCAGCACCGCCATCAGGTGCGCGCGCGCGTCGTTCAGCTCGGCATGGCGGGTGGTCTGGGCGCGCACCAGCTCGGCCAGCAGCTGGCGGGCGGTGTCGAGTTCGTCCGCCGTCCAGGGCTCGGACTTGGAGCGCACGATTTCCTTCCACAGGTCGAACGAGCCGCGGGGAGTGAGGCGCGGGCCCAGCGGGCCGGCACGCACTTCCTTTTCAGGCTTGCCGCCCCAGTTGATGGTCTCGATCTGCTCCTTGCGCAGAAACACCAGCCAGCTGCCCCGGGTACGGTCCAGCGGCAGGGCCAGGGCGCCGCACCACGGGGCCAGCTGCAGGCCGATCTCGGGTGCGTCCAGGGGCAGTGCATGTGTGTTGTAGATGCCGCTGCCGCCTTGCGTGGCATCGAGCCACTGCAGAAGGACCTTGGCAGCGGCGTCGGTCACGCCGCCTTCGGTGCACAGCTTGCTGTGTTCCGACACGATGATGGCGTCGGCGCTCATCGAGCAGGCGAGCACGCCGGCGTGCGAGCACAGGGCTGTGAACTCGTCATCGGAGTGCAGCACCTGCTCCATCACCCGCATGCGCAGCTCGGTCACCTTCTGCTGGCGCGCGGCCTCCTTGCGCGCCAGGGCGGCCTGTATATTGGCGCCCAGCACCTGTGCCATCACGTCGCAGGCCATGCGCACGCTGTAGGGCACCTGGCGCGGGCCCATGTGGTGGCAGGCCAGAAGCCCCCACAGCCGGTTGTTGATGACGATGGAGATGCTCATCGACGCACCCACGCCCATATTGGTCAGGTACTCGATGTGGATGGGCGACACGCTGCGCAGGATGCTGGCGCTCAGGTCCAGCGGCGCGCCGCCGACCGGCACCAGCGGCACCGGCGTGGCCCGCACATCGGCAATGAGGCGCAAGGTGTTGGCCACGTACAGCGCCCGGGCCTGCGCCGGGATGTCGCTGGCCGGGTAGCGCCGGCCCAGATAGGCATCCAGAAAATCCGCACGCGACTCGGCCACCACATCGCCGCTGCTGTCCTGGCGAAAGCGGTAGGCCATGACGCGGTCGAACCCTGTCAGGGTCTTGATCTCCTGCGTTGCCAGCTGCAGCAGGTCGTTGATGGCAGGGCGCGGGCGGCGCAGCTTCTCCATGGCGCGGTGGGCCTGCATCGCAAAGCCAGCCAGTGCATCGGCGGACTCCTGGCGTGCCTCGAACTCCAGCACCAGCAGCTCCTGCGACTGGTGCAGCACCACGTCGAAGCTGCGGCCTTCGGCCTCCAGCTCGGAAGGCATCGGAAGCTCGCCCGTGCCCGCCAGCGTGGCCAGGCCCTCGTCGAGCAGGTCGCGCAACAGCGCGTGGCGGGCGATCAGCGGCGTGTCGCGCAGTGCCTGTCCCGGGGCTATGGCGCAGCCCAGCATGGCTGCCACGTTGGTGCTGGCATGGCGCACCGTGCCCGCCTTGTCGACGGCGATCAGGGCGCCGTGGGACTGGATCGAGCCCGGGATGTGGATGGGCTCGCGGTCGCAGTTTTCCAGCGTCGGGCGTGCCGCGTCGGCGCCGCCGCCGGCGGATGCTTCTGGATTCATTGCGGCAGTCCTTCAGGGGCCGGAAAATGGCTTTGCAGCCCGGCAAAGGCTGCGGTGGCCCCAAGGCACGCAGCCTCCAGGGCGGCGGGTGATGGTGTCACGTGCTGGCGCAGCAGCGAGATGAACAGCTTCCAGCGCGCCCCGGTGGCGGCACCGTCGCCATGCAGATAACGCAGGGGGTGCGGCGCCAACCGTGGCGACAGCTGCCGGTACAGCACCTGTCCACCCAGCTGGGAGCCCTCCACCACATAGGCGAACCCCCACCGCACCGCGTGCGGCTGTGCCGGGTGGCGGGCCAGGGCCTGCGCCGCAAGCTGCCCCGCGGCAGCGCTGGGCAGCGGCCAGCTTCCGGGCGTGCCGGTGGCAGTGGTGGTCAGTGGCGGGATGTCTTGCAGATCGGATTCCAGGGCAGCCAATCGGGGGGCTGGCATGAAAACAAAGCCCGGTATCGTCGCTTGAAGCATCTGCAGATGAGGCCACAGCGCCTGTAGCCACGCGGCCAGTGCACGGGCATGCGCCTTGTAGTCTTCCAGCGATGCATCGGGTCGGCCAATGGCGAGGTGGGCATCGAGCCGGGCGTGCTGTGCGGCAGTGGCACTGCGCAGTGCCTGCAAGGGGTCCGCGCACGCAGTGGGCGGCAGTTCAGAGACTGGGTGGCTGGAGGGCACGAACGGGGGACCAGTTAGGAAGCGGATTGCATAAGCTCGGGGCACTGCGCTGGCCGTGATTCTAATGATTCGCCCGGTCCGGCCCTTGGCACTTTGGCCCGTAGGTGTGTCGCGGGCGCAACCATGGTGCTGATTCGGCGCACCCGCGGCGCAGCGCCTTCTGCCTGGGAGGCCGGCCCCGGCAGTCACGGCGTGGCTGCGGGGGCGGCCGGGTGGCGATGTGAGGTGCCGGTCACGCGTGGCAATGCGGCATTCGCGCTGCTTTTCGGGCGATCGCGCCGCGCCGCGGGGCATACCATGCTGGCCATACCACCGAACCCCGCTTTCACCATGCCCGCTCTCCGCCATTGGCCCGCACTGGCCATCGCCACCGCCCTCGGCAGCCTGCTCGCCGCGCCGGGGCATGCCGCGCCGGCGCCCTGGTACTACTGGCGCAGCCTGGTCGATGGCGCGCGGGTGTGCGCGCAGACGTCCCCCGGGCAGGGCTGGGAGCGTGACAGCGCCGCCCATGAAGGCCCCGGCTGCCAGCCCCGGCGCAAGGTGCTGGTCATTCCCATGCGCTGAGGCCGAGGGCGTGGCCGCACCCGCCGTGCTTTGTTATAAAAAGCATAGCTAACAACGCACGCCGCATAAGCGGTAGGCTGCAACTTCTTGGCATTGCTGTGCATGCATTCGATAATGCAGCCATGACCGAACTGATCCTGATCCGCCACGGCGAAACCGACTGGAACCGCGAGCTGCGCTTTCAGGGCCACGTGGACATCCCCCTGAACGCCACCGGCCACGAACAGGCCCGCCGCCTGGCCGACCGCCTGGCCGCCGAGAAGCTGGCGGTGGACCACCTGGTCTGCAGTGACCTCATCCGCACGCAGGAGACCGCCTCCCCCGCCCTGCAGGTGCTGTTCCCGCAACTGCGCATCGACACCCTCACCGACAGCAGCCTGCGCGAGCAGAACTTCGGCATCGTGGACGGCAAGCGGGTGGACGACGTCAAGCTCGACCATGCCGATGCGTGGAACCAGTGGCTGCGCTTCGAGGCCGACTACGGCATGCCCGGCGGCGAGACCACCCGCCAGTTCCACACCCGCGTGATGGACGCCGTGCGCCGCATCGCACAGCAGTACCAGGGCCGCAAAGTCATGGTCGTGACCCACGGCGGCGTGCTCGACATGATCTGGCGCACCGCCCGCGGCACGGGCCTCGACGGCCCCCGCCAGAGCGACATCCCCAACGCGGGCCTCAACCGCGTGCGGGTGGACGGCGATGTGGTGGAGGTGCTGGACTGGGCGGACGTGCGGCACCTGGCGGACTTGCCGGCGCAGCCGGTGTATGACCAGAAGAAGCTGGTGGTGCGCTGAGGGGCTTGTGTCGCTTGCGAGGTTCGCGTGGCTGGTGCTTGGCAGCTCGAGCGCGGGCCTGGCACAAACGTGGCGTTAGGCGGTATACCGGTCGTATAGCCCCTGATGCACCTCGCTCGGGGTCTGTTCGCAGTCAGGCGTTGCCAGCGCGTCCTCCGACTCCGCTTGCATAGCAATGCCTATTGAGTTCAGCCAGACCTTGATCTCCAGAAATTCTTCAACGTCGTAGAACGTCCCCGCGATGGCCTCAGCCAAGTTTGAGCCGCTGCACACATGAAAGCTGCCCTCGTTGTCCAGATAGACCACAGGCGAGTCAGCAATCGAGCGCTGATCCAACCCACGCCAATAGCCAAAATACTCTCCCTCCTGATTTTCCGCAACGAACGCGATTCGTTCACAGACCTCTGCAATTGCGCGCACATTGGCCACGATATCCGGATCCGCAAGATCTTCGGCATTCAAGTAGCTGGTGTCAGACCAAGGGGCCCAGTCCTTTTGCCAATTGATCTCCATGCCAGTCAAGCGTGTGAGGTCACCCACGTGATCCATCAAAATTTCTAGATCCTGTGGAACTGGCTCGCCATTGAGGCGATATGAAGAAAGGTCCGGAATATTTCCAGTCGTTGACAATTGAGAGTCCTTGAAGAGAACTGCAGTGCAAGCAGGCCGTGTAGATGATTCCCGGGCGCGATCCGTCAATGTCGTCAGTGAGCCGGTCCAGCACCGGCTTCGGGTCAAAGGTCAATCCCAGCCGAACAAAATGGTACCCGCCCTGCCTGTTGGTGAACACGGCAAGCCCATGCGGCGCGATGGTAATCGCATGCCAAGCACCGGCCACACGGGTTTCCGTCCGGGTGTTCACCAGCTTTCCGTCCTCTCCGTACAGACGGAGTTCGCCAGTGGCCACCAGCTTTTGACCACCATCGGCGGGGATCATATGGCGAACCGTATGCAGTACATACCGACCGCCCGGTGCCAATGTGAGAGAAGGTTCTGGGTCGCCGCCGGGCACCCCATCGATGCGAACGATGCTTTTCCGCGCGCGGTCAACAAGCGCAAACGCCGAACCTCCGGTGCGGGGGGCCGCATATTGAATCAGCACCTTGTTGGCCGACCAAGCTAACGGGTTGACAAATTCAAGTGACTGGCCGCCTGGGAACTGCGCAGCCTCTGCCAGCGTGGCAGCGGCTGTATCTTGTCCGTCCGGCAAAACCTCCATACGCCCGCCGGCGCCGCGGGCGATGCGTGGCGGTGTGCCGTTGAGCACGTCGAACGACCCCAGCTCCTGTTTGCCTTGCAGCGTCCAGCCAGGCACGGCAAAGGTCAGCAGGCTGTAGGGCTTGCTTCCATCGGTATTGCTGCGATCCACGTGGTTGGACGCCACGATATATGCAACACCCGCGGGAGGCGCGTCCACGCCGTCTGGCACACCAGGTCGCGCAAGGCAGCTGTCAGGACGCACTCCAGGTGAGCGCAGTTTGGCGACGGCTGGCGGCGTACCGCTGCGTGAAGCCAGTTGAAAACTCTCGACCTTCGCTTGCTGCGCAAGGTCCAAAAGGTCTACCGTACCGTTGCAGTAAACGACATACAGTTGCTGCCAGCCAGCTTGCGCAGGTGAAACAGATGGCGCGGATGCTGCTGCAAGCACTGGAGGGTGGGCGGCTTCAGTCTGTGATTGTTCTCGCGGCGCGTCACGAGAGCAACCTGATAGCGACAGACTTACGATAAGTGCTGCCCAACAGTGTTGGATCGAATGCGACGTGATCACTGAGCCTGACTCGCACACCTCAGCCCACCGGCAACCCCAACACCCCATTCACCACCCCCACCTGCCGCGCCAGCCTCGCCGACTCCGGCTGCGCATTCGACAAGGGCTGCAGCAGGTTCTGCACCGCCGCCCACTGCCCGTTGCGCTGCAGCGCATCCAGCCAGATCTGGTGGAACAGGTCGCGCTGTGCGTGGCTGCCGCCGATCTCAATCAGGCGGGGCAAGGCCAGGCCCAGTTGCCGGGCCGCGGAGGCCCAGTCGCCCTGGGCGTGCGCGAGCAGGCCTTGTGCGGCGGGCACGCAGACCTGTTGCCACACGGTGCGCTCGTGCGCCTCGGTGCGGGTGGCGGCGTGGGCCTCGATGTTGCGCAGCAGGGTGAGCGCGGGTGCGGTGCGGCCTGCGCGGGCCAGGCCGTAGAGGTACTGCAGGTCGAGAAACGGCAGCACGTGGTCGGACAGGCGCAGGGCCAGGTGGTCGGCCACATCGCTCCAGCGGGGACCGACATCGACGCCCGCCAGCTCCAGCCGCGCCAGCAGCGACACGGCGTTGATCTGGTCCTGCGTGTATTCCTTGACCACGCCCCAGACCTGCTGGTCGTACAGCGCCAGCACGTCGGCATGGCGGTCCTGCTCCAGCAGGAAGAGGGCCTGGTGCCACCAGTTGTGGGTGACCATGAAGGAGTTCAGGCCCGTCCAGGTGTCGCTCACGCCGGCCAGGAAGTCCGTGCCTTCGGCGATGCGCCCCTGGGTGAGCATCACGTGGGCCAGCGCGTGGTGGGCCCAGGGCTCCTTGCGGCACAGGGTGACGGCGTGGCGTGCGGCGGCCTCGGCCTCGGTCAGCAGGTGGCACTGCTCCCAGCCGAAGGCCAGCATGCCGTGCAGGTAGGGCACGTCGGCGGCGGCGGGCACGGCCTGCAGGGCCATGCGCAGCATGCCGGGCGAGTCGCCGCGGTTGAACAAGTGGTACTGGCCGAGCTTGAGCGAAGCCAGGTCGCGCGGGTGCAGGCGGGCCTGTTCTTCGTGCAGGGCGATGGCGCGGGGAAGGTCGCCGTCCACCCACGCTGCCACGGCGGCCACGAAGCGCTGTTCGCGCTCGCTGGCCTGTGGCGCGCTGGCGAGGGCCTGGTCGATGAAGGGGCGTGCGTTGTGCGATGCGTCCGCCGACTCGGCAAACATGTGCAGCGCCGCGCAGCAGGCCTGCACGATGGCGCTGGTGTCTTGCGCCGCGCCGAGCACGTTCACCGCGCGTGCTTCGCAGGCGATGAAGCCTTCCACGAAGTCATTGAGCGCCGCCAGGCTGGCCGCATCGTGCAGCGTGGCGGGGTTGCCCAGGCTGTCGGTCAGGGGCGTGTGTGGCTGTGGCTGCATGGTGAGAGCATGGTGGCGGCCGCCGCGGTCAGCCGCCCTTGATCAGGGCCAGGTAGGCGTTGCGCGTCTCGGCCGACACGGAGGCGACGAGTTGTTCGTGCGGGGTCTGGTGGCGGGCCAGCATGCGGGCGGTGGCGATGGTCTTGGACTTGCAGAACCAGTGGCAGGTGTGCTGCATGAGGAAGAGCTCGGCCGTCATCATGTAGGCCCGGTCCTTGGGCGACAGGTGGCCGGTGTTCTGCACCACGTGGGCAATACCGCGCGCGTGGATGGCCAGGGCCTTGCGCATGTCGAAAGTCAGGGCGGGCAGCACTTTTTCGACGAACGGAAAGGCCATGGACAGGCGGCTGACCCGCGTGCTTTCTTCGCTCATCTTGGCGAAGTCGGCGGCGAAGCGGTTGAACTGCTCGCTCAGCTGCAGCTCGGTGGTGCTCAGCAGGCTCCAGATCTGGCCGCGGCGTTCGTCGGTGCCTTCGCCCAGTGCGCGCAGGTAGCCGTCGGTCAGCGCCTCCATGAGCTTTTCGATCTGGTAGTTGGCCAGGTGGCTGCCCAGCAGCACGATGCGCTTGCGCTGCTCTTTGGCGTTGAGCATGAAGGTGCCGGTGGCGATGAGGATCGCCATGATGAGGATGTCCATGCTGTGGTGACGTAGTGCGTTGGGGCCCCGGTGTGCGCTGGCCGCAGAAAAAGAACACGCCGGACGGCCGGCGCCTGTGCCCCCGAGCGTACCAACAACTGCGGCGCGCGAGGCACAGGGTAAGAACCTGTTCTCAGTCCCAGTCTACGCTGCTGGCGGTAGCGGCCAGGGGCGTTGAGGGTCGCGGATCTGCTCGAACGCGTGCGCCACCTGCAGCACGCCCAGGTCGTCGAAGCGCGCACCGGCGATCTGCAGCCCGATGGGCAGACCGGTGGACGTGTAGCCGCAGTTGACCGACGCCGCGGGCTGCTCGGACATGTTGAACGGCACGGTGAAGCCGATGTGCTCCAGCGGGCGCAGCGGGTCGTTGGTGGGCGAGGGCAGTTCGGCCTGGAAGGCGGGCATGGGCGCCACGGGCGAGATCACGTAGTCGAACGCGCTGCAGGCTTTGACGGTGGCCACGCGCGTCAGGTGGAACTGGTGGCTGGCGTTGAAGACTTCGGTGCCGCTCATGCCGGCCGCGCTGTCGGCCCAGGTGCGGATGTACGGCAGCACCTTGTCGCGGCGCTCTGCGGGCAGGGCCTGCAGGTCGATGTGCGAGCGCATGCGCCAGAAGTGGTCCATGCCGTCGAGCATGGCCTGGGTCATGAAGGGCTGCAGGGGCACGATGGTGGCGCCCGCGGCCTCCATCAGGCGCGCCGCGCGCTCGATGGCGGCCTTGACTTCAGGCTCCACGGGCAGGCCGCATCCGGCGTCCAGCAGCAGGCCGATCTTCAAGCCTTGCAGGCCGCGCGTGCGCTCGGCCCGCTGGTCGAACTGGCCCCAGGCGATGTCCTGCGCGGGCAGGCTCATGCTGTCGCGCGCGTCGGGCTGGCTGAGCACCTGCATCATCAGCGCGGCGTCGGCCACGGTGCGGGTCATCGGGCCGGCGGCGCGGCCGGTGTACGGTGGGTCGATGGGGATGCGGCCCAGGCTGGGCTTGAGGCTGAAGATGCCGCACCAGCTGGCCGGCAGCCGCAGCGAGCCGCCGATGTCGGTGCCGATGTGCAGCGGGCCGTAGCCGGCCGCCGCCGCCGCCCCGCCACCCGCGCTGGAGCCGCCGGGGCCCTTGGTGGTGTCCCAGGGGTTGCGCGACAGCGGGTGGAAGGTCGACAGGCCCGAAGACAGCATGCCGTAGTCGGGCATGGTGGTCTTGGCGACGATGACGGCACCGGATTCGCGCATGCGTGCCGCCGGTGGTGCGTCGGCCGACGCGGCCACCAGTTCCACGGCTGCGGTGCCCAGGGGCGTCGGGTCGCCCTGCGTGGCGATGTTTTCCTTGATGGTGCTGGGCACGCCATCCAACAGGCCCTGGGGCTCGCCCTTGTGCCAGCGGGCTTCCGACGCACGGGCCTGCGCCAGGGCTGCTTCGGGCCGCAGCAGGTAGGTGGCCTGGATGTGGGGCTCCCAGCGCTCGATGTGCGCCAGCACGGCCTGCGTGACCTCCACCGGAGAGAGTGTGCGCTGGCGGTAGGCGGCCAGGAGTTCGTGGGCGGGCAGGTCGTGCAAGGCAGTCATGTCGGGAGTTCTACAAGTAAAAAAGGCTGCTACCGCTTGCTGGTAAAGCGCTAGCAGCTATTGTTTTGGGAGCAATTCACTACCGCTCGTTTTAGTGGTCCATTGCGCAGCGCGCCGCCCCCAGCCCACAAAACTGGCGCGGCCATAGCCAGTGCCCCCGTGCAAGGGCCGCCCCGCCGCACCGGGGGCGTCCCCCTCCCGACTCGCGCAGCGAGTCGAGAGAGGGGGAAGGCGCGAAGCGACTCAGGGGGTGTTTAATCTCAAGACCAGGACAGCGACGAGATGTCGTTCACGAACACCGGCATGTCTTTCCACAGGCCCTTGAGGTTCTTGTTGGCCACCGTGATCCACTGGTTGGAGTACAGGAACGCGTGCACCGAGTCCTGCGCCAGCAGGCGCTGCGCCTCGCCCAGCAGGCGCGAGCGGTCGGCGGGGCGGGCGGCGTTCTTGATCTGGTTGAACAGGTCGTTGAACTTGGGCGAGTTGTAGGCCCAGTAGTAGTCGGGCTTGGCGAAGTTGCCCAGGTCGAACGGCTCGACGTGGCTGATGATCGTCAGGTCGTAGTTCTTGCTGCCGTAGGTGCCGCTGAGCCACTGCGCCCATTCCACGTTCTGCAGCTTGGCGACGATGCCGATCTTGGCCAGCTGGGCGGCAATCACTTCGCCGCCCTGGCGCGCGTACGGCGTGGGCGGCAGCGTGACGGTCAGCTCCAGCGGCGTCTTCACGCCCGCTTCGGCCAGCAGTTTCTTGGCTTTTTCCACGTCGTACGGGTTCACGCCCGTGGTGTCCACATAGCCGAAAGCGCCGGGCACGTAGTGGCTGCCGATGGGCGCGCCGTAGCCGTCGGCGGCGCCTTCGATCACGGCCTTGCGGTCGATGGCCGCGGCGATGGCGCGGCGCACGCGCACGTCATCGAGCGGTTTCTTGCCGTTGTTGATGGCCAGGATGGTCTTGGCGCGCGAGCCACTCACCACCACCTGGAAGCGGGGGTTGGACTTGAACTGCGGCACGCTGCGGGGCGTGACGCGCGGGAACGCATCCACATCGCCCGCAAGCAGGGCGGCCACCTGGGCGGCCGGGTCGGAGATGAAGCGGAAGGTGGCGCGCTTGATCTTGAGCGCCTTGGCGTCGCGAAAGCCTTCCCACGCCGTCAGCACGATGGACGAGCCCTTGTTCCAGGCGTTGAGCTGGTAGGGGCCGGTGCCCACGGGCTTGTTGGCGTTGCCGTCGGCGCTCTTGGGCTCCACGATGATGGAGGTGGCCTGGCCCAGCACGAAGAGCAGGTCGGGGTCGATGTCCTTGTTCAGCACCACGACGGTGAAGTCGTCCACCACCTGCGTGGTGAGGTTGGCGAAGGTGCGCTTGTCCTTGTTGGTGCTCTTCTCGCCGCCCGCGCGGTCGTACGAGAACTTCACGGCGGCGGCGGTGAAGGGCTCGCCGTTCTGGAACTTCACGCCGCGGCGCAGCTTGAAGGTGTAGGTCTTGAGGTCGGGCGAGACTTCCCAGCTCTCGGCCAGCAGGGGGGAGACGCTGCCGTCGGCATTGATCTTGGTGAGCGTCTCGAAGATGTTGTACTGGACGATCTCGCCGATGGCAGATGCCGCGCCGGCGGTCGGGTCCAGGCCCGGCGGCTCCAGCGTCATGGCCAGCGTGACCGCATCTTTGCGGCTCTGCGCCAGCGCGCCGAGCGGGGTGGACAGGGGCACTGCGGCGATGGCGCCGGTGGCAAGGACGGTACGGCGGTTCAGCATGTTCGGATACTCCAGACAAAAGACCTGACAAAAAACCAGAGGACGGGCCCTGTGCAAATGGTTACCAGGGCCCACAAAAGCTTTTTACACCATCACGTGTGCATGTGGTTATGCGGTTTTCGCGGTGGCTTGTGCGGCTGCCGCCGCGCGCCGCGCGCGGGCGCGGCCGGGCTGCACCTGCGGCACGGCACCCACCAGCGACTGCGTGTAGGGGTGCTGCGCGTTGTGGAACAGTTCGGCCGGCGAGCCGCGCTCGACGATGCGGCCCTGGTACAGCACCACCACTTCGTCGCACAGGTGGTTGACCACCGCGAGGTCGTGGCTGATCAGCATGTAGGTGATGCCGAACTCGTGCTGCAGGTCCTGCATGAGGTTGAGCACCTGGGCCTGCACAGACACATCGAGCGCGCTCACGGGCTCGTCCGCCACGATGAGGCGCGGGCGGGTGATGAGGGCGCGGGCGATGGCGATGCGCTGGCGCTGGCCGCCCGAAAACTCGTGCGGGTATTTGCCCAGGTCGTTGGTGCGCAGGCCCACCTGCGACAGCACCTGGGCGGCCTGCTCGCGCTGCTCGGCGCGGCTGGTCTGGCCCTGCGCCTGCAGCGGCTCGGTCACGATGCGCTCGACCGTCTGGCGCGGGTCCAGCGATCCGTACGGGTCCTGGAACACCATCTGGAAGTCGCGCCGGGCCTCGCGCAATTCGGCCGTGGGCAGCTGGTGCAGGTTGCGGCCCAGCAGGTGCACCGTGCCCGAGGTCGGGGCGTCCAGCGCCATCACCAGGCGCGCGAGCGTGGATTTGCCCGAGCCCGATTCGCCCACGATGCCCAGGCTGCGCCCGGGGGCGACCGAAAAGCTCACGCCGTTGAGCGCCTTCACCGTGCCCGGTGGGCGAAACAGATGTTCGCGCGGCAGCGTGTATTCACGCACGAGGTCCTGGACCTGCAGCAGTGCGCCGTCGGGCAGCGCTGCGGAGGTGCCTTGCGGGGAGGAAGCGATGGCGTGGTTCATGCGGCCACCTCCACGACCTTGACGGCCTCGGCGCTCAGTGCCGCGGCAATGGCCTCGCGGCGGATGCAGCGCACCACATGGTCGCCGTCGGCATCGGTGGACACCAGTGTGGGGGCCGGCTGCTCGTGGTGGCAGGCGTCGATGGTGTAGCTGCAGCGGCCGGCAAACGGGCAGCCGGCGGGCAGGTCCACCAGCTCGGGCACCGTGCCCGGAATGGTGGACAGCCGCGGGCGCTGGCCCGGTGCATGCACCGCGCCCAGGTGGGGCCGTGCAGCGAACAGGCCGCGGGTGTAGGGATGGGTCATCGCGGAGAAGACGGACGCCGTGGAGCCGCTCTCGACGACGCTGCCGCCGTACATCACCATCATGCGGTCCACGTTCTGCGAGATCACGCCCAGGTCGTGCGAGATGAGGATCAGTGCCATGTTGCGCTCGGCCACCAGGTCGCTGATGAGGTCCAGGATCTGCTGCTGGATGGTCACATCGAGCGCGGTGGTGGGCTCGTCGGCGATCAGCAGATCGGGTCCGCAGGCCAGGGCCATGGCGATGGTGATGCGCTGGCGCTGCCCGCCCGAGAACTGGTGCGGATAGGCATCGAAGCGCTGCGCGGCGTTCGGGATGCCCACGCGGTCCAGCAGCGAAATGGCTTCCTTGCGGGCATCGGCCGCACCCATGCCGCGGTGCAGGCGCAGCGGCTCGGCCACCTGGCGGCCGATGGTGTGCACCGGGTTCAGGGCCGTCATGGGCTCCTGGAACACCATGCCGATGCGGTTGCCGCGCATCTTGCACATCTGCGCATCGGTGCGGCCCACGAGCTCTTCGCCGTCGAAGCGGATGCTGCCCGTGACCTGCGCGCTGTCGGGCAGCAGGCCCATGAGCGACATGGCAGTGATGGACTTGCCGCAGCCCGATTCACCGATCAGGCCCAGGGTTTCGCCGCGCGCCAGCGAAAAGCTCACGCCGCGCACGGCATCGGCCGGACCGCGGTGGGTCTGCAGGCGGATGCGGAGGTTGGAGACTTCAAGCAAGGGCATGGCAACAGGTCTTCATCGTTCGCAGAGTTTTTTTTCAGCTGTCTATCGTGCCGGACGCGGCCGATGCAAAGGCATGCGCGAGACCAGTGCCCCCGTGCAAGGGCCGCCCCGCCGCACTGGGGGCGTCCCCCTCCCGCATTGCGTAGCAATGCGAGAGAAGGGGAAGGCGCGAAGCAACTCAGGGGGTGTCATCTCTTCCTCGCCAGGCGTGGATCCAGCAGGTCGCGCAGGCCGTCGCCCAGCAGGTTCAGGCCCAGCACCGCCATGGCAATCGCGACACCAGGCCACACGGCGAGCAGGGGCGCCTGGAACATCAGCGTCTGGGCCTCGCTGAGCATGCGGCCCCACGAGGGCTGGGGCGGCTGCGTGCCCAGGCCCAGGTACGACAGGGCGGCCTCGGCCAGGATGGCGATGGCGAACTGGATGGTGGCCTGCACGATCAGCACCGACAGAATGTTGGGCAGCACGTGCTCGATGGTGATGCGCCAGGCGCCCTTGCCGCAGGCGCGCGAGGCCATGATGTATTCGCGCGACCACACTGCATTGGCCGATGCGCGGGTGACGCGCGCAAACGTCGGGATGTTGAAGATGCCGATGGCGATGATGGAGTTGACGATGCCGGCGCCGAACACCGCCGTCATCATGATGGCCGAGAGAATGGCAGGAAACGCGAAGGTGAAGTCGGCCAGCCGCATGATGAGTTCTTCGACCCAGCCCCGCTTGGCCGCGGCCAGCAGGCCCAGCGCCGTGCCGATGGTGAGGCCAATGCCCACGGCGATCACGCCCACCAGGATGGAATTGCGCGCCCCCACCAGCAGCAGCGATGCGACGTCGCGACCGAACGCATCCGTGCCCAGCCAGTGCTTGCCGTTGGGGGGCTGGAGCTTGGAGGCCAGGTCCATCTCGTAGGGAGACCAGGGCGTCCAGACCAGCGACAGCGCTGCGGCCAGTAGGAGCAGCAGCGACAGCACTGCGCCGATGACGAAGCTGCGGTGGCGCAGCGCGCGGTGCAGCCAGCCGGGAGCTGCAGTGGCGGAAGGGGAGGGGGAGATGACGGCGCTCATGGGGGATCAGATGTCGGAGGCCTTCACGCGCGGGTCGATCACGGCGTACAGGATGTCCACGACGAAGTTGACGATGACCACCATGGCGGCGAGCAGCATCACGCAGTTGCGCACCACGATGAGGTCACGGTTGGAGATGGACTGGAAGATCAGCCGGCCCAGGCCCGGCAGGTAGAACACGTTCTCCACCACGATGGTGCCCGCCAGCAGGTTGGCGAACTGCAGCCCCATCACGGTGATCACCGGGATCATGGCGTTGCGCAGCACGTGGCCCCAGAGCGCGGCACGCTGCGACAGCCCCTTGGCGCGCGCGGTGCGCACGAAGTCCTCGCGCAGCACCTCGAGCACGGCCGAGCGCGTGATGCGCGCCAGGATGGCCGCCTGCACCACGGCCAGCGCGATGGCGGGCAGCAGCAGCGCCTTCAGGGCCTCGAGCGGGCCGCCGCCGGCGTCGTCCGTCCAGCCCGGAAAGCCCCCGGCCGAGAACCACTGCAGCTTGACCGAGAACAGCAGGATCAAAAGGATGGCAAACCAGAAGTTGGGGATGGCGATACCGATCTGCGCCAGGCCCATCACGCCCACGTCGCCCACCTTGTTGTGGCGCGAGGCCGCATACACGCCTGCAATGAGGGCCAGCACGGTGGTGATCACCATGGCCATCAGCGCCAGCGGCACCGTCAGGGCCAGGCGTTCGAGCACCAGCTCGAGCACCGGCGTGCTGTAGGCGTAGCTGTTGCCCATGTCGCCCACCACCAGGCCGCTGATCCACTCCCAGTAGCGCTGCGTGGCCGGCTGGTCGAGGCCGAGCTTGGTGGCCAGCGCGGCCACGGCATCGGGCGAGGCATCGGGCCCCATGAGCATCTGCGCCGCGTTGCCCGGCAGGATCTCCAGCACCAGGAAGACGACGATGGAGGCGCCGATCAGCGTGGCCAGGAGCGTGATGAACCGCTTGAGAAAAAACAGACCCATGGGAGGCAAGCGTGATGGAGGGGTGGCTACGCAGGCGCGTCAAAATTAATGTGTATACACAGCATAACGGTAAAAACATCCCCGTCGGCGGTGTTGGGTTGCGGTGTGGCATGCAAGGCACATGCCACCGGCACGGGATAATACGGGCTATGAAAACCGCACTGCCGTTGTATGCCATCGTCATCCCCCGCGTCGGGTCCGTCGGCGCGCAGGAGGCAGTATGGCGCTGATGATCACCGACGAGTGCATCAATTGCGATGTGTGCGAGCCCGAATGCCCCAACCAAGCGATTTACCTGGGGCAGGAGATCTACGAGATCGACCCCCACAAGTGCACGGAATGCGTGGGGCATTTTGACGAACCGCAGTGCGTGCAGGTCTGCCCCGTGGCCTGCATCCCGGTGAGCCCCCAGCATGTCGAGACCCGCGAGACCTTGTGGCAGAAGTTCCAGCGGCTGCAGGCCTCTGCGTCGTCCTGATGGTGCTGAGGGCGCTGATGTGGTCTTGATGCTGCCCTGATTTTTGGATCTTTTTGGCTGCTACCGCTTGTCCAGCAAGCGCAGGCAGCTATGAAAAGAGTAGCGCTCTGGCGAGCCGGTGCTCAGCGATCCGGTCTCCTGGCGCGTCGGTGCATCCGCAGCAGCTTCTCGCCGCTTTCTGCGGTGGCGCATCTGGTGCGTGATGGGTGCACGCAGCGTATCCAATGTGGTGCGTCACGCCGGCGTATCGCGCCGACCCATGGCCGCCACGGGCACCGCGCTCAATCGGCAGGCCGCGGGGGCTTGGGCCGGGGCGGCTTGGTGGTGTGGATGAGCAAGGTGGCCTTGTCCATCTCGCCGGCCAGCATGGCCGGGTAGGCCTTGAGCGAGTGGACGATGCTGTCTTCGATCAGCACGCGCTGGTCGGGTGCGGGTTTCTTGAGCACCCAGTTGGCCACTTCGCTTTTCACGCCCGGATGCCCTATGCCGATGCGCAGGCGCCAGTAGTCGGGCGAGCCCAGCTGGCCGTGGATGTCGCGCAGGCCGTTGTGGCCTGCGTGGCTGCCGCCGCGCTTGAGCTTGACCTGACCGGGCGGGATGTCGAGCTCGTCGTGCACGACCAGGATCTCTTCGGGCAGGATCTTGAAGAACCGAGCGAGCGATGCGACGGACTTGCCCGACAGGTTCATGAAGGTCTGGGGCTGCAGCAGCCAGACGTTCTGGCCGTGCACTGTGGTGCGCGCCATCAGGCCGTGGTAGCTGCGCTCGGGCACCAGGGTGGCCTTGAGGTCGCGCGCCAGGGCGTCAATCCACCAGAAGCCCGCGTTGTGGCGGGTGGCTTCGTAGTCGGGGCCCGGGTTTCCAAGGCCTACAAACAGCTTGATCATCTGCTCGATTATCCGGGTGTTGAAGTGCGGCGCAGGGTAGTCTGGCAGACCCGTCGCTGCACGGTGCCGTGTGCGTCCATGCCCCCCGGCCCGGTACATGGCGGGCGGCGGTGGCGGCGCTTATTGCTGTCGCGGTGGAGTTCGTCAATGGCGGCGCGCTGCGTGGGCGTTGACGTCAACGTCGACGTCGGCGTGGTGCATCGGCATCCGCGTGCAAGCCATGCGCAGTGCGTTCTGTTGGCTTGTGGCACCAAGCAAAACGGCCCACTTGCGTGGGCCGTCGTGCGGCTGGGTGGCCTGCCGAGACAGGCGGGCCGTGTAGTGCCGTGCGTGCGGGTTGTCAGAAAACCACCGGACCGGTGGTCTTCGTCGACCGCAGGGCGAAGAATTACTTCTTGCCCTTGCCCTTGCCCTTGGCGTCGGCTGCAGGAGCGGCTTCTGCGGGGGTCTCGACCACCACGACAGGAGGCGTCACCGACACCAGCACGGGGTTGGTCTGGTTGCCGCGGATCTTGGCGGTCACGCCCTTGGGCAGCTTGATGTCCTTCAGGGTCAGGGACGAGCCCTTTTCCAGCTTGGACAGGTCCACAGCGATGAACTCTGGCAGGTCCGAAGGCATGCAGGTCACGTCGAGTTCGTTCACGATCGGGTTGACCATGCACTTGTCGACCTTGACGGCGTTGGACTCTTCAGCGCCGCTGAAGTGCAGTGGCACCTTCATGTGCAGCTTGGTCTTTTCGTCCACGCGCTGGAAGTCGATGTGCAGCACGAGTTGCTTGTAGGGGTGGTATTGCACGTCGCGCAGCAGGACCTTGGCGGTCTTGCCGGCCACTTCCATGTCCAGCACGCTGGAGTGGAATGCTTCCTTCTTGAGGGCGTGCCACAGTGCGTTGTGGTCGATCTCGATCAGTTGGGGTTCCGTGGCACCACCGTACACGATACCGGGGGTCTTGCCCGAAATGCGGAGACGGCGGCTCGCACCCGTGCCCTGCTTGGCGCGCTCAAAAGCGACGAAGTTCATATTTAGCTCCTGATAAGAGGCGACCGCGACCAGTCATCCTCTGTTTTAAAAAGGCTTGAGGCCACATGCCGCAAGCCTGCAAGTTGTTCCCGAACAAACAAGCAACAAGCCTCCCAAGGGAGGCTTGCGTGCAGAACCGCTGCTGCCGTGCTCCCGAAGGAGCTGGATCAGAACAGGTTCTCTTGGTCCGAGAACAGGCTCATCACCGACTCGCCCTTGGCAATGCGCTGGATCGTCTCGGCGATCAGCGGGGCCACGGAGAGTTGGCGAATCTTGGTGCATCCCTTGGCGTTGTCGCTCAGGGGGATGGTGTTGGTCACTACCACTTCATCGAGGGCCGAGCCCTTGGCGATGCGTTCAATGGCAGGGCCCGAAAAAATGGGGTGCGTGCAGTAGGCGTACACCTTCTTGGCGCCGCGCTCCTTGAGCACCTCGGCCGCCTTCACCAGCGTGCCGGCGGTGTCGATCATGTCGTCCATGATCACGCAGTTGCGGCCTTCGATTTCGCCGATCACGTGCATGACTTCGGACACGTTGGCCTTGGGGCGTCGCTTGTCGATGATGGCCAGGTCGCAGTTGAGCTGCTTGGCCAGCGCACGGGCACGCACCACGCCGCCCACGTCGGGGGACACGACGATCAGGTCCTCGTAGTTCTTCTGGCGCAGGTCGCCCAGCAGAACGGGGGAGGCATAGATGTTGTCGACCGGAATGTCGAAGAAGCCCTGGATCTGGTCGGCATGCAGGTCCATGGTCAGCACGCGGGCCACGCCCACGGTCTGCAGCATGTTGGCCACCACCTTGGCCGTGATCGGCACGCGGGAGGAGCGGGGGCGGCGGTCTTGCCGTGCATAACCGAAGTAGGGGATCACGGCGCTGATGCGTTCAGCCGATGCGCGCTTGAGCGCATCCACCATGATCAGCAGTTCCATGAGGTTTTCGTTGGTGGGCGCGCAAGTGGACTGCACCACGAAAACATCGCGTGCACGCACGTTCTGCTTGATTTCAACGGTGACTTCACCGTCGGAGAAACGACCCACATCGGCAGCGCCCAGGGTGGTACCCAGGTGCTGGGCGATTTCAGCTGCCATGCCAGGATTGGCATTGCCGGTGAAAACCATGAAGTCGGGGTGGTTGGCTTGCATGAGAGTCCCAGCAGTCTGAAAATAATGCCCGTATGCGAGAAGATATTTGGCAGGGGAAGAAGGATTCGAACCTTCGCATGCCGGAATCAAAATCCGGTGCCTTAACCAGCTTGGCGACTCCCCTACACAGGTCAATTGCCGAAGGCAACCAACCTTAATTCTCGTCTGATGCCCAACCCGCAAGAGGGTGAATCATCAGATTTTCACATGCCTTGACCTGCCAGCCCTGGGGGGCTCCATCCAGATCAACTGCATGAGACATTTGCGCAAACACCGCACTGCCTGAGCCTGTCATCCTGCCTTGCAATCCGCGTGACCTGAGCCATTCGAGGGCTTCGGTAACTTGCGGGCAAAGAGCCTGAGCAACGGGCTGCAAGTCATTTCGACCGAAGTCAAAGTGTGCTGCAGCAAAGCCTAAGATTGTAGCACTATCTGAATCACGTTTCAAACTTGGCGACGAAAAAATTAATTTTGTCTCCAGGCCTGCTGCAGGCTTCACGATCGCGAAGCTTGCGGGTGGCAGCTGGTGCACTTTCTCAAGCGGCGTGATTGTCTCACCAATTCCCTCCACAAAAGCGTTACGGCCGCGTAAAAAAAATGGAATGTCTGCGCCGAGCGCGATGCCGATCTTTTCCAGCGCAGTGCGCGGCAGGTGCAGGCCCCACAGCCGATTGAGGGCCAGCAGAGTCGTGGCAGCGTCGGAGGAGCCGCCGCCCATGCCTGCCTGCGCGGGGATGCTCTTGCCCACGGCAATGTGCGCGCCCTGTGTGCAGCCCGTGGCCGCCTGCAGGGCGCGGGCTGCACGGATCGTCAGGTCCACGTCGGGTAAGGCGGGTCCCAGATCTTCGCGCGTGATCTCCGGGCCGGTGCCGCAGCGTTCGAAGTGCAGGGTGTCGCACCAGTCCACCAGCATGAACACCGACTGCAGCAGGTGATAGCCGTCGTCACGCCGGCCCGTGATGTGCAGAAAAAGATTGAGCTTGGCCGGAGCCGGCACGTCGTAGAGGGCTTGCATGAACAAAAAGACGGGGGCGGGCAAGGGGCGTGCGCCCCGCGCAGATCAACGGGTCAGTGCAACGCGGAGTGTGGCCTGGGGCTGGGGGTCGTCCCGGTGCGCGACCAGGCGGCCATCGGCAACCCCCGACAGATCGGCGCGCCAACCGGGTGCAGTGGCCTGGTTGCCCTGCAGCCAGCTGAACAATGCCGTCACCGGAATGCGCGTGCCGGTCACTTCCTGCAGCAGCATGTCGAGGGAGTCGGAGGTGCGGGCTTCCTGCGAGCTCACCAACTGGGCGTGGCCGTCCTTCCAGTCCAGCTGCGCAAGCCGATTGCCCAGCGGGCTGAGCAGCACCAGCCCGCCCACTTGGGCATTGCCCCGCAGCTCGAACATGGCAGAAAACGACTGCGAGTCCTGGCCCTCGACCTGCAATGCCAGGCGGCCGCTCCAGGTGTTCTCATCGGTCGTCACTTTGGGCAAGGGTTGTGCACATCCGGCCAGCCACATGGCGCAGATGGCCAGCAGCAGACGCCAGCCTGTGATCACACCGTGGCTTGGCGTTGCAGCAGCCGCCGACGGCAGCGTGGCGCCGTACCAGCCGCGCATCAAAGCTTCACTCCCAGGCGCGCCAGGGTTTCCTTCAGTGTTTCGTTGTCGGGGCTCACGCGCTTGCTCTCCGTCCAGACCTTCAGGGCGGCGTCCTTGTCGCCCAGGCTCCAGAGCACTTCACCCAGATGCGCGCCGATCTCGACATCGGGGCGCCCCTTGTAGGCGGCTTCCAGCAGCCTGCGGGCTTCGGCCTTGTTGCCCAGGCGAAACTCCACCCAGCCCAGGCTGTCGGTAATGAACGGGTCGTTGGGTGCGAACTCCAGCGCTTTCAGGATGAGCTGCTTGGCTTCGGGCAGGCGCTGGCCACGCTCGGCCAGCGAGTAGCCCAGCGCGTTGTAGGCGTGGTGGTGGTCCGGCTTCTGGGCGATGACCTGGCGCAGCAGCCGCTCCATGGTGTCCACCTGGCCGGCCTTCTCGGCCAGCATGGCCTGGTCGTACACGAGTTCGGTGTCTTGCGGCGCCAAGGCCACGAGTTCGGTCTGGACCTTGTAGGCCTCCTGGTACAGCCGCTGGTCGCGCAGCAGTTGCACTTCTGCAGCCAGCTTCATGCGCTTGTCGTCGGCCGAAGTGCCCGGCAGGTTGCGCAGCAAGGCGCGGGCCTGCTCGATCTTGCCCTGGCGCGCCAGCAGCGACGCGCGGCGCATCTGGGCGCTGAAGACCTCTTCCACGTTGTCGATGCGCTTGAGCCATGCCTCGGCCCCGGCGAAGTCCTGCTTCTTTTCGGCGATCTGCGCGTACAGCAGGTACGCCTGCGTCATGCCGCGCTGGCGCACCTCAGCATCGTCCAGCGAGGACAGCAGGTCCATGTAGCGCTTGAGGTCGTTCTCGGCCGCGGGAAGGCGGTTGTCCTGCAGGTGGAGCGTAGCCAGCACCAGCCAGGCTTCCACCAGGTCGGGCTTTTCCTTGGTGGCGGCTTCTAGCTGCCGGGCCGCGTCTCCATAGCGTTGCTGGCCCAGCAGTACCCGCGCATAGGCCATGCGCAGCTCGGGAACAGGCTGCTTGGACAGGGCCTGCACGACCAAGGGTTCTGCTTCGGGGCTGCCATCGTCCATCAGCTCCAGCGCCAGTTGCGCCGAGCTCTCGCTGCCCACGTCCAGGGCCTGGGCCTTGCGGGCGGCTTCCAGGGCGCCGGCCTTGTCGCCTGCGGCCAGCCGCAGGCGGCCCAATGAAACCCATGCCACCGGACCGGTGGCAGGATTCGTGAGTTCGTTGACGAGCGCCGCTTCGACGACCTTGGCGGCCAGCGCCTTGTCGCTGGCGCGCCCATACACCTGGGGCAGGGCCGACAGCATGGCCGCCTTGCTGCGGGGTGGCGACAGAGCCAGCTCCAGGCGCAGGAGGTCCGGGGTTTCGCCAATGCGGTTCAGGGCGACCAGGATCTGGAGCACGTAGCGGTTGGCCTCGCGCGACTGGGGCAGGGCTTCTTTCCAGGCCTGCGCGGCTGCCAATGCGTATTCGCCCGAGCGGGATTGCAGCGCGATGTCGGCTGCGCGCTGGTACAGCTGGCCGTCGGCACTGCGGCGGGCCGCTTCGAGCATGAAGGCGTACCCGGCACCCGGGTCTCCGGTGCGGGCGCTCACCTCGCCCAACAGGATTTCGTAGAACAGTTCCGCGTCGAGCGCGGGGTTGGAGACCACGGGCTCCTCGGCAGGCGCAGGCGGGGTGTTGGCACCCGGCGATTGCGCATACGCTGAACAAGCCGCAACCGCGATCGCTGTTGCCAGGGCGGTGGTCCGAAATCTGTGAAATAACACCATCGGGTCATAATAATCCATGCCCGTTAACCCGATGTAGGTCGCGTTCTATGCCTGAGTTGCCCGAAGTGGAAGTCACGCGCCGCAGTTTTGCGGCGGCCATTGCCGGGGCGAACATCGAAGGCGTTGCGATGGGCAAGCCGCTGCGATGGCCGCTCGGGTGTGACCCCGGGGATCTGGTGGGGCAGCAGGTGCTGGGTCTGCGCCGGCGGGGCAAATATCTATTGGCAGATACCAGCCAGGGCCTGCTGCTGCTGCACCTGGGCATGTCCGGCAGCTTGCGCTTTGGCCATGGCCTTCCTCCGCCAGACGTGCACGACCATTTCGACATGGCCACCAGCCACGGGACGCTACGGCTGCATGATCCGCGGCGCTTCGGCGCGGTGGTCTATACCCAGGGCGAGCAGGATCCGGTCGCGGTCAAGCTGCTCGATGCGCTGGGCATGGAACCGTTGTCGGATTCCTTTTCTCTGGCCACGTTTCAAGCCGGGCTGAAAAAGAGCCGCACGCCCATCAAGCAGTTGCTGCTGGGCGGCAAGCTGGTGGTGGGGGTGGGCAATATCTATGCTTCCGAGGTGCTTTTTCTGGCGGGTATCCGCCCGACCACGGTGGCGTCACGCATCGGCCCGGCCCGGGTGCGCAAGTTGCACGAGGCCATCGTGGCCGTGCTGGCCCGGGCGGTGGAAATGGGGGGCAGCACGCTGCGCGATTTCTCCAGTGCCGACGGCATGGCCGGACACTTCCAGACGCAGGCCAATGTCTACGGGCGCGAAGGTGCGCCCTGCCATGTTTGCACCACCCCCATCCGGCTGCTGCGCCAGGGTCAGCGAAGCACTTACTTCTGCGCGCAATGCCAACGCACTTGACGGCGGTGTGGAGCGAACTTTGCTTTTCAGCACAGTCTGTGGGCGGTCAATGCTATATTTTGTGCATGCCTGCCTCGCAGGCCATACCTAGATATCTCCGGGAGCACAGTGGGACCCTCATTCAACGAACAGTTCGACCAGCATGGCGTCTGGAGACGTGAATTCGCCCAGCAGCTCAAGCGGCTGGGCGACTGGATGTCTTCGCATGACCTCATGGACTCGGCAGTGCGCGAGCGCCTGCACAGGCTGGAAGAACAGGTTCGCAGCGACAAGGTCATGGTGGCTTTTGTCGCGGAGTTCTCGCGTGGCAAGTCGGAGCTGATCAACGCCATCTTCTTTGCTGACTACGGTCGCCGCATCATGCCGGCCAGCGCCGGGCGCACCACCATGTGCCCCACCGAGCTTGGCTACGACGCGAGCGTGGTCCCCAGCCTGCGGTTGCTGCCCATCGAAACCCGCCTGCAGATGCAGAGTTTGGCGGAATGGCGCATGAAGCCTGAACGTTGGCACGAGATCCGGCTCGATGTCGGCAATGCCGACCAGATTGCGAAGGCCCTGGAAAAAGTGGCCGAAGTGCGCAAGGTCAGCCTGGACAACGCCCGGGCGCTGGGTTTCTGGCACGACGACCTGGTCGACGAGAACCCCGTGCCGGACTCGCACGGCATGGTGGAAGTGCCCATGTGGCGGCACGCCATCATCAATATTCCGCATCCGCTGCTCAAGCAGGGCCTGGTCATTCTCGATACGCCAGGTTTGAATGCCGTGGGCACCGAGCCAGAGCTGACCGTCAACTTGATTCCCCAGGCCCATGCGGTGGTGTTCATCCTGAGTGCGGACACCGGCGTGACGCGGTCCGATCTGTCGATCTGGCGCGAGCACCTGGCCATCTCTGCCGACAGCATGGATGCCCGCCTGGTGGTCCTCAACAAGATTGACACCTTGTGGGACACGCTCAATTCCGCCGAGCAGGTGCAAGCCCAGATAGAACGCCAGTGCCAGACGTCTGCCGAGATGCTGGGTGTGCCGCTGGAAAGGGTGGTGCCAGTCTCCGCACAGAAGGGCCTGGTGGCCAAGATCACGGCCGACGACGTGTTGCTGGAAACCAGCGGCCTTCCCGTGCTGGAGGAGGCGCTGGCCAAGGGCATCATGGGCCAGCGGCAATCCATCTTGCGGTCGGCCGTGGCCCATGGCGTGGCCAATCTGCGCACCGAGACGTCGCGGGTCATCAACATCCGCCGCCGCGACCTGGATGACCAGATGGCCGAGCTGCGCAGCCTGCGCGGCAAGAACGCGTCGGTGATCGAGTCGATGCGCCAGCGTATCGAGCAGGAGCAGCGCGAATTCGACCTGAGCACCTCCAAGATCCAGGCCGTGCGGGCCGTGCACCTCAAGCTGCTGCGCGACGTGTTCCAGCAACTGGGTGCGAAGTCGCTCAAGGGCGAGTTGTCCGAGTTGGCACAGACGCTGCAGCAAAAAGGGCTCAAGCTGGGCGTCAAGAAGATCTACGTCCAGACCTTTGACAAGCTGCGCAGCACCATGGACAAGGCGCAGGCGTCCGGCACCGAGATCCAGGCCATGCTGGGCGGAACCTTCCGGCAATTGAACGCCGAGTTCGGATTCTCGCTGCAGGTGCCGCCGCCGCCGCAGCTGGAGCACTTCACGCACGATCTTCACCAGATCGAGCAGAGCCACCTGCAGTACCTGGGCATGGGCAATGCATTGAAGCTGGCGCAGCCCGAATTTGCAGAGCGATTGGTGCGTGCGCTGGCCATGCGTTTGCGCACGGTCTACGAGTCCGCAGCCAATGACCTGGAACTGTGGAGCAAGTCGGCCACCGCGCAGCTGGATGCCCAACTGCGCGAGCGCCGCCGCAGCTTCGCCCGCCGCATGGAGGCGGTCGACCGCATCCAGCAGGCTGCCAGCGGACTGGTCGAGCGCATTTCCGAGATCGAAGCCGGCGAAGAAGAGCTGGGCCAACTGGAGCAAAAGCTCCACGAGTTGACCTCCAAGCTGGTCGCGCCTCCTGCCGTTGAAACCCTGGATGCCGACAAGCAACTCCTATCGGCATGAGTGAGGCAATGGGCGGCAGCGTCGCCGAGCGTGTGGTGGCCTGGCAGATGGCCAGTGGCCGCAATCATCTACCCTGGCAGCAGACCCGCGACCCCTACCGGGTGTGGCTGTCGGAGATCATGCTGCAGCAGACGCAGGTCAGCACGGTGCTGGACTACTACGCGCGTTTCCTGGCCCGCTTTCCTGATGTGGCGGCATTGGCTGCTGCGCCCCAGGACGAAGTCATGGGCCTGTGGAGCGGCCTGGGCTACTACACCCGCGCCCGCAACCTGCACCGCTGTGCGCAGCAGGTGGTGTCGGAGCATGGCGGGGCGTTTCCCCGCTCGGCGGAAGTGCTGGCCACCTTGCCTGGCATCGGCCGATCCACGGCTGGCGCCATCGCTGCCTTCTGCTTTTCGCAGCGGGTTCCGATCCTGGATGCCAACGTGCGCAGGGTGCTGACCCGGCTGTTGGGGTTCGACGCGGATCTGGCGTCGGCCCGCAATGAGAAGGTGCTGTGGGAGCATGCGCAGGCGCTGCTCCCGGTGCACGATCTTGAAAACGCCATGCCCCGCTACACGCAGGGGTTGATGGACCTGGGGGCCACGGTATGCGTGCCCCGGGCGCCGCGCTGTGAGCTGTGCCCGCTGAACCACAGCTGTGTCGCGTTCAAGAAGGGTGACCCGGAGCGCTATCCGGTCAAGACGCGCAAGCTCTCGCGCCGCTCGGAGTCCTGGCAATTGCTGGTGCTCAGGAACCCGCAAGGGCAGGTATGGCTGCAACGGCGCCCTGGCACGGGCATATGGGCGGGCATGCATTGCGTCCCCATTTTTGAAGACAGCGCGTCGTTGCACCGGTGTATGGAGACCCTGCCGTCGGCCTCCGGCCTGTCGGTGCAGGAACTGCAGCCGTTTGTCCATGTGCTGACGCACCGCGACCTGCACCTGCATCCCGTGCTGGTCACTGGCGTGGCCGCAGCCCAGCCGACGGAAGACGGCGAATGGCTGGGCGCCGGCCAATGGAGTTCCATCGGTCTGCCCGCGCCCATTCGCAAACTGCTGGACACGACCCAAGCGTCGTTGTGGTGAGGTCAGGGCTGGTGTGAGGAGGCCCGCGGCGCTGCGTTTCAGCGGCCATCCAGCTCACGGTGCCTGCGCAGGGCAGTCCATCGGTCGCTGAACATCTCCGCGAGCCGTTCCACCAGGTACACGGAGCGGTGCTGGCCCCCGGTGCAGCCGATGGCCACCGTCACATAGCTGCGGTGGTTGCGGTCCAGGAACTCCAGCCAATGGGCCAGGAACTGCTCGATGTGCGCCTGCATCAGCGAGACCTCCGTCTGCTGGCGCAAGAAGCGCGCGACAGGCTCATCCAGGCCCGTCAGGTCGCGCAGCGCAGGTTCGTAGTGCGGGTTGGGCAGCATCCGCACGTCAAACACATAGTCCGCATCCATCGGTATGCCGCGCTTGAATGCAAAGGACTGAAAGACCAGGGTCAGCTGGCCGTGTGTCGTGGTCATCAACCCCTTGACGTAGCTTTGCAGCTGCGACGACCGGATGGTGCTGGTGTCGATGACATGCGACTGGTCGCGCAACGCGGCCAGAAGCTCGCGCTCCTCTTCGATGATCTGCACCAGCGCCTTGCGGCCCTGCTGCAAGTCGGCATGCGACAGCGGGTGGCGGCGCCGCGTCTCCGAAAAGCGCCGCACCAGCGTGTCGATGGTGGCGTCCAGAAAGATGGATTGCACCGACACGCCCTCGCTGCGCAGCCGGTTGAGCTCCTGCGGGACCTGGTGCAACGACGTGGCGCTGCGCACATCCATGGCGATGGCCAGGCGGTTGCCGTGGTGGCGGTGCTCCAGCGCGACGAAGGCGGGGAGCAGCTCCGGGGGCAGGTTGTCGACGCAGTAATACCCGGCGTCTTCCAGCGCGTGCAGGGCCACGGACTTGCCGGAGCCGGACATGCCGGTGATCAGGACGATTTCCAGCGCCATCAGGGGGCCCTTTCCTGGGGCGCTGCGGCGCTTGCCAGGTCCAGCATCTCGCGGGCGTGATTCAGGGATGCATCGGTGGATTTTTCGCCCCCGAGCATGCGCGCAATCTCTGCGACCCGGGTGGTGCCTTGCACGGCGACCACCGAACTGGTCGTCCCGGCCGGGCTCTTGCGCTTGGCGACCTTGAGGTGGTGGTGGGCGCAGGCAGCCACCTGCGGCAGGTGGGTGACGGCCAGCACCTGGCGATCGCTGCCCAGTTGCTGCATGAGCCGGCCCACGGTTTCGGCCACGGCCCCGCCCACACCCGAATCCACCTCATCAAAAATCAGCGTGGGTGCCAACCCGAGTTCACTGGTCGTCACGGAGATCGCCAGCGAGATCCGCGACAGCTCCCCGCCCGAGGCCACCTTGCCGATGGGCTTGGGCGTCATGCCGGGGTGCCCCGCCACCAGAAACACCACATCGTCGATGCCGTGGGACGACGGCTCTGCCGATTTGCTCACGGAGACTTCGAACTTGCCGCCTTCCATGCCCAGTCCCTGCATGGCCTGGGTAATGGCCAGGGACAGCTTGGGAGCCGCCTTGGCCCGCCCCAGCGACAGGGCGCGGGCCGCCGCCTGGTAGGCCTTGGCGCTGGCGGCCTCGACTGCTTCCAGGCGTTCCAGATCGGTTGCCGCATCCAGCTGCTGCATTTCGCCCTTCCAACCCCTGAGCAGGGCGGGCAGCTCGGTGGGCGTGCGCTTGTACCGGCGTGCGAGCGTCATCCACTGCGAAATGCGGGCGTCGAGCTCTGCCAGACGCTGCGGGTCGATTTCAGCGTGCCGCAGATACAGCTGCAGCGAATGGGCCACGTCGCTCGCCTGGGCGAGGCTCGAGGCCAGGATGTCGGCAAGGCTTGCGAACTCGGGCTCGATGTGTTCCTGCCCGTGCAGCAGGGCGTGCGCGCGGCCGATGCCGGCGAGTGCGCCTGCATCGTCGTCCTGCAATGCATGCAGTGCGCCTTCGGCACCGTCCAGCAGCGCCTGGGCATGCGACAGACGCTTGTGCTGGGCGTCGAGTTCTTCCCATTCGCCATCGGCGGGCGCGAGCTTGTCCACCTCGCCGATCTGCCACTGCAGGCGTTCGCGCTCCTGCTGCAAATTGGCTTGGGACTGGCGGGCCTGCTCCAAGGTCTTCTGGTCGGCGCGCCACCGTGTCCAGCGCGCTGACGTGTCGGCGCTGCTGAGGCCTGCAAACGCATCCAGCAAGCCGCGCACGGAGTCGGGCCGGGTCAGGCTCTGCCAGGCGTGTTGGCCGTGGATGTCCAGCAGCAAGTCTCCGAGGGCGCGCAACTGCGCCGCCGTGGCGGGCGTGCCGTTGATCCAGGCGCGGCTCTTGCCCTGGACATCGATGGTGCGGCGCAAGAGCAACGGCCCATCGGTCTCGAAACCGGCATCTTCCAGCCAGGGCGCGATGTGGGCGGGGTTGTCGAACTCGGCGCAAAGGTCCGCCTTGGTGGCGCCCTCTCGCACCGTGCTGGCATCTGCGCGTGAGCCCAGCACCAGTTGCAGCGCGTCGATCAGTATGGACTTGCCTGCACCGGTCTCACCGGTCAGCACCGTGAACCCGGGGCTGAGCTCCAGCTCCAGCGACTCCACGATGACAAAGTCACGCAGGGTGATGCGTCGCAGCGCCATGGTCAGGAGCCCCCTTCGTTCCAGCGCAGCTTCTTGCGCAGGGTGGCGAAATAGTTCCAGCCCAACGGATGCAGAAACCGCACGCAGTGCTCCGAGCGTTTGACCAAGATGCGGTCGCCGTGCAGCAGCGATGCCAGCGACTGCATGTCGAAGTTGGCGCTGACGTCCCGGCCGCTGACCACCTCGACGGCCACCTCGGTGGCATCCGACAGCACGATGGGCCGGTTGGACAAGGTATGGGGCGCAATGGGCACGAGCACCCAGCCCGGAATGGACGGGTGGAGCATCGGTCCGCCGGCAGACAGGGAATACGCCGTCGAGCCCGTGGGGGATGCAATGATGAGACCGTCGGCCCGCTGGTTGGCCACGAAGCGGCCACCCACCTCCACACGCAGCTCCACCATGCCCGATGTGGCCCCCCGGTTGACGACCACGTCGTTCATCGCCAAGGCCTCGAACACCACCCGTTCATCGCGCACCACCCTGGCGTGCATCAATGGCCTCAGGTCCTCCTCGTACTCGCCCCGCAGCATGGGGGCCAGCGTGGCCTGGTAGGCATCGAAAGGAATGTCGGTGATGAACCCCAGGCGCCCCTGGTTGATGCCGATCAGCGGTGTGCCGAAGCGCGCCAGCCGCCGGCCGATGCCCAGCATGGTGCCGTCACCGCCCACGACCAGGCCCAGGTCGCACCGGGTGCCTATCTCGTCTACAGTCAGCGCTGGGTAGTGGGCCAGGCCCATGTTGCTGGCGGTCTCGGCCTCCAGGGCCACTTCGCACCCCTGCTGCTCCAGAAAATGCGCGATACCTTCGAGCGCCTGGCGCGAGGTGTCGCCCGCAGAGCCCGCTGATGAAGCCTGGTACTTGCCGATAAGGGCGACATGGCGGAAATTGGACGTCATCACGAAATTACATCATTAAAATCCTTCCATGCTCGATGACCGTGCCAAGTTGTTGCTTAAAGCCCTGGTCGAGCGCTACATCGCCGACGGGCAGCCTGTGGGCTCAAGAACTTTGTCGCGCGCGTCAGGGCTGGACCTGTCGCCCGCCACCATCCGCAACGTGATGGCCGACCTGGAGGAGCTGGGGCTGATTGCCAGCCCGCACACCTCGGCGGGGCGCATTCCCACTGCGCGAGGCTATCGGCTGTTCGTGGACACCATGCTCACCGTGCAGCGTGACTCGTTCATGCCCGCGCAGCTGGCGCCGGAGCAGCCGCAGAAAGTCATCGCCAACGCGGCACAGCTGCTGTCCAACCTGTCGCAGTTTGTCGGCGTGGTCATGGCGCCCAGGCGCACCTCTGTTTTTCGGCACATCGAGTTTTTGAAGCTCTCAGAACGGCGTTTTCTGGTGATCATCGTGTCGCCGGAAGGGGACGTGCAAAACCGCGTGATCTTTACCGAGGTCGACTACTCCGCATCGCAGCTGATAGAGACATCGAACTTCCTGAATGCGCACTACGCCGGCCTTGCCATGGAGCAGGTGCGCGAGCGCCTGAAGTCGGAGGTGGATGCGCTGCGGGGCGAGATCGCATCGCTCATGCAGGCCGCGGTGAACGTGGGTTCCGAAGCCATGTCGGCGGCGCAGGACGAGGTCGTGATATCCGGCGAGCGCAACCTGCTGGCCGTGAGTGATTTTTCCAGCGACATGGGCAACCTGCGGCGGGCCTTCGATCTCTTCGAGCAAAAGACCCAGATCCTGCGCCTGCTGGACATCTCGAGCCAAGCCGAGGGCGTGCGGATCTACATCGGCGGCGAGAGCCATGTGGTGCCGTTCGAAGAGCTGTCGGTGGTCAGCTCCCCCTACGAAGTGGACGGCAAGGTGGTCGGCACGCTCGGCGTGATCGGCCCCACGCGCATGCCGTACGACCGGATGATCCAGATCGTGGACATCACCTCCAAGCTGGTATCTAACGCACTCAGCCACCGCAAGTAAGCCCCTACAATACGGCGCTTGCCCCGTTGTGTATGCAGCGCAGGAGCATGGCTTGGGGCGTTAGCTCAGTTGGTTAGAGCAGAGGACTCATAATCCTTTGGTCGTTGGTTCAAGTCCAACACGCCCTACCAGTAGGAATGCGGATAGTTTGCTATCAATAGCATAGTAAAACTTCCGCAATTTCTCACCTTGTTCCGCAAAACTACCGCGACGGCTTGACCTTTCGGCCCACTTTGTGGCGGATGTAGTCGGCCGTCATGGCCTCCGTGGTGTGGCCCAGCAGTGCCTGCGCGGCCCGGGTGCCGGACGCTTCGTCGGTGTCGGTGGCCACCTTGGCCCGGAAATCGCGAAACTGGAAGTCGGCCTTTGGGATGCCTGCCTTGGCGCGCGCCTGGTCGAACCGGTAGCGCAGCGCGTCGGCCCTGAGCGGCTGCCCGGCCTCGTTCACCAGCAGTTCGCCCGCGATGGTGCTCAGCTTTTTCTTGTGCGCTCGGATCTCGTCGATGAGTTCTGCCAGGCCGCCCACCAGCTCGATGCGCAGCTTGGCCTGGGTCTTCCCCTGCCGGACGTGCAAGAGTCCATCCCGGATATCCGATTCCCTGATCTTGCGCACGTCGGCGGGCCGCTGGCCGATCAGATCCGCCAGGCGCATCGCGAACTGCAGCGGCAGGTCCGCCACGTCCATCAATTTCTGCACCATGGCGGCATCCGGGGCCGAGTCTCGCCCGGTCTCCGTGAAGCGCTTCACCCCCGCGCAGGGATTGGGCAGCCGGGTGATGCCCTCCTCACGGGCCCAGTTCCACATGTGCGACACGAGAGCCTTCGCGCGGTTGGCCCGCACCTGGCCGAACGTGGCCGGGATCTCAGCCGGCGGCCTCCCATCCTTGCGGACCGCATGCTTGGCGACCGCAGCGGCCCGGGCCTCAGCTGCGCGCCAGCGCATGAACTGCCGGATATGCTGGGGCTCCACGCCTTCGAGCGGGGCGGGCGGGTCGCCGAAGAACTTGAGCACCCAGCCCTTCTCCTGGTTGTCGCTTTTTTGGCTGTCGCTGGCTTTGGCCGGGACG
Source organism: Acidovorax sp. LjRoot117 (assembly GCF_964252695.1). NCBI lineage: Bacteria > Pseudomonadati > Pseudomonadota > Betaproteobacteria > Burkholderiales > Comamonadaceae > Acidovorax > Acidovorax sp. LjRoot117. Next base: position 534,841 of record NZ_CAXUPO020000001.1, on the reverse strand, counting down.
ACCTCTGCGAAGTACCGCTCAACGACGTAGGGCACGGTCAGCACCCCGCCGGCGGGCGTCTTCTTGCTGGTAAGCTCGGCCCACTTGGCCACCGCCAGCACGTAGTCCGAGCCCAGCGGCAGCTCCTTGCGGGGCTTGCCGCCGGTGTCCAGGTAGTAGTGCACCTTGACACCGCGCTCGCGCGCACGCATGCCCGGCGGCAGGTTTGTCCAGCGACTCGGCTTGCGGCCCATCAGTGTGCTCCTACGACGCGCGGCGTCCAGCGCTGGGGCTGCGCGGGCTCTTCCTTCTTGCCCTCGATGGCGCCCCGGGTGACTACAGGGTGTCCAGTGGCGCTCACGCGAAATGGTATTCCTTCCTTGCGCAGCCATTCGATCTGCTTGGACTTGAAGCGTCTGGCGGTGAGGCGCTGCAACTCCGCGCCATCAAGAAACATGTCGCTCATCTGACCTCCAAAAAGAAATGCCCCGGCTGGCGGGGCTGTGTGGTTAGGCGTGCATCACGCATTCGATGAAGGCTTGCGCGGCCTTGGCGTTGATGGCGTTGCCGTAGGCGCGGAGCCTGCCGACTCGACTGCCTTGGTCTTTGCGCGGGACGAGCGCGGCGAGGCGTTCTTGATCGGCGCGCACTCGTCCCAATCCACCGGGAGCCCCATCAACCAGCGGGAATGAGCCGGGTTCAACTGGCCTCCACTTTCCATCCCGGCAGAAGAGCCAGTCAGCATCTGCCCAGAGGCCGTTAGTCGGGCCGGGTGCTCGGGGTGCGGCTTGCAGGGCTCCATCGCCTCCCGCCATTGCCCGCTGATCTGCCCATGCGCCGCTGGCGAAGTGCTCCCCACCAGAGGCGTCGGCCAGCCGGCCAGCACCGCCGCATGGTTCAGGGTGATGTTCGGCGTGGTGAAGTTCGGCGATGGGCATCGCTCCGAGTCCGCCGCCGTGCTGGTGGGCCAGCCCGCCAGGCAGGCCGCTGCCGCCAAGTCCGGCCCATGGTTGCGCATCGCCTCCAGCAAACCGCCCTCGAAGGTGCGCACTCCCTTGTCGGCCAGTGCTGCCGTTGGCGTCGGCCACCCAGTAGAGCCTGTCTCGGATGTGCGGAGCACCGACGCCCGCAGACGGAAACGGGATCGCCCCGAAGGCGTGGCCCATGGCTTCCAGGTCATCCTGTACAAGGTCGAGCCAAGGCCCTGCGTCAGAGCTCGCAACCTGCTCTCCAAAGACGATTGCAGGGCGGCACTCTTTGATGAGGTGGTGGAAGGCTGGCCACAGGTGCCGCTCGTCATCAAACCCAGCTCCCTTGCCTGCCGCGCTGAAAGGTTGGCACGGACAGGAACCAGTCCAAACAGGTCGGTCGTCGCTCCATCCGGCAGACCGGAGGGCATGGGACCACACGCCAATGCCTGCGAAGAAATGGCACTGGGTGAAGCCGCGCAAGTCGCTGGGGTAGACATCTTCAATACTCCTTTCGTCCACGATGCCAGGTGCGATGTGCCCGGCGTTGATGAGGTTGCGCAGCCACTGGGCCGCATACGGATCGATCTCGTTGTAGTAAGCGGTCATGGCATAAAAAAGAGCCCCGTAGGGCTCAGTGGTTTCTTATGTTGTGGGGATGTCTCGCCTCAGCAATGCTTTCGGTCGAGCTTTTTCGTATGCGGCCGAGGCGTCTGCTGGCGTTGCAAACGTGCCAAGGCAAATTACCTTGCCTTGCAAGCGTAGTTGCGCCACCCAATGTTTGGTTTGCTTGTTCATTGAAACTCCTCGAAAACCACTTGTGTTATCGCGACGGAGTTTCGTGTTGTGCATGTTTTCTGATTGCGTCACTGCTCGTAGATTTTCAATCCTGTTGTCTGACGTATTTCCGTTTATGTGGTCTATATAGCCATCCGGAAAAACACCATGCACATAGAGCCAAGCAAGTCTGTGCGCTAGGTAGCGACGCCCATCTACGCGGATACCAATGTAGCCACGATGCAAGATCGTGCCCCGCGGCTTGCCTGTAAAAACGTTGCCTGCAATATCAATCCGGCTGATAAATATGCCTGTACTTTTATCGTAGGACACAATCTCACGCAGGCGCGCAGAGGTAAGTGATTCACTGTTTTTCATAGCTATTGCAGCGTGTTTGATGGCACGGGCTCGTCATCCCGCTCGGGTAGTTCGTCGTCTTCGGTGTCGCGCTGGTCGCGCCAGTCTGATTCAAAGCCCTGCCACTTCGCTTCCTCCTGGGCGCGGCGCTCTTGGCGGATTGCTCGGCGGGTCATGGCATGGCCCTTCCGATTTCAGCGGCAGCTCGGACGATGGCTCGACGTGTGGCGTCATTGCGACCTGATTCATCCTCAAACTCTTCCGTAACGCGCACCGGACCGTGAACCATCTCAATGCCACAGCGCGAAACGGACACATACCGCGTGTTGTCCAGTGGGTTGCTTTGTTCAATGTCCAAATGCAGCCTCATGGCCAGACGCCAAGCATCGCGATCATCTAGCAGCGGGTTCCACAATTGACCTTGCGCATTGCTCCACAGGTCTCCAGCCGCGCTGCGCTCTTGTCCCGCCGCCTTAGCAGCAAGCTCAAGCAATTCTTTGTCGACCATAGGGCGCTCAATGGCGTTTCTGGCCAACACGGCATCTATGGCTGCATCAAGATCTTCCGCGCGCAGCGTGTTGCCGATGCCATCAACCACGCTCCAATGTTGGCCCCGACGTAACATGCGATAGCGCTCGGCCTGCTGCACCAGAGAGGTGACTCTGGCGAGCGTAGCGGCCTCGACTGCGCGTGCAAAGCTCTCAATCCCCTGTGTCGGGCTGTAGTTCTCCCACAGCTCGCGGATACGTTCACTTGTCAGCATTTGGTTTCTCCTTCTCGCCCAGGTGGGCGCTGGCGGCGGCGATGGCCGCACGCTTGCCGCAGTCGCAAGGCACCCGCCAAAAGTTGGTCTTGCACTGCTCGTTGTGCTCTGTCCCATCGTCCAGCGCCTCCAGCATCTGCCGGATCAGCGCCTCATCCTCCTTGCGCACCTCGGCCTCGACAGCCCGTGCAAAGTCCTTCCACCCAGAATTTGGCTCGCGCTTCCACTTCGCGTGCAGTTCGGTAATGCGCTCAGGTGTCAGCATTTGGTGTCTCCTTCCTTCGATGTGATGCCGCGGGCTTGTAACCACAGGATGAGCGCTTCCGCCAACGCGCCAGCCCCGAGCGAGTGAGCGCCATCTACGCGACGGATTTCCTGAGCCAAGTCGTCCACGGTCAGCGGCTCTCGCGCCACTACTGGCGCCGGGCTTGCTGCAGGCTGGGCGCCCCACTTGGCAAGGACGGCACGGGCGATGCGCAGCGAAGTCGATCCCTCTCGCCGTATCGCTCCACCGCGCGACGCCTCTTTGATGACGGCCATCAGCTCCGCATCCGTGGGTGCTGGGGTGGTGTCAGTTGCCATGGGTGGACCCTTTCATTTGCGCTTTGTGTGCGGCTCGCGTCATGCCGCGCCAGTGGAAAACAATCATGGGGAACGGCACAAGAAAGCCAACGCTGTCCCACTCCAAGTCCCACAGTGCGACCACCCCTCCGGCCAAACGAACTCGGCATTCGTAAGTTCCGTTCCGCACGGGGTGAGTTTTTCGAGGAAACCACCTCGTCTTGCCTTTGACGCTCATGGCTTCTGCCCCTTCGCGGCCAGGGCTGCGTCCTCGGTCATGGCGACCATGAGCGCGTCTCGAAAATAGCCTTCGCCATTCCAGCCGTCGTAGACGTCCTGCCAGTTCATACGCTGGTTGCCGCCGTCTGCCAGTGCATACCGCAGCAGCCCAGCATCCTCCTGCACCCCGCTGTCCGCCTGGACAGGCTCTGCGCCATCAGCCAGGATGAGCTGCAGGCCCAGCACACCAGCAACGTGCACCTCCAGCTGCGCGCCCTTCGACTTCGACCAGCCCGGCAGTAGGTACACCGCGCCGCATGTCGCCACGCGGCTCAGGTCGTAGCGCAGATAGTCAGCCCAGCCAGCGCCCTCGACATGGCCGTGCTCCGCGGGGTTCTCGACGTGCCACCCATCGGCACGCAGTGCGGCGGCGGCAGCATTGAACGCCGGGAAGTTGAAATCGGGCAGGCCGGTCATCGGGCCAGCAACGTAGATGCGTTTCTCGCGGCTGGCGCGCAGGTGCACGATGCGTTCGACCGCCGCGGCAGGCACCGCCCGCTCTGCTGCCCCTTGCGCTGCGAGGGCGGCGCGCCATCCTGCCAGCACGAGTTCTTCTGGGCTCGCGGGATCACTGGCGCTGGTACGTGCAGAGCGAGCGATTTTGCGCAACTCATCGCCGGTCAGTACATCGGTTTGGGCGGGCACTGCCGCGATGGGAGTGGTTGGGGTCATGGTGCAAATTCCTGCAGTTGTGTGTCGTAGCCCAGCATCAGCGGGTGCTTTGGATCGCCGCCTTTCGTGAGCCCGAAGTGGCGAAGTGGCTTGCCGGTGCCACGCAGCAGCGACAGCAGTTCGTCCAGCTCGTTGTGCATGGCGCGCGGGACCTTGGCGCGGTCGCCCCAGCACGGCACGAGAATGTCTGCCTCGGCGGTCATCGCCAGGATGTGGTGCTGGTTTGTTGCCCCGATTCCAATCCAGCGCGGCGCGGATGCCAGCGCCCGAACATCGGTAGAGCGCAAGGGCCACACGTTGCCCACGACGAAGCGCGCGGCGCCCCACCGCTTGCAAAAGCCGATCCACTTGCGCACGGTGGCGTCGTCAAGATTGGCGTCCGCCGTGCTGGGGTTGATGCCGAAGAACGCATACACCGGACCCTCCATGGCAACAGTGCGCTCCAAGCGGTATCGGTACAGACCGCAGGGGCTCAGAACGGCGCTCATGTTGCCTCCTTTCCGCCACCAGCGGCGATGGGAGGGGCGGGCTTTCTGCGATGGCTGACGCGAGGCTTTGCGGGCGGCAGTTTCCACCCCGCTGGGGGCGCTTCAATCTCTTGCCAATGGGTGGCAACAGCCAAGCGATGGCCGCCAGTCGCCAGGAATTTGCCGGGTCCGTTGTAGTGGGCCGGGGTGGCATACGGTTCGTCATCGCAGTCCGTTGTGATCACCAGGACTCGCTTGTAGAGTTCAGGCAATCGCTCATCCACGCTGATCCACCCTCCCACCATTCCCTCTGGGGGAGAGGGGTGGGTGAAGAGGGGGACTGTGAAGCCGTATTCTGGTTGCGCCTCCCGCGTCAACTTCACCACCGTTTCTGATTGCTGGCGCGGAGTACCGAGCCACCTCAGGCCCGTTGTCCACGCGACAGGCTCACTCCCCGCACTTGCTGCGACCTCGTTGTGCAATTTGGTGATCTGGTCTTCCAGGCGCATGCCGATGGGTGTCTTCGCGAAGTGCTCTGCCCACTCTCCGGCCTCAAGCAATTGCACCGCCGCCAGCATGTCGTCGCGGTGAGCGTCAGGGTCAACTGGCACGGCCAAGTTGTCCAGATGCACGCCACCGTCGATGCGCTTGAGCGCGGTCATCGCGTCCCACACAAACGCATGGTCTGAGGTGATACAGCCTTCCATGCCCAGATGGGAGAACAGGTTGTTCAGTGCCGTGTAGAGCTGGCCGTTGATGCCCTGGCTTCCAGCACTTGCTGCGAGAGATGCGCGGCCAGCTTGGAAGGCTGCGAAAAAAGCGCCGCCCACATCGGGGACGATGGCGTGGAGGTCGCAGTCCTTGAGATACGCCTCAAACGCCGCGCGCCCGGCGTCCGTGTCGGTTTTATGTTCCATGTCTGCTCCAAAAAGAAAGCCCGCTAGGCGGGCTGGGGTGGAGGGGTGGCTACAGCACCAGATGGGCGCCGCGATAGCTCAGTGGGTCGCGGAACGGGATGTCGTCGTCCATGTCGTCAAAGCCACTGCCGGCCGATGTAGCAGGAGCGGGTCGCGGTGCTGGCGCTGGCCGCGGGGCAGGGGGCGGCGTAGCAGTGCTTTCCTGGCGTTGACCGCGTGCGAGCTCGATCTTCAGAGCGCGGCCTTCCAGGTTGTAGCCCTGGGTGCCGTCCTGCTTGTCGTAGGTGCGGATGTGAACGTCTTCAAGCACGGCGTCTACCTGCTTGCCCTTGAGCAGATAGGGATGCAGGGCCTCGGCAAGCTTGCCCCAGAGCGATACCTTGATCCACTGTGTTGGCTGCTTGCCGCTCTGGTCCTTGCGGCCGTAGTTGTAGCCAAGGGACAGGGTTGCGACCTGATCGCCGTTCTGGGTGGTGCGCAGTTCCGCGTCGCGGCCAAGGGTGAAGAGTCCGGTCAGAATGGTCATGTTGTCTTTCAAGCGGCCTGCAGGGCCTGTTCGTTGTTCGCGGCGATGGCGTCGCGCAGAGTGGTTTCGTACTGCTTCACGGTGCGCGCGAAGGCCATCAGGTCCGACTCCAGCGCCTCGATGGCGTCCTCGTTTCGGTTGATGCGGTGGATGACCATCAGGTCCAGATCGGGGACCCACAGGACAAGGTCCACCCACTGGCGGCCCAGCAGCCACAGGTAGCCAAGACACTGGTCCATGTAGGCCGACAAGTCGCCATCAGCCACTGCGGTAAACAGCGTGTCGCTGCTCACCATGGTCTTGATCTCCAGCACACCGTCGTCGTCAATGAGGCCGTCTGGACTGAGGCCGAAAAGGCCGTCTTCCGTGGTGAAGAACCCAACCTCTTCCACGAGGTTGCCGGTCCGGCGCTCGTAGGCCAGGCGGGCCAGCGGCTCCTGCTCTGTGCCTGTGCGCATGGCGGCGTTCTGGAACTTGGCTGGAGCGCTGCCGCCCACGCGCTCGCGTGCCGTGTCTTGGGCGTAGGCGATGCATACCTTGGAGGGGCCGCCGCTCTTGAGTTTGTCGCGGCAGTCCTTGAAGCGCGAGCCTGTGATGCAGCCCTTGCGCGCGGCCAGCCAGGCTTCGCTGCCTTGTTCGTGGTTGTGGTGGATCATTGCTTACCCTTTTCGTCTGCGGCCTTCGCGGCCTTCTTGAGCGCGTAGCTTTCTGGTTCCAGCGCTGCGCGGTCGGCTGGTGACAGGCTCTTGATGTGCTTGCTGAGCGCAGCCCAACCGCCCATCGCGGCTTCACGCGCTGCGGCCAGCAGGTCCAGGGGAACGACGGCTGCTGGTGGGTTGCCGTCTGTGTCATCGCCGCCTTCGGCTACGCCGCAGATGGCTTTGAGCGTGTAGCGTTCCAGATAGGTGATGGTGCTGGCGCGGGCCTGCAGTTGGTTCTTGGCGCCGCCCGCGTCTGGCGGGCCGCCCATGCTCACGACTTCGCTATGGCCGCCGACATGCTTCAAGGTGCAGGTGACTTCGAGCCAATCCTTTTCGTCGCGCGTCACCTTCCAGGAGGTGCTGAGGCCGTGCTTTGATAGGGCCTCGGTCACGCCGTCCACTACGTCGTGGAGCTCTGCATAGTCGCGGCCCTTCAGTGGTCCATCGCTGACCTTGCGGCCCTTGACGATGCGCACTGCCTCAGCCTTGAATGCGGCGAACGCGGCGTTGTAGAGCTTCTCCGCTTCGCGATCTTCCCAGCGAACCTGCAGGTCCATCATCTTCCCGAACTCTTCCAGGCTGACGCCCTGGGCGCGCGCGGCCAGCATCATTGCCACCGGGGAATTGGCGGCGAGTGCTCCGGTTTGTTGCATCGCCAGGGGCTGGGCCGGGCGCTCGATGGGCGCCATTTCGAGCACGTCGGCTTCGGCGGTAGTGGGTGCGTTCATGGTCTTCCTTCAGTAGGTGATAGACACGGCCGGGATGGCCTTTTTGGCAATGAGGGTCACAGCGGTCTTGGCGCATTCCTCGGTCAGGCCGCCAGCCATGAATGCCTCCATGGCTGCGCGGTTGATGGCGGTCTTGTGCGCCTTGTCGCGCTCGCGGCGCTTGGCTTCCTGGGCCTCGGCCTCCGCGGCGGCGGCTACGCGGCGCTGCTCGGCTTCAACCGCTGCGGCGGCCCGGCGCTCCGCATCTGCCTTGGCCTGCTCTTCGCGGCGCATGGCTTCGGCCTTCTCGCGCTCTGCGCGCTCCGCCGCCAGCTTTAGTTCCAACTCGCGGCGCTCTGCAGCTGCGGCGGCCTCGGCCTCGCGCTTGATCGAGGCTTCGCGTTCGGCCTGGGCCTTTGCTTCGGCTTCACGCTGGGCGCGCTCCGCAGCCTCGCGGGCAATGCGCTCTTCGCGTTCCTTCTGTTCGCGGGCGGCGGCTTCCGCGCGCAGCTTGGCGAGCTCGGCCTGTTCGGCTTCGTACTTCTCGCGGGCAGTCACGGCGGCCGTCAGGGCGTCCAGGGCCTTCGCTTTGGCCCGGTGGGCTTCGGCCTCGTACTCTTCGAGGTGCTCACCGATGGCAATGGCCTCCAGCACCTCAACACGCTGCTTGAGCGTTGCGGCGTCCACGCCATCGAAGCCCTGGCCAAAGAATTGGATGCGGGTGATGCAGGCCTGATGCTCTGCCTTGCGCGCTTCCTCGGCCTCTTCCCAGGCGGTGAGCGGCGCCCGCACTTCGTCCTTCCATTGGTCCAGCAAGTCGCGCATGCGCTTGCGTTCGGCGTCGACCTTCTTGGGCACATCCTTAAGCTCGGCCACCAGTTCCTTGCCGATGTTGTCCAGCGCCGTCTTGCCTTTCGCCACCTTGTAGGCAATCGAGGCGATGGCGTCGCGCCCCTTTTTGGTGGACACATCGGGCACGAAGGCGTCCAGTTCTTCCTTGATCTTGGCAAGGTATGGATCCAGGCCCTGGGGCGCGGTGTAGACCTGCAGCGCTGTTTCCTTTGGTGGCAGCAGGACGATGTCGGTGGTTTCGCTCATGGTGTTGTTCTCAGGTGAATGGGTACAGCAGCCCGGCGCAGAAGCCGCCGACTGCAAAGATGGCGATGCAGGTGGTGCACCAGAACAGCAGGCTTTCGCCCGGACTCAGGTCGATGTCGTCGTGTTCGGTCATTTGTCGTCCTCGGTTTGGCCCCGCATCTCGCGGACAGTGCGAAGCGCGCGGTTGTCGCCGCAGCGGTAGCGCTGCAGCTCTTCGCCCGTTTCCTGCAGCAGTTCAAGCAGGTCCTTCTCGCGGTCGGTCAGGTCTGCGAGGTTCATGGCAGCGAATCCAGATAGATGGCCCGCGCCTTGGACGGCGCCATGGGCGTCGGCTTCGCGTACTTGCCAATCACCAGCGCAGCCAGCTTGATGGACGACCATGCCTTGCTGCTGTTCTCGACGGGCCGGTGTGGGCCGCCGTCGTAGAGCTTTGCCAGCGTGCCATTGGGCTGGCGGTAGTAGGGCGTGGAGCGGGCGAGCTTGACGGCATCGTCCAGCGGGACTGCGATGCATTCGGATGTGGTGCAGATGGTGCGCGCCTCTGCCTCAGAATACCGGCCCGCCTTGTCCACGCAGATCGTGTATCCACAGCTGTTTGGCTTCCACCAGCAGATGTGTTCGTCCGACTTGCCGGTGTGCCCGACGTGTGCGATCAGGTATGTGGTCATGGCCGCCGCTCCCGGTGGCACACCAGCACATCGCCATCCCACTCAAAGGCCTGCCATTGGCAGACAGCGCGTGCAGCGAAGTCGCGGGAGTGCGCGGCCTGCTGCAGCTCGGTCGGTTCGGCGTCGGACTCGGCCCCGGCCAGCGCCGCGATGCCAAAGGCAACCCACGGCGCGAGCATCCATGCGTAGGCGGTGTTCATGGCAACACTCCTATATTCTGGTAGTGCTGCTGCTGGTCCTGCACCGCGCGCTGCAGTCGGCGCTGGTCTTCGGCGCGGTTGCGGGCCTCCACCTGGGCCAGAGCCTCGCGCTCGGCCGCGGTCCAGGGAAGATGCGGGCGCAGGTAGTCCTGCATCGTCTCGTTGACGTTGTCCATGGGGACTCCTATGCAAATGCCGAACTGGGGTTCTTGCTGACTTCGCGCTTCATCTCTTCGACGCGCACACGAAGCCACCCGCCCTTTTCAGCCAGTGCGGCGCACTCTTCGGCGCTGCTCTTGATCTCGTAGGGCTTTGCGCGCACCGGCTTGCCGCGGTGGTTCTGCAGCCAGTTGGCTTCATCGAACGGCTTGATCTCGCGCCCGCCGGACTTCGCAGCCATCTCAACGACGCGGCGGTGGTCGTCGCGAGCTTCTTCAAGCGCCCCGGGCGGGATGCCGATGACACGCCAGCCCTTGTGATAGCTCTTCTCTTCCGCCTTAGGTTTGGGCGGCGCCTTGGTGTATTTCTTGAGCGCCACCGGGTCGGGCAGCACCTCGCCATCGATGTTCACGAACGTCAATGCCATGTGGCTCTCCAAAAAAGAAAAGCCGCTCAGTGCGGCTTGGTGGTTGTGTGGGGGGATGGCCCCGGACTTCTACCGGCGCGGTAATGCATTCACCATCATGGAAACACCACCGGGGCTACCCGGCCTAGACCGCCTCTGACCCTTTCGAGGTAGATGGTGTTTCCATGAAAGTCCTGGGCATCCCGCCCAGGTGGTTTGGCGGCTACTTGCGACTAGGTGCCGCAGCGTCCTTGATGTTGTCCACAAAGTCTTCGACTGCCTCTGCCGTGTAAGGCTTGTCTTTGTCGGTGAGCACGCCGCCCATCGTCACGACATCGGCGACCACGGCGACAGGCACGGTGATCACAGCGGTTGCGGCTTTCGCCAGCGATTCAAGCATTCCGAACATCTCTCATCTCCTTCATGGTTCATTGATCCGAGGGGGCTTGTATGGACGGGCCAGACTCGACACTGGCTGGGGCGCGTCCCCGTTCGGGCTTCTGTCGTCAAGCGGTTGCGGCTTCCGGTTGCCACACCGGTTATGTTTGCTCGCCCAATCGATCCACTTGTACCTAGCGTGTCCATCCACGCCGCCGTCCATACAAGCCCCCTCATCCCACTCGCTGAATGGGGTGGGTAGGGGTTAACTGCAGCGCGCCTTGTGCTTCTTGACGCGGCGCAGCTTCATTGCGGCACGATGTGCGGCCTTGTGTGCACCGGGAGCGCGGCGGTTTGCTGCGCTAGAAGCTTTATCTGCAGGTGGTGAAAATGAATCGCTCCACACCTCCGCTGTGTTTCCCGCACTAACCATCGCCATCGCCGCATCAGCCAAAAGCGCTGAACGTGAACCTCTCATGTATTTCTCCTTGTTGGTTAAAGCCTCATCCCACTCACTGAATGGGGTGGGGCGCTAGGTGATGTTTGGTGACACGATGAGCCGCCCAGGCAAGCCGCCAGTCATGCTCTCGAATTCGGCCTTTGCCTGGCGGATGAACTCCAACATCTCCGCCTCTCCCGGGATCTCGGATGGCAGAGCGACGCCGACCACCCATTCATCACGCGGGCTGTCGTAGTACGGCGATGCGTAGTCCATCTCGCCGTTGTCCAGCAGCTCACCCAAGTCTTCAAGCTCCGACAGTTCGTCGAAGCCAACGCCGTACAGCAACATTGCATCCATCGAAATTCCCATGCTTCTCTCCTTGGTTAAATAGACCAAGTACCTCTGTCACAGGTACTTGGGCTAGCCCCTCGTGGGAAGGGCTGGGCTACTTCTGGTGCTTTCCAGGCCAGTCGTGCAGCGTGTTGAGCCCTTCAGCAAACCGCCAAATGAATGGCGCGACATCGTTCCCGTCGTGGTAGTCGGTCCAGCACAAGTTGCCTTCCACTCGCATTGCCGTGGCTTGCGCGGTTGTGCCGTCGGGCTTGATGTACGTGATGACATCCCCGCTGCGGGGCGCGCTCATGTTTGAGCATCGACTGTCGCGTAGTCGGCTAGTCCTGCGGCCGCAACCATCTCCGCCGCAGCCTTTCCGCCGCGCGGTAGCCAGGGCTTGCCTGGGGTGAAGGAAACCAGCCGGCCAGCACTGTCCTGCAGCGCCCAGCCGCTATGCAGCTTGTAGCCGCCCTGCACGCGCTCTTTCCAGTTGCAAACGCGTACTGGGGTGAATGTGTTGTGCATGTCTTGCCCCTTGGTTGAAATCAGCAGGGCTCTCGGTGGAAAGCCCTCTTGATTTCTCCAACACCCCTTGGTGCGGTCGCCGATATCTCCCCCTGTCACAGGCCCCGGCTAGCAGCGGCGTGGTCCGGTAAGTCATCGGGCGCCCCTGCTGTTGGTTGACTCGCGCCAACCCGTCTCTCAGTTTTTAAGGAACCTGCCGGTGTGCGCCGATCCGCTTCACCCTGGGCCGCTTTGGTTGCGGCTTGGGGTCAATTCTAGCGAAAAGACATAGATCGTCAAGCGTTACGCTAGTGTAGCGCTAGATTATTTGTGACTCGTTGGTCAGTAGCGAATGCGCAGGCGAAAAAAAGCCCACCTCAGTGGGTGGGCTTGAACTTGCGCGTGGCAAGAAGGGAGGGATCGCCGCCAAAGGGATAGCGGCATGGGGATAGTACGGTCGGGTGCGCGGCTGCGGTGTCGGACGGCTTCCTGTCAGAACGGCGCGCGCGACACCAGGACTTCGGCGGGCCCGATCCCCTGATAGACGATGTCGCCTGTGGCCCGAACGGTCACGATAGTGCGCGGGTCATCAGTCCGGCCCTCGCGCTGCAGCTGGAAATGCTCGACGTCGTACTCGGCCGCCGGCAGCGGGAGCTTTTTCTCGTCTGGCGGGCCGCCGTACCAGGTCGGTGTGCGGAGTAGGGTGGGGTGATCAGCTGGTTGGGTCATCGGGGCATTCCTTGTCTATTCGAACTTCAAGCGCCAGGCCTGGGCTACCCAGTCGCCTTCGGGGGTCTTCTCCAGGCCGTGCACCTCCAGCGCGCCGGACACCATGTCCACGATGCGCGGCTCAAACAGGCGCTGGGGGGTGAAGCTGGCCAAGTGCAGAGCGGGGACGGTGCCGAAGCGGCCCTCCAGGCGCACCACGGTCAGATCTCCGGTGCACTCGTGCGCTTTCCCCGCGAACGGCCGGCGGGCTCCCTTGCAGTACAGCAGCAGGATGGTGGCCGGGGTGGGGCTGGAAATCTGGAGCGACATGACCTGTATGAATCTACAGTATGTCGGGGCCGCCAGGGGTAACGGCTGAGTGGGGCGAGGGGGGAATCGCTTTGCGGCTATTTCTTCACCAAGGCGAAAACCGAAATGAGAATAGCCAGGATGGACAAGCCGATGGCGACCCACCCGCGGATTTCGGAGCCTCTAGCCGCACGCCGGTCAAACTCTTGCTTTGCCAGTAGCCACTCGGCAGAATTCTCGCGCCATCCGGCCATATGTTCAATCAGTGCCGGGTCAGACATCGCCCTGAGCTGAGCTTGCGTGGACTGCAGCGGCATGAGTCAAGGCTTTGCCGCCGGCGCAGCTGCCGGGACGTTGATGATGATTGGCTGCTGTTGCGCCGGAGCGGCTGGGGCAGAGTCCTTAGACACTTGGGCTGCGCCTTGGAAGGTGGCCACCGTCATCTGCTGAACGGCAATCCCAGTGCCAACCACTGCGAGGAACAGGGCGGCGATCTGGGCCACGATCCACCACTTGATCTGGCTGACTTCTTTGTCAACATGGTCGAGTTTCGTCTCAATGCGCGCAAGGCGACCGTTCGCATCAAAGGCGAAGGTTTCCAGATCCTTGAGACGTTGTTCCATGCCGCCATTGTCTTCTGGCGGGGCGGGCGGCGCAACCGGAGGGTCGCGCGGGGGCTGGTTGCCTGCGCTGCCACCCGAAGTGTTTCGCTCTTCTATCTGACCGAGCGTGCGACGCAAATTTCTGATCGCTTCCTGAATGTCAGGCGAATTCACGCCTGGCGTACGCTCCATTTGGCGCAGCATTTCAGCCGCTTCGACGGATGTCTTGTGACCTGAAGGCTTCACCGAAGGCGGCGCGCCGATTGCGGGTTTGATAGTTGCCATTTCCGTAGTCCTATCAACTCAACCTGTACGCGATATACACGAGCAGGCCGATGACCAGCGCGCTCGCCGTATTCAAAGGGGCGAGCCCTGTTTTCACCGAGTCGCGCAGGTCGTTGATCTGCCACTTTTGGTTGTCTTCCCAGCGCTGCATTTGCGCCTCGATGGCATGCAACGTGGCACTCGCTTCTGACGCCGAGCGCTCCAGCTGGTCCAGGCGATAAATCTGGTCGTCTGTCATCCCTCACCCCTTGGCCGTACAGGCCCTTGTTCTTCGTTTCCTACGGCCATTCATAGACCTACGCATTCACCCAGGATTGCGCACCTCTATGCTCAAAACAGGTTCGCCCTGACCTGCTCCACTGCCTCGCGCAGCGGGTCGGCTGCCTGCAGCTGCAGGCTATTCTCTGCGTTGACCTGCATCTCGGCGATCAGCCCATCCACCTGGGCCAGCACCAGCGCCGGCCGCGGGTGGCCGTCCACGATGGTCTGCAGGACCAGCATCAGGGCCTCGATCTGGGTGGCGTCGGTCATTTGTCGTATGCGTCGCGCAGTTTTGAATAGATCGCCCCTGCGTCTCCTTGCACCACTGGGCAGAAGGGGTGTGTCCGCTGCGGCAGGGGTGTGCCGCAAACGGCATCCCATTGGTCCACCGCACGACACTGCATCAGGACTTTGGTCAGGTCTTCCGAGAAGTTGTTGAGCTTGATGCCCAGCCACAGCGAGCGGAAATCAGAGTCCTCTGGGGGCTTCACGATGACGGCCATCTCGGTGCGCTTCTCAAACAGGAATGGCGTCTTGCCGACGTAGCCGCCCATGCGGTTCTTGGCATTCACCATGCCGCAGACGTCTCCCTTGCCCTTGCCGTCCTGCATATCACTGAACTGGGCGCTCTCAGGATCGTTCAGCAGCTTCTTGATGGCCTCTTTGGCCTCATTGTGCGAACCGCACGCGACCAGCGCCAATGCGGCCGCGCCCGCAATCATCCAAACCTTCATCCCTCTCTCCTTTGCGGATAGTCAGTGCTCCGCGTCATTGATTTTCCGACCGCTCATGCGGTTAGAGCCTGGAGGCTTCGCGCTTCACCTTGCCATCGGTGGCCGCGCCCGTCTTGGCTGCGGTATCCAGGTGTGTGAACGTGGCCACGAAGTCAGTCACGTTGCCTGCGCGCTGGTCGAGCACCAGTAGCACCTTCTTGCCGCGCCAGGTCAGCTGCTCAGATTGGAAGCTCGCGCCCGCGCGGTTCTGCACTGTGGACTTGCCGACCTTTGTGGGCTTTCCGTAGCGCTCGGCGAGGATCTGCTTCGCCTCGTCGAAGCGGTCGTTACTGCCGGCCAACTCGATCTGCGAGACGACACCGCCCTCGCGCATGACTGCGCCGGTCTTGAATGCAGCGATCGGTATGCCGCTTAGGAGGATGGGCCCATCGCCAAAGCGCGGCTTGTCGAGGGCGCAGACGGAGATTGCAGGCTGCTCGTCCTGGGCCTGCACGCCGCCGCACGACTTGATCGCGTCATTGTCGAGCGGCTGGCCTAGGGCTATGCCAAGCACCGTGTCGGGCTCTTGCTTCCAGTCTTGGGCGTGAACGATCAGGGGCAGCGCGAGCGCCGCAGCAATTAGCAGGTCTTTCATGTTTTCCCCGTTCGAAATCTTCTCACCTCTGAATAGGCTCCGCGCTCAGGAGTTGGTGGATGAACAAATCTTCTGAATTTGGGCTGGCGTCACCCTCGCAGCCTTCATGCGCTCGAGCAGATCCGGGCTGCATGCTGGCGGCTGCGGAGGTTCTGCAGTCGCTGGCGCTGGCGCCGACATCGCGCTAGGCGCCGCAGGCGGGCATCCTGCCTTGATGTGGGCCACTGCTTCACGGATGCCGGATAGATCAAGCTCAAAATCCTGCACACCGGACACCAACGTCAATACTTGGCCTCGCAGCCTGGTCGAGGAAACCGCCAGATCAAAATCCGCTCCTTCCAACATCACCGCACGAACGTCCTTCTCAATCTTCCCTGCCAGACGCATGGGGCGTGCCGGGAGCTCGTCAAAACGCAGCGTGATGGAAGAAAGACCGCCCTTGACGGAAATGTAGAGGCCATCCTCCGACAGCTGCCTCGAGTAATCCTGTTGGTAGATCCCGGTGCAGGTGACCTTGTCAGTCATCTTGTCCGTGTCCCGCAGAACTGTCCAGTTTCCGAAGATCCCCACCTTGGTGGCTGACTTCAAATTCGCGTGCACCCCGCCGGTGGCCAGAGCGCACAGCAACAAAACTGCAATCGACCTCATTTCATCCCCCTTATACGGCGCGTGGCGCCTGTTAGAACTCTTCGCCGCGCCACACCTTCACGACGCGCGCGAACACCTCGAAATCCATCCCCGACACGATGTCGAACGGGTCATACAACGTGTTGTAGCTCTTTGCCCGCAGCACTAGGCCAGCTGCTGTCGGGATGCGCTGCAGCTGCTTCACGAACCCCTCTTCGCCCACGCGGAAGAAGTAGATCCCGTCCACGTCGGCGCGGTTGATCCCCGTGTCGACCAGCAGCGGGTCGCCAGGATTGAACAGCGGCTGCATTGAGGGCCCGAAGCCTGTGACGATGGCCAAGTTCTTGGTGGCTGTGATCCGGTGCACGTTCTCGTGCGCCCAGCGATCCGAGACGCGCCACTCCTTGATTACCCCCGGTTGCTCGGCCAAAACAATCCCTCTCCCCATCGAACCCCCTGTCTCGAACTGTCGGATGACGACGTCCGTCTTTTCATTTTGTAACTGATGCGCTGAGGGTATAGCCGACGCGTCATTTTCCAAAGCCTCATTCAACCAATCGGGAAATACCTGCGTGAGCCTGGCGCGCAGGTTGGGACCAACGCTCTTTGGGTTGCCGCTTGGCAGCTTCCGCTCGGAAACGATCTGGTAGATCGATTGGCCATTTGCACCGATGCGCGCGGCCAGGGCATCGTGCCCGCCGACTTTGTCACAGAGGCGCTGGAGCGCCAAGACGAAGGGGTCTGTCGTACTCATACGGCGTTCTAGCATTGCGCTTCTGTCATAACGCTTGACAATGCACTAGCGATTCGACAGAATGGCGACCTATGACCAGCCAAATCACTCCAGAAGTCCGCCGCGAGATCGCCGCCAAGGTCGGTGTGCATGAGCAGTACCTGTACCAGTGCCTTACGGGCCGCCGCGACATGAATCCCGCGGAGGCTCGTCGCATTGAGACGGCCACGGCAGGAAGAGTCACGCGGCAGATGCTGTGCCAGAAGACCTGGGCGGGCATCTGGCCCGAGCTTGTGAAGCCAGTACGCAAAGCAAAAGCCAAGGCCACCGCCTAAGCCACCCACCAACCCAACCAAAACAAACCCCGGGAGTTTTCCACCATGACGCTTCGCAACCGAACCCTCTTGCGCAAACCCATCGCCATGCTGCGCGCGAACGAAGAGGAACTGTCCGATCTGGAGTTCCTGGTGGATTACTACGGTGGAGGCGAGCCCGCTGCGGTGTACCGCGAGGCCCTGCGGGAGTTGGCTCAGATGAAACGTCATGAGCGCAATTCTTTGTCGCCAGCGCGTGTTGACAGAAACGCTTTCGGTGGACTTCTGGCGGCTTGAGTCGTTGGGCCATGCATTACCCAACCCTGAACGCCGGAGTCCCCCATGAGCAAGCAGACAACACCTATCGACCTTTCCGGCCTTTCTGAACAAGACCTCTCCGCTATCGAAAGCGAAGCAACGCGGCGCGGCATCTCGTTTGATGACGAGTGCCTGCGCATGCTGGTTGAGCACTCCCGCCAGCTGCAGCGCCGCGCGCGCCTGAACCCCCTGGCGCGGCTTTTCCGTTTCCCCTCAGCCAACCAAAAGTAACTCTGCGGATACCGCGAGGAACGACCATGGATCACAGCCTTCCACTCAACGCCTTCCTGTCGGTGCGCCCGCGCGGCATCGACATGCCCAGCGCAGAGCCCCGCCGCACCAACACCAGCCGCGCGCCGGCACAGGGTTCGCTGCGCGCCCTGGATGCACGGGGTAACGCAACAGTAACTCTGGCCCCCCGGACTCAAGGCGCTATCACCATCGAGAACCGCGTGCAGTCCCAGGCCAGCGTGGACAAGCGCAAGCGCATCAGCAAGGCGGGGACGAAGTGATGCAAGTCCAACACCTCGTTCGCGCAAGCGACCCCCTCTCGTCCGTCCTGGCTGCCGAGCAAGCCATCAAATTCGCCGGCAACCACTGCGACCGCATCCTGGCCGACCTGAAGAAGCGCGGCCAGGCTACCCCTCACGAAATGCAGTGCACTACCGGATTGACCGTGGTGCAAGTAGACCGACGTCTCCCGGAATTGCTCAGGGCCGGCAAAGTCCGCGTCGTGCAGCGTGGCGGCGTTGACCTGATTCGCGGTGGCGCGCGGGTGTGGGAGGCTGTATGAGCGTCCGCGTGATGACCGCCGTCTTTGACCGCTACCCCAACGGCGGCGGCGAGATGCTGACCGCGCTGGCGCTGGCCGATCACGCCAGCGATGACGGCACCCGCGTGTTTCCTGGCATCAGGGCCCTGGCCGAGAAGACGCGCCAGTCAGAGCGAACCATCCAGTACCAGCTGCGCCGCATGGAGGAATCCGGCTGGCTGATCCTCGTGAGCGCTGGCAACGGCGGTCGGTCCATGACCAGCGAATACCGGATTTCCCTCGATTGGATAAAGGGTGCAGATATTGCACCCATTCAAAAGGGTGCAAGTGACGGCGTAAAGGGTGCAACTGGCGACACGAAAGGGTGCAACCCAGAGCAAGAAAGGGTGCAGCCCGTTGCACCCGCAAATAACCGTCATAGAACCATCAATGAACCATCAATGAATCGTTCCGCCGCTGCCGCGCCGGCCAAGCCGAGCCGTGGAACCGTGGTGCCAACCGATTTCACGCCAGACCAGACAGCAATCGACATCGCGGCCAGCACGGGCATCAACCTGCAGGCGGAGCTGGCGACCTTCGTGGACCACCACACCGCACGCGGCACCGTCTTCAGGGACTGGCAAGCGGGGTTCCGCACTTGGCTGCGCAACGCCGTGAAGTTCAGCCAGCGCGCTCCGATCGCACGCGGCGCGGCCCAAGGCAAGCCCAGCCGCCACAGCGGTTTCGACCAACTCGACTACACAACCGGAGTGAACCAAGATGGAAGCTTTGCGTGAAGCGCTCGACGTGCGCAGCCTGGACTTCAACCGCGTAATGGGTCGGTCCATGTCCGCGATCGGTCGAGTGCAGTTTTCCTGCTCCCGCCACGGCGAATACATGGCTACCGGCACCCGCCTGAGTAGCCGCGACATTTGGACTTCGTGCCCGGGCTGCAAGAAGGACCGCGAGGACCAAGAGGCTGCGGAGAAGGCCAAGGTTGCCGCCCGCATGGAGGCCCAAGCCAAGGCTGTGCGCCTGGAGCAAGCGGCAATCCCGCAGCGGTTCATCGATCGCACGCTGGACACGTTCAAGTCGACCACCCCCGAGCAGCAACGTGCATTTGGAATCGCCACCGAGTTCGCATCCAACTTCGAGCACCACTACAAGAAGGGTTCGTGGCTGGTGTTCTCGGGCCTGCCTGGCACTGGCAAGAGCCATTTGGCCGCTGGCATTCTGCAGGCCATCATGCCCGCCTACGTCGGCCGGTATTTCACCTGCATGGAGGTGATCCAGCACATCCGATCGACCTGGCGCAAGGACTCCGAGGCCAGCGAAGTTGACCTGCTGGCGGAGTTCGGCCGCGTGCCCCTGCTGGTCATCGATGAGATCGGCATGCAGTACGGCACCGAGAGCGAGCAGAACCACCTGTTCGACGTTCTGGACCGCCGCTACCGCGACATGATGCCGACCATCCTACTGACCAACCAAAACAAGGATGGCTTCCGGCAGTACGTCGGCGATCGCATCTACGACCGCATGACCGAGTGCGCGCGCTGGGTGCCTTTCCCCTGGGAGAGCTACCGGCCGATCGCACGCAAGGAGATCGCGGAATGAACCGCGACCACATGAACCACGAGGAGCTGGAGGCCAGCCACATCCTCGACCTGGCCGCATTGGGCGGCGACGTCCCTGCCTCGACCGTGACCTGGTGCTTGTGGGTGCTGGGCGATCTGACGGGAGGGCTGCATGCATGACATGCGAAACCTGCATTCACTGGCTGCTCCGCGACAAAGCTGGGAGGCTGCTCCCCATGTCCAAGCACGGCTTCGGACAGTGCGCCTCACTGCGCACGCCGTGGACCTCATTTCCACCACATCACGCATGTGGGAAGCACAAACCGGCAGCGCCGGAAATCCAAGCTGCACGGGTGGTGTGGCTCAACAAGAAGGGGTAGGGGTATGAACTGCAAACCTGGAGATATGGCGGTGATCGTGTGCGGCGAAAACGTCGGCGTCTTTGTTGATGTATTGGAGCCGCATCTGTTCTTCAAGCAGGCATGGCGCGTGCGGGTGCATTCCGCAGTAAGAACCGACTTGGGCAACATTGTGGGCAAAGGTGAGATTGCCGGATGCCTCGACTACAAGTTGCGCCCCATCCGCGACCCCGGCGGCGACGCACAGGACGAAACCCTGTCCTGGCTGCCGGTGCCCAGCCGTGATGAGGTGGCCGCATGACGCGAGATGAAATTCTGGCAATGGCTCGCGCGGCCGGGCTGCAGCGCACGAACCCGGGCGAAGCGGTCGAGGTCGTTCGCTTCGCTGAGATGGTGGCTGCAAAGGAGCGTGCCGAATGCGCAAAACTCGTGCAGGACACGCAGGAGGCAGAGCCTTACGGCGGGATCAACGGGTGGCAATGCGCCGACGCCATCCGCGCCCGAGGCCAGAAGGGGGGCGCATGAACCAGCAGTTCCCAGAAATCATCGTGGGCGCCGATGACCGCCAGGTCGGCGGATCGCACTACAAGGACATGCCCCTGCAGCCGTGGGACGTGATGGAGGCCGTGCTGACGCCCGAGGAATTCCGCGGGTATCTCAAGGGCAACGTCATCAAGTACGGCATGCGTGCTGGCCGCAAGGATGGCACGGACGACGCGGGCAAGGCCCAGCACTACCAGCAGAAGCTGGCGGAGATGGAGGGCAAGCGCCATGGCTGAAAAGCGAGTCTTCAAACTGGTGCACTCCACCGCTCGCCGGCTGGCAGGTGAGGCTGTGCTGAACGCCCCGGACGGGTTCTGCGTAACTGTTTCGGAACCGACGCGCACGCTCGAGCAAAACGCCGCGCAATGGCCGTACCTCGAAGGCTTCGCCAGGCAAAAACAGCTGTGCATCAACGGAGTCATGCAGTACGTCACCAATGACGACTGGAAAGACGTTCTGACGGGCTGCTGGAACGGCGAAACCCGTATGGCCGCATTCGACGGCAAGGTGATCATGCTGCCCCAGCGCACCAGCACCATGGGCAAGAAGGTTTTCAGCGACTGGCTGGAATTCCTGATCGCCATGGCTGCTCAGTCTGGCGTCGAGCCGGTCTACAAGGGTTGGAAGAAGGTGGCCGCATGATCATTCAACTCCCATGGCCGCCCAAGGAGCTGTCGCCGAACGCCCGCCTGCACTGGGCAAAGCTGGCGAAGGCCAAGAAGGCGTATCGCGAAACCTGCGCGTGGCATGCCAGGGCCCAAGGCGCCGCGGCGCTGCCGCCCTGCAAGCCCCACCTGTCGCTAACGTTTTACCCGCCCACCAAGCGCGCGTACGACCTGGACAACGCACTTGCTCGCATGAAGGCTGGGCTGGATGGCCTGGCTGACGTGCTCAAGGTGGATGACCAGCATTGGAGCCTGAGCATTTCCCGCGGCGGCCAGACCGGCGGCTACGTGATGGTGGAGGTGACGGGATGCTGAACAAGCTCAACACCCGCGAGCGTGAGCACCTGGGCCGCGTCAAGGAGCTGCCCTGCAGCGTCTGCGACCAGCCCGGCCCCAGCGAGGCCCACCACTACAAGCAGCACCGGCAGTACACGTGCATCGCCCTGTGCGAGAGCTGCCACCGTGGCGCGCTTATGGGCCTGCACGGCCAGCGCCGCGCCTGGGCAATCCACAAGATGGAAGAGATCGACGCCCTGAACGTGACCATTCAACGACTGATGGAGAAAGCGTGATACCAACCCTCGAAGCCATCAAGGCCAATTGCGATGAAGTGGGCGACTGCTGGGAGTGGCGCGGCGCCCTGGATGGCAAGGCCCCGCTGATGCGCATCAGCATTACCCGGCGGCTGGTGCCGGTGCGCCGCTGGATCCTGGAGCAGGCCGGCAAGATGAAAGACGGCTGCCTGGCGTGCGCGAAGTGCGACAACCCGCGCTGCGTGGCACCCGACCACGCGGTCGCGTTGACGCGGCAGCAGCTGCAGACCCGCACCGCCAAGACGACACGCTATGGCAGCAGCATCGCCCGCAAGCAGAAGCTGGCCATCGCCCGCCGGGCGCGCGAAACCGTTCTGACTTTGGAGAAAGTGCAGGAGATGCGCGCATCTGGACTGACGACACGCCAGGCGGCCAAGGTCTACGGGTGCGGCCAGACCGCGGCGGCGGACGCAATGGCCGGCCGCACATGGCGCGACTACAGCAGCCCATTCGCCGCACTGGGGCAGATGTGAGGTGCCCCACCTGCAAGACCTACACCGAGGTCCTGAACACCCGACAGAGGACTGACGGCACCACGTACCGGCGCTACCAGTGCGCCAACCTGCACCGCTTCACAACTACAGAGCTCGCAATCGAAGGAAGGGGAAACCATGCGCAACGACCAAAACGAGATCCTGGACTCACTGCTGTCGGAGTGGCATAGCTGGGCCCGCAGCTACTCGCCCGTCCCCACGTGCGGCGCTGACCCCATGTTCCGCAATGCCAAGAGCGCCAAGGGCTGGGACACGACCGACCAGGTGATGGAGGACGAGATCCGCGACAAGACCATGAAGGCCATCGACTTCCAGGTGAGCGAGATGAAGGACCCCCACCGCAGCGCCATCCACATCCATGCGCGCAACTGCTGCACCGGGCACAACGTCTGGCTGAGCCCGCGGCTGCCCAAGGACCCCATGGAGCGCACCGTCATCCTGATGGAAGCCAAGAACCAGATCACGCGGCGCCTGCTCAATGCTGGCGTGATGTAGTGCAGTACCGGTAGTGCTTGTGACGGGTGCTCGATTTATCTATAGTTCCCCTCGGACGGGATAGGTGCCTCTGCACTATTCCTGTGAGACACAAGCCGCATGGTTCGCCCAGCGGCTTTTTGCATTGGCTCGGCATAAAACGCCATAAAGCCAGAACGTACCGAAACCCATTCCGCGCCAGCCACTTGGCGCAACCCCGTTCGCTCAGCCAGGCCCGCCAGACACAGTCATAACCGCACTGGATCGTCCTGCGCTGAGCAACCTATCGCACCCTCCCGACCACTGGCAACCAGCGCTGGGCTTACTCGGGGCAGCAGGGAATCCTCCGGAAGCTCGGGGCTGGGAAGCGTAGGCAGCAGCCAGCAGGGCCAGATCAAGCCCTGTAGCCCGATGGTGACGAGAACACAAGGAACACGACATGTCCCCGACCAAGCCATTCACCCTGGTGTACGCACCAACAACCATGATCCAAATCGGGAAGATCGGGCTGGCCTTCCAGTCCGCCTGGAACGGGATGGAAGAGTGGCGCGATTCCAAGGGGCGCAAGGTGATCGTGGTGCGCGAGAACAACGTCTTCTCCCGCATGTTTGGCGGTTTGCTCGGTGAGCAAGGGCAGCCGAGCAAGTTGGAAGTAGTGGGTGGTGACATCGACCTGATGAAGGAACTGCTCGCAGAGGTCATGCCAATGAAGGCGGAAGGCGAGGCCTGACCATGAGCAACGCACGCATTGAAGGCTACGGCCTTGGCATCGAGGGCGACGGCTACATCATTGGTGGCGGGTCGAGCGACATCAACGGCGGCGGCACTCGCTGCTGACCATGGCACTCAACCGCTTGCCCAACAGGCTCGCATCCATCGCCACCAACCGCCTGCCCACGCTGCAGGCCAAGGCGGGTAGTACACCGCGCACCAGGGGTAGCGGGTGGATGGCTATACGCCGCCAGGTGCAAGTACGCGACCATGGCAAATGCGCATGCTGCGGCCTGATCAGGGCTGACCATGAGGTCGATCACATCAAGCCATTGGAGCAGGGTGGAACTGATGACCTGAGCAACCTGCAGTTGCTATGCGCCTGGATGGATGAGCATGGGGTAAAGCAAGGGTGCCATGCTGAGAAGACGAGGATGGAAGCGAAAGAAAGAGGTGGCTCTAAGCCCTGGTGACGCCTAAAATAGGCGAGCCCACAACGGACGGCAATCCGATGCGGGCTCTAACCAAACAACCTGTACAAGAGGTCATCATGGCTGACGCAGAGTATATGCGCCTGGGCTGCAAAGCCGACGGCTGCAACCAACAGCACAAGGCAAAGGGCCTGTGCGCAACCCACTACCGCCGCCTCCAAAGGAACGGCACGCCGGATGCCCCATCAAGGGTATGCGCGCACTGTGGGGCCACGTATCACAAGATCATGCCGGTTGCCCAGTATTGCAGCCGGCGCTGCAAGCACGCTGCCTGGGTGGTAGCGCACAGGGAACGAGTCGATGGCTATGCCAGGGCTCCAAGGGTGGTGCTTGCTCGAAGCAAGGTGTTCACTGGCTACCGCAAGCACTGCGGCAAGGCCTACGTGAACAGGGCCGCAGGGAGGTTTTGCGGCAAAGCATGCAGCCTGGCGCACCAGACGGCATGGGCCTTGGAGCAAGCGATGGCTGAGCACAGGCGTGCAGGAGCTGTCTGCGCATGCGATGGGTGCGGCGTGTGCTTCTGCCCTGTGTACGGGGCTGGTGCCATGCGGCTGTGTGGTGACTGCAAGGATGACAGGGCGCGCCAGCAGAAGCGGACTCATAGGCTGGCCCGCAAGATGAAGGAGCGCACCCAGTCAGTGGAGGCAGTGAACCCGATCAAGGTCTTTGACCGTGACAAGTGGCGCTGCCAGCTGTGCAACCGCAAGACGCCCAAGGCCAAGCGGGGCAGCTACGACGATGACGCTCCAGAGTTGGACCACATCGTCCCGCTTTCAAAGGGCGGTGCTCATTCGTATCTGAACACCCAATGCGCATGCAGGGCGTGCAATAGCAAGAAATCGGACAGGCCACTCGGCCAGATGCTGCTGATTGGCTGAGGGTAGGGGGCATCGAAAGTCTGCGGGGTCGAATCCTTGGACACCGACCAGTTCCTCACGCGCGAAAAATCCCCCCGATTTCAAAAGAGGTAATCAAATGGCCGGAGTCAAAGGACGGAGCGGCGGCGCTCGGTCGGGCGCTGGCCGCAAGCCGAAAGCGGTGGTCGAGGGCCTGGAAGCCCAGGCGCACGGCGGTGCATTGAAGCGCCAGAAGGCCGTGACTGTGCCGCAAGAGACGACCGATATGCTCACGCTGCTGCAGAAGGTGGCCTTGGGCCAGACCGAGGCGACATCGCTTCAGGTCCGGGCCGCCATCGCCGCGGTGCAGTACACCCACGCCAAAAAGGGCGAGGGCGGCAAGAAGGATGACGCGGCCGACCGGGCGAAAGCTGCGGCCGGCGGCAAGTTCGGCGTGCGGCAAGGTCCGCGCCTGGTGGCGAACAACAAATGAAGGACTGGAGCACCGCCTGCCCCGATTGGGAGCGGCGGATCGTTGCGCGCGAGTCGCTGATCGTGTGCCCCCCGCTGTTCCCATCGGTCGCCCAGGACGCCTGGGAAATGTGCAGCAAGTTCGAGATGGTCGATGTGGTCGGCCAGCCGCTGCTCGGTGACGTGTCGCTGCCCTGGCTGCGCGACTTCGTGCTGGCGGTGTTCGGCGCGGAAGACCCGGAGTCTGGTCGGCGCCACATCAACGAGTTTCTGCTGATGGTCAGCAAGAAGAACGCCAAGAGCACGGTCGCCGCGGCGATCATGCTCACGGCCCTTCTGATGAACTGGCGCCAGTCGGCCGAGCTGCTGATTCTGTCGCCCACCAAGGAAATCGCGGACAACAGCTACAAGCCGATCCGCGACTTCATCAAGGCGGACGCTGAGCTGTCGGCCCTGCTGAAGGTGCAGGACTACTTCCGGCTGATCACGCACAACGAGACCGGCGCCACGCTGAAGGTGGTCGCCGCGGACAGCGACACGGTGAGCGGCAAAAAGGCCAGCTTCGTTTTCGTGGACGAGCTCCACGAGTTTGGCAAGCAGGCCAAGGCCTCGAACATGCTGCTGGAGGCCACGGGCGGCCTGGCATCGAGGCCCGAGGGCTTCGTGATCTACGCCACCACGCAGTCGGCCGAGCCGCCGGCCGGGGTGTTCAAGGCCAAGCTGGACTATGCGCGCAAGGTGCGCGACGGTAAGGTCAAGGACCGCAAGTTCCTGCCGCTGATTTACGAGTTCCCGGATGCCATGCTGCAGAGCAAGGCCTATGAGAACCTGGAAAACGCCTACGTGACCAATCCCAATTGGGGCGCATCGGTGGACATCGAGCGCATCACGCAGCTGCACAGCCAGGCGAAAGAGGGCGGGGAGCAGGAGTTCAAGGAGTTCCTGGCCAAGCACCTGAACGTCGAAATCGGCCTTAACCTGCGTTCCGACCGCTGGGCCGGCGCCGACTTCTGGGAGGCCCAGGCCAAGGCGCCCGGGCTGACGCTCGACCAGCTGCTCGACCGCTCCGAGGTGGTGGACGTGGGGGTCGACGGCGGAGGCCTGGACGACTTGCTCGGCCTGGCTGTGGTCGGCCGGGACAAAGACACCCGCGAGTGGCTGGTGTGGACGCACGCATGGGCCCACCCCTCAGTGCTGGAGCGCCGCAAGGACATTGCGGCCCGGCTGCACGACTTCGCCAAGGATGGCCACCTGACCCTGGTGAAGCACATAGGTGATGACGTGGCGGACGTGGCCGGTATCTGCGCGCTGATCGAGGCGCGGGGCCTGCTGGACAAGATCGGATGCGACCCGGCCGGCCTGGGCGGCATCCTGGACGCGCTCACCGAGGCGGATCTGCCCGAGGACAAGATCATCGGCATCAGCCAGGGCTGGAAGATGACCGGCGCCATCAAGACGGCAGAGCGCAAGCTGGCCGAAGGCGTCATGGTGCACGGCGGCCAGCCCCTCATGGCCTGGTGCGTCGGCAATGCGAAGGTGGAGCCGCGAGGCAACGCTGTGATCATCACGAAACAGGCGGCAGGGTCCGCCAAGATCGACCCGCTGATGGCGCTTTTCAACGCCGTCACCCTCATGTCTCTGAATCCGGCGGCCGAGTCTTCGCCGGAAATTCACTCACTCGACCTCTATTCATGACCCAACTCTTGGATTTGACCGCCAAGCCGCAAGGCAGCCGAGTCCTTGGGGACTGGATCGCCAGCCGCGATGGCGCGGGCGCCCGCGCCGGCATCGTCGCGCTGGGCGAGAACAGCACCGGTAGCCTGACTCTGGCCGAGCTGTCGAGCCTGCTTGGCGCCGCGTCACGCTCATCCTCCGGCGCCAACGTGACGGCCGACACATCGATGCGCGTGTCTGCGGTGTATGGCTGCGTCTCGCTGCTCGCCGGCGCAATTGCCACGCTGCCCCTGGGAGTGTTTCAGCGTACCGACGAAGGCCGTGACAAGGCCGATCACCCCTACTGGTGGTTGTTCAACGAACAGGCCAGCGAGGGCTGGACATCGGCGGCCGCCATCGAGTATCTGATCACCGCCAAACTGTTCTACGGTGACGGCTTCGGCCGCCTGCTGCGCAGCAACCGCAGTAACCAGGTCTACGGATGGGAGCCGCTGCACCCGCTGACGGTACAGCCGTTCAAGAGCAATGGCCGAGTGCTCTACCGCGTCACGCCCAATGGGGACGCGCCCTACACGCTGGACAGCGCGGACATGATCCACCTGCCCAGCTTGGGGTTTGATGGGTTGACCAGCCCGAGCCCAATCACCTACGCGGCGCGCGAGTCCATCGGCACCGCGATTTCGGCGCAGGAGTTCAGCGGTCAGTTCTTCAATGGCGGCGCGAACTTCGACTATGCATTGAAGACCGCGGCAAAGCTGGACTTGAAACAGTTGCAGGAGCTGAAGGCATCTCTGTTGGCCCGCGCGCAGAACGGCGGCAAGGGTCCGCTGATCCTGTCCGGCGGGCTGGAGCCGGCCAAGTTGTCCGTGGACAGCAAGGACGCCGAAATCCTGGCGACTCGTCTATTCACGGTCGAGGAAATCTGCCGCATCTTCGGCGTTCCACCTCATATGGTGGGCCACACCGACAAGACGACGAGCTGGGGCAGCGGTATCGAGTCGCAGGGCATCGGATTCGTGCGCTACACCCTACAGCGGCACCTCACGCCCATGCAGCAGGAGCTGAACCGCAAGCTCTGGCCCGTGCGTGAACGCTTCTTCGTGGAGCACATTACCGCCGCGCTGGAGCGGGGCGACCTGAAGGGCCGCTATGAGGCCTACCGCATCGCCCTGGGCCGCGCCGGTGAGATGCCATTCATGGTGCCTGATGAAGTGCGCCGCTTGGAGAACATGCCTCCCAATCCTGATTTGCAGATGAACCCCGGCAAGCCCGATGGGAAGGACGCCAATGAAAAACCGACTGAATAAGCTGTACGCGGACAACCGCAAGGCCAGCGCGCGCAAGTTCGAGGTGGTGGCAAAGGCTGAATCGGCCGATGTCGAGATTTTCCTCTACGACCACATTGTCTCTAGTGAGGAAGAGGCGGAGTGGTGGGGGGGCGTAGCCCCCGAGTCATTCGTGAAGGCGGTGTATGCCGTGGACAAGGACGCCACCATCAACCTGCACATCAACAGCCCCGGTGGGTCCGTGTTCGCAGCCCGGGCCATGGAGCAGGCCCTTCGCGCCCACAAGGGCAAGGTGGTCGTTCACATCGATGGCTTGGCCGCCAGTGCGGCGACGTTCATTGCCATGGCGGGCGATGAAGTTGTGATGGCCAAGGGCGCCATGTTCATGATTCACAAGGCCTGGACCGGCATGTGGGGCAACTCCGAAGACCTACGCAAGGAGGCCGACCTGCTCGACAAGATTGACGGCACCCTGGCTGACACCTACGCCGAGAAAACCGGCAAAGAAGTGGCAGAAATCAGCACTTGGATGGCTGCAGAGACCTGGTTCACCGCTCAGGAGGCGCTGGAAGCCGGGTTCGCCGACGCCATCGCCGAGAACGATGCCAAGGCCAGCGCCTGGGACTTGTCCGCCTACACCAACGCCCCAAAGGCGACCAAAGCGCCCTCTCCTGAGCCAGAACCCAAAACCGAGCCTGCACCGGTGCAGGAGCCTGCCGAGGCCTTCGCCTCCGCCGACCATCGCGCTCGCCAGCAGCAACGCATCAGCGTCCTGGCCCGCGTAGCCCATCAGTAACGCGCCTCGCGCAACTGAGAACAGCCGCCCTCGGGCGGTTTTTTTTCGTCCCTACGACCTGCGCGAGCGGTCACACAAATGAAAGGCTCATCATGAGCAAACTTGCACAACTGCGCGCCCAACGTGACGCCAAGGCCAAGGAAGCGGCCGCACTCAACGCCAAGACGCCTGCCGACCAGCGCATGCCATCGGCCGATGCTTCGGCCCTGGACGCCATCCTGGCCGAGATCGAGGCCATTGACGGCGAGGTGTCCCGCGAAACCCGCGTGAACCAAATGGCCGGTGAGCAGCAGGCGCATGAAGCGGCCCTGAACGCCGCCACGAAAGAAGGCGGCGGCAAGTCCGACGAAGCCGCTGCCCTGCGCGCGATGCTCAAGGGTGGCTTGTCCGCGCTGACCGCCGAGCAGCGCCAGGCCATGGCCGCCCGCCAAAACCCCGACATTCAGGCCGCGATGTCCACCACCACCGGCTCTGAAGGCGGCTACACCGTGGCCACCGAGTTCAGCCGCCAGCTGATCGAAGCCCTGAAGGCGACCGGCAGCGTGCGCAGCGTGGCCAGCAACATCCGCACCTCCACCGGTGCGCAAATGCTGTTCCCCACCACCGACGCCACGGCGGAAGAAGGCGAACTGCTCGCGCAGAACACCACGGCCGCGGTTCTGGAAACCACCTTCGGCCAAGCATCGCTGGACGTCTACAAGTACAGCTCGAAGTCCATCGCGCTGCCCTTCGAGCTGCTGCAGGATTCGATGTTCGACATCGAGGCCTACATCCAGAACCTGCTGCGCCTGCGTCTGGGCCGCATCCAAGACCGCCACCACGTTCTGGGCACCGGCACCAGCCAGCCCCGCGGCGTGGTCACGGCCTCGACGGTTGGCAAGACTGGCACCACTGGTCAAACCCTGTCGGTGATCTATGACGATCTGATCGACCTGGAGCACTCGGTGGACCCTGCCTACCGCGCGAACTGCCGCTACATGATGAACGACAGCTCCCTGAAGGTGCTGCGCAAGATCAAGGACAGCCAGAACCGTCCGATCTTCGTGCCTGGCTATGAGACGGGCAATCCCGGCGGTGCGCCTGACCGCCTGCTGGGCCGCGAGATCGTCATCAACCAGTACGTGCCAGTCATGGCTGCGAATGCGAAATCCATTCTGTTCGGCGACTTCAGCAAGTACCTGGTGCGCGACGTGATGGACGTGACGCTGTTCCGCATGACCGACTCTGCTTTCACGCTCAAGGGCCAGGTGGGCTTCGTGGCCTTCTGCCGCTCCGGCGCGAACATGGTGGACAACGGCGGGGCGATCAAGCACTACGCCAATTCGGCCACCTGATGAACCCAGGCCCTGGCTTCGGCCGGGGCCGCACCTGGAGAACCAGACATGGCAAAGAACCAACCCGCAAAGCAACAAGCCGTGGGCGCCGCCGCGGCCGATTCGCCAAAGACTGACGACCTGGTGGCCGGAGAGCTTGCTGACGGTGTCGTCGCGCCTGTCGCTGGCGACACGCCCGTCATCGATCCCCAGGCCCTGGCTTCGGCCGGGGCCGCAACAGTCACCGCCATCACGTCCGCCGATGCGATCAAGGCCCGCGTGCTGGTCGATGGCGCGTACGGCAAGGTCAATGACGTGGTCGATGTGACTACCGCCGAAGCTGAAGCCTCCAGCGAGCTGGACGCCCATCCTGACGCCGTGGCATACGCGCTGTCCATCGGCGAGGCTGCCGAGTAACCATGGCGAAGATCGATCTTCCATCCGCGAAGCTCCACCTTCGGGTGGATGGCGCCGACGAAGACACGCTGATCACAGCGTGGCTTGCCGCCGCCTATTCGAATGTGGAGGGCCGTATCTTCCGCAAGGTGTATGAAACGGGCGAGACGATCCCCGGAGAGGACACCACCGGCATCCATGTGAATGAGGCGATCAATGCCGCGGTGCTGCTGATCGTCGGGCACCTGTACGCCAACCGCGAGGACGTGATCACGGGCGTGACGGCCACGCCGATGCCGATGGGGTCAGAGTTCCTGATCACGCCGTACATCAACTTCGCTGGGGGCGCCTGATGCAAGCCGGCCGCCTCAACCGCCGCTGCGTGATCCAGCAGCCTGTCACCGCCGAAGACGAGCTCGGCCAGCCCATCCCCGGCTGGGTGGACGTTGCCACCGTCTGGGGCGACATCCGGATGCGGTCGGGCCTGGAGTCGATCAAGGCCGGCGCACCGGTGTCGGTGGTGGCTGCCTCAATCCGCATCCGCTACCGGGCCGGCGTCACCGCGGGCATGCGCATGGTGCACAACCTGCAGGCCTACGAGATCAAGGCGGTGATGCCTGATGTGTCGGGGCGCGAGTTTCTGGACCTGGCGTGTGAAGTGGTGAACTGACATGGGCATGGGCGTCCGCATGAACGTAGCGCAGTTCAAGCAGGGGCTGCGCGCGGAGGTGGACAAGCTGCACGCAGCTACCCGGCCGGCGGCCCAGGCCGGCGCCCAGATCATCTACGAGCGGGCGCGCATCGAGGCTCCCGTGTCGGCCGACAGCCACTTTTTCTACATCCGCGGCAAGAAGTACGGGCCCTACGCACCGGGCACGCTGCGGGACAGCATCTACCAGGTCTACAGCAAGGACAACAGTTTCAAGGACGTGAGCACGTACCACATCAGCTTCAACAAGAACGAGGCGCCGTACGGCTTCATCGTGCACAACGGCACCAGCCGCACCGTGGCTCATCCATTCATCAGCAAAGCAGTCGTGGAGACGCGGGCACAGGTCCGCGCCGCGATCAAGGCGCGCTACATCGAAGAGGCCACGAAATGACGATGGAGTCCGACCTGGTCACGCTGCTCAAGACCGTGTGCCCGCGCGTGTACCCCGACGTGGCACCGGCGGCCCCGACCCGGCCGTTCATGACCTGGCAGGGCTTGGGCGGCGAGTCGCTGCGGTTCTTAGACAAAACGCCCGGCAGCCAGCGCAACACCTATTTGCAGGTGTCGGTCTACAGCGCCACCCGCGTGGAGGCCCTGGCGCTGATCCGGGCCGCGGAAGACGCCATGTGCGCCTCAAGCCTGTTCACCGCGTCGCCGATGGGCGAGCCGATCTCGACCTACGAAGAGGACACCACCCTCTACGGCGCGCTGCAGCGCTTTTCGATCTGGGCGAATAGGTAGCCCACCACCAAACAACTGAGCCCGCCGCGTGCGGGCTTTTTTGTGCCCGCAAGGGCTTCACAGCACCCCGCTTCGAGAAATCGCAGCGGGTTTTTTTATGCCCGTTGCGGGCTATTCAATGAAAGGGCCACACCATGGCTTTGTATTTCCCTGAGGGCAGCTCGCAGCAGTTCTCCCAGACCTTCGCGGCCGCCAAGAACATCACAGCGCTGACCAACGCCAATCCGGCGGTGGCCACCAGCGTAGCCCACGGCTACACGACCGGCGACGAGATTCTCATCACCTCCGGCTGGGAAGACGTGACCGACACCGTGGTGAAGATCACCGTTCTGACGGCTGACACCTTCAGCCTGACTGGCGTGGACACGACCAACACCGGCTTCTACCCTGCCGGCACCGGCACCGGCACCGCGCAGAAGATCAGCGGTTGGACGGCTATCCCTCAGGTGCTGACGATCAGCGGCTCTGGTGGTGATGCGCGTTTCACCGACGTACAGCTGCTGGCCCGCCGCAACAGCTTGAAGATCCCCACGGGCTTCAACGCCACCAGCGTGACCCTGTCGCTCGCCCACGATGCCGCCCAGGCCGGCTACATCACGATGCTGGCGATCTCGCGCAACCTGACCAAGGTGGCCTTCAAGCAGGTCATCTCGGGCGGCGCTGTGACCTACGGCTACGGCTACCTCAACGTGTCCGAAATGCCCAAGCTCAACAGCAACCAGGTCAACACCGTTGACGCCGCGATGACGGTTATCGGCCGCTCGCTCAGCTACTAAACCCCGGCGAAAGCCACCCCGGCACCGACGCATCCCGGTTCGTTCCTTCGCAGGGACGGCCGGGGTGCGCACGGGCGTTTTCAACCCTGCGAAGAAAGACTTTCATGGCCTCCAAAATCACCCTGGGCAAGCGCCCCAAGAACTTCAAGCGCATCGTCAAGTTTCAGCTGCTGGAAGGCGGCGAGGGCTCCATCGAGTGCAGCTACAAGTACCGCACGCGGTCCGAATTCGGTGCATTCATTGACAAGGTGGTCGAAGCCGCCGGCGCCACGAACAAGCCCGAAGGCGAAAAGTTCAGCATGGCCGAGCTGATGGAGCGCACTGCCGGCCAGAACGCGGCTTACATCATGGACGTTATCGACGGCTGGAACCTGGACGAAGAGCTAACCCACGCAAACGTGCAGCAGTTGTCTGACGAATTTCCCGCAGCCGCGGCAGCGATCATGGAGACCTACCGCGCCGCGATCACTGAAGGGCGCCTGGGAAACTGAAGACGGCCGGGACGGCGCTCTACACCAAGAGCGAGGATGTCTCGGCCAATCCATTTCTTGCGGCGCTCGCGGCGCGCAACGGAGAGGCGCCCGTCGAGGTCTGGCCGGAAAACTGGCAGGCCTTCGAGTTGTTCTGCCAAGTGCAAACCCAGTGGAACGTGGCGATGGGCGGGCCAACTGGGCTGCGGTACGAGGCGCTTTATCCGCTCCTTGATCGCATGACCGCAACGTCGGACGAATGGCAAGAGCTATTCGAGGACGTGCAGATCCTGGAGCGCGCTGCGCTCGAGCAAATGAGCGAGAACCGCTCCGAAACATAGCCGCCTCCGGGCGGTTTTCCTCTTCTTGGGCTCGCCATCGGCGGGCCTTTTCCATTTGGGCACCCATGACATCTGACCTGCGAATTCAGGGCGAGGTAGTCGTCAACTCGGAACAGGCGGAAAGCGCCTTCAACCGGGTTGGCGACAAAGCCCAGCAGATGGCCAATGAGGTCGCGACGTCTGCAGGCAAGGCCGGCCAGGCGGTTGACAAGATCGGTGACGGCGCCGGCGCGAGCGCGGAGAAGTTCACCCGCGCCGAGAGCCGCATGTCGGCGGCCATCAAGAAGGCCACGAACGAGCTGGAGTTGCTGGGCAAGACCGCGTCCCAGCGCCTGGAGTTCAACATCAGCGACAAGGGCCTCGACCCAAAGAAGTTCGAGCCCATGCTGCAGCGCCTGCGCGAGGTGGAGGTGCAGGCGCAGCAAGCTCAGCGTGTGGCCACCGGGTCGCTCGACAAGATGGGGGTTTCAGCCGCCCAGACCGCGGCAGCGCTGCGCGGCGTACCCGCCCAGTTCACGGACATCGTGACCAGCCTTCAGGGCGGCCAGGCGCCGCTCACGGTCTTTCTGCAGCAGGGCGGGCAGTTGAAGGACATGTTCGGCGGCGCCGGCAACGCTGCGCGCGCGCTGGGCGGGTATGTCGTCGGCTTGATCAGCCCGCTGACGGTTGCTGCCGCGGCTGCAGTCGCGCTGGCGGTCGCCTACAAGCAGGGGAGCGCTGAGGCCGATGCATACGCTCGCTCATTGGCGCTCACGGGCAACGCCGCCGGCACGACCGCCACGCAGCTGCAACTGATGGCAGCGCGCGTAAGCGCATCGGTGGGCACGCAAGGGGCCGCAGCTGACGCCCTGGCCCAGCTCGCGGGGACCGGCAAAGTCGCGTCTGAAAACCTGGAGAAATTCGCAGAGACCGCCGTGCGACTGGATCGCGTGGGTATTGCGGTCAAGGACACGGCCAAGGAATTCGCAGAGCTGGGCAAGGCGCCCGTCGAGGCTTCGAAGAAGCTCAACGAGACGTACAACTACCTGACGGCGGCGATCTTCGAACAAATCCGCGCGCTGCAGGAGCAGGGCCGCACCCTGGAAGCCGCAGCGCTCGCGCAAAAGACGTACGACCAAGCCATGGCGAACGTGGCCGCCACGCTGGAGGGTCGCCTGGGCTACGTCGAGCGCGCTTGGAAAGGCGTCGGCGACGCCGCCAAATGGGCCTGGGACAAGATGCTCAACGTGGGCCGCCCTGACACCCTGGCCACCCAGCTGGAGACCGCTCGCGCGAACCTTCAGCAGAAGCTCGACACCCCTCTGGCCGTGGACAACCCGGCAATGCGTGCGTCGCGCGAGAAGGGTATCGAGGCGCTGCGCAACGAGATCAACCTGCTGAGCGAGCAGGAGCGTGTGATGAAGCGCGGCGCCGAGGCGCAATCCCAGCGTGCACAGGCCGAAAAGGACGCCATTGCCGCATCCGAGGCACTGCAAAAGACCCAGGACAAGGGCCTGACGAAGCAGCAGCAGATGAACAAGGCGCTGGAGGACTACCGGCGCCAGCTGAAGGATTTGCGCGCTACAAACCCCGGCTCCGATCTGCTTTCGGATAGTGCTATTGCGCGCGGTGAGGCTGCGATTCGAGACCAGTTCAAGGACAAGGGCGCAGCCGCAGCGGTCAACAAGGAGCAGAGCGCCTATGCCTCTCTCGTGGCTTCAATCAACGAGAAGATCAAGGCGAACGAGCAGGAGTTGCTTTTCTCTGGGCGGCTCAACGAGGCCGACAAACTGCGCATCAAACTTTTGGCGGAACTGGCCGCCGGGGCCAAGACCATCACGGCAGCCCACAAGGCGGATGCGCTGGCGCTGCTGGACAAACTCGACGCGCAGGAGCGCGAAAAGAACCTGGTCAAGCTCAACGTGGCCGCATACCGGGAACTGGTCGCGGCAGAGGAAGAGCTGGCGCAGGCATACGTTGCAGAGAGCAAGGCCCGGGAGTCCGGCCGCGCCGCGGTGAATGGCTACGCCAACGGCATCGATGAAGCGAACAAGGCCCTGCAGTACGAGCTGTCGCTGATGGGCCTGGGGGAGACCGCCCGCAACACCGCCCTGGAGCAGTACCGCATCGAGCTCGACCTGAAGAAGCAGATTGCGGCCATTGACGCCAATGCTGGATTCAACGAGCAGCAGCGCGAGGAAGAGCGCGCCAAGGCCCGAGCGGCCGCCGCCATTGCCACGGCCAACGCATCCAGCCGCGCGTTCTTGGATGAGTGGAAGCAGTCCGTCTCGACCTACGAAGACATCTTCCGCCGCGGCTTTGCCGACATGCTGAATAACGGCAAAGATGGCTGGAAGTCATTCACTCGCTCCCTGATCACCACCTTCAAAACGACGGTTGCTGACCAGCTGTACAAGCTGTTTGCGCAGAAGTTCGTGGTGAACATTGTCGGTAACGTGATGGGTTTGTTCGGTGGCGGTGGTGGCGCTGCTGCGAGTGGAGTAGCTGCCGCCGCGGGCGGCGGATCGGGTCTCGGCATGCTGGGCAACGTCGGCTCGGCGATATCAGCTGGCACCAGCGCGTTCGGTATTGGCGCCAACTACGGCTTTCAGAGTCTGTTTGCCAACGGCCTGACGGGCACGCTTGCGGCTGGTGGGCAGATGATCGGTGCTGGCTCCATCATGAGCGGCATCGGCACGATCGCGGGCGCGCTGGGACCGATTGCGCTGGGCATTGGCGCGCTGATGGCCATCGCCAAGGCCACCAAGGGCGAAACCCGCACCG
Source organism: Acidovorax sp. LjRoot117 (assembly GCF_964252695.1). Lineage (NCBI taxonomy): Bacteria > Pseudomonadati > Pseudomonadota > Betaproteobacteria > Burkholderiales > Comamonadaceae > Acidovorax > Acidovorax sp. LjRoot117. The sequence continues at coordinate 498,224 of NZ_CAXUPO020000001.1, read as the reverse complement.
GCGGGCAGTTCGGCGTGGCCTTCGACGGCAGCGTGACGAACCAGCGCCGCGGCCAGACCTACACGATGGTCGGCCAGCAGTACGACCGCGACTTCACAAACGGCCAGAACATCGCGCTGACCAACGGCCAGGCCTACCGCCTTGAAGGCGACCCCGTGGCCCAAGAGGCTGCGATCCGGGATGCCGTGTCGGGCACCGCCAAGGGCATCAACTCCTTCCTGGAGGCTCTGGGCTCCAAGGCTCGCTTGTCGGGCTACTCCGCGGGCCTGGAGACCTCTGGCAAGGGCCGCGGCGGCGTGTTTGCCGGCGGCATCTTCGCAGACGGCAGCACCTTCGGCGAATCGGGCAAGGGCGACAACTACGCCCAGACGCTGTACGAGAAGTTCAGCACCAACAGCCCGGACTTCAAGCAAGCGCTGGCGGACTTCACGCTCGACCTGAAGCAGTCCACGATCCAAGCGCTGCAGACCGTCACGGACATCCCAGAGTCGATCAAGAAGATGATCAAGGATGTGGACGCCGAGGGTCTGAGCGAAGAAGCCGCGAACGCTCTGCTGGAGTCCATCAACGCCCAGATCGTCGGCGTGAACCAGTTCAAGACGGCCCTGGACGCCATGGGCATGGACGAGTTGGCGAAGTTGAGCTTCGACGCGGCGGCCGGCATCGCGGAAGTGTCTGGCGGATTCGACAAGCTGCTGGGCAACCTGAACACGTACTACAGCAACTTTTTCAGCCCGGAAGAGCAGCGCGCGAACGTGCAGCGCCAGCTGGAAGAGCAGTTCAAGGGATTGGGCCTGAAGCTTCCCGACATCAACGACAAGGACGCCCGCGCCAAGTACCGGGCCCTGGTCGAGTCCGCGTCCAAGGACATGAGCGAGGAAGGCCGCAAGACCTACGCCACGCTGCTGGCACTGTCTGGTGCCTTCGCCGGCGTGACCAGCGCGGCCGAGGACACGACCGAGACGCTGAGGAAGCAGCAGGAGGATCTGCGCGAGGCGGGTTACTCCGCGCTGGAGCGCGCCATCGGTGCCGAACGCAAGGCGCTGGAATCCCAGCTTGACGTCGCCCGCGAAGTGGCAGACACAGTGGGCAGCATCTTCGACCTGCTGCACGACAACGTGCGCGAGCTCTACGGCGAGGTGGACTCCACGCGCGCCCAGCAGGCGCAGCAGGGCAATGCATTCATCACGCAGGCGCTGGCCACCGCGCGGAGCTCCGGCTATCTGCCGGACGCCGACCAGCTCGCAGAAGCCATCGGCGCGGCGCGCACGGGTATCAGCGCCGGGGTCGGCATCAACAGCCAGTTCGAGGCAGACCGCGCGCGCCTGGTGCTGGCCGGCCAGCTGCGCGGGCTGGAAGAGATCTCTGGCAAGCAGCTGACCGACTCGCAGCGCACGGTTAAGGAGTTGGAAGGCCAAACCGACCAGCTCGACCGCACGCTGGCTTACTGGCGCGACCAGATCGACATCGCGAACGGCACCTACAAGGCCACGCTGAGCGTCGCGGACGCCATCAAAGAGCTGCAGGCCTTGATGTTCCCCGATGTGGCGAACACGAAGCCAGCCTCGGGTGGGCGCGCCTCCAGTGGGGCTGTGTTCGGCGGCACAGCGGGCGGCGCGGGTTCGGGGGGTGCGGCTAATCCTCGATACGGCATACCCACAGCGACTATCAGCGGCGTAGGCACGATTTACGACTACGAACGAGACCCCGCAGAGATCGCGCGCCTGAATGCTTTGGAACCCACTTTCGACAAGTACCGCGGCACGGGCGATCTGAGTGGACTTGCCGCAGACATCAAGGATCAGGGCGGCACCGCGCGTGATCTGGCCCTGCTCTACGGGTTCACGGAGCGCGATGTAAATGCCGCGCTGGACGCTGCCGGCATCCCGCGCTTTGCCGTTGGAACGAACTACGTTCCCCGCGACATGCTGGCCCAGATCCACGAGGGCGAGGCCATCGTGCCCAAGGCCTACAACCCGGCCGCCAATCCAGGCATGGGCAGCAGCAATGCTGACTTGGTGGTCGCGGTCAATCGGCTGACGGAGCAGAACGCCGCCATGGCCGCGCGCCTTGAGGCCATCGAGAAGAACACGCAGCCGCTGCCGCAGCTCGGTCGGCAGTTCGACACCGTATCCAACGGCGGCACCGTGCTGCGCAACAGGGCTGTACCAGCATGAACATCCTGATCCCCAAGGTCATCACCAGCGCGATGTTCGGCGCGGGGACCAATATCCCCGATGTGGACACCTCGACAACGCCAGCAGAACAGGCGTGGGTGACGGGCACGACGTACGCACAAGGTGTTCGCCGTACATGGAATGGCTACTGGTACGAGTGCGTGCAGGCCATCAATGCGTCGCCTCAGAACGGTTATGAGCCAGGCAGTGCCAATGCGGCGACTTGGTGGCTGAAGGACGAGCGTGCGCCCACGAACCGCATGGCGCCCTTCGACAAGTACCTGTTCACCAAGGCCCGGCGCGCTGGCAATGTGACATTCGTGCTCAATCCCGGATTCGTCACGGGCGTGGCCATCTACGGCATTGAGGGCGACAAGATCAGCATCAGCGTGAAGGCTGGCACCGGCGGCACGGACCTGATCCCGCCCGTCGTGAACCGCGACCTGTGGGCCCAGGCCTTCGGCGAGTGGGAGTACCTGTTCGGCGACCTGCAGCGCGGCACCTACTTCACGCTGAAGGACTTGCCGATCCACCCGAACGTGGAGATCACCATCACGGTGACGCGCAACAACCCCGCGGTCGAGGCCGCCATCGGCTTCATCAGCGTGGGCACCTGGAAAACGCTGCTGGCCCCGATTGCCAACACCAGCGGAGTGCAGTACGGAGTCGAGTCTTCGACGCAGGACTACTCGTACCAGGAAGAGAGCACCCGGCGCGATGGCACCTATCTCGATGTCCAGGGCCGCCTGGCCACAAACATCAATCTGACCTGTGTCATCGACTCGATACAGGCCCCTGCCGCGAAGCTGCTGCTCGATCAGATCCTGGGCAAAGCAGTTGCCATGGAGGTGAGCGAGCTGCCCAAGTACAGCCACCTCGCCACCGTTGGAAAGATCACCGGAACCGTCCGGTCAGACACGTGGCCCACCGCTTCGGTGAGCCTGCAGATCAAAGGGAACGTATGACCACACCTGTCTCTCCACCCGCGGTAATCCTGCCCTCGGTGTACCCGCAACTCGGCAGCACCAACTTCAACCAGGAGGCCTATGACGCGGCAACGTCGCTGCCCGTGGCATTCAATCGACAGGGAGAAATTGCCACAGCAACTTACACAAATGCTGTGGCGGCAGTAGAAAGCGCGGACCAGGCGCAATCGGCTGCAGTTGTGGCTTCAGACGTTCAAGACGTCGTCCTGGCCGCCGCCAACTTCAAAGGGCTCTGGAGCAGCCTCACCGGTGCGCTGGCGAAACCTGCATGTGTGAAGCACGGCGGCCGATTCTGGTTGCTGCTGAACAACCTGGCCGACGTCGCAGCCTCCGAGCCGGGCATCAGCGCTGACTGGACCAGCCTCGACGCCGGGGTGACACCGTCTGCCGTCATCACGGGAAACACCACGGTCGTGCCCGGCGTCCGCTATCTCATCGGAGCGGCAGGCTTGATTCTGAGCATGGTGGGTGTGATCTGGGCGAAGGGCGACTACTTCGGCGTGCGTGAGGTCATCGCCTCGGGCTCCTACACCATCAATTTCAGCACCACCAAAGACCGCACGGTGACGCGCGGCAGCGTGGTGATCAAGGCCGGTTTCCGCCAGCTGGACCGCTACTTCGAAGACGCAACGCGAGGACTCACCTGATGACGACACTCAACAACCTGGACGGTATCAATTCGACGGGCGGCATCGTCCGCCAGCTGCGCATCCTCACGCAGTCGGGCGCGGTAGTCTCGCCCGTCAGCGGGAAGATGCTGCTGCTGGCCGCTGCGGCTGCTGGCTCAGGTGCGGCGATTAACAGCACCGCATCCACGCAGCGGCTGGCCACCGGCGCCGGCGCTGGCGAAATTGCCTTTGACGTGGTGGACGTTGCTGCTGGCGATACGTTCACCGCCACTCTGGGCGCACCTGGCGCAGGCCTGCCATCCGTTGGCGTCGGCGTCTCGACCAACGGCAATGACGCATCCAACACCACGGTGACCGGCCCCAACAGCTACTCGCTGTCTGTGGTGGGCGGCAAAAAAGGTGTAGCGGCATCGGGCGTGGCATCTGCCAATGGCGGCGACGGCGGCACGGGTGGCACCGGCGGCACGGCCCGCGTGTTGAGATTCCCGGGCGGTCGCGGTGGCAACGTTACCAACGCCGCGGGCACGGCCCGCATTGCTACTGGTGGCGGTGGCGTCAACGCCATGGGCCTCACGGCTCAGACGGGCACACGCGCGGGTGACAGCTCCACCACCAACAGCACAGCGGCAGTCGCCACGGGTGGCGGCGCCCCTGGCGGCCGCGGCGGCGATCGCACGGGCACCGGCACGGGCAACACCGGCGGCGCGGGCGCCGGCGGCAACGCTGCCGACAACGCGCTCACCGCCGGGCCCAACATCAAGGGCTTGGCGGTCACGGCATCGCCTGCCGACATCGTCGCAGCGCTGGCCACTTACGGCATCGACTTCTTCGGCGGCGGCATTGCTGGCGACGACTCCAGCAACGCGGGGGGCGGTGGCGCACTTGGGGGTCGTACGGATGTCGCTGCTGCAGGCCAATTGGCGGGCAACTTCGCGGCGTCCGCTGGCGTGGTGGCCGTCACTGGCGTAGGTAGCGCCGGCTCCGGCACGCCGGGCTTTGCTGCCGGCAGCGGGGGTGTTGTCGCGAGCAATGCGGCCACCTTGGCCGCTGTTCCCGCAGGTGGGAAAGCCCTCTTCGTCGCCATCTTCATCGAGGAGACCTGAGCCATGCGCATCGAACTACTGAACGAAGCAGGCGAGGTCACAAACGCCATTACAGCAAGTGAAGAGTTCGCGCGCGCCTACTACCCGCACGAACAATGGCGCGTGGCTGCGGCTCAAGACGGCGAGACCGAGCTCACCACCAAGGAGCTCGTGCAGCTAATTATTGAACGGCTTGAGCGAGATCAGCTCATGCCGCGCATCAACCGCGAGTTCATCCTGGGCGCCATGAAAAAGGAAGCCGAGGAAGCTGGCTACACCGAGGCGCAGCTGGAGGCCAAGAACAAGGGCTATCGGCTGCTCAAACAGTTCGACGCACAAATCGCAGCACTGAGGGCCCAGCTATGACACATCCCATCTTTTGGCCCCTGTGGGGCGTTCTCTTGCTGTGGACCCTCTGGGTCTTTTTTTTGGCCGTCATGACGCTGAAACGTGCGAAAGACGCAGACCTGTTGACGCCAACGGCAAAGGTGTTCGGCTACCCGGTGTTGTTCGCTGGGCTGCTGCTCGACTTCCTCTGCAACACCCTGGTGCTCACCTTGCTGCTGGGCGAACTGCCGCGCGAATTCACCGTCACCAGCCGCCTGAAGCGCCACAACCGGCAGAGCACCGGCTGGCGCAAAGCGGTAGCCACTTGGGCCGAACCGCTGCTCGACCCGTTCGACCCGTCGGGGGACCACGTATGAAGCGCCGCGCGTTCCTCGCATCGACGCTGCTTGCTGGCTGTGGCGGCGGCTGGGGAGAGGCATCGATTGCCCTGCCGTCGGTACTGCGCAGCGACCTGCACTACTGCTACTACATGAGCCTGCCTGGTCAGATGGCGGCCACCGCCGATCACACCAGCCTGCTGTGGCACGCCCAGTTCTACGGCCTCGACGCCCTGGAGGATGAAGTGCGCGGCTACCCGCACCGCCTGGTGCTGGACTGCAGTGCGCAACTCATGAGGCCCACCGGCAAGGACAGTCGCAAGGCGCTGTCACCGAGCGCCGAGGCTGACCTGCGCGTTTTCTTCGCAGACCTGCGAGCCCGGGGCTTGCTGGGCCGCGTGGCGTACCTGACCCCGATGGACGAACCCAACCTGTTCGCGAACAGCGAGGCCGACCTGCTGGGGGCCGTGGCCATCCTTAAGCGCGTGGCGGCCGACTACCACGAGCTGGCCGGCGTGCGGTACGTCTGCATCTATGGGTCAAGCGCCGTGAACCTGCACGGCCTGCATGAGTTCGACATCGTCGGCATTGACAACTACGCGCAGCAGTCGGAGGTGCTGACCAAGGGCGCGCATGCCGACCTGATGGAGGTGATCGCGCTGCACCAGCAGGTGATGGTGATCCCCGGCGCTGCCTACTACCAAGACCCCGCACCTTTCGTCGCCTACGCGCACAGCGAGCCGCGGTGCTGGGGGGTGGTGCCTTTCATCTGGAGCCACGTGCCGGAGTCGGCCGACAAAGAAGGCTGGAAGGGCTTGCAGGTGCAGGGCCCGGCCGAGCAGCAGCGTTACCGGTCCGCTGGCGCGACGGTCTTGAACAAAAGGGTGCATGAATGAAAACTGAGACCATCGACACGCTGTCCAACGTGGGCAGCAAGCTGACGGCAACGGGCATGGGAACCATTGGACTCGGGTGGCTGACAGCTGAGCTTGCCCTGGGCATCGCAGGCGCGCTGGCCACGTTGCTGGGCCTGCTGGTCAACTTTCATTACAAGCGCAAAGCCAGCAAACGCCGCGACCTGGAGTTCCAGATCGACACCCGCCTGAAGGAGAGAGCCGACCAGCGCCTCGAAGAGTGGCAGAAGTTCCGCATGGAAATGGCGCGCGCCGGTATCAGTGTGCCCCCCGCAACCGACTTCGGGGCTCTTGCGCCGATGGCTGGTCCGTGGACGGATCCCGCCAACCCCATCGAGGATGATGAAGATGAGCGATAAGGCCAAACTGATCAAGGTGGCCGGCGGGCTGCTGCTCGCGGCCTCTGCTGGCGTCACGGCCATCCTCGCCAAGTGGGAGCCCGACAAGTCTGACCCGGGCCTGGTCTACGCCGACAGGCTGGCAGGCGGGCTCCCCACCGTCTGCAAGGGCATCACCAACCACGTCACCAGCACGCCGGTGATCGTGGGCCAGCGTTGGACGGCTGAGCAGTGCGCGCGCGAGGAAGCGTCGGCCATTGAGGCGCTGCAGACGCGCCTGGCCAAGTGCTTCAAGCGGACGCCGCCGCAATCCGTGTTCGACATGGCCACCAGCCACGCCTGGAACAACGGTGTAGGGGGCACGTGCACCAGCCAAGCCATGGCAGCCTGGAACGCTGGCGATTGGGCGCTGGGCTGCCGCCGTCTGGGCCTGTCGGACAGTGGCCGGCCCGTGTGGTCCTACGTGCGCCAGCCGGACGGCTCCATGCGCTTCGTGCAGGGCCTGGCCAACCGGCGCGCGGACGAGACGCAGCGCTGCGTGGAGGGCCTGCCATGAACCCCATCCTGATTGCCTTGGTCATCAGCCTGACCGCGAACGCCACCCTGGGCTGGGCCTACCTGGGCCAGCGCGACGACACCACCGAGGCCAAGACCGCGCTGCGCGATATGGAGGGCCAGCGCGACGGCGCGCGGCAGGCGGCAAGCGAGTGCAGCGACAGCGTCGAAGCCCTGCGCGACCTGGCAGCCCAACGGGCCCGGGATGCCGCGCCAGCGCGCGCCGCGGCCGCCGGCAAGGCCCAGGGCCACAACCAGCGGGCCGACACGATCCTGTCCACGCCCGCACCGGTGCCGGGTGACGTGTGCGCCAGCGCGCAGACCCGGGTGGATGATTGGCTGAAGGGGAGGGCGAAGCCATGAAAACCGCTACTGTTTTGATAGCTGCTAGCGCTCTATCCATGGGTTGCGCGACCAGAAACAATGTGGAAATCCAGCGCGTGAACGTCGCCATGCCCGTGGCTTGCCAGGAGCCGACGCCGCCCCGCCCGATCATGCCGACCGAGGCCATTCGCCCGGGAGCCACGGTCGACCAGTTCGTCCAGGCGTCCACGGCCGAAATCGAGCGCCGCGAAGGCTACGAGGTGCAGCTGGTGGCAGCCCTGGCCATTTGCACGCGGCCCGTCGATCCAGCGCCCGCAAAAGAACCGTTGGGGCTGCGGGCGGCTTGGCCGAAGTAGGCCGGAACTGTTCCGCAAAGAAAAAAGGCGCCGCGCCAGCGCTGGGCTGCGGCATGACGCGCCCGGGAAATTTGCGGAACACGAACAGGCGTCAAGCCCGCTCCGGGCCTCGATTCCCCGGTGGACTCATAATCCTTTGGTCGTTGGTTCAAGTCCAACACGCCCTACCACCACCAACCACCATCGATGCGTGGGCGGTGTTTGCAGATCAAAGCCATTTTTCTTGCCGGCTTCAGCCCGTTTTCCTTTTGGACGTGCTGCAGTGCATTACAATCTCGGCTTGCGCTGAATTGTGCTTTTGTTGATGTGCTGCTAGCAGCAAGGGTCAACAAAAAATGATGATTTTCAAGGGTCGCCAAGAAATCATGCTATAATTCAAAGATTAGCGGCTGTAGCTCAGCTGGATAGAGTACTTGGCTACGAACCAAGGGGTCGTGGGTTCGATTCCTGCCAGCCGCACCAATGTTTAAAGCCTGCAATCGCAAGATTGCAGGCTTTTTCATTTGTCCCAGCGTTACTCGCTGACAGGGGATATCTGCGATGAGCAAGGCCTTTACCAAGGAAACCGATGCGTCCGATGAGGACGAATTGGCGTTGCCAGCGCTGCCTGCTGGCGGCAAGAACTACATCACCCCGGCCGGCTATGCGCGGCTGCGGGACGAGTTGCTGGACCTGATCGACAACGAGCGCCCCAAGGTCGTGGAGGCCGTGCACTGGGCGGCCAGCAACGGAGACCGGTCTGAAAACGGCGACTATCTCTACGGCAAAAAACGCTTGCGGGAGATCGACCGGCGCATCCGCTTCCTCACCAAGCGGCTCGAGATTGCCGAGGTGGTGGACCCCAGCCTGCACGCAGGCAGCGATCAGGTGTTCTTTGGCGCCACGGTCACGTACTTCGATGACGAAGGGGTGGAGCGCACGATCACCATCATGGGCATTGACGAGGCGGACAGCCGCGAGTCGCAGGTGAGCTGGATCTCTCCGGTGGCGCGCGCGCTCTTGAAAGCCCGGGTGGGCGACGAGGTGCAACTACCCACGCCGGGCGGTGTGCGAAGCCTGGAAGTGGTGGCAGTGCAGTACCCGCCGCGCACCGAACGCGCAGGCTGAGCTGGGCTGCCGCAGACGCCGGGCCGGCCGACGCTGCTGGACGTTCAGGCAGCCTGTGGGGTGATGCGTGCGGCGCGAATGACCGCCTGCGTGCGGCGCAGGTTGCGCAGCGCGGTTTCCAGGTGGGTCTGGTCCCGCACTGCCACGATGAACCGCAAGTCCGTGGTGTCCAGAGCGGCCTCGTCATCCATGTCCACGTGGGTGATGTCGGCTTCCGAGTTGGCCAGTTCTGCGGCCACGCGGGCCAATACGCCTTTGCCGTTGGTGACGGTGACTACGACCCCGGTCTCGAACATGCGCGTGGGCTCGTCCGACCAGTCCACCGCAATGAACCGCTCGCTGTCCTTGTGCTGCAGCCGTTTGGCCACCGTGCAATGCGCGTTGTGGACCACCAGGCCTTCGCCGCGGCCCAGGTAGCCGACGATGCTGTCGCCCGGCACGGGGCGGCAGCACGAGGCGTATTGCACCGATGCGTTTTCACTGCCGTCCAGGGTCACCGCTCCTTGCGAGAGTGTCTCGTGCGACGTGTAGCGCTCCCGCGTCATGAGCAGGGCGTCGGGGCGGTGGCCGTGCTCGGACATCAACACCATGAGCCGCTTGGCCACGATGCTGGCGATGCGCTTGCCCAGGCCCAGGTCGGTCATGAGCTCGCTGCGGGTGCGGTTGCCCGTAAAGCGAAGCAGCTTGTCCCACAGGGGTTGTGATTCCGCGGAGACCGGCGGCAGTTGCTCCAGGCCCTCGGCGCGGATGGCCTGGGTCAGCAGTTTTTCTCCCAGGCCTTCGGATTCGGTCTGGGCCAGGGTCTTGAGGTAGTGCCGGATCTTCGAGCGTGCACGGCCGGTGCGGACAAAACCCAGCCACGCTGGATTGGGCGTGGAGATGGGCGCCGTGATGACTTCCACCACGTCGCCGTTCTTGAGCTCGGTGCGCAGTGGCACCTGCTCGTTGTTGATCTTGGCGGCCGTGGTGCGGTCGCCCACATTGCTGTGGATGGCGTAGGCGAAGTCGACCACGGTGGCGCCGCGCGGCAGGGCCATGATCTGGCTCTTGGGCGTGAACACGTACACCGCGTCGGGAAACAGGTCCACCTTCACGTGGTCCCAGAACTCCGCCGCGTCGCGGGTTTCGTTCTGGATGTCGAGCAGCGACTGCAGCCACTTGGTGCCCAGGCGTTCGGCAGACGTACCGTCTCCATCCTGCGCCTTGTACAGCCAGTGCGCGGCCACGCCGGCTTCGGCGATCACGTGCATCTCGTCGGTGCGCATCTGGAACTCGATGTTGACGCCCGAGGGGCCCACCAGCGTGGTGTGCAGCGATTGGTAGCCGTTGAGCTTGGCAATCGCGATGTGGTCCTTGAACTTGCCCGGCACGGGCTTGTACATCTGGTGCAGCACACCCAGCGCGGTGTAGCAGTCCGTCACCGTGGGCACGATGACGCGAAAGCCATAGATGTCGGTCACCTGGGCAAAGCTCAGGTGCTTGAGGTCCATCTTCTGGTAGATGGCGTACAGCGTCTTCTCGCGGCCGGCCAGGCGCACCTGCATGCCGATCTTGGAGAAGGCGGCATCGACCTCGGTCTGCACCCGCTGCACCAGGTCGCGGCGGCGGTTGCGCGATTTGTTGACGGCCTTGGACAGGGTGGCGTAACGCCAGGGGTGCAGGTGCCGGAACGACAGGTCCTGCAGTTCGCGGTAGGTCTGGTTCAGGCCCAGGCGGTGGGCGATGGGTGCGTAGATCTCCAGGGTTTCCGAGGAGATGCGGCCCCATTTGCTGCGCGGCATGTCCGACAGCGTGCGCATGTTGTGCGTGCGGTCGGCCAGCTTGATCAGGATCACGCGGACGTCGCGGGCCATGGCTAGCAGCATCTTGCGGAAGGATTCGGCCTGGTTTTCTTCGCGGGTGTTGAACTGCAGCTTGTCGAGCTTGGTGAGGCCGTCCACCAGCTCGGCCACCGGCGCGCCGAAGCGGTCGATGAGGTCTGCCTTGGTGACGCCGCAGTCTTCCATTGCGTCGTGCAGCAGCGCTGCCATGAGCGCCTGGGCGTCAAGCTTCCAGGTGGCGCACTGCGCGGCCACCGCGATCGGGTGCGTGATGTAGGGCTCGCCGCTGTTGCGCAACTGGCCCAGGTGGGCCTCGTCGGCAAACCGGTAGGCCTGGCGCACTTGCTCGATGCTGGTGGCATCCAGGTAGTCCAGGCTGTCGGTCAGCGCGGCAAAGCTGGCCGCGGCTGCATTGGCCGCCGCTGCGGCTGCCGAGAGTGTCCCTGCCGAGGGCGAATCGCCAGGCCGGGGCTGCGTTGCAGAAGGTGAGTTGAGCACCGCGTTCATGCCTTTAATGTAGCGCGGGTGCGCACCCGGCGAGTTCGGTGCAAAAAAAAGCACCGCTGGCGCGGTGCTTTTTGCGGGCGCGGCCCGGCAGAAACCTCAACCAGGAACCTTCTTGAGCATCTCCAGACCCACCTTGCCTTCGGCGATTTCGCGCAGGGCGGTCACGGCGGGCTTGTTGCGGCTTTCGATACGGGGAGCATGGCCCTGGCTCAGCATGCGAGCGCGGTAAGTGGCCGCCAACACGAGCTGGAAACGGTTGGGGATCTTTTCCAGACAGTCTTCTACGGTGATGCGTGCCATGGGGTGTACTCCGGGGATTCAGGTGATATTGAGCGACTGGAAGGTGTCAGCACGCGCGCGGCGCTGGGCGGCGTACTTCAGGCGCTGGGCATGAACCACGGCTTTCAGGTCGAAAAGCGCGCGTTCAAACAACTCGTTGATTATAACGAAGTCGAATTTGCCGACCTGGGCCATCTCTTCGGCCGCATTCTTGAGGCGCACTTCGATGACGTCCGCAGAGTCCTCGCCCCGGCGCTCCAGGCGCGAGCGCAGCTCTTCCCAGCTGGGCGGGAGGATGAACACCAAAATGGCGTTGGCAAACGCCTGCTTGATCTGCAAGGCGCCCTGGAAGTCGATCTCCAGGATCACGTCCGTGCCCTGGGCGATGCGCTCCTCGATGGCTTTCTTGGAGGTGCCGTAGCGGTTGCCGTGGACATGCGCCCACTCCACGAAGGCGTTGCCTTCGATCATGGCGTCGAACTCGGACTGCGAGGCGAAGTAATAGTCGCGCCCGTGCTTTTCCTGCCCGCGGGGAGGGCGGGTGGTGTGCGAGATCGACAGGTGCACGTGGGAGTCAAGCTCCAGCAGGGCCTTGACCAGGCTGGATTTGCCGGCGCCGCTGGGCGCCGCCACTACGAAGAGATTTCCTGGATAGTCCATAGCGAATAGGCGCTCAGCGCTATCAAAACACGGGGGTCATTCAATATTTTGCACCTGCTCGCGCATCTGCTCGATCAGCACCTTCATGTCGACGCTGATGCGCGTGAGGTCGAGGGCGGCCGACTTGGAGCCCAGGGTGTTGGCCTCGCGGTGCAGCTCCTGGATGAGGAAGTCCAGGCGCTTGCCCACTTCGCCGCCCTTTTTCAGCAGGCGCTCGATTTCGTCCAGGTGCGAGTCGAGCCGGGTGATTTCCTCGGCCACGTCGATGCGGATGGCAAAGGCCGTGGCCTCTGTCAGGGCGCGGTCGCGCGCGGCCTCGGGTGCCACGGCGCCGTCGGTGAGCGCCATGGCTTCCTTCCAGCGCTCCATGAAGCGGGTGCGTTGCTGCTCGACCAGCTGGGGCACCATGGGGACGGCCTGCGCCGCCAGGGCGCGCAACTGCTTGAGGCGGTCCTGGAGCATCGCGGCCAGGCGCTTGCCTTCGCGTTCGCGGGCGGCCATGAGGGCGTCGAGCGCGTCTTCCGCCAGGGCAGGAACCGCGTCGCTCCAGTCTTCGCTCGCCGAGGGGGCGTTGGCGCACAGGCGCAGCGCGTCGGCCACGGTGAGGGGGGCGGCGTTGGGCAGCCAGGCCTTCACGGAGTCCTGGATGGAATTGAGCCGCTGCAGCAGGCGCGGGGGTGGGTCCTGCAGCGTGTTGCTGTCCTCGGACTCCAGCGCGGCGCGCACTTCGACCTTGCCGCGCTTCAGGCGCGCGGTCAGCAGGCTGCGCAGGGCGGGCTCCTGCGCGCGCAGTTCGTCGGGCAGGCGGAAAGACAGGTCCAGAAAGCGGCTGTTGACCGAGCGGATTTCGAGCCCCAGCCGGCGCGACGGCGTCGCTCGGGCATCGGTTTCTGCGCCAGTGGCGGACGTGCCATGCTGTGCGCTGGCGTATCCGGTCATGCTGTAAACTGGCATTGGACTTTTTGATGGTTGCTTGCGATCCGGCGATTATCCGGGTTCCGCTCTACCCCTGAGTCATCTTCGCAAAATATGTCAAAAATCAAGCCGGCGCCCTTGCCGCCCGACACCGCCATTGGTGGATACCGCGTGGTTCGCAGGGTGTCCTCCGGGGGCTTTGGTGTGGTGTACCTCGCCACCGACAGCGAAGGCCAGCAGGTCGCGATCAAGGAATACCTCCCCTCTTCGCTGGCCACCCGTGCGCCCGGCGAGCTGCTGCCCAAGGTGCCCTCCGAAAAACTCTCGCTGTACCGCCTGGGCCTCAAGAGCTTCTTCGAAGAGGGCCGCTCGCTCGCCCAGATCTCCCACGCCTCCGTGGTGAGCGTGCTCAACTTCTTTCGCGAGAACGAAACCGTCTACATGGTGATGAACTACCTGGAGGGTGCGACCCTGCAGGACTTCATCATCACTGCGCGCGACCTGAAGACGCAGAAGGTCTTTCGCGAGTCCACCATCCGCTCGCTGTTCGACGAGGTGCTGCGCGGGCTGCGCATCGTGCACCAGCACAAGATGCTGCACCTGGATATCAAGCCGGCCAACATCTTCATCACCGACGACAACAAGGCCGTGATGATCGACTTCGGCGCCGCGCGCGAGGTGCTGTCCAAGGAAGGCAACTTCATCCGCCCCATGTACACCCCCGGCTTTGCGGCGCCCGAGATGTACCGGCGCGATTCGTCGATGGGCCCCTGGACCGACATCTACGCCATCGGCGCCTGCATCTATGCCTGCATGCAGGGCTTTCCGCCCAACGAGGCGCCGCAGCGCATCGAAAAGGACCGCCTCTCGCTTGCGCTGACCAAGCTGCGCGGCGTGTACTCCGACAACCTCATCGAGGTGGTGGAGTGGTGCATGGCCCTCGATCCGCTGTCGCGCCCGCAGTCCGTGTTCGCGCTGCAAAAGGAGCTCAGCCGCGAGGGCGAGCGCCGCTACACCAAGCTGTCCGTCGGCGAAAAAATGCGTCTGCAGCTGGACACGCTCGTGTCCGACACCAAGAAGAATGTGCAGAAGGTGGGCGAAGCCACCGGTATCGGAGCCAAACCCAAATGAACACGACTGACGCCCAGCGGGTGGGGGTGGGGCGCCCATGAAGTTCTCCGTATTCCAGATCAGCCGCCGCGGCGGCCGCGAGAAGAACGAAGACCGCATGGGCTATTGCTACACGCGCGAATCGGGCCTGTTCGTGCTGGCCGACGGCATGGGCGGACACCCCGAGGGCGAGGTCGCCGCGCAGATCGCGCTGCAGACCATCTCGGCGCTGTTCCAGCGCGAGGCCAAGCCCCAGCTCAAGGACGTGCAGGAGTTTCTCTCGGGTGCCTTGCTGGCGGCCCACCACCAGATCCTGCGCTACGCCACCGACAAGGGCATGCTCGACACACCGCGCACCACCCTGGTGGCCGCCGTGGTACAGGCCGGCACGGCCACCTGGATCCACTGCGGCGATTCGCGCCTGTACATGGTGCGCGACGGCGACCTGCTGACCCGCACGCGCGACCACTCGTACATGGAGCTGCGCAACTCGCCGCCACCGGGCCTGGAGCGCATCAACCGCAACGTGCTGTTCACCTGCCTGGGCTCTCCCACCAAGCCGATCTACGACATCACCGGCCCGGTGTACCTGGAGCAGGGCGACCGCATCCTGCTGTGCTCCGACGGCCTGTGGGGCACGCTCAGCGACGACGACATCTCCAAACAGCTCGCCCGCAACACCGTCTCGCATTCCGTGCCTGACCTGGTGGAGGCCGCGCTGCGCAAGGCCGGCGACAGCAGCGACAACGTCACGGTGATCGCGCTGGAGTGGGAAACGCCGGACGCCTTCGAGTCCACCCAGGGCGTGTCCACCGACAGCATCAGCGACGACGTGTTCGCGTCCACCATCCAGGCCGGCCCGCTGGACGGGCTGGTGGACGACCTCGATGACGAAGCCATCGAGCGCTCCATTGCAGAGATCAACGAGGCGATTCGACGGTCTGCGGCCAGAAAGGCGTGACGCGTTACGCCGTGCCGCTGTGCGCGATGCGGCTTCTGGTGCACCGCTGCGACCGGTGAGCTACCGTGCCATTCGGCCGTGCAGCTCCGCCAGCACGACGTGATTCATGCTGTGCCGCGATGGTTGGCGTGAGCTGAGCTGAGCGGGACGGTACGCACGCTGAACGAATCACCGCCCGCTGCCGCCAACAGTGCCCGTGCATTGCCGGCCGTGTGCGGATTGACCGTTGGACTTTCCTTTTTTAGGCCTTCGCACGGGGTGACTCCGGTGGGCCGCATTCTTTGAGAACTAACACCACCATGACCACTTTCAACCGCACCGGCGGCCGCACCGCCGACCAACTGCGCCCTGTGCGCATCACCCGCCACTACACCATGCATGCCGAAGGCTCGGTGCTGATCGAGTTCGGCAACACCAAGGTCCTGTGCACCGCATCGGTGGAAGAGCGCGTGCCACCGCACAAGCGCGGCAGCGGTGAAGGCTGGGTCACTGCCGAATACGGCATGCTGCCCCGGTCCACGCATTCCCGCAACGACCGCGAAGCCGCGCGCGGAAAGCAAAGCGGCCGCACGCAGGAGATCCAGCGCCTCATCGGCCGGTCGCTGCGCGCGGTGTTCGACCTCAAGTTGCTGGGCGAGCGCACCATCCAGCTCGACTGCGACGTGATCCAGGCCGATGGCGGCACCCGCACCGCGGCCATCACCGGCGCGTGGGTGGCGGCGCACGATGCGGTCAGCCGGCTGATGGCCAGCGGCAAGATCACGCGGTCGCCGCTGGTGCAGCCCGTGGCCGCCATTTCCGTGGGCATCGTGCAGGGTACGCCGCTGCTCGACCTCGAATACGTGGAAGACGTCGACTGCGACACCGACATGAACGTGGTGATGACCGGTGCGGGCCATTTCGTCGAGGTGCAGGGCACGGCCGAGGGCGCCGCCTTCACCCGCGCCGAGATGGACCGGCTGCTCGCCCTGGCTGAAAAAGGCATTGCCGACCTCGTGGTCCTGCAGCAGCAGGCGCTGGCTTTGAATGCTCCTTAATTGATAGCTGCTAGCGCTTTATAGACAAGCGGTAGCGACCATTTTGACCATGAAAATCGTTCTTGCATCCAACAACCGCGGCAAGCTGGCCGAGCTGCAGGCCATGCTGGCCCCGCTGGGCGTAGAGCTGGTGCGCCAGGCCGACCTGGGCGTGGGCGAGGCCGACGAGCCCTTTCGCACCTTTGTGGAAAACGCGCTGGCCAAGGCGCGCTTCGCCTCGGCGCACACCGGGCTGCCCGCCCTGGCTGACGATGCCGGCCTGTGCGTGGACGCGTTCGGCGGCCTGCCCGGTGTGGACACGGCCTACTACGCCACCCAGTTCGGCTACGACAAAGGGGACGACACCAACGTGCAGGCGCTGCTCGAGCAGATGCAGGCCGTGGACCAGCGCCGTGCCGCCATGGTCAGCACGCTGGTCGCCGTGCGCAGTCCCGAAGACCCCGAGCCCCTGATCGCCGTAGGCCGCGTGGTCGGCGAGATCGCGCGGGAGCGCCGTGGCAGCAACGGCTTCGGGTTCGACCCCATCATGTTCATCCCCGAGTTCGGCAAGACCTTTGCAGAACTGCCCGTCGAAGTGAAGAACGCCCACAGCCACCGCGGCCGCTCAGCGCAGCAGATGCTGGCGCTGCTGCGCGAGCGTTGGCTGTGAGCGCCACAGCGCTGCACAGCCAGGGCGATTTGCCTGCAGATCCTCCGCCATGAACACCATTCCCATCACACCTGCCGCCACGGCCGCGCCCGCAGAGCCAGCGCCCCAGCGCGACATCCAGCACTACATGCGCCCGGGCTTGCTGCAACTGCAGAGCCTGCCGCCGCTGTCGCTGTACGTGCACCTGCCGTGGTGCCTCAAGAAGTGCCCGTACTGCGATTTCAATTCGCATGAGGCCCGCAGCGACGCCGACGCCGGTGGCTCCGCCGTGCCCGAGCAGCGCTACATCGACGCCCTGATGGCCGACCTGGAATCCGCGCTGCCGCTGATCTGGGGGCGCACCGTGCACAGCATCTTCATCGGTGGCGGCACGCCCAGCCTGTTCTCGCCCGCGTCCATCGACCAGCTCATCGGCGGCATCCGTGCGCGGCTGCGGCTGGAGGCCGACTGCGAGATCACGATGGAGGCCAACCCCGGCACCTTCGAGAAAGACCGCTTTCGCGCGTTTCGTGGTGCAGGCATCACCCGGCTGTCGGTGGGAGTGCAGAGCTTCAACGACCGGCACCTGAAGGCCCTGGGCCGCGTGCACGACCGCGCGCAGGCCCTGGCGGCCGTCCAGGAGGCGTCCGAGGCCTTCGACACCTTCAACCTGGACATCATGTACGCGCTGCCGGGCCAGACGCTGCAGGAGATGGAGCAGGACATGCAGACCGCGCTGGCGCTGAAGCCGCCGCACATCTCCATCTACCACCTCACCATCGAGCCCAACACCTACTTCGCCAAGTACCCGCCGGCCATCCCCGAGGACGACCAGGCCTACGCCATGCTCGACCGCATCACCGAGATGACGGTGCAGGCGGGCATGTCGCGGTACGAGATATCGGCGTACGCGCAGCCCGGGCACGAGTGCTTGCACAACACCAACTACTGGCAGTTCGGCGACTACCTGGGCATTGGTGCGGGCGCGCACAGCAAGCTCAGCTTTGCACACCGCGTGGTGCGGCAGGTGCGCTTTCGCGAGCCGCGCCTGTACATGGACAACGCCCTGGCCGGGCGCCCCGTCGCGCAGGACGATGAGGTCAAGCGCGCCGACCTGCCGTTCGAATTCATGCTCAATGCCCTGCGCCTGCGCGACGGCTTTGCCCTGCAGGACTTCACGGCCCGCACGGGCCTGCCCATCACGGCCATCGCCAAGGCCTTGCAGGAGGCCGAGCGCAAGGGCCTGATCGAGCGGGACATGGCCCGCGTGCGCGCTACCGAGCGGGGCTTCGACTTCCTGAACGACCTGCAGGAGCTGTTCCTCGCCGATTGAGCGGCCTCAGGCGCTGCCGACGCCTGGCGCGTCTGCAATCGGCGCAGCCGTCCTCAGCCGCACGTCACGGCCACGACGCGCCCGCTGGCGTCCACCTCCAGGTTCAGCCGCTGGGCGTTGAACTCCTTGGTGATCATCTGCCCGGGGCGCAGGATGCGGGCCATCTGCGCGCCCGAGCGCGTGCGGGCGGATTCGACCACCGTGGGCGTGCTGTCTTGCCCCACCGCGCCCTGTGCAGGCTGTGCATTGCACATACCGCTGGGCGGTGGCGGCGGCGCACTGGCGCCCGTGGAGCCGCTGGGCGCAGAAGGCGATGTCCCGTAGCCCGAGCAACCGGCAATGGCAGCCGCGGCGAGGACCAGGCTGGTGGAGACGAAACGAATGGGTCGGGGCATGTCAGGGACTCCTCAAAATCTGGATGCACTGCAGCCACCATAAAGGAAGGCTCAGCGGTCGGGGGTGTCCACCGGTAACAACGCAGGGGCTGGAGGCGGAAATAGCTGCGCAGCACGTTGTGGCGAATTTCGAAAATTATCAGTGCGATCGCATCGTTGGAAGAGTCGGCTCCGTCCTACATGCGGGGTTTTCACACCCCTCTAATATCCATCCGTCGACACCCTCTCGACATCCCTCCCGCTTGCACCATGCAAGTGTTAAGCCCGCACTGTGCGGGCTTTTTTTTGGGCAGAAGGGTTGTGCGGGTTGCAGATGGCCGGGATGTCTGCCTGCCAACTTGCCAGCTTGCCAGCTTGTGGCATGCAGTAAGCCAACGGCCGGCGCCTGGCTGCGGAATGTCACCACTCCAGCGGCATGCCCCACCTCCGCCCGACTCAGCGTCCTTGAGGGGGCAGCATCGGTGCCTCAACTGCAGCATCGCCGGCCAGCAGGCGCGTATACAAGGCCAGATAGGGCTTGGCGGCATGCGCCCACGCATAGTCCTGCGCCATGCACCGCTTTTGCAGCGCGGCCCATTGCTGCGGCTTGCGCCACGCTGCCAGCACGCGGTCTGCCGTGGCGTCGAAGTCGGACTGCGCCATGCCCGGCATCACGAAGCCTGTGCCCGTGGCCAGGCGGCTGTCCGCGTCCTGCACCGTGTCCGCCAGTCCGCCGGTGCGCGTGACGAGCGGCGGCGTGCCGTACACCTGGCTGTACATCTGGTTCAGTCCACAGGGCTCGAACCGGGAGGGCATGAGAAAGCAGTCCGCCCCCGCTTCGATGAGGTGCGCCAGGCCCTCGTCGAACCCCAGCGTCACCTGCACCTGCCCCGGATGCGCGGCGGCCAGTGCGGTCAGCGCGTCTTCCAGGCCCGCCTCGCCGCGCCCCAGTACGGCCAGTTGTGCGCCCTGGGCCAGCAGTCTGCGGGCGCCAGCGATCACAAAATCCACACCCTTTTGCGTCGTGAGGCGCCCCACCATGCCCAGGAGCGGGCGGCTGCCGGCCTGCAAGCCGCAGCGCTCGCGCAGGGCCGCCCGGCTCAATGCCTTGGGCGCCAGGTCGTCTGCGCTGTACGGCGCTGCAATGAGCGGATCGTGCCCGGGGTTCCAGATGGCCGTGTCGATGCCGTTGAGCAAACCGTGCAGCTTGCCCGCGTGGTGGCGCAGCAGGCCATCGAGCCCGAAGCCCAGCGCGGGCTGCTGGATCTCCGCGGCATAGGTGGGGCTGACCGTCGTGATGGCGTCCGCGTACTGCAGGCCGGCCTTGAGCATCGACAGCTGGCCCCAGTACTCCACGCCCTCCGTGCCGCGGTGGGCAGGGTGCACCTCCAGCAGGTCCGCAGCGGCCATCGGAAACACGCCCTGGAACGCCAGGTTGTGCACGGTCATCACGCTGCGCGCGGTGCGGCCCTCGCCCATCTGGCGGCGCTGGTGCAGGTACAGCGGGGCCAGCGCGCTGGGCCAGTCGTTCGCGTGCACGATGTCGGCCTGCCAGCCGATGGGGGTCTCGGGCGAGCCGATGAGCGCCGCCACGCGCGCGAGAAAGCCGAACCGCAGTGCCTGGCCATGCCCGTCGGGGTCGCCCGGGTTGGCATAGGGCGTGTCGGCCGTGCCGTACAGAGCGGGGCAGGACAACAGCCACAGCGGCGGCACGCCTGCGCAGCGCACGCGCAGCAACTGCGCAGCCGGCCAGCGGCCCTGGGCGGGCAGCGCGACGATGGCGTCGAGGCTGCCATCGATCTTCATGTCGGCATAAGCTGGCATCAGCAGCGCGACATCGGCACCGCGCTGCGCCAGTGCGGCAGGCAGCGCGGCGCTCACATCACCCAGGCCCCCGGTCTTGACCAGGGGCGCGCACTCGGGCGTGGCGAACAGAACTTTCATGGAATCATGTCTTGGGTGACCAGTACGGCAAACGGCAGGCGGCTCCCGCCTGCGCCCACGGCGCCCAGCACGGCGGACAGCGGCAGGTGCTGGGCATTGTCCAGGGTCTGGCCGGTGAAAAGATCCACCCACCGCGCAGGCTTGGCAAGGGCCGGGTGGGCATCTGCCAGGCTGACCTGCGTGTCCTGCCAGTCGCCGCGGTGCTGGGCGTCCCACGCGGCCAGCAGCCGGCCGCACACCACCACCAGGGCCTGGCCCTCATGCACGCGCGCATACGCCAGGGCGTGGGACGCCGCAGGGCCTTGCACCGCCAGCGGCAGATAGATGGCATCGCGCAGCAGCGCGGCGTGGCGTGCGCGCAGCTGCAGCAGCCGCCAGGTCACCAGCTGCTTGGTGGCCGCTGGCATGTCTGCTGCCGTGCCCAGAAGGCTTGTCCAGTCGGCGGGCGTGGGGTAGTGGCCTGGCGCATACAGGGCCTGCAAAGGCTGCAGCGATGCCTGCAGCTGCAGGAAGTCCACCGGGCGCCGGTTGTCCGGGTCCACCAACGAGAAGTTCCACTGCTCGCAGCCCTGGTAGATGTCAGGCACGCCCGGCGCCGTGAGCTTGATCGCCACCTGGCACAGGCTGTTGCGAAAGCCGTACGGCGCGATGCGCTGCACCCAGGCCTGCAGGGCGTGCAGGAACTCGCCGCTGGCCAGGGCCTTGGCGATGTAGTGCCGCACCGCGTCTTCGTAGGCCTCGTTGGGAAAGAGCCAGTTGCTTTGCAGCTTGGCCTCGCGCATGGCCTTCACCATGTACCGCTCGATGCGCTCCTTCAGCATGGGCAGGCATTCATCGTCGCAGCCCGTGGCGGGCCAGATGCCCACCAGCGCCTGGAACAGGGCCCACAGGTCGTGCGCGCTGGGCGCTGCCGCATCGTCCACCGTGCGGCGAAACGGCTCTGCCGCCGCCTGCAGCGCGTGCACCGTGGCCTCCCACTCGTCCACCAGTTCGGACAACACGTTCAGCCGTGCGCGCACGTCTTCCGAGCGCTTGCTGTCGTGCGTCGAGGTGGCCAGCAGGCCGTACGGCACATGCCGGGCGCGCTGCATGTTGGCCTGGTGGAAGGCGGAGACCGGCAGTCCGAAGCGCCGCGGTTCGGCACCCACATCGTTGAGCGAGACCAGGCGCACGTAGCGGTAGAACAAGGTGTCTTCCACCGCCTTGGCCATCACCGGCGCGGTGAACTGCTGCCACCGCCGCACGAAGTGCGCGCGCAACTCGGGTGCAGGGCCGTCTTCGCCCATCAGCACCGCGCGCACAAAGGCCAGCACGCCGCCTTCGGCCGTGCCCAGGCGCCTGCGCGCTGCCGCAATGGCCCAGTCGATGTGCTGCACATCGATGGCACTGGGCGCCGCGCCGCCCGGCACGACGTAGGTGCGGTACACCGGGAACTGCGTGGCCACTTCGACCAGGGCCACCCGCAGCTGGTTGCGGGTGAAGTCGCAGGCGCGCCGGTCGGCCCGCGTGATCTGGCTCAGGGTGCTCACCAGCCACGCCAGGTCGCTGAACAATGCGGTCTCGATGATGAGCCGCTTGCACTCGCGCGCTGCGTCTTCGAAGGCCAGGGTGTGACCGGTGAACCCCAGGTAGACCGCATCGAAGCGGTCCTGTGCATCGGGGTCGACGAACACTCCGTTGACCAGCCGCGAGAAGCGGTATCCCGTGCCGCCATGCACCTGCCAGTCGGCGGGCAGGGGCTCGTGCTCGGCCATGATCTTCTCGACCACGATGTACAGCGCGCGCGGCGGCAGGCCTTGCGCCTGCAGCAGGCCCTGATAGCGCTGCTGCAGCCGCGTGAAGTACTGCGCAGGGTCGGCCAGGCCATCGGGGTGGTCGATGCGCAGGCCGCTGACCTTGCCCTGCGCCAGCCAGCGGAAGGTCAGGGCGTGCACGGCATCGAACACCTCGGTGTTTTCCATGCGCACCGCGGCCAGTGCATTGACGTCGAAGAACCGGCGGTAGTTGATGTCGTCGCCAGCCACCCGCCAGTCCGCCAACCTGTACGCCTGGCCCTGCAGCAACTGGTCGAGCAGGTCGAAGCTGGCCGCGTCGCCCGGCGTTCCGTTCACCCGCGCCAAGCTGGCGTCGATCCAGTCGCGCACCCAGGCCAGGCGCGACGCAAATCCGGCCAGGCGCTGCTGGTGCACGGTGGCATCGCGCAGCCGGGTGGTCCGCAGCGCCGGCTCCGGCGTGTCGTGCGGGGGCAGCAGGCCCAGGGCATCCACCAGCGAGTGCACGGCGGCGAGGTCGTCCTGCCCGGCCCCGGGCGTGGCCGCCACCGGCAAAGGCACCGCGCCGAGCACCAGCGCGTAGCTGCGGGGGTCGAGCGGGAAGGTGCGCTCCCAGTACGCCACGGCAAAGCGCCCGGTGTCGCCATCGAAGCGCACCTGCAACTCGCCAGACTCCAGCACCTTGCCATAGTGGTCGCCCAGCACGGGCAACAGCACGCGGTGGCGCGTCTGTGGATTGGCGGGGTTCCATTCGATGTCGAACGTCGTGGCGTGCGGGGACGACATGCCGTGCTCGAGCACGTCGCGCCACCAGCGGTTGCCGGCATCGTCCACACCCATGTGGTTGGGCACCGTGTCCAGCAGATGGCCCATGCCGTGCTCTGCCAGGGCTGTGCACAGGGCATCGTGATCGTCGTCGGTGCCGATCTCCGCATTCAGGCGGGACGGGTCGACCATGTCGTAGCCATGGGTGCTGCCCTCGGTGGCCTGCAGGTAGGGCGAGGAGTACAGGTGGCTCACCCCCAGCGCGTGCAGGTAGGGCACGGCGGCACGCGCCTGCGCGAAGTTGAAGTCCTTGTGCAACTGCAACCGGTACGTGGCGCGCGGGATGTCCGCCGTGTGCAGCGCAGGCAGGGCGCTCTCGGTGCTGTGCAGGCCTCCGCGCTCCTGGCGCACGGCTGCGCTGATGGCCGCAAAGAACGGGCCGGCAGGCAGTTGCTCCAGCGTGCATGCCATGCGGCGGCGCCAGTTGGGGTGTACGTCGTCGGTCGTGCCCGGCACGTTGGGCTGCTCGCGCTGGCCCAGCAGGTCCTCCAGCTGCACACCCACCAGCATGCAGGGCGTGCGTGCCAGGTAGCGGTGCACGGCGGCGGCCAGCGGCGGCGTCATGTCGGGTGCGGACAGCGCGTCCACCGTGATGCCCTCGGGCAGCAGCCCTTCGGCATCCAGGGCGGCCAACAGCTGCGTGCGGTCCTGCGCGCGCGCCAGCACGCTGCGCACATGCGCATCGTTGTCGAGCCAGCCCAAGGACGCCTGTACCGCGACGTCGCTGGCAGTCCAGAAGCCCGCCAGCGTGGGCAGGTCGTGGGTGCTGACCACCGCCAGCGCCGCCGTGGGCCACTGCGCCGGTGGGCGAAACGCGCCGCCCTCCAGCCGTTCGAAGATGAGCGGGCGGTAGGACAGCAAGGCGCGCTCGGCCGACGCTTCGCGCATCACCGGCGCGACATTGCCCAGGTCTTCGCCGATGACCATGCAGCGGTGGCGGTGGCTTTCGATGGCCACCACCGCCAGCAACGGCTGCAGCGGATAGTTCACATAGGTGCCACCTTCCGGGCTGGTCCAGAACAGGCGCATCAGCGCCATGACGTGGTCCATGCGCAGGGCACCGGCCGGTGCCATCACTGCAGCCAGCATGCGCTGGAACGGCAGGTAGTGTGCGGCGGCCAGGGCGACCGGATTGACCGGCGGCAAGCCCCAGTCCTGGCCCTGCGTGCTCAGCGGGTCGGGCGGGGCACCGATGTTCATGCCGCGTGCGTGGAGCGCCTGCCCGACCCACGTGTCCGTGCCGCCATCTGCCGCGCCCACGGCCAGGTCGCAGTACAGCCCGATGGGCATGAGCTTGCGTGCGCTGGCACCGGCCTGCGCCAGCTGATCATGTGCGATCCATTGCAGCCACATGCGGTAGGCCACATCGTCGGCATGCTCCAGCACCCAGGCCTGCACAGCGGCACCCTGCGGGTCCCGCAGGTCCTGGGGCCACGCGGGCCAGCCCCACACCGCGGCATCGCGCGACTGCAGCGCGCACTGGATCGCTTCGTAGCGGGCGTGGGGCTCCAGCGTGGCTGCATGCTCCGCCCGGAACTGGTCGAACGCCGCGCCGCGGGTGGACTGGGCGGCCCAGGCCGTCCGCCGGAAGGTCTGCCACAGCCGCGAAAGAGCCGCGTCCTTAAGCGAGGCCACCGCGGTGTAGTCGACCGACGTGCTCTGCTGCGCGGCCTGCAGCCGGGCGTTGAAACCGGGGTCACGGCACAGCTGCTGCGTGTCTGCGCAGTGCAGGTATTCCGGTACCGCGGTCACGTCGATGTGGTGCACATTCAGCGCCAGCCGGCTGCTCGGGCTGTAGGGGCTGGCCGCCTCGGGCTGCCCCGGGCGCAGCGCGTGCACGGGGCTCAGCCCGACGAAAGCAGCGCCTTGCACCGAGGCCAGCGCTACGCACTGCGCCAGGTCGGAGAAGTCGCCAATGCCCCAGCTG
Organism: Acidovorax sp. LjRoot117; assembly: GCF_964252695.1. Taxonomy (NCBI): domain Bacteria; kingdom Pseudomonadati; phylum Pseudomonadota; class Betaproteobacteria; order Burkholderiales; family Comamonadaceae; genus Acidovorax; species Acidovorax sp. LjRoot117. Next base: position 472,999 of record NZ_CAXUPO020000001.1, on the reverse strand, counting down.
CGCTCGGACCGCAGGGAATACATCTGCGCGGTGATGCCCCACCAGCGTTGTCCCTGGCGCAGCCCGTCGGGCAGCCAGCACTGGGCTGGCGCGACGAGGACGGTGCGGTCAACGCCCGCATTGCTGCGCAGTTGGTAGTACCCGGCAGGCAGCGAGTCGGGCAGCTCTGCGGCACTGCCGTGGCCGCGAAGGCGCGGCGCGTCGGTGGGGTGTTCCAGGTCCAGCAACTGCCAGTCGCCCGCGGCGGCCAGCGCGACCTGTGCAGTACTGCCCGCAGCCACCACCACGGTGTCGGCGAGCAGGGCGGCATCGGCATGGGGGCCCATGGCGCCGAGTGCGCGCTCCATCACCTGCGTGCTCACCGCCACGGTTTCGCCCCAAAAGCCCGAGTACTGGTCGGCAATGCCCGCGCGCCGGGCGCGCTGCAAAAGGTCGGCCGACGGCGCGTCGGCCGCAGAGGGCCTGTCAAAACTCATGCGAATCCTTCAGTACAGGTCCAGCGGGCGGACCAGGGCTCCCAGGCCCGTGGCGCGCCCTGCTGGCCCTCGATCCATCGGTGCTGGAAGACGGCGACACCCTCGGGGGCCGGCGGCGCATCGTGCAGGCGCTCAGGGCCCAGGTTGATCTCCAGCCACCACTGCATGCCCTGGCCATAGCGCCATCCCACACGCAGCCCGTGGGCTCCCACGCGTTCGGCAGTGTGGTCCAGGTTGCGCAATGCGCGGGCATGCGGCAGCAGCCAGTGGCGCCGCACTTCCAGGGCCTGGCGCACCAGTTCGCTGCGCTGGCGCGCGGCGGGCGTTTCCGCCTGGGACCAGTCCAGCTGGCTTGCGGCCAGGGTGGCCGCATCGCAGGGGTCGGGCAACGCCGCTGCGCCCGACAGGACATGGCTGAATTCGCGCTGGCGCCCGCTGCGCACCGCGTCGCGCAGCGCGCCCTCCCAGTTGGCAAAGTACAAAAACGGCGTCGTCGCGCCCCACTCGTCGCCCATGAACACCATGGGCGTGGCGGGTGTCAGCAGCGACAACAGCAAGGCCAGCTCCACGGCAGGCCCCGGCACCAGCATCGACAGGCGCTCTCCGAACGCGCGGTTGCCGATCTGGTCGTGGTTGCCGATGAAGTTCACCAGCAGCGACAGCGGCAGTGGCGCGTCGGCATCCGTCGCCGGACGGCCGTTTGGAAACGCAAAGCCCTGCGTGAGCACCCGGGCCAGAAGGTCGATGGGGTCTGCCGCGAACTTGGCGTAGTAGGTGTGGGTCTCGCCGGTCAGGGCCACATGCACCGCGTGGTGGAAGTCATCGTTCCACTGGCCGTCGTAGTGGCCCGAGGCAGATGCCGGCTGGGCCAGCCGGGCGGGCTGGTTTTTCTCGTTTTCAAGGACCAGGTGCACATGCCGGTCGGTGGCCTGCGCCAGCGCATGCACCCGCGTGCTGATCTCTTGCAGGATGTCGGGGTTGCTGTCGTCGGCAATGGCGTGCACGGCGTCGAGCCGCAGGCCATCCATGCGGAACTCGTCGATCCAGTACAGCGCGTTGTGCAGGAAGAACGCACGCACCACCTCGCTGCCTTCCAGGTCGAAGTTGATGGCGCGCCCCCAGGGGCTGTCGTGGCGATCGGAGAAGAAGGCCGGCGCATAGGTGTGCAGATAGTTGCCGTCCGGCCCGAAATGGTTGTAGACCACGTCCAGGAACACGCACAGCCCCAGCGCGTGGGCGGTGTCCACGAAGCGCTTGAGGTCGTCCGGTGTTCCATACGCCGGGTGGGGCGCGAAGGGCAGCACGCCGTCGTAGCCCCAGCCCCATTGGCCGCCGAACGTGGCCAGGGGCATGAGTTCGAGGGCGGTGAACCCCATCGCAGCCAGCCGGGGCAGGTGTGCGGCTGCGGCGGTGTAAGTGCCCTGCGGCGTGAAGGTGCCTATGTGCAGTTCATAGAACACCAGCTCGTGCCAGGGGCGGCCGCTCCAGGCGGTCTGCTCCCAGGCATAGGCGCTGGGGTCGGACACCACGCACAGGCCGTGGGGCCCGTCCGGAGCCTGGCGGGCGGCAGGGTCGGGCACGCGCGTGTCGCCATTGATCAGCCACTGGTAGCGCGTGGATGCCGTCGCTTGCGCCAGCCCGACATGCCACCAGCCGCCCGACAGGCGCTCTGCCGCCGTGTGGTCCAGGGCACCCTGGTTGCCGTCCGGCGCATGCACCAAAGCCACTTGCGACGCCGCAGGCGCCCACAGGCGAAAGTCCGCCCCGGCACGCCGCCGGCGAAGCCGGGCACCGAACGGCATGGGGTGGCTCACATCCGGCGGCTCTGCAGGGCTGTTCATGGGGGCGTCGTCTCGGTGCCTTTTTTGTCGATGCCGCGCGATGGCGCCGTGAATGCGGCCATGGAGTGTGGCAGCAGGGTGTAAGCCGCGCCAGCGTCGATGGCCACAGGCGTTGCGCCTGGAGCCCCCTCCGGTGCGTCAGCCTGTGCGGGGGCGGTGCCCTGCGTGCCTTGCACCTTGGTCACCTGCGCGTCGCGGGTGTCCAGGCGCAGCGCCCAGCGCCGGCCGTCCGGGTCCGCTGGCAGCGTGAAAGTGGCTTCGTCGCCGGAGGCGTTGAAGAGCATCAACAAAGAGTCCTCGTGCTCGCGCGTGCTCTCCATCAATGCCGACACGCAGCGCACGGCCGGGTCGTTCCACTCGTCCGGGGTCATGGACAAGCCCCACACGCTGTACCACTGCACAGCCACGCAGGGAGCAATGTCGGCCGCATGGTGCGGCCATGCTGCCAGTCGCACCACCGGCAGGCTGCGCCGCAGCGCGATCAGGTCTGCGGTGAAGGCCTGCAGCTGTACATGGCCCGAGGCCCGCTCCCAGTCGAACCAGGACAGGTCATTGTCCTGGCAGTAGCCGTTGTTGTTGCCGCGCTGCGTGCGCCCCAACTCGTCCCCGCCCAGCAGCAGCGGCGTGCCGTGCGACAGGAACAGGGTGGCCAGCAGGTTGCGCGTCTGGCGCTCGCGCAGGGCCAGGATGTCCGCGTCGTCGGTGTCACCTTCGGCCCCGCAGTTCCAGCTGCGGTTGTGGTCTTCGCCGTCGCGGTTCTCTTCGCCATTGGCGTCGTTGTGCTTGCCGTTGTAGCTCACCAGATCGGCCAGCGTGAAGCCGTCGTGCACCGTGACCAGGTTGACGCTGGCCGTGGGGCTGCGGCGGCGCGGCTCCAGCATGTCGGCAGAGCCGCACAGGCTGGCTGCGAAGGCGGGCAGGCTGGCGTCTGCGTTGGTCCAGTAGTCGCGCACCGCGTCGCGGTAGCGGCCGTTCCATTCCATCCAGCCGGTGGGGAACCCGCCCAGCTGGTAGCCGTTGATGCCCAGGTCCCAGGGCTCGGCGATCAGCTTCACGCGCGACAGCACCGGGTCCTGCGCGATGGCGGCAAAGAACGGGGCGCGCCACGTGAACTCGCAGGCGGCGTCGCGGCCCAGCGCGGAGGCCAAGTCGAAGCGGAAGCCGTCCACATGCATCTCTTGCACCCAGTAGCGCAGGCTGTCGAGCACCAGGCGCAGTGCGGGGGGGCTGCTGGTGTCCACCGTATTCCCCGTGCCGGTGATGTCGGCGCAAAAGCGCGGTTCTTCGGCCAGGCGGTAATAGGCCGCGTGGTCGATGCCCTTCAGGCTGAGCGTGGGCCCCAGGTGGTTGCCTTCGCCCGTGTGGTTGTAGACGACATCCAGGATCACCTCGATGCCGGCGGAATGCAGCGCCTTGACCATGGCCTTGAATTCGTCCACTCCGCCGTCGAGCGCCTGCGCAGCCTGGGTGGCGTACCGGGGCTCCGGCGCGAAGAACGCGATGGTGTTGTAGCCCCAGTAGTTGGCCAGCCCCAGTTCGATGAGCCTGAGGTCGTCCACGAACGCCTGCACGGGCAACAGCTCCACGCTGGTCACGCCCAGTTGCTGCAGGTGTGCAATGGCCGGTGCACTGGCCAGTCCCGCGTACGTGCCCCGCTGTGCCTCGGGCACATCGGGCATGGTCTGGGTGAACCCCTTGACGTGCACCTCGTAGAAAACCGTGTCGTTGGGTGCCACGCGCGGTGGCTGGTCATTGCCCCAGTCGAAGCGCGAGCGCACGACGCGGGACTTGGGTGCCGTGCGGCCGTTGTCGGCGGTGGCGGGGGCCAGGTCCTCATCGTCATGGCCGAGCTGGTAGCCGAACTGGTCGGACGCGCCGCGCACAGGTGCCGCCAGGGCCTGGGCATAGGGGTCGATCAGCAGCAGGGCAGGGTTGCAGCGCTGCCCCTGGGCGGGATCGTAAGGGCCGTGCACGCGCAGCCCATAGGCCTGGCCTGGGCGCAGGCCGTGCACAAAGCCGTGCCAGACGTCGTCGGTCAGCGCTGGGAGCGCAATGCGCTCGGTCTCGCTGCCGTCCGGCGCGAAGAGGCAGACCTCCACCGAGTCGGCGATGCGCGAGTAGACCGCGAAGTTGACGCCCTGGCGGTCGGCCGTGGCGCCCAGTGGCCAGGATCGTCCAGCCTCCACCCGGTGGCGGGTGGCGCGCGATCGCTTGGCGGAGCCGGTGGATGGTCCCGTGGTGGACACGTCGTACTTCATGCTGCAGCCCGGAATTCGCCGTCGAACATGGCCGTCGACGACGCTCGGGCGGCGGGAGCGCGCAGGCGGCCGACCGCGCCCATGGTGCCGTCGGCAGTGCCGCGCGCAGGGAAGAAATTGCGCGGAACGACGACGATGCCGCTGGGCGTGACGTGAAAGCGCTTGCGGTCCGCCTCCATGTCGAAGCCGATGCGTTCATGGCCGGGTATGTCGTTGTCCTGGTCGATGATGGCGCGGCGGATGCGGGCCCCGGGGCCGATGCGTGAGCGCTCCATGACGATGCAGTGCTCCAGATGCGCGTTGCGTTCCACCAGCACGGAGCGGCGCAGCATCGCATGGTCGAGCGACGCGCCGTCCACGATGCTGCCCGAGCCCACGACCGAGCGGTGCAGCACGCCATTTTCGATCTGCGCAGACTCGGCCTGGTCGGGGCTCGCGTAGATGGGCCAATGCCTGTTGGTCATGCGAAAGCGCGGGGTGGCGCCCAGGGTGTCGAAGTGGGCATCGAAGTAAGCGTCGATGGTGCCCACGTCGCGCCAGTAGCCGTGCTCCTCATACGCCGCGGTGCCGGGGATGGAGTTGGTATTGAAGTCATACGCCATGAGGCGGTGCGATTGCAGCATGGTCGGCAGGATGTCGCGGCCGAAATCGCTGTGCCCGGTGGCGTGGGCCTTGCGCAGCGCGTCGAGCAGCACGTCGGCGTTGAAGAGGTAGTTGCCCATGGAAGCCAGCGTATGGGTGGTGCTGCCCGGCATGGGGTCGGCCGATGCCGGCTTTTCCACGAACTGGCTGATGCGGTGCTGCGAGTCGATCTCGACGATGCCGAACTGGTTGCTTTGCGCCAGGGGCACGGGCAGTGTCGCCACGCTCACATGCGCATTGGTGGCGCGGTGAAAGTCCACCATCTGGCGCACGTCCATGCGGTAGATGTGGTCTGCACCGAACACAGCCACGATGTCAGGCTGGAAGCTCTCGATCAGGTGGATGTTCTGATAGACCGAATCCGCCGTGCCCTGGAACCACTCCGGACCATTGCGCATCTGTGGCGGCACCACCGTCACGAAGTGCTGGGGGATGAAGCGCGTCATCGTCCAGGACTGGCGGATGTGCTCGATCAGCGACTGCGACTTGTACTGGACCAGCAGGTAGATCGAGTAGATCTCCGAGTTGACCAGGTTGGACAGCACGAAGTCCACGATGCGGTGCTTGCCGTTGAAAGGTACTGCAGGCTTGCAGCGTTCAGCAGTGAGAGGGTGCAAGCGGGAACCCTCCCCACCTGCCATGACAATCGCCAGTACGTTGGTTGTGCGTGACATCGGTGCGCTCCAGTATCTATGTCAATCGGTGCCCCGCAGGGCGGTTGGAAAAGAAAACACTGGCCAGCGGCGGCACGGTGATGCGCATGCTGGCGGGAAGGTCGCCCAAAGGCTCGGCAATGGCCACGGCCGTGCCGGCGTTGCCCACGCCGCTGCCGCCGTAGCACGCGGCGTCGCTGTTCAAGATTTCGTGCCACATGCCGGCCTGCGGCACGCCGATGCGCACGCCGTACAGGGGGGTGGGGGTCAGGTTGTGCACCGCCAGCACCGTGTCGTTGCCCGCGCGGCGCAGCATGGCCAGCACCGTGGTGTGGTGCGGCTCCATGGGGGCCCAGGAGAAACCGGCCGGATCGAAGTCGTGCAGGTGCAGCGCGGGCAGCGTGCGGTAGGCGTGGTTCAGGTCGGTCACCCAGCGCGCCACACCGCCGTGCAGCGCCTTGGCCCACAGGTGCCAGTCGAGCGTGCGCTCGTGGTGCCATTCCTCCACCTGGCCGAACTCCCCACCCATGAAGAGCAGCTTCTTGCCGGGGTGCGACCACATCAGGCCGTACAGCGTGCGCAGCCCCGCAAAGCGCTGCCACTCGTCGCCGGGCTGGCGCATCAGCAGGCTCTTCTTGCCGTACACCACCTCGTCGTGGGAGAGCGCCAGCACGAAGTTTTCGTCGAACGCGTAGACGGCCGAGAACCGGATGTCGCCCTCATGCCACTGGCGATGGACATGCGCGCGCTGCATGTAGCGCAGCGTGTCGTTCATCCAGCCCATGTTCCACTTCGTGCCGAATCCGAGCCCGCCGCTTGGCACGGGGCGCGAGACACCGGACCAGGAGGTCGACTCCTCGGCCATCATGTGCACGTCGGGGAAAGATTCGCTCACCGCGCCGTTGAGGTCGCGCAGAAACTGCACCGCCTCCCAGTTCTGGTGGCCGCCGTCGGCGTTGGGCAGCCACTGCCCGGGCTCGCGTGAAAAATCCAGGTACAGCATGGACGACACCGCATCCACGCGCAGGCCGTCGAAGTGGTACTTCTCCAGCCAGAACAGTGCACTGCTGATGAGAAAGTCGCGGACCTCGTAGCGACCGTAGTTGAAGATCAGGCTGTTCCACTGGGGGTGAAAGCCCTTGCGCGGGTCCTCGTGCTCGTACAGCGCCGTGCCGTCGAAGCGGGCCAGCGCATGCTGGTCGGACGGAAAATGCGAGCCCACCCAGTCCAGGATCACGCCGATACCGTGCTGGTGCAGCGTGTCGACGAACGCCATCAGGTCCTGCGGGTCGCCGTACCGCGCCGTGGGTGCGAAATAGCCCGTCGTCTGATAACCCCAGGAGCCGTAGAACGGGTGCTCCGCCACGGGCATGATTTCCACATGCGTGAAGCCCATCGCTTCGCAGTGCGCGGCCAGCCGGTGGGCGATGTCACGGTAGTTGAGCAGCCGCCCGTCTTCGTGCCGCTGCCAGGACCCCAGGTGCACTTCATAGATCGACATCGGGCTGCTGGCCGATGGCCGGTGGCCGCGCGACGCCATCCATGCACGGTCGCCCCACTGGTAGTCCAGCCGCCAGACCTGCGACGCCGTGCCGGGCGCTGGTTCGGCGCGCAGTGCATAGGGGTCGGATTTCTCGGTCCACACGCCGTGAGCGTCCTGCACACGGTACTTGTACAGGTCCCCCACGCGGACCGCATCTGCCGCACCGACCCAGACCCCGGAGCCATCGTCCAGCAGCGCCATGGCCGCGGGCTGCCACCCGTTGAACTCGCCGATCAGATCTACGCGCCGTGCATTGGGCGCCCAGACGCGGAAAGTGGTTTGGGTGGAGGTGTGGTGCGCGCCCAGCCAGTCGAACTGCCGGTAGCGAGATGCAGCCGCCGAAGGCGGAGTCGGCACGGAGGCCTGCGGGGGCGTGTGGAGCGGCGGCATGGGTATGAACTCGTTGGAGTCCATGCTCTGCTGCAATGCAACACGAAGTTGCAGGAATTTACAGGGTGACTTTGTAGGCGGGGGACTACCCAGGTTTGGAGGGTGCTGGCAGGGCACCTGCCAGCGCTTTTCAGGGCTCTGGTAAACAGCCTCTGCGGCACCTTGCTCGGTGGCGGGTACGTGCCGTGACAGCCCGGCCGCGGGCAAAAAAAGCACCCGGCATAGGGTGCTTTTTTACATTTTTTGCCTTCTGGCGGAGACGGTGAGATTCGAACTCACGGACGGTTGCCCGTCGGCAGTTTTCAAGACTGCTGGTTTAAACCGCTCACCCACGTCTCCGGGCACGGAAGCTGCGGATTCTAGCCGACGGAGGGTGCTTGTTTTTTCAGCATGCCGCGCGTCTCGATGAACTTCACCACGTCCGCCACGCCCGTCAGGGTCTTGAGGTTGGTCATCACGAACGGCTTGAGGCCCTGGGCTGTGGTGCGCATGCGGGTGGTGTCGGCGTGCATCACATCCAGGTTGGCGCCCACGTGGGGGGCCAAGTCGGTCTTGTTGATGATGAACAGGTCGCTCTTGGTGATGCCGGGGCCGCCCTTGCGGGGGATCTTCTCGCCGGCGGCGACGTCGATGACGTAGATGGTCAGGTCGCTGAGCTCGGGGCTGAAGGTCGCGGCCAGGTTGTCGCCGCCGCTTTCCACGAAGACGATGTCGGCATTGGGGTGCTCGCCCAGCATGCGGTCGATGGCTTCGAGGTTGATGGAGCAGTCTTCACGGATGGCGGTGTGCGGACAGCCGCCGGTCTCCACACCCAGGATGCGCTCGGCGGGCAGGGCGCCGCTCACGGTGAGCAGGCGCTGGTCTTCCTTGGTGTAGATGTCGTTGGTGATGGCGATCAGGTCGTAGTCGTCGCGCATGGCCTTGCAGAGCATCTCCAGCAGGGTGGTCTTGCCCGAGCCCACCGGGCCGCCGATGCCCACGCGCAGGGGCGGCAGCTGCTTGGTGCGGTTCGCGATGTGGTGCAGGGCGGTGGCGGAGGTGCTGGAGGTACTGGTGCTGTTGGTCATGATCGGAAGAGGCGTGAGTACTGGGTTTCGTGCTGGGCCGACAGGATGGCGAGCATGGGGGAAAAAGCCTGGCGTTCGCTGTCCATCAGGCCGATGGCGTGGTCTGCGGCGGCAGGGATCGCGTCGGCCAGGCGGGCCAGGATGCGCTGGCCGGCGCTTTGGCCCAGCTGCATGGATTTGAGCGCGGCCTGCACCATGTTCTCGGCCCAGCCGAAGGCGTAGGCCAGCAGCACGTCGCGCACGGGCGCTTGTGTCATGGATGCCGCCAGTGCAAAGGCCACGGGGTAGGTGGGAGGAAGGGCGGCCAGACATTGCACGGCGGGCATGACCTGGTCATCGCCCTGGTGCTGGTTGCGCAGCCAGTCGGCCATGGAGCGGCCCATCTGCTCGGTCTGCAGGCGCAGCTCGCTCGTCTCGCGGGTGTGCAGCACCCAGTCGTTGAGCTCACGCACATGGGCCAGGTCGCCGCCGTCGCCACGCCGCCAGGCGCCCACGGCCTTGGCGATCAGGGCCATGTCGCCGCGGGCCTGGGTGATGTGCAGCTGGTCCAGCAGCCATGCGCCGACGGCGGCTTCGCTGTCGATGCCGGCGTTTTCAATGGCGCTTTCCAAGCCCTCGGAATACGAGAAGCCGCCCACCGGCAGCGCGGGCGAGGCAAGCCAGATGAGCTGCAGAAGGCTGGCGGCGGGCAGGGGAGCGGGGCGGTCGGGGCGCACGGGCAGGGGCTCAGGAGTCCGGTTGGGCAGGCGTGGGTGCAGGGCGCACGGCGCGCGGTGCCCTGGCTTCGACAGGCTCAGCCCGAACGGAAGGGAAGGTGCAGGCGCGGGTGCAGGTGCAGGTGCAGATGCAGATGCAGATGCAAACTGTGGCCATGATCAGTGGTCATGTCCGTGGTTGCAGTGCGGGCCGTGCACATGGCCCTGGGCCTGCGCCACCACGGGGATGGCCACGGTGCGGCCGCGGGCGGGGGCTGCGGGCTGCGATGGATCGGCCTGATGGTTGTGGTCATGACTGTGGCCGTGATCGTGCGCCGGGGATGGCGACGCTGCCTGTGCGTGGCTGTGTCCTTGATCGTGCCCATGGGCATGGTCATGATCGTGGTCATGGCCTTCATGCCTATGCCCGCCATGGTGATGGTGCCCGCCGCCATGCCCCGCAGCGTAGGCGCCGCCTTCGGGCTCGAAGGGCAGGTCCTGCGCCTTCACGATGAGGTGCATGGCGCGCAGCATGTCGGCCAGCACGTGGTCGGGTTCGATCTTGAGGTGGTCGGGCTGCAGCTCGATGGGCACGTGCCGGTTGCCCAGGTGGTAGGCGGCGCGGGTCAGGTCGAACGGGGTGCCGTGCTGCGTGCAGTGCGTGATGACCAGCACGGGCTGCGGCGCGGCGATGACGCGGACCATGGAGCCGTCTTCGGCCACCAGCACGTCGCCGCCGCGCACCAGCGTGCCGCGCGGCAGGAAGATGCCCAGCTCGCGCCCGGCGGAGTCGGTGGCGGCGAAGCGGCTTTTCTGGCGCACGTCCCAGTCGAGTTCGATGGTGGTGGCGCGCTTGATGAGGACCGGGGCCAGGCCTTTGCCCTGGGGAATGAGTTTGGAGGCTTGGATCATGGAAGGGGTGTCGTTGTGGCGTGCGGCAAAACGCGCATTGTGGCCCGGCGGGATGGTGGCGGGGCGGCGTGCGTAGCCACTACAGCGGGCGGGTCATGAAGAAGCTGTACGGGTCCAGGCGGTAGTCGGCAAACGGGCCGCATTCGACAAAGCCGTGCTGAAAGTACAGCTTGCGCGCGGGTGCAAAGAAGGGCTGCGGCCCGGTCTCCAGGCTCACCTGGGTGTGGCCGCGTGTGCGGGCCTCTTGCAGCAGGTGGTTCAGCAATTGGCGGGCGATGCCCCGGCCCCGGTGGTGGGCGCTGGTGCGCATGGATTTGAGTTCGGCATGTGCGGCGTCCAGCCGCTTGAGCGCGCCGGTGCCCACCAGCACGTCGCCGCCCGCATCCGGCAGCCAGGCCGACCAGAACGCGATCCCGCGCTGGCGCAGCTGGTCCATGTCCAGGGCGTGCACGCTCTCCGGTGGCGAGGTGGCGTACATGTCCTGCAGGTGTTCCTGCATGAAGGCTTCGATGCGCGGGTCGCTCAGGTCGTCCAGGCGGATGTGCAGGTCTTGCAGCACGGCATTCACGGGGCGTGGCCTCAGAACAGGAAGTAGCGCTGCGCCATGGGCAGCACGGTGGCGGGCTCGCAGGTCAGCAACTGGCCGTCGGCGCGCACGGTGTAGGTCTGGGCGTCCACTTCCATCTTCGGGGTGTAGCTGTTGTGCACCATGTCGCGCTTCCTGATGCCGCGGATGTTGTGCACGGCGGACAGCGTCTTGCGCAGGCCGAAGCGCTCGCCGATGCCGGCATGCAAGCCCGCCTGCGACACGAAGGTGAGCGACGTCTTGGCAATGGCCCCGCCGAACGCGCCGAACATGGGCCGGTAGTGCACCGGTTGCGGCGTGGGGATGGAGGCGTTCGGGTCGCCCATCGCCGCCATGGCGATCATGCCGCCCTTCAGGATGAGCGCGGGCTTCACGCCGAAGAAGGCGGGCTTCCAGATCACGATGTCGGCCCATTTGCCCACTTCGAGCGAGCCCACCTCGTGGCTGATGCCGTGGGCGATGGCGGGGTTGATGGTGTATTTGGCCACGTAGCGCTTGATGCGCGTGTTGTCGTTGCGCTGAAGGGCTTCGACAGGCTCAGCCGGGCCCTTCGACGGGCTCAGGGCGATCGGGGAGGGGGCCAGCCAGCCGCGCTGCACCTTCATCTTGTGCGCGGTCTGCCAGGTGCGCAGGATGACTTCGCCCACGCGGCCCATGGCCTGGCTGTCGCTGGACATCATGCTGATGGCGCCCAGGTCGTGCAGGATGTCTTCGGCGGCGATGGTCTCCTTGCGGATGCGGCTTTCGGCAAAGGCCAGGTCTTCGGCGATGCTGGCATCGAGGTGGTGGCACACCATGAGCATGTCCACATGCTCATCCAGCGTGTTCTGGGTGTAGGGCATGGTGGGGTTGGTGGACGATGGCAGGAAGTTGTCCTCGCCCACCACGCGCAGGATGTCGGGGGCATGGCCGCCGCCCGCGCCTTCGGTGTGGAAGGCGCAGATGCCGCGCCCGCCCACGGCCGCGATGGTGTTCTCCACAAAGCCTGATTCGTTGAGGGTGTCGGAGTGGATGGCGACCTGCGTGTCGGTGGCCTCGGCCACGTCCAGGCAGTTGCTGATGGCCGCAGGCGTGGTGCCCCAGTCTTCATGCAGCTTGAGGCCGATGGCGCCCGCGCTGATCTGCTCGTGCAGCGCGTCGGGCAGGCTGGCGTTGCCCTTGCCAAGGAAGCCCAGGTTCATGGGGAAGGCGTCGGCCGCCTGCAGCATGCGCTCCATGTTGAAGGGGCCGGAGGTGCAGGTGGTGGCCAGCGTGCCCGTGGCGGGGCCGGTGCCGCCGCCCAGCATGGTGGTCACGCCGCTGGCCAGGGCCTCGTCGATCTGCTGCGGGCAGATGAAGTGGATGTGGCTGTCGATGCCGCCCGCGGTGACGATGTTGCCCTCGCAGCTGATGACCTCGGTGCCGGGGCCGATGATGATGTCCACGCCCGGCTGGGTGTCGGGGTTGCCGGCCTTGCCGATGGCCGCGATGCGCCCCGCGCGCAGGCCGATGTCGGCCTTGACGATGCCGGTGTGGTCGACGATGAGGGCGTTGGTCAGCACCGTATCCACAGCCCCTTGCGAGTTCATGCGCTGGCTTTGCGCCATGCCGTCGCGGATGGTCTTGCCGCCGCCGAACTTCACCTCTTCGCCGTAACTGCCGGCGCGCAGGGTGTAGTCGGCCTCCACCTCCAGGATGAGTTCGGTGTCGGCCAGGCGCACGCGGTCGCCCACGGTGGGGCCGAACATCTCGGCGTAGGCGCGTCGTCCAATGGTTGCCATGGTGGGGTGCTCCGCGAAAACTGGATTACTATGCTTTTGATAGCTGCTAGCGCTTATGGATCAAGCGGTAGCGGCTGTTTTAGTCAATATTTTTGCTACCGGCATGCCCCGGATTCGACAGGCTCAGCCTGAACGGGCGGGGCAGGCATGCAGGTGCGCATGGGCCGGCTCTGGCTACAGCGCGCCCTGCACCCGGCCCTGAAAGCCGAACACGCGGCGGTCGCCTGCGTAGTCCACCAGCTCCACCGTGCGCTCCTGGCCGGGCTCGAAGCGCACGGCCGTGCCCGACGCGATGTTCAGCCGCATGCCCTGCGCGGCGGCGCGGTCGAAGCCCAGCGCGCCGTTGGTCTCGGCAAAGTGGTAGTGCGAGCCCACCTGGATGGGGCGGTCGCCCGTGTTGCGCACGACGATGGTCAGCGTGCGGCGGCCGGTGTTGAGCAGGTGTTCGCCCGCGTCGATGAGGAGTTCGCCTGGGGTCATGGTCGTTCAGTTATCCACGGTAGGGGGTTGCTCCCTCTCCCGTTGCGGGAGAGGGCCGGGGAGAGGGGGTCTTCGGTGCGAGTGCTGCGCCGTTCGCGCCCCCTCTCCCCAACCCCTCTCCCGCGAGGGGCGAGGGGCTTGTGCGCTCAGCACAGGGTGTGGGGGTCGACGCCATCACGCCACCTGCTGCAGCAGCAGCGCACCGCCGAAGGCCGCCACGCCGGCACCAGCCAGCCGCGCCATCCACACATGGCGCTCGCGCAGTGCCCAGCCCGCCGCCAGGCCCACGCCGTGCAGCAGCACGGTGGCTGCCAGCATGCCCGCCAGGGTCTGCCAGGCGCTGTCGCTGCCCGCCAGCTCGTAGCCGTGCGCCACGCCATGGAACACGGCGAACACGCCCACGCCCAGCGCCGCCACGATGCCCGGCACCCGCAGGCGCGACACCACGAGCAGGCCGGTGGCCAGCAGCGATGCGGCGATCATGGGCTCCACGGCAGGCAGTGCCACGCCTTGCAAGCCCATCACCGCGCCCGCCAGCAGCAGTGCTGCAAAGCCCACGGGGCCCCACAGCAGTTCGGGGCCGGCACGGCGCGCGGCCAGGGCGCTCCACAGGCCCACGGCCACCATGGCGGCCAGGTGGTCCATGCCGAACAAGGGGTGGGCAAAGCCGCTCAGAAAGCTGTTGTGGATATGGGAATCAGCACCGGTATGGGCGCTGGCGCCTGTGCTGATTGCGCTGGCAGCCATGAAAAAGAGAGCGGCTGTGTGGCGGTGTGAGAGTGCGATGCGCATGAGGGCTCCACAGAGACAAAGAGACAAAGAGGCAAAGAGGCAAAGAGGCAAAGAGGGAAGGGGGTCAGACGATCGGCTGATGGACGGTGACGAGCTTGGTGCCGTCAGGGAAGGTGGCTTCGACCTGGATGTCCGGGATCATCTCGGCGATGCCGTCCATCACGTCCGCGCGGGTCAGCACGGTACGGCCTTCGCTCATGAGTTGCGCCACGGTCTTGCCGTCGCGCGCACCTTCCATCACGGCGGCGCTGATCAGTGCCATGGCCTCGGGGTAGTTGAGCTTCAGGCCCCGGGCCTTGCGGCGCTCGGCCAGCAGGGCAGCGGTGAAGATCAGCAGCTTGTCTTTTTCGCGAGGAGTCAGTTCCATATCGTTTCACTCAAAGCTGGGGTCATTGGCTCGCGCGACCGCGATGCGGTCGAACGCGAGGAGTCAGTTCCATATCGTTTCTGCACAAAGCATCAAAAACCACCTCCGTTCACGCTGAGCCTGTCGAAGCGCCGCGCAGGGCTTCGACAAGCTCAGCCCGAACGGGTGGGGGCCGAGCCGAAGGGGGCGGTGGTGTGGCAGACCGGGCGATCTGACGTGATCGGATGAACGCCGTTGCATCATAGGCAGCAAGCCCCGTGCCCGCCATACGTCATCTGGCGCAGGGGCGGTGCCCGCTGCGGTGGGCTGTGGCATGGAAACTGCACCTCCGGTCCCTGCTGCCCCCCCACCACCATGCCCTTGCCCACCTCCCCGCTTGCTCCTGCCGCCGCTGCGCCGGTGCAGCCGTCGGGTCAGGATGGGGACGCGCAGGCGTCGCAGCAGGCTCCGCAGCAGGTCGTCAAGGTCCGGCGCGACTACAACAGCTGGGTGGCCACCGAGACCATGGAGGACTACGCGCTACGCTACACCCCCCAGCGCTTTCGCAAGTGGTCCGAGTGGCGGGTGGCCAACACGGCGTTCGGGGCCGCGTCATTCCTGATCCTGGAGGCCGTGGGCGCCACGCTGCTGGTGCAGTACGGCTTCATCAACGCGTTCTGGGCCATCGTGGCCACGGGGCTGATCATCTTTCTGGCGGGGCTGCCCATCAGCGTGTATGCGGCGCGCTACGGGGTGGACATGGACCTGCTCACGCGCGGCGCGGGCTTTGGGTACATCGGTTCCACGCTCACGTCGCTGATCTACGCGAGCTTCACCTTCATCTTCTTCGCGCTCGAGGCCGCTGTCATGGCCTATGCGCTGGAGCTGGCGCTCGACATTCCGCCCACCTGGGGCTACCTCATCTGCGCCATCGTGGTGATTCCGCTGGTCACGCACGGCGTGTCAGCCATCAGCCGCCTGCAGATGTGGACGCAGCCGCTGTGGCTGGTGATGCTGGTGGTGCCGTTCGGCTACGTGTTGATGCGCGATCCTGGTGCGTTTGCGGGTGTTGTGCACTACGGTGGTGAATTTGCGCGCGGTGCCAGCTTTCAATTGCCCTTGTTTGGTGCGGCACTCACCGTCGGCATTGCGCTCATCACCCAGATGGGGGAGCAGGCCGACTACCTGCGCTTCATGCCCGCCAGCACGCCGGCCACGCGGGGCCGCTGGTGGCTGGGCGTGCTGGTGGGCGGGCCGGGCTGGGTGGTGCTGGGGGTGCTCAAGATGCTGGGCGGCGCGCTGCTGGCCTACCTGGCGCTCACCCACATGGTGCCGGTGGACCGTGCGGTCGACCCCAACCAGATGTACCTGGCCGCGTATGAGTACGTGTTCCCGAACTACGGCTGGGCGGTGGCGGCCACGGCGCTGTTCGTGGTGATCTCGCAGCTCAAGATCAACGTGACCAATGCCTACGCGGGGTCGCTGGCGTGGTCCAACTTCTTCTCCCGCCTCACGCACAGCCATCCGGGGCGGGTGGTGTGGGTGGTGTTCAACACGCTGATCGCCTTCATGCTGATGGAGATGAACGTGTTCCGCGCCATGGGCGAGGTGCTGGGGCTTTACTCCAACATCGCCATCGCCTGGATCATGTCGGTGGTGGCCGACCTCGTCATCAACAAGCCGCTGGGCCTGTCGCCCCGGGGCATCGAATTCAAGCGCGCGCACCTGTACGACATCAACCCGGTGGGCGTGGGTTCGATGGCGCTGGCGTCCGTCGTGTCCATCAGCGCGCACCTGGGCTTCTTCGGGCCGCTGCCGCAGGCTTTTTCTGCGGTGATCGCCATGGCCGTGGCCTTTGTCGCCGCGCCGCTCATCGCGTGGGCCACGCGGGGCAAGTACTACATTGCACGCCAGAGCGAGCCCGTGGCCGTGCCGATGGTGGGCCCCGTGCCCGGCGCCACCGCCGCCGACCTGGGGCTCTACCAGCGCCTGGTGGTGCAGCGCTGCGTGGTGTGCGAGCGCGAGTACGAGGCGCCCGACATGGCGCAGTGCCCCGCCTACCGTGGTGCCATCTGCTCGCTGTGCTGTACGCTGGATGCGCGCTGCGGCGACCTGTGCAAGCCCCACGCGAGCATGGCGGTGCAGTGGTCCGCCGCGCTGCGCTGGGTGCTGCCGCGTACTGTCTGGCGCTACCTGGACACGGGGCTGGGCCACTTCCTGCTGCTGATGCTGGTGATCGCGCCGCTGCTGGCATCGGTCATGGGCCTGCTGTACCACCAGGAGCTCAACACCATCGGGCAGGCCCTCACCGATACCGAGGTGCAGGCCGCACCCGAGGTGGCCCTGCGCTCGGGCCTGCTCAAGGCCTATCTGGCCCTGCTGGTCATCTCCGGCATCGTGGCCTGGTGGCTGGTGCTGGCGCACAAGAGCCGCCAGGTGGCCCAGGAGGAATCCAACCGCCAGACCGGCCTGTTGGTGCGCGAGATCGAGCTGCACCGCCAGACCGACGAGGC
Organism: Acidovorax sp. LjRoot117; assembly: GCF_964252695.1. Lineage (NCBI taxonomy): Bacteria > Pseudomonadati > Pseudomonadota > Betaproteobacteria > Burkholderiales > Comamonadaceae > Acidovorax > Acidovorax sp. LjRoot117. The sequence continues at coordinate 456,045 of NZ_CAXUPO020000001.1, read as the reverse complement.
CCTGCAGACCGCGCGCAGCGTGGCCGAACAGGCGCGCCAGGTGGCCGAGGCGGCCCAGCGCGCCGCCGACCAGGCCAACCAGGCCAAGAGCCGCTACATCAGTGCCATCAGCCACGAGATCCGCACGCCACTCAACTCCATCCTGGGGTATGCGCAGCTGATGGGCGAGGACACGGGCGTGCCCCCGCACCGCAAGCAGGCGGTGCATGTGATCCGCCGCGGCGGCGAGCACTTGCTGTCGCTCATCGAAGGCACGCTCGACATCGCGCGCATCGAGTCCGGCAAGCTCACGCTCGACGTTGCGCCCATGCGCTTTGCCGATGGCCTGCACGAGATGGCCGCGCTGTTCGAGCTGCAGGCCGCGGCCAAGGGCCTGGCCTTCGTGTTCGACGTGCAGGGCGTGATCCCGGAAGTGGTGCGCGCCGACGACAAGCGCCTGCGCCAGATCCTCATCAACCTGCTGGGCAACGCCGTCAAGTTCACCGCGCAAGGCACCGTCACGCTGCGGGTACGGTACGCCCGCGAGATGGCGCGCATCGAGGTGCAGGACACGGGGCCGGGCCTCACGGCCGAAGAGATCGAGCGCATCTTCGAGCCCTTTGCCCGGGGCGGCTCCAGCGGCAGCAGCGGGCCGTCCGCAGCGCCTGGTGCGGGCCTGGGCCTCACCATTGCCCGCATGCTCACCGTGCTGATGGGCGGCGAAATGTCGGTCACCAGCCAGCCCGGCGTGGGCTCGGTCTTCCACGTCAAGCTCTTCCTGCCCGAGGTGCATGCCGAAGCGCTGGGCAAGGCCGCCACCGCACCCGGCAATGGCCGCGTGGCACCGCTGCGCAAGGCGCGCGTGGGCTACACGGGGGAGCGCCGCCGCATCCTGGTGGTGGACAACGAAGAGCCCGACCGCGAGCTGCTGGTGCACCTGCTGGAGCCCCTGGGCTTCGAGCTGCGCCAGGCTGCGAGCGGACACGATGCCCTCGATCTGTTGGCCACCGGCTACCGGCCCCATGCCATCTTCATGGACCTGGCCATGCCCGGCATCGACGGGTGGGAAACACTGCGGCGCGTGCGGCAGATGCAGGTGCAAGATGGCCGACCGTCAGCGGACCGCGCTCCGCCGGACGGGGCGGCATCGGCGGGCAGTGTCGGCGCCGATGCAGGCCCAGGCCCAGGCCCGCTGTCCCGGCCGAAGGAGCCCATCCAATGCGCCATCGTGTCCGCCAACGCCTTTGACAAGGCCCTGGACAACGACGTGGACATCCGCCCCGAGGACTTCATCGTCAAGCCCGTGCGCCACAGCGAGCTGCTGGACTGGCTGGAGCGCCGCCTGGCCCTGCAGTGGCTGCATGAGGGCGACACCGCGGTGGCCGCGGTGGGCACCACCTGGCCCGCCAGCACCGCTGGCGCGGCAGGCCAACCGCTGACTTATCCCGACGCCGCCACCCTTGCGCCGCTGCTGCAGGCCGTGGCGCTGGGCTATTACCGCGGCATTCTCAACGCCCTGGACGAGATCGAGCGCAGCCAGCCCGCGCACCAGGCCTTCGTTCACACCCTGCGGCAGATGGCCCGCGAATTCCAGTTCGACGCCATGGGCCAGCTCCTGGAACGGGCCCCTTCGTGAGCACGACGACGACAACGATGATGACGACCACCGCCCCTTCCTACCCACCCGGCCTGCCAGCCACCGGTGCCGCCGCGCTGGACCGCAGCGACAGCGACGTGGTGCTGATCGTGGACGACGTGCCCGACAATCTGGCCGTGCTGCACGATGCGCTCGACGAGTCGGGCTACACGGTGCTGGTGGCCATGCACGGCGAGGCCGCGCTGCAGCGCGCGGCGCAGGCCTTGCCCGACATCGTGCTGCTGGACGCGATGATGCCCGGCATGGACGGCTTCGAGGTGGCGCGGCGCCTCAAGGCGTCGCCCGCCACGGCGCACATCCCCATCATCTTCATGACCGGCCTGACCGAGACCGAGCACCTGGTCGCCGCGTTGGAGGCCGGTGGCGTGGACTACGTCACCAAGCCCATCAAGCCGCGCGAGGTGATGGCCCGCATGGGCGTGCACCTGGGCGCGGCCCGCAAGGCCCGCCAGGACGCGCGCCAGGCCCGCGAGGCGCGCAACGCGCTCGATGCCTTCGGCTACGCCAGCATCACCGTGCGCGCGGTGGACGGCCGCATCGTGTGGCAGACCCCGCTCGCGCGCGAACTGCTGCAAAGCTACTTCGGCGAAGTGGGCCCGGACGGCACGCCCACCGCCTTCGGCCAGTGGGCACCCGAGCCGGTGCAGGCCTGGCTGCGCCGCCACGTGCTGGCCGACAACGCCGCAGAACTGCTGGCCGCATCGCTCGCCGAGCCCCCGCGCCTGGCGGTGGAGCAGGGGGCCCGCAGGCTCACCTTCCGCCTGCACCAGCAGGCTGGCGACAGCGCGGGCGGCGGCGACTGGCTCATCGTGATGCGCGAGGTGTCGGACGCGAAGATCATCGAATCCATGAGCCTGTCCTTCAAGCTCACCGCCCGCGAGGCCGAGGTGCTGTACTGGGTGGTCAAGGGCAAGATCAACCGCGACATCGGTGACATCCTGGGTGCCAGCCCCGCCACCGTGAAGAAACACCTGGAGCGCGTGTTCGCCAAGCTGGGGGTGGAGACACGCACGGCAGCGGCAGGGATGGCGATGAACCGCATCCGGCAGCTGCATCCGCAGTTCGAGGGGTAGATCTCGGAGGATTTAGGCCGCTACCGCCCACTGGTTGTGCGCTGATAGCTGTTAAATTGATAGTAAAACGTGCGCTGATCCTGAAGGGCACGCGTCAATGCGCGCGTGCGGTCAGCGGCCGACAGCCTTTTCCAGCGCTGCCTTGTTCATGGTCGAGCGGCCTTTGATGCCCTTGCGCTTGGCTTCTTCATAAAGCTGATCCCGCGTACGTCCCTGCGCGCCCTGGTGCGACCGCTTGCCACCGCGCACCGGTGCGGGGGTGTCGTGCAGAGTCTTGGCATTGGCGGTCTTGCTCTCGCCGTGCTGGGCGCGCTCTTTATTGACCGTGCGGGCCGCTATCTCTTCAGCCGTTCCCGTGCTCTTGCCGCGCTCTTTAAGGCTTTTCTTGATGTGTTCGTACTGGCGTTCACGCTTTGCGGTCCACTGGTCTTGGGGCATGGGGGAGCTCCTTGAATGGGTGTGTGCGCTGGCAGAGACGATGCCGGTGCTTCTTGCAATCTACCAAGCCAGTTGGGTGCGGCCGTCAGTACTGCTGGGGTGCTGTTGTAGGACGACAGGTTTGTACTGGCGACCGTCAGTCGGCTGCTGTCGGCTCACGGGTGCGGACCTGGGCGGTACCGCAAGAGTAGCCATCATTTTTCTCGCCCAGTTTGGGAGGTTGTGCGGTGGATGGTCAATGACGGCGTAGTGGTCTGTAGTCACTTATTCGGACAGAAGGATTGCCTCTGTCTGTGTATTCAATAATGGGTTGCATTGAGGCTGCGTTTTATTGCACGCCTATGGATCGGCATTCTCTTGAAGATTCAAGATGGAAGGGTGTTTCAATTTCTCATTCAGGATTTAATTTTTCTACGGCGCGTTCGAGCTCATCTAATGATTCTTTCTGCAATGGGATAAATTCGCGCAGTATTGAATCGTCTTGCTGGCCTTTTCTGAGATCGGCGTGGCAGAGCTTGAGATTGTCTTTTATATTGGAAATATCGGTATTTTTGATGGGATGATGCATTCGCTCGCTGAGTCTGATGTATTCGCCTAGCGCTAAATAGGCACACTGTGTTAAGCGAGGAATCGTCGCACTAGCATTATCAAGGTTGAAGGAGCGGCAGTTGTGACTTAGATAGAGCTCTAGCAGAAGCAAATGGGCATCTGGATTCCGTTGAGAAATGCTTTGAATTTTCGATTCCAAAGCATGATGATCCAGTCCGGGATTTTTATCGCAATGCCCCACCCTGCCCATCAAATCCAGTGCTTTGGTCGAGTTCTGCAGCGCCGTTCGGTACCATCTTGCAGCTTCCCCTTTGTCGCCGTTGTTTGACAAATAGTCGCCGTAAGCCCATTGGGCACCCACTTGGCCGTTCATGGCTCCATTTTTTACTTGTGCCAAGCACGCACCGCGCAAAGAATATTCGTCTTGCGTATCGCAGCTGACGTAGCTCTCCATCCACCACCACAAAACGCAGACTGCAATAAAAGATAATAAACAAATCAAGAAGATTTTGTTCTTTTTTGCGTTTTCGGACATTGCTATTTATTGTTGGGTTGAATATGCTTCGGTAGGCTTAGTTGATCTCTGGGTGAAGTTCGAGTTGTGGATATGGGGCTGCCATCGGGCCCCCACGTTCGCCACTGACCTGGCTTGGTTAAATTTGGAAAGGGCAATTTGGCAAGTTTGCCCGGGAGGCTTTCGAACGCCCCTTGATCAATTGCTGGGCCGCCGAGGGGATAGTTCCAGACGGGAGTGATGGGCGCCGTTACATAAGTTTGTAAGCTAAATGCCAATGAGCTCGCTATTCCGTCTGATGTTCCTCCTGATCTGCAAGCTTCGAGTAGTATAGGTTCGTTGTTCCAGATACCGCTGTCGCGAATGACTTTTGCAACCTGTGCGCCACTCAACATCCCTTGAATTCGATCCGGCGCCGCATGAGCGCATAGATATAGATATCCTGCCACTCCACTTTCTCTCAGGCCAGACAGATAAAGTTCTTCCTCATACGGCTGAATTAAAATTATTTTCTTTTTGAGATCGTCAATGGTGGCGATTTTTTTGACTAATTTTTGCGTCCGGTCAAGCCCTTCGAAAACTATCTTCTTCAGATTTTTTCCTGGGCCATATAAAATCTTGCCGTTGGTGATTGGTTCTGACGGGGGTTTAACGGGTAGCATGGTATAAGTTTTTGTGTACTAAATTTTTTTAAGTGCCTCCTGTATTGTCATGACTGCAGAATGATTTTGGTGTGGTTAAAGGATGGAATTCTCTTCTGAAAACGCAGTTTCTGTCGTTTTGCGTATGGTTCTTGTCTAACGCGCAGATTTGAGAAATCTGATGAGAAAGTGCAATGAGTGAAGCACAATTTTGTCCGGTGTAATCCAAGCGAGTAGTCAAGAGTTACGTCATCGTCTGCTCTTCAGTGAGTCGAACCCGCAAGCTGATTCGCCCGACTCAGTTGAGCTTTTCGCTGAAGATCTAGTTACTGCGCAGAGCCGCGCCTGCCTAACCAGCGCCGTAGCAACCACCCGACGGCTCCCGCCACGATTCCCGCAGCGCACAAACCGTGCAGTGCAGACAAGGAAATACTGCGATACAGCCCAGTCGCATCCGACCAAGGCGCCCACGGCCGGATGTCCATGTGCATGACGCTATCGAGCAGCACGTGCGTGAAGGTCCCGGCCAGTGCGCTGAGCACAACGATGTGCGGCTTCCACGACGCTTCCTCCTGCAGCCACGGCATGCCGTAGTGCGCCGCTTCGTCGTTCCAGCGCCGCAGCAGCGGCCCGCACAGCCAAGGTGTCGCAGCGGCAGCCACCAGCGCAATGGGCACTGCGCCCAGGTACGTGTGCGTGGGGCCATGCAGGACGGCTGACTGGCGCAGCATCCCGATCAGCGGTTCGATGTCCATCGCCACCTGGGCGATGCTGAAGGTGAGGACGCTGAAGTGCCGTCCGGCCACTGCCTTGGCAGCCAGGCCGACGCCCATGTGGAACGGGGTGAAGGGCATGGCGTGTATCGCTTCTTTCAGTCGTCGACCACACCCCGCCAACGCAGGCCCGAGGGCAGCTGGGCGGGGCCGAAGACGAAGTGCAGCACGCGCCGCTGGCTGGTCCCGCTGGCTTTGGACGATGCGTGCAGCAGCAGCGGCCGCATGACCAGGGCGGTGCCTGCATCGGCAAGGCAGGGCACATCGCCTGCGCGGTCGCGCAGCGCACGGGCTGCGTCGGCCGCCAGCACGCCCTGGGTGTGGCTGGCAGGCACCACGCGCAGCGGGCCGTCGTCGGCATGGCAGGGGTCGAGGTGCACACGCACGGCCAGCAGCGTTTGCAGCAGTGGCGCAGGGGGCTGCACGAAGAGGGCGCCGTCCTTGTCGGACCAGCCGTTCAGGTCCGGCGCATCGACCCTTTCGGTCACGGGAATGCTCAGGTCCTGGTGCAGGGGCACGAGCCAGTTGCGGGCCGGGGTCTTCTCAAAGTAGGTGCATTGCACGGCCACGGCCGATGCGGGGAGGAGGTCCGCCAGGGCTGGGCACTGCTGCAGGCGCCGGGCGAGCGCCTGGCACCAGGGGCGGTTCAGCAGATCGCGCTGGCCGCCGGACGCCGAGGGCGCACGGTGACCGCCGCCATCCGGCGCCTGCATGTCTGCGTTCAGGTCGTGGGTCAGGGCGCTGCATTCGGCCGGCTGCAGCACCCCGGGCACCAGCACAAAGCCTTGGGCTTCCAGCAGGGCACTCGCCGTGGCGCCTGCCGCAGGGGTGTCGATGGGGCTGGTGGCTGTCAAAGCATCTGAAATAAATCTGATAAATCTGACCGAAATCTGAATGAAATGTGCCGCTACCGCTCGTTGGATGAGCGCTAGTAGCTATCATTTTTATATCAAAACGCTGCCGCGTCCTGTCCAGCGCTGGCGCGCAGCGATCACATCCCCAGCGACTTGAGCAGTGCGTCCGTATCGTCCTGCCCCGCGGGTGGCGGCACGGGCACGGGGGGAGCGGCCTGCGATTCGGCCATCAGGGCGTCGGGGTCCGGTGCTTCCTGCGCCTCGAAGTCGTAGAGCTTGATGAACTCGGTGCGGTCGATGGCCAGTTCCAGGTAGAAGATGTTGTTGTTGCTGGTGTAGAAGGTCACGCGCCGCGCTTCGGGCTTGTCCAGGTTGGCGTCCACCGACAGGTGCACCTGCTTGTTCAGCACCAGCATCTTGGGCTGGTTCTGGGTGATGTGGGTTTGCAGCTCGCGCCGCACCTTGCCGGTGAAGTCTCCCACCACCTGGTTCATCAGCTCGCCCATCACGTTGCTCACTTCGTCCGACGTGAACGAGGTGACCAGGTCGTCCTTGGACATGCCCATGTTCAGCAGGTAGTTGGCGTACAGCTCCATCGCCGCCTGGGCCGAGAAGTTGATGATCACCAGCCCCGAGAAGCCGCCGTCGAACAGCACGAAGCAGCCGATGTCGGGCTTCAGGCAGGTCTTGCTGATGCGCTGCACCATGCCGGAGTAGTGGATCTGGCTGTGCGTGGCCACGCCCAGCACCCGGGTGACGGAGTTGCACAGGCTGATCAGCAGGTCTTCGGTGCTGTAGACGGGGGATTTTTCAGGGAGACTCATGGTGTGTGGGGGCTGCGGCCGGAAATACGGGATGTGCAGGGCAGAGCATAGGCGATGGCGGGGCGCTAAGCCAGTGTGCGGGCCCGGGGCATGGCACGGGTGTGGCGCGCCGTCCGCTCGGGGACGCGTCGCGGGATGGCGCCGATTGACAATCCATCGGGCTCGCGTATCGTGCCAGCCTTCCGACAGCCAATAAATCAGCCAGCCTCCCGCCGAGCCGGGTGGCCCAACAAAAGAGAGGGGTGTGCACACATGGGCAATGTCTATTCCTTCGGGCTCAACGACTTCCAGGCCATCGCCACCGGTGCGGCAGTGCTGGCCAGCGGCGGCGGCGGCAGCTACTCCGACGCCTGCTCCATCGTCAAGGAACTGGCCCAACAGGGTTACAGCGGCACGGTCACCGTGCAGGACTACGACGGCGCCACGCCGGCCTGCGTGCTGGCCATCATGGGCTCGCCCGACGCGGCCTCCAGCCTCGACCTGGCAGCGATCCAGAACTCCGTCAGCAACACCTTGGCGGTGCAGCAGGGCCTGACCGGCATGCAGGTGGGCGCGCTGATCCCCGTGGAGATCGGGCCGATCAATTCCCTGGTGCCGCTCATCGGCGCCGCCATGTCGAGCGGCTCGGTCTGGGTGGTCAACGGCGACGGCGCAGGCCGCGCGGTGCCGGAGCTGCCCCAGACCACCTTCACCACCCCGTCCGGGCCCGCGCCCAGCCCTGCGGTGCTGGCCAGCGACGCGGCCACGCTGGTCGCGGCGGAATACGCGGTGCTGGGCTCCGGCACGGCGTCGGGCATCGAGTCGCTGGCCGGCGGCGTGGTCGGCGGGTTCGGCGGGTACTCGGGCATCGCCATGTGGCCGTCGAATGCCTCCAACCAGTTCGCGTTGTCCGGCAGCTATATCCCCGGCACGCTGGAGCAGGCGCGCGCGCTGGGCCAGCAGATGCTGCAGGCGGTCACGCCGCTGTCCACGGCGGCAGTCGCCGCGGCCATCCAGAGCCTGACCGGGCGCACTGCGAGCGCCGTGGTCACCAACTTCTACATCACCGAGGTCACGCAGTCCACTTCGAGCGCGACGTCGCTGGACTCCGGGATCATCCGGCTGGACAATGCGCAGGACCCGACCCAGAGCACGCAGACGCACTACCTCTACAACCTCAACGAGAACCTGATCATGTACTCGGCGTCGAGCACCTCCCCCGACATCATCGCGCCGGACTCGATCTGCTACTACTCCGAGAGCACGGGGCGCGGGTTCTCCAATGCTAACGACGACCTGGCGCTGTACTTCAACACCGCCACGGGCCGCAGCACGGGCCAGATGGTGAGCGTGATCTCGGTGCAGACCGCGCCGCAGCTGTACAACACCCCGGGCGTGGTGGCATCGTTCGCCGGTCTCTTGCGCAAGCTCGGCTATGCCGGTGGCATGCCGCCGGCCTGAGCGCGTGCGTGCATTCGAAAAGCCAGTGAGCCGCCATGGGTGAAGCAGACCTGAACAAGGAGCGGCTGGAGCTGGCGCTGGAGGCGGCGGGGCTCGACTTGTGGGAGAACGACCTCGTCACCGGCCACGTCACCCGCAAGGCCACCAAAACCTTCCTGGAGCTGGGCTTCACCGAGGACGAGATCGTCCCGGGCGTGCAGGACATCTACGGCCTGTTCCACCCGGACGACCTGGACATGGTGCGCCAGTCGGTGGCGGACCACCTGGCGGGCCTCACGCCGCAGTACCGCTGCGAGTTCCGGCTGCGCTCCAAGCGCGGCGACTGGGTCTGGTACGCCAACTACGGCCGCATCATGGACGGCGGCAGCGACACGCCGGGCAAGCGGCTGATCGGCGTGACCTTCAACATCGACGACCGCAAGCGCCGCGAAGACGAGATCGCGCAGATCAACCGCCAGCTCACCGAACAGAACCGGCTGCTGCAGCAGCTCAACGCCACGCTTGAGCAACTGGCCTCCAACGACTCGCTCACCGGCCTGGCCAACCGGCGCACGCTGATGGAGCTGGGCGCCAATGAATGCAAGCGCACCGAGCGCTTCGACCACCCGCTGTCATTGCTGGTGGTGGACATCGACCTGTTCAAGCCCGTGAACGACGCCTGGGGCCACCTGGCGGGCGACCGCGTGATCTGCGCCGTGGCGCAGGCCTGCGCGTTGCGCCAGCGGCGCGGGGTGGACATCGTGGCGCGCTTCGGCGGCGAAGAGTTCGTCATCGTGCTGCCCGAGACCGATGGCCCCAGCGCCCTGCGCATGGCCGAGTCGCTGCGCCGCGAGGTCGCTGCGCTGAGCGTGCCGGTGAACGACGAGGGCGTGTGCGTGTCGGTCACCGTCAGCATCGGTGTGGCCACGCTGCACAAGGGCTCCATCCTCGACTTCGAGGACCTGGTGAACCGCGCCGACAAGGCGCTGTACCGCGCTAAAGAGGCTGGGCGCAACGCCGTCTACAGCGCCGACGTGCAGCACGGCACCGCCACCCTGCATGTGCTGGCCGACCCGGGCGATGCCACCGGCGACGTGCTGGCGACCTGACCCGGGGCGCCCGGCGGCCCCTGCGGGCACCTGCAGAACCTGTCGCCCCCCGTGGAACCTGCCCGCCAGGGTCCGTCTGCCTATTCCTCGCTGGTCCACTCCACCTGCACGCCCAGGCTGCGCAGGTTCTCCACGAAGCGCGGGTGCGCGCGGCGGATCGGCGTGGCGTTGCGAATCTCCGAGCGGCCCGGCGTGCTGGCCGCCACCATGAAGAGCGCAATCGCCACGCGGATGATGTAGGGGCTCTCCACCACCGCGGGCGTCAGCGGGTTGCCGCCGAAGGTCACCAGCCGGTGCGGGTCGGACTGGAACACGTGCGCGCCGAACTTGGACAGCTCGCCCGCCCAGCCCAGGGCCCCGTCGTAGACCTTGTTCCAGAACAGCGCATTGCCTTCGGCGCGCACACCCAGCGCGATGAAGATGGGCAGCAGGTCCACCGGAAAGTACGGCCAGGGCGCGGCCTCCACCTTGGTCAGCACATTGCTCGTGAACGGCGTCTGCACTTTGAGCGGGCCGTCGCAATGGGCGCGCGACCAGCCGTCTTCGTGCGTGATGGTGACGCCGAACTTGGCGAAGGTGCGGTCGATGAGCGGAAAGTTCTCGGGCGCGCTGTTGCGCACGATCACGTCGCCGCCGGTGATGGCGCCCAGCGCCAGGAACGTTGTGATCTCGTGGAAGTCCTCGTCGAAGCGGAACTCCCCGCCGCGCAGCTGCGTGCCGCCGTGCACCGTGAGGCGCGAGGTGCCCATGCCCTCGATGCGCACGCCGATCATGGTCATGAAGCGGCAGAACTCCTGCACATGCGGCTCCGACGCGGCATTGGTCAGCACCGAGGTGCCGTCGGCCGTGGCTGCGCACAGCACGAAGTTCTCGGTGGTGGTGACGGAGGCGTAGTCCAGCCAGTGCTGCGTGGCCTGCAGCCGCCCGTGGGCATTGCGCACCAGCAGCGAGCCCTCGGCACGCTCCACCGTGCCGCCGAAGCGGCGGAACACCTCCACGTGGGGGTCGATCTCGCGCACGCCCAGCGTGCAGCCCTTCACGTTGTCCTCCAGCCGCGCGACACCAAAGCGCGCCAGCAGCGGCGGCACCAGCATGATGGACGAGCGCATCTCCTCGGGCAGCCGGTGCTGGGCCGCGTCGAACACGGTGGCATGGTGGTGCAGGTCCAGCGTGCCGGTGTCGTGGTCCATGCGCACATCGCTGCCCAGCGTGCGGAAGATGTCCAGGATCTTGCGCACGTCGGTGATGTCGGGCACGCGCAGCAGCCGCAGCGGCTCGTTGGTGAGCAGCGTGGCGCATAGCACCGGCAGCACGGCGTTCTTGTTGGCCGATGGGTGGATGCGGCCCTGGAGGGGGGTGCCGCCGTGGACGACGAGGTTGGACATGGGTGGACAGCGCAAGGAAGAAGAGGGGGCAGGGCGGGGCAGCAGCGCAGGCGGGTCGCGCACGGCGCGGACACCCGCCCGGCGGCGCGCGAGGTCGATACTCTAACTGCCTGCCGGTTCGCACGACATTGCCTGGCGCAATAGCTATGAAATTCGTAGCTGACTTTGAGATGGGTGGGGCGCTGGCGGCTTCATGGCAGTTGGCGGTGCCGCGCACACTCCGCGCGCACTCCGGATGACACGTTGGCTCTTGGCCCCTGCTACGCCTTCGCGCCCGCCCAATCCTTAGCCTCACCCCATACGTTCACGCTGAGCTGGTCGAAGCGCGGCGCACGGCTTTTACAAGCTCAGCCCGAGCGGTGTGGAAGGTTCGGAGAGCACGTGGCCGCATACGCCACCCGGCGTATTTCCGATCCGGGGGGCTGTCTCCAGAATCCATTCCATCGACCGATCCATGCGCCCAGCCAGGCGCCATCGGGCGAAGCGGTTTGAACCCCTCTACTGGAGAAGCACACATGCAACGTCGTTATTCCCTCAAGGCCCTTGCGGCCGTCGCTACGCTCGCTGGCCTGTCTGCACTGCCAGCCCATGCGCAGGAGACCATCAAGGTCGGCATCCTGCACAGCCTGTCTGGCACCATGGCCATCTCGGAAACGGTGCTCAAGGACACCGTGCTGATGGCCATCGACGAAATCAACGCCAAGGGCGGCGTGCTGGGCAAGAAGCTCGAACCCGTGGTGGTGGACCCGGCCTCCAACTGGCCCCTGTTCGCCGAAAAGACCAAGCAGCTGCTGGGTCAGGACAAGGTCTCGGTGATCTTCGGTTGCTGGACCAGCGTGAGCCGCAAGTCGGTGCTGCCCGTGGTCGAGGAAATGAACGGCCTGCTGTTCTACCCCGTGCAGTACGAGGGTGAGGAACTCTCCAAGAACGTGTTCTACACCGGCGCCGCGCCCAACCAGCAGGCCATTCCTGCGGTCGACTACCTGATGAGCAAGGACGGCGGTAGCGCCAAGCGCTGGGTGCTGCTGGGCACCGACTATGTGTACCCCCGCACCACCAACAAGATCCTGCGCGCCTACCTCAAGTCCAAGGGCGTGAAGGATTCCGACATCGACGAAAAGTACACCCCGTTCGGCCACAGCGACTACCAGACCATCGTCGCCGACATCAAGAAGTTCAGCCAGGGCGGCAAGACGGCCGTGGTCTCCACCATCAACGGCGACTCCAACGTGCCCTTCTACAAGGAACTGGGCAACGCAGGCCTGAAGGCCAAGGACGTACCCGTCGTCGCCTTCTCCGTGGGCGAGGAAGAACTGCGCGGCGTGGACACCAAGCCGCTGGTGGGCCACCTGGCTGCCTGGAACTACTTCCAGTCCATCAAGAGCCCTGAAAACACGGCCTTCATGAAAAAGTGGGCGGACTACGCCAAGGCCAAGAACATCGCTGGCCACAAGGACAAGCCACTGACCAACGACCCGATGGAAGCCACCTACATCGGCATCAACATGTGGAAGCAGGCTGTCGAGAAGGCCAAGAGCACCGATGTGGACAAGGTGATCGCCGCGATGGCCGGCCAGACCTTCAAGGCACCGTCGGGCATCGTCAGCAAGATGGATGAGAAGAACCACCACCTGCACAAGAGCGTGTTCATCGGCGAGATCAAGGCCGACGGCCAGTTCAACGTGGTGTGGAAGACGCCCGGCCCGGTCAAGGCCAAGCCATGGTCTCCTTACATCGAAGGCAACGACAAGAAGAGGGACGAGCCGGACGGCAAAACGAAGATGTGATCTCCCCCTGAGCGGCTACGCCGCTTCCCCCTCTCTCACGCTGCGCGTGGGAGGGGGACGCCGCCAGCGCGGCGGGGCGGCCCTTGCGCCGGCCCTCGCATTCAGCTCGCGCGGGTTCTGCGGCCCACTGCTTTTTCACACAGCTTCCGTCATGCTCTCTTCCCTCTTTTCTCGCCTGATCGCCTGCCTGCTGTTGTGCACAGCGGTGCAGGCGCACGCGCTCACGGCCGAGGCTGCGCGGGCCATGGCGGCGGGCGATACCGATGAGCGGATCGCCGCGCTGCAGGCCGCCATCGCCACCCCGGACGACGCCACCGTGGCCTTCATCCGTGCCATGGGCGACGATGCGGTCAAGATCGCGGGCGACAAGGCCATCGTCGTCAAGGATGGCAAGGGGCTGGACCCCGTGACGGGCGCCGAGGTGCCCGTGCCCGACGATGCCGAAGACATCGTCAACAACAACCGCATGCGCGGCGAGTTCGACACGGCACTCGCCTCGCTGCAGCTCATGTCCACGGATGTGGCCCAGCGCCGCAAGGCCATCGACGCGCTGCGCGAAGAAACCGACGAGGCCCGCCTGCCGCTGATCGAAAAAGCCCTGGCCGCCGAGCAGGACGCCGGCCTCAAAGCGCTTCTCACCAACATCCGCGCGCGCATGCTGCTGGGCAGCAGCGACGCCGCCAAGCGCCTCGAGGCCGCACAGCACCTGGCCGCCAGCGGCAACCCTGCCACCCGCACCGTGCTGCTCGAGCAGCTGCGCAGCGAAGAAGACCCCAAGGTCAAGGCCGCCTTGCAGGCCGCACTCAAGACGGTGGAGGACAGCCTGCAATGGGGCGAGCGACTGGCAGCGATGTTCACAGGCATCAGCCTGGGCTCCATCCTGCTGCTGGTGGCGCTGGGCCTGGCCATCACCTACGGCCTGATGGGCGTGATCAACATGGCCCATGGCGAGCTGATGATGATCGGCGCGTACGCCACGTATGTGATGCAGGGCATCTTCCAGAAGTATTTTCCGGGCGCGTTCGACTGGTACCTGGTCGCCGCCGTGCCCGCTGCCTTCATGGCGTCGGCCCTGATGGGCGCGGTGCTGGAGCGCGGGGTGATCCGCTTTCTGTACGGCCGGCCGCTCGAGACCTTGCTGGCCACCTGGGGCATCAGCTTGATGCTGCAGCAACTGGTGCGCACCGTGTTCGGCGCGCAGAACGTGGGCGTGGAAAACCCCTCGTGGATGAGCGGCGGCGTGCAGCTCATGGAGAACCTGCAACTGCCCTGGAACCGCGTGATCATCGTGGCCTTTGCGCTGGCGGTGCTGGGCGGCGTGGCCTTTCTGATCAGCAAGACGCGCCTGGGGTTGTTCGTGCGCGGCGTCACGCAAAACCGGCCCATCGCTTCGTGCATGGGCGTGAACACGGCGCGTGTCGATACCTACGCCTTCGCGCTGGGCTCGGGCATTGCGGGTCTGGCGGGCTGCGCGCTCAGCCAGGTGGGCAACGTGGGACCGGACCTGGGCCAGGGCTACATCGTCGACTCGTTCATGGTGGTGGTGCTCGGCGGCGTGGGCCAGCTGGCCGGCACCGTTTACGCAGCGCTGGGCCTGGGTGTGCTCAACAAGTTCCTGGAAGGCTGGACGGGCGCCGTGCTGGCCAAGATCGCCGTGCTGGTGTTCATCATCATCTTCATCCAGAAGCGGCCGCAGGGCATCTTCGCGGTGAAGGGCCGTACGGCGGATTGAGACTGTTATGAATACCCCTGCTATCCAACTCCCCGCACCCGCACCACTGCTCACGCGCAGCGGCTGGTCGGCTTTCATCGTGGCGCTCATCGTGGTGTGCGCCGTGGCCCCCGTGCTCAACCTGTGGGTGCCTGCCGGCAGCCCGCTGCACCTGTCCGACTACGCCGTGGCGCTGCTCGGCAAGATCATGTGCTACGCCATCTGCGCGCTGGCCATGGACCTGATCTGGGGCTACACCGGCATCCTGAGCCTGGGCCATGGCCTGTTCTTCGCCTTGGGCGGCTACGTGATGGGCATGTACCTCATGCGCCAGATCGGCCGCGACGGCAACTACCAAAGCGACCTGCCTGACTTCATGGTGTTCCTCGACTGGAAGGAGTTGCCCTGGCACTGGATGCTGTCCGACAGCTTCGTCGCCACGCTGATCCTTGTCGTCGCGGTGCCCGGTGCCATCGCCTTCGTGTTCGGCTACTTCGCCTTCCGCTCGCGCATCAAGGGCGTTTACTTCTCGATCATCACGCAGGCCATGACGTATGCGGCCATGCTGCTGTTCTTTCGCAACGAGACGGGCTTTGGCGGCAACAACGGGTTTACCGACTTCAAGCGCATCCTGGGCCAGCCCATCGCCACGCAGAACATGCGCATGCTGCTGTTCGTGATGACGGGCATCACGCTCTTGGTGTTCTTCCTGCTGGCACGCTGGCTGGTGCGCAGCAAGTTCGGTCGCGTGCTGCAGGCCGTGCGCGATGCGGAGACGCGCGTCATGTTCTCGGGCTACTCGCCGCTGCCCTACAAGCTCACCATCTGGACCATCAGCGCCATGATGTGCGGCGTGGCCGGTGCGCTGTATGTGCCCCAGGTCGGCATCATCAACCCCGGCGAGATGAGCGCCGCCAACTCCATCGAGATCGCGGTCTGGGCCGCGGTGGGTGGCCGCGCGACGCTGATCGGCCCCATCGTCGGCGCCTTCATCGTCAACGGCGCCAAGAGCTGGCTCACCGTCACTGCGCCGGAATTCTGGCTGTACTTCCTGGGCGCGTTGTTCATTGCGGTCACGCTGTTTTTGCCCGATGGTGTGGTGGGCCTGGTCAAGAAACTGAAGAACAAGCGCCACGACAAAAAGACCCGCGAAGGAGCCGCGCCATGACGCCCGATCTGATGGAAGAGGGCGCGCAGCGCATCGCCGCTCGGCAGGCGCCGGTCGTGCCAGGCCAGACCGAATCTGGTGGCCGCGCCGCGGGCTTCTCGCGCGTGGCCACGCCCGGCGAGGTGGATGTGGCCCACGGCCGCATCCTGTACCTGGAAGACGTGAACGTGAGCTTCGACGGCTTCAAGGCCATCAACAACCTGAGCCTGGATATCGCGCCCGGCGAGCTGCGCTGCATCATCGGCCCCAACGGTGCGGGCAAGACGACGATGATGGACATCATCACCGGCAAGACCCGGCCCGACAGCGGCACGGTGTACTTCGGCTCGACCATCGACCTGTTGCGCCACAACGAGCCGGAGATCGCGAGCCTGGGCATTGGCCGCAAGTTCCAGAAGCCCACGGTGTTCGAGCAGCTCACGGTGTTCGAGAACCTGGAGCTGGCCTTGAAGACCCACAAGGGTGTGGCATCGAGCATGTTCTTTCGGCTGGACTCCGCGCAGTCGGACCGCCTGGCCGAGGTGTTGCACACCATTCACCTGGCGGGCAGCGTGACGCGGTTGGCCGGGAACCTGAGCCATGGACAAAAGCAGTGGCTTGAGATCGGGATGCTGCTGATGCAGGACCCGAAGCTGTTGCTGCTCGACGAGCCGGTAGCGGGCATGACGGACGACGAGACGGCGCGGACTGCGGAGCTGTTTTTGACCTTGAAGGGCAAGCACTCGCTGATGGTGGTGGAGCACGACATGTCGTTCATCCGCACGATTTCTGAGATCGTGACGGTGTTGTGCGATGGGGCTGTGTTGGCGCAGGGGACGCTGGACCAGGTGCAGGCGGATGAGCGGGTGATCGAGGTTTATCTGGGGCGGTGATGGTGTGTTCGGGCTCTTGCTCTTTGGCTGCGGTGCGTATGGGTGGGGGCGTTATGCGTCACCGACCGTTCGGGCTGAGCTTGTCGAAGCCTGGGCACAGCTTTCCCTGTCCGTTCGGGTTGAGCTTGTCGAAACCTGGGTGCGCTCGCAGGCTCGCTGGTGGACCGCATGCCTTTGTTGAGGGCGGAGGCCGGGAGTCGCCCGGCGTGCGAGTAACTTTCTTTTGCTTCGCCAAAAGAAAGTCACCAAAGAAAAGGCGACCCTACAGCCTGCGTCCCTTCGCTTCGCTGCGGGCAACCTGCGGTGCTCGGTCGCGGGGTGCGCTGCGGAACTCGCTGCGCGCTGCGCGCTCCGCTCAGACAACCGCAGCGAGTCAGTTCACGATGCGTGTGTCCTTCGGCACACGCTCACCCCACGCCCTGCGCTCCTCGGCGCATCCTGAAGGGATGGGGGAGAGGACATCCACACGGGCCATCGCTGCGCTCGGCCCCGAACGCGCGGGCGCTTCGCGCCGCGACCGCCAGGCCGAGCGAAGCAATGGCCCGTGCGGCTGTTTGGCTGTTCGGCTGCCCACCCCCTGTGGCTGCGCCTGCGGCGGGGCGGTTGCGGGGTGGCATGCGCGTCGGAGCGCGCATGCTTCGTGCACTGACTCGCCGCAGTTGTCTGAACGGAGCGCGCAGCGCGCAGTGAGTTCTGCGGCGCACCCCGCAACCGCCCCGACGCAGGTTTGCCCCGTAGCGCAGCGAAGGGGTCGCAGACTTGGGGTCGCCTTCTCTTTGGTGACTTTCTCTTGGCGAACCAAGAGAAAGTTACCGCGCCGCCGGGCGCGCACCCCGGCTCCCGCCCTTCAGCACAGGCATGCCGCCCCATCAGCGAGCTCGCGAGCAGCGCCCCGGTTTCGACAAGCTCAACCCGAACGGTCAGGGTTTTGTGCCCCAGTTTCGACAAGCTCAACTCGAACGGATGGGGTTACGGAAGGGCAAGGTTTCGGCAAGCTCAACCCGAACGGTTCTGATGGCACCGAGACTTCAACAAGCTCAATCCCTGCCATCCAACGCAGCCACCCAAAAATCCTGCACCCAAACGCTATCAAAAACATAGCTTATCGCGCCCGATGAACGCGCGCTAGACACCAACCAGGCTCACCAAAAATGCTCACCGTCCAAAACATCAACCAGTACTACGGCGGCTCCCACATCCTGCGCGACGTGAGCCTCACCGCTGCCCCCGGCAAAGTCACCGTGCTCCTCGGCCGCAACGGCGTCGGCAAGACCACGCTGCTCAAAAGCCTCATGGGCCTGGTCCCCATCAAAAGCGGCGCCATCACCTTCGACGGCAAACCCATCGACAAAACCACCCCCTACGACCGCGCCCGCGCCGGCATCGGCTTCGTGCCCCAGGGCCGCGAAATCTTCGGCCGCCTCACGGTCGAAGAAAACCTGCGCATGGGCCTGGCCTACAAGAGCGGCTCCACCCCCATCCCCCCGCACCTGTACGACCTGTTCCCCGTGCTCAAGCAGATGCTCCACCGCCGCGGCGGCGACCTCTCGGGCGGGCAACAGCAGCAGCTCGCCATCGCCCGGGCCCTCGCACCCGGCCCGCGCCTGCTCATCCTGGACGAGCCCACCGAAGGCATCCAGCCGAGCATCATCAAGGACATCGGCCGTGTGATTCGCATGCTGGCCGACAAGGGGGAGATGGCCATCCTGCTGTGCGAGCAGTACTACGACTTCGCGCAGGAGCTGGCCGACGAATACCTCGTGATGGAGCGCGGCGAAGTCATCGCCCGCGGGCCTGGCAGCGAGATGGAAGCCAAGGGCATCCGCACCCTCGTCGCGATCTGAAAACGCGCACCATGCCCGGCCTGCGTGGAGCGGGACAGGTGCCGAGCTGGCCCTGAAGCGTCCGTCAGGCCTGCTCGGTGGCCGGGGTCGCTGCGCCGCGCCAGCGCGACACGCTCTCCATGACGAGCACGGTGCACACCATCCACGTGCCGGCCAGCAGCCAGCCTGCGAGCACGTCGCTGGCGTAGTGCACCTGCAGCACCACGCGGCTCCAGCCGGTGGTGAAGACCGCAGCGCCGGCCAGCAGGGCGGCGGGCAGGTGCCAGGGGCGCGGGAGCAGGCGCGTGGCCAGGTAGGCGAGCATGGCGTACGCCATCATCGACGCGCTGCTGTGCCCGCTGGGAAAGCTGTAGCCGTCGGCCTGTGCGATGCCGTGCACATGCTCGGGCCGCACGCGCTCGAACAGGCTTTTGAGGATGCGCGTCAATGCGCCGTTGCCGGCCATGGCGACCAGCCAGCCGGTGGCCAGCAGTCGGTGCCCGCGCCACCACAGCAGCGCGGTGACCAGCACCGTGAGCGCGGCCAGCGCCCAGCTGTCGCCCAGGTGGGTCACGGTGGCAAACCACTGAAGCACCGCCACATCGGCATGCGCCTGCAGGCCTGCGGCCAGTGCGTCGTCCAGCGCGCCCCACGTGCCGCCCGGGTGGCCGCTTTCGGCCAGTTCTGCCATCACCGCACCGGCTGCCACCAGCACGCCCGCACTCGCCGCCATGGCCGCCACCAACACCCAGCGCGCCTGTGCGGGTACCCACTGGCGCAGCGGCGGGCTGGCCCGCCGCAGGGTGCGCAGGCCGCACAGGCAGCCCCAGCCCGCCAACGACGCCAAAGCCATGCCTGCGGCCCACCAGCCGAGCGGGTGTTGCGCCAGCAGGGCGCCCAGGTTGGCTGCATGCAGTTCTGTCATGAAAGTGGTCTTCCTTTCCGTGTTTGCCAAGGCGGCCGCGGCGGCGCAAAGCGGGCATTTGTACAGGACTTTGTAGCAGCCCATGTGGGCGTGGGTGTATGGCAGCGCGCCCATACTGCCTGTGCGGCTGCTCCGCGTTGCTGTCGGCGAGCACTGACATGGCGAAGGCATTGCTACCGGCTGCGTGCCTGAGGCAGGCTGGGCACCATCGCTCCATGGCAGAAAAGCGCCCGGTGCCGACGCACCGGCGTCTTGATGTTCTGCCGCCACCTTTTGATTTGCACATTGGCCCATGACACCCTCCGACAGCTCCATACCCACCATGCCGCGCGGCCCCATCCACCTGGTGGTGCCCAAGCGCCCGGGGGCGGACTTCGACCTGCTGCGGGCCAAGCTCGAAGGGGTGAGCGCACTGCAGAGCCACGATGTGGTGTGGCATGTGCCGCGTGAGCGGGCCGATATCGTCCAACTGGCGCACGACGCGGCCGAGGCGGCCCGCCAGGATGGTGGGCTGGTGGTGGCCGCCGGCGGCGACGGCACGATCAACGCCGTGGCCGCAGCCGCCTTGCGCGCTGGCGTGCCGATGGGTGTGCTGCCCATGGGCACCTTCAACTACTTTGCCCGCGAGCACGGTCTGGCGCTGGACCCGGAAGTGGCGGTGCAGGATCTCCTCAAGGCGCTGGACTTTGGCGACATGCGCCCGGTGCAGGTGGGCTTTGTGAACCAGCGCCTGTTCCTGGTCAACGCCAGCGTGGGCCTGTACCCCAAGCTGCTGGCAGAGCGCGAAAAGGCGTCGCGCCGCTTCGGCCGGTCGCGCATGGTGGCGGTGGCGTCCGCCGTGTGGAGCATGTTCCGCCCCTCGGCCGGCCGCCGCTGGCGCGTGGTGATGAAAACCCACCAGGGGGCGCAGTCCAGCCAGGAAGAGCATCTGGTCACCACCCTGTTTGTGGGCAACAACCCCCTGCAGCTCGACCGCATGGGCCTGGCCGAAGCCAAGCTGGTGGCCGACGGCGGCATGCTGGGCGTGGTGATGCTGCAGCCCCAGGGCCGCTGGGCCGTGGCGCGCACGGTATGGAACGCGGCCACCGGACAGTTGGGCAAGGACAGTGCGGTGGTCAGCCTGGCGTGCTCCGAGCTGGCGGTGTCACCCGCCAGCTGGCGCCCACCCCAGGTCAAGGTGGCGTTCGACGGCGAGCGCGAATGGATGGCGCCGCCGCTGCAGTTCAGCATTGGTGCCCGGCCGCTGTGGCTGGTGGCGCCGTCGCCCCTGGTGCGCGACGAGCCGCCGCTGACCGCAGCCACTGCGGTGACCAGCCTTGCCGCCGTGGCCGCGGCGATTGTGCCGGGCCTGGGTGACAGCGACGAAGCACCCGCACCCGCCTCCGACCCTGAAGGCCAAGGCCTGCTGCCCGCATGAGGATGACGAACAACCCGGCGCGCCGCGCTGCCTCCACCCCGTGCAGGATGCGACGATGACCGTCCTGATGCACCTGTCGGACCTGCATTTTGGTGCGCACGACCCGGCGGTGTGCGATGCGGCGTTGCGACTGGCGCAGCGGCTGGGCGTGTCGATGGCGGTAGTGTCGGGTGATCTTACGCAGCGCGCCACGGCCACCCAGTTCGAGCAGGCTGCGCGCTTTGTGCAAGGCCTGCACGCGCGCAGCACGCTGGTACTGGCGGGTAACCATGACCTGCCGCTGTTTGCGTGGTGGATGCGCTGGGGCCGGTCGTACGAGCGGTTTTCCACCCAGTTCGGCATGGACTACGAGCCGGTGCGTCAGTCCGGCGCCTTTTACGTGGTGGGGGTGAACACCACGCGCGCCTGGCGGCACGAGCGCGGCAGCCTGTCGTCGGCGCAGATCCAACATGTGGCCGACCTGCTGGCCCGCGCGCCGCCGGACGCCTGGCGCATCGTGGCCAGCCACCACCCGCTGGTGGCGCGCGACGCTGCCGACCGCGCCCACCGCCCGTCGCGCGCGGACGAGGCGCTGGAGCGCTGGCGCTCTGCGGGCGCGCAGATGCTGCTGTCGGGCCATGCGCACCAGCCGGCATTGCTCAACCCCATTCCCGGCCTCTGGGCCAGCCATGCGGGCACAGCGGTGTCTTATCGCCTGCGCCATGGCTGTCCGAACAGTTTGGTGCTGTTGACGGTGGAGGCCTCTGGCGAAGTGGAGGGCGGCTTGGCGCGGTATGCGTCACGGTGGGATTACAGCGCCGAGTCGGGAGAGTTCGAGCGCGTGCTGCGGGTCACCGCGACCTGAGCCTGCCGCAGCTGCGGCATATGTTGTCTGCTACTAAATTGGTAGCTGCTAGCGCTTGTCCATCAAGCGGTAGAGGCCTAATTTTCCCTGAAATGGCCTGCAGGATTCTGTGGCGGATACGCCCCGGCAGGTTTGACCGGGTTGACCGCCCCCGGGGCCGCGCCTATTCTGGCTGGCAGGGTGAACCAGCCGCGCGACGGAGGGTCGCGGGCCACCCCAAACACTCGAAGCTCCACGGCCTTTTTCCATGCACAAAGAATTCAACCACGACGCGCTGCGCCGCCTGCAGACATTGATCGAGCGCGAAACAGGCGCGCCACTGAGCGACACGGCGCAGGCCGAGGTCGCGGCTATTTTGCGCGGCGTCGAGTCGCCCCAGGGCGCCGCCACCGAGGGCGTGGAGGCCGCGCCGCGCGAGGTCACCATCTTGTTGGCCGACCTGCGCGGCTTCACCGCGCTGTCGGGGTCGCAGCCAGCGGCGGTGGTCATCGCGGCGCTCAATCGCTGCCTGTCGCGCCTGAGCGAGGTGGTGTTCAAGTACCGGGGCAGCATCGACAAGTTCATGGGCGACTCCATCATGGTGCTCTTCGGCGCGCCGGTGGCCAACGATGACGATGTGGACCGCGCGCTGCTGTGCGCGGTGGAGATGCAGATCGCCATGCGCGAGCTGAACCTCGCCCACCTGCGCGAGCGTCTGCCGGAGGTCTTCCTCGGCATCGGCGTGAACACCGGCACGGTGATGGCCGGCCGCTTCGGCTCCGACGTGTATTCCGAGTACACCGTGATCGGCGAGGCGGTCAACCTGGCATCGCGCATCGAGGCGCTGAGCCTGCGCGGCCAGGTGCTCATCAGCGACACCACCTACCAGCGCTGCTGGGGCCTGGTGTCGGCGTCGGCGCCGATGCAGGTGCACGTCAAGGGCCGCACGCAGCCGGTCAGCCTGCGCGAGCTGATCGCGATCCCGTCGCACAAGCTCAAGGTGCCACGCCAGGAGTTTCGCCGCAGCCACCGGGTGGATGCGCGCCTGCCGTGCCTGTGCCAGCGCATGCAGGACAAGATCGTCGTGCCCCACATCGTGCACGGCGCCATCCGCGACATCGGCTACCACGGCCTGCTGGTGGAGTTGATCGAGCCGCTGGAGGCGCACAGCGAGATCAAGCTCGAGTTCGAACTGCCGCTGGTGGACTACCGCGTGGCCGACGTGTACGCCCGGGTCATCACCGTCAAGCAGGAGGGCGACGAGTGGGTGGCGGGGCTCGAGTTCACCTCCATCAGCGACGAATGCCATGCCAAGGTGCAGATGTTCGTGCAGCTGCTGGTGGTGCACTGACCCGTGACCGGGCCGCGGCCGCGCTCTCGCCGGCTCAGCAGCCCAGCATCCGCGCCAGGTCGATAAGGTCGGTGGCGTGCAGGTCGTTGCCGGGCTGCGGCGCGCCGTCTTTGGGGCGGGCCGCGCCCAGTTCGTGCGGACGCTCGATGTAGGCCGTGCGCAGGCCGCAGCCGCGCGCGGCGGCCAGGTCGTCGTGGTGCGTGGCCACCAGCGCCACCTGCGACGGCGCGGCGTCGAACACCCGCGCCACACCCAGGTAGGTGGCCGGGTCGGGCTTGTAGGCGCGGAACACCTCGGCACTCAGCACGCAGTCCCAGGGCAGGCCGGCGCGCTTGGCCATGTGGGTCAACAGGCCGATGTTGCCGTTGGACAGCGTGGTGATGATGAAGCGCGTCTTGAGCCGCTTGAGGCCCTCCACGCTGTCGGGCCAGGCATCCAGCCGGTGCCACACCCGGTTGAGGTGGCGGCGCTCCACTTCGGACAGATGCGCAAGGCCAAACCGCGGCAGGATCTCGTCGAGGATGCTGCGGTGCAGGTCGTCGATCAGTGTCCAGCCCTGCTCGCCCCGCATCACCCGGGCCATGGCCGGCTGGTAGCCCGCGCGCCAGGCCAGAGCGAACGC
Source organism: Acidovorax sp. LjRoot117 (assembly GCF_964252695.1). Classification (NCBI taxonomy): domain Bacteria; kingdom Pseudomonadati; phylum Pseudomonadota; class Betaproteobacteria; order Burkholderiales; family Comamonadaceae; genus Acidovorax; species Acidovorax sp. LjRoot117. The sequence continues at coordinate 432,331 of NZ_CAXUPO020000001.1, read as the reverse complement.
ATCGCCGTCCACCGCGGGGTACAGCGCCTGCATCTCGCGCTCGATGCTGCCGTGCCAGTCCACCACCGTGCCGAAGATGTCGAAGGCCAGTACCTTGACGGTGGAGGCAATGCTGTCGGCGGTTCCTGCAGTCGATGTCATGGAAGGTCTTTCGTTCAGGGTGGGGCGTCGTGATGAACTTGCCGGCAGCGCAGGCGTCGCCAGCGGTGCTTGCGATGCCTGCGATGCCTGCGATGCCTGCGATGCCTGCGATGGGCGCAAAGCCCAGGGTCTGCAGGCGCACCGCCAGCCTAGCAGTGCCTGCTGTTCGGCGTGTTCGCACAGGTTACACATGTCCCCAGACCTGCATGTTCGCGCAGAGAATGCTATGGTTACGGAAATCGGGTTTACCCCTGTAACTCGGTTTCTCCCTCCATCCCCTGTATTCGTTGTACGTCCCGCGCCGGCCCATCGGGTGAAGGCGGGGCGTTCGCTTGCTGCCGCCAGCCATGACCGCGCCTTTGTCTCCCCCATCCCCCGCGTCTTCCGAGCCGCCCATCGCCCACACCCCCACCGACGACCGCACCCTGGTGCGTGCCGTGCTGGCCCTGGGGGTGGGCGGCTTTTCCATCGGCACGGGCGAATTCGTCATCATGGGCCTGCTGCCCGAGGTGGCGCGCGACATCAACGTCACCATTCCGCAGGCCGGCCACGTCATCAGCGCCTATGCGCTGGGCGTGGTGGTGGGTGCGCCGGTGCTGGCCGTGCTGTGCGCCCACTGGGGGCGCCGCACGCTGCTGATGGCGCTGATGGTGGTGTATGCGCTGGGCAACTTCGCATCGGCCCTGGCGCCGGGCTACCTGTCGCTCAGCGCCATGCGTTTGTTCACCGGCCTGCCGCACGGCACCTACTTCGGCGTGGCCGCGCTGGTGGCTGCGGCGCTGGCACCACCTGGGCGCCGTGCGCGCGCGGTGGGCTGGGTCATGCTGGGGCTGACCACCGCCACGCTGGTGGGCGTGCCCATTGCGGCGGCGCTGGGCGAGTATTTCGGGTGGCGCGCGGCGTTCGTCTTCGTGGGCATCATCGCCCTGGCCGCCGTGGCCATGGTGCGCCTGTGGGTGCCCGACATGCCCGCATCGCACGGCGCCAGTCCGCTGCGCGAGCTGGGCGCGCTGGCGCGCAAGCAGGTGTGGTTCACGCTGGGCATCGGCGCCATCGGTTTCGGCGGCATGTTCGCGGTGTTCAGCTACATCAAGCCCACGCTGCTGGAGGTGGCCGGCATGCCCCCTGCGCTCATGCCCTTCGTGCTGTCGCTGTTCGGTCTGGGCATGGTGGCAGGCAACATTGTCGGCTCGCGCATGGCCGACAAGGCGCTCATGCCCGCCATCGGCAAGGTGCTGCTGTGGTCCATCGCGGTCATGGCGCTGTTCGTGCCTGCTGCGCACCACCCCGTCAGCGCGGCGGTGGCGACCTTTCTGCTCGGCACGGTGGTCGCCATCGGCCCGGCCTTGCAGATCCGGCTCATGGATGTGGCCGGCGATGCGCAGACCCTGGCCGCGGCGCTCAACCACTCGGCCTTCAACGCCGCCAATGCGCTGGGCGCGTGGCTGGGCGGTGTGTCCATCGCGGCCGGCCTGGGCTGGACGTCCACCGGCTGGGTGGGCGTGGTGCTGGGGCTGTGCGGCGTGGGCATCTTTGCCCTGGCGCTGTCGTCCGAACGGAAAACGCAGCGCGCCACGGAAGGCCTCAGCGCCTGAGCGTAGCGGCGGTGCGACACCGCCGCGCCGGGCGCAGCGAATGCCGCTTTCTGCAGTACAGTGAACGCGGGCCAACCCCATTGTTGGCCACGTCGCTCGGACGGTTCCGGGCGCTCACGTGAAAGTTCACCAGCATGTCTGCTTCTCAGGGCAAGCGCCGCTTTGCGCGCATCGATCGCCTTCCCCCCTACGTCTTCAACATCACGGCCGAGCTCAAGCTCGCAGCGCGCCGCCGTGGCGAGGACATCATCGACATGAGCATGGGCAACCCCGATGGCGCGACCCCGCCGCACATCGTGGCCAAGCTCACCGAAGTGGCCCAGCGGCCCGACACCCACGGCTACAGCGCCAGCAAAGGCATCCCCCGCCTGCGCCGCGCCATCAGCCACTGGTACAAGGACCGGTACGCGGTGGACATCGACCCCGACACCGAGGCCATCGTCACCATCGGCTCCAAGGAGGGCCTGGCCCACCTGATGCTGGCCACGCTGGACCGCGGCGACACCGTGCTCGTGCCCGACCCGAGCTACCCCATCCACATCTACGGCGCGGTGATTGCCGGGGCCGACATCCGCAGCGTGCCCGTGGCGCCCGACGTCGACTTCTTTGCCGAGCTGGAAAAAGCCATCCGCGGCAGCTACCCCAAGCCCAAGATGATGATCTTCGGCTTTCCGAGCAACCCGACCGCACAGTGCGTGGAGCTGAGCTTCTTCGAGCGCGTGATCGCCCTGGCCAAGAAGCACGACATCCTGGTGGTGCACGACCTGGCCTACGCCGACATCGTGTACGACGGCTACCGCGCCCCCAGCATCATGGAAGTGCCTGGCGCCAAGGACGTGGCGGTGGAGTTCTTCACCCTCTCCAAGAGCTACAACATGGCCGGCTGGCGCGTGGGTTTCATGGTGGGCAACCCTGACCTCGTGGCTGCGCTGGCCCGCATCAAGAGCTACCACGACTACGGCACCTTCACTCCGCTTCAGGTCGCAGCCATCGCCGCGCTGGAGGGCGACCAGCAGTGCGTGAAAGACATCGCCGCCCAGTACCAGCGCCGTCGCGACGTGCTGTACAAGGGGCTGTCGGAATCCGGCTGGGCGGTGGACTGCCCCCGGGCCAGCATGTACATCTGGGCCCGCATCCCCGAGCCGTATCGGGCCCTGGGCTCGCTCGAGTTCGCGCGCCAGCTGCTCGACAAGGCCAAGGTGTGCGTGTCGCCCGGCATCGGCTTTGGCGACCAGGGCGACGAATACGTGCGCTTCGCCCTCATCGAGAACGAGGCCCGCATCCGCCAGGCCGTGCGCGGCATCCGTGCCATGTTCAAGGCCGATGGCTTGCTGAAGGTGCCTGCGGCGCCTGCGCCGGCCACCGCAGTGGCTTGAACAGCTGGTGGATGCCCGCTGTGTGCCTGTGAATCAGCAGGTCAACAGGTCAACAGGTCAGCCGGTCAGCAGATGGGGTGGGGTGGGCAGGTGTGTTCGATTCGGTACCGAATCTACACGTCTGCTTACTGCCATCCTCACCGGTCGCGGATTAGACTGGTGGGTATGCATTTTCTCGACTACAACCCCGACGACCTGGACGTCACCATCTCGGAACTGCTGGTCGCTACCAGCGACTCCGCCGACCCCGACCTGCCCGCCGTGGTCGCCAATGTGTTGAAACTGCTGCGCACGCGACTGGGCATGGACGTCGCGTTTGTGTCCCAGATCGCCAACGGTCGCCGCACCATCGAGGTGGTGGACAGCGCGCCCGGTTTTTCGCCCATCCATGCCGGCATGTCCGACCCGGTGGAGGAAAGCTGGTGCCAGTATGTGGTCGAAGGCCGGCTGCCCGAGAAGATCGAGAACGCCAAGCCCCTGATCGCAGAGGGCAAGGTGCCGGACCCGGGCTTTCCCATCGGCACCCACCTCAGTACTCCGGTGCGCATGCCCGGCGGCGAGGTCTACGGCACCCTGTGCTGCTTCAGCCGCGGCGTGCAGCCGGATGCCGATATCGAGCGCCTGCGGTACACCGCCAATTTGCTGGCGGCCAAGTTGGCGCCGGGTGTGGAGTCCCCGCTGGAGCCATCCGCAGGCGGGCGGGGCTGAGGGGCATCAGGTGCTTGCGAACGTACTGGCCTGGCGCCGTGATCTGTCCTTGAACGTTTCGGCATGCGCACCCCGGTGGGCTGGTCTGTCTCATTGACGATACGAGAGTGGAGGCCATCTTGACCCCAGCAGATTTTGAGGGCCGCAAAGAACTTCAGGCCGCTTGCCACTGCGGTGCCGTGAGGTTCACGGTGGTGCTGACCGACGGCCTGCGCAGCGCCCGGCGGTGCAACTGCTCGTACTGCCGCATGCGCGGTGCGGTGGCAGTGTCCGCCCACCTGGACGACGTGCACGTGCAGGCGGGCGAGGACAAACTCACGCTGTACCAGTTCAACACCGGGCAGGCCAGGCACTACTTCTGCTCGGAATGCGGGATCTACACCTTCCACAGCCGGCGCTCGGTCCCCACGCAGTATGGGGTGAACGCGGCGTGCATCGAGGGCCTTAGCCCGTTCGACTTCGACGAAGTGCGTGTGATGGAAGGGCGCGATCATCCCAACGATCGACCGGGCGGCGGGCCGATCATTGCAGGCTGGCTCAGCTACCGGGACGAGCCTGGCCGCCCCCGCTGAGGGCGCGGAGCCGCTTGAGGTTCCACCGGCCGGTGCAAAGCGCTGCACCGGCCGCGACGTCACCGGGCCAGATAGAAGTCCATCGGGATGAGTTCCACAGCCCATCCCCCTTGTTCACCCAGCATGGCCGCCGGGTGCATCGACGCGATGCGCTGCGCCTCTTCGCGGCTGTCCGCCTCGATGATGAACAGGCCGCCGACCACTTCCTTCGACTCGGTGTAGGGCCCATCGCTGATGCGCGTCTTGCCGCTGTGCGGGCGCAGTGTCACCCACTGGTCCAGATCACCCAGCGACGCGGACACCAGGACCTTGCCGGTGGCGCGCATCTTCTCGTCCAGGGGTGGGCATTGGGTGACCAGTGCCTTGACGTCCTCCGGTGCCATGGCCGCGAATTTTTCGGGGGTGAAGTAGGCGAGGCCGAGGTATTTCATGGAGGTGCTTTCAGAGGGTTGATGCACTGACGACGAAGCTGACGGTCCGAAATCGACACAACGAAAAAAATTGCGCCGGATTCCTGCGCGCGCAGGTCAGGCGCTGGCGGGTGCTAACCGGCTCCGACGCGCTGCCAACCCGGCAGGTGAGGCGCCCAGAGTGTGTGCGTCCACTGCTGGCCGGCTCTGCCGGTCATCGGCTGGCGAACCGGCGCGGCCCCGCCCCTGCCTACATCGCCCAGATCCGCGGCGCATCCCCCGCCAGGTCCCACAACTGCGTCCGCCAGGCCACCCGCACGGCCTTGAGCAGCTTCATCGCCGGCTCGACCTGCGGCGCCAGCACGCGCACCACCACCATCTGGGGGTTGGGGCTGGTGGCGCCTGCGGTGGCCCGCACCTGCGGGTGCGTGTCGATCAGGGCGCGTGCGGCCTCCAGGGCAGCATCGCGCCGGGGGCGGTCCAGTGCAGTGCCGGCGGCAAAGAACAGGCTGGCCATGCAGCGCTGGCCGGCCAGGCCCAGGGGGCTTTGCAGCAGGCGCTCGTCGGCCGCATCGATCACGCCGCGCTCCAGCCACAGGCCGGGCACCTCCAGGTGCTGCACAAAGCGGCCTTGCTCGAAGGGCTGGCCGGCGTGCGGCAGGCCCAGCGCGGTCACGTCCCAGCCCATGCATTCGGCGCCGGGGGCGAGTTTCAGCGTGAGGTGGTTTTCTGCGTGGCAAGCGCTGTAGCACAGCGCCTCCAGCGGCAGCCATTCCAGGCGCGCCGCTGTGGCGACGGACAGCTGCGTGCGCTGCAGTGCCAGCGGCCCGGCAGATCGGTAAAAGCGCGTGGCGCCCGGCGTGGTGACCAGGCCGTGGGCGCCAGGGCCCACGGTGGCGGTGATGTCCAGCGTGTCGCCGCCCACCAGGCCGCCGGGCGGGTGCACCAGCACGTTGTGGCAGATGGCGTCGCCCTCGGGGTACAGGCTTTGCAGAATGCGCAGCGGGCCGTTGTGCTCGTACCGTGCCACAGTGCGGGCGTTGGGTTCTTCAACGGTGTAGTCGAGCTGCAGGCGCGCGTGCCAGGACATCGGTGTGATCTGCTACGAAATGAATAGCTGATTATGCCTATGCACCCGCCGCGCCAGGCATCCATCACGCAGCTTTTGCGACAGGCGGCACCCAGCTGCGCAGCTTGCCGGGGTTGAGCAGGCCCTGCGGGTCGAAGCGCTGTTTGGTGCCCACCACCGCCGGGTCCAGGTTGTTCTGCTTGCCGTCCTCCACGATGTAGACGTGCGGGTTGTTGATCTGCACGCCGTGGTCGCGGTAGATCTGCATGATCTGGTTCAGGCGCTCTTCGGTGCTGTAGCGGATGAGCTGCAGCCCGCTGCAGTTGAAGGCGCCTTCCTTGGTGCGCAGGAACTCCAGGTGCATCATCACCTCGCCGCCCAGGGCCTTGTCCAGCGCCTTCACCTGCTCCAGCCGGGTGGCGGGGGTAAAGCCGCTCTGGATATAGGTGAGTGTCTTGTCCACCTTCAGCGCGTGCAGGGTGGTGTGGTTCCAGGTGTATTCCAGCAGGGTCTTGTGGCTCTTTTCCACCTCGTCGGCCGTCTTACGGTAGCTCACGGTGCCGCCGTATCGGGCGGCCATGTCGCGCATGCCGTCTTCGGAGTGCGGGGCCACCAGCAGCATCACCGCATGGCAGCCCGCAGGCAGGTGCTCGGCCAGGCTGGTGAAGTAGGCGGGGATGGGCGCTGCCAGAAAGCACACCTCCTTCTTCTCCAGCCCCGGCGCGGCGCCGAAGCGGTCCGCAAAGTCGAGTGCGGCATCGAAGTCGGTGAAGGTGACGATGCATTCCGTCCACGCCACGGCGGGTGTCAGCGCCACTTCGAGCTCCAGCACGATGCCGTTGGTGCCGTAGGTGTGGTGCAGCAGCATGGCCTCGGGGCCGCGCAGCTCGATGACCTGGGGCTCGGGCTCCACCGTCATCGCGCGCACCGCCAGCACGTTGCCGGGCGCGGCCAGCGGGCCGTGGTTGATGGAGCCGGCCCCCCCGAAGCCGCCGCCGAACAGCCCGCCCAGCGTGGCGCTGCGGTAGGTGGACGGCAGCCAGCGCAGCTCCTGTCCCAGGGGCTTGGCCTGCGCGTCGAAGTCCGACAGGCGGATGCCCGCCTGCGCCCGGCCCACGCCGCCGCGCACCCAGCCAAAGCCGTTGTAGCCCGACAGGTCCAGGATCACACCGCCATGCAGCGGCGTGCTCTGCCCGTAGTTGCCGGTGCCGCTGCCGCGCACGGTGATGGGGATGTGCGCGCGTGCGCAGGCGGCCACCACCTGGCGGATCTCGTCCTCGGTGCGCGGGCGCACGGCCACGTCGCCGCGCTTGCCGGCCAGCTCGCGCTTGAGCACCGGGCTGAACCAGGCGAAGTCCTGCGACAGGCGGCCCACGCGCAGCGGATCGGCAATCCAGTCCAGGCCGGGCAGTTGTTCGGGCAGTTGGTGGGCGGTAGTGATGTTGGTCATGTCTGTCTCTCCTGTCGGTGCGGCGGGCGGTGTGTCGTGTGTGGTGGGCAAAGCGCGGCCCCCACCACGCACGCGCGGTGTCAAAAAAAGGGTGAGATCCGGGTGGGTAGTGGGATCAGTCGTGGGAGTTTTCGCTGGCGTGCCAACTGCCCAGCGCGACCCTGGTGCCCCAGGCCATCAGCGCGAACAGCGCCACGCCGGTCAGCGAGATCAGCAGCAGCGCGGCGAACATGCGCGGTATGTTGAGCTGAAAGCCCGCTTGCAGGATCTGGTACGCCAGCCCGGCGCCCTGGCCACCGGTGCCTGCCACGAACTCTGCCACCACGGCGCCGATCAGGGCCAGCCCGCTGGAGATGCGCAGGCCGCCAAAGAAATAGGGCAGCGCGCTCGGTATGCGCAGGCGCAGCAGGGTCTGCATGCGCGTGGCGCGGTTGAGCTGGAAGTAGCTTTGCAGGTCCGGCTCCACGCTGCGCAGGCCCAGCGTGGTGTTGCTGATGATGGGGAACAGCGCCACCAGCGCGGCGCAGATCACCATCGATGCCGTCGGGTCCTTCACCCAGATGATGATGAGCGGCGCCACCGCCACGATGGGCGTGACCTGCAGCAGCACGGCGTACGGGAAGAGGGCCGTCTCGATGCGCTTGCTCTGCACGAACAGGAACGAGATCAGCACCCCCGCCACCGTGGCCACGGCAAACGCCAGCACGGTGATCTTGACGGTGACCCAGAGCGAGCCGCCCAGGGCCGCCCAGTCGGTCAACAGCGTCTTGAGCATGAGCAGGGGCGAGGGCACCAGGTAAGGCGGCAGCTCCATGGCCGTGACCAGGCCCTGCCACAGTGCGATGAGCACCAGGCCCACGAGCAGCGGGTAGACCACGCGCTGCACGCGCGGTTGGGCCATGAGGGGAACGCGCGCTGCGACGGGCCTGGGCGCCTTGGCTCGGGCGGGTTGCGCGCTGCGCTCTGCAGGTGCGGGCGCTGCAGGTGCAGTAGGGTAAGGGGTGCTCATGCTGCGGTCTCCTCGGTGTCAGCGCTGGCGCGCAGCAGGCTGTCCTGCAACTGCTTGGCGTAGCGGCTGAATTCGGGCGAGACCATGAAGTCCGCCGTTCGGGGGTAGGGCGCGTCGATGCGGAACTCCTCCACCACGCGGCCGGGGCGCGCAGCCATCATCACCACGCGGCTCGACAGGAACACCGCCTCGTGGATCGAGTGCGTCACGAAGATCACCGTGAGCTTCTTCTTGCGCCACAGGTCCAGCAGGTCGGCGTCCAGCTTGTGGCGAGTGATCTCGTCGAGCGCGCCGAAGGGCTCGTCCATCAGCAACAGGTCAGGCTGGGTCACCAGGCCGCGCGCAATCGACACGCGCATCTGCATGCCGCCCGACAGGGCGCGCGGCAGCGCATTGGCAAACTTCGACAAACCCACCAGGGCCAGGGCCTCGGCCACGCGGCCATCGGCCTCGGGGCGCGGCACGCCGGCCAGGTCCAGCGGCAGGCGCACATTGGTCTGCACGCTGGCCCAGGGCATGAGCGTGGGCGACTGGAAGACGAAGGCCATCTTCTTGCCGCTCTCGTCGAGCTGCGCCACCGGCTTGTGCCACAGTTGCAGCCGGCCGTCGGTGGGCTCCAGCAGTCCGGCCACCATCTTCAGCAGCGTGCTCTTGCCGCAGCCCGAGGGGCCGAGCAGGGTGACGAACTCTCCCTCCTCGATGGTCAGGTCCACCGGCAGCAGGGCCTGCGTGCCGTTGGGATAGGTCTTCTCGGCCGACAGCACCTGCACGGCAGGCGTGGCGCGGTGGGTCGTAGCCGGGTCGGCGGGTGTGGGCTCAGCGGACTGCATGGAGTGGCCTTTAGATGGATGCGGCGGTGAAGGCTGGCCGCTGTGTCAGGGCGAGGATGTGGGCGACGGCGAGAGCGGGCGTTGCGCCTGGCCCCAACTGCTGGAAACTGGCGCGGCCCGAGCCGGCGAACGCCGAGCAAGGGCCGCCCCGCAGCGAGGGCGTTGTCCCCCTTGGGGGAAGGCGCGAAGCGACTCAGGGGGGATCAAGGCAATACCTTGAGGTCCTTGACGAAGGCAGTGCTGTAGGTATCGGCCAGCTTCACCTTGGACGGGTCGATGAGCTTGGCTTCCACCAGGAAGTCGTAGCTCGCCTTGGCGCGCGCATCGGTCATCACGCCGATGCCCATGGTGGCTGCGTCGCCGCCCGTGACCATGCCCATCTCCTTGAGCTTGGCCACGCTGTAGGCCAGCTGTTCGTCGGTCATGTTCGGGTTGTCCTTCTTGATCAGCGCATTGGCCGGGGCGGGGTCGGCCAGGTAGCTTTTCCAGCCTTCCATGGTGGCCTTCACGAACGAGGCGACGGCGGTGCCGCGCTCCTTCACGGTCTTGTCCATGCAGCTCACCGTGGTGGCGTAGGCGGGGTAGCCCTGGTCGCTGAACATCAGCGTGTTGGCCTTCACGCCAGCCTTGGCGATGGCGAACGGTTCCGACGTCAGGTAGCCCTGCTGGGCGGTGTTCTTGTCGGCCACGAAAGGCTGGATGTTGAAGGTGTAGGGCCGCGTCTGCGAGTCGCTGAAGCCGTACTTGGCCTTGAGCCAGGGCCAGTAGCCGCGCTGGGCGGACGAGCCGATCAGGATGGTCTTGCCCTTGAGGTCCTCGAACTTCTTCACGTCGTCGTGCGCGATCAGCACCTGCGGGTCCTTTTGGAAGACGGCCGCCACGGTGGTCACGGGCACGCCGCCCTCGCGCATCTGGATCATCTGCAGGTCGCTCGACCCCATCACGCACTCGGCCTGTCCGGCCGCCATCATCTGCACGATGTTGACCTGCGGGCCACCCATCTTGATGGTCACATCCAGGCCGTGCTTCTTGTACAGGCCCGTGGCCACCGCCTGGTAGAAGCCGCCGTGCTCGGCCTGCGCGTACCAGTTGGTCATGTAGGTGAACTTTTCCTGCGCGTGGGCCGGCAGGGTGCCGGCGGCACCCGCAGCGAGCAGCGCGGCTGCACCAAGTCGGGAAAGGCGGGAGGCGGTGTTCTTCATCATGGCAGTGCTCCGGTAGGGGGGTGGAGGGGGAACAGGGACGAAAAGGGATGAAAAGGGACGAAAAGGGAGGCGGGATGCGGCTGGGTTCGCAGGTTTCAAGCCAGGGCGGATGCGTGCTCCACATGCCCCGTGTGGTGGGCGCGGCCCCAGGTGGCTTCGGCGCGCGGGGCCCAGCGCAACTGGTGCAGCTCGGTGATGGCGGCGGCCCAGCTCACGGCCAGCGAATCGAGGATGGCGTGGCCCTGCTCGGCCGTGGCCGGCAGCGGGTCGCCGATGATGCCGCTGGGACCGAAGTCGCGCGCGGTCCAGGCGCAGGCCGGGCGGCCATCGGGCGAGAGCAGGGGCGACGGGAAGGCAGGCGGGTAGTTCACCACCGCGCGCTCCATGTGCACGGTGTCGGGCGCCAGGGCCAGCATCAGCGCCGTCTCGGCATGGCCGGCGTGCATGGCCAGCTTCTTCTCCTGTTCGGACAGGTACTTGCCCGCCACATGCGGCACGCGCCAGGTGAAGCTCGGGACCACGATGAAGTCGCCATGGCGCAGGCGCAGTTCGCGCGCACACATCTCCATCACCTGCGGCTGGCCGCCGTGGCCGTTGACGAACAGCAGCTTGCGAAACCCCGCGCGGTAGACCGACTCGCCCACCTCGTTCATCGTGGCCAGCAGGGTCTCGCCGCTCAAGGTGACCGTGCCGGGAAAGTGCAGGTGCTCCTCGGACTTTCCGTAGGTGATGGGTGCCATGGCAAAGGCCGGCACCTCGGCCGGCAGGCGGGCCATGGCATGGCCGACCACGCCCGCACTGATGACCGTGTCCACCGCACAGGGCAGGTGCGGGCCGTGCTGTTCGGTGGCGCCCGTGGGCAGCACGATCACGGTGTTCTCCTTGTCCGGCAGGTCGGCGATCTCGGTCCAGCTCAGGTAGGGCAGGTAGCGGTGGGGCGGGGTGTAGCCGTGCAGCATGGGGCGGGTCTTTCGTGAAGGAGGATGTGGAGGTCAGCGCAAGGGGAGGTAGGCAGTCGCTTCGACCTCGACCAGGATGTCGGCCGTGGGCAGCATGCCGGTGACCTCCACCACGGTGGAGGCCGGCGACTCGCCCGGGAAGAACAGCTTGCGCACGCGGCTGTACTGGGGAAAGTGGTCCAGGTGCTTGAAGTACTGCACCAGCTTGAACACGTCGGACATCTGGCCGCCCGCTGCCTCGACGGTCTGGCGGATGCGGTCGAGCACGTACCAGCTCTGCGCCAGGATGGGCCCCTCCTTGATGTCGCTGCTGAACTCGCCAGTGCGGCCGATCAGCGTGGCCGCCTCGTCGGGGATGTCGGCATAGCCGCGCACGATGCGGCTGGCCGCAGGGTCCACGGCAATGATTCCGGACAGGAACACCAGGTCGCCCGCGCGGCGCCAGGCGGCGTAGCGGGCCAGGGGCTGGGCGATGCCCGGGGTGGTGGGTGCGGTCATGCAAGGCTCCGTGCAGGGATGGGGGAAGGGGACGGCGTTGTACCCGCCACATGCCACGCCGCGCTGGCATGGCCACCGGCGACGCAGCCCTGGCGCAGCACCACGCGCTGCTGCGTGCGCGACGGAAAGCCCCAGCCATCGGCCTGCTGAAAAACGATCAAGTCGGCGGGCATGCCGGGCTGCAGGGGCAGGGCCTCGGGCCCGCGGCGCAGCCAGTCGCTGCGGCACAGCGCCTCGGACCAGCGGTCGAACGGCGCATCGAGCTGCGCGGCCAGCACGCCGGTGGCCAGGGCCTCCAGCGGGTCGAAGCTGCCCACGGGGCAGAACGGGTCCTGCACGTTGTCGCTGGCGACCAGCACCGGGATGCCGCGCGCACGCGCCTCCTTGACGAGGGTGATGCCGCGCTGGCGCGGTGTGCGGCCGGTCACCGCGTCCTGCAGCAGCAGGTTGGTGATGGGCAGCGTGACCAGGGTGATCGGGCTTTGCGCCACCGCGTCCAGCGTGGCCAGGGCGGTGGCCTCGTCCTGGGCGGCCAGGGCGCAGGTGTGGCCGCAGACCACGTGGCCTTCGAAGCGCAATTCCTGGAGCAGCGCGGCGGTGGTGGCCAGGCCCAGCGCGCCGGGGTGCAGTTCCTCGTCCACATGCAGGTCCACGTTCAGGCCATGGTGCTGCGCAGCCTCGAACAGGTGGCGCAGGGCCTGTGCATCCCAGTTGGTGGAATGCACGAAGCCGCCCAGCAGCGCGCCCGGGCCGCTGTCGGCCACGGTGGCGGCCAGCCGCAGGGCGGTGGCGCGCTCGGTGTACAGGTGCAGGGGGATCAGGGCTACGCGTTCGAGCGTGATGCGGCCGGCCCATTCCTGCGCCAGCGCGCGCAGCACGTTCCAGGCGAGCGGTGGTGCATCGGGCTCCCACCAATCGCAGTGGGTGCGCAGGTGCACCGTGCCCGCCTCGTACGCCCATTGCAGGGCGCGGCTGGCGCGGGCGCGGATGTCGGCCTCGGTCCAGCCCTGGCGGTCGACCATCATGGCCTCGATGGCGCCCAGCAGGCCGGGCTTGACGGTGCCCATGCGCGGCAGGGTGAAGGCCTTGTCCAGGTGGGTGTGCGCATCCACCAGGCCGGGCAGCACCAGGGCGCCGGCCAGATCCCAGGTGGCGCCTGCGGGGGCAGGCTGCGCAGGGCTGTGCGGCGCTATGGATGCGACGCGGCCCTGCACCAGGTGCACATCGGCCAGCGCGGGCTGGCTGCCCTGGGTGGGCCACTGGCGTGGCAGCAGCCAGCGCGGCAGCCGGGCGCGCAGCAGGTGGTCGGGGGTGTTGGATGCATGCATGCGACGGGGCCCTTATGCGAAGCGCGCCATGGCCTGGCCTACGCGGGCCTTGAAGGCCTCGAGCCGCGGCGGCGTGGCCACGTTCATGTGGTAGTAGGCGTGGTAGTCCACGCGCGCCTTGCCACCGGTCAGCAGGCGCATGTAGCGCGTGACGGACTTGCGCGGCGGGTCGCCCATGAGCAGCGCCGTCCAGCGCGGGCGGCCGTAGGTCACCACGGCCGAGATGCGCTGGATGTGCGTGAGCGAGGGCTTGACGTTCTGCGGATCGCTGATGTCGAAGGCCACCCCGGGCATCAGCACCCGGTCGAAAAAGCCCTTGAGCATGGCCGGCATGCCGAAGCACCAGGTGGGAAAGCAGAACACCACCGCCTGGGCCCAGAGCAGCCTGTCCACATAGCCCTGCACGGGCAGGCGGTTGCTCGGCACCTCGTGGTAGCCCAGCCGCTCCTCGCGGCTGAGCACGGGGTTGAAGCCCTCGGCATACAGGTCGCAGTCGTCCACCTCGTGGCCCGCGCCGCGCAGCTGTTGCACCACCTCGGCATGCAGGGCCGCGTTGTAGCTGGTCTCCACCGGGTGGCAATAGATCACGAGGATGCGCATGGCGGGCTCCTTCTTCAAAGATCGAGCGTGAGCGTGGGCCCGTGGCTGCGTGCGCAGCACACGGCCACATGGGTGGCCTGCTCTTCAGGGGTCAGGCAGCTGTCGCGGTGGTCGGGTGCCCCGGCCAGCCAGCGCGTGGCGCAGGTGCCGCACACACCCTGCTCGCACAGCGTGTCGATGGCGATGCCGGCGAGCTGCAGCACATCGGCCATGCTTTCGCCGGGCTCCACGGGCAGCCGCATCTGGCTGCGCGCAAGCACGAGTTCAAAGGAAGCCGGTTCCGTGGCGGGCAGCGGCGCTGCCATGGCTGGGGTTTGCATGTTTGACCACTTGATTTGATCGATTGGTCAAACTATTGCAAGTGCTGTGCCAACAGGCTTTCGGGCCGTTGCGTGTGGGCCCCGGGTCAACGCGCCGCGCTGGCGCGGCCGCTACGCCCGCCAGCGTGCAGACCTGTTCACTCTGGTGCGCAATCCGGTGCCAGGCCACAGCCCAGCAGCACAAAGTTGGTGAGCTCGCGCACGATGGGCTCGCGGTCGATCGTCTCTTCGGGCGCCAGGCCCAGCATGATGTGCACCTGCACGCCGTAGTCGGCGTAGTGCTGGGTCATGCCCCAGATCTGCATGAGCAAGAGGCGCGCGTCCAGCGGGCGCATGCGGCCCTCGGCGATCCAGCGGTCGATCAGGTCCACCTTCTGCTGGGTGGACTTCACGGCCACGGGCCAGTACCGGCCCAGGTTGCGCCCACCGCCCAGCACCTCGGTGGTGAAGATGCGCGACAGGCCCGGGTTGTCCAGCGCGTAGTCGAGCTTCTTGCGCACGTAGGTGCTCAGCACCTTCTTGGGGTCGTCGCTCTGGCTGTCGAACTGGAAGGCGCCAGACCAGCCGTTGAGCACCGAGTACAGCAGCTCCTCGTACAGCTCTTCCTTGCTGGCGATGTAGTAGTGCAGCTGCGGCTTGGTCAGGCCTGCGCGCTCGGCAATGGCCTTGGTGGAAGCGCCCTTGAAGCCATGGCGGCTGAACTCGGCAATGGCCGCCTCGCGGATCGCGCCCAGGATGCGCTCGCGCCCCTGCTTGGAGCGGCTGAGCAGGGCGCTGGAGACATTGCTGCTCTCGGCTTCGGGTTCGGTCATGGTGGCGGCTTTGGACGGCATGGGTGCCGATTCTCGCTGCTCACGATTTCCAGAAGCCCACATGCGGCGCACTGGCCTCTTCGATGAGCGCGGGGCCGATGCATTCGATGGCATGGGGCGATGCGGCGAACACGTCGCGGCACGAGAGCTCGGCATCGCGCTGATCGGGCCGCTCGCCGCGGAACTCCCGCAGACGCTCCGCGTCGATGCCAAACACCACGCGGCCGATGCCCGCCCAGTAGATGGCGCCGGCGCACATCACGCAGGGTTCGGCCGACGAATACAGCGTGGCCCGGGCCAGCATCTCGCGCGCGAAGCGCGGGCTCAACTGGCGCACGGCATTGGTCTCCGCGTGGCCGGTGCAGTCGCCGGTTTCGGTGGTGTTGCAGTAGGCCTCGGCCAGCAAGTCGCCTTCGCCGCTGATCACCACCGCACCAAAGGGCCGGTTGCCGCGCGCCCGCGCCGTGCAGGACCAGGCGATGGCCTGGCGCAGGTAGGTTCCGTCGGTGGCGCCGATGTCGGCAGGATCGTCGAACTGGCGGGGCGCTGCGGACATCAGGGCAAGCATGGGGTGTCTCCGTCTGTGGGGGTGGCTGCTGTTGCCCTCGCTATGCATTTGGCATGCCATGAACAATGTGTGACATGTCTGCGTGCCATCGGGCCACTCACGCCTTCCAGGCGCCCCGGTGTGATGTGGACGACTCCTCGATCAGCGCCGGCCCCACGCAGGCGATGGGGTGGGGCGAGCTGTTGAATACATCGCGGCAGAACAGCTCGGCATCACGCTGGTCCAGCCGCTCGCCGCGGAACACGCGCAGGCGCACCGCGTCGATGCCGTAGACCACGCGCCCGATGTTGGCCCAGTAGATGGCGCCCGCGCACATCACGCAGGGCTCGGCCGACGAGTACAGCGTGGCGCCGGCCAGGGTCTCGCGGCCGTGCACGGGGCTGGCCAGGCGCACGGCCGAGGTCTCGGCATGCGCGGTGCAGTCGCCGTTCTCGCCGGTGGAGTTCCAGGCCTCGGCCAGCACCTGGCCGTCAGCCCCCACGATCAGGGCGCCGAAGGGCCGGTTGCCGCGCGCACGGGCGGTGTCGGCCAGCGCGATGGCCTGGCGCAGGTACTTGCCGTCGCGTTCGTCCAGCGCGGCCTCCTGCTGCAGCAGGGCTTCGGTGGCTGCGCTCATGCCACCACCTTGCGGTCGGCCAGGGCGGGCAGGAAGGCGGGGTTGAACACGCGCTCGGGCGCGGGCTTGCGTGCCAGGTTGAACACGGCCGCCACCTCCTCGATCTGGTGCGCCAGCACGGCGCCCTGCACGCCGCCCAGGCCCACGGCCTGCGATTCCGCCGTCTGCAGGTACTGGCGCGTGATGGCCCAGCGCTCGCGTTCCACATCCATGTTCAGGATGGCTTCGCGCGCCTTGATGGCGGCGAACGCGGACTCGGGGTTGGCCAGCGTCTCGCGCAGCGCGCGGTTGCTGGCGCGCAGGAACGCCTTGGCCGCCTCGGGTTTTTCCTGCAGCAGCTTGCCGGCCAGGATGGCGTTGCCATACAGGTTCAGGCCTGCCTTGTTGTATTCGAGCACCGACAGATCCTTGGCTGGCAGGCGCGCGAACAGCGACACGGCCGAGTCATGAAAATAGGTGGCGGCATCCACATCGCCGCGCACCACCACGTTGTCGCGGGCACTGAAGTCCGTGGTGACCCAGTCGAACAGCTCGGGCTGTGTCTTGAGCGCGCGGGCCACCATGGGCCAGCTGCGGCGCGTGGATTCCACGGCGGCAGCCGCCACCTTCTTGCCCTTGAGCGACTGGAAGTCGGTGGTGATGCCCCGGTCCTTGCGGCCGATGATGACGAAGGGCGCGCGGTTGTAGTACTGGTAGATGGCCTGCACCGGCGTGTCGGCGTTCTGGGCGTGGAACTCGGCCAGCGAGCTGATGTCGCCCAGGCCGATGTCGTAGGCGCCGCTGGCCACGCGCGTGATCGAGGCGACCGAGCCCGCGCCCACGTCGATGATTACGTCCAGGCCTTCCTGCTTGTAATAGCCCTTGGCTTGCGCCAGGAAGAAGGGCGAGGTCTGGCTGGTAACGCGAAAGTCCAGCGTGAACTTGAGCGGAGTCACCGAGCCCTGCGCGTGCACGGCAGGAGTGCCCAGGGTGGCGGCGATGGAAGAGGCGAGGGTGGTCGAGAGAAAGCGGCGGCGTTGCATCATGGTGGTGGCCCAGGTTCGGTGGAGTGCCCGGACCGCAGGCGCATGCCGCCGCAGGACCGGATCGAACTGAGCAATTTCCGGGCGCCACCATCGCACAGGGGTGGCAGCGCTGAACGCTTCTACTCAAGGAATGCTGATGCAGGATGCGTGCCCGGTGTGGTGGGCACGCGGCAGCGCGCAGTGCGGATGCATGGCCTGCGCAGGCTTTGCCCCGAGCAGGCGCTGGAGCGGCCCCATCTGCCGTGGGTGCGAGGCGCACAGCGCGATTCGGGCAACTGGCGCAATGCGCTGGTGCAGCAGGACCGCGCTGCCCTGGTGCGGCCCCGCCCCGGTTTGGTGACGGGCTGCGTTCTGGGCAGGGGCGCCGCGGGGCAGGTGCAGGGCTTTACCGCTGGCCCGCAGCTTGCTTGCTTCAGCGCCGAGAGTAGAAGCGTTCAGACCAGCAGATCCGCATTGCGTGGGCCGGCTGGCGGGTCATTGCTCTTGAAGCCGGTGGCGGCTTGTGCGCGGTGCGCGTGCCCTTTGAGGGTCTGCGCAGGCTGCGGGCCGTTGCCATTGTTCCCTTCAAGAGCCACATGGCGCCGCGCCGCTTCTTCAGCAATTTTTGCGGCGTGCCGTGTGCCTTGTTTGCCATTGATACAACGAGGAAACCACGCCATGCACAGCAGCAGCACTGCCACCCCTGCGGCACCGTCCGTCTATGAACCCACCGTCGCGCCCGACGTGCTGGGCGAGCTCGAAAAAGAATCGCGCATGGGCGGCGCGATGGACGGCGAGACCTCCACGCGCGAAGTGCGCCGCATCGACATATCGAACTTCGACGCGCGCAAGGAAGAGATCGCCGAGCAGCTGTGGGCCGCATCGGTCGACATCGGCTTCTTCCAGGTCACGAACCACGGCATCCCCATCGAAGACATCCGCGCCGCCTTCGCGCGCGCCGAAGCCTTCTTCGGCCAGCCGCAGGACACAAAGGCCCAGTGGCCCCTGTCGCGCAACGCCGGCTGGGAGCACAAGGCGCAGATCCGTCCCTCCACGCGCACGCCGGACCAGAAGGAGTCCTACCAGGTCACGCGCCCGCGCATGGCGGGCCTGTGGCCCACCGAAGCCGAGCTGCCTGGCTTTGAGGCCGCCACGCTCGCATTCGAGCGCCAATGCTGGGAGGTGGGCATGCGCCTGCTCTCGTGTTTTGCCTACAAGCTGGGCTTCGATGCAGACTTCTTCACCCGCGCCCACCAGCCCGACCTGCCCACCTACCAGAGCACGCTGCGCATGCTGCATTACTTTGCGGTGGACCCGGCGCTCAAGGACGAGCTGGGCCTGTGGCGCGCCGGCGCCCACACCGATTTCGACTGCCTCACCCTGCTGTTCCAGCGCCCCGGCCAGGGCGGCCTGCAGGTGCTGCCCGGCAAGGAGGCCGAGGGCCGCCAGTGGACCAGCGTGGAGCCGGCCGAGGGCGTGATCACCTGCAACATCGGCGACATGCTCATGCGCTGGAGCGACGACCAGTTGCCCAGCAACTTCCACCGCGTGCGCAACCCCCTGCCGCACGAATTCCAGGGCGCGCGCTACAGCCTGGCCTTCTTCTGCCAGGCCAACGAAGACGCGGTCATCGAAGGCCCCGCCAAGAAGTACCCGTCCATCACCGGCGCGGAGTACCTGCGCCAGCGGATCAGCGCCAATTTCTCCAACAAGTACTGAAGCACCCCCTGAGTCGCCCCCAGCGCGGCGGAGCGGCCCTTGCGCGGGAGCAATGGCTTGGGCCGCGCCAGTTTCGAGCGTCGCTGGTGGCGTCCAGCGCCATGGACAACTGGTCGAACAAGAGCCGGTCGGGTTCAGCCCCCGCCGCGCATCCAGAAGTAGGCCATCACCGTGATGACCAGCACCACTGCCACCACGATCCAGTTGCCCGCCCCGCCGGCGGGCTGCTGGCCCGGCGACAGCCCGGGCGCCACAGCACCCAGGCCGATGGACGCGGGCTCGTCCATGGACTGCTCGATCGCGTCGACTCGCTCCTTGGCCTCCTTCAGGCCCAGGCCTTCGTGGTCCCGCAGCAGGCGGATGGCCTCGATCTTGTGGCCCTCGGCCAGGGCCTGGCGCACCGCGTCGGGCACGTGGGCTGGGGATGCGGCCCGCGCGGTGGTGGCAAGCTCTTCGCCGCGCTGGTGCGCATCGATCAGGTCCTTGGCCTCCTTGAGGCCCAGGCCCGTGGCTGCGCGCAGGCGCTTGATGGCTTCGATGGTCTGGCCTTCATCGAGTGCGGCCAGTACATGGGGCGGGAGAGAGGTGCCGGCATGGCGCATGGCAGGTCCTGTTCAGCGGTTGCGACCGGGCTTTCTACCATGCGCGACGCAGCCCCTGGATCGGGGGGTAGACACTTTCCGCGCCGATGGGCGCGGCACGCCGGGTTGCCGCGCCTGATCGCGCTCGAATTGGTTGCATTGGAAATCAAGCCGGCGGTAGGCCCGGTCTTAGCCGGTGAGCAGGTCGAACCATTCCCGGTACGGCGTGTTCTTCACCATCTTGCGATTGAAGTCCGACTCACCGTCTGTCCACCACACCGGTCCGCGTTCGCCGAGCGCTTTTTTTGTTTCGTCAATCTGCTCGCGCGCCTGGGCTCGCCGGGCCGCGGAGGGCTTGCCACGCAGGGCGCGTCGGGCATCCATCAGCTGCGCAACGAGTGCTGCCCGCACCTCCTCAGGCAGCGCGGGATTGGCCTTGCGCCACAGCCGGCCCCGCACGACGAAGTACCTGCCGTCTGGCGTTGTGGGGTAGGGGGGGTGGTCCGGCGACACAGCCAGTCGGCGGGTGGGCCTGCGCGCGAAGCGGGATCAGGACAGGGCCAGGTCCCGCTGCCGTGGCTGGCGCTGCTGCCAGTCCTGGGTGTGGGGCCGCAGATAGCGCTGTGCCACGTCCACCGTGGAGTGTTCGCCCAGCTGCCCGCCGTGCTCTGCCAGCCACGCATCGCAGGCACGCCGGCCGTCCTGGCGCAGCATCTCGAACAGCACGCGCCCCACGGTGCGCTTGATGGACGGCTCGGTGCCCAGCAGCCCGGCGGGCTGGTCGGGCAGGCTCAACACGTGCATGCGGATGTCGGCGTCCGGCACATTGCGGTTGATGACCTCCAGCGCCCGCAGCTCGGACACCAGCCCGCTGACGGACGCCACTTCGTTGATGCGGTTCAGAATGTTCTTGGCGGACAGCGGGGTCTCTGCGCGGTGCAGCGGGGTCAGCTCCACCAGCAGGATGTCGGTGTCCAGCCGGGCCTCGTACAGCGGCCACAGCGAGGGGTTGGCTGCGTAGCTGCCGTCCCAGTACGCCTCGCCGTCGATCACCACCGGCTGGTAAGACAGCGGCGCGCAGGCAGACGCCAGCACGGCATCGATGCTCATGTCCGCTGGGCCGAACACCCGGCCAGCACCGCTTTGCACGTGCAGTGCATTCACAAAGAGCCTGGGCGCTGCGCCTGCCTCGCGCAGCAGGGCTTCGTCCACCACGGTGTTCAGGATGAAGCGCAGCGGCGCCATGCCCATGGGGTTGGTCTGGCAGGGCGAGAGGATGGGCAGCGCGTCATCCCACACGCCCATGCCGGGCTTGCGCAGGGGCCACATGAGCAAGGTCATCAGCGAGCCCGCCTGCGCCACCTGCTCCCACAGCAGGGCCAGATGTTCCCGCGCACCGGCCCGGCCGCCGCGCGCCATGCCGGTGGCCAGCGCCGCACCGTTGAGCGCACCGGCACTGCTGCCGCTGATGGCACCGATGTCGATGTCCTCTTCTTCCAGCAGGCGGTCCAGCACGCCCCAGGTGAATGCACCCTGTGCGCCGCCACCTTGCAGCGCCAGATTCAGCTGCACCCGCCCAGGCGCTGCGCGCCGCATTGCTTTTGCCATGGTGGCCCCTTTGTGAAAAGACCATCGTATGGGGCTGCTGGTGCAGGCGTGTCAGCCAAAGGCGCGATCACGGGTGTCGTGCAGCACCCACTTGGCAGGGTTTCGCTGCTTACCTGGCTGTTGGTAGCGGGCACCCTTCGCCCATGCCCGCCATCCCTGCCAGCCGCTGCAGGCGCGAGCGGTTGTCCAGGCAGGCCTTGTACTCCGCGTCTTGTACCTTCTGCTGCGCCAACTGCGCAGCCCGCGCCCGTTCTGCCTGCAGCTGGGCAATGCGCTCACGGATCTGCGGCATCACCGCCAGGGCGGCTTTCTCGCCTTCGACGATGGCGCTGGCGCGCTGGCTGAAGTCGGCGGGGCCGATGTCCAGCACCTTGGGGCGGACGATGACATCGGCGCGGGCCAGCTCGGCCTCGCCCAGCTTCTGGCCCATGATTGCAATCGACTGGTTCAGTGCGCCGAGCATGTTGCCCGGCGTCTGGCCCCGGGCCTTGTTGGAGATGTCCACCGCAATCACGATGTCGGCGCCCAGCTGGCGCGCGGCGTCGACCGGCACGGGGCTCACGATGCCGCCGTCCACGAAGTGGTACTTGCCGATGGTGACGGGCTGGAACACGCCCGGCACGCTGCTCGATGCACGGACGGCCTGCCCGGTGTTGCCGCGCGCGAACACCGTGCGCTCGCCGTCTTCCAGGCGGGTGGAGACCACCACGAAGGGCTTGGCCATCTGCTCGAGCGGCTTGCGGCCCACCTGTTCGTTCACATAGTCCTCCAGCTTCTGACCCAGCACCAGCCCGCCGGAAGACAACTGCAGGTCGCGGATCTTGGCCTCGTCCAGCGCCACGGCCTTTTCCTGCATGTCAAAGGCATTCATGCCGCTGGCGTACAGCGCGCCCACCACGGCGCCTGCGCTGGTGCCCGAGACGACGGCGGGCGCATAGCCGTTGGCCTCCAGCATCTTGATCACGCCGATATGCGCAAAGCCCTTGGCAGCGCCGCCGCCCAGCGCGATGCCGACCTTGATGGGGCCTCCTGCGGGGGCGCCTGCCGTGGTGGTGGTGGATGTGGCCTGCGCAGTGGCTGCGGGCTGGGTCGGCGCGGTGCCGCCGCATGCGGCAAGGCTTGCGCAAACCAGGAGCGCCAACGGGCGCAAGAAGACGTTGTCCAACCGCATATGCAGGATCCTGTTCTCAACGGAGGCGGCGAGTGTAGCGGCAGGGGAACGCCATCGGCCCTTCCTATCAACCAGAACAAATTGTCACAGGCCTGTGCATCGCCGTTACCTACACTGCCACGTCCTTTTTCGGGCTGCCCTCATAACCCATCCAACATGGTCAAACCTGTCGTAGCTGTCATCCCCGGCACCATCATCGCCGGCGGGCCACTGAGCCAATCCACCATCCTTGCCGTCAACAAAGCGGCCGAAAAAACGCCTGCGCAATGGCGTCGGTTCGTGGCATACGCCTCCTTGGTCAAGGTCGGCGGCTCGCTGGCCTGGCGCGCCAACAATCCGGGCAATTTGCGTGATTCGCCGCTCAAGATCGGCAACGTCTCTGGTGCCGTGGGCGTTTTTGCGGTGTTTGCCAATATGGACGACGGCCATGCCGCGCAGCGCGCGCTCTATGTCAAGAAGTACGGGACCATGAAGGTGCGCGATGCCATCGCCAAGCTCACGCCGCCGAACGAGAACGACACCGAGCGGTATCTGCGGGAGCTGGAGAAGGCGGGCGTGGACCTGGACAAGGACGTCAACTCGCAGATCGACGTGCTGATGCCGGCTGTGGCAGCGAGTGAAGGCGTTATCGCGGGTATCGAGGTGCCACGCTCATGAAGCGCCTGGCACTTGTCGCCTGTCTTGTCGCCGTCCCCGCACTGGCGCACGCGGCAGACCAGGTCGCCGTGGGTTGCCAGCGCGTCCGGCTGGTGCTCGACGAGCGGTTCACCCCGAGCGAACGCGACCGTCTGTGGGCCAGCGGCGAGGAAGCCAGCGGCGCGCCGGCTGTGTTGCAGTTGCGAGGTTGCCAAGGCGAATTGCTCGACAGCCTGACGCTGGAAGCACCCCTGGCCAAGCTGGACCGTACCGCTTTGCGCGGCGTGCGCACCCCCACCGTGCTCGTGACGGTGGACCTGACGGCGCCGGCGGGCAGCTACAGCGGGCCACTGACCAAGCCGGTGCAGGTGGACGGCAACCGCCTGGCCTACGCGCAGGCCCGCGCCGCGGACGGCACGGTGCAGCCCATCGTGCTGGCCCAGACGGGCAAGGCAGCGTGGAAGAAGGTGCGGGTGGGGGCTGCAGACCAGTTGCTCGCGGTCCGCAGCGAGCCGCGCGATGGGGATTTCACGACCAGCTACCGCCGTTATGTCCACGGCAAGCAGGGCTGGACGGTGCGGGTCCGGTCACAGCCTGGCCTGTGGGAGTCGGACGGCGAGTTCCCTGCGCGCCGCTCGTTCCCCTGAGCGGGCGGGGCGGGCCGTGACCGGCGGGCGGTCACGGCAGGATGGGGCGCGTTGACCGCGCCCCCGAGGCTCACTCACCCTGCGACCCCCGGTGTGCCCAGCCCGTGGTGCGCTTTTCGACCCAGCTGAACAGCTCGTACATCACCATGGCCATGGCGCCCACCACCATCAGGCCGGCAAACGCCAGGCCCATCTGCATGGACGAGCCTGCCGAGATCAGCAGGTAGCCGATGCCCTCGTTGGCGGCCGTCATTTCCGACACGGTGGTGCCCACGAAGGCCAGCGTGATGGCGACCTTGAGCGAGCCGTAGAAGTACGGCATGGACCGCGGCAGGCCCACCTTGACCAGCACGTCCCAGCGCTTGGCGCCCAGCACGCGCAGCACGTCTTCCAGCTCGGGCTCCAGCGTGGCCAGGCCGGTGGCGATGTTCACCATGATCGGAAAGAAGCTGATCAGAAACGCGGTGAGGATGGCCGGCCCCACGCCAATGCCGAACCACACCACCAGGATGGGCACGAAGGCCGCCTTGGGCAGCGCGTTGAACGCGGTCATCAGCGGGTAGACGGCGGCATACGCCAGGCGCGAGCTGCCGATGAGGAAGCCGAGCAGCACGCCCACCACGATGGCAATGCCGAAGCCCGCCATGGTGACCCAGTAGGTGCGCCAGGCATGGGCGGCGATCACGCCTCCGAACTCGACCAGCTGCGTGCCGATGGCCCAGGGGCTGGGGAAGATGAATTCCGAGACGTTGAAGGCCGAGCAGATGATCTGCCACAGCAGGACGATGGCGACGAGCAGGATCCAGGGGGACCAGCGCTCCGCAGTTTTCTTGTGCATGGTGGTGGGGGCCTTGTGGGTTTCTTACTGCTGGAGGGGGGCGCCCGCTTTTCGCAGGGCACCGATGTGGCCGCGCAGCTCGTGCACGATGTCGGTGAACTCCTTGGTGTAGGTGATCTCCAGGTCGCGCGGGCGGGGCAGCTTGATGTCGCGCTGCACGACGAAGCGGCCGGGGCTTTTGCTCATCACATACACGGTGTCGGCCAGGAAGACCGACTCGCGCAGGTCGTGCGTCACCAGGATCACGTTGAATTTCTGCTCGGCCTGCAGGTCGCGCAGGATGCACCAGAGCTCCTCGCGGGTGAAGGCATCGAGCGCGCCGAAGGGCTCGTCCAGCAGCAGCATCTTGGGCTCGTGGATCAGCGCGCGGCAAATGCTGGCGCGCTGCTGCATGCCGCCCGACAGCTGCCACGGAAACTTGTCCTCGTAGCCCCCCAGGCCCACCTTCTGCAGCAGGGCGCGGGCGCGGGCCTCGTACTCCTTGCGCTTGGCCTTGAACTGGCTGCGGTGGGGCTCCACGATCTCGAGCGGCAGCAGCACGTTGTCGACCGTGGTGCGCCAGGGCAGCAGCGACGGCGCCTGGAAGGCCATGCCCGATATCTTGAGCGGCCCGGTCACAGGCTGGCCGTCGATGAGGATCTTGCCCATCGACGGCATCTTCAGGCCCGTGGCCAACTTCATGAAGGTGGACTTGCCGCAGCCCGACGGGCCGACGATGGCGATGAACTCGCCCTGCCGGATCTGCAGGTCGATGGCCTCGACGGCGAAGTGGTTCTGCGCGAGCAGCTCGTCGTTGTACGCGAGCCAGACATCGCGGAAGTCCACGAAGTAGGAGTCAGCAGCCTGCATGTGAAGAATCTGAGTAAAAATGGTCGCTACCGCTTGATGGGTAAGCGCTAGCAGCTATTGTTTTGATAGTAAGCCTGTGCGTGGTGCCCGCACAGGCTTCCGTGGCGCACCGCCTTACTTCTTCGGCAGGATGTTCAGGTCGGCGGTGCTAGGGAGGAAGCTCGCGTTCCACACGTCGTCGGCGTTCACCCGGGTCTTGGTGTTGAACGCATCGGACACTTGCGACGCCATCAGCGACAGGCGGCCGGGCACGGCCTTGCCGAAGCCTTCGGCGCGTGCGTCGGGGCTGTTGATGACGGTGTCGATGGCCAGTTGCAGACGGCGGGTTTCGAGCGGCACGTTCACGATGCCGTCACGTGCCTTCACGTGCTCGATGGAAGCGGCCGGGTTGGCGATGACTTCCTTGGCGCCCTTGGTGAAGGCGGCCAGGAAGGCCTTGATCGCGGCCGGGTTCTCCTTGATGAGCTTCGGCGACGCGATGATCACGTTGCCGTACAGCTTCACGCCGAAGTCGGCATAGGGGAGCACCACCACGTCGGCGGCCTTGGCGCCGCGGGCTTCCAGGTTGAGCAGCGAGGTGAAGGTGAAGCCGGTGATGGCGTCCACGTCGCCGCGCACCAGCATGGTCTCGCGCAGCGGCGGGTCCATGGCGGTCCACTGCACGCTGCCCACGCCGTTGGCCTTCTGGAAGATCGGGAACGCGCGGCGGCCGGCGTCGAACACCGGGGCGCCGAGCTTCTTGCCGGCCAGGTCGGCCGGCTTGGTGATGCCGCTCTTCTTGAGCGCCATGACCGAGGCGGGCGTGTTGTTGTAGACCATCATCACCGCCACGGGCTTGTTCTGCGCGTCGGGGTTGTTGGCGTGGAACTCCATCACGGCGGCCAAGTCGGCAAAGCCCATGTCATAGGTGCCCGAGGCCACGCGCTGCACGGCGCCGCCCGAGCCGTTGCCCGCGTCCACCATCACATCCAGGCCCGCGGCCTTGAAGTAGCCCTTGGCCACCGGCTGCAGGAACAGGGCGGAAGGCCCCTCGAAGCGCCAGTCGAGCTGGAACTTGATCGGCGTGGTGGCCTGTGCGTGGGCGGTGGAGAAGGTACTGGCCGTGGCCAGCAGCAGGGCGGCTTGCAGGAGGGTGCGTTTGTTCATGGAAAAGGTTCCTGTCAGAAGTCGTCGAAGGGAAGGCATGCCGGACATGCTCCGCGGGCGGGGCCGAGGGCTCGCAGCATGCCATGCTGTTTCAGTCAGCAAAAACGATGCCCGGTTTCACCGGAGCGGGGAGGGGGTGCGGGCTATTGTTCGCCAGTTTGGTGCATGCGGCTCTAGATGCTTTCCCGAAATGGTGCATGGCCTGTGGTTGCACCGCGTCGGGGCACGGCACCGTGTGCGGCACGGCACATTGGGGCAAACGCGCAGGCAGCCGGTGCGTGCCGGTGGTACAACAAAAGTCCTCATCACCAGCACAGTCCTTGGGAGGGCTTTTCATGGCGGACATCCAGGCATTCTTCGAAAACGTGCAACTACCCACCATCCCCGATGTGGCGCGCGAGCTCATCGCCACCATGAAGGACGATGACATCCCCTTTGAAAAAGTGCGCGGCGCCATCTCCAAGGACCCGGCGCTCACCGCCAAGCTGATCCGCCTGGCCAACAGTGCCCGCTTCGGCCTGCCGCGCCAGGTGGCGTCGCTGGACGACGCCATCACCATGGTCGGCCTGAACCAGGTGCGCACGCTGGCGCTGGCGTCGTGCATGTCCGGCGTGTTCAAGGACGCGCCCGGCGTGGACGCCGAGGCCTTCTGGAAGGAGAGCATGGCGATTGCGGGCTATTCGCAGTGGCTGGCGCGCACGCTGGGCTCCAACGTGCAGGAGTCGTGGCTGGCGGGCTTTCTGGTGCGGCTGGGCGAACTGATCATTGCGCAGAAGGCACCCGAGCAGATCCCTGCCATCGAGCAGCTGCCCCACCATGCCGGCGGCCGCTGGGAGCGCGAGCGCACGCTGCTCGGGTTTACCGAGGCGCAGGTCACGGCCGAGCTGGCCCGGCGCTGGCGTTTTCCGGACACCATCGTGCAGGCGCTGGAGACGGCCGAGGACCCCGTCGCCACCACCCCGTTCTGCCGGCTGGGCGGCATCCTGCACGTGGCCACGCTGCTGGCCGAGATCGGGCTGGAAGAGCCCATGTCGCCGGCCGACACCATCGCCAGCCTGCCTGCCGAGATCAAGCAGGCGCTGCAGCTGGATTCGGCCTGGCTGGCAGAGCACCTGCCACCGGTGGCGGACTATGTGGACGTATCAGTGCGCTGAAGACATAAAGCACCCCCCGAGTCGCTTCGCGCCTCGGTGCCACCGTCAGAGGCGGTGGCTCTTCGGGCACGTCCAAGCCTGCGCAGGCAGGCTTGGAGCCGCGGCCCTCAGCCCCTCTCTCGACTCGCTGCGCGCGTCGGGAGGGGCACGCCCCCGGTGCACGCAAGCGAAGCGCCGCCTCCGCGCTTAGGCGGCCCTTGCACGGGGGCCCTGGCTGGGGCCGCGCCAGTTTTGTGCGATGTGGGTGGCGCGCAGTGCTATGAATGACTGAAACGACAAAGGGGGCCGAAGCCCCCTTTGTCGTTGGTGCGCTGCTGGCAGTCAGCTCTTGCGCGATGCCGCGCTGGCCACCGCCAGGGCCGTCATGTTGAACACCCGGCGCACCGTGGCCGCGGGGGTCAGGATGTAGGCGGTGGCGGCGCCGCCCATCAGGATGGGGCCCACCGTCACGCCGCCGCTGGTCGTGGTCTTGAGCACGTTGTACAGGATGTTGGCGGCATCCAGGTTGGGGCAGATCAGCAGGTTGGCCGAGTCGCTGAGCGTGGATTCCGCCATGTACACATTGCGGATGTTCGGGTCCAGCGCGGCGTCGCCGTGCAGTTCGCCGTCGCACTCGATCTCGGGGTGGGCGGCCACGAACAGGTCACGGGCTTCGCGCATCTTGCGGGCCGAGGGGCGCTTGGACGAGCCGTAGCTCGAATGCGACAGGAACGCCACCTTGGCGGGCAGGCCGAAGTGCTGCACCTCCTGCACCGACATCCAGGCAATGTCCGCCAGCTGCTGGGCCGTGGGGTTCTCGTTCACATAGGTATCGGCGATGAACAGCGTGCCGCGGTCGGTCATCAGCGCGTTCAGCGCCGCGTAGTCGTTCACGCCTGCCTGACGGCCCAGGATGCTGTGGATGCGCTCCAGGTGCGTCTCGTACGTGCCCACCAGGCCGCAGATCATCGCGTCGGCGTCGCCCAGCGACACCATCAGCGAGGCGATGATGGTGTTGGAGCGGCGCACCGCGGCCTTGGCCACCTCGGGCGTCGCGCCGTTGCGCTGGTTGAGCTGGTGGTAGTGCTCCCAGTATTGCCGGAAACGCGGGTCGTCCTCGGGGTTGCAGACCTCGACGTCCTTGCCCAGCCGCATGCGCAGGCCGGCTTTCTCGATGCGCGCCGCAATGACGGCAGGGCGGCCGATAAGGATGGGGTGGGCGATCTTGTCGTCGATGGCCATCTGCGCGGCGCGCAGCGCGCGCTCGTCTTCACCGTCGGCGTAGGCCACGCGCTTTTGGCCCTCGGGCAGCGCCTTGGCCGCCGTGATCACGGGGCGCATCAGCATGCCGGTTTGATACACGAAGCGCGACAGGGCTTCCTTGTACGCTTCCATGTCTTCGATGGGGCGCGTGGCCACGCCGGACTCTGCAGCGGCCTTGGCCACGGCTGGCGCGATCTTCAGGATCAGGCGCGAGTCGAACGGCGTGGGGATCAGGTAATCGGGGCCGAAGGTGAGTTCCTTGCCTGCATAGGCGCTGGCCACTTCCTCGCTGATGTCGGCCTTGGCCAGGTCGGCGATCTGGCGCACACAGGCGAGCTTCATCGCTTCGGTGATCTTGGTCGCGCCGCAGTCCAGCGCGCCGCGGAAGATGTACGGAAAGCACAGGACGTTGTTGACCTGGTTCGGGTAGTCCGAGCGGCCCGTGGCGATGATGCAGTCCGGGCGGATGGCCTTGGCCAGTTCGGGGCGGATCTCGGGCTCGGGGTTGGCCAGCGCCAGGATGATGGGCTTGGGCGCCATGGTCTTGACCATCTCGGCCGTGAGCACGCCGGGTGCCGAGCAGCCCAGGAACACGTCGGCGCCATCGACCACGTCGGCCAGCGTGCGGGCCTCGGTCTTTTGCGCATAGCGCTGCTTGGAGGCGTCGAGCCCGCCGGGGCGACCGTCCCAGATCACGCCCTTGGAGTCCACCATGAAGATGTGCTCGCGCTTGACGCCCAGGCCCACCATCACGTCCACGCAGGCAATGGCTGCGGCACCCGCGCCCGAGACGGCGATCTTCACCGCGCCGATCTCCTTGCCCACCAGCTCCAGGCCGTTGAGCAGCGCAGCGCTGGAGATGATGGCCGTGCCGTGCTGGTCGTCATGGAACACCGGGATGTTCATGCGCGCACTGAGCTGCTGCTCGATGTAGAAGCACTCTGGCGCCTTGATGTCTTCCAGGTTCACGCCGCCCAGCGTGGGCTCCATGGCCGCGATGATGTCCACCAGCTTGTCCGGGTCGCGCTCGGCCAGTTCGATGTCGAACACGTCCACGCCAGCGAACTTCTTGAACAGGCAACCCTTGCCTTCCATCACCGGCTTGCCGGCCAGCGGGCCGATGTCGCCCAGGCCCAGCACGGCCGTGCCGTTGGTGATCACGCCCACCAGGTTGCCGCGCGAGGTGTAGTCGAACGCCTTGGACGGGTCGGCCTGGATATCCAGGCACGGGTAGGCCACGCCGGGCGAATACGCCAGCGACAGGTCGCGCTGGTTGGACAGGGGCTTGGTGGGGGTCACCGCAATCTTGCCCCGGGTGGGGTTGCGGTGGTATTCACGCGCGGCGTCGCGCAGCGCCTCTTCGGCGGCGGAAAGTTTCTGGGTCATACGGAAATCCTGGAAGTCTTCGGCGGAATGCAAAACAAGGGTACCCGATGGCACGGGTGGCTGGCATGGCGGTTTATGCGTATGCAGCATGAAGCCAAAACCCCCTGGCAGCCCGGCTGCAAGGGGGTCATCACGGTGCGGGCGGCAGCGCTTTCTGGCAGCGGGCGGCGGGACGCTAGTGGGCGTCGGCCTGGCGTGCGGCGTTCACAGCGGCGGAGGTGTCGCGGCTGGCGCCATTGAAGAAAACGTTCAGGGCCACGGCCGTGATCGAGGCCAGCAGGATACCGGATTCGATCAGCGGGTGGATCGCGTGCGGCATCCACTGGCGAAAGCTCGGCGCGATCAGCGGGATCATGCCCACGCCGATGGACACGGCCACGATCATCGCGTTGAAGCGGTTGTGCTTGAAGTCCACCCCGCCCAGGATGCGGATGCCCGTGGCGGCCACCATGCCGAACATCACCAGGCCCGCGCCGCCCAGCACCATGGTGGGCAGCGATTCGACCAGCGCCGCCATCTTGGGCAGCACGCCCAGCACGATCAGGATCACGCCGCCCGCAACGCAGACGAAGCGGCTCTTGACGCCGGTGACGGCCACCAGGCCCACGTTCTGCGAGAAGCTGGTGTACGGAAAGGTGTTGAAGATGCCGCCCAGCAGCGTGCCCAGGCCGTCGGTGCGCAGGCCGCGCGTGAGGTCGGCCTGCTCGATCTTGCGGTCCGTCATCTCGCCCAGCGCGAGGAACATGCCGGTCGACTCGATCATCACCACGATCATCACGAGCGTCATGGTCAGGATCAATATGGGGTCGAACACCGGCCCCGCGATCTCGAACGCCAGCACGAAGTCGAACCACTGCGCCTTGGCCACCTTCTCGAACGACATCAGGCCCATGGCCACCGCGATCACGGCGCCGATCACGATGCCCAGCAGCACCGAGATGTTGGCGATGAAGCCGCGTGCGAACTTGGCGATGAGCAAAATGGACACCAGCACCACCGCCGAGATGCCCACGCCCGTGAGGTCCGCGTAGCGGGGGTTGGGCACCGTGGGCACCACGGCAAAGCCCTTGGGCACGGGCGGCAGCGACGAGCCCGGCGCACCGGCGGCCGACTGCATCTCGGTCAGCCACTTGAGGTGCTCGGGGTTCACCACGCTGGGCGCGGTGGGTCCCACGGGGTTGCCGAAGATCCAGTTGATGCCCACGCGCATCAGGCTGATGCCGATGACCGCGATGATGGTGCCGGTGACCACCGGCGGAAAGAACCGCAGCATGCGGCTGACCAGTGGCGCGATCAGGATGGACACCACCCCCGCGCCGATCACCGAGCCGAAGATCAGCCCTGCGCCCGCCGTGCCGCTGGTGCTCTGCGCCATCGACACCATCGGCGCCACCGACGCGAAGGTCACGCCCATCATCACCGGCAGGCGGATGCCGAACCACTGCGTGGCGCCCAGCGCCTGGATCAGCGTGACCAGCCCGCACACGAACAGGTCAGCCGAGATCAGCTTGGCCACCTGGTCGGGCGTGAGGTTGAGCGCGCGGCCCACGATGAGCGGCACCGCTACCGCGCCCGCATACATCACCAGCACATGCTGCAACCCCAGCGCGGTCAGGCGCCCCAGGGGCAGGTGTTCGTCCACGGGGTGCACAGACGGTTGCATGGGAAATCTCCTTGAGGTGGGGCGCGGTGTGGGGATCTGCGTGCATGTGCGTGGCACTCAGCTTTGGTGCACAGCGATCCATACAAAAAGTGTATACACATTGGTTGGGCCGGTTTACTACGGTAAACCCTAGGTGCGGGCGCCCGGCTGAGGCCGGTGCGCAGGCAAAAGGCCGCGGGCGGGCAGGGGTTTCGGGCGGTGGCGGCAGGCGCTTTTTTACAATCGCGGCTCGCCGCTGCGTCGTGACTGCGCCACCGCTGTGGAGTCGCACCCGCTGCTGCGTCTGCCGCTGCAGCGGCTGCTCCTCCCCAGACGCCCGCTCCATGAACCTGTCCCCGCTCCGAACCTCCCTTGCCGCTGATGCCGCCAATGCCGCTGATGCCCGCCCACCCGCAGGCGTGCTGGCCCGCTGGCGCCTGGCGCTGGCCGTGGGCATGGTGGTGGTGGGTGCGGCCTGCATGGATGGCTATCCCCAACAAGACGCCCCCGCGCTCGATCCGTTCACGATGACGCAGGGCCAGCGGCTGGCGCAAATGAACGTGTTGGGTGGTGAAGCGCATGCCGAGCGCCGCTGGAGCTACGAGCTGTTGCCCGGCTGCGTGCTGCGCATCGACGTCGATGGCCCGGCAGGCCCGCGTCCCTCCTTCGACCTACCCCTGCTAGGCGCCGCCGTCACCTTGGCCAACGACCGGGCCGATGCCACGTTCGACGTGAACGTGGCCCTGGGCCCCACCCGGCGGGAGGCTGCGGTGTCGGTTCTGGAGGCGCAGACCTGGGTGCAGGCCAGCGGCATGCAGTTGCTGCTGCGGGTGCTACAAAAGGGCTGCGTGGAGGCGCAGGACGCTGCGCGCTCCTGACGCTCTGGAAAGCTGTGAATGCTCGGTGGCGCCTGATGCTGCCTGGCGCAGACTGGTGCAGCTTGGTCCCGCTCAGGCCAGCAAGGCCTTGACCAAATCCGTCTGGCGGTCGGGCCGCCCGGTGTCGAGCTCCAGGTTGGCTTCAATGCGCCGCAGGTGCTCCATCATGCTGGCCACGGCGGCATCGGCATTGCCTGCGCGGCACAGTTGCAAGAACTCTGCGTGTTCTTCCGACGAGCAGTGCGGGTCGTTCGACGAGTGGTACAGCATGGCGATCAAGGAACTGCGCGCCACCAGCTCGCGCACCAGCTCGGTCAGCGTGCGGTTGCCTGTGGCCTCGGCCAGCACCACGTGGAAGTCGCCCAGCAGCTTCTCGCGCACGCGGCCGGTGGTGGTGCTGCCCCGCAGCGCCGCGCGCTCGAAGCGGATGTGCTGCTCCAGCAGCTGGTAATCGGCGTCGCCGGCCGTGGCCACGAACAGGCGCACGACCTCGCTCTCCAGCACACGCCGCACGGCGAACACCTCGCGCGCGTCCTGCACGCTCGGGCGGCTCACGAAGGCGCCCTTGTCGGGGATGATCTCGATCAACTTGTCCTTGGACAGCATCACCAGCGCCGCGCGGATCTTGGTGCGGCTCACGGAGTAGACGCGGCCCAGCGCTTCCTCGCGCAGCCAGGTGCCGGGCGGCAGGCGCTTCTCGACGATGGCGGTGGCCAGGTCTTGTGCAATGCTTTCGGTGGATGCCAGTCGATCGTCCGCCGGGGCCAGCATGCCCTCCACGGGCTCAGGCGCGGTGTCCGGAGGGGCGGCAGTACGGGTGCTGGATCGGGCGCGGGGCATGCCCGATTGTGGCTGGGATGGCCGGGGCGAAGCCATCCTCGCAGACCCTGGTTTAAGCCGCGCGCGGTAGGCGCACCGCCGTGGCAGGCTGCAGCGCAAAACCCGTCAGCGTGCCCGCCATGGCCTTGGGCAGCGGCCGCGCCAGCTCGCCGTGCTTGCTGGTGCGAAGGCCCAGCAGCACCAGCGATTCGACCATCGAAGTGGCGGCTGCCACGCCGTCGATCACCGGCACGCCCAGCGCTTGCGAAATGTGCTCGCACAGGTCGGCCATGCCCGCGCAGCCCAGCACCAGCGTGTCGCAGCCGTCTTCGGCCAGCGCGCGGCGGCATTCGTCGGTGATGCGCTCGCGCGCGTTCGAGCCGGGCACTTCAAGCTCCAGCACCGGCAGCTCGCAGGCCCGCACGTTGGCGCAAAAGCGCTGCATGCCGTAGATCTCGGCCAGGTGCCATGCCTGGCCCATGGTGCGGGAGAGTGTGGTCACCACCGAGAACTTCGAGCCCACCATGCTGGCCATGTGCATGGCCGCCTCGGCGATGCCCACCACCGGGCCGCGCGCCAGCTCGCGTGCGGGTTTGAGGCCCGGGTCGCCGAAGCAGGCGATCACATAG
The DNA here is from genome assembly GCF_964252695.1 of Acidovorax sp. LjRoot117. Lineage (NCBI taxonomy): Bacteria > Pseudomonadati > Pseudomonadota > Betaproteobacteria > Burkholderiales > Comamonadaceae > Acidovorax > Acidovorax sp. LjRoot117. The sequence continues at coordinate 398,316 of NZ_CAXUPO020000001.1, read as the reverse complement.
CCGTCCATTCCGTCGCGCTCGCCGGCCGCGATCTCTTGCAGCAGGCCGGGCACGGCCAGTGCCTCGTCGTAGTGGCTCTCGATGGAGGCCGGGCCCATGGCAGGGCTCACCGCCAGCACCTCGGTGCCGGGCCGCGCCACGGCGCGTGCGCAGGCACCGATCTTCTCGGTCATGCTCCAGGTGGTGTTGGGGTTGATGATCTTGATGCGCACGGATTCGCTCTTTCTTTTTTTTAGTTCTTGCGGTTCAACGCCAGGTAGATGACGAAGCCCAGGCCCATGCCGATGAACCAGGCGTAGTTGGCGGCCGGCCGCAGCACGGGCACGAACACGCACAGGATGGGCACCAGGGCCGCGGGGATCAGCGTCCAGATGGCGCGCGGGTTGTAGCCCTTGCTGTACCAGTAGGCGCCGCGGCTGTTCATGGTGTAGAGGTCGTCCACCAGCACCTGTTGGCGGCGCACGTAGTAGTAGTCGGCGATCAGGATGCCGAACAGCGGGCCGATGAAGGAGCCCAGCACGTCCAGGGTGTAGTGGATCACCTCGGGGTTGTTGTACAGGTTCCAGGGGGTGATGAAGATCGAGCACACGGCGGCGATCATGCCGCCCGTGCGCCAGCTGATGTGCTGCGGCGCCACGTTGGAGAAGTCGAACGCGGGCGACACGAAGTTGGCCACGATGTTGATGCCCACGGTGGCGATCATGAAGGTCAGCGCGCCCAGCACCACCGCGGTAGTGCTGTCGATCTTGCCCACGGTGTGCACCGGGTCGGTGATCAGCTCGCCGAACACCGGCAGCGTGGCCGCCGTGGTCACCACCGTGAGCAGCGAGAAGAACACGAAGTTGACCGGCAGGCCCCAGAAGTTGCCTTTCTTCACCGCGTCAAAACTCTTGCCGTAGCGCGAGAAGTCGCCGAAGTTCAGCATCGGTCCGCTGAAGTAGCTCACCACCAGCGCAATGGCCGACAGCATCACGGGCACCGCGTCCCAACCCTGGAACTTGATGCCGCCCAGGTTCAGGTCGATGTTCTTCCAGCCCGCCTTCCACACCAGCCAGCCGCACAGCACCGCCATCACCACGTACACCGCGGGGCCCGCCCAGTCGATGAACTTGCGGATCGCCTCCATGCCGTGCCAGAACACCAGCGCCTGCAGCACCCACATCACCATGAACGCCAGCCAGCCCAGGCTGGACAGGCCTGCAAAGCCGTGCTGCGTGACGTCCGCATACGGCGCAAGGCCCGGAAAGAAATGCAGCGTCAGCAGCAAAAACGCGCCGGACGCCAGGTAGGTCTGGATGCCGTACCACGCCACTGCGATCAGCCCGCGGATGATGGCCGGGATGTTGGCGCCCAGCACCCCGAAGGACGCACGGCAGATCACGGGGTAGGGCGTGCCGGTGACCTGGCTGGGCTTGGCCACCAGGTTGCAGAAGAACTGCACGATGACGATGCCCACCAGCAGCGCCACCAGCACCTGCCAGCTCGACAGGCCCAGTGCGAACAGGCTGCCCGCCGTGATGTAGCCGCCCACGCTGTGCACGTCGGACATCCAGAACGCGAAGATGTTGTACTGGCCCCAGGTCTGGCGTTTGAGCGGCGCCAGGTCCTCGTTGGTCAGGCGCGGGTCGTAGCCCGGCTTGATCAGGGCGTTGCCATGGTGCGGGCCGGCGGGCTCGGTGCCCGCCGTCAAGGGTGTGCTGCTGACGGCTGTGTTCACGGGTGTCTCCTCGTGTGGAAAAGGACGGGTTCCGGGCATCTGCGGCCTGGATTATTTTGTACCCTATATTTGTATACAAAAAATGGGTGCAATAAAACGCCGTTGGAGCACGAATTGACAGGGGTTTACCCGCATGCGCACGAACGCGTGCAATAAACAAAAACCGCCCGAGCCGTGGAGGCCGGGGCGGTTGCTGGGTGGGAATGGAATGGGAGGGAGAAGGAGACGCAGAGAGAGGCAGGTCAGCCGTCGGTGCTGGCCCGCGCACCGGGCAGCGGCGTGAGCGAGTCGCGCAGCCGGTCGCGCACCATGGGCTGGTCGTGGTTCAGCGCATCTTCCACATGGCCGATGTGGGCCAGCAGGCGTTCGCGCGCCAGTGCGGTGTCGCCGGCTTCCAGCGCCTCGACGATGGCTTCGTGCTCGGCGCACGACTGGCTGGCCTCGTGCCGGGATTGATAGAGCGACGCTGCCAGCGTGGTGCGTGCCGTCAGGTCGCGCAGGATGTCGCTCAGGCTGCGGTGGCCCATGCTCTCGGCCAGGCACACATGGAAGTCCGCCAGCAGGAAGGCGCGCGTGGCCGCGTCCGCACCGTCAATGGCCTGCTGCTCTTCGGCGATGTGCGCGCGCAGCCGCGGCGTGACCGACTGCAGGGGCCGCCCGGCGTCGGCCAGGATGCCCGATTCGATGATGCGCCGGGCCGAGAACGCATCGCGCGCATCGTCCACCGACGGCTCCACCACATACCAGCCGCGGCGCGGGCGCACCTCGACGAAGCCGCGCGCCTGCAGTTGCATCAGCGCTTCGCGCACCAGGGTGCGGCTCACGCCGAACAGATCGGCCAGCTCCTGTTCGCCCAGACGCTCGCCGGGGGACAGCTTCTGGGCCAGTATGGACTCGACCACCTGCTGTGCGATCTGGTTCGGGCTGATGCTCATGGATAGTGGTGGTGGTGATATGTGGCGGGCAGCGCCAGTCTAGGGGTAGGGCAGGGTAAAGGCAGCGTCAGCGCGGGAGCGCCAGGCGGGACGTCGCAGAAGATGCGGCGCGGTCGCCGTCGAGCTTGAAGCCTGCCACGGTGCGCGCCAGGTGGTGGGCCTGCTCGTTCAGCACGGACGACGCTGCGGTGGATTGTTCCACCAATGCGGCATTTTGCTGTGTCGAGCGGTCCATCTCGGCCACGGCCTGGTTGATCTGGCCGATGCCCGCGCTTTGTTCGTTCATCGAGCCGTTGATCTCGCCGATGATCTGCGCCACCCGCTGGATGTCCTGCACGATCTCGCCCATGGTCTTGCCTGCGGCCTGCACGCGATGCGTGCCGGTGGCCACGCTCGCGCCCGAGGCGTCGATCAGCGTCTTGATCTCCTTGGCGGCCGTCGCGCTGCGGTGGGCCAGGCTGCGCACCTCGCTGGCCACCACGGCAAAGCCACGACCATTCTCACCCGCGCGGGCTGCCTCCACCGCCGCGTTCAGCGCCAGGATGTTGGTCTGGAATGCGATGGAGTCGATCACGCCGATGATCTCGCCGATCTTGGCCGAGGCGGCCGAGATCTCGTCCATCGTGCTCACCGCGCCGGCCACCACATCACCACCCCGCATGGCCGTGGCGCTGGCCGAGTCGGCCAGGCGTGTGGCCTGGGCGGCCGCCTCGGCCGACTGCTTGAGGGTGACCGTCAGTTGCGAAAGCGAGGCCGAGGTTTCCTGCAGCGCGCTGGCCGAGCCTTCGGTGCGGTTGGACAAATCCTGGTTGCCGGCCTTGATCTCGTCGGTGGCGGTCTTCATCGACTCCACGCCCTGGCGCACGTCCTGCAGGACGGTGCCGATCTTGTCCACGAAGCTGTTGAACGACATGGCGATCTGCGCCACCTCGTCGCGCCCCTGCACGGGCAGGCGGTGCGTGAGGTCGCCGCTGCCCGAGCCCACTTCATCCATCGCATCGCGCACCTGCGACAGGCGGCGGAACGACTGCGCGGTGAGCAGCGCGGTGACGCCGGCCGCGGCCAGCACCAGCAGCACGATGGCGACGGCCGAGGTACGCACCACGCTGGCAAGGCCCGCCGTGGCCTCGGCCTTGTCCAGCGCCACCACCAGCAGCCAGTCCGTGCCCTGCACGGGCAGTGCGCGCAGCAGCTTGGGCGCGCCGTTGAGTTCGGCTTCGAGCGAGTGGCTCGCGCCCTGCAGCGTGGACACCACGGCGGGCGTGAGCGCGGCGGACAGCTCTGCCACCGGCTTGAGCATGCGCTGTGCATCGGGGTGGGCCAGCACCAGCCCGTCCTTGTCGATCACGAAGCCCAGGCTGCTGGGCGTGGGGTGCACGGCGGCCACGACCTCCTGCACGCCCTTGAGCGGCACGGCGCCGCTGATCGCGCCCTGCGCCGTGCCATCGCGCAGGATGGGTGCGGCGAACGACACGAAGGGCTCGCCGGTGGAGGCATCGCCATATGGCTTGGTCACCACCAGCTTGCCGGCCTGCAGCGCGCTCTTGTACCAGGGGCGGGCGGTGGGGTCGTAGGTGGGCGGCGTGGTGCTGCTGCTCGACACCCAGGTCTTGTCCTGCCAGCCGCCCGTGGTCACCGGAAAGCCGCCGGACTTGTTCATGTGCAGCACCAGGCCCTTGGGGTCGCCGGGCTCGACCACGGCGGCTGTGGCCGTCACGGCCGTGGCCTTGGCGGCCACCCATTTCTCGATGGCCAGCGTGTTGCCCGAGGCGATGGCGGCGAGGTTCTCCTCGATGGTCTGCAGCGTGGCGGACCGCACGATGGTGTAGGTGGCCGCGCCCGTGAGCGCCAGGGCCACGGTGACGGCTGCGGTGGTGATGAGCAGGATGCGGGTGCGAAGCGAGGTGATCATGGAACTGTTCCTGGGCCTGTGGGGCGGTGAGGCGCAGTATGCGTCGGCTCGCAGTGCCCGCATCCTGCGCCCGATCTAGTGGCGGTATACGGGCGTCAGTCAACTCTTGCCATCGCGAAACATGTCTGGTGACAGGCTGTGCCTGAACCAGTGGATGGCATTGACCATGAGGGCCTGGGACGACCGGGCCTGGGACAGAAACGCTTCGATCCGGGCCAGGAGCCGGGGCTCTTGCTTGCGCACGCCGATGTAGCAATGGCTCTGGCGCAGCACGGCCAGCCGCCGCACGCGCTCACGCATGGCGACATCGGGAATGGACTCGGCCACCACATTGCCTGCGGCGAAGGCATCGATGCTGCGGCGCGCGTAAGCCTCCAGCAGGGGGGCCGAACTGTCGAACGCCATGGCGGTGGCCTGGGGGGCCTGGGCCTTCAGCTCGGCTTCTTCCAGGCTGCCGCGCACGACGCCCACCTTGCGGCCTTTGAGTGCCGCGGCGTCGGCGATGCCGGAATTCGCGTCGCTGAAAATGCCCATGTAGGTGGGCGCATAGGACGACGAAAAATCGATCTGCTTTTCGCGCTCTGCCGTCTTGCCCAGGCTGGAGATGATCACATCGACACGGTCTTCGAGCAGGGCCGGTATCCGGTCCGCACTGGCCACCGGCAGGGGCTTGAGCGCCACCTTCAGGTCGGCCGCCAGCATGCGCGCGATGGTGATGTCGAAACCATCCAGAACATCTTTGTTGGTAAACCCGAAAGGAGGAAATTCTTGAGGAACGGCGACACGAAGTGTTTTGTTCTGCAGGATTTTTTCCAGCTGGTCTGATTTGCCGGTGCCCTGGGCACTGGCCCCCGTCCAGCTCAAGGTGGAGAGGCCAGTGGCGCCTGCGATCAGCAGGCGACGCGTCGGGGAGTGCGGGGCAGCCATGTGATTTTCCTGTGGAGTGGGCACGTGGTCATCGTGCCACCATCATTTGCGTGTGGATTGGGGCTCGCGGCCGTCCAGCACGGCATGGGCGCGTTCGCGGTCGATGTCGCCCTCCCATGCGGCGATGGCCACCGTGGCCACGCAGTTGCCGATCAGGTTGCCCAGGGCACGGGCAATGCCCATGAACCAGTCCACCGACAGCACCAGCACCAGCCCGATGGCCGGAATGGCCGGGATCGCATGCAGCGTGGCCGCCAGCACCACGATGGCCGAGCCCGGCACGCCATGCGCGCCCTTGGACGTGACCAGCGAGATCGCCAGGATGGTCAGCAGGTCGGCCATGGAGATCGGCGTGTTCGTGGCCTGGGCGATGAACACGGCGGCCAGCGTGATGTAGATCGAGAACGCGTCCAGGTTGAACGAGTAGCCCGTGGGGATCACCAGGCCCACGGTCGAATCGCGGATGCCCATGTGCTTGAGCTTGGCCATGATCTGGGGCAGCACGCTGTCGGACGACGTGGTGGCGAACACCACGGCCAGCTCCTCGCGCAGGTAGCGCAGCAGCTTGAACAGGCTGAAGCCCGACACCCGCATGATGAGGCCCAGCACCACCACCACGAACAGGAACACCGCCGCATAGAACAGCACCACCAGCATGCCCAGCTGCTTGAGCGAGCCGATGCCGTACTTGCCCACAGTGAACGCGATGGCACCCAGCACGCCCAGCGGCGCCAGCTTGATGATCAGGCCCATGGTCTTGAACAGCACGTGCGACAGGTCTTCGATGAGGCTGGTGATGCGCGCGCCGCGCTCGCCCAGCAGCGCCAGTGCGCAGCCGAAGATGATGGAGAACAGGAGCACCTGCAGCACGTCGCCGGTGGCGAACGCGCTCACGGCGGTGGTGGGGATGAGCTTGAGCAGAAAGTCGCTGAAGCCGCCGCCCGTGAGCTTGCTGGCGTTTTCCGCATAGGCGCCCATGGCCTTGGGGTCCAGCGCGCTCGGGTCCACATTCATGCCGACGCCGGGCTCGAACCAGAACGCAAGCGCCAGGCCCAGCACCAGCGCGATGGAGGTGACCACCTCGAAGTAGATGAGCGACTTGATGCCCACCCGGCCCACCCGCTTCAAGTCACCCGTGCCGGCAATGCCATGCACCACCACGCAGAAGACGATGAGCGGAATCAGCATCTTGATGAGCTTGATGAAGCCGTCGCCCAGTGGCTTGAGCTGCACGGCCGTGTCGGGCCAGAACAGCCCGACGGCCACGCCGGCAATCAAGGCCAGGATCACCCGGCCGAATAAGGAGTTGAGGAAGCGGAGCATGGGAACCCTTTGCGGAAAAAAGGAGGAAGTGGCACTGCGATCAATCTTGCATACAAAAAATGTAGGCAAGTGTTGCGCACCAGAACATAGGGTTATCCCCCGATGGCGGCGCCGCAACGGTCCTGCGCCCACGGGGTGGACGGTTGAAGTTCTTTTGACTTGCGCGCAGGGTATGGGCCGGCCGGGTGCCGCACAATCGCCCGCGGAGACCACCATGACCGCTGACCACAACGTGCCCGACCCCGTTCGCCAAAGCGGCGAATTCCTCGAATACCTGTACCGCGTGGCCGTGCGCCGCGCGCTGCCGCTGCACAACACCGCGGCCTTCCTGCCCACACCGCCCAGCCCGGAGAGCGGCGGGCGCACCCTGGTGCTGGGCGCTGGCAAGGCCGGAGGCGCCATGGCCCAGGCGGTGGAGGCCCTGTGGCCGGCCGATGCGCCGCTGTCGGGCCTGGTGGTGACGCGCTACCACCACACGCCGCCCCGGCCGGAAGGCCTGCCCCAGCGCATCGAGGTGGTCGAGGCCGCGCACCCTGTGCCCGATGCGGACGGGCTCGACGCCGCGCAGCGCATCCTGGCGCTCACTCAGGGTTTGACGGAAAACGACCTGGTCCTGTGCCTGATCTCGGGCGGCGGCTCGGCCCTGCTCACGCTGCCGGCCGACGGACTCACGCTCGAAGACAAGCAGCGCATCAACAAGGCGCTGCTCGAGAGCGGCGCCGCCATCGACGAGATGAACTGCGTGCGCAAGCACCTCTCGCGCATCAAGGGCGGGCGCCTGGCGGCGGCCTGCGCACCCGCGCGCGTGGTCACGCTCACCATCAGCGACGTGCCGGGCGACGACCCCTCGGTCATCGCCAGCGGCCCCACTGTGCCCGACGCCACCACCTGCGCCGACGCGCTGGCCATCCTGGCGCGCTATCACATCGACATCCCCGCAAGCGTGCGCGCTGCGCTGCAGGCCGGTGACCTCGAAACCCCCAAGCCCGGCGACGCCGTCTTCGCAGGCCACGCCGTGCACATGACGGCCACGCCCCAGCAGTCGCTGGAGGCAGCGGCCGAGGCCGCGCGGGCGGCGGGTGTGCCGGCGTACATCCTGTCCGACGAGATCGAGGGCGAATCGCGCGAGGTGGGCAAGGTGCACGCGGCGCTGGCACGGGCCGTGGCGCGCCATGGCCAGCCCTTTGCGCGGCCCTGCGTGATCCTCTCGGGGGGCGAGACCACCGTCACGGTCCGCCCGCGCGCACCGGGCGCTCCCAAGGGCCGGGGCGGCCGCGCGGGCGAGTTCTGCCTGGGGCTCGCGCAGGCGTTGCAGGGCCAGGCGGGCGTGTGGGCCCTGGCGGCAGATACCGACGGCATCGACGGCGTGGAAGACAACGCCGGAGCCCGCGTGGCGCCCGACACCCTGGCGCGCGCCACGGCTCAGGGCCTGCGCATTGCGGACGGCCTGGACCGCAACGATGCGTACGGCTACTTCGATGCGCTGGGCGACCTGGTCGTCACCGGGCCCACGCACACGAACGTCAATGACTTCCGGGCGATCCTGATTTTGTAGCGGCTGGCGCTGGCTGGGCCTGGGCTGCAGGGCGATAAGGTGCTGGGTTTTGGGCTGGCGTTGTGCCTGATCCTTAACCCCTCTCCCCAGGGCGAACCCTCGCCATCTCCCAGCCATCCTTTACTTCCTGGCCGCCCCCTCCCGCGGCAACGCAGCCACCCAGTCCTTGCCAAACCGCCCCTGCAAAAACGCGACGAACGCCTGCACCTTCTGCGGCACCAGCCGCGGTGACGGGTACACCGCATGGATATCCTGTTCGGGCAGGCGGCAGGTCTTGAGCACCTCCACCACGCGCCCTGCCGCCAGCGACTCCACCGCCACGTAGTGCGGCAGCGCCGCGATGCCCATGTGCGCGCGCGCCGCCGCCAGCAGCGCAGAGAGGTTGTTGGACCGCAGCCGCCCCGTGACGGGCACCGAGACCGCCTCGCCGCTCGCATTGCGCAGCCGCCACAGGTCGTTGCCCTGCACGCTGCTGTAGATCAGCGTGGCGTGGTCCTTCAGGTCCGACGGCCGGCGCGGCGTGCCGTGGCGGCGCAGGTAGGTGGGCGAGGCCACCAGCACCCAGGGGTTCATGCCCAGCGTGCGCGCACCCAGGGCCGAGTCGGCGAGCTTGCCCAGGCGGATCGCCACATCGATGCCGTGGGCCACCAGGTCGGTGTACCGGTCCTCGAAGCTCAGGTCCAGCTGCACCTGCGGGTTCTGCGCCATGAACTCCAGCGCCAGCGGCACCACCACGCGCCGCCCAAACGCCACCGAGCTGCCCACGCGCAGCTGGCCGTGCACCTGGGTCTGGCGCACGCGCACCACGCTCTCGGCGTCGGCCACGTCGGTCACGATGGCCTTGCACTTCTCGTAGTACAGCGCACCGGGCTCGGTCAGGCTCACGCCGCGCGTGTTGCGGTTGAGCAGCCGCACCTTCAGGTGTGCCTCCATGGCGGCCACCTGCTTGGTCACCGTGGGCTGCGTGGTGGCGAATTCGCGGGCCACCTTGGTGAAGCTGCCGGTCTCCACCACGCGCACGAACATCTGCATGGCATCGAGGCGGTCCATGGTCTGTCTCCTGTTGCGGTCCAGATTTATTCCTGGCTGGAATAAATTTTATGGTCCATCGCCACCTTCCGCCCGACGAGGGGCTTGCCTAAAGTTTGACCATCCACAAGGAGGTCAAGCAATGGCAAGAATGAAGGCAATCGAAGCGGCCGTGAAGGTGCTCGAGAAGGAAGGCGTGAGCGTCGCGTTCGGCGTGCCCGGCGCCGCCATCAACCCGCTGTACGCGGCGATGAAGGCGCATGGCGGCATCGGCCACATCCTGGCGCGCCATGTGGAGGGCGCCAGCCACATGGCCGAGGGCTACACCCGCGCCGTCGCCGGCAACATCGGCGTGTGCATCGGCACCAGCGGCCCCGCAGGCACCGACATGGTCACCGGCCTGTACTCGGCCAGCGCGGATTCCATCCCCATCCTGTGCATCACCGGCCAGGCGCCACGCGCCCGCCTGCACAAGGAAGATTTCCAGGCTGTGGACATCGCCACCATCGCCAAGAGCGTGACCAAGTGGGCCACCACCGTGCTGGAGCCCGCGCAGGTGCCGCAGGTGTTCCAGCAGGCGTTCCACCTCATGCGCTCGGGCCGGCCGGGGCCGGTGCTGATCGATTTGCCCATCGACGTGCAACTGGCCGAGATCGAGTTCGACCCCGACACCTACGAACCCCTGGTGCCCTACAGGCCCGCCGCCACCCGTGCGCAGATCGAGAAGGCGCTGGGCATGCTGAACGACGCGGAGCGCCCGTTGATCGTGGCAGGCGGCGGCATCATCAACGCCGATGCATCGGACCTGCTGGTGCAGCTGGCCGAGCTGCTGGGCGTGCCGGTGATCCCCACCCTCATGGGCTGGGGCAGCATCCCCGACGACCACCCGCTCATGGCCGGCATGTGCGGCCTGCAGACCAGCCAGCGCTACGGCAATGCCAGCATGCTCGCCAGCGATTTCGTGCTGGGCATCGGCAACCGCTGGGCCAACCGGCACACGGGGTCCGTCGATGTGTACACCCGGGGTCGGAAGTTCGTGCACGTGGACATCGAGCCCACGCAGATCGGCCGCGTGTTCGCGCCGGACTTCGGCATCGTCTCCGATGCGGGCGCAGCGCTCCGGCTCTTTGTGGAGGTGGCGCGTGAATGGAAAGCCGCGGGGCGCCTGAAGGACCGCAGAGGCTGGGCCGCCGAATGCCTGGGCCGCAAGCACAGCGTGGACTACCTGCGCAAGACCCACTTCGACAGCGTGCCCATGAAGCCGCAGCGTGTGTACCAGTGCATGAACCGCGCGCTGGGCAAGGACGTGTGCTACGTCTCCACCATCGGTCTGTCGCAGATCGCGGGCGCGCAGTTTTTACACGTGTACCAGCCGCGCCACTGGATCAACTGCGGCCAGGCCGGCCCGCTGGGCTGGACGGTGCCCGCCGCCCTGGGCGTGCGCGTGGCCGACCCGGCGCGCAAGATCGTGGCGCTGTCGGGCGACTACGACTTCCAGTTCATGATCGAGGAGCTGGCCGTGGGCGCGCAGTTCAAGCTGCCCTACATCCACGTGCTGGTCAACAACAGCTACCTGGGCCTGATCCGCCAGGCGCAGCGCAGCTTCAGCATCGACTACTGCGTGCAGCTCGCGTTCGACAACGTGAACATGGCCGAGGGCGAAGTGGCGCGCGGCTACGGCGTGGACCACGTGAAGGTCGTCGAAGGCCTGGGCTGCAAGGCCATCCGTGTGCACCGCCCCGAGGAGTTCGCACCCGCTCTTGCCCAGGCCGAGGCCTGGATGGCCGAGCACGCCACGCCCGTGGTCATCGAGGTGATCCTGGAGCGCGTGACCAACATCGCCATGGGCACGGAGATCGACAACGTCGTCGAGTTCGAGGAACTGGCCACGCAGGCGGCCGACGTGCCGAGTGCGCTGGCGGTGCTGGACTGACGCGACCCCCACCGTTCAGCCTGAGCCTGTCGAAGGCCGCCTCAGTGCCCCGGCTTCGACAGGCTCAGCCCGAACGGTGGATGGGACGGGCGTCAACCTGCGCCCTGCAAAGACAACCTCAAATCCAAACCGTTCAGCCTGAGCTTGTCGAAGGCCACCCCAAGCCCTGGCCTCGACAGGCGCAGCCCGAACGGTATGGGGTGGGGGCCCAGCTCAACGCAATCCACATTGTTTTACCCATCGTCACGGAGACCTTCCCATGCCCCGCTTTGCTGCCAACCTCAGCATGCTGTTCACCGAGGTGCCTTTCCTCGACCGCTTCGAGCGCGCTGCCCGCGCCGGATTCCAAGCCGTGGAATTCCTCTTCCCCTACGCCCACACCCCCGAGGAACTGCGCGCACAGATTGACGCACACCACCTGCAGATCGTGCTGCACAACCTGCCCGCCGGCGACTGGGACGCGGGCGAGCGCGGCATCGCATGCCACCCGGATCGCATTGCCGAGTTCCGCGCCGGCGTGGCCCGCGCCATCACCTATGCGAAGGCGCTGGGCGTGCCGCAACTCAACTGCCTGGCCGGCAAGGCGCCTGCGGGTGTGGACGCCACCGTGCTGCACCACACCCTGGTGGAGAACCTGCGCTTCGCGGCCACCGAGCTCAAGGCGGCCGGCCTGCGCCTGCTGGTCGAGCCCATCAACCCGTTCGACATCCCGGGCTTCTACCTCACCCGCACGGACCAGGCGCTGGACATCCTGGACGAGGTGGGCGCCAGCAACGCCTTCGTGCAGTACGACGTCTACCACGCCCAGCGCACCGAGGGCGAGCTGGCCGCCACGCTGCAAAAGCATCTGCCGCGCATCGGCCACGTGCAGGTGGCCGACAACCCCGGCCGCCATGAGCCGGGCACGGGCGAGATCAACTACCGCTACCTGTTCGCGCACCTGGACCGCGTCGGATACGAAGGCTGGGTGGGCTGCGAATACCGGCCTGCACGTACCACGGACATCGGCCTGGGGTGGCGCACGGCGCTTACCGCATGAGCCACCACCCACGGATGTACGAATCAACACAACACAAGGAGAACAAGAACATGACCGACACCCCCCGCAAACTCGGTTTCATCGGCCTGGGCATCATGGGCGCGCCCCTATGCGGCCACCTCATCGCCGCCGGCCACCAGCTGTACGTGCACACGCGTGGCCGGGTGGCGCCGCAGATCGCAGAGAGCAGTGCCACGCAGTGCACCACGGCGCGCGGCGTGGCCGAGCGGGCCGACATCATCTTCCTGATGCTGCCCGACACGCCCGATGTGGAGAAGGTGCTGTTCGGCGCCGACGGCGTGGCCCAAGGCTTGAAGGGCAGTGTGGGCAAGGTGGTGGTGGACATGAGTTCCATCTCGCCCGTGGCCACCAAGGACTTCGCGGCGCGCATCGAGGCCGTGGGCGCGCAGTACCTGGACGCCCCCGTGTCGGGCGGCGAGCTGGGCGCGAAGAACGCCACGCTGTCCATCATGGTCGGCGGCCCCGAGGCTGTGTTCGAGCGCATCCGGCCGCTGTTCGAGCGCCTGGGCAAGAACATCACCCTGGTGGGCGGCAACGGCGACGGCCAGACTGCCAAAGTGGCCAACCAGATCATCGTCGCCCTGAACATCGAGGCCGTGGCCGAAGCACTGCTCTTCGCCGCCCGCGCGGGCGCCGACCCGGCCCGCGTGCGCCAGGCGCTGCTGGGCGGCTTTGCCTCGTCCAAGATTTTGGAGGTGCATGCCGAGCGCATGATCCAGCGCAGGTTCGAGCCGGGCTTTCGAATCGGGCTGCACCAGAAGGACCTGAACCTTGCGTTGTCGAGCGCTCGCACGCTGGGGGTGCCGCTGCCCAATACGGCCATGGCGCAGGAGCTGTTCAACGCCTGCGTCGCGCATGGCGGCCAGGGCTGGGACCACTCGGCGATGGTGCGGGCGCTGGAGAAGATGGCGAATTTCGAGATCGGGCAGGCATCGCCAGCCTGAAGCTGGCGGGCATGAAAAATCCCGCTGGCCTTTCGGCGAGCGGGATTTTAGGTTTGATGGACTGCTACCGCTTGTCTATCAAGCGCTAGCAGCTATCAAATAAATAGCAATCAGTACCCCAGCGTCTTCCCATCCGGATTGCGCGGATCCGAGTAGCCATACAGCGCGCCGCCGCGAATCTGGATGGTCTGCGTGCGGCCCATCGACGGCTTGACTGCGATGTTGTGGCCACGTTGCTTGAGCAGGGCAATGGTGTCGGGCGAGAGGCCCTTTTCCACGCGCAGTTCGTCGGGCGTCCACTGGTGGTGCACGCGGGGTGCGGCAGCGGCTTCGGCAGGGTTCATGCCGAAGTCGATGGTGTTGACCACCGTCTGCAGTACCGTGGTGATGATGCGCGCGCCGCCGGGGCTGCCGGTCACCAGGGTGGGCTTGCCGTCCTTCAGGACCAGGGTGGGCGTCATCGACGACAGGGGGCGCTTCTTGGCGGCCACCGCGTTGGCGTCGCCGCCGACCAGGCCGTAGGCGTTGGCCACGCCGGGCTTGGCCGAGAAGTCGTCCATCTCGTTGTTGAGCAAAATGCCCGTGCCCTTGGCGACGATGCCGCTGCCGAAGTTGGTGTTCAGCGTGTACGTCACGGCCACGGCGTTGCCGGCCTTGTCCACCACGGAGTAGTGGGTGGTCTGGTCGCTCTCATACGGCTGGGGCTGGCCGGGCTTGATGCTCTTGCCGCTGCGTGCGGTGTTGGCTTCGATGCCCTTGGCCAGGGACTCGGCGTAGCGCTTGGAGGTCAGGCCCTTCAAAGGGATCTTCACGAAGTCCGGGTCGCCCAGGTACTCGGCGCGGTCGGCGTACGCGAGCTTCATGCTCTCGGCCATGTAGTGGATGGTCTGCGCGCTGTTGGGGCCCCACTGGGCCAGGGGCAGGGGCTCCAGCATGTTCAGGATCTGCACCAGGTGCGGGCCGCCGGAGGAGGGTGGCGGCATGGTCACGATCTCATAGCCGCGGTAGGTACCGCGCGTGGGCACGCGCTCGGCCACCTTGTATTCGCGCAGGTCCTGCAGCGTCAGGGCCCCGGCGTGCGGTGCCATTTCGGCGGCGATCTTCTGGGCGATCTCGCCTTCATAGAAAGCCTTGGCGCCTTGCTGGCCGATCAGGCGCATGGACTGGGCCAGGTCTTTCTGCACCAGCGGCTCGCCCACCTTCAGCGGTTCGCCGTTCTTCCAGAAGATGGCTTGGGTGGCGGGCCAGTTGCCCATGTTCTTCTTTTCCTGCTGCAGGATCTTGACGAGCGTCTCGCTCACCGGGAAACCTTTGTCGGCCAGCTCGATGGCGGGGGCGATCACGCGCGACAGCGGCAGGGTGCCCCAGGTCTTGAGCGCATGCTCCATGCCGGCCACGGTGCCGGGCACGCCCACGGCGTAGTGGGTGTACAGCGACTTGCCGTCCACCACGTTGCCCTTGGCATCGAGGTACATGTCGCGCGTGGCCTTGATGGGCGCCACTTCGCGGAAGTCCAGGGCCACGCTCTTGCCGGTCTTGGCGTCGTGCACCACCATGAACCCGCCGCCGCCCAGGTTGCCCGCATTGGGCAGGGCCACGGCCAGCGCAAAGCCGATGCCGACAGCGGCATCCACCGCGTTGCCGCCGGCTTTCAGGATGTCGAGGCCGATCTGCGAGGCCAGCTCCTGCTCGGTGGCGACCATGCCGTTGCGTGCCACCACGGGGTGGAACACGTCCATGTCGAAGTCGTACGCGGCGCTGGCGGCCTGGGCCGAGGCCGTTTGCTGTACGGCGGGGGCGGGTGCTGCGGTGGCAGCGGGCGGCGTGCTGCCGCAGGCGGTGAGGCTGGCCAGGGCCAGCGCGACGCTGCCGGCCAGCAGCGTTTGGCGAATGTTCATTGCAGATCTCCTTGTGTTGTTGATGGGGGGCGCGACGAAAAACGCAAACCGGTTCAAAACAAAACGGGCGCCTCCATCGTGTGGAAGCGCCCGCGACAGTGTAGGCCGGTCAACGCGCCGCCAGAAGCGATTGCGCCATGACTTTGCAGCGCGGCAATGATGCGCGTGCGGCATGACCGGGGCTTATGGATCGCTTCCCTTCACTTCAAATAAGCGAGAACCGTTCACGCTGAGCTTGTCGAAGCGCTGCGAAAGGCTTCGAAAGGCTCAGCCCGAATGGCGTGGGGCGGATGAAAGGTTGGACGCACATTCGTGTCAAACCGCCAAAGCGTTCCAAACTCGGAAAGAAGAAAAACCGTTCACGCTGAGCCTGTCGAAGCGCTGCGCAAGGCTTCGACAAGCTCAGCCCGAACGGTATGGGGTGTTGAACGACGGAGCGCGAACCCGTGTGAAATCGCCAAAGCGCTCCAAGCTCGGAAAGAAGAAAAACCGTTCACGCTGAGCTCGTCGAAGCGCCGCGCGAGGCTTCGACAGGCTCAGCCTGAACGGTGTGCGGTACTGAGTGATGGACGGCGAATGAGCGTGGGATCGATCGCCCAAGCGTTCCAGGGTCAGGCCAACAGGTCGCTCAACGAGCGCGCGATGACCTTGGTGGCGCGGCGCAGGTCTTCGAGTTGCAGGCGCTCGTCGGCGCGCTTGGCGTGCGACTCGAGCACGGTGCGCGGGCCGGCGCCGTAGATCACGCCGGGGATGCCGCGCTCCACATACAGGCGCACATCGGTGTACAGCGGCGTGCCCACGGCAGGCACGGGCTCGCCGATCACGACCTGCGCGTGCTTCTGGATGGCTTCTACCAGCGGCTGGTTGCCGGCCAGCGGCGTCATCGCGTTGGCCAGCAGCAGGCGCTTGATGTCCACGCTGATGCCGGCACGCTCGCCCGCCGCCTGTTCGATGATGCGGCGGATGGCGGCTTCCACTTCCACCGGGTTCTCTTCGGGGATCATGCGGCGGTCGAGCTTGAACATGACCTTGCCGGGCACGACGTTGGTGTTGGTGCCGCCCTCGATGCGGCCGACGTTCAGGTACGGGTGCTTGATGCCTTCGACCTTGGACGTGACCTTCTTGTACTCGTCGTTCTGCGCATACAGCGCGTTCAGGATGTGCACTGCGCCCTGCAGCGCGTCCACGCCGGTGTGGGGTACGGCGGCGTGGGCCATCTTGCCGTGCACGGTCACTTCCATCTGCAGGCAGCCGTTGTGGGCGGTGACCACTTCGTAGCTGAAACCGGCCGCGATCATCAGGTCGGGCTTCGTCAAGCCCTTCTGCAGCAGCCAGCCGGGACCGAGTTCGCCGCCGAATTCCTCGTCGTAGGTGAAGTGCAGTTCCACCGCGCCCCGGGTGGGCTTGGCGACGGCTTCCAGCGCGCGCACCGCGAAGGTGAAGCTTGCAAAGTCGCTCTTGCTCACAGCGGTGGCGCGGCCGTACATGGCACCATGAACGATCTCGGCGCCGTAGGGGTCGTGCGTCCAGCCTTCGCCAGGGGGCACGACGTCGCCGTGGGCGTTCAGGGCGATGGTCTTGCCGCCGTCGCCGTACGGTCTGCGCACGATGAGGTTGGTGATGGACTCCATGCCATAGGCCAACACGTCGGCGGCCGGAACGGCGTGCTTTTCAGCGGTGTAGCCGAACTCGGTCAACAACTCCGCAGTGCGTTCGGCGTGCGGAGCGTTGTTGCCGGGCGGGGTGTCGGTGGGCACGCGCACCAGCGCCTGCAGGAAGCGCACTTCCTCGTCGAAGTGCTGGTCGATCCAGGCGTCCAGCGCGGCGTAGTTCTGTGGGGTGTTCGTCGTCATGGTTGTTGTTCCTCGGCAAGTTGGCGCAGGACCTGGGTGAAGGCGTCCACGGCCAGCTGGATGTCGTTGTTGGTGGTGGATTCGAGCGGGTTGTGGCTGATGCCGGAGTTCAGTCCGCGCACGAAGAGCATGGCCTGGGGCATGATTTCGTGCAGCTTCATCGCGTCGTGTCCCGCCCCGCTGGGCATGCGGAACACGGGCACGCCCAGCGTGTCCACGGCGCGCTCCCAGTGGTGCTGCCAGGCGGGTGCGCTGGGCGCGGCGGCGGCGCGCATGGATTCTTCCAGTGTGTAGCGCAGGCCGCGGCGGGCGGCGATCTTGGCAAGCTGCTCCTTCACGTCGCTCACCAGCGCGTCGCGCTGGGCGTCGGTGGGCGCGCGCAGGTCCAGGCTGAATTGGCAGCGGCCGGGCACCACGTTGATGGAGCCTGCAGGCACCTGCAGCTGGCCGATGGTGCCCACCGAGTCGCCGTCCTGTGCAGCGCGCTGCTCCACGTACAGCGCCAGTTCCGCCACGGCCACGGCCGCGTCGCGGCGGCGGTCCATGGGGGTGGTGCCGGCGTGGCTGGCGGTGCCGATCATCTCGCACAGGAAGCGCACGCTGCCGTTGATGGAAGTGACCACGCCCAGGGGCAGGTCCAACTCGTTGAGCACGGGGCCCTGCTCGATGTGCACTTCGATGAAGCCCAGGTACTGCGCGGGGTCGCGCTGGAGCTTGGGAATGTCGTCGATGCACAAGCCCGCGTGCTGCATGGCCGCGCGCATGGTCACGCCGTCCACATCCTTCTGGTCCAGCCAGGCGGGGTTGAAGTCGCCGATGAGCGCGCCCGAGCCGAGGAAGGTGGCCTTGTAGCGCTGGCCTTCTTCTTCGGCAAAGCCCACCACCTCGATGCCGAAGGGCAGCCGCCGGCCGGCGCGGTGCAGCTCGCGCACGCAGGCCATGGGCACGAAGATGCCCAGGCGGCCGTCGTACTTGCCGCCGTTGCGCACGGTGTCGTAGTGCGATCCCGTGATGAGGTAGCGCGCACCCTCGGTGGCCGGGTGGTAGCGCCCCACCACGTTGCCCACGGCGTCAATCTCCACTTCGTCGAAGCCGCAGTCGCGCATCCAGTGGCTGATGCGCTGGGCGCAGGCGCGGTGCGCGTCGGTCAGATACGTGACGGTGAGCTGGCCCTTTTCTGCGAAGCCGGGGTCGGAGTGTTCGGCCAGCTTTTCCTGCCAGTCCCACACGTCGTTGCCCAGCAGGGGCTCGGCAGCGAACTTGTCGTTCAGGCGAATCTCGGCGATGCGGTGGATGTTGCGCAGGGCCTCGGCCAGTTCGAACTCGGGGTGGTTGTCCAGGCGGCGCGCAAACGTGTCGATGATCTCCCGCTTGGGCAGGCCGGTGCCGCGCGGCCCGCGCACCGCCAGGATGAACGGAAAGCCGAAGCGCTGGTTGTACGCGGTGTTGAGCGCCTGGATGCGGTCAAACTCTTCGGGCGTGCACTGCGTGAGGCCCGCCTTGCTCTGCTCGTTGGTGGACTCGGCCGTGAGGTTCTGCGCCACCATGGCCTTGCCCGCCAGTTCGGGGTGGGCGCGGATGAGGGCCAACTGCGCCTCGGTGCCAGCGGTGCGCACGGCTTGGGCCATGGCGTGCTGCAGGTGGGCCAGCGATCGGAACGGCCGCTGCGCCAGCGCCTGCTCGGCGATCCAGGGTGAGTGCTCGTACAGGCCGTCCAGCAGCTGCAGGGCCTCGGCCGCACTGGCCGTGTTGAGTTGTTCCAGGGTCAGGGCCATGGTGTCAGCCTGCTTTCTGAGAAGGGTAGGGGTGCGCCTGTTTCCAGTGGCGCGCGATGTCGATGCGGCGGCACACCCACACGTCGCTGTGCTGCTGGATGTGGTCCAGGAATCGCTGCAGCGCCGTGATGCGGCCGGGGCGGCCGAGCAGGCGGCAGTGCATGCCGATGCTCATCATCTTGGGCGCGTTGTCGCCGGCGGGGTCGCCTTCGGCGTACAGCGCGTCGAACGTGTCCTTCATGTACTGGTAGAAAGGGTCCGCGTGCGAGTAGCCCTGCGGCAGTGCAAAGCGCATGTCGTTGCAGTCCAGTGTGTACGGCACGATGAGCTGGGGCACGGTGGCTCCATTGCTCTTTTTCACGTCCATCCAGAACGGCAGGTCGTCGCCGTAGTAGTCGCTGTCGTACTCGAAGCCGCCGAAGTCGGCCACGAGGCGGCGGGTGTTGGGGCTGTCGCGGCCGGTGTACCAGCCCAGGGCCCTGTGCCCGGTCATGCGCTGGATGATCTCCATGGCTTCGGCCATGTGGGCACGCTCGACTTCTTCGGGGATGTGCTGGTAGTGGATCCACTTGAGGCCGTGGCAGGCGATCTCGTGGCCCAGTTGCACGAAGGCCTGGGTCAGCTCGGGGTGGCGCTGCAGCGCGCTGGAGACGCCGAACACGGTGAGCGGCAGCTCGCGCTTTTCGAACTCGCGCAGGATGCGCCACACGCCGGCCCGCGAGCCGTATTCGTAGATGCCTTCCATGCTCATGTGCCGCTCGGGGTAGCTCGCGGGGTTGAACATTTCGGACAGGAACTGCTCGCTGCCTGCATCGCCGTGCAGCACGGCGTTCTCGCCGCCTTCTTCGTAGTTGAGCACGAACTGCACGGCAATGCGCGCACCGCCCGGCCACTGTGCGTGGGGCGGGGTCTTGCCGTAGCCGATGAGGTCGCGGGGGTAGGGCTGGGTGGAGTCGTAGATCATGGGCGTCGGGGATTCAAGGGGTCATGTCACGGACGGGAATGTCACGCGCTGAGCGCGGCGGCCAGGTCGCTGGCCGGGCGCTTGCGGTCGAAGGTCAGGCTGGCCTCCACATGTTCCAGGTGGGCCTGCATGAGGGAGACGGCCAGGGCTTCGTCTCGCGCGGCCAGGGCCGCCACGATGTCGCCATGCTCCTCGTGGGAATGCTCGGCGGCGCTGGCCGACTGGTACATCAGCGTGATGAGCGCGCAGCGCGAGATCAGGTCGCCCAGCATCTGCGCCAGCACCTCGTTGCCCATGAGCTCGGCCATGCGCACGTGGAAGTCGCCCAGCAGCTCGGTGCGGCTGCTCGCATCGGCCGTGGCCATGACAGCCTTCTCGCTGGCCACGTGGGCGCGCAGCGCCTTGATCTTGGCGGGGGTCACGCTCTGCACGAAGGCGCGCGTCATCTCGGTCTCGAGCATGCGGCGCACGGCGAACACCTGGCGGGCTTCTTCCACCGACGGGGTGGACACGAACGCGCCGCGCGCGGGCTCCAGCGTCACGAGCCGGTTCTGTGCCAGCTGGAACAGCGCCTGGCGGACCAGCGTGCGCGACACGCCGAAGTGGTCGGCCAGTTTCTGCTCGGCCAGCTTGGTGCCCGGCTGCAGGCGGTGCTCCACGATGGCGCGGGTCAGCGCCTCGACAATCGCACTGGTGGATGAGGATTCCATGGCTGCATGATAGGTGGATTGGATAAAAGTGTATACACTTTTGGTCTACAGGTCGCGCTGTTCCGGCCTGCTTTCTTCAGGAGAATCCCCAATGGGCTTGAGCACACACGTTCTGGACACGATGCACGGCTGCCCCGCCGCCGGCATGGAAGTGGCGCTGTACTCCACGGACGGCGACGACAACGCCACGCTGATCAAGCGCCTGGTGCTGAACCACGACGGCCGCACCGATGCGCCGCTGTTCGACAACGCCAGCCTGCGCACCGGCACCTACCGGCTGCGTTTCAATGTGGCGGGGTACTTCAGGGCGCGGGGCGTGCAACTGCCCGAGCCCAATTTTCTGAACCAGGTGAGCCTGGACTTCGGCATTGCGCACACCGACCAGCACTACCACGTGCCGCTGCTGGTAAGCCCGTGGAGCTATTCGACGTACCGAGGATCTTGAGTGCTATGAGATAGATAGCGAGTGGCGCTTGCCAGATGCGGGCTTCAGGCCAAAAGAACTTGAAGCCCAATACAGTCAAGCGCGAGACGCTATCTTTTTAAAGCTGTCCTTCGGTCAGGGTGTCCAGCTGGAACTTGCCGCTCTTGTCCCACAGCCAGGTCTCGGTGTAGGTGACCTTGCCCAGGCGGGTGGGCGCCGGGAAGGGCGCTGCGGCGCGCACGGTGCGCTCGATTTCCTTGATCACCTCGGGCGCGTGGCGCGGGGCGCGCAGCCAGTTCAGGCGGTTGACCTTGCCGGTGCGGTCGATGTCCACTTCCAGCACGCCGATGGCATACAGCTGCGGCGGCAGCTTGCCCTTGAAGATGCGTTCGCTGTTGAGTCCGTACAGGTGGGTGGCGCCGTCCTGGCGGTAGGCTTTGGGCGTGGCGGCGGCCGATGCGCGGGCCGAGCCTGCGGCGGCGGGCACGGGGCCTTTCACGGCCGGGGTGTCCGGGGCCGAGGGCGAACGGCTTTCCGGCTCGGGCGTCGGGGTGGGTTCAGGGCCGGACCTGCAGGCTGCGACCAGGGCCGCACCTGCGGCCATGATGCCTGCCAGCAGCCAGTGGCTGCGCTTGCCGTTGGGGCCTGGGGGCGGGGTGTTGGACATGGTGGGGTGGCTCGTGGTGGGTGGCCGAAGGCGCTCGCCGTTCAGGCGGCGCCGCCGGGCCTGATGTAAGTACGAAAAGGACGATGGCGGTGGAACACTTGCGTTTGTTGCTGGAAGGCCTTGCGGCCGCGCCTGCCTGCCTGGTCAGGGTGGAGTCTACCCAAGGGTCCGTGCCGCGTGAACCCGGGGCCTGGATGGCCGTGTTTGCCGATGGGTTCGTTGGCACCATCGGCGGCGGGCACCTGGAGCACCAGGCCATGGCGGAGGCGCGCCGACGTCTGGCGGGCGTACCGTCGTCGCCGGGCAATGGCCCGATGCGCTTTGCGCTCGGCCCGGCGCTGGGCCAGTGCTGCGGCGGGGTGGTGCACCTGACGTTCGAGCTGCTGACCGCAGGCGACGCGCCCACGCTGGCCGATAGCCTCGCGCCCCGGCTGCACCCCGTGGCGCTGTTCGGCGGCGGGCACGTGGGCCATGCGCTGGCGCGGGTACTGGCGCCGTTGCCGTTTGCGCTGACCTGGATCGACAGCCGCGACGGGATCTTTCTGCAGCCTGCGCCGGATGGCGTGGCCTGCGAGCATTCGGACCCGGTGCAGATGGCGGTGCCGGGGCTGGCGCCGGGCACGCGGGTGCTGATCATGAGCTTCAGCCATGCCGAAGACCTGGACGTGGTGGCCGCCTGCCTGCGCCGCCAGCGGGAGCGGCAGGATCTGCCGTTCATCGGCCTCATCGGCAGCAAGACCAAGTGGGCGACTTTTTCGAACCGACTGCACGGACGCGGATTCGCGCAGGAGGAGCTGGCGCAGATCACCTGCCCGATCGGCGTCCCGGGCATTGGGGGCAAGGAGCCCGAGGTGATTGCAGTGGCGGTGGCTGCGCAGTTGCTGCAGACGCTGGGTTAAATTTTCCGGAAGACGGCGAGGCGTTAGTGCGGCCCTTCGACAGGCTCAGGGTGAGCGGGCGGGGGGCGTTGGCAAGGGACTCGCGAGTCACCACCTCCCGTTCGGACTGAGCTTGTCGAAGTCAGGTTACGGCCTGTGTGCGGCCCTTCGACAAGCTCAGGGTGAACGGTTTGGGGGGGGTGATGAGGCTCCGTATTTCATGCTCAGCACTCCACTCCCCGCATTCCCCTGGTCTATGTTCCAAACTCCGTTCGGACTGAGCTTGTCGAAGTCGGGCACGGTCTGCGTGCAACCCTTCGACAGGCTCAGGGTGAACGGTCGAGGGAGCGCTGAGAACAGGGGTTCGCGCATCTGCACTCCCCCGTTCAGACTGAGCTTGTCGAGTTCAGGGCGCTGCATGAATGAACACGTCGCCCCCAGGAGATTGCACTGTCACCCCTTCGCCATCAATCGGCCGTCGCCCCCGACTTCTTCACCAGCGCCGCCCAGCGCGGGATCTCCTTGGCCATGTGCTCGCGCAGTTCTTCGGGCGTGCTGCCCACAATCTCCATGGCCAACTGGTCGGTCAGCTTGGCTTTCACGTCGGGCTGCTTCAGGGCCTTGACGATCTCGGCATGCAGCCGCTGGATGATGGGCCGCGGTGTTCCCTTGGGGACGTAGATCGCCTGCCACGACGACATCTCAAAGCCTGCGATGCCCGACTCGATCATGGTCGGCAGCTCGGGCGCCAGGGTGATGCGCTGGCCCGTGGTCACGGCCAGCAGCTTGAGCTTGCCGGCCTTGACCAGCGGCAGCGCGGCGGTGAGCTGGTCGAACATGAAGGGCACCTCGCCCGCAGCGACATCCGTCATGGCGGGCGGCGTGCCCTTGTACGGCACGTGGGTGAGCGGCACGCCGATCAGGTCGGCCAGCATCTCGCCCGCCAGGTGGGTCGACGTGCCCGCGCCGGACGATGCGAACATCCGCTTGCTGGGGTCTTTCTTGAGCAGCGCGATGAGGTCGGCCACCGAGTTCACGCCCAGCTGGGCGTTGACGATGAGCACATTGGGCAGGCGCGCGACCAGCGTCACCGGCTCGAAGTCCTTCATGGGGTCGTAGGGCAGCTTCTTGTACAGGCTGGCGTTGATGGCATGCGTGCTGATGGTGCCGCCGAACAGCGTGTAGCCGTCGGGCGCGGCCTTGGCCACGTAGGCCGCGCCGATGCCGCCGGCCTGGCCGGGCTTGTTCTCCACCACGACGGATTGCTTCAGGCTCTCCTGCAGTTTGTGGGCCACGGTGCGGCCCACGATGTCGGTGGAGCCGCCGGCAGTGAACGGCACCACGTAGGTGATGGGCTTGGCGGCGGGCCAGTCCTGGGCCTGGGCGTAGGGTGTGCCCAGCAGGGCGAACAAGGCCAGCAGCGGGGCTGCGGCGCGGTGGATGGACGGCATGGTTTTGTCTCCGGGTGGTGGTGAAGGTCGGGCGCCCTGGCGTTTTTCGCTCTGGGTGGGCTGCCCGGGTGGCTCAGAAGGTGAGCGAGTTTTTCAGCGCCCTTGTGCGGCGCGCCAGGTGGCGAAGTCGGTGCGCGCCTGCTCGTCGCTGGGCGGGTACAGGCCGATGATGGAGCGGCCACCCAGCACCTGTTCCTGCACGAAGTCCTCGAACACGGTCATCTCGGTGGCCTCGGCGGCGACTTCGTCGGCCAAGTGCGCGGGGATCACGATCACGCCTTCGGCGTCGCCCACGACCACGTCACCGGGGAACACCGGCGCATCGCCGCAGCCGATGGGACCGTTGATCTCGATGGCCTCGTGCAGCGTGAGGTTGGTGGGGGCGCTGGGCCGGGCGTGGTAGGCGGGCATGCTGTATTGGGCGATGTCCGGACTGTCGCGAAAGCCGCCGTCGGTGACCACGCCGGCCACACCGCGCTGCATGAGTCGCGCCACCAGGATGCCGCCGGCCGATGCCGCCCGCGCGTCCTTGCGGCTGTCGATGACCAGCACCGCGCCCACGGGGCACTGCTCCACGGCCACGCGCTGGGGGTGGTCGCGGTTCTGGAAGACACCGATGGGGTTGCGGTCCTCCCGCGCCGGCATGTAGCGCAGCGTGAAGGCCTCGCCCACCATGTTGGGCAGGTCCGGGTTCAGGGGCAGCACGCCCTGGATGAACTGGTTGCGCAGGCCGCGCTTGAAGAGTGCGGTGCACAGCGTGGCGGTGCTGACCTTCATCAGCAGCGCGCGGGTGGCGGGGGTCATGGGCATCAGCTCCGTTCAGAAAATATCGGGTTCGGGAACCGCCTTGCCGAAGGTGGTTTCCAGGAAGTCGAAGTCGCAGCCCTCGTCGGCCTGCAGGATGTGCCGGCCGAACATCCAGCCGTAGCCGCGCTCGTAGCGCGGGGGCGGCGGCGTCCAGGCGCCGCGGCGTGTGGCGAGTTCGTCGTCGGTGATCTCCAGGTGGATGGTGCGGGCGGGCACGTCCACCGTGATGCGGTCCCCAGTGCGCACCAGCGCCAGCGGGCCGCCCACGGCCGCCTCGGGCGAGCAGTGCAGCAGGCAGCCGCCATAGCTGGTGCCGCTCATGCGGGCGTCGGACAGGCGCAGCATGTCTGTCACGCCTTGCTTGAGCAGCTTGGTGGGGATGGGCAGCATGCCCCATTCGGGCATGCCGGCGCCGCGCGGGCCGGCGTTGCGCAGCACCAGGATGTCGTCGCCCGTGACGTCGAGGTCCGGGTCGTCCACCGCCTTCTTGAGCGAGGGGTAGTCGTCGAACACCAGCGCCCGGCCCGTGTGGCGCAGCAGGTGCGGCGCGCAGGCGCTGGGCTTGATGACCACGCCGTCGGGCGCCAGGTTGCCGCGCAGCACGGCCAGCGCGCCTTCGGCGTAGATGGGGTTGTCGATGGGGCGGATCACGTCGTCGTGGTAGACCTCGGCGCCCGCGATGTTCTCGCCCAGGGTCTTGCCGTTGACGGTGAGCGCATCGGTGTGCAGGTGGCCGCGGATGCGCTCCAGCAGGGCGCGCAGGCCGCCTGCGTAGAAGAAGTCTTCCATCAGGTAGGCGTCGCCGCTCGGGCGTATGTTGGCGATCACCGGCACGCGCCGGCTGGCCGCGTCGAAGTCGGACAGGTCCACCGGGTGCCCCGCGCGGCGCGACATGGCGATGAGGTGGATGATGGCGTTGGTCGAGCAGCCCATGGCCATTGCGCAGGCGATGCCGTTCTCGAAGTGGGCGCGGGTGAGCATCTTCGCGGGCGTGAGGTCGTCCCACACCATCTCGACGATGCGGCGCCCGCACTCGGCGCTCATGCGCACATGGTTGGCGTCGGCGGCCGGAATGCTGGACGCGCCGGGCAGCGCCAGACCCACGGCCTCGGCGATGCCCATCATGGTGGCGGCCGTGCCCATGGTCATGCAGGTGCCGTGGCTGCGCGCGATGCCGGCTTCCATCTCGCTCCAGGCCTGATCGGACAGGCGGCCTGCGCGGCGCTCGTCCCAGTACTTGAAGGCGTCCGAGCCCGAGCCCAGCACCTTGCCGCGCCAGTTGCCGCGCAGCATGGGCCCGGCGGGCAGGTAGATGAAGGGCAGACCCATGCTGAGCGCGCCCATGGTCAGGCCCGGCGTGGTCTTGTCGCAGCCGCCCATCAGCACCGCGCCGTCCACCGGGTGGCTGCGCAGCAGCTCTTCGGTTTCCATCGCGAGGAAGTTGCGGTACAGCATGGTGGTGGGCTTGACCATGCTCTCGCTCAGCGAGATGGCCGGCAGCTCCAGCGGAAAGCCACCCGCCTGCAGGATGCCGCGCTTGACGTCGTCCACCCGCTGCTTGAAGTGCGAGTGGCACTGGTTGGCGTCGCTCCAGGTGTTGATGATGGCGATGACGGGCTTGCCCATCCAGTCGTCGTAGCCGTAGCCCATCTGCAAGACGCGCGAGCGGTGGCCGAAGGAGCGGAAGTCGTCAGCAGCGAACCAGCGGGCGCTGCGCAAGGAATCTGGGGTACGTCGGGTCATCGTGGTGCATTAAAACACTAATATATCACTCGCGCAATGCGAGAATCTTTTGATGTCTTTGACCCGCAAAATCAAGCTGGACCGCTCGCGCCTGGCCGCTCCCCAGGTGCTGGAAACGCTGCGCCACGCCATCCTGTCGCTGGAGCTGGCGCCGGGCGCGGTGCTGGTGCGCAGCGAGCTGGCCCAGCAGTTCGGCGTGAGCCAGACGCCGGTGCGCGAAGCGCTGTTGCGGTTGGAGGAAGAAGGGCTGGTGGATGTGTTCCCCCAGCACGCCACGTTGGTCTCGCGCATCGACGTGGCGGCGGCGCGCGAGGCGCATTTTCTGCGGCGCTCCATTGAACTCGAAATCCTGCACCAGCTCGCGGCCGAGGCGCCGCCGGGCCTGCTGGCACAGCTGGAGGCGCAGATCGCGCTGCAGGCATCGCTGGCTGCGGCGCAGCGCTACGGCGACTTTGTCGATGCCGACCGGCGCTTTCACCAGCTCATGTACGACGCCGCGGCGGTGCCGGGGCTCTGGGTGCTGGTGGAGAGATCGTCCGGCCATGTTGACCGGCTCCGCCGCCTGCACCTACCCACGGCGGGCAAGACCGAGGCCATTTTGGCGGACCACCGTGCCATCGTGGCGGCCTTGGGCCAGGGCGACGCTGCGCGCGCCCAGCAAGCCGCGCGGGACCACCTGTCTGGCACGCTGAGTGCGGTCGATGCCATCTGCGCACAGTACCCGGACTACATTGCGGTAGACCGCTGACCGGCCGCCTGCCTCTATCCTCGGGACAACCCGGGGGTTTGCCTGCTGGCTTCCAAGGCGGAAAGTGCATACACTTCGTGTCCACAAACAGTGGTCGCAGCGGTGCCCCGGCATGCCAATTGCATGCCAAGGTGCGCGACCTCCTGGAACGTGTTGGCGATCTACCCGTTGTGGAAGATCACCAGCCCGTTCTGTCTTGCTCAGAGCGCCCGCAGTGGTGAGCAGGTTGCACACAGGCGGCGCGCCCTGCGCCGCCAAAGTTGATTGAGAGATTTCCATGGAAAGCTACTTTCTCGACTGGGCCAACCTGCTGCTGCGCTGGGTCCATGTCATCACCGCCATCGCCTGGATCGGCTCGTCGTTCTACTTCGTCTTTCTGGACAGCAGCCTCACGCCGCCCGAGGATGAAGACCTGAAGAAGCAGGGCGTCTCCGGCGAACTCTGGGCCGTGCACGGCGGCGGTTTCTACCACCCGGTCAAGTTCGCCGTCTCGCCGCCCAAGCTGCCCGGCCACCTGCACTGGTTCTTCTGGGAAAGCTACAGCACCTGGATCAGCGGTTTTGCGCTGTTCACGGTGTCATACCTGTACAGCGCCAGCACCTACCTCATCGACAAGTCGCGCATGGACTGGGCCCCCGCCACGGCCATCGTGGTGGCGCTGGCGTTCTTCGTCGTGTTCTGGCTGCTGTACGACGCGATCTGCCGCATCTTCGGCCAGAAGAAGAACGGCGACGCCATCGTGGGCGCGCTGGTGTTCGGGCTGGTGTGCATCGCATCGTGGCTGGCCTGCCACTGGTTTGCAGGGCGCGCCGCCTTCCTGCTGGTGGGCGCGATGATCGCCACCGCGATGAGCGCCAACGTGTTCTTCTGGATCATCCCCGGCCAGCGCACCGTGATCCGCCAGATCCGCACCGGCCAGGACGTGGACCCCATCCACGGCAAGCGCGGCAAGCAGCGCAGCGTGCACAACACCTACTTCACGCTGCCGGTGCTGTTTGCGATGCTGAGCAACCACTACAGCTTTACCTGGAGCCACCCGCAGAACTGGCTGGTGCTGATCCTCATGATGTTCGCCGGCGCCGCCATCCGCCAGTTCTTCGTGGCGCGCCACGGCTACAAGCTGGGCCGCAACGGCAACCCGCTGCCGTACGCGCTGGTGGGCGTGGTGGTCATCCTGGGCGTGATCGCGTGGATGCGGCCTGCGCCGGTGGTGGCGACTGCGGCGCCTGCAGCGTCGACAGCGCCTGCTGCCGGGGCTGCTACTGCAGCGGGATCTGCTCCTGTTTCAGTAGCTGCTGGCGCAAGCACAGCAAGCGGTATCGGCCAAAATGACTATGCAACGCTGCAACCCGTGCTGGCCCAGCGCTGCTACATGTGCCACGGCGAGCAGGTGCAGATGAAGAACCTGCGGCTGGACGCGCCCGCCAGCGTCAAGCAGCATGCACAGGCTATCTACCAGCAAGTGGTGGTGCAGAAGTTGATGCCAATGAACAATGCGACCGGCATGACGGATGCGGAGCGGGCGCTGGTCAAGCGGTGGTTCGAGGCGGGGGCGGTGACGGGGCCTTGAGACGGCTCGGCTCGTCCACTGGCAGCATACAACCAGCCCCAGCAGGTGGCGGTTAGAGAGGTCGGATGCTTGATAACTCACCAAAGACCACGACCCTACCTTGCGCGTCTGCTGGCTAACGTTATCCCTCCACCTCAAACTCAGCGGCTCCGGAGGACACGGATACATACGGAGCCACCGCCTTGAGCGCTGTGACTACCTTTATAGCGGGTGTGAGGTTGACACGAATCGTGGCGATTCCCTCGCTAATCTCCATGTGCACGCGGACGGCTGAGCCAAGAGGTACGTTCTGGATGGACCGAACTTCAACTTCCTTACCGTCTGCGATGTGTCGGAAGCCGACTACCAAATAGTCATCGGACGGGCGGTTTCGGACGGCCAGTACATGCACGCTGTCATTGCG
Organism: Acidovorax sp. LjRoot117; assembly: GCF_964252695.1. Taxonomy (NCBI): domain Bacteria; kingdom Pseudomonadati; phylum Pseudomonadota; class Betaproteobacteria; order Burkholderiales; family Comamonadaceae; genus Acidovorax; species Acidovorax sp. LjRoot117. The sequence goes on along the minus strand of NZ_CAXUPO020000001.1, from coordinate 369,090 downwards.
GTTCGTACCTTGATGCAGGCCCATATACGCTGCGGGAGGCCATTTGGCTGATGTATCGAATTCGACAATCCGAAATTCGCCGCGGATCGATGCGGCAGTACTTGCAGGGCCCGTAGAGGTTGCATCGAATTGCCCCGGCTTGGCGCGCAGCGTGAGCTTTTGCGTCTTCGAATAGCCTGGTAATGAGGAGAGGGCAACTGCGGCCAACAAGGTGCGACGGAGCATGACCATAGGAATTGCTGCAACTTAGACCGCGAAATCTGCACCATAGCCCTGCCAAGTCGGAAAGCTTTTTGACACTCATCCCTACTGACAATGGTGTGTCCGGGTGGCGATGCAGGACTGTTGTGTCACCCACGCGCAAATTCCACAAATCCCGCAGGCTTGACCACCAAACTATAGCTTGCGGAAGCGCGAAGCTCGCTCACGACGCTATCCGCTCCACGTCATTGCGCTACGCTGCCAACACCTCTTGAAGCGCACGGGCGAGCGCCAAACCGTCTGGCGCCGACTCTGCCGTTGCGCCGTGCAACACCACGCCGGTTCCCGCCTGCTTGGCCTCGTGCTTCGCAACCGCCGCCAAGTTAGCCACCTCTTCCGCATGCCGAAACCGCCCCGGCATGATCCGCACCGCGCCGATCGACAGCGTGGTGCACGGAAAGAACCGCTGCACCCCATGCCGGTCCTCGGCCTCGATACCGCCCGCCTTGCGCGCCGCGTCGTCGAACAGGGTGAGCGCCTCGCGCGCAAATTCATCCACGATGTTCTTGCAGCGCTGCAGCCAGTTGCTGCTCTGGAACACCAGCATGAAATCGTCCCCGCCCACATGCCCCACGAAGTCTCGGCGGGCGTCGCAGTGGGCCGTGGCCAGGCGGGCCACCAGGCGGATCATCTGGTCGCCGCGCCAGTAGCCGTAGTGGTCGTTGAAGGGCTTGAAGTTGTTCAGGTCCGCATAGCAGGCGACGAACTCGGTGCCTGCGTCCAGCAAGCGCTGCATGTGCAGGCTGATGGGGATGTTGCCGGGCAGAAAGGTCAGCGGGTTGGCGTGGCGTGCGGCTTCGATGCGGGTCTCGGTCACGGCGCGCACCAGTTGGTCGCCGGTGCCCAGGCCCAGATACCGGCCGTTGTCGGTCACGATGTAGCCGTCGCTCAGGTAACGCTGGTCCTGCGATGTGAGGATGCCCACCAGCTGGTCCACGTCGCAGTCCAGCTCCACCACGCGGGGCGATGGGTTGGCGAAGGCCAGGCACGGCTTGCGCCCGTGCACCTCGCGGAAGTACAGCGTGGCGTAGTGGTTCATGAACTGCTGGCGGTTGATGAGTGCCACCGGCCGTGTCCCGTCCACCACCGCCAGCGCATGCAGTTCGGTGCGTTCGTGGAACAGGGCCGCCACCGCGGCGTTGCTGGTCGCGGGCGATGCCGTGGGCGCCTGCACCACCAGCAGGCTGCGCAGAACGCCAGGGCGTGCGGTCTGCCCCAGGTGCGGCAGCACGGCCACGCGCCGGTCCTGCATCACCTCCAGCGCGGGGCCTTCCACGGCAACGCGCGGGGCGGGGGCCGGACGTCCCAGCAGCCAGCCCTGGCCGTAGGGGATGTCCAGGTCGCGCAGCGCGCGCAGGTCGTCGCGGGTCTCGATGCCTTCGGCGATCAACGTGGTGCCGAACACGTCCGCAATGCCCTTGATGGCCTGCAGCATCTGCAGGTTCTCGGGGTGGTCGCTGATGTCGTGGATGAAGTATTTGTCGATCTTCACGAAGTCGGGTTTGACCTCGGACCACAGGCGCAGGCTGGAGCGGCCGTCGCCGAAGTCGTCCAGCGCCATGCGGGCGCCGCAGGCGTGCACGGCCTTGATGGCCTGGCGCAGCTGCGGCATGTCGCTCACGCGTTCGTGCTCGGTGATTTCCAGTACCAGCATGCGGGCGCTCACGCCGAAGCTGCGCACTACCTCGCCCAGCCGCTCGGCGCCCAGCAAGGTCACGCCATGCACGAGTGCATCGGCGCTGATGTTGACGAACAAACGCCCGGGTGCACCCAGGGCGCCCCATTGTTCGAGCGCCGTGAAGACGCACAGCAGCTCGAAGTCGCGCAGGATGCCTTCGCGCTGGGCCTGTGCCAGCAGCGCGTCAGGGGTGTGCAGCACCGTGCCCTCGGGGCCGCGGATCAGTGCCTCGTGGGCGTACACGGCGCCTTCGCGCAGGTCGGCCAGCGGCTGGAAGACGCAGTGCAGGTGGCCGCCTTGCTGCAGGAGCGCGGCCAGGGGCCCGGTGCCGTCGCGCAGAGTGCACGAGAGCAGCCCCTTCATTGCCGCCAGCCGGCTCTCCAACATGTTCTGCATCGCGTGTTCACCTTGAGCTAGGGACACAAGATACCGGCGGCGCGTGACAGGTTGGTTACAAGTTGTCACGAATCTGCTGCAAGCTGTCTGCGGGGGCGGGTGCGTGTCTGCGCGGCGCTGCGGTGTGTGTTGCGGTGTGTGGGTTTTGCAGCCATCACGGCCCGGCGCGGGCCGCGGCGTGGTGTGGCTTTGATCTGTCTCAATGCCGGCGGGCAGCCCGCGCGGCACAGTCGGACCCATGCTGCCCTCTACCCATTTCTCACTGCCCGCCGCCACCGAGGTGATTGCCGCCGGTGAGGTACTGCGCAGGCGCAACGAGGTGCTGACGTCGGTGCTGCACCTGGAAACCGGCCGTGTGCTGCGCGGTGTGCTCGACGACGGCTGCCTGCGCCACCAGCTGGGGGCGGTGGAGGGGCCGTTCTGGCTCGATGCCGCCTCGGCCCTGCTGGGGATGCCTTTCCCTGTGGACATGGTGGCGGACACCCGGCTGCAGGTGCGGCGGCTTCCCATCGAGGAGTTCCGGCGCAGCCTGTCCGACATGCCCGCCGGTGCCCGCGGCCTGCTGCTGGACATGGCGCAGGGCTACCGCCAGCAGTCCGAGCTGGCCGTGAGCCGCCTGGCGCAGGACGCCGAATCGCGCTGCGCGCAGTGGCTGCTGAACCACGCGCAGCCGGACCACAGCGGCGCGATGCAGGTCACGCTGCACCTGCGCAAGCGCCTGATCGCCGCGCAACTGGGCATTGCCCCCGAAACCTTCTCGCGCGTGCTGCGCCACCTGCGCGAGCTGGGCCTGGTGCACGGCACCGGCAACGTGCTCAACCTGCCGCATCCGCGGGCTCTTCAAACGATGGCCGGGTGCTGACCTGAATTCGCCGCGGGCGGTTTGCAGTAGCAAGCGCAATCAGCGTGTGTAAGCCCAGGCCCGTCGCACACGCACGCCCCCAGGCCAGCGCATCCGTGGATCTGGCTCCGCCAGTCCACCGGGTGCGTCCCCCTCCGGGGGAAGCCGCGCAGCGGCTCAGGGGGGCTTCAAAGTCAGGGTTTTTCCCCGCCCTGGACTGAGGGTTCCACCCAAGCCCCGGGGGGCAGGGGCTGCGTATATTCGTTGGCAAAAGTCCGGTTTCACCCGACCAGCCCATGCCCAACGCCTCCCATCCGCGTCGCATTCCCTCCACGGAGTGCCCATGACGCCCCCGGACCACCCCGCGCTGCCACCAGATGCGCCGGGCTGGTTCGTGCCCGGTTCGCTGGTGCTGCGGCTGATGCTGGTGGCGGTGCTGGCGGTAGCGCTGTCGGGGACGGTGGCGGCCTGGCTGGTCACCCGTGCCTCGGGGCAAGAGGCCATGCGCCGCGTCGTGGCCCAGCAGACCGACGAGGTCGAAGTCGTGGCGCGCTTGCTGGCCAGCAAGATCGAGCAAAGCCAGAAGGTGCTGCGCACCGTGTCGGCAGGCATCACGCCAGCCATGCTCGAATCGCCATCCACCCTGGAATGGCTGCTGCAGCAGGGCCTGCCCGCGGTGCAGTTCTTCGACGCCATGCAGGTTGCCCGCGCCAATGGCGAACTGCGCATGAACCTGCGCGGCGGCCGGATGGAGAAGGCCGCCGACCTGGACCCGGCCGAGCGCGATGCCCTGCGCCGCACGCTGGTCGACGGCAAGCCCCTGGTCTCCGAACTCATCGCGGCGCGCACCAGCGACGCCCGGGTGATGTTCACCATGCCGCTGCACCGTGAGGACGGCTCGGTGCTGGGCGTGGTGGCGGGGGCGCTGCGACTGCAGTCGCAAGGCCTGCTGCCGCCATCGATGACGCTGCCGGCGCGCGACGGCTCGCGGCTCATCGTCTTCACACGCGACGGCACCATCCTGTCGCACACCGATCCCGCGCGCATCCTGGGCAAGGTGCAGGACGAGACCGGGCTGGCGCCCGTGTACATGCGCTGGCTGGACCAGGCACAGCCCGTGGCAGGGCGCGGGGCCACCCACCAGGAGCCCGGGCACATCGTCAGCATGGCGGGCATGCCGTTGCCGCAATGGATCGTGGCGCGGGTGAGCCCGTCGCAGGCGCTGCTGGGCCCGCTGCAGGGCGCCCAGCGCGAAGCCTGGTGGCTGGCGGCTGCCAGCATGGCCCTGTGCATGTTGCTGGTGGCCGTCGCCATGGCCTGGATGGCCCAGCCGTTGGCGCACCTGCGGCACAGCGCACTGCAGATGCTGCGCCGCGACGTGCGGCAGCCGCTGCCCCAGGCGCCCGACATCGACTGGCCCCGCGCGGGCGGCGAGGTGGGCGAACTGGTGCAGGTGTTCCAGGGCCTGGCCCAGCAGGGCAGCCGGGAGCAGATCCACAAGGCCACGCTCGATGGTCAGTTCCAGGCGGTGCTGGACAACGCGTCGGTGGGCATTGTCATCTCGCGCCACGGCATCCTCGAGGTGGTGGGGCGCCAGGCTTGCGTGATGCTGGGCTACACCCCCGGCGAGCTGCAGGGCCGCCCGGCGCGCGCGCTGTACGCGAGCGATGCCGACTACCACCACATCGGCGAACGCGTGCAGGCCGAGTTCGCCGCGCACGGTGCCTTTGACGGCGACGTGTGCTTCATGCGCAAGGACGGCAGCCCAGTGTGGGCACGAGTGCAGGGCCGCGGCGTGCAGCCGGACGAAATGGCGGGCGGCACCGTGTGGATCCTCGAAGACATCACCGCCGCACGCGAAGCCCAGGCCCAGCACGCGTGGGAGCGCACCCACGACGGGCTGACGCAGCTGTACAACCGCACCGCCTTCGACGACCGCCTGGGCCTGCTGCTGGCCGAACGCTCCGCACGCCCCCGCGAGCCGCAGGCCAGCGGCGAGGCGCCGGGCGACGGCGTGGTGCTGTTCCTTGATCTGGACCATTTCACCGTGGTGAACGACATCGCCGGCCACGACGCAGGGGACGACGTGCTGCGCCACGTGGCCCGCCTGCTGGAGTCGCAAGTGCGCCAGGTGGGCTGGGCTGCGCGCCTGGGTGGCGACGAGTTCGCCGTGGTGCTGCCCGGCTGCGCCCTGGCCCGCGGGCAGGCCGTGGCAGAGCAGTTGCGCGCGTCGGTGCAGGCCTGGGAGCCCGCCTACCAGGGCCGCAGCTTCACGCTCGGGGTGAGCATCGGGCTGGTGGTACTCGATGCCAGCCTGCAGGACGTGCCATCGGTGCTGTACGCTGCCGACATGGCCTGCTACGACGCCAAGCGCGCAGGGCGCAACCGGGTGGAGACCCGGCATGCGAACCAGGCGACGGCGTCGTCGAGGATGGCGCTGGGGTCTGCCTGACTTTTCGATGCTGGCGTTGCCGTAGACCGCGGCCCGCGTGAGATGGCTTCAGCCAGTGCACACCGGCGTGCCAGCAGGTGCGCTTTCGATGCATGGGGTGTGGTGCCGATCGGCTTCGAATGGCAATTCTCTCGACGCGGGCCCTGCAAGGCCTGCGCTGTCGATTGCAGGCCAAGAGCGGATCAAAGTCCGGCGAAGGTCACAAAATCCGCCCGTACCACCATACCGACAACCCCGCCGCCAGCAAAGCCAGCACGGCGCCCAGCAGGGCGAAAAGGGACGACACCTCCGTCTCTTTTTTCTCCACCGTCAGGCGTGAACTCAGTGTTTCATAGACCTTTTTCAGGTCTGCCGCGGTGGCCGCATGGAAGTACTCCGCATTGGTGCGCGTGGCCACGGCCTTCAGGGTTTCTTCGTCGAGCCGCACGCGCATGGACCAGCCTTCGAAGCCGATGGTCTCGCCCTGCACCGTACCCACGCCCACCGTGTACACCCGCACGCCACGGTCGGCGGCCCACTTGGCGGCTTCCAGGGGGTCCACGCCGGTGGTGCGCTGGCCGTCGGTCAGCATGATGATGGCGGCCGAGTTGTACGAACCTGGCGCCACGGGCGTGAAGGGCTTGGCCGGGTCCTGCTTGCCGATCTCATCGATGGGCTTGGGGCGCATGGCCTGGCGGCCGCCCAGGGCGGAGATGTCGATGCCTGCATCGGGGAACAGCGTGGCCAGCGACAGCATGATGCCGTTGCCCGTGGCCGTGCCGCGCTGCAACTGAAAGCTGTCGATGGCCTTGACCAGGTCTTCGCGGCTTTGCGTGGGCAGCTGGGCCAGCTGGGCGCTGCCCGCAAACGCGACGATGCCCACGCGAACGTGGCGGGGCAGCTCGGCAATGAAGGCCTTGGCGGCGTTCTGGGCGGCGGTGATGCGGTCGGGCTCCACGTCGGAGGCGCGCATGCTGCCCGACACGTCCATGGCTAGCATGATGGTCTGGTCCTGGGAGGGCAGCGTGATGACGGCCAGCGGCCGTGCGGTCGCCAGCAGCAGGGCGATCAGCGCCAGCAGGAAGAGGGCGGGCGGGATGTGGCGCCGCAGCCGCTGGCCGGGGCCCATGGCTTCGCGCACCAGCGACAGGCTGGAGTAGCTCAGCGCCGTCTTCTTGCGCCGGTGCAGCAGCCACCAGTACAGCAGCACCAGGAGCGGCGCAACCAGCAGCAGCCAGAGCAGGGTGGGCCAGAGAAAAACCATGGTGAGGGTCCTTGGTGGCGTCGGGGTTGAATCAGGCGGCAGTGGGCAGTGCAGCGGCCCCCGCTGGCGACAGCGTCGATGATGCACCGCGCGGCGCCCGCACGCGCCGCTGGCGCATGTCCATGAAGCGCAGCAGCGCATCGACCAGATCGTCGTCGGTGGAGAGCTCCAGCGTGTCTGCACCGGCGCGCGCCAGGCCTTCGCGCAGCACTGCTTCGCGTTCGGCCGCCAGGCGTGCAAAGCGGCGGCGGAAGGCCGCATCGTGCGTGTCCACCTGCAGCTGTTCGCCGCTTTCGGCGTCGCGCAAGGTGATCAGGCCCACATCGGGCAGTTCCAGCTCCAGCGGGTCCAGCAGGCGCACGGCCACCACGTCGTGCCGCTGCGCGAGCTGGGCCAGCGGCTTTTCCCAGCCCGGCGCGCTGATGAAGTCGGAGACCACGAACACGGTGGAGCGGCGGCGCAGGTTGGCCAGGCCGGTGCGCAGCAGCCGGTGCAACTCGGTGGCGGCCCCGCCAGCCTTGGACGTGGTCCGTGCCTTGGCGTCGGGCGCGAGCAGCCGGTGCACCAGGTGCAGCACATGTGCGCGGCTGCTGCGTGGTGGCAGCACCGTGTCGACAGCGCGTTCGGCCTGGCCGCTGGCGCCGCCGTACAGCATGGCGCCCACACGGTTGCCGTGGCGAGTGAGCAGGCGCGACAGCACGGCCACGAAGCCGGTAAGGATGTCGCGCTTGGAGTGGCCTTCGGGGCCGAAGCTGATGGAGGGGCTCAGGTCCAGCAGAAACCAGGCGGTCATCTCGCGGTCTTCGGTGAACACGCGCACATGGGGCAGGTTCAGGCGGGCTGTGACGTTCCAGTCGATGTGGCGCACGTCGTCATGCGGCTGGTATTCGCGCAGGTCGGCCAGGTCCAGGCCGCTGCCGCGCATCAGGGTGCGGTAGTCGCCTTGCAGCAGGCCGTCGAGCCGGCGGATGACCTTCCACTCCAGCTCGCGCAGCAGGCGGTCGGCCTGGCCCGGCAAGGTCGGCAGCGCATGCACCGTTGCGGAAGAGGTGTCGGGCGGCGTTTTGGCCATGGCGGCGCTCAGGCTGCTTTTTGCTCGTGGTGCAGCGGGCGCGCAGGCGCCGGGATCTTGGCCATGATGCGCTGGATCAGCGCGTCGGCGTCGAGCCCTTCGGACAGCGCCTCATACGACAGCGCCACGCGGTGGCGCAGCACGTCTGCGGCCAGGTCGGTCATGTCTTCGGGCAGCACGTAGTTGCGGCCGCGCAGCATGGCCAGGGCCTGGGCGCCCTCGGCCAGGGCGATGGTGGCGCGGGGGCTGGCGCCGCAGCTGATGTAGCCGGCCAGGTCTTTCAGGCCGTGGCGGGCAGGCACGCGGGTGGCGGCCACCAGCTTCACCGCGTACTGCAGCATGGACGGGTCCACATACACGGTGCGGCATTCGGCCTGCAGCGCCGCCAGCTGGGCGGTGGTGGCCACGGGCAGCACCTGCACGGGCAGGTCCAGCGCGCGCTGGGCGATGACGAACTCTTCCTCCTCCGTCGGGTAGTCGAGCAGCACCTTCATCATGAAGCGGTCCACCTGCGCCTCGGGCAGGGCGTAGGTGCCTTCGGTCTCGATGGGGTTCTGCGTGGCCATCACCAGGAAGGGCTCCGGCACCTTGTGCGTCTCGCCGGCAATGGTGACCTGGCGCTCCTGCATCACCTCCAGCAGCGCGCTCTGCACCTTGGCGGGCGCGCGGTTGATTTCATCGGCCAGCAGCAGGTGGGTGAACACGGGCCCCAGTGCGGTGCTGAATTCGCCGGTCTTCTGGTTGTACATGCGCGTGCCCACCAGGTCGGCGGGCACCAGGTCGGGCGTGAACTGGATGCGCTTGAAGCTGCCCTGGATGGTGCTGGCCAGCGTCTTCACCGTGAGCGTCTTGGCCAGTCCCGGAACGCCTTCGACCAGCAGATGGCCCTGGGCGAGCATGGCCACCATCACGCGTTCGAGAAAGCGGTCCTGCCCGACTACCACGCGCTTGACTTCGTAGAGCACCTGCTCCATCAGGGTGGCGGTGTTCGCTGTGGATTCCATGGGTGTCCTTCCTTTGTCGGTGATCGATGGTGCGGAGAGTCGCCCAGCCCGCAGGCTAGAACGGCGGCATGCCCACGGCGGCAGCAGCGTTTTCGATGGGTACGGCAAAGCCGATGCCGATGAAGGTGCGCGCGGAGGTGGGGTTCAGGATGGCGGTCACGATGCCCACGACCTCGCCGTCGAGTGTGACGAGCGGCCCGCCGGAGTTGCCCGGATTGGCGGCGGCGTCGAACTGGATCAGGTTGCTCAGCTGGCGCTTGCCTTCGGGCGAGGTGAACTCGCGCCGGAGGCCCGACACCACGCCCGCCGAGGCCGACGGCCCGATGCCGAACGGGAAGCCCACGGCCACCACGTGGTCGCCCGGGCGCAGGTCCTGGGTGGAGCGCAGGGGCGCCGCTTCGAGGTCGTCCGGCACCTTGTGCGCCTGCAGCACGGCCAGGTCGTTCTCGGGCTGCGTGCCGGTGATGCTGGCCGTGGTCTCGAGGCCGTCGTGGAAGGTGATGGCAATGCGGTCGGCGCCTGCCACCACGTGCAGGTTGGTCAGGATGACGCCCTTGTCCACGATGACGACCCCTGTGCCCACACCGCGCTCGATCTCTTCCTTGCCGTTCTTGCTGCGGCTGTAGCCCGCCACACGCACCACCGACGGTGCAATGGCCTCCACCGCCCGCGCGTCAGCGGAGGGGGGCGTGGTGGTCTCCAGGGTGCGCAGCACGGCAGCGTCGATGTCTTCCTGCGTGACCTTGCGGGGGGCCGGGCGCTGGTGCAGCCACAGGCTGGCCACGAGCAGGGCGGACAGCAGCATGATCATGGCCCACAGGCTGCGCAGATGGCGCCGCGACAGCGCCACACCCGCTGACGGGGTGGCTGCGGTGGGGGAGTGCGGGCTGGCGGCAGGTGCGCCATCGCCCCCCTGCGACTGCGCGGCAGGCGCTGCGAAATCCGCTGGTGCAGCGGATCTGTCGGAGGGCGCCGCCGCGGCCCCGTCCAAAGGGCGGCGGGCCGGGCGGGAGCTGCTGTAGAGGGCGGGCCGAGGCATCCTGTCACCTTTTCTACTGCGCCGCAAAAAGGCGCATGGTTTCACGTTAGCACGTATCGCCGCCATATGCACATCCAAGGTTTCGTGCGCCGCCGGCTGGCCACCCAGCCGGGGGGCCGGCTCTTTGGGGCATCATGGCCGGATGACTGTCTGGATCGACACCCATTGCCACCTCGACGCCCCGGAATTCGACCCCGATCGCGACGCGGTCCGCCAGGCTGCCCGTGCACAGGGCGTGGGGCACTGCGTGATCCCGGCGGTGGAGCGCAGCAACTGGGCCACCGTGCGGCAGCTTGCGCACCAGCATGGGGACAGCTACGCGCTGGGCATCCACCCGCTGTACACCGGCCGCGCGGACGACGGCGACCTGGACCGGCTGGCCGCTGAACTGGAGGAGCACCACGCAGACCCGCGCCTGGTGGCCATCGGCGAGATCGGCCTGGATTACTTCGTGAGCGGGCTGGACCCCGTACGGCAGGAGCGCTTTTGCCGCGCGCAACTGCAACTGGCGCGCCGATTCGACCTGCCGGTGATCTTGCACGTGCGCCGCTCGGCCGACAAGCTCCTCAAGGGCCTGCGCGAGCTGCCAGTGCGCGGCGGCATCGCGCATGCGTTCAATGGCAGCCAGCAGCAGGCCGAGGCGTTCATTGCCATGGGGTTCAAGCTGGGCTTCGGGGGCGCCATGACCTACGACCGCGCCCTGCAACTGCGCCGCCTGGCTACCGAGTTGCCCGAGGACGTGCTGGTGCTGGAGACCGATGCACCGGACATCCAGCCGCACTGGCTCTACACCACCTCGGCGCAGCGCGCGCAAGGCCAGCCCCAGGGCCGCAATGCCCCGGACGAGCTGCCGCGCATTGCCGAGGTGCTGGCGCAACTGCGGGGCCAGCCGGCGCAGGCGCTGGCAGCGGCCACCACGCGCAATGCCCGCGCGGCGCTGCCCCGGCTGGCGGCGCTGGTGCCCTAGGGAACCTCTGCACGAATCACCGCGCCGTGGGCATCTGCGGTCTCGGGCGGTCTGCGGCGTTGCAAGTACTCGCAATAGCTACGGATATGGCTGCGTTTTGCGCCTTGCACTCCATCCCTATCTGCAGCGCATACTTGGCAGCTCGATTCGTGCAGAGGTTCCCTAGCGCCTGCGTGGGCGCCCGGTGCAGGGCCTGAAATGAGGAGCCATTTGGGAGTTTTGCGCAGTGTGGTGCACGGTTTACAGCTATCTTTTTTTACAGGCCTGCCCGGGCCCCTGCGCGGTTTAGGTCCAGAATCGGCCCATGCCTGACGTCCAAGCGCCGCACCCCGCGCCCACCTCTGCCACCCCCCGGTGGCAGGGCCTGCCGCCCGTGGCGTCTGCAGAAACCGTGGTGCTGGTACTGGGCAGCTTTCCAGGCGCGGCCTCGCTGCGGCTGCGCCAGTACTACGCCCACCCGCAAAACCACTTCTGGAAGATCCTGCAGGCGCTGTGGCCCCAGCACCCGCTGCCGCCTGCAGGGGCGGACCACTATGCGCAGCGCTGCGACTGGCTGCTGGCGCGGCGGCTGGGGCTGTGGGACGTGTACGAAAGCTGCGAGCGCGAGGGCAGCCTGGACACCGCCATCCGCAACGCCCGCGTCAACGACTTCGCGCGCCTGCACGGCCAGTGCCCCCGCCTGGCTGCGCTGGCCCACAACGGCGCGGAGAGCTTTCGGCACGCGCCCGCGGCGCTGGCCAGCCTGGAATCGGCGCACCCGACGCGGATAGACGCGGTGCGGCTGCCGTCGACCAGCCCCGCCAACGCCTCCTGGAGCTTTGACCGTAAATTGGCGGCCTGGGGCGAACTGATGTCCGCCCACGTGCTGCTTGACTGACCTGAATGACCCGAAAAAAGAACACTCCCCTAGAACTGCCCGAAGTCAGCGTCTCCGACGACGGCGAGGTGCGGCACCTTCACCTGGGCACGCCCTGGATCCAGGGCTCCATGCGTGTGGCCGAGCCGTTCGTGCTGGAGCTGGAGTACGTGCAGCGCATGATGGCCTGGCTGTTGTTTGCCGACCCCGCGCAGGTCTCCAAGGGGCACGCCATGCAACTGGGCCTGGGGGCGGGCGCCATCACCAAGTTCTGCCACAAGAAGCTGCGCATCTGCAGCACCGCCATCGAGCTCAACCCGCAGGTGGTGGCGGTGTGCCGGCAGTGGTTCAAGCTGCCGCACGACGGCCCCAAGCTGCGCGTGGTGCTGGCCGATGCGGCCCAGGAAATCCGCAACCCGATGTGGCTGGGCACCGTGGATGCGCTGGCGGTGGACCTGTATGACCACGATGCGGCAGCGCCGGTGCTCGACAGTGCGGACTTCTATGCCGACTGCCGCGCGCTGCTGACGGATACTGGCAGCATGACCGTCAACCTGTTTGGCCGTGCCTCCAGCTACGACCGCAGCCTGCAGAGCATGGCGCAGGCCTTCGGCGAAGACGCGCTGTGGTCCTTCAAGCCCACGCGGGAGGGCAATACCGTGGTGCTGGCCCAGCGCACCCCGACGCGCCCCAAGCGCACCGAACTGGCGGCGCGGGCCGAGGCGATCCAGGCGCGCTGGGACCTGCCCACGGCGAAATGGCTGCGGGCTTTCAAGCCCGTGGCGGGCTGAAAGGCGCTGCATTCATGCAGGGCGTGGCAAGCGCAGACAGCGCAGATGGCCGCAGATGGCGCAGAGAACGTGTACGCACACTGAAAGGTCTCCGATGACGAAGGTTGCAGAAGTTTCCACCGAGCGCGCAGCAGCGGCGCCTTACGCCGGCCCGGTGGACTGGCGGCGCATGGTGCAGTGGTTGAGCGAAGACAAGGTCATCACCCGCGAGGAGGCCCAGCGCACCATCGCGCGCTGCTCGCAGGCCGAGAGCTCCCAGCATGCGCTGGTGCGCCTGGCCAATGTGGCGATGGAGCGCGCGTCGGACGGCAAGCCGCTGGACATCGAGGCGCTGTCCGAATACCTGGCCCGGCGGGCCGGGCTGCCCTACCTGCGGATCGACCCGCTCAAGGTGGATGTGGGCCGCGTGGCCGACACCATGAGCGCCACCTATGCCGAGCGCCACAAGGTGCTGCCGGTTCAGGTGACCTCCAAGGAAGTCGTGGTGGCCACCGCCGAGCCCTTCATCGACGACTGGGTCGCCGAGGTGGAGCGCCAGTCGCGGCGGTCGGTGCGCCGGGTGGTCGCCAATCCGGCCGACATCCACCGGTTCACGGCCGAGTTCTTTGCGCTGGCCAAGTCCGTGCGTGCAGCCCAGAAGGCCGGAGGGGCAGGGGGCGGCAGCAGCTTCGAGCAACTGGTCGAGCTGGGCAAGAGCAACAAGCAGCTCGATGCCAACGACCAGGGCGTGGTCAAGGTGGTGGACTGGCTCTGGCAGTACGCGTTCGACCAGCGCGCCAGCGACATCCACCTGGAGCCCCGCCGCGAGCAGGGCGTGATCCGCTTTCGCATCGATGGCGTGCTGCACCCCGTCTACCAGATGCCCATGGGCGTGCACAACGCCATGATCTCGCGCATCAAGCTGCTGGGCCGCATCGACGTGGTGGAAAAGCGCCGCCCGCAGGACGGCCGCATCAAGACGCGCAACCAGCGCGGCGACGAGGTGGAAATGCGCCTGTCGACGCTGCCCACCGCGTTCGGCGAGAAGATGGTGATGCGGATCTTCGACCCCGACAACGCGGTCAAGGACCTGGACGCACTGGGCTTTGCGCCGCACGACGCCCAGCGGTGGGAGGACCTGGTCAAGCGCCCGCACGGCATCATCCTGGTGACCGGGCCCACCGGCTCGGGCAAGACCACCACGCTGTACTCCACGCTCAAGCGCGTGGCCACCGAGGAAGTCAACGTGAGCACGGTGGAAGACCCGATCGAAATGATCGAGCCCAGCTTCAACCAGACGCAGGTGCAGCCGCAGCTCGACTTCAACTTCGCCGAAGGCCTGCGCGCGCTGATGCGCCAGGACCCGGACATCATCATGGTGGGTGAAATCCGCGACCTTGAAACGGCCGAAATGGCGGTGCAGGCGGCCCTCACCGGCCACCTGGTGTTCTCGACCTTGCACACCAACGACGCGCCATCGGCCATCACGCGGCTGATGGAGCTGGGCGTGCCGCCGTACCTGCTCAACGCCACCATCCTGGGGGTGCTCGCCCAGCGCCTGGTGCGCACGCTGTGCAAGCAGTGCAAGCAAAAAGACGATACGTCGGACCGCGAAGTGCTGATGGGTGCCGTCAAGCCCTGGAAGCTCAGCGGCGGCTACCAGCCCTACAAGCCCGTGGGCTGCGTGGACTGCCGGATGAGCGGTTTCCGCGGGCGCATGGGGCTGTACGAACTGCTCACGGTGAGCGAGGCATTGAAGGAAAAAATCAACCAGGCGCCCTCCATCGACATGCTGCGCCGCCAGGCCGTGCAGGACGGCATGCGCCCGCTGCGCCTGGCCGGTGCGCTGCGGGTGGCCGAGGGACTCACCACGCTCGAAGAGGTGCTCACCGCCACGCCTCCCCTGGAATAGCGGAGTAGCGGGCAGCCTGTCTCCCGGGCGACTGCCGGGCTGCCGCTGCCGTGGCGGCATGCAGTGCGTTACCGGATGTAGGTGGAATCCACATCCGCACGGGCCGCGCTTGCACTCACAATCGCGCAGTCAAGATTTCCGCCTAGGAGACAAATGTGAAAATCAAGAGTCAAAAAGACTTCTTTGCCGGCCTCATGTTCATGGGTATCGGTGTGGCGTTTGCGTGGGGAGCCACCACGTACAACGTCGGCAACGGCGCACGCATGGGCCCGGGCTACTTCCCGCTGCTGCTGGGGATCCTGCTGGCCCTCATCGGGTCTGCCATCACCTTCAAAGCCACCACGGTGGAGACGCAGGATGGCGACAAGATCGGCAAGTGGGCCTGGAAGCCGCTGTTCTTCATCCTCGCTGCCAACTTCGCCTTCGGCATCCTGCTCGGCGGCCTGCCCAGCCTGGGCATCCCGGCGATGGGCCTCATCGTGGGCATCTATGCGCTGACCTTCATCTCCAGCCTGGCTGGCAATGAGTTCAACGCCAAGGCTGTGTTCGTGCTGGCCACCGTGCTTGCCGTCGGCAGCTACGTGGCATTCGTCTGGGCGCTCAAGCTGCAGTTCCCTGTGTGGCCGAGTTTCATCACGGGTTGAGCAGGAGCACCGACCATGGATTTGATCAACAACCTCTCGCTGGGTTTTGGCGTGGCTTTCACGTTCCAGAACCTCATCTACTGCTTTGTCGGCTGCCTGCTGGGCACGCTGATCGGCGTGCTGCCTGGCATCGGCCCCGTGGCCACCATCGCCATGCTGCTGCCTGCCACCTACGCGCTGCCCCCCGTGGCCGCGCTGATCATGCTGGCCGGTATCTATTACGGCGCGCAATACGGTGGCTCCACCACCGCCATTCTGGTCAACCTGCCAGGTGAATCGTCCTCGGTGGTGACCGTGATCGACGGCTACCAGATGGCCCGAAAAGGCCGAGCGGGGCCGGCGCTGGCGGCGGCGGGCCTGGGCTCGTTCTTCGCTGGTTGCGTGGGCACGCTGATCCTGGCGGCCTTTGCGCCTCCGCTGACCGAAGTGGCCTTCAAGTTCGGCCCTGCCGAGTACTTCTCGCTGATGGTGCTGGGCCTGATCGGCGCCGTGGTGCTGGCCTCGGGTTCGCTGCTCAAGGCGGTGGCCATGATCGTGCTGGGCCTGCTGATGGGCCTGGTGGGTACCGACGTGAACTCGGGCGTGGCCCGTTTCAGCTTCGACATCCCTGAACTGACCGACGGTATCGGCTTCGTGACCATCGCCATGGGCGTGTTCGGCTACGGTGAAATCATCGCCAACCTGGCCCGTCCTGACGACGACCGCGAAGTCTTCACAGCCAAGGTGCATGGCCTGTTCCCGACGAAGGAAGACTTCAAGCGCATGATCCCCGCGGTGCTGCGTGGTACGGCCCTGGGTGCTGCCCTGGGTATCTTGCCCGGCGGTGGCGCACTGCTGGCGGCGTTCGCTGCCTACACGGTCGAGAAGAAGACCAAGCTCAAGCCCGGCGAAGTGCCGTTCGGCCAAGGCAACATCCGCGGCGTGGCGGCTCCCGAGTCGGCCAACAACGCAGGTTCGCAAACCTCGTTCATCCCGCTGCTGACGCTGGGCATTCCACCCAACGCCGTGATGGCGCTGATGGTGGGTGCGATGACGATCCACAACATCCAGCCTGGTCCCCAGGTGATGACCAGCAACCCGGAACTCTTCTGGGGTCTGATCGCTTCGATGTGGATCGGCAACGCCATGCTGGTAATCCTGAACCTGCCGCTGATCGGCATCTGGATCAAGCTGCTCACGGTGCCTTACCGCTGGCTGTACCCCTCCATCGTGCTGTTCTGCGCGGTGGGTGTGTACTCGACCAACAACAACACCTTCGACATCTGGATGGTCGGTATCTTCGGTCTGATCGGCTACATCTTCCACAAGCTGGGCACGGAGCCAGCACCCCTGCTGCTGGGCTTCATCCTGGGCCCGATGATGGAAGAAAACCTGCGCCGTGCGCTGCTGCTGTCGCGTGGCGACTGGAGCGTGTTCGTCACGCGACCGCTGTCTGCCGGCCTGCTGGCGGCTGCGGCCCTGCTGCTCATCATCGTGCTGCTGCCCGCCGTGAAGAACAAGCGCGAAGAAGCGTTCGTGGAAGACTGACCACCGCCTTTCTTCTCATCGACTCCACGACAACGGCACCTTCGGGTGCCGTTGTTTTTTGGCGAGCCGCCAACGAGGCGGGCGCTGCGGACCAGCACAATCGGGGCAGAGGTCCGCACGCATGTCCACACCACTGCACGTCACACAGCATCCCCACCGGGCCTTGCTGCACAACGAGATTCACGCCCGCCCGCCCGAGTCGATGACGGCGCCGCTGGCCATCGCGCACGTCGTGATGCTGGCCAACGCCGCCGGCCGCGAGGCCAGCCGTGCCCATGTGGCAGCCCTGCTGCGCGACCACCATCTGGCGCCGCCGGGGGAGCACACCACCCACCTGCGGATCGACCTGGGCGCCTACCGCCTGCGCTGGGAGATGCACACCGAATTCGTCTCCTGGACCTTCACCGTACCCACCCCCATCGACGCCTTTGGCGAGCGGGAGCCCGCCAGCGCCGCTGCTGCCGTCCCGCAGGACTGGCTGGCGGCACTGCCTGGGCAATGCCTGTGCAGCCTGAACCTGTGGGTGCTGCCCACGCACGCCTTCGGCTCGGGCTCGCTCGTCAAGCATGTGCTGCATGAAGACACCCTGGTGGCGTCGACCGTGGCCGATGGCCATGGCGAGGTGTATACCGACTTCGCCATCCATGCCGACGGCTTCTCGCGCATGGTGCTGCTGGCGGGCGGCATGACACCCCGCCGCCTGGGGCGCCTGGTGCAGCGCCTGCTGGAGATCGAGACCTACCGCATGGCCGCGCTGCTGGGCCTGCCCGCAGCCCGCGAGGCCGCCAGCGTGCTGGCCTTTGCCGAGCGCGAGTTGGCCGAACTGGCCGACGCCATCCGCACCGCCAACCGCGATGCGGAACCTGTGCTGCTCGACCGCCTGACCCGCCTGGCCGGGCAGGTAGAGAGCCAGTACGCCGCCACGCACTCGCGGTTTTCGGCGAGCAGCGCGTACTTCGAACTGCTGGACCGCCGCATCCAGGACATCGCCGAGTCTCGCCTGGCGGGCATGCAGACCATCCGCGAATTCATGGACCGGCGCCTCACGCCCGCACGCAGCACCTGCGAATGGGCCGCCCGCCGGCAGGACGCACTGTCGCAACGCGTCTCGCGCATGAGCAACCTGCTGCGCACCCGCGTGGAGATCGAGCAGCAGCAAAGCAGCCAGGCGCTGCTGACCACCATGAACCACCGGCAGGACCTGCAGCTCAAGATGCAGTCCACGGTGGAAGGCCTCTCGGTGGCCGCCATCACGTACTACATCGTCGGGCTGGTGAGCTACCTGGCCAAGGGCGCGCAGAAGCTGGGATGGCCGTTGTCTGCGGAGACCACCGCGGCGATTGCGATACCCCTGGTAGCGCTGGCGGTGTGGTGGTCGCTGCGCAGGCTGCACCACCGGATCTTCAAGAAGCACGGGGAGTCGGGGGCTTGATGGCCCGCTGGTGAACGGGCGCCCTCAGCCCGCAGCCGGCAATGGTGTGGTTTCAAGGCGGTCACGCTTTTGCCAACCGGTTCATGCATTCGCTACCGTTCAGGCTGCTTGTCGACGCGCGGATGCCGGCTTCGACAAGCTCAGCCCGAACGGTGGCAAGGATGTGAAAGCTGCGGGCTTCGTGCCTGCGCGCAGCGCGCGTGCCATGGCGGGCGCCGTTCAGCCCCGCCGGTCCCATCGGCCCATAATGTTCCGATGACCTTCAGCTACACCCCCTCCTATGCCAGCACCCGCTTGCCGGTGTTTGCGCGCAATGTCGTTTCCACCTCGCACCCGTTGGCGGCGCAGGCCGGGTTGCGGGTTCTGCAGCAGGGCGGCAACGCGGTCGATGCTGCCGTGGCGGCTGCCGCCGCCATGACGGTCTGCGAGCCGGTGAGCAACGGGATCGGCAGCGATGCGTTCTGCATTCTGTGGGACGGCCAGGCATTGCACGGGCTCAACGCGTCGGGGCGTGCGCCGGCGGCGTGGACGCCGGAGTACTTTCACCAGCGCTACGGTCAGGGCCAGGCAACGCCACCCACACGCGGCATGGATACCGTCACCGTGCCCGGTGCGGTCAGTGCCTGGGCGGCCTTGTCCGCGCGTTTTGGCAAGCTGCCTTTTGCCGACCTGATGGAGCCGGCCGCCGAGATCGCCGAGCGCGGCTACCTGGTGCCGGTGGTCGTGCAGCAGAAATGGGCGGCGGCGGTCGATGAGCTGCAGGCCCAGCCAGGCTTTGCGCAGAGCTTCATGCCCTGGGGCCGCGCGCCGCAGGTGGGAGAGCTGTTCCAGTTCCAGGCCGCGGCCCGCGCGCTGCGCGCTATTGGAGCGACACGCGGCCAGGCGTTCTACACCGGCGAGATCGCACAGGCCCTGGTCGCGTTCTCGCAGGCGCACGGCGGCAGCCACACGCTGGCGGACTTCGCCGCGCACCAGCCGGAGTGGGTCACGCCCATCGCACGCAACTACCGCGGCTACACGCTGCACGAGATTCCGCCCAACGGGCAGGGCATCGCGGCCCTGATCGCGCTGGGCATCCTCGACCAGTTCGACGTGGCCAGCCTGCCGGTGGACAGCGCCGCATCCCAGCACCTGCAGATCGAGGCGATGAAGCTCGCGTTCGCCGACGTGTACCGCTACGTGGCCGAGCCATCGTCGATGGAGGTGACGCCTGCGCAGATGCTCGATGACGCCTACCTCGCGTCCCGTGCCAGACTCATCGACATGAACAAGGCGCAGGATTTCGGTGCGGGCAACCCGGTCAAGGGCGGCACCATCTACCTCACGGCAGCGGACGAGAACGGCATGATGGTCAGCTTCATCCAGAGCAACTACATGGGCTTCGGGTCGGGCTGCGTCGAGCCCACGTTCGGCATCAGCCTGCAAAACCGCGGCCAGGCCTTCAGCACCGACCGCTCCGCCCGCAACCCGGCCAACCTGGTGGCGCCGGGCAAGCGGCCGTTCCACACCATCATCCCGGCCTTTCTTACCAAAGACGGCCAGCCCGTGATGAGCTATGGCGTGATGGGCGCCAACATGCAGCCCCAGGGCCACCTGCAGACGCTGGTGCGCATGCTCGACTACGGACAGAACCCGCAGACCGCGTGCGATGCGCCGCGCTGGCGCTTCAATGCGGGCCTGGGCATCAATGTGGAGCAGGACATGCCTGCTGCCACGGTACAGGGGCTCGAAGGCCTGGGGCACCGCCTGGAGGCGATGCAGGGGTCCTACCAGGACTTCGGCGCCGGCCAGTTCATCTGGCGCATGGGCGACCCCAAGGTGCACGGCTACGTGGCCGCCAGCGACCCGCGGCGCGATGGCCAGGCGGCCGGGTACTAGGCCGGTGGCGCCCGCTGTGCCCCCAGACCCCTTTGCTCAAGGATATGCATAAAAAGTGGCCCTACCGCGCTCTCCACACACGCCGATAGCTACTAAAAATGTAGCAGCGGGCTTCGCATTGGCGCTGCTCGGCTCGATCGCCTTCAGCGGCAAGGCCATCATCGTCAAGCTGGCCTACCGCTACGGGGTCGATGCGGTCACGCTCATCATGTACCGCATGCTGTTCGCGCTGCCCATCTTCGCCGTGATGGCCTGGTGGGCCAGCCGCGACAAGGCGCCGCTGACCCGCAAAGATTGGCTGGGTGTGCTGGGCCTGGGCTTCACCGGCTATTACCTGGCGAGTTTTCTCGACTTTGCCGGCCTGGCGTACATCAGCGCCAGCCTGGAGCGGCTCATCCTGTACCTCAACCCCACGCTGGTGATGATGCTGGGCTGGGCGCTGTACGGCCGCCGCATCCGGTGGGCGCAGGCGGTGGCCATGCTCATCAGCTACTGCGGCGTGGTGCTGGTGTTCGGGCTGGAGGCCAACCTGCAGGGCACGAACGTGGCCTGGGGCGCGCTGCTGGTGTTCCTGAGCGCTGCAAGCTACGCCATCTACCTGGTCTACAGCGGCGAGATGGTGCAGCGCCTGGGCTCGCTGCGGCTGGTGGGCCTGGCCACCACGGTGGCGTGCCTGTTGTGCCTGGTGCAGTTCGCTGCGCTGCGGCCGCTGAGCGCCGCGCTGGTGGCGCCCGAGGTGATCTGGCTGTCGGTGCTCAACGCCACGCTGTGCACCGCAGCCCCCGTGCTGATGGTGATGATGGCCATCGAGCGCATCGGCGCTGGCACGGCAGCCCAGGCGGGCCTGGTCGGACCCTTGTCCACCATCTTCATGGGCATCTGGATCCTGGGGGAGCCTTTCACCCTGTGGATCGCCGCGGGGACGGCGCTGGTGGTGGTGGGGATCTTCCTGTTCAGCCGTGCGGCGCGGCAGCCTGCGGCTGGCCGGTGAGCCGCGCGGGCAATCGTTTCACGGCAGGTGCTTCGTGCACAAGGGGCCGCACGCGGCCCCTGTTTGGTTGCGGCATCGCTGCGGCCGCGGGCGACCTCGGCCGACCCGAGGCCCGTCTGCCCTGCATCACGACGCTTTTTTCTTGGGCGGTGGCGCGGGTTTCCGTGCCGGCGTGGCGGCAGGTGCTGCGCTGGGCGCGGCAGCGGCTGCGGGCTTGGGGTGCACGCGCTGGGCCACGGTCATGGGGGCGGCGCCCGAGAAGCTTTCCAGGTTCTTGCCCATGGCCAGCTCCAGCTGCTCCAGGCGGGCCTGTGCTGGCGGGTGGGTCGCCAGGGCCAGCGTGAACATGGGGTTGTCGGGCGCGGCCGTCCGCAGCTGCTGCAGCACCGCCACCAGCCCGTACGGGTCGAAGCCCGCGCGGGTGGCCAGCGCCACGCCGGTGCGGTCGGCATCGTATTCGTCGGCCTGGTCCAGGCCGCGCGCGTACAGGTTGCGGCCCAGCGCCAGGAACTGCGAGGCCACCATGTTGCCCACGGCGTTCGTCTTGATCTGCGATGCCACCAACTGCGTGAACATGCCCGACTGCGCGGTCTTGCGCATCGCATGCAGATGGTGCTTGGCCGTCACGTGGGTGATTTCATGCGCCAGGATGCCGGCCAGCTCGGCTTCATCGGCGCACCGGTCGATGAGCCCCTTGGTCACGAAGACATAGCCGCCGGGCGCTGCGAAGGCGTTGTAGCCAGCATCGTCCAGCACCACGAAGGTCCAGGGCAGGTTGGGGCGCTCGGACTGCAGGCTGATCCAGCGGCCGAGCTGGTTCACGTAGCGCTGCAGCGCCATGTCCGGATGCAGCGGCTTGCTGCCCAGCAGCACGGCGGCCAGTTGCCGGCCGATCTCGATCTCGCGGGGCTCGTCGATGCTCTCGACCGAGCGGGTCAACAGGCTGACGAGGTCATCGCCTTTGCCCGCATTGCCACTGCCGGTCACGGCGCCCAGCAGCATGTTCATCACGTTCTGGCTCTGCCCGGTGGCGGGCACCAGGGCGAGCGCGGCCGCGGCACACGCCGCAGCCAGCCGCCGGTGGGTCAGTCGAAGGTTCGATGGCATGGCGGCACTCCTCAGTTGGGGCTGAAGTTGGGGTCCGACGGGTTGGACGATGAGCCCGTGGCCCCCGTGCCCGACGACGTGGGACGTGCAGGCGCAGCCAGCACGGGCACCGTGCGCGGCTGCAGCGATGCGCTGGAGGCGAATTGACGCGCCTGGTCTGCATTCACCCGCAGGGCCTCGGCCTGGGTGACGGCGGCGGGGTTGGGCTGCGCGTTGGCGATGTCTTCAGCGCCCAGGCCGCGGATGCCGACGGTGGAGGTGGCCGTGGTGCTGGAGCCGCTGTTGCCGCCGAACAGGGTGCCCACGCTGCGCAGGCCGCTGGTGGCGGCATTGTTGCTGGCCGCGGCGGAGCCCGATTGCGGGCCGAGATCGAACATGTGCACCCAGCCGGTCGCGCCCTGCGGGGTGCTGACCTTGGTCCACGCGCCCTTGCGCTCGGTGCCGCGCGTCACCACCGTGTTGGCGTCCAGCGGCGCCACGCTGGCGCCGGTGTCCGCCGGGGTGTCGCGCAACTGTGTGGCACGCTTGACCACGGCGGTTTCTTGCGCATGCGCAACGCCTGTCAAGCTCCATGCTGCCGATGCCAGCCACAGGGCAAGGGCTCCGCGGTACAGCCATTTCATGGTGGGGCCTTCCATTTATGATTTGCCGAGCGTTTTATGTGTATCAGTATGCAACTGGGAGATTGTTATGGATTTGGGTATTGCAGGCAAATGGGCGCTGGTGTGCGGCGCCAGCAAGGGCTTGGGCTACGGCAGCGCGCTGGCATTGGTGCAGGAGGGCGTGAACGTGGTCATCAACGCGCGCAACGCGGACGCCCTGGCGCAGGCTGCTACTCAATTGATAGCTGAAGGCGCCAGTGCAGCAAGCGCGAGCGGCAAGAAAGCCCCGCAAGTGATCGCCGTGGCGACGGACATCACCACCCCCGAGGGGCGCCAGGCCGTGTTCGCGGCGGCAGGCGGCCCCGGCCGGGACTTCGACATCGTGGTGACGAATGCCGGTGGACCCCCCACCGGCGACTTCCGCGACTGGAACCGCGACGCGTGGATCAAGGCGGTGGATGCCAACATGCTCACGCCCATCGAACTCATCCAGGCCACGGTGGACGGCATGGCCGCCCGCGGCTTCGGCCGCATCGTCAACATCACCTCGAGCGCGGTGAAGGCGCCCATCGACATCCTCGGGCTGTCCAACGGCGCGCGCAGCGGGCTCACAGGCTTCGTGGCGGGGGTCTCGCGCAGCAAGATCGCCGCGCGCGGCGTGACCATCAACAACCTGCTGCCGGGCAAGTTCGACACCGACCGGCTCGCGGCTACCGTGAATGCTGCCGCCACCAAGGCCGGCAAGAGCGTGGACGAATTGCGCACCGCGCAGCAGGCGCAGATCCCTGCCGGGCGCTACGGCACGGCGCAGGAGTTCGGCGCCATCTGCGCCTTCCTGTGCAGCCAGCAGGCAGGCTACATGACCGGCCAGAACGTGCTGGCCGATGGCGGTGCCTACCCCGGCACCTTCTGAGCGCAAACTTTACACAGCGCACTGCAGGCCCCTGTGCCGGCAGTGGGGCTTCTGCCGAGGCCAGGCGCCGCCAAGGATTGATATAAACAGGGTGGCTGCCGCCCCGGCGGGTTCGTGGGGCGGTACGTATTGTCCCCGTGGCTTTTTGCCGACAAACTTTTCGTCAGGTGGAAAAACTTGGTGAAGAATGGCGGCCTGTCACTTGCCATGCAATCAAGGCCTCTCCTGACCCATCGTCCTCGCCTTCGCACTGCGCTCACCAGTCTTGCACTGGCCGCGCTGTGCTGCCTGCCCCAGGCCGGCGCGCAAAGCGCCGCGCCTGCGGCGGAGAGCGCCGCCACACCCTACCGGCTGCGCATCGTGGGCGGGCTGGCAGGCATCAACCAGTACACGCGGCAGGAAGAGCCTTTCTGGAGCAAGGAGCTGTCGCGCCTGAGCGGCGGCAGGTTCGAGGCCGAGATCGTGCCGTTCGACCGCGCGGGCGTGCCCGGGGCCGAAATGCTGCGGCTGCTGCAGCTGGGCGTCGTGCCGTTCGGCACCACGCTGATGAGCTCCTTCACCGCCCAGTACCCCGAGTACACCGCGCCCGACCTGGCGGGGCTCAACCCCGACATCGCCACGCTCAAGTCCACGCTCAACGCCTTTCGCCCCTACCTTGAAAAGGCCCTGCGCGACCAGCATGGCGTGGAGGCGCTGGCCGTGTACGTCTACCCTGCGCAGGTGGTGTTCTGCAAGAAGCCGCTGCGCACACTGGCCGACCTGGCCGGCCGTCGCACACGCGTGTCGTCGTCCACGCAGGCCGACTTTGTCGGCGCGCTGGGCGGGGTGCCGGTGCTCACCGGCTTTGCGCAGATCATGCCCAGCCTGACGGCGGGCAACACCGAGTGCGCGATCACCGGCACCATGTCCGGCAACACGCTGGGCCTGCCCACGGTCACCTCGCATGTGCATGCGCTGCCCGTCACCTGGGGCCTGGCAATCTTCGGCGCCAACCAGGCCGCGTGGGAGGCCCTGCCGCCCGACCTGCGGGCGCTGCTGCGGCGCGAGCTGCCGCGGCTCGAAGCCGCGATCTGGGACGAGTCCGAGCGCGAGACCTTGAACGGCATGGCCTGCAACCGCGGTGCGCCCGCGTGCGTGGGTGGCCGCAAGGGCAGCATGGTGGTGGTACCCGTGTCGCCGCAGGACGAGCGCAGCCGGCAGGAGATCCTGGCCTCCACCGTGCTGCCGCGGTGGGTGCAGCGCTGCGGCGCGCGTTGCGCCCAGGTGTGGAACCAGACCATCGGCCCCGTGCGGGGCATGACGGCGGCGCCTGCAAAGCCATGACCCGCTGGCGCCCCCACGCAGCAACCGGCCAGACACCCCTGCCATGGGTGCGACAGGGATGTGCAGGCATCTGCGTCGGCGCACGTACTGAATGAGCGAGTCCACCACCCCGCTTCGCATCAGAGCCTTCGTATGGGCCGCAGTGGCGGTGTTCATGGGCGCCGTGGCGCTGGTGTCGGCCGCCCTGGTGTGGAACGCACGCCAGGTGGCGCTGGACGACAACGCGGCGCAGGCCACCCGTTTCGTCGCCGGGGCCGAGGCGGCGCTCAACCGGTCACTGCTCTCCGTCGATGTGCTGCTGGCGAGCCTGGACGAACTGCTGGGCCTGTCGGGCGCGATGAGCGACTGGATCGACCCGGACGCGGCCAGCCAGCGGCTGCGCAGCTCGGCCCGGCAGAACCTGATGGTGCGCTACGTGGCGCTGATGGATGCCCAGGGCAAGATCATCGCGTCGTCCGACGCGGCGGGCAGTGCGCTGGCGGTGCAGCTGCCCGTGGGCTTTCTGGAGTCGGTGCTCAAGCAGCCCGTCTCCACGCTCGTGATCAGCCCGCCGGTGGTGAGCTTTGCCACGGCCGAGCGCGTGCTGTACTTCGCGCGCCACCTGCGCATGGCCGACAGCGCCCGCGTGATCGCCATTGCCGAGCTGCCGGTGAGCGCGCTCAGCTCGGTGCTGGTCCAGGGCGTGGACATCAGCGGCCTGCAGGTCACGCTGGAGCGTGCCACCGGGCAACTGCTGCTGAGCGTGCCCCACCGCGAAGAGAACCTGCCGCCCACGCTGAGCCCGCCGCTGCAGATGCTGGCGGCCGAAGGCCCATCGTGGAGCGCCCCGGCCCGCCTGAGCGGCGAGCCCGCGTTCGTCGTCTACCGCCCCATCCTGTACCAGGACCTGCGCATTTCAGCCAGCGTGCCGCGCAGCGACGCGCTGGCAGGCTGGCGCCAGCAGCGCAATGCCATCGGCCTCACGGGCCTGCTGTTCGCCGCCATGATCCTGACCGCCGGCTGGCTGGCGCTGCGCTACCTGGACCGCCTGTCGCAGGCGCGCATGGCGATTGCGCAGTCCAAGGCCACGCTGGACCAGGCGCTCGAATCCATGGTGAGCGGCTTCCTGCTGCTCGACGCGCAGCACCGCGTGGTGCAGTGGAACAGCCGCTTCGAAGAGATCTTTCCGTGGATGCGCAACGTGATGGCGCCCACGGTGCCGTTTCGGCGCGTGATGGAGGAGACCTCCAAGCACCACATGCCGCGGGCCAGCGACGAAGAGCGCATGCGCTGGGTGGAGCTGCGCCTGCTCAAGCAGAACCAGCACCTGGAGCCGCACGAGCAGGTGCTGCCCAACGGGCGCACCATCCAGATCACCGAGCGCCCCACGCCCGAAGGCGGCCTGGTGATCACCTACCACGACGTGACGGCCCTGCGCCGCGCGAGTGCAGAGATCGAGAGCCTAGCGTTCTACGACCCGCTGACCAACCTGCCCAACCGCCGCCTGCTGATGGACCGCATGCAGCAGGTGATTGCCGCCAGCGTGCGCAGCGGCCAGTACGGTGCGCTGCTGTTCCTGGACCTGGACCACTTCAAGACGCTGAACGACACGCTGGGCCACGAAGTGGGCGACATGCTGCTGCGCCAGGTCGCCGAGCGCCTGAAGACCTGCGTGCGCCGCGAGGACACCGTGGCCCGGCTGGGCGGCGACGAGTTCGTGGTCATGCTGCACGAGCTGTCGCTGCACAGCGAAGAGGCGGCGGCCTATGCCCGCCGCGTGGGCCAGAAGATCCTGCGCAAGCTCAACGTGCCGTATTCGCTCAACGGGCACACCCACCACAGCACCCCCAGCATTGGCGCCACGCTGATGGGTGGCACGCTGCAGCCCTCGGTCGACCTGCTCAAGCAGGCCGACATCGCGATGTACCAGGTCAAGTCGCAGGGCCGCAATGCGCTGTGTTTCTTCGACCCCCAGATGCAGATCGCGATCAGCGTGCGCGCGCAGCTCGAAAGCGACCTGCAGCTGGCGCTGACGGGGCGCCAGTTCGTCTTGCATTACCAGCCCCAGTTCCACCTGGACGGCCGCATCGTCGGCGCCGAGGCGCTGATCCGCTGGCAGCACCCCGAGCGCGGTCTGGTCGCGCCGGGGGCCTTCATCAGCGTGGCCGAGGAGAGCGAACTCATCGTGCCCATGGGCCACTGGGTGCTGCGCACCGCGTGCGAGCAACTGGCACAGTGGCAGAACGACCCGCGCTTGCGGCATGTGCAGCTGTCGGTCAACGTGAGTGCGCGGCAGTTCCGCCAGCGCGACTTCGTGGCCCGCGTGGTCGAGGTGCTGCGCGAGACCGGTGCGCGGCCGCACCTGCTCAAGCTCGAGCTGACCGAGTCGCTGGTGCTCGACAACGTGGACGACACCATCGCCAAGATGGGCCTGCTCAAGACCAAGGGCGTGCGCTTTTCGGTGGACGACTTCGGCACGGGCTACTCGTCGCTGGCCTACCTCACGCGGCTGCCGCTCGACCAGCTCAAGATCGACCAGTCGTTCGTGCGCAACCTCGGGGTGCGGCACACCGACGACGTGATCGTGCAGACCATCATCGGCATGGCTCGCAACCTGGAGCTGGATGTGATCGCCGAAGGCGTGGAAACCCCGGAGCAGAAAGCCTTGCTGGCGGACTATGGCTGCCAGCTGTTCCAGGGCTACCTGCTGGGCATGCCCGGCCCGGTGGGCGATCTGGAGGCGCTGCTGCGCAGTGCGGCGGGCGATGTCCCTGCGGGGCCAGGCCAGGGCGCGTTGCCTGGCCCCGCGGATGAGAGCGTTGCATCGCCTGAAGGGCGCCCCTAGGACGGTTCAGCGGGCGCCTTGCTGCTGCAACAGCGACAGACAGCGACAGACAGCGGCAGGGCAAGAGCGGGCGCAGTGCGCTAACCCTTCCGCGAAGACACGATGATCCCGCCCACGATGAGCGCGAATGCCACGCCGTGAAAGACCTGCGGCGTCTCGCCCAGGAACGCAGCCGACAGCATGCCGGCGAACAGCGGCGTGAGGTTGACGAAGAAACCCGCCACCGCCGGCCCCGCGCGCTGCACGCCCACGCCCCAGAAGCGGTAGGCCAGCACCGCAGGCCCCACCGCGATGAACACCAGCGCGGCCACCAGCGGCCAGCCCCAGGTCGCATGCGTGTGGCCCGCGGCCCATTCCACGCCCGCAAAGCTGCCGGACCAGGCCAGGCCGAACACCATCTGCGCCATCAGGAAGGCGGCCCAGTCGCCGCGGATGGAGGTGGGCTCGGTGGTGCGCGACAGCATCCAGCTGTAGAAGGCCCACGAGATTGTGGCCAGCATCATGAAGAGGTCGCCCGGCACCAGGCGGAAGGCCAGCAGCTGCGCCCACTCGCCCCGGCTGAGCACGATCAGCACGCCGCAGATCGACAGCAGCGCGCCCAGCAGCTGGCGCTGCGTCACGCGCATGCCGAAGAACAGGCTGCCCACCGCCAGCATCCACACCGGCATGCTCGATCCCACCAGCGTCACGTTGATGGGGGTGGAGGTCTGCAGCGCCATGTACTGGAACGCGTTGTACAGGCCGATGCCCAGCAGGCCCAGCAGCGCGTAGCGGCGCCAGTGGGGCCACAGCGGGCTGTCCTTGCGCAGCACGCCATGGGCCAGCGGCAGCAGCACGCCGAAGGCCAGCACCCAGCGGATGAAGTTCAGGGCGATGGGAGAAATCAGCTCGTGCACCAGCCGTCCCACCACGGCATTGCCGGCCCACAGCATCGGCGGAATCACCAGCATCGCCGCCGTGCCGGGCGTCAGTTTTTGTGTCATGGGGCTGCACTGTAACGGTGCGCTGCCGGCGGTGCTGCCCGGTGCGCCAATGTCCTTGGCAGATGGCGGTTGCCCGCGGGCGGCAAGGCGGCGTGTTTCGTGGCAGGATGGCCGCCGTTGTTGTGCATCCCCCATTCCAGGAGACCCAGTCCATGAGCCTTGCCGTCCAGATCCGCCAGCACGGCGGTCCCGAAGAACTTCACCTGGCCGATGTCACCGTGGGCGAACCCGGCCCCGGCGAGATCCGCATCCGCCACCACGCCATCGGCCTGAACTTCATCGACGTGTACCACCGCACGGGCCTGTACCCGCTGCAGATGCCCGCAGGCATCGGCATGGAGGGCGCCGGCGTGGTCGAGGCGGTGGGCGAGGGCGTCACGCACCTGAAGGCGGGCGACCGCGCAGCCTATGCCAGCCAGCCGCCCGGCAGCTACTGCGAAGTGCGCGTGATGCCCGCCAAGACGGTGTGCAAGCTGCCCGACGCCATCAGCTTCGAGACCGGTGCGGCCATGATGCTCAAGGGCCTGACGGCGCAATACCTGCTGAAGAAAACGCTGCCGGTGGAAGGCCTGCAGGCCGGAGA
The DNA here is from genome assembly GCF_964252695.1 of Acidovorax sp. LjRoot117. Classification (NCBI taxonomy): domain Bacteria; kingdom Pseudomonadati; phylum Pseudomonadota; class Betaproteobacteria; order Burkholderiales; family Comamonadaceae; genus Acidovorax; species Acidovorax sp. LjRoot117. Next base: position 339,792 of record NZ_CAXUPO020000001.1, on the reverse strand, counting down.
CCACGTGCTGTTCCATGCGGCGGCGGGCGGTGTGGGCCTGATCGCCAGCCAGTGGGCCAAGGCCCTGGGCCTGCAGCTCATCGGCACGGCGGGCTCCGACGCAAAATGCCAGCTGGCCTTGGCCAACGGCGCGGCGCACGCCATCAACTATCAACGGGAAGACTTCGCAGCCCGCGTGAAGGAGATCACCGGCGGCAAGGGCGTGAAGGTGGTCTACGACTCGGTGGGCAAGGACACCTGGGACCGATCGCTCGACTGCCTGCGGCCCTTCGGCCTCATGGCCAGCTTCGGCAATGCCTCGGGCCCTGCACCGGCGTTCGCGCCCGGCTCGCTCGGCGCCAAGGGCTCGCTCTACGTCACGCGCCAGACGCTGTTCACCCACATCGCCACGCGCGAGAGCACGCAGGCCATGGCCGACGATTTGTTCGCGGTGGTGGCCAGCGGCCAGGTCAAGATCCACATCGACCAGCGCTACCCGCTGGCCGACGTGCAGCAGGCGCACCGCGACCTCGAAGCCCGCAAGACCACCGGCTGCACCATCCTCACGCTGTGAACGCCGCTGTGCAGAACCCGTCGTTCGAAGCCTGGGTGGCGGGTGCGCGGCAGTCCGCCCGGCGCCCGCCTGCGCAGCCGCGCCAGGCTCTGGTGGTGGCGGGGCAGGTGGTGGGGTCGGTGGCGGAGGGTTTCTTGAATCAAATCAGCCCCTGCCGCTTGCTGGGAAAGCGCTACAAGCTATCAAATCAGGAGCATTCGGGTGCCATGGCATGGTGCATCGATGGGCCGGCCGATGCCACCACCGATGCGCTCAACACGCTGGCCGCAGCCTTGCGCGACGCCGCGCTGTGCGGCCCCTGGCGCGACGAGCAACTGGCCGTGTGCAACCCGGCGGGCGAGGTCGTGGGCACGGTGGAGCGCGGCGCCGTGCGCGTGCTGGGCATCACCACCCGCGCGGTCCACCTGGTGGGCCTGGCGCCGGACGGCCGCATGTGGGTGCAAAAGCGCTCCATGACCAAGCCCAACAACCCGGGCCTGTGGGACACGCTGATGGGCGGCATGGTGTCCGCCGCCGACACGCTGCCGCAGGCCCTCGCGCGCGAGACCTGGGAAGAGGCGGGCTTGCAGGTCGGTGCGCTGAACGCGCTGCAGCACGGCGGCCATGTCGACTTCAGCCGCCCCAGCCGCGAGGGCGGCGGCGCGGGCTACATGCTCGAACGCATCGACTGGTTCCGCGCCGAGGTGCCTGCGGGCATGGAGCCTTGCAACCAGGACGGCGAGGTGGAGCGGTTCGACCTGCTGCCGCCGGGCACCGTGCGCGATCAGGTGGCGCAAGGCCAGTTCACGCTGGAAGCCGGGCTGGTGATTGCGGGGTTTCTGGGGCTGTGAGGCCCGATGTGGGCTGCTTGGCGGGCTGCCCTGCGGGCTCTGCGGCAGGGGGCAGGCAGCCCAGGCCTTCCAGCGTGGCCTGCACGGCCGCATCGAGCGGCGTGTGGGGCTCGGTACCCAGCACGGCCCGCAGCTTGTCGTTGGCCATGCGCACCGGCTCGCGCCACAGGTAGCGCATCTCGCGCAGTTCGCGCAAGGTGGCCACGAAGGGCGACGCCAGCGTGATCAGCCACCACGGAAACGCACGCACCTTGGGCGTCGCGCCGCCGCGTGCCGCCACTGCCCGGCCGATGGCGCCCGCCATCTGCTGGCCGTCCGCGTCCCAGTGCCCGGCCATGTGGAACGGGGCGAACGCCGGCAGGTCGGCGCGGCGCGCGATCAACTGCACCATGGTGCGCGCCACGTCGGGCAGGTAGGACCACTGGTGGCCCACACCCGCGCTGCCGGGCAGCGACACCGCCGCCACCGGCTGGCCCGGCTTGACGAGGCCCTGCGCAAACCAGCTGTTGCCCACCTGCGGGCCGAAGTAGTCGCCCGCCCGCACGATGATCACGCGGCAGGTGGCAGGCGTCAGCGGGTGCGCCGCGGTGGCCTGCTGCAGCCGCCGCTCCAGCTCCACACGCACGGCGCCCTTGCGGGTCAACGGGCGCTGCGGGTCGTCTTCACGCAGTACCGGAAACGCATCGGGCCCGTAGTTGTAGACTGTGCCGGGCAGCACCACCGTGGCGCCCACGGCGGTGGCGGCGGCGATGGTGTTGTCGATCATCGGCAGCACCAGCTCGCCCCAGCGGCGGTAGCCCGGCGGATTGACGGCGTGCACGATCACGTCGCAGCCCGCGGCGGCGGCCAGCACGTCCTCGCGGCGCATGGCGTCGCCGCGCAGCCAGGCCATGCCGTCACGCTGCTCGCCCGACGGCGGCGCACTGCGGTGCAGCGCCACCACGTGCCAGCCCGCATCGCGCAGCTGACGCGCCACCTCGCCGCCAATCCCGCCCGTGGCGCCCAGGACCAGAACCTTGTTGCCGTGTGCCATGTCTGCACTCCAAAACTTGTTGCGATGAAGGCAGTGTGCGCGGGGCTAGAGTAAAAGAAAATTGCTGAAAATGAAGGTGAGGCTATACATTTATGTATGACTCAAGCATCGGATGAATCGGGCAAATCGGCTGGCCCCGTGGGCTGGGAGCTGTACCGCTCGTACGTCGGCGTGCTGCGCGAAGGCTCGCTCTCCGGCGCGGCCCGGGCTCTGGGCGTGACCCAGCCCACCGTGGGCCGCCACATCGCAGCCCTGGAGCAGGCCCTGGGGCTCACGCTCTTCACCCGGTCGCAACAGGGCCTGCTGCCCACCGAGGCGGCCCTTGCGCTGCAGCCGCATGCCGAGGCCATGGGCCATTCCGCAGCCGCCCTGGTGCGGGCCGCCAGCGGCCATGGCGGCGGCGACGGCGTGAGAGGCACCGTGCGAGTGACCGCCAGCGAGGTGATCGGCGTGGAGGTGCTGCCCCCCATCCTGGCGCAACTGCAGGCCGACCATCCGGCGCTGCGCATTGAACTGGCGTTGAGCAACAAGGTGCAGGACCTGCTCCTTCGCGAGGCCGACATCGCCATCCGCATGACCGAGCCCCGGCAAGAGGCGCTGATCGCCCGGCGCGTCGGCGTGGTGCAGGTGGGGCTCTACGCGCATGCGCGCTACCTGCAGGCGCACGGCATGCCAAAGTCGCTGGCGGACCTGCAGCAGCACCGGCTCATCGGTTTTGATGAAGAAACGCCGTTCCTGCGCAACGCCCGCAAGGTGGTCCCTGCCTGGCGCCGCGAAGCGTTTGCCCTGCGCAGCGACAGCGACCTGGCGCAGTTGGCGCTGGTTCGGGCCGGATGTGGCATCGGGGTATGCCAGGTGGGGCTGGCAGGGCGCGCGCCCGAGCTTGTGCGTGTGCTGGGTGCGCAGTTCTCGGTGGGGCTCGATACCTGGGTGGTGATGCACGAAGACCTGCGCGGCAGCCCGCGCTGCCAGCACGCGTTCGACGCGCTGGCGCAGGGGCTGCAGCGCTACATCTCAGAGGCCGCAGTGTTTTTGCCCTGACGGGCCGCCACGTCGCCGGGCCTACGACGCCTCAGGCCCCTGCGCCGCCACGGCCTTCACCAGGTCCCACGCGGCCTGCGCGATCGGCGACAGGGCGCGGTTGCGGCGGTGCACCAGCATGACCTCGCGGTCCACGCGCGGCGCCAGCGGGCGCACGGCCAGGCGGGCCAGGCCTTCAGGCGGCAGGGCCAGGGTCGGGATGACGGAGATGCCCAGGCCGGTGTCGAGCATGCGAAAGATGGTGGTGGGGTGGCCCACCTCCTGCGCGACGGTGTAGGCCACGCCGTGTTCGGCCAGGGCGCGGTCGATCAGGCGGCGGCTGCCGGAGTCGTGGTCCAGCAGCACCAGCGGCTCGCCCTGCAGGTCGGTCCAGCGCACGGTGCGCTTGCGCGCCAGTCGGTGGCCGGGCGGGCAGGCCAGGCAAAACGGCTCGGTCAGGATGGTCTCGCAGTGCAGCGCATCCTGCTCGCCGGGGTCGATCACCACGCCGAAGTCCACCTCGCCCGACAGCACGCTGGCCAGCACCGCGCTCTGCATGCGGTCCAGCAGCACCAGCTCCAGCCCGGGCAGACGGGTCTGGGCCTGCGCGATGCAGTCGGGCAGCAGGTTGGCCGACAGCGTCGGGCTGCTGGCCACCCGCACCCGGCCGCGCCGCTCGGTGGCCATCTCCTGCACGTCCTGCAGGGTGCTTTCCAGCTCTTCCAGCACCCGCGGCAGGCGGGCGGCCAGGCGCTGGCCGGCGTCGGTCAGCGTGACCTCGCGGGTGGTGCGGTTGAGCAATTGCAGGCCCATCTGCGCCTCCAACTCGGTGATGCAGCGGCTCACGGCGGGTTGCGTCAGGCCCACGGCGTCGCCGGTGCGGCTGAAGTTGCGCGTCGCGGCCACGGACTGGAAGACGTGCAGTTGGCGCAGGGTGACATTCATGCGACCGAATCATAAATCCATCAGAGAAATCCATTTCTCTTTGGAATGCGCAGCTTGTCCAATAGCGCCATCGCCCGTCGTTGCGCCCCGCATGGGCCTGCTTTCGGCGGGACCCGCGTGTTTTTTTCGATGGTGTTTCCATGGCCCGTTCCCGATTCCTCCCCGACAACTTCACCCTGGCCCTGCTTTGCACTGTGGCCCTGGCCAGCGTGCTGCCCGCATCGGGCGCTGCCGCGCAGGCGCTGGAGGCCACCACCGTGGCGGCCGTGGCGCTGCTGTTCTTCCTGCATGGCGCCAAGCTCTCGCGCGATGCCATCGTGGCGGGGCTGTCGCACTGGCGGCTGCACCTGGTGGTGGTGGGCACCACGTTCGTGCTGTTCCCGCTGCTGGGCTGGGCGCTGCGGCCGGTGCTGCTGCCGCTCGTCACGCCGCAGCTGTACACCGGGGTGCTCTACCTGTGCGTGCTGCCGGCCACGGTGCAGTCGGCCATTGCGTTCACTGCCGTGGCGCGGGGCAACATGCCGGCAGCGATCTGCAGCGCGTCGGCGTCCACGCTGCTGGGCATCGTGATCACGCCGATGCTGGTGGGACTGCTGCTGCCCGAGGCGCAGGCCCATGGCGCCGCGGCGCAGGACGGCACGCTGGCCAACATCGGCCGCATCATGCTGCAGCTGCTCGTGCCCTTTGTGGCGGGGCACCTGCTGCGGCCCTGGATCGGTGGGTTCGTGCAGCGCCGGGCGGCGGTGCTCAAGGTCGTGGACCAGGGCTCGATCCTGCTGGTGGTCTACACGGCCTTCAGCGCGGCGGTGGTGCAGGGGCTGTGGCGGCAACTGCCGTGGCCCGCGCTGCTGGGCCTGGTGGTGGTGTGCGCGGTGCTGCTGGCGCTGGCCCTCGGCCTGACCACCTGGGCCGCGCGGCGCATGGGGCTTTCGACCGAGGACGAGATCACGCTGGTGTTCTGCGGCTCCAAGAAGAGCCTGGCCAGCGGCGTGCCCATGGCCAAGGTGCTGTTCGCCTCCCACGCGGTGGGGGCCATCGTGCTGCCGCTCATGGTGTTTCACCAGATGCAGCTGATGGTGTGCGCGGTGCTGGCCCAGCGCTACGCGCGGCGCACCTCGCCGAATGAGGTTGCTATTAAAAGTGTAGCTGCCAGCGCTTGATGGACAAGCGCTGGGGGCTCAAAAGGCTCAAGCCTGTTCGTTCATCGTGCGCAGCCGGCTGGGCGCCAGCGCTCCGGCCGATTCCAGGATGGGGTAGGCCACGGAGCACAGCAGCGAGTTGATGCGCTTGAGCTCGCTGATCAGGTCGATGTGCAGCGAGCTGGTCTCGATGCTCTGCACCGTGTTGTCCGACAGGCGCGCCAGGTGGGTGGCCGAGTAGGCGTGCTCCAGGTCGCGGAAACGGGCTTTTTCTTCCAGCAGCTTTTGCGCGTCGCGCACGCTGCCGTTGAGGAACACGCTCATCGCCAGCCGCAGGTTGTCGATCAGGCGCGCGTGCAGCTCGGTGATCTCTTCCATGCCGGCTTCGGAGAACTGGCGGCCCTTCTTGATCTTCTTGTCTTCGATGTCGATGAGCACGCGCTCGATGATGTCGCCGATCTGCTCCATGTTGATCGTGAAGCTGATGATGTCCGCCCAGCGCCGGCCCTCGCGCTCGTCCAGCGCCTCGCGCGAGATCTTGGTCATGTAGTACTTGATGGCCGAATACAGCCCGTCCACCTCGTCGTCGAGCTTGCGCAGGTCTTCGGCCAGCTTGATGTCGTCGGTGCGGATCACCTTGTGCAGGCCCAGCAGCATCGACTCGACCACGTCGGCCTGGTGCAGCGCCTCGCGCGCGGCGCACGAGATGGCCAGCGACGGCGTGGCCAGGGCCGAAGGGTCCAGGTGCTGCGGGCGTGCGCCGGCCGCGGCCTGCGTCTTTTCCTGCGGCAGCAGGCGCTGCACCACCCGCGCCACGGTGCCCGTGAGGCCGATGCAGACGATGCCCACCACGACGTTGAACGCCAGGTGGAACAGCACCACCAGCGCGGCGATCTCGGGCACGTAGGGCCGCACGTGCTCCAGCCACAGGCCGGTGAGCGGCGTCATGATGACCACGCCGATGATCTTGAAGAACAGGTTGCCGAGCGGCACCTGGCGCGTCTGGACGTTGGCCTTCATGGTCGTCAGCACCGCCAGCACGCCGCTGCCCAGGTTGGCGCCCAGCACCAGGCCCAGCGCCACGTCGGGCGGTATGCCGCCCGAACCCGCCAGCGCCGCGGTGAGCAGCACGGTGGCCAGGCTGGAATAAGCCACGATGGCCAGCACCGCGCCGGTGAAGATCTCCAGCAGCAGGTCGCTGGTCAGCGCGCCGAGCAGGGTGCGCACGGTGGGCGACTGGGTGAGCACGGTGGTCGATTCGGTGATGAGGCGCAGCGCCAGCAGCATCAGCCCCAGGCCGATCAGCACGCGCCCCACGCGGCCCGTGGCGGTGTCCTTGCGCGAGATGAACAGCACCACGCCCACGAAGATGAACAGCGGCGACAGCCACGACAGGTCCATCGAGAACACCACCGCCATCACGCTCGTGCCCACGTCGGCACCCAGCATCACCGCCAGCGCGGCTGGCAGGCCCACCAGGCCCTGGCCGACGAACGAGGACACGATGAGCGCCGTGGCCGTGCTGGACTGCACCACCGCCGTCACCCCGATGCCCGAGAGCACTGCGGTGAACCGGCTGCTGACGCTGTGGGCCAGCAACTGCCGCAGGTTGGCGCCGAACACGCGCAGGATGCCGGTGCGCACCAGGTGGGTGCCCCAGATCAGCAGCGACACGGCTGCCAACAAATTCAAGAGATGCTTCATGAGTAAACGCTAACTTTTCTTCTTTTTGTGCCTGCACTGCGCCGCGTGCCATATGCGCTGCCGCTGCCTGGGGGCAGGGCGGGCAGGGCAGCGATGGCACCCTGGGGCAGGCTTGTGGAGTGGCCCGGAGCGGGCGCGGAAAAGCTTTGCGAGCCAGAAAGGCTGTGCCGCGGGAACAACGGCAGAACGCAAACCATGAAAGCGCCCGTTTTAGTCACAAAACTGTCACATTACGGACGCCCTAGCATACCCGTGAATCCATCACGCAGGAACCATGCCCATGACAGGGCAAGGTATGTTGCGCCGGGCGGGGCCGCACGAGAGGCTTGTGCGCTCCCTGCGGCGGCTGCCTCAGTCGATCAGTTGGCCGCCTTCGTGGAAGGGGTAGGGCCCTTCGTACACGCCGCTGGCTGCGGTGTGGCTCACCAGCCGGCCGCCTTCAGGCAGAGCATGCACCGCGAACCCGGGCGGCTCCAGCGTCCAGGCCGACGCCGCGTCGGGCGCCAGGTCCAGGCAGACCTGGTGGGCGGGCGAGGGCGCGGTCATCGCGATGGCGCCGCCAAAGCGCACCTGGATGCTGCGGTGCAGGTGGCCGCAGATGACGCGCTCCACGTTCGGGTGGCGGGCCACCAGGGCCTCCAGTTGCGCCGCGCCGTTCAGCAGCCCGATGGCGTCCATGTGGCCGATCAGCGTCTGGAACGGCGGGTGGTGCATCGCGATCACCACGGGGCGGTGGCGGTGCGCGTCGAGCGCATCGGCCAGCCAGGCCAGGCGTTCGCGGCACAGGCTGCCTTCGCTGGCGCCGGGCACCACGGTATCGAGCGCGATCAGGGTCATGCCGCCCACCGGCACGCAGTACTGCACGAAGCCCTCCGTGCCCAGGTAGGTGTGCTCCGGAAAGCTCTGGCGCAGCTGGGAGCGCTCGTCGTGGTTGCCCGGCAGCAGGTAGGTGGGCAGGGGCCCGAGCGGCGCCAGCAGTGCGCGCAGGTGCTCGTACTCGGCGGCACGGCCAAAGTCCGTCAGGTCGCCGGTGATGACCAGCGCGTCGGCCCGCTGCGGCAGGCGCAGCATGGTCTGCACCGCTTGGGCCAGGTAGGGCGCGGTGTTGATGCGGCCGTAGGCCAGGCGCCCGGGTTCGCGGATGTGCGGGTCGGACAGTTGCAGCAGCAAGGTGGTCATGGGCATGTGTGGCAAGAGTCAGGACGCCTCGTGGCTGGGCATGAGGTGCTCGGGGCGGATGCGGATGGCCACGGGCTGGCCCTGGCGGGCCGGGTGGTCGCGGGCCACGTCGGCCTGCAGCGCAGGCTGGCCGGGCAGCGCCAGGGTGAGCTGCACGCGCTCGCCCAGAAAGCTGCGGCGCGCGACCTCGGCACGGCCCCAGCCTTCACCGTGCGCAGGGTCCACCTGCACCTCGATGTCTTCGGGCCGCACCAGCAGCGCGGTGTCGGCGGCGCAGGCCGCAGGGCAGGGCAGCTCGATGCCGCCCAGGGGCAACACGTTGCGCTGGCGGGCCGCCGCGTCGCGCTGCAGCCGGTTCACCCGGCCCAGGAAGGCGGCCACGAACGGGTGCGCCGGTGTGCGGTACAGCGTCTCGCCATCGCCCACCTGCACGATGCGACCGGCCTGCATCACCGCCAGGCGGTCGGCGATGGCCAGGGCCTCCTGCTGGTCGTGCGTGACGTGGATGGCCGTGATGTGCAGGCGGCGCAGCAGCTCGGCCAGCTCGTCGCGCAGGGATTCCTTGAGCTTGGCGTCCAGCGCGGTGAGCGGCTCGTCCAGCAGCAGCACGCGCGGCCGCACGGCCACGGCGCGCGCCAGGGCCACGCGCTGGCGCTGGCCGCCCGAGAGTTCGGCGGGGCGCTTGCCCTCCAGCCCGTTCAGGCGCACCAGGTCCACCAGCTCGCCGACCACGCGGCGCTGCTCGGCCACATCGACACCGCGGATGCGCAGGCCGTAGCCGATGTTGGCGGCCACCGTCATCTGCGGAAACAGCGCGTAGTGCTGGAACACCATGCCGATGCCGCGTTGCTCGATGGGCAACTGCGTCACGTCCTGCCCGCCAAAGGCGATGCGGCTGCCCGCGTCGGGCGACTCCAGCCCCGCGATCAGGCGCAGCAGCGTGGTCTTGCCGCAGCCCGAGGGGCCCAGCAGGGCCAGCACTTCTCCGGGCTCCACCGTGAGGTCGGTGGGCTGCAGGCCGCGCGTGCCGTCGGCGTATGTTTTGGCGCACTGGACCACGTCCACGCGCGTGCGTTCAAGTTCCATGGTGTTTCTCGATGAAGGTGCCGACGGCCTGCAGGCCCCACAGCACGGGCAGGATGACGATCAAAAAGACCAGGGTGTAGGCGGAGCCGATCTCGATGCGCATGGAGGCATAGCTGTCGGCCAGGCCCACGGGCAGGGTGCGCGTGAGCGGGGTGTGCAGCATCCAGGTGAGGTTGAATTCGCCCACCGACAGCGTGAACACCATCAGGCTGCCCGCCACGATGGCCGGCAGCACGGCCGGCACCAGCACGCCCAGGAAGCGCTGCGCGAAGCTGGCGCCCAGCGAACGCGCGGCTTCCTCCAGCGAGCGCAGTTCGTCCTTCTGGAAGGCCGAACCCACGGTGCGCACCATGAAGGGCAGCGTGAACACCATGTGCCCGACGAGGATGAAGGCGAAGCTCTGGCGAAAGCCCGAGAGCGTGCCGTAGGCCAGGATCAGCGCCAGCGCGCTGGCCAGCCCGGGCACCGCCACGGGCAGGGTGAGCAGCTCCTCGAAGAGGCGCGCCCAGCGCGATCGGCTGCGCGCCAGCGCATAGGCGCAGGGCACACCGATGACGAGGTTGCCTGCCACGCACAGCAGCGCCATCAGCAGCGATGCGCCCACGGTGCCGCCGTAGTTCTCCCACACCTCACCGAGCCAGCGCAGCGTGAGGCCGCTTTTGAGGCCCACGCTGTAGTTGTTCACCAGCCCGGCCATGACCGACAGCGCAATGGGCGCCAGCATGAACAGGGCCACCAGCGCGGTGAGCGCCACCAGGGACCAGGGGGCTTGTCGTGCGTTTCTCATGGTGGATGCTTCAGAAGGCCGCGGTGCCGGATGCGCGGCGCGCCGCCCAGAGCACCAGCCAGGTGATCAGCCCCAGCGTGATCGACAGGCTGGCCGCCAGCGCGAAGTTGGCGTAGTTGGTGAACTCGTTGTAGATGGTGATGGGCAGCACCTCGAACTTGCTGGCCAGCGTGAAGGCCGTGCCGAAGGCGCCCATGGCGGTGGCGAAGACGATGGCCCCGCAGGCCAGCGTGGTGGCGGCCAGCTCGGGCAGCCAGACGTCGCGCGCCACGCGCCAGCGCGAGGCACCCAGCGACCGGGCGGCTTCTTCCAGCGCCGCGTCCATGGCGCCCGCCGCAGCGGTGTAGGTGGCAATCGCGCGCGGCAGCGAGAAGTACAGGTAGGCCAGGAACAGGCCGGTGAGCCCGTAGGCGAAGGTGGTGCGGCCCAGGCCCAGCTGGTCCGAGAGGTCGGCCACCAGCCCCTGCCGGCCGCCCAGCAGGATCATGAAGAAGCCCACGATGACGCCCGGGAACGACAGCGGCAGCGTGAGCAGCGACAGCAGCAATTGCCGCCCGCGAAAGCGCTGGCGCGCCAGCGTGATGCCCACCAGCGCCCCGAGCACCAGCGTGGCCAGCGTGACGGCGAGCGAGAGGCCCAGCGTCTGCAGCAGGCTCTGGAGGTAGCGGGCGTGGGTCAGCACCGCAAAGTAGGTGGACCAGCCCTTGGCCGCCGGCAGCGCCAGCAGCAGGGCCACGGGCAGCAGCCAGAAGGCCGCGAAGAAGGCCACGGCCGGCGCGGCGCAGGCGAGCAGCAGCTTGCGGGAGGGTGCGAAGCCGTGGCGCATTTCAGGTGCCTGCTTACTTGACTTCGGCCAGGTAGCGGTCCGAGAACGCCTTCTGCACCGCGGCCATGCGGCCGTAGTCCACCGTCTTGGCGCGGGCGTAGTCGCTGGCGGGCAGGAAGCGCGCCTGCACGTCCTTGGGCATGGCACTGGCGCGCACCGGGCGCAGGTAGGCATTGGCCCACAGCGCCTGGCCTTCGTCGGACAGCACGAAGTCCAGCACCTTCTTGCCGTCTGCGGCGTGAGGCGCACCGGCCACCAGGCTCATCACGTAGGGCACCACCAGCGTGCCTTCCGCAGGGATCACGAACTGAACGTTGGCCTGGTCCTTGTACTTGGCGCGGTAGGCGTTGAAGTCGTAGTCGAGCAGGATCGCGATCTCGCCCGAGAGCACGCGCGCATACGAGGTCTGCTTGGGCACGATGGGCTCGTTCTTCTGCAGCGCCTTGAAGTAGTCGATGCCGGGGCCGAAGTTCTCCAGCGTGCCGCCGCGCGCCTGGTTGGCGGCCACCGCGCCCACGTAGCCCACGAAGGCAGAGGCCGGTTCCAGGTAGCCGATGAGGCCCTTGTACTCGGGCTTGAGCAGGTCGGCCCAGGACTGCGGCACGGGCTTGCCCTTGAGCGCGTCCACGTTGACCATGAAGCCGAGCGTGCCCGAGTGGATGGTGAACCAATGGCCGGCCGGGTCCTTGAGGCCGTCGGGGATGTCCTTCCACGCGGCGGGCTGGTAGGGCGCGACCAGGCCGTCCTTCTGGGCCTGGATGGCGAAGGTCACGCCGAGATATGTCACGTCGGCCACGGGGCGGGCCTTCTCGGCCGTCATCTGCGCCAGCGACTGGCCGGAGTTCTTGTTGTCCGGCGGCACGGTGACGCCGGTCTTGGCCTTGATGGCCTTGATCTGGCTGCCCCAGTCGGCCCATTCGGGCGGGCAGTTGTAGCAGATGGCCGTCTGCGCCATGGCGGTGCCGGCGGCGGCCAGGCCGAAGGCCAGTGCGGCGGCGCGCATGAAATGGGTGAGCGTGTATTTCATCGAAGACTCCTGTGGGACGAGGTGGCGGGGGACGGGGTGATAACGGGAAGTCATGCGGGCGCGCACGACTCACCGGTGCGAAAGTGGTGGGGCAGGGTCAGCCCTGCATCGGGTGCCAATGGCGTGCCGCTGGCCATGGCCTGCACCAGCAACTGCACGCTGCAGCGGCCGATATCGGCATTGGGCTGTGCGACGGTGCTCAACATGGGGGTGAGGTCCTCGCCCAGGGCGATGCCGTCGAAGCCCACCACGCTCAGGTCGCGCGGCACGGCCAGCCCGGCCAGGTGCGCGGCGCGGATGCTGCGGATGGCCAGCAGGTCGTTGGAGCAGACCAGAGCCGTGGGGCGATCAAGGCCTTGCAGCAGGGCGGTGACGTCTTGCACCGCGGTTTCGATGAAGGACACTTCGAGCACCCGCCCAACGGGAAGGCCGGCGGCTGCCATGCCGCTGTGAAAGCCGCGGCTGCGCTGCTGCGCCCGGTCGGACGCGGCGAGCTGGCCGCTGACCATGGTGATGCGCCGGTGCCCGAGCGAGACCAGGTGCGCCACCCGCTCGGCCACGGCCTGCTCGCCGTCCACCGACACGCAGGGGTGGTCCGGGTGCCGGTTGTAGGCCAGCACGTAGGGCAGGCCCGCTTCGGCCAGGCGCTGCAGTGCGCTCGACGTGGCCGGGTTGGAGACCACGAGGACCATGCCGTCCACATTGCCGGCCAGGAGCAGGTGCACGGCGCGGTCTTCCTGAGCGATCTGGTAGTCGGTGGCAAACGGCAGGATGGCGTAGCCGGCAGCGACGGCGGCCTGCGCCAGGCCCTGCAGGCATTCGGCGAACACGGGGTTGAGCAGGGTGGGCAGCACCACGCCGATCACGCGGCTGCGCTGGGTGCGCAGGGTGCGCGCGCTGGCATTGGGCAGGTAGCCCAGGGCCTGGGCCACCTGCTCCACATGCTCGCGCGTGGCCGGCGTCACCTTGTCGGGCAGGTTGAAGACCCGCGACACGGTGGCGACCGACACGCCCGCCTGGCGGGCCACGTCCTGGATGCTCATGGAACCTCGTTGCTATGTAAACGTTTACATTGGAACGAGGCCGTGTGACGGCGGTATGACCGGGCTCGGGGCCGGCATGAAAAACGGCCCTCGATGGGGCCGTTCAGGGAATGCAGTGCAGGGCAGCCGCCCAGCGGCTATTTGGACCGCTTGACCCGCAGCAGTTCATCGAGGATCAGGCAAGCCGCCCCGATGCTGATGGCCGTATCGGCCAGGTTGAACGCCGGAAAGTGCCCGCCCGGGAAGATGCCCGAGAGGAAGTCCCAGTGGAAGTCCAGGAAGTCCACCACGTAGCCGTGCATCAACCGGTCCACCACGTTGCCCACGGCGCCGCCGAGGATGCTGGCCAGCGAGAAGCAAAACAGCTTTTGCCCCGGGTGCGCGCGCAGCTGCCACACGATGAAGATCGTGGCCACCACGCCGATGGCGGTGAACAACCAGCGCTGCCAGCCGCCCGCATTCGCGAGGAACGAGAACGCCGCCCCGGTGTTGTGGGCCCGCACGATGTTGAAGAAGCCGGTGACGAAGGTGGAGTCGCCGAGCCGGTAGTTGTCCAGGATGAAGGTCTTGGTCAACTGGTCGGCCACCAGCAGGACCACGGCCCAGACGAGCCAGGGCCACATGCTGGCGCCGGAGCGGCCGGAGAGTGAGCTGTTGCCGCGCGCCATCACGCGTGCCCCCGGCTTTCGCCAGCACCGTACAGGTTGCTGGTGCAACGCCCGCAGATGGTGGGGTGCGCGGCATCCTGGCCCACGTCGCTGCGGTAGTGCCAGCAGCGCTCGCATTTCGTATCAGAACTGGCGCTCACGCTGATCTGCAATGCGCTACCAGCTACCAATTCGATAGCAGATGTGATGAACACGAACTTGAGGTCATCGCCCAGGCTGGCCAGCAGCGCATGGTCTTCGGGCGCTGCGGTCAGCACCACTTTGGCCTGCAGGGACGAGCCCACCTGGCCGCCGGCGCGCAGTGCCTCGATCTCCTTGTTCACCACGTCGCGGATCTCGCGCAGGCGGCTCCACTTGGCCAGCAGGCCTTCGTCGGCCCCTGCGATCGAGCCGTAGGTTTCGAGGAAGATGGAGTCGGACGAGCCGAACACCTTCCACGCCTCTTCGGCGGTGAACGACAGGAACGGCGCCATCCAGCGCAGCATGCCGTGGGTGATGTGGTACAGCGCGGTCTGGGCGCTGCGGCGCGCCAGGCTCTTGGGTGCGGTGGTGTACAGCCGGTCTTTCAGCACATCCAGGTAGAAGCCGCCCAGGTCTTCCGAGCAGTACAACTGCAGCTTGGCCACCACGGGGTGGAACTCGTAGACCTTGTAGTGCGCGAGCACCGTGGCCTGGAACTCGGCCGCGCGCGTCAGCGCGTAGCGGTCGATCTCCAGCATCTGGTCGAACGGCACAGCGTCTGTTGCGGGGTCGAAGTCGCTCACATTGGCCAGCAAAAAGCGCAGCGTGTTGCGGATGCGGCGGTAGGCGTCCACCACGCGCGCCAGGATCTTCTCGTCGCCCGCGATGTCGCCCGAGTAGTCGCTGGCGGCCACCCACAGGCGGATGATTTCTGCGCCCAGCTTCTTGTTGATTTCCTGCGGATCGATGCCGTTGCCCAGCGACTTGCTCATCTTGCGGCCCTGGCTGTCCACGGTGAAGCCGTGGGTCAGCAGGCCGCGGTAGGGCGCGCGGCCTTCGAGCGCCGATGCCAGCAGCAGCGAGCTGTGGAACCAGCCGCGGTGCTGGTCGTGGCCTTCCAGGTACAGGTCGGCCTCGGGGCCGGTGTCGTGGTGCACGTTGGGGTGGGTGCCGCGCAGCACGTGGAAGAACGTGGAGCCGGAGTCGAACCACACCTCCAGGATGTCGGTGCTCTTGGTGTAGCAGACCGCGTCCTCGGCGCCCAGGATCTCCTCGGGCGTCACGCGGCTCCAGGCCTCGATGCCGCCCTTTTCCACGATGGCGGCGGCCTGGTCCATGATTTCCATGGTGCGTGGGTGCAGCTCGCCCGAGTCCTTGTGCAAAAAGAACGGGATGGGCACGCCCCAGCTGCGCTGGCGCGAGATGCACCAGTCGGGCCGGTTGGCGATCATGTCGTGCAGGCGGGTCTTGCCGTTCTCGGGGTAGAAGCTGGTGTGCTCGATGGCGTCCAGCGCGATCTGGCGCAGCGTCTTGGCGGGCTTTTCGCCGGCCTTGGTGAACACGCCTTCGCCTTCGTCCATGCGGATGAACCACTGCGCCGCGGCGCGGTAGATCACCGGCGTCTTGTGGCGCCAGCAGTGCGGGTAGCTGTGGGTGATCTCCTTGGTGGCCATCAGGCGGCCGGCATTGCGCAGCGCCTCGATGACCACGGGCACGGCCTTCCAGATGTGCTGGCCGCCGAACAGCGGGAAGTCCGGCGCATAGGTGCCGTTGCCCTGCACCGGGTTAAGGATGTCGTCCAGCGCCAGACCGTGGGACACGCAGGAGTTGAAATCCTCCAGCCCGTAGGCGGGCGAGGAGTGCACGATACCCGTACCGTCGTCGGCCGTGGCGTAGTCGGCCAGGTACACGGGCGACAGGCGGCGGTAGCCGTAGCTGCCGTCCTCGCTGGCCACGTCGTACAGCGGGTGTTCGAATTCGAGGCCGCCCAGGTTCTTGCCCAGGGTGGTGGCCAGCACCTGGCCGGTGAGGCCGTAGCGCTCCAGGCACGAGGCCACCAGCGGTTCGGCCACCAGCAGCAGGCGCTCGCCGGCATCGACCAGCGCGTAGCTGATCTCGGGGTTCAGGTTCAGCGCCTGGTTGGCGGGGATGGTCCACGCGGTGGTGGTCCAGATCACCACGAAGGCGTCCTTGGCGAGCGCGGGCACGCCGAAGGCGGCGGCCAGCTTCGCAGGCTCGTGCGCCTTGAAGGCCACATCCAGCGTGGTGCTCTTCTTGTCGGCGTATTCGATCTCGAACTCGGCCAGCGAGCTGCCGCAGTCGAAGCACCAGTACACGGGCTTGAGGCCCCGGTACACGAAGCCGCGCTCCATCACGCGCTTGAACGCACGGATCTCGCCCGCCTCATTGGCGAAGTTCATGGTCTTGTAGGGGTTGTCCCATTCGCCGAGCACGCCCAGGCGCTGGAAGTCGCCCATCTGCTGCGCGATCTGCTCGGTGGCGAACGCGCGGCTCTTGGCCTGCATGTCGTCGCGGCTGAGATTGCGGCCGTGCTTCTTCTCGATGGCGTTCTCGATCGGCAGGCCGTGGCAGTCCCAGCCGGGCACGTACAGCGCGTCGAAGCCTTCGAGCTGGCGCGCCTTGGTGATCATGTCCTTCAGGATCTTGTTGACCGCGTGGCCCATATGGATCTGGCCGTTGGCGTAGGGCGGGCCGTCGTGCAGGATGAACTTGGGCGCGCCCCGGCGGGCATCGCGCAGGCGCTTGTAGATGCCTTTGTCGTCCCACTCCTTGACCCAGCCCGGCTCGCGCTTGGGCAGGTCGCCACGCATGGGGAAGGGGGTGTCGGGCAGGTTCAGGGTGCTGCGGTAGTCCGTGGCGGGGGCGGCGGACGCGGATGCCGAAGCAGGTGCGGAGGTGACGTTGTCGTCGGACATGAGGGGACCTTAAAAACTGAGCATTCCGGGGCGTGCCCGGAAGGGGAGAGGGGGTGCGCGAAAGGGATGTGTGTGCCCGCTCAGGCGGGCGCTGCGGTAAGCAGCCCCCTCAAATTCGGTCGCGCGTGGTTTGGCGCCGGGTCTCGGTGTGCGACGCGATGGCGGCCGTCGCAAAGTAGGCGCGCGCATCGTCGCAGTCCTTGGCGATGCCCGTTGTCAGGGCGTCCAGGCTGTCGTACTTGAGCTCGTCGTGCAGTTTGTCCAGTAGTTCCACCCGCACGATTTTACCGTACGCCCCCTCGGGGCCCAGATCGGCGGGCCATTGCAGGCAGTGGGTTTCGAGCAGCACGCGCCCGCCGTTGACGTCGTTCGGGTCCAGCGAGGGGCGCACGCCCAGGTTGGCCACGCCGGGCAGAGGCACATCGCCCAGGCCATGCACCAGCACCGCGAAGATGCCGCTGGCAGCCGGCTTCCAGTGGGCAAAGCGCAGGTTCAGCGTGCGAAAGCCGTCGCCGGCCCCCGCGCCGGTGGCGCCCAGCTCGCGCCCGAGCTTGCGGCCATGCACCACGTGGCCCGAGATGGTGTAGGGCCGCCCCAGCAGGCGCGCCGCGGCTTCCATGTCGCCCCGGCCCAGCGCATCGCGCACGGCCGAGCTCGACACCCGAAGGCCATGCACCTCGTAGCTGTTCATGCGTGCCACGTCGAAGCCCCGGGCTTGGCCGGCGGCGTCCAGCATGGCATAGTCGCCCGCGCGCTGGCGGCCGAAACGGAAGTCGTCGCCCACCAGCACATAGCGCGCGTTCAGGCCGCGCATCAGCACCTCGTCGATGAACTCGGCCGGCGACTGGGCGGCCAGCCGCGCGTCGAACGGCAGCACCACGGTCTGCTGCACGCCGCAGCGCGCCAGCTCGGTGAGCTTGTCGCGCAGCGTGCCGATGCGGGCTGGCGCCAGTTCGGGCTTGTTGTGTGCCCCGGCGAAGTAGTCGCGCGGGTGGGGTTCGAAGGTCAGCACGCAGCTTTCGACCCCGCGGTGCGCAGCCTCGCTGTTCAGCAGGGCCAGCATGGCCTGGTGGCCCCGGTGCACTCCGTCGAAGTTGCCGATGGTCAGCGCACAGGCGCTGGCGATGCCCCGGTGGTGGAATCCGCGAAAGATCTTCATTGGTTTGTTATCTTTTTGATAGCAGCACGCGCATATCCATCAAGCGCAGGACGCCAATTTGTCATCAAAACGGAGTATATTGTGACCGAGGGGCCTTCCAGAGCAGGGTGGCCCGCGAGACATCCGCGTTCCCATTCCTTGTGATCATTCTTGTTCCAGGAGGCGTGTTTTGAAGGTCTTGAAGCTGTCGGCCCAAGGGCTGCCCCAATCATGGATTTCGCTCGAACAGGCGGTCATCCACTACGCCGCCGATGAGGTGCGCTGGGAATCAGGCGCCCACATCGCCCGGTTCCGCGGTGGGTACAACGCTGTCACCGGCGAGCAGTCGGTGATCGCGGTGAACAGCATCATCGGGACCAAGGGAGTGCCGGGCATCAACCCGTTCGACCTGAAACCGAGCCTCACCAACAGCAAGCTCTTCGCCCGCGACCGCAATGTCTGCGCCTACTGCGGCGGCCATTTCCACGAAGAAGACCTCACGCGCGAACACATCGTGCCCTTTGCCCGCAACGGGCAGGACCACTGGATGAACGTGGTCACGGCCTGCCGCCCCTGCAACCACCGCAAGGGCCCGCGCACCCCCGAGCAGGCCCACATGCCGCTGCTGTACGCGCCCTACATCCCCAGCCTGTGGGAAGACTTCATCCTGCGCAACCGGCGCATCCTGGCCGACCAGATGGAGTTTCTGATGGCGCATGTGCCGAAGTCGTCTCGGCTGCTGGGGTAGGCGAGACCACCGGACGGCCCGTCCGGATGGCGGGCCGCCTCGCGCTATGTCGATTTGTAAGCAGTGACGATGAAACCCGCCACAGGCTGCTGGTTTTCATGGCGTAGCACGGTTTCTTCGATCTCAATCCTGGTAAAACCTGCTGACTTGCACAGGGCTTCCACGTGGCTGCGTTTGTGCGCATAACGCCCGCTGGGCAGCAGGGCCAGGTCAGGGCCAGCTTCGTCAGCCAGTTCGCACGAAAAGATCAGTTCTCCCTCGTCAGCGAGCACCCGGAATGCGTTGGGAACAGCTTGGCTGATGTCCCCCGCATAGATGAAAACATCCAGCGCAGCGATCACCTGGTACAGGCTGTCGGGCGTCTGGCGCAGTGCGTCATGCAGGTTGACCGTATGAAAGCGGTCATAGACGTTGTGTCGCCCCGCCTGCTCGATCATCTTGAGCGACAGATCCACCCCCACGAGCGCGCCATCCAGGCGACCAAGGCAAACGCCCAGCAAACCGGTGCCGCATCCCAGATCCAGCACGTTGATCTTTTTGTCAGGATGGCGCGCCAGAATCTGGTCCGACACCTGCTTGGGCAACTGGTAGTTCAGACCGCGGACCATGTGCATGTCATAGAACTCGGCCATGCCGTCGAACAGTGGACGGGTGAGATCGGCGGGGTATTCGGCAGGCGTCTCGCCCCGTGCAATCTGATCGTAGTATTGGTATACCTGATTTTCGGGAGCCAGCGTCAACAGCGCCTTCGTGTCTTTCTGCGCTTCGGCATGCTGACCTGCGGCGATGCGTGCTTGCACGCGACCCACCAAAGCTTGCCGGTCTTCGGGGTTGTGTTCCACAAGGACGGTCCACAGCGAAGTGGACTCTTCGTGCTGACCCAGTTCGCTCAGGTCGCGCGCCAGCAGACGGTGCAAAGCGATATCTCCAGGCACCAAATCCAGACCACGGCGAAGGTGGCGCACTGCCATATCCAGGTTGCCCGAACGGTGGGCAATGTCCACCACACCCGCTAGCACCTGCAGGTTGTGGGGCTCGATAGCGGCCACTTTTTCAGCCGTTTCCACAGCTTCCTGAAACTGATTCTGGCGCGCCAACAACAATGCAAGTTCCAGCAGTCCGGGCCCCCAGGCGGGTGCCATCGCCACAGCCTTGCGCAGCGCATCGAAAGCGCCTGGCACATTGCCCGCTTTTTCTGCAAGCAGCCCACCGAGCATGTACACGCGCGCATCCTGAGGCCACGCTGCGTTGGCCTTGTTGAGCGTCAGTGCAGCGTTCTTCAGATCGCCCTTGGCGATCTGCTCGCGGGCTTTGGTCAGGTGCTTGAGGTTGGGGTCGTTCGCTGTAGCGCTCATAAGTGCATAAAGGTTGCGCCAGACCGCCGCGCAGTCTGGAGGGCTCTGGAAGCCCGGGTAAGTAGGAGGGCAAAGAAGGGATTATCCAGGATTCGCAACCAGGCACTGGCGCATCCAAAACCGCTGGCTTGCGCCGTGCTCGGTTGCTTGGCACTACTCCTGACTTGGTGTGCCTTGCAGGCGCGGCGCCGTCGTTACGTCACCCGTCACTGGGAGGCGTTCGCCCCACGCGCTGCGCGCCCAGCGTCAGCGTGAAGCACGCCCCCTCTCCCGGGCGTGACTCCACCGTGATGTCGCCACCATGCAACCGCGCGATGCGGCGGGTCACCCACAGGCCCAGGCCAAAGCCCTTGCTCTGGTCGGTGCGGTCACCGCGCTCGAACCGCTCGAAGATGCGGTTCATCACCTCCAGCGACATGCCCGAGCCTTCGTCGGCCACCGAAATCTCCAGCAGGCCAGAATCGGCCTTGCGGGCTGCGATGAAGATCTCTCCGGCGGCGGCGTACTTGACCGCGTTGTCCACCAGGTTCGACAGCGCAATCCGCACCAGCGTTTCATCACACACCCACTCCTGCGGCGCCGCGTCGGTGAAGAGGCGCAGGTGGTGGCGTGGAGACCAGTGCACCAGTTGGGCCGCGTGTTCCAGCAGATCGGCGATGCGCACGGGGGCGGCCTGCAGCGAGAATCCCGCCGTGTCCAGGCGCTCGCTGATGAGGCAGCTGTCCACCAGAGAGACCAGGCGCCTGCACGCACGGCGGATCTGGGCCGCGCGGTCCTTCTGAGCGGTCAGATCGGGCGAGGGGAAGGCCTGCTGCTCGGCCGCAGCGCTGTCCACCACGGCCAAAGGCGTCCTGAACTCGTGGCTGATCATGTGGAAGAACTGCCGCTGTTCGAGCCGCAGCTCCCGCTCGTTGCGCAGCGCCTGCCCCAGTGCGATCTGGGCCTGCGACAGCTCCGAGGTCCGCTGTTCGATGCGCTCTTCCAGCGACTGCTCGGACTGCGCGAGCCGCGCGATCGCCAGGTCCTTGACGCGCTGGATATCGCGGTAGCGCACCACCAGCCCCACGAACACCGCGCAGGCGATCAATGCGGTGAAGATGATGACCTCCAGCTGCCACAGGGCGGTGGCGTCGATGTTCCAGTGCAAGGCGCCGGTCTGGATGATGGTGATGGGCACACCCGCCACCGCATGAAGGCCGTAGGCTGCAAGGAGCAGGGTGTGCAGCGCCCGCCGCTCGCGCCTTTGCAGCGCGAGCAGGCACAGGGCGATCGCTATCACATCGCTGGTGATCAGCGACAGCAGATTGAGCCAGGCCACGGACCCATAGAACCCCAGAGGAACACTGAGCGTTCCTGCCAGATTGAGCGCGACCAGTCCGATGAGCACCTGGTCCGTGCGGCGGTAGCGGCTGGTGCGCGACAGCTGCTGCCGGATCTGCCAAGCCAGCGTGGCGGCGAGCAGGAAGGCACCGATCCCGACGGCGTGGCTCGCCAACTGCGTGAGGGACGGCGGTGCCCAGAGGCTGGCGTACCCGCGCACATTCAGGATGTGGACGAAGCTCACGGTGCCGAGTACGGCGAGGGCCCACAGCGTGTGGGTCCGAAAGACGGCCGCACCAGCCCATATGCCCAGCAGCAGCGCGGCCATGGCGCCGAAGAAGAGCCCCATGGCACGTTCCGAGCCTGCCACGGCGGTCGCCAGGGCCTGCGTGCCCAATACGATGCCCTGCCATTGCATGGCGCTCGTGGTTTCGATGCGGATGATCGCGGTGGCACCGGGCGTCAGGCGGAACAGGTGTTGGCGCACGCCCGATTTCTGCAGGGAGGGCACATGGTCGCCGCTGATCTGCGCGGACCAGTCCCCGGTGGCGCTGCGCTGGTACAGCGTGATGGAGTCCAGGTAGGTGGGCTGCGCCAGCAGCCACAAGGCCCCGTAGGCAGCGTCCGGCGGCAGCGCCGGTACGTCAAAGCGCAACCACACGGGGTGGTTCAGGTAGCCAGCGCTGAGCGAATGGCGCAAGCGCGAGACACCCTCGGCCGCGCCGGCCGTCGCCACATCGTCGGGGCCCAGCCGGCGGTCCGGATCATCCAGCCGGTCCATCGGAACGTCCCACCCCAACTGCCAGCGAGCAGCAGGCTGCAGTGCGTTGGCGTGTGAAAACAACGCCATGAAAACAAGCAGCCCTACCAGCAACCGTGGGCCCAGCCAATGGGCAGCGCGTGGCCATGTTCTGAGGGACGCGTTCATCGTGAGTATTCGTGAGTTCTTGTGCATGGCTCGGTGCAAAACGCACTGCGACAATAGTACGTATCCAACTGTTTCCAACCCGCGAAGCCCCCATTTTTTCCATGTCTGCCGAAGCCACGATCGCAGTCGTCGAAGACGACGAGGACATCCGCAGCAATGTGTGCAGCTATCTTGCGCGCTCGGGTTTTCGCGCGTGGGGCGCCGAGTCGGCCGAAGACTTCTACGTACAGCTGCTGCGCCAGCACGCTGACCTGGTGGTGGTGGACATCGGCCTGCCCGGTGAAGACGGTCTGAGCCTGCTCGCGCGGCTGGCCGCCCAAGGCGTGTCCACGGTGCTCATGACAGCCCGCGCTGATCTCGACAGCCGCATCGCGGGGCTCGAGGCCGGTGCCCTGCAGTATTTCGTCAAGCCCGTCGACATGCAGGAGTTGGTGGCCGGTATCCGCTCGCAGCTGCGTAACAGGCGGCTGCAGGGACAGGGCATGGGAGACGCCTCAGCCGCCGTGCCGTGGCAGCTCGATGCCTCGGCAGCCACGCTGCGCGCACCCAACCAGCAGGTGGTGGCCCTGACCACGAGAGAGCTGGAACTGCTGTCGTGCCTGCTGGAGAGCCCTGGCGTGCTGGTGAGCAAGCAGCTGCTGGTGCAGGCCGTGGGCGGGCGCAATCTGGACGACGACTTTCATCGCATCGAGTCGGCCCTGACGCGCCTGCGGCGCAAAACGATGGACGACACCGGCCTGGCATTGCCGGTGCGCGCAGTCTTTGGAAAAGGGCTCGTGTTCGCCACATGAATTGACCCACCACACGCAGGCCGGTTGACGAGGCGCTGAACGCTCCGAACGACCGCCTTTCCCCCCCCCCATTTTTTGGTTGTGCATGCCGCAAGGCAGGGCGCAGCCTGGGCCGGACTCGGCCCGCAGGTTTTGACAACAGAGACTGGTTCACAGAGGAGATGGCAAATTGATCACCGAAAATTTTCCTGCGGGGACGCGCGAAGGGCCTGCCAGGTTCCTGCGCCACTTGGGCGTGTTGCTGCTGGGTTTGCTGGTGCTGGCGGCCACGGCAGGTTCCGCGCGTGCGGCCTTCGTGAACGGCGGCTTCGAGAACGACCTGGCCAACTGGAACGTCCGGCACCTGCGTGTGCCCAGTACCGGCATTCCCCTGGCCAACTTTCCGCCGGACACCGAAAGTGATCTCGGGCTCACGACCAACACGACTTCCACGCCCGCTCCCACCGATGCGGTGGGCAATGGCTCCGACACCAACGTCAATGGGCAGGTGCGCTTTCCGCTGTACGGCGCCAAGAGCGCGCGCGTCAACTACCTGGGTGCCCAGAACCGCGCTGCGTCCATCGACCAGACGGCCGTGATGACGCTGGGCGACGTGGACCCGTCCGACGGCAAGGCGCATGTGCGTTTTGCGATTGCGCCCGTGCTGCAGAACCCCGGGCATTCGGGGCAGGAGCAACCGTACTTCTTTGTCGAGGTGTACAACATCACCAAGAACAAGCAGCTGTTCTACACCTTCAACTTCTCCGGCCAGTCGGGCGTGCCGTGGCAGACGGTGGGCGGCTTTCAGTACACCAACTGGCAGACCATCGACATCGCGCCAGGTGCGGGTGTGCTCGATGTGGGTGACCAGATCAAGGTCACGGTGATCGCCGCGGGCTGTAGCCAGAGCGGGCACTCCGGCCACATCTATGTGGATTCCGGTGCAGGGCTCACCAATCTGCCCGGTCCTGGCATCAAGGCCGATGCGCCTGAATACGCAGCCGCCGGCAGCAGCGTGGCGTACACGTACTCCTATTCGAACCAGGGTGACGTGCCGCTGACGAGCACGGTGGTGACCATCGTGTCTCCGCAAGACAACACGGCCGGAACTCCCAAGAACCTGCGTGTGGACCCGGCCAGCGTGCCGGGCTCCTGCACGGTCAATACCTCCGGGGCGGCAGGCAACCAGATCGACACCGTGTCGTGCCCGGTCGGAACGCTCAACCCAGGCAGCAGCGGAACGATCCCTCTATCGTTCATCACACCAGGTACCACCACGGGCCCCATCAACCACGGCAACTACTCCATCGTGGGCGATGCCATCTCGCCCTTGCTGGGGCCGCTGGTGCAAAGCCAGATCACGACGGACCCCCTGGTCGACCTGAGCGTGAGCCTGTCTGATGGGCAAAGTGCAGTGATCTGGGGCCAGGCCCTCACGTACACCATGTCCGTGACCAACCTGGGCCCCACGGCGGTGCCGGCGGGCACGACCATCCAGGAGTCCGCTCCCTCGTCGTTGACCAACATCACCTGGACCTGCGCAGCCAGCGGGGGCGCGGTCTGCCCGGTGCCTTCGGGCACCGGCGCGGTGAGCCAGATCCTGCCGGACCCGGTGCCGGTGGGTGGCACCCTCACGTACACGATTTCCGCGCAGGCCGACCCGGCAGGCAGCGGCGCCGGCACCATCCTGCACACCGCGGCCGTGACCGCGCCGGTGAGCGTGAAGGACCGCGAGAGCTCCAACAACACCGCCACCGACTCCGACCCCGTGGGCCTGGGCTTGTTCAATCTCGCGGTCAACAAGATCGGCACGGGCACGGTGACGTCGGTGCCTTCGGGCATCACCTGCGGCGCCACCTGCACCACCGACGCGCCGGGCGGCTCGCAGGTCATCCTGTACGCCACCGCGCCCTCCGGATCGATCTTCTCGGGCTGGAGCGGCGGTGGCTGCTCCGGCACAGCCACCAGCTGCACCGTGTCCATGGATGCTTCCAAGACCGTGACGGCCAACTTCACGGTGCCCCTGGACGTGACGCCCGTGGTGGGCGCCAACGGCTCGGTCAGCCCTGCCGTCACGCAGCCCGTGGCACCGGGCGGCACCACGTCGTTCACCGTGACGCCCAACGCGGGCTACGCCCCCGTCATCACCGACAACTGCGCAGCCGGCGGCACGCAGACCGGTGGCGCTCTGGTGGGCAGCACCTACACCACCAACGCCATCGCGCAAAACTGCACGGTCAACTTCAGCTTTGTGAATGCCGGCGTGGCCACGGTCACGCCCACCGTCGGCACCGGAGGCTCCATCACGCCCAACGCGCCCAAGACGGTGGTGATCGGCGGCTCTGCCGCCTACGTGGTCACGCCCACCACCGGCTACAGCCGCGGCACGCCCACCGGCACCTGCCCTGCAGGTACCTGGTCCGGCACGACTTACACCATCGCTCCGGTGGCGGCCAACTGCTCGGTGAACTTCGTGTTCATCGGTCCGGTGGCGGTCACGGCATCGGTGGCCTCGGGCAGCGGCGTGGTCAGCCCTGCGTCGCAGTCGGTGGCCGTGGGCGGCACGGCGGTGATCACCCTCACGCCAGGGGCCGGGCAGCGCGCCACCCTGGCGGCCGGCAGCACCTGCACGGGCGGCAGCTTCAATGCCGACACCACGGTCTACACCATCCCCGCCGTGGCAGGCGCTTGCTCCGCAGCTTTCGCGTTCGTGCCCAACCCGGTGGTGACCGGATCGGTGCTGTCGGGCACCGGCACGGTGTCGCCGGCGTCCCAGTCCGTGATGCCCGGCGCCAGCGCCGTGTTCACGCTCGCTCCCGGTGCCGGCATGCGTGCGGCGCTGGACGCCTCCAGCACCTGCACGGGCGGCAGCTTCAACGCGGGTTTCACCACCTACACCGTGCCCGCCGTGGCGGCGGACTGCACCGCAGTGTTCCGGTTCGCACCGGCCATGGCGGCAGGCCCTGCGTCCATCCCCACCTTGTCCGAGTGGGGCATGATCATCCTGTCGGCTCTGCTGGCACTGATGGCCTGGGTGCACCGGCGCAGATTCGGCGGCTGACGCAGCCGAAGCCCTCGATCCGAAGTGCACTGGTGCACTTCCGAACCGTGCCAGGGTCCCTGCGTGGGGCTTTGGCACTCCACTTGTCTCGATCCATGAAAAAAATCGCGTTGGCCGTTGCGGCTGTGTCACTGTCGTTCGGCGTCGTCGTGGTGCCGCTCGCCCATGCCGATGCCCTGCCGGTGCGCAAGCCCGGTTTGTGGGAGGTGTCGATCATCGGGGCCGGCCAGTCCGTCATGCGCCAGCAGAAGGTTCTGCAGTGCACGACGAACGACGTGGATGCCGTGACCATGCTCGCCGTGGTGCCTGGCCAGGAGCATTGCCACGAGACTGCGGTCAAGAAGGAGGGCGGCCAGTTCACTGTGCAGACCGTGTGTTTCGTGCACGACAACCGGGTCACCGCGCGCATTCGGCTCAGCGGTGACTTTCAGCAGTCCTACCAGGGCGACTTTGAAGTGGCCTATTCAAAGCCCGTCGCCAACAACGCGCCGGGAGTGACCCAGTTCAGCGGGCGCCGCGTGGGGGACTGCAAGGCGGGCATGAAGCCATCGGACATGGTGCTGCCCAATGGCATCACGGTGAACATCGTCGAGAGCCTCAAGCAGAGCGCAAGCCACGAGGGGCATCGGCACTGAGCCTTGGCCCGGCCCCTGGGCCGACCGAATGCAAAAAACCCCACAGGTGCACCCTGTGGGGTTTTTTATTGCGCGCTTGCCTTGCGCTGCCGACGAAGGCCGGGCGTTACTGGCTGATCTCCAGCATCACCACATGCCCCTGGGCTGCAGGCCAGGTCTGGCCCACTACACGCTCGCCGTTGAACTCGGCGGCGATGGGGCGCTGCCCGCCCGCGGGCTTGATCTTGGCCGACGCGGCGCCGGCACCGGCCGGCACGCCGGCGGGCGGGGCGCCGTCCAACAGCATCTTGTCGCGTGCAGGGTCCAGGTAGCCGCGGGGGCGGGTCAGGGTGACGATGGCATCGGCGGTTTTGTCCGCGTCGGCGATGCGTTCGGGGCGCAGGTGGATCAGCTCGCTGCTGCGGGGAAAGCCGCTGCGGTAGATGTGGGTCGTGGCGTAGCCGGGCGCGGAGATCACGAACTCCAGGGGCATGCCGGGCTGGGTGGTCAGCGGGCCCCACCGGCCGTCCGTGCCCACGGTCTTCTTCAGCAGAGCGCCACCGGTGCGGGCGCCCGTGGCCGAGTCGGTGGCGTACACCTCGAGCTGCGCGCCGGGCAGGGGCAGGTTGTTGCTGAAGTTGCCGGTCTTCGCATCGGCCGAGTCCACGCCCAGGCCGGTGATCTTGCCGTTCAGCACCACGGATTTTTCGGCCGCGATGTCGGTGCGCGCCGGGGCCTTGCCGGTGATGAAGCGGTAGGTGGCTTCGAACGCGGCGGGCGAGTATGAGGTCTCGCGGTGGTCGATGCGCGGGATCACCACGTTGGTCGCGCCCTTGAGCTCGGGCCCTGCGGCGGTGACGTTGGTGGGCGTGCCTTTCTGGCCGATCCACAGGCCGTCGGGCTGCGCGAACTTGTCGTTGTTGTCCGAGCGGATGGTCATCCACTTCACGGGGCCGCTCACCTCGTCGCCCGCGGCGTTCTTGGGGGCGTTCAGGGCCTTGAGGAACGGGCCGGTGCCCGAGAATTCGTTGCCTTCGCGAAAGCCCGCGATCGCCCACACGCCGTGGTTGGGCGTGCCGCCCAGGATGGCGTGGCTCACGGTCTTATCGCCGCCGCCGTTGTAGATGTAGTTGCGGATCGCGTTGCCGCCGCGCGAGTTGCCCATCAGCACGACCTGGCGCGCGCCGGTGGCCTTGATCACCTTGTCCACCTCGGCCTTCAGGTAGGCCATGTGCTCGGCTGCGGAGGTGCGACCCGGCTGGGGCTTGGCGTCGTCATCGCGCGAGAGCGGGTAGGGCACGTCGATGGCGTGCAGGCGCTCGCGCGGCCAGCCGTTGGACTCGAAGCGCCAGGCGGTGGTCTGCCACAGCGCGGCGGTGTCGCCGTTGCCGTGCACGAAGACGATGGGCGGGGCCTCGGCCAGGCTGGGGCTGCGGGTGGCGCAGCCGGCCAGGGCCAGGCCGGCGGCCACGGCCGTGGCGAGCAGCAGGGACCGGCGGGGCAGGAAAAGCGTGTTCATCGGAGGGTCTCCAGAAATAGAAAATGCCCGTGGACCGGGGAATCCACGAGCATGGCATGCGGGTGTTACGCGCCTGCGTCAGGCAAACACGCCCGCCGTGTCCTGCATGCGGGCCGACACTTCGCCCAGGTGGTGCAGGGTGTCGCCGAACGTCATCTCCAGCTGCGTGAGCTTCTTGAAGTAGTGGCTGCCGATGTATTCGTCCGTCACGCCGATGCCGCCGTGCAGCTGCACCGACTGCTGGCCGACGAAACGCATCGACTGGCCCAGCTGTACCTTGGCGCGCGCCATGGCGGCGCGGCGCTCGGCGGCGGGCGCGCCGAGTTTCAGGCTGGCGTAGTAGCTCATCGAGCGGGCGAGCTCGAGCTGCATCTTCATGTCGGCCACGCGGTGGCGCAGCGCCTGGAAGCTGGCGATGAACACGCCGAACTGCTTGCGCTGGTTCATGTACTCGACGGTGAGCGCCACCGTCTTGTCCATCACGCCCACGGCCTCGGCGCAGGTGGCGGCGATGCCGGTGTCCACCGCCAGCTCCAGCGCGGCCAGGCCGTCGGTGGTGATGAGCGTGGCGGGTGCGTTGGCCAGCTGCAATTCTGCTGCGCGGCTGCCGTCCTGCGTGACGTAGCCCCGCGTGGTCACGCCAGCGGCGGAGCGCTCGACCAGGAAGAGGGCGATCTTGCCGTCCAGCTGCGCGGGCACGATGAAGGCATCGGCCTGGTCACCGGCGGCCACTATGCTTTTGGTAGCTGTCAGCGCATGTCCCGATTGCGCTGGGGCCGCTTTGGCTTCGCACACATCCAGGCGGTAGCGCGCCTTGCGCTCTTGGTAGGCCAGCACCACCAGCGCCTCGCCACTGGCCACGCGGGGCAGCCAGGCGGCTTGCACGTCGGCCGTGCCGTACTGCGACAGCACGCTGCTGGCGATGAAGGCCTGAGCGATGGGCTCGAGCACCATGCCGCGGCCCAGTTCCTCGGCCACCACCATGGCGTCGATGGCGCTCTGGCCCAGGCCGTCGTGGGCCTCGGGCACGGTGAGTGCCGTCAGGCCCAGCTCGGCCAGCTCGCCCCAGGCGGCGCGGTCGAAGCCGCCAGCGGCCACGGCAGCGCGGCGGCGCTCGAAGGTATAGCCCTTGTCCACCCACTTGCGCACGGCATCGCGCAGTTGTTCCTGGTCGTCAGAAAAATCGAAATCCATGTTCTTGTCTCCTGGAACTTGGGTTCAGCCGAGGACGGTCTGAGCCACGATATTGCGCTGCACTTCGTTGGAACCACCGTAGATCGTGGTCTTGCGCAGGTTGAAGTAGGTGGACGCTAGCGGCGCGTTGGCGGTGACGCCGCCGGGGAAGTTTCCTTGCCAGCCGGCTTCCATCGCTTCTTCGATGAAGGGCAGGCTGAACGGGCCGGCGGCCAGCATCATCAGCTCGGCGTAGCGCTGCTGTATCTCGCTGCCGCGGATCTTCAAGAGGCCTGCGATGTCGAGCGAGTTCTTGCCCGACTTTTCGGCCGACAGCACGCGCAGCACCAGCATTTCCAGCGCCACGATGTCCACTTCGAGCTGCGCGATCTGGTCACGGAAACGCTGGTCGTCCCACATGCCTTCGGCCTTGGCGATGCGCTTCAAGCGCTCCAGCTCGCGCTTGCTGCGGTTCACATCGGCGATGTTGGTGCGCTCGTGGGACAGCAGGTGCTTGGCGTAGGTCCAGCCCTTGTTCTCTTCGCCGATCAGGTTCTCGGCGGGCACTTCGACGTTGTCGAAGAACACTTCGTTGACCTCGCACTCGCCGTCGAGCAGCTTGATGGGGCGCACGGTCACGCCCTTGGACTTCATGTCCAGCAGCAGGAAGGAGATGCCGGTCTGCGGCTTGCCTTCGGTGCTGGTGCGCACCAGGTTGAACATCCAGTCGCCGAACTGGCCGAGCGTCGTCCAGGTCTTCTGGCCGTTGACGATGTACTTGTCGCCCACGCGCTCGGCGCGGGTCTTGACCGAGGCCAGGTCCGAGCCCGAGCCCGGTTCGCTGTAGCCCTGGCTCCACCACACTTCGCCGCTGGCGATGCCCGGCAGAAAGCGCTTTTGCTGCTCGGCATTGCCAAACGCCATGATCACCGGGGCCACCATCACCGGGCCGAAGGGGATGATGCGCGGTGCGCCGGCCAGCGCGCACTCTTCTTCGAACAAATGCTTTTGCACCGCCGTCCAGCCGGGTCCGCCGAATTCCTTGGGCCAGCCGAAGCCCAGCCAGCCCTTCTTGCCCAAAATCTTGGCCCAGCCCTGCAGATCGTCGCGGGTCAGGCGCAGGGCGTTGTGCACCTTGTGCGAAATTTCTTTCGGTAGATTGGCGTGTACCCAGGCGCGAATGTCTTCGCGGAAGGCCTGTTCTTCAGGGGTGAATGCGAGATCCATGCGGTTTGTCTCCAAGTGATCCCGCATTTGTAGCACGGTCGTTCGTTTTAGTCCTGTCCGGGTGGTGACATTCCGTCGGCCATGCCCAGCTCGGCGCACAGCCGCTGCACCGTGGCCTGCAGGGCGGCCACTTGGCCTTCGAGGGCGTCCACGCGGGCCTGCAGCGCGGCGGGTGCCTGGCTACCGCTACTGCCACCACCGCTGCCGCTGGCGGCAGGCGCGGCGGCGCTGCTGTCCACCGGGCCGCACAGCAGGTGCGCCCAGCGCTGCTCGCGCGCACCGGGGGCACGCGGCAGCAGCACGACCAGCGGGCCGCCCTTTTCGGCACTGCGCTCCTGCAGCTCGTCCAGAAAGGCCTCGACCGACGAGATATCGGCAAAGCGGTACCAGCGCTCGGAATTGATGCGCAGCTCGCCCGCCGTCTGGGGGCCGCGCAGCACCAACAGGCCCAGCAGCACGGCCGACTGCTCGGGCACGCCCACGCCGCGCTGAAAGTTGTGCTCCCAGCGCGTGGTGCGGTTGCCGCTGCTCTCGAACGCCAGCGTCAGGAGCTTGAGCGAGTCCAGCGCTTCCTGCGCCTCGGCGTCGCTCAGGTTCATCACCGGGTCGCGGCTGGTCTTCTGGTTGCAGCCGGTGACCAGGCCGTTGAGCGACATGGGGTAGCTGTCGGGCACGGTGCGGGCTTTCTCCATCAGGGTGGCCAGCACGCGGGCTTCGGCGGCGGTCAGGGGGCGGGTGGTCGGGTCGAAGGGCATGGCTGGGATAATCCGGTGCAATTTATGAAGAACAGCGTCAAGAACATCGTCATTTTGATCTCAGGCGGCGGCTCCAACATGGCGGCCATCGTGCGCACCGCGCAGCAAGAGAACTGGCAGCAGCGCTACGGCGCCCGCGTGGTGGCCGTCGTCAGCAACAAACCCGAGGCCGCCGGCCTGGCCTTTGCGCGCGAGCAGGGCATTGCCGCCGAGGCGCTGGACCACAAGGGTTTTGCCAGCCGCGAGGCCTTCGATGCCGAGCTGGCCACGCTGATCGACCGGCACGAGCCCGCATTGGTGGTGCTGGCAGGCTTCATGCGCATTCTGACCCCCGGCTTCGTGGAGCGGTATGCGGGGCGGCTGATCAACATCCACCCGTCCTTGCTGCCGGCCTTCACCGGCCTGCATACGCACCAGCGCGCCATCGATGCAGGCTGCAAGGTGGCGGGTGTCACGGTGCACCAGGTGACTGCAGAGCTCGACGTCGGCCCCATCCTGGACCAGGCCGTGGTGCCGGTGCTGCCCGGCGACACGGCCGACGCGCTGGCGGCCCGCGTGCTCACCCAGGAGCACGTGATCTACCCCCGCGCCGTGCGGGCGCTGGTGCAGCGGCTGTAGGTGCCGCGTCCGACAGTTTGCTATTGATTTAATAGCTGATATCGCTTGTCTATCAAGCGGTAGAGGCCATTTTTGCGCTGAAAACACGGCCATGCACTGCCATGGCGGTGCACAGGGCCGTATCAGCCATGGGATGCAGGCGGCACCGATCCCTCTTCGCACTTCACAAAGCGGGGTCGCAGCACGCCGTCCACCAGCACCGGCTCTTCGAACATGGCGGCCGGCCGCACCCACAGGCCGTGCCGGCCATACAGCGCGCGGTACAGCGTCATCGGCTCCAGGGTCTCGCTGTGGCGCACGGTGTCGATCACTTCGTAGAGCATGCCCTTGTAGTGGCGGTACAGGCCGGGCGGGGTGCTGATCAGTTCGGGCAGGTCGTCGTCGTTCATGGGTGCGTCTTGGTGTCTTGGTGATTGGTGGGTGGTTCGTTAGGATGCGGGGTTGTGCCAGCTTCAGCATTTTGTGCGGCGGCGGGGTGGCCCCCGTCCGGCACGGGGTTTGCCAGCGGGCTGCCCGGCACAGAAAAATAAGCAACCATACAGAGGGAGAGGGACACCCGTGGATCAGGCAGATTTTGTGCACCTGGTGCGCATGAGCGAGCATGCCAGTGCCGACAACAGCCGCGCCTACCGCCGCAGCGTGGCCGCTTTTGCGGCGCTGGGCTATGCGTGGGTGCTGGGCTGCCTGGCGCTGGCCATCGGCATCGTGCTGTGGGTGGTGCCCCAGGTCCTGCACGGGCGCTTTCGGCTGGCCATGGTGTGGCTGCTGCTGGGGGCGGTGGGCCTGCTGTGGGTGAGTCTGCGGGCGCTGTGGGTGCGGCTCGAGCCCCCGGGCGGCGTGGAGATCACGGCGCTGGAGGCGCCGGAATTGTTCGAGGCGCTCGAGCGCATCCGCCGCAAGATCAAGGGCCCGCCCATCCACACGGTGCGGCTGGACAGCGAGTTCAACGCCAGCATCCAGCAGGTGCCCCGCTTTGGCCTGCTGGGCGGCGCCGTCAACCACCTGACTATCGGGCTGCCGCTCTTGATGGCGCTGGACCGGCCGCGTTTTCTGGCGGTGCTGGCCCATGAATACGGGCACCTGCGCGGCGACCATGGCCGCTTTGCCGCCTGGATCTACCGCACCCGCCTGTCGTGGATGCGCCTGAACCACAGCCTGTCCGATGACGGCGGCCCGGCCGCAGCGGCCACGCAGGCCTTCATGCGCTGGTATTTTCCGCGGTTCTCGGCCAAGACCTTCGCGCTGGCGCGCCAGGACGAGTACGAGGCCGACCGCATCGCCGGCCGCCTGCTGGGCCGCGAGGTGACGGCAGCGGCTCTGGCCGAGATCGAGATCCGCGGCGCCTGGCTGCACGAAGAGTTCTGGGGCCAACACTGGTGCGGCGCCGCAGGCAACCCGCTGCCCGTGGGGCCCTACCGCGGCATGCGACGCCGCCTGGCCGAGCCGCCGGACGCTGCCTTTGCCAACGACGCGATGCGCCAGGCGCTCAAGCGCATCAGCAGCGTGGACGACACCCACCCGGGCCTGCGCGACCGCATCGAGGCACTGGACGCCGCGCCCACCGTGCCCGACTGGTCGCGCGGCAACGCGCTGGGCCTGCTGGGCCCCGAGGCCAAGCGCTGGGTGGCGCATTTCGACAAGGAGTGGTGCCGCGACAACGCCACCGAATGGAAGCAGCACCACGCCTGGCTGGAGCGCGTGCGCGCCCGCGCGGAGGCGCTGGGCGCGTCCACCGCCCAGAACAGCGCGGCCGAGCTGGTGGAACTGGCGCGCCTCAAGCGCCACCTGGACCCGCGTGCGAATGTGCGCCCACTGTACGAGACCGCGCTGGAACGCAGCCCCGAGCATCCGGCCGCCTTGCGCGGGCTGGTCACCTGCCTGGCCGACGACGACCGCGACGGCAAGCTGGCGCTGCTGCACCGGCTGTGGGACACCGCCAGCGGCGACCGCTTCTGGGCCGCCCGCACGGCGCTGGCCGAGCTGGAAACCCCCCGCCTGGGCAAGGAGCACGACGCCGCCGCCTTCAAGCAGTGGCGCAAGCGCCTGGAGCGCGCGCAGGAGTCCGAGGACCGGGCGTGGGAGGAGCTGTCGGGCACCTCGTTCTTCAGCCAGATCTCGCGCCACGACCTGAGCGAGTTCGAGCTGGCCGAGCTCAAGGCCGAGCTGGCGCGCTGCGCCCCCCTGGCCCGCTGCTGGCTGGTGCGCAAGAACCTGCGCGAGTACGCCCAGCGCCGGGCTTACCTGCTGTTCGTGGAGTTGCCGGGCCTGGACGACGACAGCCGCTACCACCTGTGCCGCGCGCTGGAGCGCAACCTGAGCATCCCCGGGCCCACCCTGGCGCTGTGGGCGGGCGAGTCGCCCACGCTCAAGGAGATTCAGCGCTACGCGTTCGATCCAATCTTCACCAGGTAGATGCATAAGCCCCCCTGAGACGCTTCGCGTCTTCCCCCCAGGGGGACGCCACCGGTGGCCTGGCAAAGCCAGTTCCACGGTGGCACTGGCCTGGCGCGTGCCTGTTTCAGCCTCTGCGCACCGTCTTTGCGCTTGAACCCGG
Organism: Acidovorax sp. LjRoot117; assembly: GCF_964252695.1. Lineage (NCBI taxonomy): Bacteria > Pseudomonadati > Pseudomonadota > Betaproteobacteria > Burkholderiales > Comamonadaceae > Acidovorax > Acidovorax sp. LjRoot117. Next base: position 305,275 of record NZ_CAXUPO020000001.1, on the reverse strand, counting down.
CGCTGCCAAATGCCAGCGGTCCCCGCGCAAGGGCCGCCCCGCCGCGATACAGGGGGGGTTCCAGGGTGGGACAATAGAGGGATGCACCCCAAAGTTCTTCTCGACGCCTGCGCCGAACTCGTCCGACTCACCCTCACCTTCGAACACCCCGCCGACGCGGTGGTGTCGCGCTTTTTCCGTGACAACCGGGGCCTGGGGCCCCGCGAGCGGGCCACCCTGGCCGAAACGGTCTACACCGTGCTGCGCAAGAAGCTGCTGTTCGACCACATGGCCCCCTCGGGCTCCGGCCCCAAGGAGCGGCGCCTGGCCATCCTGGGCTTTCACGGCCCGCGCGACTTTTTGAACGGCGCACTGACCGACCAGGAAAAGAACTGGCTCGACCAGTGCGACGCCGTCACGGTGGACGAGCTGATGGAGCGCCACCGCCACAACCTGCCCGAATGGCTGGTGCAGCCCCTGAAGGACCAGCTGGGCACGGGCTTCTGGCCGCTGGTGGAGAGTTTGTCGAACGCCGCGCCGCTGGACCTGCGCGTCAACGCGCTGCAGGACAAGCGTGCCGATGTGCAAAAGGAGTTGTCCAAGGCCGGCATCAAGGCCGTGCCCACGCCGTACTCGCCATGGGGCCTGCGCATCGACGGCAAGCCGGCGTTGACCAAGCTGGATGTCTTCACCCGCGGCGCCGTGGAGGTGCAGGACGAAGGCTCCCAGCTGCTGGCCCTGCTGCTCGACGCCAAGCGCGGCGAGATGGTGGTGGACTTTTGCGCCGGTGCCGGCGGCAAGACGCTGGCCATCGGTGCCAGCATGCGCAGCACCGGCCGCCTGTATGCGTTCGACGTGTCGGGCCACCGGCTCGATGCCTTGAAGCCCCGCCTGGCCCGCAGCGGACTGTCCAACGTCCACCCCGCAGCCATTGCCCACGAGCGCGACGACCGCGTCAAGCGCCTGGCGGGCAAGATCGACCGCGTGCTGGTCGACGCGCCGTGCTCGGGCCTGGGCACGCTGCGCCGCAACCCCGACCTCAAGTGGCGCCAGACGCCCAAGGCCGTGGAAGAACTGGTGGCCAAGCAGACCGCCATCCTGGCCAGCGCCGCGCGGCTGCTCAAGTCCGGCGGCCGGTTGGTGTATGCCACCTGCAGCATCCTGCCGCAGGAGAACGAGGCCATCGCCGAGGCCTTCAGCGCCGCGCACCCCGACTTCGTGCTGGTGGACGCGGGCGAGCTGCTGGCCCAGCTCAAGGTCGAGGGCGCTGCGCAGCTGTGCAGCGGCGGCGAGTCCGGCACTGGATATCTGCGCCTGTGGCCCCATGTGCACCAGACGGACGGATTCTTCGCCGCGGTCTGGACGAGGAAGTAAGCCCCCTGGGCCGCTGGGCGTCTTTCCCCAATGGGGACGTCAGCGGTGGACCGGTAAAGCCGGTTCCAGGGTGGCACTGGCGCTGGCACAGGCCGCGCCGGTGCCACCGAGGGGCCGACGCAGGCCGTGCCGGTGCGGCGCAAGTGACGAAACGGGCGTGGGAGCTGCGGTTTTGCCGTGTCGCGCAGCCTTTCTGGCACAGGGCTTGCATGGCGTTGTCGTGAAGGCGACGCAGGGGCCAAGTCACTCTGGCTACTGTGGATAACCTGCAGTCCCGAATGGGGTCCGCGCTTTAAAATTGACAGTCCCGCCGCCGCTGGTGCCCGGGTGTTTTGTACAAGGTTTTTTTGAATATGCTGTTACCCGACTGGGCTGTGCTGAACGCGGCCATCGATTGGCTGGGCCACGGGCTGTGGGATCTGGCCTGGTGGGAGATCGTGCTCTACACGCTGGCGACGACGCACATCACCATCGCGGCCGTGACGATCTTCCTGCACCGCTCGCAGGCACACCGCTCGGTGGACCTGCATGCGATCCCGTCGCACTTCTTTCGCTTCTGGCTGTGGCTTGGCACCGGCATGGTGACTAAGGAGTGGGTCGCCATCCACCGCAAGCACCACGCCAAGTGCGAAACCGTGGACGACCCGCACAGCCCGCAGACGCGCGGCCTCGATACCGTGATGTGGCGCGGCGCCGAGCTGTACCGTGCGGAGTCGAAGAACCTGGAGACCATGAAGAAGTTCGGCCACGGCACGCCCGATGACTGGATGGAGCGCAACGTCTACACCCGCTTTGGCTGGCAGGGCGTGGGCCTGATGCTGGTGCTCAACCTCGCGCTGTTCGGCGCGGTGGGCGCCGCCGTCTGGGCCGTGCAGATGCTGTGGATCCCGTTCTGGGCGGCCGGTGTGGTCAACGGTGTGGGCCACTACTGGGGCTACCGCAACTTCGAGGCGCAGGACGCGAGCACCAACCTCTCGCCCTGGGGCGTGATCATCGGCGGCGAAGAGCTGCACAACAACCACCACACCTATCCCACGTCGGCCAAGTTCTCGGTCAAGCCGTACGAATTCGACATCGGCTGGGTCTACATCAGCCTGATGCAGAAAGTGGGCTGGGCGACCGTGAAGAAGATGCCGCCCAAGCTGCAGTTGGGCGACGTGAAGCCCGTAGCCGATGAAAAGACGCTGGAGGCCCTGATCGCCAACCGCTACGAGGTGATGGCCGGCTACGCCCGCGGCGTGCGCCAGGCCTGCAAGGAAGAGATCGCGGCGCTCAAGGCCCGCCAGGCGGATGTCTCCGTACTGACCGCCGCCAAGCGCTGGCTGCACCGCGACGCCGAGAAGGTGCCGGCCGTGGCGCTGCCGCAGCTGGCCCAGGCGCGCGCTGCCCACCCGGCGCTCGACAAGATGGTCACCATGCGCGAAGAGCTGCGCCAGCTGTGGCTCAACACGTCGCAGTCGCGCGAGCAACTGACGGCCGACCTGCAGGCCTGGTGCCGCCGCGCGGAAGAAAGCGGCATCGCCGCGCTGCGCGAGTTCTCGCTGCGGCTGCGTGCTGCACAGGCCTGACCCAGCCCGTGCCCCGTGCTCAAGGCCTTGCCATTCGGCAAGGCCTTTTTCTTTGGCCGCGCACCACAAGCGCTGAGCGATGCGTGAGGGAGGGATGACCGGCGGCTATCGCAGCGCGGGCACGTTGCCGAAGGTGTGGTCCTGCGCCGTTTCATCGCGGCCTGCCAGGGCTGTGCGCAGCAGGTGCCGCGCCTGGCGCCAAAGCCCGGGTGCGGGCGTGCGTTCGATCACCTGGATCTCTGCGCGGCAGTGCAGGGCGTTGGCCACCTGCACCCAGGCGGCCTGGGTGGCCCCGCCGGCTGCCAGATGTTCGCCCGCCCCCAGGCGCGTCTGCGGCGGGGTGTGCAACGCGTGCCCGCAGTCTCGTGGCGCGAACCGAAGCGACACCTCGCCCTGGGTGGCGTGCAGCACGCTGCCGGGCGGCAGGCACAGCCACAGGCTCTGGCCGGGGGTGAGGCCCAGGGTGACTGCGGCCGCTGGGCTGGTGCATGGTGTGGCGAGTGGAGTGGGGTGCTGTGGCATGGTGCGTGCTCCTGAAGAAAGTGGCGGCAGTGAGGCTGTAGCGTAGAAAAATCAGCCCCACCGGAACAGGTACACGGCTGTGCCGTAGCAGGTAGAACAGCAGCGATTGCCGACATGCTGTTATGGTCCTGTTCGCGCCTTCCTGTATCTGTTCTCGCAGAGAGGGCTCGGGCACGATGCACTGAACGGCTGCATGGCCCGCGCCACGGCTCGGCAGCAGCACCCCTTACCCGCCATGCCACCTTCCACCGATTCGCGGGATGCCCCGCTCTACCGCCAACTGGCGGCGTTGTACGAACAGGCCATCGCCGCCGGCAGCCTGACGCCCGGCATGCGCATGCCGTCGGTGCGGGAGTTGTGTCAGCGGCACCAGGTCAGCCTGACCACGGCGCTGCAGGTGCTGCGCCACCTCGAGTCGCTCGGCTGCGTCGAGGCACGCGAGCGGGTGGGCTACTTCGTGCGGGAGCCGGGGGACCTGGCATTGCCCCGTGCGCGCGAGCCCGAACTGCACGAGCCCTTGGCCCACGACCCGCGGGTGTTCGCAGGCATCAACGAGCGCATTTCCGGCTTTCTCGAAAAAGCCCGCCGGGCAGGCCCGCTGCCGCTGGACCTGGGCAGCGCCATGCCCGCGCCGAGCCTGTTCGATTCCGCTGCGCTCAACCGCCTGGCCCATGGTCTGCTGCGCGAGCAACCGGACATCCTGGTGTACGGCCCGTCGGCGCCCACCACCCACCCGGACTTTCAGCAGGCCATGGCGCGGCATGCGCTGACCTTCGGTGTGTGCATTGCGCCGGGCGACATCGGCGCAACGCTGGGCAATTCCGAGGCGGTGAACCTGGCGCTGGATGCCGTGGCCGAGCCGGGCGACGTGATCGCGGTCGAATCGCCCACCTTCTTCGGCATCCTGCAGGCCATCGAGGTGCGGGGGCTGCGCGCGCTGGAGATCCCCTGCAGCCCGCACACCGGCATGTCGCTCGAAGCCCTGGAGCTGGCCGCGCGCAACGAGCCCCGGCTCAAGGGCGTGGTGGTGGTGCCCCACCTGCAGATGCCGCAGGGCAGCGTGATGCCCGATGCGCACAAGGAGCGCCTGGTGGCGCTGTGCGTGGAATACGGCATGGCCCTCATCGAGGACGATATCTACCGGGAGTTCGTCGAGTCGCCGCACGTGCTGCGGCCCGCCAAGGCCTGGGACCGGCAGGGCGATGCAGGGCAGGTGATCTATTGCGCATCGCTCAGCAAGAGCTTTGCGCCCGGCCTGCGCCAGGGCTGGATGAGCGCGGGGCGCTGGCAGGCCCGTGTGCAGATGATCAAGTTCGCCCGCACGCGCAACATGCAGACCTGGTCGCAGCTGCTGGCTGCGCGCAGCGTGGATTCGCCCGCCTACGAGCGCCACATGCGCCGCATGCGTGCGCAACTGCGCATCCAGCGCGAGCAGGCCGCCCGGGCCGTGGCCCGCTACTTTCCGGGGGGCACCCGCCTGAGTTTGCCTCCGGGCGGGCTGAGCCTGTGGCTGGAGCTGCCGCAGGGCATATCGTCCACGCGGCTGTATGACGACGCACTGCACAACGGCATCCGCGTTGCGCCGGGGCCCATGTTCTCCAACACCGGGCGGTACGAACATTTTTTGCGGCTAAGCTGCGGCATGCCCTTCACGGCGCAGGTGGAAGCGGGCTACCGCACGCTGGGCGCCTTGATGGCTGCGCAGCTGGCCGAGCAGCCTGCTGCGCGCAGGGCGGCATAAGCGGCCAGCAGCAAGGCGAGGCGAGGGGGCAGGGCCCACCACCAGACCGCATGTTGCAGGCGGCGAAGCGGCCATAAAAAAACCGCCCTGAAAAGGGCGGTTTTTTTTAGGGATCCAGCCGAATTACTTCAGCTTGATTTCCTTGTACTCGACGTGCTTGCGAGCCTTGGGATCAAATTTCATGATCAGCATCTTCTCGGGCATCGTCTTCTTGTTCTTGGTCGTGGTGTAGAAGTGACCGGTACCCGCAGTGGATTCCAGCTTGATCTTGTCGCGTCCGCCTTTGCTTGCCATGGTGCTTCTCCTTAGGCTTGACCACGTGCGCGCAGGTCTGCGAGCACCGAGTCGATACCGTTCTTGTCGATCAAACGCAGGGCAGCGCTCGAAACGCGCAGGCGAACCCAGCGGTTTTCGGTCTCGACCCAGAAACGGCGGTATTGCAGGTTCGGCAGGAACCGGCGCTTGGTTTTGTTGTTGGCGTGGGAAACATTGTTCCCCGTCATGGGCTTCTTGCCCGTTACGTCGCAGACGCGTGCCATGAGGACACTCCGATACTTTTTAACGGCCGTTTGCGGGCGCCCTGGGCAATCCTTGCCGAGGGCTCGCTGGCGGCCTCACCTCGCCAGAAAGGGTGGCGGTAACCCGATTTTGCTGCCCGAACTGCCGCGCGAAGGCGTAGCTGAATTCAGCAAAGCCACGGATTATAGCCTGAAGCCCGGTTTCTGTCGCCTGGCGCGCAATCCAGGCAAAAAAGCCCCGCCGGGAGGCGGGGGCCCGATCAGCCTTCCTGTTCGAGGAAGCGCTGGGCGTCGAGGGCGGCCATGCAGCCCGTGCCGGCGCTGGTGATGGCCTGGCGGTACACATGGTCCTGCACGTCGCCCGCGGCAAACACCCCCGGCACGCTGGTCTGCGTGGCAAACCCCTTGAGGCCGCCCTGGGTGATGATGTAGCCGTTTTCCATCTGCAGCTGGCCCTGGAAGATCTCGGTGTTGGGCGCGTGGCCGATGGCGATGAAGCAGCCCTGCAGCTGGATGTCCTCGGTGCTGCCGTCCTTGGTGCTCTTGATGCGGATGCCGGTCACGCCGGTCTGGTCGCCGAGCACTTCGTCCAGGGTGTTGAAGAGCTTGAGCTCGATCTTGCCGGCGGCGACCTTCTCGTTGAGCTTGTCCACCAGGATGGGCTCAGCCTTGAACTTGTCGCGGCGGTGCACCAGGGTGACCTTGCGGGCAATGTTCGAGAGGTACAGCGCCTCTTCGACAGCGGTATTGCCGCCGCCGACCACGCAGACGTCCTGCTCGCGGTAGAAGAAGCCGTCGCAGGTGGCGCAGCCGGACACGCCCTTGCCCATGAAGGCTTCTTCCGACGGCAGGCCCAGGTACTTGGCCGATGCACCCGTGGCCAGGATCAGCGCGTCGCAGGTGTAGGTGCCGCTGTCGCCCGTGAGGGTGAAGGGGCGCTGGCTGAAATCGACCTTGTTGATGTGGTCGAAGATCACCTGGGTCTTGAAGCGCTCTGCGTGCTCCAGAAAGCGCTGCATCAGCTCGGGGCCCTGCACACCGTGCACGTCGGCAGGCCAGTTGTCCACCTCGGTCGTGGTCATCAGCTGGCCGCCCTGGGCCATGCCGGTGATCAGCACCGGATTCAGGTTGGCGCGCGCCGCATAGACGGCTGCCGTGTAGCCTGCAGGCCCGGAGCCGAGAATCAGAACTTTCGCGTGTTGGGTGGTGGACATGGTAAAAGCCTGTGTTTTGCGCCCGCTACACGGGGCGCTGTTGGGGAAAGCTGGGGGATGGGGCGCCAAGTATCAACCGCTCGGGGTCTCCGCACGCCGCTCCAAATTCAATCACGGCGATTGTAAGAACCGATGGATGTCCCGTTGCGGAGCCGGTGCAAGCGCACCCTGTGCGCCAGGTCTTCACGGGTCCGTGAAAGTGCATGCCACATCGAGAGGAGAAGCTTTTTATGTCGACGATGCTGTCCAACCTGGACCTCCTGCGCCGGGTGCCCCTGTTCTCGCTGCTCACCGTGACGCAGGCCGAGGTGATCAGCGGTGCGGTCATCAAGCGCCGCTTCAAGCGCGGTGAGACCCTGGTCGAGCAGGGGCACAAGTCCGACGCGCTGTTCATCCTGCTCACCGGGCGCGCCCGGGTCATGACCTCCGACAGCCGCGGCCGCGAGGTGATCCTGGCCACCCTGTCGCAGGGCGACTACCTGGGCGAGATGAGCATCATCGACAACGAGCCCCACTCGGCCACCGTGCGCGCCGAGGTGCAGACCGACGTGCTGATGCTCGGCCGCACCGAGTTTGCCCGCTGCCTCACCGAGAACGCCTCGATGTCGCTGGTGGTCATGCGTGGCCTGGTCAAGCGCCTGCGCCACGCCGACCGCAAGATCGAGTCGCTGGCCCTGCTGGACGTGTACGGCCGCGTGGCCCACGCGCTCCTCGATTTCGCCACGCCCGATGCCCAGGGCCAGCTGATCATCAAGGACAAGATCTCTCGCCAGGACCTGGCCAAGATGGTGGGCGCCTCCCGCGAGATGGTCAGCCGCGTGATGAAAGACCTGGAAGAGCGCGGCTTCATCGAGGCGCAGCCCGGCGGCGCGACGCTGCTCAAGGACCGGTTGAACGCGCTGGGGTGAGTCAGGCCTCAAGGCCGCCGTTCTTCTTGTGGTCCCACATGCCCCAGAAAGCGTCTTCAAGGTTCCGAGCAAAACGGGGCGCATCGAAGATGGGTGATGCCAGGGCCTTGCTGCGCAATTCCTGCCGCAAAGTCGCCAAAGAGGGCACATCCTGGGCGAGCCGTATGGCGCGGGCGACATAGTCTTCCTGATCGGTGGCAATCCAATCCGCAAGTCCTGCGTTCGTCAGCAATCCTGCGCCTTGCCTGGCGAGAAAGTGGTCTCCACCCAGGGTCATAACGGGCACGCCCATCCATAGGCTCTCTGCCGTGGTAGTACCGCCAGGGAATGGAAACGGGTCCAGGCAGAAATCCACCAGGTGATAGGTGTGAAGGTATGCACTCCGGTCGGCAGGCTCTTTCAGAATCAATCGGTCCGCTTGTACACCATGGGTGGCGAACCGGCGGGTCAGCGCTTGCCTCATATCGACCGAACCCAACTGCTTGGCTTGCAGGAGCAATCGGCTTTGCGGGACATTGCCCAGAATTCGGCTCCACGATGCGATGACGCTGTCATTGAGCTTGAGCAGATTGCTGGTGCTGCCGAATGTCACGAAGCCCTGCGTCAGCGCGGGCAGGGGATTGACCTGGACCGTTTCTCTCGGCGGTGTAAAGCACAGGCGCGTGTCGGGCAGGCGCCATATGGTTTCGGTGAAATGGCTTTCGTACTCGCGCGGCAGGCTGATGGCATCTGCGATCAGATAGTCCATCTCCCGCACGCCGGTGGTCGCGAAATATCCCAGCCATGTGGTTTGCACGGGGGCGAGGCGATGGGCGAACAAAGGCAGCCGGTTTCCTGCCGTGTGGCCCGATAGGTCGAGCACCAGATGCAGGCCGAGGCTGCGGACCTTTGCCGCCGCTTCTGCATCAGGCATGCCGGCCAGCGAATGCCACTCCAAAAATGCTGGGCGGATACGCCGCGTGAGGTCGTCTTCAAAGCTCTGAGTGCTCAGCGCAACCAGTTCAATCCGGGGGGAGCCGAGGTTGGCAAGAATGCCTTCCAGAAAATGGCCTACCGGGTGATTGCGCAGATCGGCTGATACCAGCCCGACACGCAGGACCTTCGGGGAAGGGTCTCCCGTCCAGTCCTGTGCCAGTGCCACCGCCCGGGCCTTACGCCAAGCGGTGTGCCCAAAGGCCTTGGCGTGCTCAAGGTTCTCTGACTGACGCTGCAAGGGCAGGTAGCTCAGCGTGAAAAGCAGGTTGCTATGGATGTCGGTGTTGTCAGGCTCGATGCGCAGCGCCTCCTGGTATGCGCGCACCGCTGCGTCCAGATCACCACGGGCCTTGAGTACTTGGGCCCATAGGGCATGGGCTTGTGCCATGTCGGGTGCAAGGCCTATGGCTTTGCGGGCTGCGTTTTCCGCGTCATCCAGCAACTCCAACTCCAGCAGCACATCGCCACGGTTGTAGTGCAGCGCTGCATTGTCAGGATCAATGGCCAGGGCACGGTCGTAGAGAGCCAGTGCCTCTTGGTGGCGACGTCCATCCTGCAGGACGTAGGCGAGGTTGCTCAGCGTTTCGATGTGATCGGGCGTCAGGTCCAGAGCCCTGCGGAAGCTGCGTTCGGCCAAGTCCAGCTTGCCGGTCTCGTGCTGCATGTTGCCCAGATGGAAGAAGCCATGGGGGAGATCAGGCTTGAGCTTCAGCGCACGGTGGTAGTGGCGGGCTGCTTCTTCAGACTGGCCCAGGTCCCGCAGAGCGTTGGCCAGATTGAAGTGCGCCGTCGGATCCGCGGGGTGGATGTCGGCTACTTTTTTCAGGCAGGGCAGGGCTTTGGCATCCTCGCGGCGGGCGCGATGGATGGCCCCCAAAATCCCCCACCCCAGCGCGTGCCTGGGAAACTTCGTGGTCACGGCCTCTGCTTTCAAGAACGCGGCCTGCAAGTCGCCCTCTTGATAAGCGTGCAGCAACGTCTGGATCTCGATGGGGGTGGGCGCGGCAGCGGCGCGTGCGAAGAGATTGATGGCCATTGCGGAATACGGGTGACTTGGGTGCGCCCACCAAGTGCTGGCTCAGGGGTATGAGCGGCCGAGGGCGCGAATGGTACAGCCTGACATTATCTGACCGGGTTGGCATTGCTGTGCCCTTGTCCGGCAACGCCTGTGGCGTCGCGAAAATTGTTGTCAACAGCACGCATTGCGGCACAGCCCCGCAAAACAAGCTAGCCCGATGCTTGCGTTAAGCTGTGCCCCGCAAGCATATGACCTATTCCCTCAATACCCTGAACGCATCGTCCGCGGCCAAGTCGCCGCCACGCACGGGCGCCGCCCGTTTCGGCCATGAGATCGGCCTGATGGTGGGCCTGCTGGCCCTGGTTTTCTGGCTGCTGGCGCTGGTGAGCTACTCCGCGCAGGACGCGGCTTTTTCCAATTCCGGCGCGCGGGACGTCCGCATGGTGGCCAACTGGGCGGGCCGGTTTGGCGCCTGGCTGGCCGATGGCAGCTACTTCGCGCTCGGCTTCTCCGTATGGTGGTGCGTGGCGGCGGGCGTGCGCGCCTGGCTGTCGTCGCTGGCGCGCTGGATGCGCGGCGGCGAGCAGGTGCCGGGTGCCGCCAGCCCCATGCAGCGCCGTGTGCTGTTCTGGGGCGGCCTGGTGCTGCTGATGTGCGCCAGCACTGCGCTGGAGTGGTCGCGCCTGTACCGTTTTGAATCCCTGCTGCCGGGTGGGCATGCCGGTGGGGTGCTGGGCTATGTGACCGGTCCTGCCAGCGTGAAGTGGCTGGGCTACACCGGCTCGGCCCTGCTGTCGATCGTGCTGGCGGTGCTGGGTGCGGCGCTGGTGTTTCGCTTTTCTTGGGGGCATGTGGCCGAGGTGCTGGGTTCGCGCATCGATTCGTTGGTGCAGTCGCGCCTGGCCAAGCGCGAGGTCGCCAAGGACGTGGCGGTGGGGCGCAAGGCGGCCCGCGAGCGCGCCGTGGTAGTGCTGGAAGAGCGCACCGAGAGCGAGGTGCACCACCCTGAGCCCATCCAGATCATCGAGCCCGTTCTGGTGGAGGTGCCGCAAAGCACCCGGGTGGTGAAAGAGCGCCAGAAGCCCCTGTTCACCGAGATGCCCGACAGCAAGCTGCCGCTGGTGGACCTGCTCGACGGCCCCCAGCAGCGCCAGGAAACCGTGGCGCCCGAGACGCTGGAGATGACCAGCCGCCTCATCGAGAAAAAGCTCAAGGACTTTGGCGTGGAGGTGCGCGTGGTGGCGGCCATGCCCGGCCCGGTGATCACGCGCTACGAGATCGAGCCCGCCACGGGTGTGAAGGGCTCGCAGATCGTGGGCCTGGCCAAGGACCTGGCGCGCTCGCTGAGCCTGGTGTCCATCCGCGTGGTGGAGACCATCCCGGGCAAGAACTTCATGGCGCTGGAGCTGCCCAACGCCAAACGCCAGTCGATCCGCCTGTCCGAGATTCTCGGCTCGCAGGTCTACCACGAGGCCAAGAGCATGCTCACCATGGGCCTGGGCAAGGATATCGTGGGCAACCCGGTGGTGGCAGACCTCGCCAAGATGCCGCACGTGCTGGTGGCAGGGACGACCGGTTCGGGCAAGTCGGTGGGTATCAACGCGATGATCCTGTCGCTCTTGTACAAGGCCGAGGCGCGCGACGTGCGCCTGCTGATGATCGACCCCAAGATGCTGGAAATGTCGGTCTACGAAGGCATCCCGCACCTGCTGGCGCCCGTGGTGACCGACATGAAGCAGGCGGCGCACGGCCTGAACTGGTGCGTGGCAGAGATGGAGCGGCGCTACAAGCTCATGTCGAAGCTGGGCGTGCGCAACCTGGCGGGCTACAACGTCAAGATCGACGAGGCCAAGGCGCGCGAGGAGTTCATCTACAACCCCTTCAGCCTGACGCCCGAGGAGCCCGAGCCGCTGCAGCGCCTGCCGCACATCGTGGTCATCATCGACGAGCTGGCCGACCTGATGATGGTGGTAGGCAAGAAGATCGAAGAGCTGATCGCCCGGCTGGCGCAAAAGGCGCGGGCGGCCGGCATCCACCTGATCCTGGCCACCCAGCGCCCCAGCGTGGATGTGATCACGGGCCTGATCAAGGCCAACATTCCGACCCGTATCGCGTTCTCGGTCGGTTCCAAGATCGACAGCCGCACCATCCTCGACCAGATGGGCGCCGAAGCCCTGCTGGGCATGGGCGACATGCTCTACATGGCCAGCGGCACGGGCCTGCCGATCCGGGTGCACGGCGCCTTCGTGTCGGACGAGGAAGTACACCGTGTCGTCAGCTACCTCAAGCAGCAAGGGGAGCCGGACTACATAGAAGGCGTGCTGGAAGGCGGAACTGTGGACGGTGACGGTGATCTGTCAGGAGAGGGCGGCAGTGGCGATGGGGGCGAGAAGGACCCCATGTACGACCAGGCCGTCGAAGTGGTGCTCAAGGACCGCAAGGCGAGCATCTCGTACGTGCAGCGCAAGCTGCGCATCGGCTACAACCGCTCGGCGCGGCTGCTGGAAGACATGGAAAAAGCCGGTCTCGTCAGTGGGCTCACCGCCAGCGGCCAGCGCGAAGTGCTGGTGCCCAACCGCAGCGAATGAATGGCAGGCCCGGCGCAAAGCGGGCCTGCACCTCCCAGGAGTTATTGTTGAAAAAGATCGCTACTGCAATTTTGATAGCTGCTGCCGCAAGCGCAGCGAGCGCCGACGGCCTGAAGAACCTGGAGTCGTTCATGAAGGGCAGCCAGACGGGCAAGGCCGATTTCACGCAGACCGTGACGTCGCCGCCCAAGGATGGCCAGGCCGCCCGCACCAAGCAGTCGAGCGGCAGCTTCGAGTTCCAGCGCCCGAACCGCTTCAAGTTCGTCTACAAGAAGCCTTTCGAGCAGACCATCGTGGCCGACGGGCAGACACTGTGGCTCTATGACGTGGACCTGAACCAGGTCACGCAGCGTGCCCAGGCGCAGGCGCTGGGCACCACGCCCGCGGCGCTGCTGGCGTCGGCGCCGGATTTGTCGGCGCTCAAGGCCGAGTTCACGCTGGAAAACGCCCCGGACCAGGACGGCCTGCAGTGGGTGCTGGCCACGCCCAAGTCCAAGGACGGCCAGCTCAAGAGTGTGCGCGTGGGCTTTGCCAGCGAGCAACTGGCGGCCCTGGACATCCTGGACAGCTTCGGTCAGCGCTCGCTGATCCGCTTCAACGGCATGCAGGCCAATGCGGCCCTGCCAGCGGGCACATTCCAGTTCAAGCCACCCGCTGGGGCGGATGTGGTGAAGCAGTAACTCTTTGCGCCCTGGGTGCTATCGAAATAGTAGCTGCTGGGGCGCATTGGCAAAGCGGTAGCGCCTTTTTTTGGCAGGATTTGAGTGAGTTGGTGCTTGCCGGTGCCGAACCCGCGGGCCCGGCAGACAGGTCAGGCCAACAGCAGCAGAGCCAGGCCGATGGCCGCAGGCACCGACTGGATGAACAGAATCTTGCGGCTGGCGGTGGCGGCGCCGTACAGCCCGGCGATCAGCACGCACAGCAGGAAGAACACCTTCACGCCCAGCCCGGCGGCATCGCCCAGGTACAGGCCCCAGAACAACCCCGCCGCCAGAAAGCCGTTGTACAGGCCCTGGTTGGCCGCGAGCACCTTGGTGGCTGCGGCCTGTTCACGCGATTGGCCGAAGGCCTTGCGGCCAGCGGGTTTGTCCCACAGGAACATCTCGAGCACGAGGATGTAGACGTGCAGGACGCCGATCAGACCGACGACGATATTGGCGGCAAGGGACATGGTGGACAGGCTCCGGATAGGGGGTGTGGACCGAGGCCCAGATACTAGACGCTGCCGCCGCGCGGTGTCTGTCACCTTGGGTCGTCGAGCTGCGCGCACCCCTGACACAGCCGCTTGCCAGGTGCTGTTGTGGCGGCCGGCCGGTCAGGCTGAAGCCGACGTGCCGCGCATGCCCGCTCTGACGATTGGGCAGGGTGGGATGTGTTGGAATTGGTGTATGACCGTCGCGACCTCTTCGTCCCCCATGCACCAGCCCCTGGCCGAACGCCTGCGCCCGCGCACCCTGGGCGATGTCATCGGCCAGCAGCATGTGCTGGGCTCCGGCATGCCGCTGCGGCTGGCGTTCGAGTCGGGCCGGCCGCACAGCTGCATCCTTTGGGGGCCGCCGGGCGTGGGCAAGACCACCATCGCGCGTCTCATGGCCGATGCCTTCGATGCGCAGTTCATCAGCATCAGTGCGGTGCTGGGCGGGGTCAAGGACATCCGCGAAGCGGTGGAACGGGCCGAACTGGCGCGCGACGGACTGATGCAGCAGCGCACCATCGTGTTCGTCGACGAAGTGCACCGCTTCAACAAAAGCCAGCAGGATGCCTTTCTGCCGCACGTCGAGTCCGGCCTCTTCACCTTCATCGGCGCCACTACCGAGAACCCGTCTTTTGAAGTCAACTCCGCACTGCTGTCGCGAGCCGCCGTGTACGTGCTGCAGCCCTTGTCGGAAGACGATCTGAAGAAAATCGTGGCCCTGGCGCAGGCGGAGCAAGCGCTACCAGCTATCGAAAATGTAGCAATCGATCGCCTGGTGGCCTACGCCGACGGCGACGCGCGCCGGCTGCTCAACACCCTGGAGACGCTGGCCATGGCGGCCACGCAAGAGAAGCTCACCGAGATCACCGACGCCTGGCTGCTCAAGGTGTTGGGCGAGCGCATGCGCCGCTACGACAAGGGCGGCGAGCAGTTCTACGACACCATCAGCGCGCTGCACAAGTCCGTGCGGGGCTCGGACCCCGACGCGGCGCTGTACTGGCTGGTGCGCATGCTCGATGGCGGCGCCGACCCGCGCTACATGGCCCGCCGCCTGGTGCGCATGGCCAGCGAGGACATCGGCCTGGCGGACCCGCGTGCGCTGCGACTGGCGCTCGATGCTGCCGAAGTGTATGAACGCCTGGGCACGCCCGAGGGCGAGCTGGCGCTGGCCGAATGCGTGGTGTACCTGGCCGTGGCGCCCAAGTCCAACGCGGTCTACAAGGCCTACAACGCCGCCCGCGCCTGGGTGAAGAAGGACGGCACCCGCCCGGTGCCCATGCACCTGCGCAATGCACCGACCAAGCTCATGAAAGAGCTCGATTACGGCAAGGGCTACCGCTACGCGCACGACGAGGAGGGCGGCTTCGCCGCGGGCGAAAACTACCTGCCCGAGGGCATGCCCGAGCCCGGTTTCTACCAGCCGGTGGAGCGCGGGCTCGAAATCAAGATTGCACAGAAACTGCGTGCGCTGCGCGACCGCAATGCCTCGGCCGATGCGTCAGGCGGGATGGACGACGACGCCTGATGCAGTGCAGCACGGCACTTTATGCCGGGTTATGCTGATTTTGCATTGCGCCGGTAATAAGTTTGCACATCAATATTCCTGCTTGCATCATCTAGGCTTATGAATCGCGTTCCGCGCTGATGGGGCCTAAACCCGAGGGAAAACCCCGCCCGGCTTGGTGGGGGCCGCTTGTGACTACTCGCTACAATCCCGTCCACAAACCCGCACAGCTGCATTTCTGGCGGGTTTTTTGCTAGATGGCAGTCGGGCCCACAAGGCTGTACCGATTCCGGTGCCAAAGCGGTGGGTACGTCACAAACGAAGGACTTCTCTTATGGACATTTTGCTGCAACAGATCATCAACGGTCTGGTTCTCGGCAGCATGTACGCCTTGATAGCCTTGGGCTACACCATGGTGTACGGCATTATTCAACTGATCAATTTCGCCCACGGCGAAGTGCTGATGATCGGTGCACTCACCAGCTGGAGCTGTATAGGGATGATGCAGGGCGCCATGCCCGGCGCCCCTGGCTGGGTCATCCTGCTGCTGGCCACGGTCATTGCGTGCGTGGTGGCTGCCACGCTGAACTTCACGATCGAAAAGGTTGCCTACCGCCCGCTGCGCAGCAGCCCGCGCCTGGCCCCCCTGATCACCGCCATCGGCATGTCGATCCTGCTGCAGACGCTGGCGATGATCATCTGGAAGCCCAACTACAAGCCCTACCCCACGCTGCTGCCCAGCTCGCCGTTCCAGATCGGTGGCGCGTTCATCACCCCCACGCAGATCCTCATCCTGGGCGTGACGGCAGTGTCCCTGGCGTCTCTGGTCTACCTGGTGAACCACACCAACCTGGGCCGCGCGATGCGCGCCACCGCTGAGAACCCCCGCGTGGCTTCCCTTATGGGCGTCAAGCCCGACATGGTGATTTCTGCCACCTTCATCATCGGCGCCATCCTGGCGGCCATCGCCGGCATCATGTATGCGTCCAACTACGGCACGGCGCAGCACACCATGGGCTTCCTGCCAGGGCTCAAGGCCTTCACGGCGGCCGTGTTCGGCGGCATCGGCAACCTGGCCGGCGCAGTGGTGGGCGGCATCTTGCTGGGCCTCATCGAAGCCATCGGCTCGGGCTACATCGGCACGCTCACGGGCGGCCTGCTGGGCAGCCATTACACCGACATCTTTGCGTTCATCGTGCTCATCATCATCCTGACGCTGCGCCCTTCGGGCCTGCTGGGTGAGCGTGTGGCGGACCGAGCCTGAGGAGCACCACACCATGAAGAACACCAAGACCCACTGGATCCTCGGCGCGATCGCGCTGCTGGTGCTGCCGCTGATCCTGCAATTCTTCGGCAACGCCTGGGTGCGCATTGCCGACCTGGCACTGCTGTACGTGATGCTGGCCCTGGGCCTGAACATCGTCGTCGGCTACGCCGGCCTGCTCGACCTGGGCTACGTCGCCTTCTACGCCGTGGGCGCCTATCTGTTCGCGCTGATGGCGTCGCCGCACCTGGCCGATACCTTCGCCGCCTTCGCTGCGATGTTCCCGAACGGGCTGCACACCTCGCTGTGGCTGGTCATACCGGTGGCGGCATTGCTGGCGGCGTTCTTCGGGGCGCTTTTAGGGGCGCCCACGCTGAAGCTGCGCGGTGACTACCTGGCCATCGTGACGCTGGGCTTCGGCGAAATCATCCGCATCTTCCTGAACAACCTGGACCACCCCGTCAACCTGACCAACGGCCCCAAGGGCCTGGGCCAGATCGATTCGGTCAAGATCTTCGGCCTGGACCTGGGCAAGCGGCTGGAGGTGTTCGGCTTCGACATCAACTCCGTCACCCTGTACTACTACCTGTTCCTGGTGCTGGTGGTGATCTCGGTGATCATCTGCTACCGCCTGCAGGACTCGCGCGTCGGCCGCGCCTGGATGGCCATCCGCGAAGACGAAATCGCCGCCAAGGCCATGGGCATCAACACCCGCAACATGAAGCTGCTGGCGTTTGCCATGGGCGCATCGTTCGGCGGCGTGTCGGGAGCGATGTTCGGTGCCTTCCAGGGCTTCGTCTCGCCCGAGTCGTTCAGCCTGATGGAGTCGGTCATGATCGTCGCCATGGTGGTGCTGGGCGGTATCGGCCACATCCCCGGCGTGATCCTGGGTGCGGTGCTGCTGTCGGCGCTGCCCGAGGTGCTGCGCTACGTCGCCGGCCCGCTGCAGGCCATGACGGACGGCCGTCTGGACTCGGCCATCCTGCGCCAGCTGCTGATCGCCCTGGCCATGATCATCATCATGCTGCTGCGCCCCCGCGGCCTGTGGCCTTCGCCCGAGCACGGCAAGAGCCTGACGCAGAAGACCTGAAGCCGAACACCACCGAAAGTTAGCAATGACAGAGAAATCCAACGAAGTGGTGCTGAAGGTCGCCGGTATCTCCAAGCGGTTCGGCGGCCTGCAGGCCCTGTCCGATGTGGGCATCACCATCCAGCGCGGCCAGGTCTATGGCCTGATCGGCCCCAACGGCGCCGGCAAGACCACGTTCTTCAACGTGATCACCGGCCTGTACACCCCCGACGCGGGCACGTTCGAGCTGGCCGGCAAGCCCTACGAGCCCACGGCGGTGCATGAAGTGGCCAAGGCGGGCATCGCCCGCACGTTCCAGAACATCCGCCTGTTCGCTGAAATGACCGCGCTGGAGAACGTGATGGTGGGCCGCCACATCCGCACCAAGTCCGGCCTGGTGGGCGCGGTGTTCCGCACCAAGGGCTTCAAGGAAGAAGAAGCCGCCATCCGCCGTCGCGCGCAGGAATTGCTGGACTACGTGGGCATCGGCAAGTTCGCCGACTACAAGGCGCGCACCCTGAGCTACGGCGACCAGCGCCGCCTGGAGATCGCCCGCGCCCTGGCCACCGACCCCCAGCTCATCGCGCTGGACGAGCCCGCCGCCGGCATGAACGCCACCGAGAAGGTGCAGCTGCGCGAACTCATCGACCGCATCCGCAATGACAACCGCACCATCTTGCTCATCGAGCACGACGTGAAGCTGGTCATGGGCTTGTGCGACCGCGTGACGGTGCTCGACTACGGCAAGCAGATTGCCGAAGGCAACCCTGCCGAAGTGCAGAAGAACGAAAAAGTGATCGAGGCCTATCTGGGCACCGGCGGGCACTGAAGGACAGGACACAACAAATGGCCGACAAATCCAACAAAGTTTTATTGCAGGTCAAGGGCCTGAAGGTGGCCTACGGCGGTATCCAGGCCGTCAAGGGCGTGGACTTCGAAGTGCGTGAGGGCGAACTGGTGTCGCTCATCGGCTCCAACGGCGCCGGCAAGACCACCACCATGAAGTCCATCACCGGCACCCTGGGCATGAACGATGGCGACATCGAGTACCTGGGCAAGAGCATCAAGGGCAAGGGCGCCTGGGACCTCGTCAAGGAAGGCCTCGTGATGGTGCCGGAAGGCCGCGGCGTGTTCGCACGCATGACCATCACCGAGAACCTGCAGATGGGCGCCTACATCCGCAAGGACAAGGCGGGCATCCTGGCCGACATCGAGAAGATGTTCACCATCTTCCCACGCCTGCGCGAGCGCAAGGACCAGTTGGCCGGCACCATGTCCGGCGGCGAGCAGCAGATGCTGGCCATGGGCCGCGCGCTGATGAGCCAGCCCAAGGTGCTGCTGCTGGATGAGCCCTCCATGGGGTTGTCGCCCATCATGGTGGACAAGATCTTCGAAGTGGTGCGTGACGTGTACGCGCTGGGCGTGACCATCGTGCTGGTGGAGCAGAACGCCAGCCGCGCGCTGGCGATCGCCGACCGCGGCTACGTGATGGAATCGGGCCTCATCACCATGACCGGCCCCGGCCAGGCGCTGCTCAACGATCCGAAGGTGCGCGCTGCCTATCTGGGCGAGTGACCTGAAGGGGTGGCCCGGGCGCGAGACGGCGCGGGCTGGTCCATGCACACGCCAACAAAAAAGCGCGGCTTTCGAGCCGCGCTTTTTCTTTGGTCAGCCTGTGGGCTGGGGGGCGGGGGCCGGGCGATCGCCGCGCCATCCCCCATTGCGCCACCGCAGGCTACGCGCCCGCATCACCCGCATCACCCGCATCACGCGCATCTGCCTGCGTCAGCGACTTCAGAAGCGGTACTGCAGGCCCACGGTCGTCAGGTTGACCGAATCGTCGCCGTCCGAGAACTTGAACTTGTGGCGCTCCCACTCCACCACCGCCGCCCATTGCGGTGTGAAGGCCCAGCGCGCGCCCAGGCCGTACGACAGGCCGAACCCGTCTTCCTTGCCCAGCGCCACGCCCGTCGAGGCCTGCCCGGAGGTGCGTGTGCGGCCGTACGTGGTGCCCAGTTTGCCGAACACGTCGAACTGCTCGCCCAGCGGAGCGCGGCCCACCAGGCTCAGGTTGAACCCGTGGGCCTTGGTGTCACCGCCCAGGCGGTGCGCGGTGCCGGCGTTCAGGTAGCCCAGTTCCACGCCGAGATTGCGGTGAAAGAACCCGCCCGCGTAGATCTTGTAGGCGTTGCCAGAATCGTCCTGGCTCAGCCCGAGGCCCGCAGGGCCGTTGCTCAGGCTGTAGTTGGAGCGGCCCCCGTTGATGCCGATGTAGCCATCCTGGGTGTAGGGCAGCACCGAGCCGCGGCCGTTGCCCCAGCCCGACGATGCCGCGCTGGACGACGAAGACGAAGGTGCGCTGGTCTGGGCCTGCGCGCTGAACGCGGTGCAGGCGGCAAGGGCCAGCGCCAGCGGAACATGGCGAAAGAGAGGTGTGCTCATGAAGAATGTCCTTGCTGAAATCGAGGGTCGGTTCGTGGGCGCCACAGCAGTGCCGGTGGCCGGCCGCCTGGGCGAGAACCCAATCTAAGTCCATGCGAGCCGCAGGCTGTGGGATCGCGTGGCGCACATTTGTAGGAGCGGACCGACCATCCATGCGCTGCCGCCCATGGGGCATGTCTGGATTGCTATTGATTCGATAGCTGGAGCCGATTGTGCAGAGCGCGGCAGGCCGTCAATGGATTCATATTGCTGCGCGCGTGGCCCGTGCGCGGGTTCTGGTGGCCGCTGCCCGGTCTGCGCGGCTGGGGCCGGGCGAGGGCGGGCGGTTAAACTCGCAGAGTCACCAAAAAGTCATGCCACTGTCATGGCTTTGTCTCTTTCAAAAAACCGATCCCCCTGCAGGAGTTCCCATGCTGTTTGCCAAGCTGTTGCCACGCGAAGGCAATTTTTTCGAGATGTTCAACCAGCATGCGGACCGGATCGTCGAGGCGGCGCGGGCATTTTCGCAACTGGTGGCCAATTACAACGACCCGCACCTGCGCGACAAGTACAACCAGGATGTGGACAACGCCGAGCGCGCCGCCGACCGTGTGACGCACGAGGTGAACAAGTCCATCCACAAGACCTTCATCACCCCCATCGACCGTGAGCAGATCCACACACTCATCAACACGATGGACGACGTGGCCGACCTGATCCAGGACTCCGCCGAGACCATGGCGCTGTACGACGTGCGCCACATGACGGAAGAGATCACGCGCCTGACCGACCTGAGCCTCAAGTGCTGCGAGCGTGTGCGCGACGCGGTCAAGCTGCTGGAGAAGATCGCCGACCCCGCCGTGGCCGAGGCCGCGCTCAAGACCTGCGAAGAGATCGACAAGCTCGAATCCGACGCCGACCGCGTGATGCGCAGCGCCATGAGCAAGCTGTTCCGCGAGGAGCCCGATGTGCGCGAGGTGATCAAGCTCAAGGCCATCTACGAGCTGCTGGAGACCATCACCGACAAGTGCGAGGACGTGGCCAACTGCATCGAGGGCATCGTCCTCGAGAACTCCTGAACCCGGCGGGCTGACCAGCATGGAAACCGTACAGACGGCCCTCTGGGTTGTGGTTCTGCTCGTGGCGCTGGCGATCCTGTTCGACTTCATGAACGGGTTCCACGACGCTGCCAACTCGATCGCCACCGTGGTCTCCACGGGTGTGCTCAAGCCCGCGCAGGCGGTGCTGTTCGCGGCGTTCTTCAACTTCGTCGCGATCTTCATCTTCCACCTGAGCGTGGCGGCCACCGTGGGCAAGGGCATCGTCCAGCCCGGCGTGGTCGACACGCACGTGGTGTTCGGCGCGCTCGTGGGCGCCATCACCTGGAACGTGATCACCTGGTACTACGGCATCCCCAGCAGCTCCTCGCATGCGCTCATCGGCGGCATCGTGGGCGCGGTGATCGCCAAGGCCGGCGCCAGTGCGCTCATCTCCGGCGGCATTCTGAAGACCGTGGCATTCATCTTCGTGTCGCCCCTGCTGGGCTTTGCGCTGGGCTCGCTCATGATGGTGGCCGTGGCCTGGATCTTCCGGCGCACGCGGCCCAGCAAGGTGGACAAGTGGTTCCGCCGGCTGCAGTTGGTGTCTGCTGGCGCCTACAGCCTGGGCCACGGCGGCAACGATGCGCAAAAGACCATCGGCATCATCTGGCTGCTGCTGATCGCCACCGGGTATTCGTCGGCCAGCGATGCGTCGCCGCCCACCTGGACCATCGTGAGCTGCTACGTGGCCATCGGCCTCGGGACCATGTTCGGTGGCTGGCGCATCGTCAAGACCATGGGCCAGAAGATCACCAAGCTCAAGCCCGTGGGCGGCTTCTGCGCGGAGACGGGCGGGGCGATCACGCTGTTCCTGGCGACCACGCTGGGCATTCCGGTGTCCACCACCCACACCATCACCGGTGCCATCGTGGGTGTGGGCTCCACGCAGCGCGCGAGCGCCGTGCGCTGGGGCGTGGCGGGCAACATCATCTGGGCCTGGGTGCTCACCATCCCGGCCAGTGCCTTCGTGGCGGCCGTGGCCTACTGGATCAGCCTGCAGATCTTTTGATCGGTGATCTATGTGATCGGTTTAAGGTGCTGCGCTACTGAATTGGTAGCAAGAGACCAAGTCTGATTCAGCGAAAACGCCCCGCGGGATGCAAGTCCCGCGGGGCGTTTGGCTTGGTGGGGCGCGCAGTGCGCTCAATGCGCTCAGCGCTCTGGCCCGGTCACTGCGATATCTTGCGGGCTTCCTCGATCTGGTACTCGAAGTAGCGCTGAAAGCTGAACGCCAGGCTCGCCATCAGCACCGCAGTGCCCACCATCAGCGCAACGATGATGGCGCCGATGGTGATCCATTGCGTCTGGCCCGCTGGCGCATCGGGCGCGGCTGCCGGGTTGTAGCGTGCGTTCCAGGCCTCGGGCGTCTTGAGCGCGAATAGGATGGCCTGCAGCGCGCAGCCCGCGATGGTGAAGCCCAGCAGCGGGATCAGCATCCAGCTCGTGTGGTCGTCCTGGCCCATCTGCTGCACGCGCTGGATGCCGTAGATGCCCAGGGCCGTGGGAATGGGCAGCAGCCAGCCGATGAGGTCGCCCAGCCCATGCAGGTAAAAGCGGTGCAGGCCCAGGGGCCCGCCGAGAAAGGCGAGCCAGGCCGCCGCAGTCTTGTTTTTCATGCGGGCCATTGTCATTCCGGCGACGTGGTGTCGCCCGCGCCCAGGGATTTTTCCATCAGCACGATGTCGCGCCAGGCGCCGAACTTCCAGCCCACCGAGCGCATGACGCCCACCTCGGTGAAGCCCAGCGCGCGGTGCACGCCGATGGAGCCAGCGTTGGCCGAGTCGCCGATCACGGCCAGCAGCTTGCGCACGCCGGCGGCTTCTGCCTGCGCTGCCAGCTCTCCCAGCAGCTGGCGGCCCAGGCCCATGCCCCGCGCGTCTTCAGCGATGTAGATCGAGTCTTCTGCCGAGAACCGGTAGGCCGGGCGGGGCTTGAACCAGTTGGCGTAGGCAAAGCCCAACACCTGTCCGTCCTGCTCGGCCACCAGCCAGGGCAACCCCTTGGCCAGCACGTCTGCTCGGCGGCCTGTCATGTCGGCTTCGGAGGGGGGGTCGATCTCGAAAGTGCCGGTTCCGTGGAGCACGTGGTGTCGGTAAATGGCGGTGATCGCGGGCAGGTCGCTGTCGGCACTGGGACGAATGGTGGGCATTTGGGAAGAAGTGGATATAATCGCGGGCTTTGCAGCGTGTCGCTGGCCGGGTGGCCATGTCGCGTGTCTCAAGCGTTGCGAATATGGTTGCGAACACAGTGGCTTGCGGCAAATGCCGGAAGTTCACCACCCGAAGGATAAATCATGGTCGTCATTCGACTCTCCCGCGGCGGCTCCAAAGGCCGTCCTTTCTTCAATATCGTCGTTGCTGACAAGCGCGTGCGCCGTGACGGCCGCTTCATCGAGCGCATCGGCTTCTACAACCCCACCGCCAAGGAAACCGAAGAAGGCCTGCGCATCGTGCAAGACCGCCTGACGTACTGGCAGAGCGTGGGCGCCCAGTCCTCGCCTACCGTGGACCGCCTGATCAAGCAAGCCGCCAAGAAGGCTGCTTAAAGCTCCCTGAAAAGGGCGGGTTCCGTTCGGCACGCCGACGGAACCCGCCCTTTTCCTATTCTGGAATCACCGCCATGGCCGCCAACCTCACCCTCGAACCCACCGAGCTGCCCACCGACGCTGTCGAAGTGGGGCGCATCGCCGACGCCTGGGGGGTCAAGGGCTGGTTCAAGGTGCTGTCGCACAGCAGCAGCCCCGAGGCGCTGTTTTCCGCCAAGCGGTGGTATCTGCAGCCTTCCGAACGCGGCGCCAAGGCGTTTGCCGGCACCGTGCTGCTGTCCATCCGCCAGGCCAAGGACCATTCCGACACGGTGGTGGCCTGGGCCGAAGGCATCGACGACCGCGATGCGGCCGAAGCGCTGCGCGGTGCGCGCATCTTCGTGCCGCGCTCGAGCTTTCCGTCCACCACGACGGACGAGTACTACTGGGTCGATCTGATCGGCCTGGCCGTGGTCAACCGCGAGGGCGTGGCACTGGGCGCCGTGCGCGAGCTCATGGCCACGGGGCCGCAGACCGTGCTGGTGCTGGCCTACGAGCAGGACGGCAAGGCGCTCGAACGCATGATTCCTTTCGTCGCGGCCTTCATCGACAAGGTGGACCTGCCCGAAAAGCGCATCACCGTCGACTGGCAGCCCGACTACTGACCCGGTGCTGCAGCTGTACCGCCGCGCCGCGCACCATGCGCTTTGACGTCATCACCCTGTTTCCCGAGCTGTTCGCGCCGTTCCTGGCCAGCGGCGTGACGCGCCGCGCCTACACCGGCGGATTGGTGGATGTGCGCCTGTGGAACCCGCGCGACCATGCCGAAGGCAACTACCGCCGGGTGGACGACCGTCCGTTCGGTGGCGGCCCGGGCATGGTCATGCTGGCCGAGCCGCTGGCCCGGTGCCTGGCCGCCATTCGCGCCGACCGGGGCGAAGCTGCGGACAACCAGGCGCCGGTGGTGCTTTTTTCTCCCATCGGCGAGCCGCTGAACCACACGGCCGTGGAGCGCTGGTCCGCCAGCACCGGAGGCATCCTGCTGTGCGGGCGCTACGAGGGGATCGACCAGCGCTTCATCGACGCCCACGTCGACGTGCAGATGAGCCTGGGCGACTTTGTGCTCTCCGGCGGCGAGATCGCTGCCATGGCCTTGCTCGATGCGGTGGCGCGCCTGCAGCCCGGCGTGCTCAACGACGAAGGCAGCCACCAGCTCGACAGCTTCAACCCGGCGCTGGACGGCCTGCTCGACTGCCCGCATTACACGCGCCCGGACGAGTGGGCGGGGCAGCCGGTGCCACCCGCATTGATGTCCGGCCACCATGCGCAGATCGAGCGCTGGCGGCGCGACCAGCGGCTGTCCATCACCGCCCGCCACCGGCCCGATCTCATCGATGCGGCCCGAAAAGCAGGGCGCCTGGCGCCTGCGGACGAGGCGGTATTGGCCAAGCTGGCCTGAATTGCTATAATCAAAGGCTTTTCGATCCTCTGGCCGGCCGTTTCGACAGGGACTTCCCTTTGAAACACTGAGACGTCAATCCCGACGCAGCCATTTTTGGCGCGGACAAGATCCCAAGGAAATTCACATGAACCTGATCCAGACACTGGAAGCGGAAGAAATCGCCCGCTTGAACAAGACCATCCCCGAATTCGCCCCTGGTGACACCGTCATCGTGAGCGTGAATGTGGTGGAAGGTACCCGCAAGCGCGTGCAGGCTTACGAAGGCGTGGTGATTGCCAAGCGCAATCGCGGCCTGAACAGCGGCTTCACCGTGCGCAAGATCTCCAGCGGCGAAGGCGTGGAGCGTACGTTCCAGACCTACAGCCCGCTGATCGCCGGCATCGAAGTCAAGCGCCGCGGTGACGTGCGCCGTGCCAAGCTGTACTACCTGCGTGACCGCAGCGGCAAGTCGGCACGTATCAAGGAAAAGCTGCCACAGCGCGTCAACAAGGCTGCCGCTGCAGCCGCGACTGCCGCCTGATCGGACCCGGTGGGCCTGGCCCAGTCCTGACAAAGCCGCTACAGCGCCTGCCGTAGCGGCTTTTCTGCTTCTGAGGCCGTCCCCCACCCCTGCCCATCCATCGTGAACTCTTCGCCGCCCCCTGCTGTCTCGTCGGTCATCGTGCCGCTGTCCAGCCTGCCCGATTTCGATCCGCGCCTGGTGCCGGTCGTGGGCGTGGACACGCACCTGCCCGCGGTGCCGCTGCACAACCAGACACCCGAGGCCTTGCGGGCACGCTTTGCGCACCCGCCGCAGTGGGAGCCGGAGGTGGTGCTGGAAAAGAAGTTCATGAACCGAGAGCCAGCGCACGCCTCGGTGCTGCTGGCGATCATGCTGCGCGAGCAGCCCATGGTGCTGCTGACCGAGCGCACCGCCCACCTGTCCACGCATTCGGGGCAGGTGGCGTTCCCGGGCGGGCGTGCCGACCCTGAAGATGCTACGCCCGCCGACACCGCGCTGCGCGAGGCGCAGGAAGAGGTGGGGCTGGACCGCGAGTTCGTCGAAGTGCTGGGCGCGCTGCCCACCTACGTGACGGGCTCTTCGTTCATCATCACGCCCGTGGTGGCGCTGGTGCGGCCGGAGTGCGTGCTCCAGCCCAACCCGTATGAAGTGGCCGACCTGTTCGAAGTGCCGCTGGCTTTTCTGCTCGACCCCGCCAACCACCGGCGCCACGTGTTCGACAGCGATGGCATCCACCGCGAGTGGTTCTCCATGCCGTTCCATGACGGCAGCAAGACCCACCACATCTGGGGTGCCACGGCGGGCATGCTGCGCAATTTCTACCGTTTCATGCAGGCGTAGCCGCCATGGCAGAGCGGCGGTGCCGCTGGCCGCTGTGCCGGCCCCGGCTCTGAGCAGGCAGACTGCCGAGGGCCTGGCCACGGTCCTTGGGCTGCGTCTGTGGGCATCGGTCCCCTGCCCGGAGCAGCCACCCCCGCCCTGGGTCCCGCGCGGGCGCCTCGGACCGCTGGTGCGGCCTCAGCGCCAGTATCATTGCTCCCCATGAGTTTCTTCGCCATCCTGTTCGCTTTGCTGATCGAGCAGGCACGCCCGCTGGCACGCAGCAACCCCATCCATGCCGGCCTGCGTGCGTGGGCGCTGTCCGTGAGCCGCAATTTCGACGCGGGCAAGCCGCACCACGGCTGGGTGGCCTGGAGCCTGGCGGTGCTGGTGCCGGCCCTTGTCACGCTGGCGATCCACTGGCTGCTGCTGTGGGGTCTGGGGTGGCCATTTGCAGTGCTCTGGAGCGTGGCGGTGCTTTACGTCACGCTCGGGTTTCGGCAGTTCAGCCACCACTTCACGGGCATCCGCGATGCGCTCGAAGAGGGCAATGAAGACGCGGCCCGCGAGCGGCTGGCGCACTGGCAGCAAGTGGACGTGGGGGTACTGCCGCGCAGCGAGATCGTGCGCCACGTGATCGAATATTCGGTGCTGGCGGCGCACCGCCATGTGTTCGGCGTGCTGGCCTGGTTCTCGGTCCTGGCCGCGCTGGGCCTGGGCCCTACCGGCGCCGTGCTGTACCGCCTGGCCGAGTT
This sequence comes from Acidovorax sp. LjRoot117, assembly GCF_964252695.1. Taxonomy (NCBI): domain Bacteria; kingdom Pseudomonadati; phylum Pseudomonadota; class Betaproteobacteria; order Burkholderiales; family Comamonadaceae; genus Acidovorax; species Acidovorax sp. LjRoot117. The sequence continues at coordinate 278,255 of NZ_CAXUPO020000001.1, read as the reverse complement.
CGTGTCGCGCTACTGGCACTACAAACAGCGCACCGGCGCCCAGCCGGCCAGCGCCTCGCTGCAGCAGGCATCGGCACAGGCCTGGACGGTGGTCGACTGGCTGCCGGCCCGGCTCACGGCGCTGAGCTTTGCGGTAGTCGGCAGCTTCGAAGAGGCCATCGAAGGCTGGCGCTTTCATGCGCAGCGCTTTCCCAATGACAACGATGGTGTGGTGCTCGCCGCCACCGCCGGCGCGATCAATGTGCGCCTGGGCGGCGAGGCGCTGAAGGCCCGCACCGAACTGCATGCGCCCCAGGGCCTGGAGATCGACGCCGACCTGGGCGACAGCGATTCCACGCCCGGCCGCGAGCCCGAGGTGGGCCATCTGCGCAGCGTGGTGGGCCTGGTGTGGCGGTCCGTGGTGGTGTGGATGCTGCTGTTGGCGTTGCTGACCCTGGCGCGGCTGCTGGGTTAGTAAGCCCCCCTGAGCCGCTGCGCGGCTTCCCCCGAGGGGGACGCACCCGGCGGCCTGGCGAAGCCAGTTCCACGGGTGCGCTGGTGTGGTGCATGCCTACGTGGAGGGCGGTGCGCTTCAAGGCCCGCGTCTATTTGTTTCCCGCACCGTGCAGCTACCCATACCCCGGTCAATACCGGGTGTGGCTCAGCTCTTCAAACAGGTCGCTATAGATTTTGTAGCGGGTGGGGCTGATCCCGCCAGCGGAAGGGCCCAGTTTCACCGCATCCAGCACGCCGCAGCCCGGCTCGTGCAGGTGGGTGCAGTTGTAGAACTTGCAGTGGGTGGCGTGTTCGGCGATGTCCGGCATGCACGCGGCCAGTTGCATCGGGGCGATGTGGTGCAGGCCGAATTCCTGAAAGCCCGGCGAGTCAATCAGCGCGGTGGTGCGCTCCTTGTCCATCCAGTACCAGTGCGTGCTGGTGGTGGTGTGCTTGCCGGAGTTCAGCGCCTGCGAGATCTCGCCCGTCAGCACCGTGGCGCCTGGCACCAGCAGGTTGATCAGCGTGCTCTTGCCAGAACCCGAGGGGCCCAGCACCAGGGTGGTCTTGCCTTGAAGGTGCTCCATCAGCAGGGCGCGGTCCACTTCGCTCGACAGGGTCAGCGACAGCGGCAGCACGCCATAGTGCTTGCCCGCACCCATGTGGCGGTAGGGCACCAGACGCTCCCAGGCACGGGCGAAGGGCTCCACCAGGTCGCTCTTGTTCAGGCCGATGATGGGCTGGATGCCTTCGGCCTCGGCGGCAATCAGCGCGCGTGCGAGCTGGCTTTCCGAAAACACGGGCTCTGCGGCGATGAGGATGAGGACTTGGTCCAGGTTGGCGGCGAACGACTTGGTGCGGATCTCGTCCTGCCGATAGAACAGGTTGCGCCGCGGCTGCACCTTCTCGATGGTGCCCTCGTCGCCCTGGCCGGGCGGTGGCGCTTGCCACAGCACACGGTCGCCCACCACGGACTGGCTTTTCTTGCCCCGGGGGTGGCAGATGCGGCGCTCGCCGTCGGGGGTCTCGACCATGCAGTGGCGCCCGTGGCTGGCAACCACCGTGCCTTCCATGAGGGCGCTGCGCTCAGCCATGGTGGTGGGGGTGAGGTGTCATGCGGCGGCGGCTGCGGTCAGGCCACGAGCGCATCGAACTGGGTCGCGCACTCGAAGTCGGTGGAAGAGATGCCGTGCACGTCGTGGGTGTTCAGGCGCACCACGCAGCGGTTGTAGTGCACCGACAGGTCGGGGTGGTGGTCCTGCGCGTTGGCGACGAAGGCCAGTGCGTTCACGAACGAGATGGTCTCGTAGTAGTTGGCGAAATGGTAGGTCTTCTCGATCGCCACATCGGCGCCGTCGCCGGTGAGCTTCCAGCCCTCGACCTTGGCCAGGTTGGCGACCACTTCGGTCGCGGTCAGCGCGCGGCGGGTCTGGGTGGACCAGTCTTTTTTCTTGAGCATGGAGGTTGTCATGGTTGGGCCGTAGGTTGCATGCGTGCCAGCCGCTCGGTGGCGGGCGGGTGCGAGTAGTAGAACTTCACGTACACCGGGTCGGGCGTGAGGGTGGAGGCATTGTCCTCGTACAGCTTGAGCAGGGCCGAGGACAGATCGGCGCCGCTGGACTGGGCCACGGCATAGGCGTCGGCCTGGAACTCGTGGCGGCGCGACTGTTGCGAGAACAGGGGCGAGATGAAGAAGGTGAACACCGGCACCACCAGCAGAAACAGCAGCAGGGCCAGGGCGTCGTTGGGCGCAGCGGCCATGGCCGGGTCCAGCGAGATGTTGGGACGCACGCCCAGGCCCGTATAGAACCACACCTGGGTGGACAGCCAGCCCAGCAGCGCGAACCCCGCCAGGCTCAGGGCGAACATGGTGACGATGCGCTGGATGATGTGGCGGTGCTTGAAGTGGCCGAGTTCATGGGCCAGCACGGCCTCGACCTCGCCCGGGGCCAGCTGGCGCAGCAGCGTGTCGTAGAACACCACGCGCTTGGCGGCGCCAAAGCCGGTGAAGTACGCATTGGCATGCGCGCTGCGGCGGCTGCCGTCCATCACGAACAGGCCCTTGGCCGAGAAGCCGCAGCGCTGCATCAGCGCCGTCACGCGGGCCTTGAGCGATTCGTCTTCGAGCGGCTGGAACTTGTTGAACAGCGGGGCGATGAAGGTGGGGTAGACCACCATCAGCAGCAGGTTGAACCCCATCCAGAAGCACCAGGCCCACAGCCACCACAGCGGGCCCGCAGCGCCCATGAGCCAGAGGATCATGGCCGCGATCGGCAGGCCGATGACGGCGCCCACCAGCAGGCCTTTGACGGCGTCGCCCAGCCACAGCCGCCAGGTCATCTTGTTGAAGCCGAAGCGCTCTTCCACCACGAAGGTCTGGTACAGCGAGAGCGGCAGGTCGATGAGGCCGCCGATGGCGGCAAAGGCCACCAGCAGCGCCAGTTGCTGCCCCATGCCGCCGCCCAACAGCCCCAACAGCGCCTGGTTCAGCGCATCCAGGCCGCCCAAGAGCGTCCAGCCCAGCAGCACCGCGGCGCCCAGCGACATCTCCAGCAGCCCCAGGCGGGCCTTGGTCACGGTGTAGTCGGCCGCCTTCTGGTGCGCGGCCAGCGGGATGCGTTCCGCGAAGGGTGCGGGTACTGCGTCCCGGTGGCGCGCTACGTGGCGGATCTGCCGGGAGGCGAGCCACAGCTTGATGACAAGCCCCAATGACAGCGCGGCGGCGAACGCCAGCGTCAGCAGCAGGGAAGGAGAAAGGTCGTCGGTGATGGGCATGTGGGCTCAGAGTTTACCGGGCGGCGGCGCGCCAGGGTGGCGCTGTACCTGTCGGCAACGGGGGCATCGGCGACAATGCGCGCCATGTCCGAAGCCCCACCCACCCCCACACCTGTGCTTGCCAAGTCCGACCAGAACCTCGTCTGGCTCGATTGTGAAATGACCGGCCTCGAGCCCGACACCGACCGCCTGCTGGAGATCGCCGTCGTCGTGACCGGCCCTCACCTGGAGCCCCGCATCGAAGGGCCCGTGTTCGCCATCCACCAGTCCGACGAACTGCTCAACGGCATGGACGCGTGGAACAAGGGCACGCACGGCCGCAGCGGCCTCATCGACAAGGTGAAGGCCTCCACGGTGACCGAAGAAGCCGCCGAGCAGCAGATCCTCGCCTTTTTGGCGAAGTACGTACCCAAGGGCGTGGCCCCGATGTGCGGCAACAGCATCGGGCAGGACCGGCGCTTTCTGGTGCGCTACATGCCCAAGCTGGAGCGGTTCTTCCACTACCGCAATGTGGACGTGAGCACGCTCAAGGAACTGGCCAAGCGCTGGAAGCCCGAGGCCTATACCAGCTTCAAGAAGGCCCAAAAGCACACGGCGCTGGCCGACGTGCATGAATCCATCGAAGAGCTGGCGCACTACCGCCAGCACCTGCTGGCCGTGGAGGTGAAGGCGCCCTGAGCCCTGAGCTGCCGCAGCGCCCCGTTGCGAGGGCGACTGGCAAGGCCAGGCCCAGCGTTGCTGGCGGCGGGGCCCGCGCAGGGTTCGGCATGCCACTCCCCGCACCGCAAAAAAAAGGTATTGCGGGGAAACCCTTAATCGTGCGATAATCGCTGGCTGCGCAGGAATCCCGCGCAGTTTGTGCATCTCCCCTCACACACCGGGCTTGCCAGCCGACTGTCACCAGACAGTGCAGGACTGGCGAATAACGCCCACCCGCTCAGGCCTTCAGCGCCAGCGCAGGTTTCGTTTGATGGTTGATGTTTTTTAACCATTTGACGAAGCCAATCGTGGGCAGCGCCCGCGACCGTCTTCGTGAGAGAAAAATCATGACCGACACCTCTTTGGTGCAGGGCGAATTCGCGCCTGCAGATACTTCCTTTGCTGCCGACGTTTCCGTGCAGTCTTCCCCTCTGGACGCCGTGGCGGATATTGTTTCCGCCGAGGCAGAAGTGGCCGTGACGGCCCAGCCCAACGGCTTTGTCGAGCTGGGCCTGGCGCCTGAACTCGTGCAGGCTGTGGCCGACCTGGGCTACACCCAGCCCACCAGCGTGCAGCTCAAGGCCATCCCCCTGGCCATGGGTGCCGGCGCCGATGCCAAGCACTTCATCGACCTGATGGTTTCCAGCCAGACGGGCTCCGGCAAGACCGCAGCCTTCCTGCTGCCCGTGCTGCACACGCTGATCAACCAGCAAGCTGCTGCCGAAGCCGAAGAGCGCGCCGCTTTCGAGCGTTCCGTGGCCGAAGCCGCCGAGCGTGGCGAACCCGCTCCCAAGCGCGCCAAGCGCAAGGATCCCACCAGCTCGCGCAATTTCAAGGCCGCCACTCCTGGCGCCCTGATCCTGTGCCCCACGCGGGAACTGGCGCAGCAGGTGGCGCATGACGCCATCGACCTCGTCAAGCATTGCCGTGGCCTGCGCGTGGCCAACGTGGTGGGCGGCATGCCCTACCAACTGCAGATCGCCAAGCTGCAGAACGCCGACCTGGTGGTGGCCACTCCCGGCCGCCTGCTGGACCTGCAGCGCTCGATGCAGATCAAGCTCGACAAGGTGCAGTTCCTGGTCGTCGACGAAGCCGACCGCATGCTCGACCTGGGCTTCTCGGACGATCTGGCCGAACTGAACCAACTGACCGCCCAGCGCAAGCAGACCATGATGTTCAGCGCCACGTTCGCGCCGCGCATCCAGCAGCTGGCGATGCGTGTGATGCACGACGGCGGTTCGTCGGTGCAAAAGGTCACCATCGACTCGCCACAGGCCAAGCACGCCAACATCAAGCAGATCCTGCACTGGGCTGACAACGCACAGCACAAGCGCAAGCTGCTCGACCACTGGCTGCGCGACACCACCATCAACCAGGCCATCGTGTTTGCCAGCACCCAGGTGGAGTGCGACGGCCTGGCCAACGACCTGCAGCAAGACGGTTTCTCCGCCGTTGCGTTGCACGGCGCCCTGAGCCAGGGCCTGCGCAACCGCCGCCTGATGGCGCTGCGCAGCGGCCAGGTGCAGATCCTGGTGGCCACCGACGTGGCAGCACGCGGTATCGACGTGCCCACGATCACGCACGTGTTCAACTTCGGCCTGCCCATGAAGGCCGAGGATTACACCCACCGCATCGGCCGTACCGGCCGGGCTGGCCGCGACGGCCTGGCTGTCACGTTTGCCGAGTTCCGCGATCGCCGCAAGATCTACGACATTGAGTCGTACAGCAAGCAGCAATTCAAGCCGGAAGTGATTCCTGGCATGGAACCCGCACAGCGCGCGCCCCAGGCTCCACGCGCTGACTTCGGCGGCCGTGGCCGTTCGGGTGGTGGTGGTTTCGAAGGCCGTGATGGCGGCCACGGCCGTGATCGCCGCTTTGGTGGTCCCGCACGCGGCAACGACCGTGGCGGCTTTGGCGGCAATGACCGCGGTGGTTTCGGTGGCAACGACCGTGGCGGTTTCGGTGGTGGCTTTGCAGGCCGCGACGGTGGCAACCGCGCTGCCCCCGGCGCTCCTCGCCGTGATGGCGAAGGCTATGGCCGCAAGCCAGGCTTTGGCGACGCCGGCCGTGCTGGCTTTGCGCCACGCGGCGAAGGTGCTGGCGCACCCCGCGGCGACTTCGCACCCCGCCGGCCCGACTTTGCCAAGCCGGCAGGTGCTGGTGGCGGCAAGCCCTTCGTGGCCCACGACGCGCGCAAGCGCCCGGCACGCCCCGCGCGCTGAGCGAGATCCCCCGGACAGGGGGGTCTTTCTGCATGCCTCGGCCAGTGCCGGCCATGCAGGCACAACAGGCTGGTTCCGCAAGGTGCCGGCCTTTTTTTATGGCGCTCCTGGCCCGACCCGCGGCGATCACGCAATGGCTCGTCAATAATTGGCGCCGGAGGAATCTGCCGTGTCGTCTTCTTTATCATCGGGTGCGGACTTTGAGCACATGTTCGAGCTGGCGCCCGTGTCGCTCTGGCTGGAAGACTACAGCGCGCTCAAGCAGCTTTTCGATGGCTGGCGCGCCGATGGCGTCACGGACATCCGCGCCCATCTGGCGGCAGACCCCGCGCGGGTGCGCCAGTGCAGCGCCTCGCTCAAGGTCCTGAAGGTCAACCAGCGCACGCTGGAGCTGTTCGCCGCGGAAAGCCAGCAGGTGCTCGAGGCGAACCTGGACAAGGTGTTTCGCGACGACATGCACGACGCGGTCTCCCATGAGCTGGCACAGCTCTGGGCAGGGCATAAGGAATTCTCCAACCAGACCGTCAACTACGCATTGGACGGCCGCCGCCTCGATGTGAAGATCCGCGCCCGCATCCTGCCGGGCTACGACGACAACTGGAGCCGCGTGCTGGTCTCGCTGGAAGACATCACTCCCGAGGTGCGCAGCGCCCGCCAGTTGCGCCGCAGCGAGCAGTACGCACGCGATCTGTTCGAGCACTCGCCCGTGTCGTTGTGGGTGGAGGATTTCAGCGCGGTCAAGCACCTGCTCGATGGCGTGCGTGCGCAGGGCATCGACGACTTCAAGACCTTCATCACCGTGCACCCCGAGTTCGTGTCGCGCTGCATGCAGGAGATCCGCGTCATCGATGTCAACCAGCAGACGCTGCGGATGTTCGGTGCCAGCAGCAAGGACATGCTGCTCAACAACATCGGCCGCGTTTTCCGCGGCGAGATGCACGAGTCCTTCGCCGAGCAGCTGCTCGACCTGTGGGAGGGCAAGACCTTCCAGCAGCGCGAGGTGGTCAACTACGCGCTCTCGGGCGACGCGGTGCACATCCACATGCAGTTCTCGGTGCTGGCCGACCACCTGGCCGACTGGGGGCTGGTGCTGCTGTCGCTGGTGGACATCACCGCCCGCAAGAAGGCCGAGGCGTATCTGGAGTACCTGGGCAAGCACGACGTGCTCACCCAGCTGCGCAACCGCGCGTTCTACGCCGAAGAGCTCAACCGCATCACCCGCAAGGGGCCGTGGCCGTTGTCGATCATCGCCATCGACCTCAACGGCCTCAAGCTCGTGAACGACGAGCAAGGCCATGCGGCAGGCGACTCCATGCTGCGCCGCGTGGGCGAGGTCCTGGCCAAGGCCGTCGACCTGCCCGCCTGCGCGGCCCGCATCGGCGGCGATGAATTCACCGTGCTGCTGCCGGGCATGGACGAGCGCAGTGCCCACGCGCTGCAGGACCGCATCCTGTCGATGGTGGACCTGAACAACCAGTTCTACCCCGGCCAGCCGCTCAGTCTGGCGATGGGTGTGGCGTCCTGCCGGTCGGGCGATTCGGTGGAGGCCGCGATCCACCGCGCAGACCAGGCCATGTACGCGGAGAAGCTGCGTTATTACCAGGACAAGAGCGTGGACCGGCGCCAGCCGGGCAGGGACGGGGCCGATTGATCAGTCGCGAGGGACATCGCCCGATGCGCCACGAGACGTGCGCAGCAGGTGGTGCACGATGCGCGATGCGTGACGATTGACGCAGCGCTTCACATCGGGGGCAGTCTCGTCACCCCACCGCTGCGGTGCGCCCGATGTCCGGCCACCGGTGGTGCAAGTACATCCACGCCCCCAGGCCCACGCACAGCATCAGCAGCGATGCCACGGCCAGCAGCACCGTGGAGTGCATTACCAGCGGCACGATGATGCCCGCGACCACTCCGTTGGCGGTGGAGCCCACGAAAGCCTGCATCGACGAGGCCATGCCGCGCCGCTCCGGGTACAGGTCGAGCACCAGCAGCGTCACCACCGGCACCATCAGCGCCCAGCCAAATGAAAACACGGCAATGGGTGCCAGTGCCCACGCCACGTGCACCGGAACCAGCAGATTGGCGGCCAGGTTCAGCACGGCCACGGTGAACATGATCACGAATCCATGCCGGATCTGGCGCTTGGGCGCGATCTTGCCCGCCAGGCGCCCGCTGAGCCAGGCGCCGCCCATGATCCCCGAGATCGTGAGGATGAAGAACCAGAAGAACTGCGTGGGCGCCAGCGCCAGATGCTCGCCCAGGAACGCCGGTGCCGCCAGCACGTACAGGAACATGCCGTTGAACGGCACCCCGCTGGCCAGCGCCAGCAGCACGAAACGCGGGCTCGAGCCCAGCTGCCAGTAGCCCCGCATCAGGTGCGGCACATTGAAGGGCTGGCGCAGGTCGGCGTGCAGGGTTTCGGGCAGCAGCTTGAAGTTGGCGACCCACAGCACCACGCCCACCAGGGTCAGAAACCAGAAGATGCTGTGCCAGCCCGTGTGCACGAACAGCCAGCCGCCCACGATGGGCGCAATCGCCGGCGCCACCCCGAAATAGATCGTGACTTGGCTCATCACCTGCTGGGCCCGCGCGGGCGGGAACATGTCGCGGATCACCGCCCGCGACACCACGATGCCTGCGCCCGTGGACAGGCCCTGCAGTGCCCGGAAGGCGATCAGCTGCCCGATGCTCTGCGACAGCGCGCAACCTGCCGAAGCGATGGTGAACATCGCAATGCCGCACAGCACCACCGGCCGCCGGCCGAAGCTGTCCGCCAGCGCGCCATGGAACAGGTTCATGAACGCAAAGCCGAAGAGGTACGCCGACAGGGTCTGCTGCATCTCCACTGGCGTGGCGCCCAGTGCGGTCGCGATGCCGGTGAAGGCCGGAATGTAGGTGTCGATGGAGAACGGCCCGAGCATGCCCAGGACGGCGAGCAGGGCGGCCAAGGCCCATTGCGGGGCGCGCCAGAGCGTGTGGGCGTTGGGATTCATGGGGCAGGGCGGGTGGGAGGCTAGAAGGCCGATGCATGCCTTGTGGGCACTGTGTGTGGATGCGCGTGCGGGGTGCGCAATCTTAAGGCGTCATGGCGGCGGCGAGAGTGCTGAGGCCCTGGGCGCGACGCAGCAGCATGGCCCCACGCAACACTTCGCGTTCACGATGCCTTGCGCTTTTGGGGCGTGAGCTGCCCCGACGCAGAGAAGCGGTACCAGCCGTCCATCCAGCCTTGTCCAAACAGCGAGAGCGTTTGCTCGTAGTAGGCGGTCGGCCGGATGGGCGCGGCCGCCAGCCGGCTGCGCTGCGCCTTCAGTGCGCTGTCATCCCCTTGCGCTTGCAAGAACGGCAGCAGGGCCGCAGAGAACCCGGCCGGGCCCGGGCCGGAGCCTTGCCCGGTGAGCACATCGACGTATTCCGGTGGGTGGCCTTGTTCGCGCACCTGCCGCGCCATGGGTGCCAGCGCTGCCAGCACCGCCTTGCGGCCCGTCGTACCGGGCGCCAGCATGCCCGCCCACAGGTAGACGCGGATGGCGTTGTAGCCACCCTGGCCTTTCTCCTTGCCCTTTTCATCGACGAGGAAGCCTTGTTGCGCGTCGTACAGCGTCCAGTCGGGGGTGTAGCCCTTGGGGGACGACCCCACGATGATCTTCTCGGAGCTTCGCGCCAGCTGCTTCCATGCGGGCTGCGGGTACAGCGTGGCCAGCCGCTGCATCACCTGCAGCGGCATGTAGCTGGGGTTGAGCTTCCAGCGGCCCTCGCCCTCGACGAAGCCGCGCGGGCCGGGCAGGAGGCTCAGGCCCAACTGCGGAATGTCGGCCGTCTCCTCGGCCAGGATGCGCTGCGCCAGGCGCGCGCCGAGCGCGTGGTAGCGGGGTTCTTTCCACAGCCGCGCGGCCTCACCCAGCACGTAAGCGATCCAGATGTCGGCGTCCGACGCTGCGTTGTTGTCGATCACGCCCCAACTCCCGTCCGGGCGCTTGCCCCACAGCCAGGCAGGCAGCCGCGCGCCCAGGTCACCGCCGCACAGGTTGTTCTCGGTCCACCGCAGCAGCGTGTCGAAGCCCTTGCGGTCGTTGGCCACCAGCGCGAAGAACAGCCCATAGGACTGCCCCTCCGAATACGTCCGCCCGCCTTCCCCGTCGTCGGAGATCACACGCCCTTCACCGCTCACGAACTGCGCCTTGAAGACGTCCCATTCCGGCCAGTGCCCGCCTTTGGGCAACGACGGTACCGGCGCTGCGCTGGCGGCGGGCTGCGCGCGTGCAGCAGACCAAAGCGCCGGCGTCAACGCACTGGCTCCGATGAGCAAGGCTTTGCGTCGGTGCAGCGGTGATGGCATGGCGGGATCTCCTTGGGGGTGGTGTGCAAAAAGAGCCGGTGCGGGGCCTGCGGGCCGTACGCGGCACATTGGGTGCGCGGGCTGCTGGCGTCCGGGACGAAGAGTGTGCGGCCTCGGGCGGACTCCGCGTTGTAGGACGGCGGGCTATGGTAGCCGACCGCCGATTAAGGACGGCTGGGACCCGGCTGCAGTCGCAAGCGTGTGAACGCCCATGCCTGCCCCGGTGATGGTTGTCGATGGCATGGGGCTGTACTGTGGAGTGGCTCTGCGGAGGCTACAATGACAAAAGCCGCTACAGCGTGATCGCTGTAGCGGCTTTTGCAGTTTGGTGGGTCCTGAGTGACTCGAACACTCGACCTACGGATTAAGAGTCCGCTGCTCTACCAACTGAGCTAAGAACCCAAACTTTTCGTAAATCTGTCTGCATTGCTGCAGAGCCTCGAATTATGCACTAGTTTCTCAGCACTTTGCAAGTGGTGCCAAAAATTATTGCTGCGCGTTGCGGCTGGCCAGCTCGATGAACAAGCCGCTGTGGTCCAGTTCGCCCAGGCCGTGCTCCACGCCTTCGGCGTACAGGTTTTCGAAGAGGGCGGTGATGGGCGCGTCGAACCCGATCTCGCCGGCGGTGGCCAGGGCGTTGCGCATGTCCTTGAGCTGCACCGCCATGCGGCCGCGGGGGGCGAAATCGCGCTCGACCATGCGCTGGCCGTGCAGCTGCAGGATGCGGCTGTCGGCAAAGCCGCCGCTGATGGCTTCGCGCACCTTGGCCATGTCGGCGCCGCCCTTGGCGGCGAACAGCAGCGCTTCGGCCACGGCGCCGATGGTGATGCCCACGATCATCTGGTTGGCCAGCTTGGTCAATTGGCCCGCACCGTGTGGGCCGACGTGGGTGGCACGGCCAAGGGCCTCGAACACGGGTTGGCCGCGGGCGAAGTCTTCGGGCCGCCCGCCGACCAAGATGGCCAGGGTGCCGTTCTCGGCACCCACGGTGCCGCCGGAGACGGGGGCGTCCAGGTGCGTGAGGCCCATTTCGCCCAGGCGGGCGGCGTGGTCGCGGGCTTCGCGGGGCTGGATGGACGCCATGTCGATGAAGAGCGCGCCTTTGCGCATGGCGATGGCAGCGCCGGTGTCGAAAAGCACCTGCCCGACCACGGGGCCATTCTCCAGCAGGCTGACCACGATGTCGGCATGCTGGACGGCGCTGGCAGGAGTGTCATGCACGGTGATGCCGAACGCGGCCAGGGGCTCGGCCTTGGCGCGGGTGCGGTTCCAGGCATGGACCTGGTGGCCCGCTTCGCGCAGGCGGCGCGCCATGGGGCGGCCCATCATGCCAATGCCGAGGACGGCGATGCGAAGCCGTGGAAGCTGCGGAAGTGGCGGGGTGGTGGTCATGGCGCTCTCCATCCTCTGATCATCCTCTGATGTCGTCTCTCTGGACATCATGGTCCCTTTTGCTGCGCGTGCCTGTCACGGAGCTTGCAGCTTGGCCCGATTGCCCAGATGATTCCTCAGCACAAAAAAGGAGACACATCCATGAGCCTGCCCCTGAACGACCCCGCCTGGCTGGAGCGCATGTACAACAACCGCGCCCTGGTGCCCGACCACATGGACTACCTGCAGCGCTGGGCGAAGACGTCCGCCGACGTGCGTGCCAGCCAGCCCTGTGTGCTGGATGTGGCCTATGGCACCGGCGTGCGTGAGACGCTGGACATCTTCCCAGCGGCGCGCACCGCGCCGGGCGGTGTGCCGGTGCTGGTGTTCATCCATGGCGGGTACTGGCGCGCGCTCGACAAGTCCGACCATTCCTTCATTGCGCCGCCGTTCACGCAGGCGGGTTTTTGCGTGGTGGTGGTCAACTACGCGCTGTGCCCCGGCACGCCCGAGGCGCCGGTGACCATCCCGCACATCGTGCGGCAGATGGAAAAGGCGGTGGCGTGGGTGGCGCGCAGCATCACGGGCCATGGGGGCGACCCGCGGCGCATCACGGTGGCCGGGCACTCGGCGGGTGGGCACCTGGCCGCCATGATGCTGACCAGCGTGTGGTCGCTGATCGGCAACGGCCTGCCCGATGGGCTGGTGCGCAGTGCGCTGTCGATCTCGGGCGTGCATGACCTGGAGCCGCTCAAGCACACGCCATTCCTGCAGGATGCCTTGCACCTGACCGATCAGCAGGTGCTGCAGGACAGCCCCTCGCGCCTGCTCGCTCCGGAGCACGGCATTCTGTACTGTGTGGCCGGCGGCGACGAGAGCGAAGAGTTCCGCCGCCAGAACGGGCTGGTGCTGCAGTCCTGGGGTGAGCATTCGGTGCCCCGCTGCCAGATATTACCGGGGCTGCACCACTTCAGCATCCTCGACACGCTGGCCCAACCCGGCAAGGACCTGCACCACATGGCGCAGAACCTGTTGCGGAGGTAGGGCCGGCGGGCCGCGGCCTGGCGGCTACATCAGCAGGTGCTCGCCCGCGTTGTCGCCGCCCAGGATCACGTAGTTGACCTTGCGGATGTCCATCAGCTTCTTGCCACCGGCATAGCTGATGGAGCTTTGCACGTCCTGCTCCATCTCGATGAGCGTGTTGGCCAGCTGGCCCTTCACGGGCTCCAGGATGCGCTTGCCTTCGACGTGCTTGTACTCGCCCTTGTTGAAGTCGCTGGCCGAGCCGTAGTACTCCTTGAACAGCGCGCCATCCACCTCGACGGTCTGGCCGGGCGACTCTTCGTGGCCGGCGAACAGCGAGCCGATCATCACCATGCTGGCGCCAAAACGAATGCTCTTGGCGATGTCGCCGTGGCTGCGGATGCCGCCGTCGGCAATGATGGGCTTGGTGGCCACGCGCGCGCACCACTTCAAGGCCGACAGCTGCCAGCCGCCCGTACCAAAGCCGGTCTTGAGCTTGGTGATGCACACCTTGCCCGGGCCCACGCCCACCTTGGTCGCGTCGGCGCCCCAGTTTTCCAGGTCGATCACGGCCTCGGGCGTGGCCACGTTGCCGGCAATCACGAAGGCGCCAGGCAGGTGCTGCTTGAGGTAGCCGATCATGTTCTTCAGGCTGTCGGCGTGGCCGTGCGCGATGTCGATGGTGATGTACTCGGGCGTGAGGCCCAGCGCCACCAGTTGGTCCACGGCGTCGTAGTCGGGCTGCTTCACGCCCAGCGAGATGGAGGCGTAGCAGCCCTGCGCATGCATGTCCTTCACGAACTGGACGTTGTCCAGGTCGAACCGGTGCATCACGTAGAAGTAGCCGTTTTTCGCCATCCAGGTGCAGATCTTTTCGTCCACCACCGTCTTCATGTTGGACGGCACCACCGGCAGCCGGAAAGAGCGCCCGCCCAGCTCAACGCTGGCGTTGCACTCCGAGCGGCTTTCCACGAGGCACTTGCGGGGCAGCAGCAGAACGTTGTCGTAGTCGAAGATTTCCATGAGATTCCAAGCTCCATCAAAGGACGCAGCAAAACGATTTCTGCTGCGGTGGGCGCTTGGCCTGGCCCCGGCTTGGTTTGTGGGCGGGGCCGTGGTGGCCGCTCCGAACCCCGCAGTGCGCGGGCACAAAAAACCGGGCGTCAAGAAACTTGGGCCCGGTGATTGATTCTACCCGCCTGTTCAGTCCACGTTATAACGATGGGGGTATGACCGGTATGGCCTTCGGGCCTTCCGCGCCGGGGCTGCCCGATCTCGCGCCCACCGTTTCCGTTTACCGGCAGGCGGACTGCGCAGCGGCCACCATGCGCCCCTGCGCATCCTGCAGCCAGCCCACCATGCGCAGGCGCTCGGGCTTGGCGCCCTCAGGGATGCGCATGGGACGAATCTCCTTCCATCCGGAGTGCTCTTTTTTTGATAGCTGGTTGCGCTCGTCCCAGCTGCCCTGCAGCATGTTTCGCACCACATTCCTTGCTACCGCGGTGCCTTCGGCGCCTGCAGGGATCGACTCCACCAGCAGCAGGTGGAAAGTCCAGGGGCCAGGGGTTGCAACGCGCTGCGAGCCGCCGCGGGCCGGGCTCAGCGAAATCGCCGCGCCCAGGTAATCGTTGAAGGGCAGGCCATGCGCCACGCGCAGCCGGCCAGGCGCAGGGGCTTCGGTCGCGGCGATGTGCACATCCGATCGCGCCGGCGCGCTGCGCCCCAGCGCCTGCAGACGTGCCAGCGCATCGTTGGTGGCGGCGGCCGACAGCGGGGCGTCGTCGCCTGCGGCGGTCGGCACGATCCAGTCGAGCACCAGGGCAGGGGACCGCGCCGACGGCGCAGGCGTGTTCGATTCGCCCCAGCAGGCTTCGCAATCGGCGCTGATGAAGCGCTCGAACACCGCGACGGGCCGGGGTTGGCCGTCGCTGGAGCAGGTGGCCTGCGCAGAAGCAAGCAGCGGCAGGCAGGCGCTGATGAGTGTGGCAGCAGCTATGGCAGACCGCATGTCAGGTACCGGTCCGGCATTCAGGGGGGAGCGGCGTACCCGGAAACACAACCTCAGGGCGGCATGGATCGGGTTTGCGCACCTGACGGATTCCTGCTGTGTAGTCCTCTTGTGCAATCCGTGCAGCGGTGCTGTCGGGCATATAGGCTGTGAATTCGTAGCTCAGATTCGTGAGGGTCTGAGATTCCACGCTGATGGCGTACTTGCAGGCAGCCTCCTGGGCCCACAGCTGGCTGCTGGACTGGGCAAGGCCCTTGGCCTGGATTTGAGGTGCGTAGTGGCTCTGCAGCACCAACAGGTTGCTGGTCACCCGGTACTGGGCCAGACCTTGCGCGTTGCGCATCGGGGTGTCCACCGTTTGCACCGTAGCAGGTGCCCACGTGCGCGGGCCGACCGCCTGGACCGGCCATGCAAAGGGCTGGACATGCGCAGCCATCCAGGCACACACGGCTGCATCCTGGGAGTACGTCAATGCAGGCATGGGCACAAGCGGCGGCACATCACCTGCGCCGGGGCCTTCCTGCGCCGTATCTCCGTTGCCGCCGCCGCAGCCCGCCAACACGACCGACAGTGTTGTTGCGCAAGCCAGCACGTGCCGGCGAATGTTGTCCTTCACAGCAGGTTCCTCCCATGGATGCATGTCACTGCATCATAGGACGAAGGCTTTCCTACAATGCCTGGATGTCCCCACAAGATTCGCTAGCTGGCTTCGAGCCCCTTTCTGCGTCCGCTGCGCAGCAGTCCACGTCGCCCCTGCTGCAAAACCTCAACGATGAGCAACTGGCCGCCGTCACGCTGCCGGCAGGCCACGCGCTGATCCTGGCGGGCGCGGGGTCCGGCAAGACGCGCGTGCTCACCACCCGCATCGCCTGGCTGCTGCAAAACGGCTACGCCACGCCCGGCGGCATTCTGGCCGTGACCTTCACCAACAAGGCCGCCAAGGAGATGGTGGCCCGCCTGTCCGCGATGCTGCCGGTGAACGTGCGCGGCATGTGGATCGGCACCTTCCACGGCCTGTGCAACCGCCTGCTGCGCGCGCACCACAAGGCCGCGGGGCTGCCGCAGTCGTTCCAGATCCTCGATACGCAGGACCAGCTCTCCGCCATCAAGCGCCTGTGCAAGCAGTACAACGTCGATGAAGAGCGGTTTCCGCCCAAGCAGCTGTCCTACTTCATCGCCAGCTGCAAGGAAGAGGGCATGCGCCCCGGCGACGTGCCCACGCACGACAGCGACAGCCGCAAGAAGGTCGAGGTCTACCAGTTGTACGAAGAGCAATGCCAGCGCGAAGGCGTGGTCGACTTCGGCGAGCTGATGCTGCGCAGCTACGAGCTGCTGCGCGACAACGAACCCATCCGCGAGCACTACCAGCGCCGCTTCGCGCACATCCTGGTGGACGAGTTCCAGGACACCAACAAGCTGCAGTACGCCTGGCTCAAGCAACTGGCCGGCAACGAGATCAGCGGGCGCTTCGAGGCGCGCGGCAGCGTGATCGCGGTGGGCGACGATGACCAGAGCATCTATGCCTTCCGCGGTGCACGCGTGGGCAACATGGCCGACTTCGTGCGCGAGTTCGACGTGCAGCGGCAGATCAAGCTCGAGCAGAACTACCGCAGCTACAGCAACATCCTCGACTCGGCCAACACGCTCATCAGCCACAACAGCAAGCGCCTGGGCAAGAACCTGCGCACCACGCAGGGCCCTGGCGAGCCGGTGCGGGTGTACGAGGCCAGCACCGACCTGGCGGAGGCGCAGTGGATGGTCGACGAGATCCGGCAGCTCGTGCGCAGCGATGGCTTCGAGCGCAAGGAGATCGCCGTGCTCTACCGCAGCAATGCCCAAAGCCGGGTGATCGAATCGGCGCTGTTCAACGCCAGCGTGCCCTACCGCGTGTACGGCGGCCTGCGCTTCTTCGAGCGCGCCGAAATCAAGCACGCGCTGGCCTACCTGCGCCTGCTGGAGAACCAGCACGATGACACCAGCTTCCTGCGCGTGGTCAACTTTCCGCCGCGCGGCATCGGTGCGCGCAGCATCGAGGTGCTGCAGGATGCCGCCAAGACCGCCGGCTGCTCGCTGCACGACGCCGTGAGCGCCGTGCCCGGCAAGGCGGGCGCCAACCTGGGGGCCTTCGTCGCCATGGTGGACGTGCTGCGCGAGCAGACCCAGGGCCTCAACCTGCGCGGCATCATCGAGCAGATGCTCGAATCATCCGGCCTGCTGGAGCACTACCGCACCGAGAAAGAGGGCGCCGACCGCATCGAGAACCTGGAAGAACTGGTGAACGCGGCCGAGAGCTTCGTCACGCAAGAGGGCTTTGGCCGCGACGCCGTGGCCCTGCCGCTGGACGAGCATGGGACCCCGCTCTCGCAAAGTGCCGTGAGCCAGGGCCTGGATCCGGATGCCCCCGTGCTCGACGAGCCGCTGCCCCAGGCCGTGCCCGGCATCGTGGACATCGACACGGGCGAGACGCTCTCGCCACTGGCCGCCTTCCTCACGCACGCGGCCCTGGAAGCCGGCGACAACCAGGCCCAGGCCGGGCAGGACGCCGTGCAGTTGATGACGGTGCACGCCAGCAAGGGCCTGGAGTTCGATGGCGTGTTCATCGGCGGCATGGAAGAGGGCCTGTTCCCGCACGAGAACTCCGCCAACGAACGCGACGGCCTGGAAGAAGAACGCCGCCTGATGTACGTGGCCATCACCCGCGCACGCAAGCGCCTGTACCTGAGCCATTCGCAGACCCGCATGCTGCACGGCCAGACGCGCTACAATATCAAGAGCCGGTTCTTCGAAGAACTGCCCGAGGCCGCGCTCAAGTGGATCACGCCCAAGCAGCAGGGCTTTGGCACCTATGCTCCTCATTCAGGATCTGGTAGCGCTTATGGATCCAGCGGTAGAGGTCCTTTTGGCTTCAAGTCCGAGACTTTCGCCAGCCCCCCGGTGCCGGTGCAGAAGGCGGCGCCGTCGCACGGCCTGCGCGCGGGCATCGCGGTGTTCCACACCAAGTTCGGCGAAGGCAAGGTGTTGGCGATCGAAGGCACGGGCGACGACGCACGTGCACAGGTCAGCTTTCCTCGCCACGGCACCAAATGGCTGGCGCTGTCGGTGGCCAAGCTCACGGTGGTGGACTGAAGACAGTCCGCCATGCCGATGAGCAGCATGCTGTCGTGGCGCTTACCGATCAGGCCGAGTGCTGCAGGCCCTGGAAGTTGTCTGCCTCGGCTGTACGGCGTATGTGGCGTGGTATGGCTTTTTCAGGGGCAGTGCGGCAGGCCTGGCATGCCGTCCGTCAGCCCTGCTTGTCATTCCGGTGAGCGCCGTAACCCACCACCGATGAAAGGCATGTCGTGAGCGTTGCGCCCATTCTTTCTCCTGCCGGTGGCCTCGCCCTTGTGGTGCTGGGTGGACTGCCAGGCGTGGGCAAGAGCACGGTGGCGCGCGCGCTGCTGGCGCAGTGGCGCGCGGTCTACCTTCGCATCGACACCATCGAACAGGCATTGCGGGATTCCATGGCTCTGCAGGGCGATGTGGGGCCTGCCGGCTACGTGGTGGCCTATGCCCTGGCGCGCACTCAGCTGGCGCAGGGCCTGCCGGTGCTGGTGGACTGCGTGAACCCCTTGGCGGTAACGCGCCATGCGTGGCACGCCGTGGCGCGGGATGCGCAGGCGCCGTGCTTGGATGTGGAGATCATCTGCTCCGACATCCACGCGCATCGACAGCGGGTGGACACACGGCCCACCGATGTGCCGGGGCTCGTGCCGCCCCGATGGGAGGCCGTGCTCCAGCATGACTACGCGCCGTGGCCGGAAGGCGGGCACAACCGCGTGGAGGGGATGAAGAGCAGTGCAGATGCCTCTCGAATGGTGATCGACACGGCTGCCCACACTGCAGAACAGGCCGCGGCCAAGGTGCTTGCCGCGTTGCGCGCATTGACGGTTCGCGCTGCTGGCCGCGGTCGCGATTGAACCTGCTACAGCAACGTCTCCGGGTGGCGGCGGGCCCGCGCCATCGGGCCTTCATCGCAAGCGTGCTGCCACGATGCAAGGGTGAGCTTCATGGCTGTGGGAGTGTTTCGTGCTTCGCAATGCTGTAACGCGCTGTGACGGTGTTCATTGAGTTTCATAACTCGGAGGAACGACGGATTGCCCGGCACTATGGCCCTTGGCCTCCGTGCGCAGCCTCGTGGCGCGTTGAACGGTCTGGTGCAGCGCGGCAAGGTTGCCTACAACTCCTTACCCCTGCGCGGCCAGGGTCTCCAAGAATTGTTCAACGCATGGCGCCCACCCCCTGTTCCCGGGCGTGCACTGCGATCCATTCTGGGAGGAAACCATGGCATCAATCCCGTCGCGAGACGCACCCGAGACTCGGAGCAAGCCTGTGAGCCGGACTGCCGCCGCAGTGCTGCTCGCCAGCTGGCTGGTCGCCTGCGGTGATCGCGTCAACGAGCCCGTGGCATCACCGCCGACCGGGGCGGCAGCGGCGCCATCGCCGGCCTCCCCTGCTATGCCCGCAGTGCCTGCCGCACCGGCCTATCCTGTGGCGGCTGCTGCAGCGCCGGCTTCGCCGGCACACCCGTCTACCGCCGCTGTGCAGGCCGCACCCGTCAAGTTGCCGCTGGCCATACAGGGGGTCGCACCTGCTGGGCTGACCGTGCGCATCAAAGGTGCCGAAGTGGGTGGCGATGCCACCGTGCTGGACGTGAGCATCTCGTTCGCCAACCGCATCACCAACTCGACGATGCTGGCGCTGGCCGACACCTACCTGCAGGACGAAAGCGGCGCCAAGCTGCACATCCAGCGCCCCGAAGGCAACCGGGACATCACCATCCGCGAGGGGCAAACGCTGGAGGGGCAGCTCGTCTTCATGGGCAGTGTGGCCCCCAGCGCGCGGCAACTCAAGCTGGTGTTCAACGACGGCAACCAGGGCGACAACATCGTGGCACCTGGCCTGGCCATCGACGTGCCACTGCCCGCCGCCAAGGGCTGACCGCGTGGCGTGTGGTCCATTCAGTCCAGCCCCGAAAGGACGGGTGCTGGCGGTGGTGGCAGCGAGGGCCACCGGAGTCGCTGCGACGCTGCTGATGACCGCGTCGGCGGGCTGGGCACAGCAGGTGCCAGGTGCTGATGTGCGCAGCGGCCGGTCGCTGAAACACGTGCCCACGCAATTGCGGCCGGCTGCCGCGGCACCCGCCACACGGCTCAGCCCGGTGAATGCGCAGGGAACGCTCGGCGCCTCATCGCGGCAGACCTCGCTGCAGGGCGCAGCGCCCGCCACCTCGCTAGGGACCGCAGCACAGCCGCAGACGGCCCTGCTGCTGCGGCAGGCCGAGGTGCCGCCGCAGCGGCTGGCCATCACGCGCAGCTTGCTTGCGGAGCTGCATGCGCGGCAGACCGCGCAGCAGGCGATCTCCATCGACTTGCCTGCCGACGTGCTGTTCGACTTCGACAAGGCCGACCTGCGGCCCGATGCATTGCCCACGCTGCAGAAGGCAGCAGAGCTGATCCAGAGCTATCCGCGCGCGCCGTTGCGCGTCGTGGGCCACACCGACAGCAAAGGCTCCGATGGCTACAACGACACGCTGTCGCAGCGCCGCTCTCAAGCCGTGGCGCATGCACTGCAAGAGCGCACGGGCCGCAGTGTCGCAGCGCAAGGGCGCGGCAAGCGCGAACCTGTGGCTGCCAACACCACGCCGGACGGCCAGGACGACCCCGCGGGCCGCCAGCGCAACCGGCGCGTGCAGATATTGATCGAGCCACCGGCGGGTGGCGTCCCCTCATGAAGGAGAGCTTATGGCGTTGATCACATGCCCGACTGCAACCGACAGGTGTCCTCGTTGGCCGTGGCCTGTCCGGGGTGCGGCTACCCCATCGCTTCGGCCCATGGCGGGTTGAGCCCGGGCGGGCAGAAGCCGCTCAGCGCCCTGCAGTCGCCCCAGGTGTGGGGCCGTGTGACCGGCGTGGTGGGCGCCTGGCTGGTCGCTCCATGGATCGCCCGCATGCTGGCCGTGGTGGGGGCCTGCGTGATGGGGTACTTTCTGTTTCGGGGCGGCCGCCAGTGAGCGGATGAATTGAGTACTGCTGGGCGCGGTGCAGCGCGGCGCGGTGATTCCGCCTGAAGCAGAGGCCGTAGCAGCCGCCGGTTCGCAACCGCGTCGTCAGAGACGCACCCAGTGGTTGTCCATGCGCGCACCGGCCAGGGCGTGGGCATGCGGATGCGCGACAGGGCGGTCCCCCTGCGCGTCCTGCAGCGTGCGCGTGAGCCCTGCCGCCCAGAGCTGGTCTTGCGCATCGGCGGCCAGCGCGCATACTTCTTCCAGCGGAATCAGTCCGCGCCAGGTGCCGTCGGCCGCGAAGTGCGCCACGCCGTCGACCCGGGGGCAGCTCACCGCCCAGCCAGCGCGGGTTGCGGCAATGCTGCCACCGTAGCCAGACAGCGACCGCGGCGCCGCATGCGTCGTCAGCTGTTGTCCATCGAACCGCGCCAGGATGGGCGCCGCCGCCTTGGCGGCGCTGTCGCCATGCTCGGCCTGCAGCGCAATGCCCAGTGTCTTGCCATCGGGGCTCCACGCCAGGTGGCGCAGGCTCAGGCGTTTGTCCTCCAGCCGCCATTGGCCCAGCAGGTCGCCCTTGCGGCCGTCGAGCCGTACCAGAGACGAATCCATGGCGTCCAGATCGCGCTTGACGCGGCCCGTTTCAGGCGATGTGGGCACGCCGCCGTTGGCAACGATCAACGTGGGCGCGCCACGACTGCCGGTGTCCCAGATCAGTTCGTGGGCGTCGATGCCGTGGGTGGGCCACTCGGCGATTTTTTGCAGCGTGGCGGCATGCCGCACGCCGATCAAGCTCTGACCGGTTTCCGTATCGGTTTCGGTGGTGTAGACGCGTTGGCCGTCCGGGCTGCACAGTGCATGGCCATTGAAGGAGCGCTCTCCGTCCTGCCACAGCCACAGGGGTGGGCGGCTGCCCCGGCCTGGCTGCCAGTGCACCATCCAGTCGCCCGGTCGGCGGGACACGGCCAGCACCGCGCCGCCGGGCAGCACGCACAGGCCATGGGCGCGGGTCGGCACCTCCATCGCAGCGCGCACCTGCAGGGCCTGGCCCGCGCCTTCGTGCGCTGACAGCGAGCCTATGTAGAAGCTTCCCTCGCGCTCCCAGGCAGCCGCGAGCGAGATGCCTGCAGGGCCGCCTGCGCCGGTGCTGGCCCATGCGCTGCGCGGCAGCACCGTCCACGCGCTGAGGCCAGCGAGCATGGCCAGCACCTGCCGCCGGTTCTGCCCGAGCAAGGGGGGCGCTGGCTGCGCGCAGGGGTTGTGTTTGCTAGTCACCGTCCGCATCCGAAAACCCGATGCTCACCTGCAGCGCAGGCGCCACTTCGGATTCGGCCAGAAATTTCAGCGCCGTCAGGTCCTTGGCCGTCTGCTGGATGGCCGCCTTGTTCTGCAGGCCCGACTTCTGCACCTGGGCCATCGACGCGTCGACCTTGTCGGTGGCTTGGCGCAGCTTGTCGGCCAGCGGGTTCAAGCCCTTGCCGCGCAGGTACATCTCCAGAGGCACCAGGGCTTCGCCGGCGGCAGGGATGTCGGCGCTGGCGGGCAGTGTGGTCACGCTGCGCAGGCCGCCCCAGGTGGCCGCCCAGGCCGCCAGCGTGGTGCCGCTGGCGGTGCGGGGGTAGTCCGGCGTGCGCGTTCCCTGGGCTGCGCGCAGGGGTTTGTCCATCTGTGCCCAGCGCAGGCGCTCGATGCCGCCCACCCACTGGTTCACGAATTCGCTGATGGCCGCAGTGGACGCCTCCTGCTCGTCCTCGGCGCCCCAGTCGGTGGTCGCCGCGTCGGCGTAGGCCTTGGCCAGTGCGGCGGATTCCCGCGCCACATCCTGCGCCACTTCGTGCGCGTAGCTGCAGGCAGGGCTGCCGGGTTGGGCCGGGCGCGTCCACAGCAGCCATTCCAGCGCGGGCAGGCCCTTGGCAGGCGTGCCGATGCGCTCGAAGGCCTTGGCGCCCTGGGGCTGGGTGGCGACAGCTTTTTCGATCAATGCAGGGCGCGTGGGCGTGAAGTCGATGGCGCGCTGGCTGCGGCGTGCGATGACCGGGCCGACGGACACGGCGGCGAGCTGCTCCCACGCGCGGGCCGTGGCCTGCCAGGCGGTGCGTGCAGATTCGAGCGCGGCCTTGCCGTTTGCCGCCGGGGCCTGGCACAGCGCCGCCACGGAAGGCACCAGGGCGCGGGCCTCGCGGTCAAAGTCCTGTGCGCGTGGCAGGGCCCAGTGGCCGTAGATGCCTTGCAGGGCATGCACCGTGTCGTAGAACGGCACGGCGTTGCGCTGCCAGGCTGGGATGGCGGGTGCAGTGGGCGCCGCAGACTGTGCCTGCGCTGTGAGAGGGGGCAGGGTGGCCAGCAGCAGGGCGGCTGCAAGGAGGGATGTTTTCATCGCCGGGCCGCTCCAAGATGAAAACGCGGCCCCGTCGGGGGGCGGCGACCACACGGAGTGGGGAGCGTGGGGGTAAATTCTCATAGTGACTCCACGAATTTCACGAGCGCATCCCGGTCGGCCTTCTTCATCTTCAGCACCTGGTCCTTGGCCTCTTCGGCCTCGCCGCCATGCCACAGCACGGCTTCGAGCACGCCGCGCGCGCGGCCGTCGTGCAGCAGGCGGGTGTGGCCGTTCACGTCCTTGATCAGGCCCGTGCCCCACAGCGCAGGCGTCTTCCACTGCCGGCCGTTGGCACCGAAGTCGGGCCGGCCGTCGGCCAGGCGCTCGCCCATGTCGTGCAGCAGCAGGTCTGTGTACGGAAAAATGCGTTGTCCGCTCAGCGCCTTGCTCGTCAACTGCGGAAACGGCCCCTCTTTGGTGACGTAGCTCGGGCGGTGGCAGGTAGCGCACTGGGCCTGGCTGAACAATGCCTGGCCGCGCAGCACCTGTGCATCGTTGATGTTGCGGCGCGCCGGTGGGGCCAGCGTGGCTTGGTAGAAGATCACGTCGGCGAGGGTCTTGTCGTCGATCTCGACGCCGGGCTGGCCTTGGTCGCCGCCGCTCTTGCCGCTGGGGGCGGCCAGGCAGTCCTTCTGCATGGGCGTGCAGGCCTCTTGCGCGAAGTGGCGCGAGGTGATGCCCATGTCGCCCAGGAAGGCGCCGCCCGTCTGGTGCGCGATGGTGGCCACGTTGGCCTTCCAGCCGAAGCGCCCCGTCATCATGCGGCCGGCAGGGCCGTCCCACACCTTGTTGGGCACGCCCTTGATGGGGCCGGGGGCGGCGGCCTGGTCTGCCGCGTTGGCCAGGATGTCGGCCTCGGCAATGGCTTCGAGCAGGCCCACGCCGATGATCTGCGGCGCGATGCGCGGGCTGGTCATCACGTCCTTGTGCAGGGGGCCGTAGCCCAGGTCGGCAAAACCGTAGACAGGCTTTTGCAGCGTGTAGGGCGTGCCGTCGGCAAACTTGCCTTTGATGGTGTCGTAGCGCAGGGTCACGCGGCCTTCGGGCTTGACGCCCTGGATGGCCGCGTTGTTGAACTGGTCGCCGTACACCGGGTCGTGCACCGGCCCGCCGTGCACGTCGGTGCCGGGGATGGACAGACGGATGAGCAGGGCCACGGTGGGGTCCTTCGTTTCGCCCAGGCGGTTGAAGATCGCCGGAGGTTCGCCCCGGCCGTCCTGCACGTGGCAGCCGCCGCACGAGCGCGCGATGAAGTGCGGGCCGAGGCCGTCGCGGGCTTTGGTGGACGCGGGCGCCTCCACCCAGTTGCGCCGGAAGAACGAGTTGCCGATGACGAAGCGCGTGCGCTCCTCGTCGGTCAGGTTGGCGGCCGGGAACGAGAAGGCATTGCGCCCGGTGGCGAACACCGTGGTCTCGCCGCCGGTTTTTTCGCCCAGCGAGTCAGGCTGGGGCGCTGCCGTCAACGACTGCAGGCCCAGGCCGCCGAAGCCGGCGATCGCGACGATGCCGATGCTGGCTGCTGCCGGGCGCACGGTGAGCCGGCGGGCAATGGCTTGCGCAGGCTTCATGCTCAAGGCTGGACCAGGGTCAGTTTGGTGATGCCGATGGCATTGGCTGCGGCCACCAGGTCTTTACTCTGCTGCGTGAGGCTGTCGATGGTCTTCTGGATGCGCTGGCGGCCCGGCGCGTCCTTGCCGCCGATGATCTCGCGGTCGAACGGTGCCTGGATGCCTTCGGCAGCAGCCACCGAGCCCGCGATCTGCTTGGTGGTCTTGTCGGCCAGCGCCGCGTCCTTGGCAGCCACCAGATCGCGCAGCGATGCGCCCTTGACCACGCTGCCGTCGGCACGCTGGTACTCGCCCAGCCACACGTTCTGGATGCCCTTGGCGTTGGTCACCGCGTCGCGGTGGGTGTTGTCCGAAAAGCACGAGTGCTCGTCTTCCTGGTCCTGGCTGTTCAGGGCCACTTCCAGGCGTTCGCCAGCCAGCTCGCCGCGCGAGAGCGAGCCCAGGCCAACGAGCATCTTGCGAACGGACTCCTGGCCGCCCTTGACGAAGCGGGTGCGGTGGTTGTTCTTGGCGTCCGGTGCCCAGGCCTTCACCAGCGAGGTGAGGTCGTCGATGAGCAGGTCGGTCACCACGGTCAGGTACTGGCGGCGGCGGTCGGCGTTCGGGGCCTTGCCGTCCACGAAGTCCTCGAAGTTGCGATCGCCCGGGCCGGTCTCGGACAGGTCCTGGCCCCACAGGAAGAACTCGATGGCGTGCCAGCCGGTGGCGATGTTCTCTTCGCCGCCGCGCTCGTTCTGCGCAGACAGGTTCTTCTTGCTGATCACGAACTTGCGGTTGTTCACCAGGCCCGCGTTGGGCTTGCCCTGCACGCTGTCGACGAACGATTCGTCCATGGGCCAGGCGTTGATGCGGCCCTCGGGCCCGTTGTCGTTGTCGATGGGGCCGCCGTAGAAGCGGAACGCCTCGGTCTGGCCGTAGAACTCGCGCGCGGCCAGCCACTTCTTGCGGGCGTCGGCCAGCGTGTCGGCCGAAGGCTTGGCCGTGAAGGCCGCCACGGCTTCGCGCAGCGCCTGGGCGCTGGCGAGCGTGTCGGCGTAGTTGGCGTGCACCAGCTGTGCGTAGTGCGCGGCCACGGCCTGGTTCGTCACGGCCTGCTGTGCCTGGGCCTGCGAGGGTGCTGCTGCAGGGGCAACGGTTTGCGCGCCGACGCCAGTGCTGTATGCACAGGCGGACAGTGCGGCCACCAGCAGGGAAGTCTTCAGGGAGGGGAACGTCATGCAGGGTCTCCAAGGAATCGCGCAGGCTGCCGCACGGGCGGCCTGTGGCCGGGCGTGGCACCGCGAGGAAATGGCGGGAACGGAGAGGCCGCACTTGGCTGGGTGAGCCCGCGCACCGGTCGGTGCTGGGCGCGGTAGTGGCTGGGTGGGCGGTGGGAGCCGAAATTATACAAATGGTAGTGATTCGTATTCGACCCAATCCCCTTGCGCGCGGCCGGGATCGGCTGTCACGAAACCGACGCAAAAACTTCACGGCGATGTCACCTGCAGTTTCTACGCTCCACAGGCTTTGTAACCAATAACCCCCGAGGAAGAACCATGACCCACCGTGTGGATGCGCCCGAGCAGGCCATTGACTTCAACAACGAGAACGCCAACACCTCCGCCAACCCTACGTTCGAGTCGGTGCTGGGTGCACGGCTGTCGCGCCGTGGCCTGCTGCGTGGCAGCGTGGGGTCGGTGGGCACGGCCATGCTGGCTGGCTTTGGCGTGAGCGCCTGCGGCGGCAGCGACGACCCAGCGGTGACACCGCCACCCACTGGCTCCAAGCTGCTGGGCTTTGGTGCGGTGCCCAAGAGCCTGGCAGACGTGGTAGCGGTGCCTGTGGGCTACACCGCCAGCGTGATCTTCGCACTGGGCGACCCCATCGCTGCAGGCGTGGCTGCGTACAAGAACGACGGCACCGACGGTGATTTCGACAAGCGCGCTGGCGACCACCATGACGGCATGGAATGGTTCGGCCTGGGCGCTGACGGCAAGCGCAGCGACAACGCCACCGAACGCGGCCTGCTGGCCATCAACCACGAAGCCACGACCGACGAGAAGCTGTCCTCGTACTTCCTGCATGCCAACGGCGGCACCACCACCTTGCCCCGTCCCGCAGCGGAAATCGACAAGGAAACGGCCATCCACGGCATCGCCGTGATCGAAGTGGCAAAGTCCGGTGGCAAGTGGGCCTACGCGCAGAACTCTGCGCTGAACTTCCGCCTCACCTCGCTCAGCCCCATCGAGATTTCGGGCCCGGCCCGCGGCAGCGCGCAACTGTTCACCAAGTTCTCGCCCACCGGCACCACCACCCGCGGTACGCTGAACAACTGCGGCACGGGCAAGACGCCCTGGGGTACCTTCCTGACCGGTGAAGAAAACTGGTTTGGCTACTTCACGCGCGGCGCCGCGGACGACGCCGCACGCGGCAACGACAAGAGCGTGACGTCCCTCAAGCGCTATGGCCGCACCCAGGGCGCAGCATCGCGCCACGGCTGGGAAAGCGGCGGCGCCGACGACAAGTACCAGCGCTGGAACAACAGCAAGACCGGCACGTCGGTGGACGGCACGGACGACTACCGCAACGAGATGAACGGCATGGGCTACATCGTCGAGATCGACGCCTACGACAAGACCCGCATGGCCAAGAAGCGCACGGGTCTGGGCCGCTTCGCGCACGAGAGTGCAGCGTTCGGCAAGGTGGTGGCCGGCCAGCCGCTGTCCATCTACATGGGCGACGACTCGCGCGGCGAGTACATCTACAAGTTCGTATCCACCGCTACGTGGAACGCGGCCGATGCCAACGCCAACGACCGCCTGGCCATTGGCGACAAGTACCTGGACAGCGGCAAGCTGTACGCAGCCAAGTTCAACGCCGACGGCACCGGCAGCTGGGTGGAGCTGTCGCTCACCAACACCGCCATCAGCGGCTACACCACGTACAAGTTCGCCGACGCGGCCGACATCGTCATCAACACCCGCCTGGCCGCCGACGCCGTGGGTGCCACCAAGATGGACCGCCCCGAGTGGAACGCCGTGAACCCCGCCAATGGCGAGGTGTATTTCACGCTGACCAACAACAGCGCCCGCAGCGCCAACCCTGGCAGCGGCCAGTACCTGCCTGACGCGGCCAATCCCCGTGCCTACACCGACATGAAGGGCACCACCAAGCAGGAGGGCAACCCCAACGGCCACATGGTGCGCCTGAAGGAAGGCACATCCGTCCTGGCCTTCACCTGGGACGTGTACCTGTTCGGCGCCGAAGCCAGTGCCGACAAGACGCTGATCAACATCTCGGCCCTGACGGACGAGCAGGACTTCTCCAGCCCCGATGGCCTGGCTTTCAGCAAGGCCACGGGCATCTGCTGGATCCAGACCGATGACGGTGCCTACACCGACGTCAGCAACTGCATGATGATGGCAGCCGTGCCCGGCCAGGTGGGCGATGGCAGCAAGAAGACGCTGACGTACACCAAGACCGACGGCAGCAAGTTCGACGTCGTCACGCCCGTGGGCAAGGCGGCCACGGCCGATACGCTCAAGCGCTTCCTGGTGGGCCCCAAGGGCTGCGAGATCACCGGCCTGACCGAAACGCCGGACGGCAAGACGATCTTCGTGAACATCCAGCACCCGGGCGAATCCACCGGCATGGCCAACCTGGCCGACCCCGCCAAGTTCCAGAGCCAGTGGCCTGCCAACGCTGGCTACGGCGCAGGCAAGCGTCCCCGTTCGGCCACCATCGTGATCACGAAGAACGACGGCGGCAACATCGGTACCTGAGATCGGAGTGCGGGAGGGCTGACCTCTCGCGCGTTCGCATCGAGCTTTCAGGCCGGCCCCATGGGGTCGGCCTTTTTGCGTTCTGGCACCGCTGAAGGGCTTTGATTGGCGGTGACTTGCAGTGATTTGCAGCAAGGCGCAGTGGCGGATAGCAATGCTCACTCATGCCCATCAATGCCACCAATGCCACTGTTGTCCCTGATGTCCCTGATGAGCAGTGACGGCCCCGGCCGCCGCTGTCTCAGTAGTCGGAGCCGTAGGGAGACGGGGGGCGGGCGCGGTACGTTGGCGCGGGTGCTGGTGTCGATGGAGGCGCTGACGCCGGTGAGGACGCTGGCGTGGACCCCGCCGGTGCAGGTGATGCGTTGCTCCCGCCAGGCGCTGCGGGGTAGCCCATCTGCCCGGTGCCGTCCTTGGTACCCTTGCGACCCGCAATCTGCCACGCGGTGCGCTGCTGGATCAGGCTGGCCAGGAACTCCATCTCCTCGTCCGTGTGGTTGATGGCGCCCGCGGGCGTGAGCAGGCGGCCATTGCGCGGCGCGTTCTCGACCCAGAACGACTGGTGGTAGGACGCCTCGCTCACCACGCTCTCGCCGCCGGTGGCCAGGTCCACGATGCCGTAGCAATTGCAGAAGTAACCCCGGTTGCCCTGGTCCGCAAAGACCTCGGCATACACCCCCGTGCCGCGGATGCCTGCGGTGGCCGTGGGCAGGATGACCTTGCGGTCCGCGCCCTTGCCCCACACGCTGGCCACGGCGCCGCTGACGAGGCGCAGCACCTTGACGGCGGTGGGCGTGTCGCCCTCCAGCGCCACGTGGGAGTTCTGGCGCACCAGGAAGGCGCCGTCGCCCACGGCAAACACCACCGTGGCGCCCGGGCCGGTCTCGATGCGGTCTCCCGCGGTGATGGTGTGCTGCGGGGTCAGCGCCTCGCCGTTGCGCCGCACGTCGCCGCGCAGCTCCACGATGTTGCTGCGCGACTGGGCCTGGGCGGCCGTCCAGCCGCCACCGGCCACCCAGAGCGCGGCCGCCTGCAGCAGGCTGCGGCGCCGGTGCCAGGCCAGCTCGTCTTCAGTGCGGCCCAGCAGCTGGGTCGGAGGGCGGGGGCGTTGGGGTGTCATGGGTGGCCTCGTCAGACGGGTGGTGGGGCGGCTCGAAACAATCGCGGAAGGTGAACACGATCGAGGTGAAGAACATGGCGGCCAGCATCATCGCGGCACCCACCATCACACCACCGGAGGCCGCGCCGCTCAAGCCCATCGCCGCCAGGAGCGCTGCCGCCAGCGTCACGACCACGCCGCCCAGCAGGAAAACGCCCAGCCAGCCCAGCCCGTAGACCATGAAGGCGCCGAAGTTGCGCAGGCAGGCCACGATGCTGAAGAACAGCGCCTTGACCGGCGGCACGCCATGCCAGTGCACCAGCCCGGGCGCATGCCAGAACAGCAGCGACAGCGGCAGGTACAGCAGCATGGCCGTCCACATGGCGCTCTGGAAGGCCGCGTCTTCTGCCATCTCCTTGGTCAGGGGCGCGCCGCCCAGGTACACCTTGGCAAACTGCCCGCCGTCGATCAGGGCCGACAGCCCCATCACCGCGAGGAACCCCACGGCGTACAGCGCGCCCAGGACCAGCATGTCGCGCAGCCGCTGCTGCCCGGTGCGAAACGCCACCAGCAGCACGGCGGGCGTGGGAAACCGCCCCTGCGTGGCCTCGGCCGCCGCCACCATCATCGCCAGCGTGGCCGATGGCAGCAGTGCCAGCGCGATGGCCGGCCCTACCAGCGGGATCAACGTGGCCAGCGACATGGCCGCCATGGTCATGAAGAACAGCGCCGCCAGCGCCATGGGCTGCCGCCAGAACGCGCGGACGCCCAGCTTGACCCAGGTCATGCCGGTGCGGGCGGGAACGATGTGGAGTTTCATGAATGCAATCGGGAAGAAAAGAGGACCTGCGCCCGCGTGTGCCATCCCCCACCGCCCTGGCCGGGGCCCGCGGCAAAGCGGTGATGGTAGAAGAACAGGGCTGAATTTACCCCAGTGCCCCAATCCGGGCGCCATGAAGGGTGTCCAGGGTACGGGCTGCGAGGTGGATCTGTGGGTGTGGGGACGGCTAGCCGGTGTGTGGCCAGTGGGCTGCCAATGCGGGGGGTGCCGCGGTGGCGTGGCCGCGCATCAGGCCCTGCGCAGCGGCGACTCGGCTTGGTGTGAAGGGCAGTGGGGCTCAGGCAATGGGGCTACAGATGAAGCGGGCGTGCAATCCTGTCCTGCAGCACGCGTTCGAAGTGCGTGGGGTCGTGCGGCGTGAGCATGGCGGCCTCGCGCGGCAGATGGAAGTCCCACAGCCGCGAGATCCAGAACCTGAGGGCCCCTGCGCGCGCCATCGCGGGCAGCAGCTCGCGCTCTGCGGCGGTCAACGGGCGCACGGCCTGGTAGGCGTCCAGCATGCGGGCGGCGCGTTCGGCATCGTGCCGGCCGGTCGGCAGGTCGATGCACCAGTCGTTCAGGCACACGGCCAGGTCGAACAGCCAGGTGTCCACACCCGCAAAGTAGAAGTCGAAGAAGCCCGTGAGCTCTTCGCCCTCGAACATCACGTTGTCGCGGAACAGGTCGGCATGCACGGGGCCGCTGGGCAACGCCGCGTAGGCAGAGCCCGCAGCCACGTGGTTCTGGTAGGCCAGTTCGGAGCGCAACAAGGCTGCCTGCGATTCGCCGATGTGCGGCAGCACCACGGGCACGGTCTCGTTCCACCAGGGCAGGCCGCGCAGGTTGGGCTGGTGCCGTTCGAAATCGCGCCCGGCCAGGTGCATGCGCGCGAGCATCGTGCCCACGGCCGCGCAGTGCACGCCCTGTGGCGCCAGCTGGCTCTTGCCGCGCAGCTTGTTGACCACCGCGGCGGGCTTGCCGCACACCGACAGCAGGATGTCGCCATCCTTGTCGGCCCGCGGGTCGGGCACCGGCACCCCACCGTGCGCCAGGTGCTTCATCAAGTGCAGGTAAAAGGGCAGCTGCTCGGCCGTGAGGCGCTCGAACAGCGTCAACACGAACTGGCCCTGGTCGCTGGTCAGAAAATAATTGGTGTTCTCGATGCCGCCCTCGATGCCGCGCAGCTCCACCAGCTCACCCAGTTGCAAACGGCGCAGCAGGTCTTGCGCCTCGGTGTTGGAGACTTCGGTAAAAACGGCCATCGCTCAGGGGTGCGTAAGGGTGGAGGACTGACAAGGAAAAAGGGCGGGGCGTGCGGGGGCCCCGGGGCGCTGCGGTGCAGCCGGCGCGGCTCAGAACTTCAGCACGTTCCACACGCGCGGGCCGGTGGTCGTCTCGGCGCCGCTGTTGCTGCCAGCGCGGCTGCGGGCTCCGTCGGGCGACTGCACTTCGTAGCTGGGCAGGTTGCCAGCCTTGGGCTGCACAGAAATCGTCTGCGTCTGGCCGCCCACGCGCAGCTCGTCGACCCGGCTGCCGGCGTCCTCGATCTGGATGCGCTCGGTGCGTTGATTGCCACGCCCGCCCATTTGCTCTGGTTCTGATAGCGCCTCGCGCTTGTCTACCGCGCCCTGAGGGGCAGTTTGACTATTGGTTTGGGCCAGGACGGGGCTGGAGGCCATGGCCAGCAGCAAAAGGAGGTGTACAGCGCGCATGGGCGGGATTGTAGAGCGCCGGCCGCGGCCGGGCTGCGCGTGCACAATCCGCCCATGACCGAAGAATCCTCTGCATCCCCCAGCCCCGCCGCCGAAGGGGCGACGCCTTCCGCCGCGCAGCCCTCTGGCGACAAAAAGACCCTGGTGCTGGTGGACGGCTCCAGCTACCTGTACCGCGCCTTCCATGCCATGCCCGACCTGCGCGCGGTGCCGGGCGACCCGGAAAGCCCCGCCACCGGTGCCATCCGCGGCATGATCAACATGCTGCAGGTGCTGCGGCGCGAATTCCCGTCCGGCTATGCCGCCTGCGTGTTCGATGCGAGCGGCCCCACCTTCCGCGACGACCTGTATCCCGAGTACAAGGCGCAGCGCTCCCCCATGCCCGACGACCTGCGCGCGCAGATCGAGCCCATCCATGAGGTCGTGCGCCTGTTGGGCTGGCCCGTGGTCTGCGTCCCCGGCGTGGAGGCCGACGACGTGATCGGCACGCTGGCTGCGGTGGCGGCGGCGCAGGGCGTGGAGGTGATCGTCTCCAGCGGCGACAAGGACCTGTCGCAACTGGTGAACGAGCACATCACCATCATCGACACCATGAACGGCAAGAAGCGCGACGTGGCGGGCGTGACGGCCGAGTTCGGCGTGCCGCCATCACTGATGGTGGACTACCAGACCCTGGTGGGCGACACGGTGGACAACGTGCCCGGCGTGCCCAAGGTCGGCCCCAAGACGGCTGCCAAATGGCTCGCCGAATATGGCTCGCTCGATGCCCTCATCGCGCGTGCCGGCGAGATCAAGGGCGTGGCGGGCGAGAACCTGCGCGGGGCGCTGCATTGGCTGCCCACCGGGCGGCAGCTCGTCACCATCAAGACCGACTGCGACCTGGCCGGGCATGTCGACGGCCTGCCGGCCATGGATGCGATCGCCATGCGCCAGGAAGACGCCGCCCCGCTGCGCGACTTCTATCAAAAGTATGGCTTCAAGGGCCTGGCCCGCGCGCTGGAACCCAGCGCTCCCGCCAACACCACGGCAACGCTGCCGGGCGCCAGCGGCGACCTCTTCGCATCCCCCGAGGCGACCTTCGTGGCCGAGGCCGCGCAGGGCCGCGAGGTGTCGTACGAGACCATCCTCACCTGGGCCGACTTCGACCGCTGGCTTGCCAAGCTGCAGACGGCTGAACTGGCCGCCATCGACACCGAAACCACGTCGCTCGACGAACTGCGCGCCGAGATCGTCGGCATCAGCTTCAGCGTGGAGCCCGGTGCCGCAGCCTACATTCCGCTGCGCCACGCCGGGCCTGATGCGCCCGAGCAGTTGCCGTTCGACGAGTTGCTGGCCAAACTCAAGCCCTGGCTTGAAGACGCCAGCCGCCCCAAGCTGGGCCAGCACATCAAGTACGACCGCCATGTGTTCGCCAACCACGGCATTGAGGTGCAGGGCTATGCGCACGACACCATGCTGCAAAGCTACGTGCTCGAAGTGCACAAGCCCCACGGCCTGGCCAGCCTGGCCGAGCGCCACACCGGCCGCAGCGGCATCAGTTATGAAGACCTGTGCGGCAAGGGCGCCCACCAGATCCCGTTCGCCCAGGTGGCGGTGGACAAGGCAGCGGCCTACTCGTGCGAAGACTCCGACCAGACGCTGGACGTGCACCGCGTGCTCTGGCCCATGCTCGAAGCCGAAGGCCCACTGCGCGGCATCTACGAGCTGGAGATGGCCAGCAGCGAAACCCTGTTCCGCATCGAGCGCAACGGCGTGTTGATCGACGCGGCCACGCTGGCCAACCAGAGCCACGAACTGGGCCAGCGCATCCTCAAACTGGAGCAGGACGCCTACGAGATCGCGGGGCAGCCCTTCAACCTGGGGTCCCCCAAGCAGCTCGGCGAAATCTTCTTCGACAAGCTGGGCATGCCCGTGGTCAAGAAGACCGCCACCGGCGCGCGCAGCACCGACGAAGAAGTGCTGGAAAAGCTGGCCGAGGACTACCCCCTGCCCGCCAAGCTGCTGGAGCACCGCAGCCTGTCCAAGCTCAAGGGCACCTACACCGACAAGTTGGCCCAGCTGGCCAACCCGCGCACCGGCCGCGTGCACACCCACTACGCACAGGCCGTCGCCATTACCGGGCGCCTGTCCAGCAACGACCCCAACCTGCAGAACATCCCCATTCGCACCGTGGAAGGCCGCCGTGTGCGCGAAGCCTTCGTGGCGCCGCCGGGCAGCGTGATCGCGAGCGCCGACTACAGCCAGATCGAGCTGCGCATCATGGCCCACATCAGCGGCGACGAATCGCTGCTGCACGCGTTTCGTAACGGCCTGGACGTCCACCGCGCCACCGCCGCCGAGGTGTTCGGTGTCGAGGTCGACCAGGTGAGCAGCGAACAACGCCGCTACGCCAAGGTCATCAACTTCGGTCTCATCTACGGCATGAGCAGCTTCGGCCTGGCCAAGAACCTGGGCATAGAGACCAAGGCCGCAGCCGCCTACATCGACCGGTACTTTCAGCGCTACCCTGGCGTGAAGCAGTACATGGACGAAACCAAGGCGTCCGCCAAGGCGCGCGGCTATGTGGAGACCGTCTTCGGCCGCCGCCTGTACCTGCCCGAGATCAACTCCCCGAACGGCCCGCGCCGCAGCGGCGCGGAGCGGGCTGCGATCAACGCGCCGATGCAGGGCACGGCGGCGGATTTGATCAAGAAGGCGATGGTGGCCGTGCAGCAGGAGCTGGATGCGAACAAGCCAGGCATCAAGATGATCATGCAGGTGCATGACGAACTGGTGTTTGAGCTGCCTGAAGGGGAGGTGGAGTGGGTTCGCACGCACATTCCGCGGCTGATGGCGGAAGTGGCGGAGCTCAAGGTGCCGTTGCTGGCCGAAGTCGGTGTGGGGCCGAACTGGGATAAGGCGCATTGAAATGATGAGCCAGTTTGAAGCTTGGCGCTGGTGCTGTGCTTACCCGCAGAATGAGCTACGCCGACAGAAATGGCTATGGTAAATAAGTTTTTCCGGCTTGGTGAGTTTGTGGTTGCTTGCTGCGGGCCAGGCTCCTTGTTTTACGTCAGGCACTGGTTCAACAATGTGCTTCACGAAGGAACAGAAGTTCCGGATGAAACGCACACTGTTCTCGTAACCAATCACGATGGGATTTATCGCTACATTACGGCCACACAAAGCGCTCAATACGACCGCCTCATCTACATTTCAATCGCATTGGTGATTGTTTTTTTTATTCTTTGCTATCGGCAGAAGCGCAGGTTAGACCGCGCTGATTCGCACAAGTTGTAGGCGACCAACCGGGCAGTCATGTCGTGCACGTTCAAGATAGTTAATTGGAGGGTTGATTCGGCATCATCGGGCGTGCTGCTGCGAAAAATTCAACCATATGCGCTTGATCGTTTAGCGATATCTCTCGCTTGGCTAGTTCTCTAAGAATCAGGCGAGGTAAAGTGGTTTTCGAAGCCACCTACAAGCAGCAGGAAAAGCGCCATGGAATCGATCACGTCGCTAAACTTAACTAGCAGTCGACCACATACTCGCTAGCCACTTTTTGTTCTGGAGCCTTCGCATGTCTGATTCCTTGTCCTACACCCCACCCGCCATCTGGCAATGGAACAAGGAAAGCGGCGGCCAGTTCGCCAGCATCAACCGGCCCATTGCGGGTGCCACGCACGACAAGGAACTGCCTGTGGGTCGGCACCCGCTGCAGCTGTACTCGCTCGGCACTCCCAATGGCGTCAAGGTGACTGTCATGCTGGAAGAACTGCTGGCTCTGGGCCACAGCGGTGCGGAGTACGACGCGTGGCTGATCCGCATCAACCAGGGTGAGCAATTCGGCAGCGGGTTCGTTGCTGTGAACCCCAACTCCAAGATCCCCGCGCTGCTGGACCGCAGCGATGCCGCCCACCCGGTGCGCGTGTTCGAGTCCGGCGCCATCCTGATGTACCTGGCGGAGAAGTTCGGTAGCGCCTTTTTGCCGAAGAACGGTGCTGCAAGGGCCGAGTGCCTGTCGTGGCTGTTCTGGCAGATGGGCAGTGCGCCGTTTCTAGGCGGCGGGTTCGGGCACTTCTATGCCTATGCGCCCACCAAGATAGAGTACGCGATCGACCGCTACGCGATGGAGGTCAAGCGCCAGCTCGATGTGCTCAACCAGCGGCTGGCCGTCAACGAGTACCTGATCGGCAGCGAGTACACGGTGGCCGACATCGCCATCTGGCCCTGGTACGGGTTGCTGGTCAGGGGCCAGGCGTACGAGTCCGGCGAGTTCCTGCAGGTGCACGAATACACGCACGTGGTGCGCTGGGCCGAGCAGGTGGCGCAGCGCCCGGCGGTGCAGCGTGGGCGCATGGTGAATCGTGTCACGGGCGACACGGCCGGCCAGCTGCGTGAACGGCATGACGCCAGTGACTTCGATACGAAGACGCAGGACAAGCTGGACGCTGCTTCGGGCTCCTCGCCCGCACAGTGAGCGCCAGGGGCCCGCATCGGCCACAACGATCGCTGCGCAGCCTCTCTGGCCCACGCGCCGTTGCCGCCTGGCTCCGCAATGGGGACATGCAAGGATTGCGCAACCGGCCCATTCCTTGCATCGTCACCCCATGCGCCTTCGCCACATTGAAGTCTTCAACGCCGTCATGCTCACCGGCAGCGTGAGCGCGGCGGCCCGCCTCATCAACGTGACCCAGCCGGCGGTGAGCCGCATCCTGGCGCACGCCGAACTGCAGCTGGGCTTTCCGCTCTTCAACCGCTTGAAAGGCCGCCTGGTGCCTACCACCGAGGCGCAGACGCTGTACCCGCATATCGAGCGCCTGTTCACCCAGCTCGACGACGTGCAGCGGCTGGCCAACAGCCTGAAGGGTGGCCGGCGCGAGGGCGAGTTGCACATCCTGAGCGTGCTGGCACTCAGCTACGAAGTGCTGCCGCGCGCGCTGCGGTTCTTTCGGCAGGCGCATCCGGACGTGGTGATCACCATCGATGCGCTGCATTCGCCGCAGATCATCTCGGCCCTGGTGCTGCAGGAGGCCGACGTGGGCTTTGTGTTCAGCGCGGTGGCGCACCCGTCGCTCACGCAGGAGCATCTGGCCGACGGGCGCATGCTGTGCGTGGCGCCCAAGGGCATGCTCGCGGCGGCGCTGGTGCAGTCCGGCACCGTGCACCTGGCCGACCTGGCGGAGACGCCCGTGGTGCGGCTGGATGTGCGCGACCCCATCGGCACGGTGGTCAGCCACGCGTGCCGTGAAGCGGGGGTGGGGCTCAACACTGCCATCACCGTGCAGACCTACCACGCCGCACTGGCGCTGGCGCACCACGGGCACGCGGTGGCGGTGGTGGATGCGTGCACCGCCGCCTCAGCGGACCGCAGCAAGGTCGATGTGCTGGCGCTGGCGCCCCACATCGCCGTGCCCATCAAGTCGCTGCGCACCGTCAACCGGCCCAGCTCGCTGCTGGCCAGTGCCATGACGCGCTGCATGCGACAGGCGGTGGCCGAGACCATGGCGTCCGTGGGCGTGCCGGTGGCCGAGTGATGCTGTGGTGCAGCGCTGGCGGTCAGTGGCAGGCAGACGCGGCGCTGCAGTGCGCGGCCTGACGCCGGCGCATCCGATGCATCAGGCGCATCAGGCGGGTGCGAGCCGCTGCGCCAGCTGCGCTGCCGTGCCGAACGCGAGCGTGAAGCCCAGGGCCCCGTGCCCGGTGTTGAGCAGCAGGTTGTCCGGCGCACGGGTGTGCGGCCCCACCAGCGGCACCCCGGTGGGGGTGGCCGGGCGCATGCCGGTCCAGGGGTCCAGTCGCCCGAAGTCGCTGCAGCCCGGAAAGACCGCACGGGCCGCCTCGCACAGGCTCTGGATGCGGGCGGGCGGGATGTGGTCGTCGTGCCCAACCAGCTCGGCCATGCCCGCCACGCGCAGGCGCTGGCCGATGCGCGCGAACACCACCTTGCGCGCCGCATCGGTCACGCTGACGTGGGGGGCGGCGCAGGGTGCGTCCGTGGTGTCCAGGGTGATGCTGTAGCCCTTGAGCGGGTAGACGGGCAGGCCGAACCCCAGGGTCTGCGCGGCCTGGTGGCTGGCGCTGCCCAGGGCCAGGACGAACTGCTGCGCTTCGACGTCACCGGCGCTGGTGCGGGCGGCCACGATGCGCCCGCCCTCGCGCGCAAAGCCGGTCACCCGGGCTCCCAGCACGAAGCGCACGCCGCGCTCTGCCAGCCGTTGCTGCAGGCCCAGGCAGACCTTGAGGCAGTCGGCCGCGCATTCGCTGGGCGTGTGGATCGCACCGGCGATGCGGCCCTGGTAGTGCGCGAGGGCGGGTTCGAGCTCCACGCAGCGCGTGGCGGATACGGCTTCCTGCGGGCTGCCCCAGGGCTGCTGCAGGTCCATTTGGCGGCGCGCGGCGGCCAAGGCCGCGGGCGTGTCGTACAGCACCAGTTTGCCGGTGGTCGAGAAGTCGCACTCCAGTTTTTCGGCCTGCAGCATGGCGTCGAAGTGATGGCGGCTCAGCGCGGCGAGGGCGAGCAGTTGCCGCGTGCTCTGCTCCGACGTGTGCCGGTTGCACGCACGCAAGAAATCCACGCCCCAGCGCCACTGGTGCACATCCCACTGCGGCCGCAGCTTCAGGGGCGACTGGGGCGACAGCAGCAGCTTGGGCAACTGGCGCCAGATGCCGGCATCCGCCAGGGGCTGCACGTAGCTGTAGCTCAGTTGCGCGCCGTTGCCGCCGCTGGCGCCAGCGCCGGGCTGGGCCTGGTCGACCACGGTCACGGCCAGGCCGCGCTGGTGGAGTTCATACGCGGTGGCCAGGCCGACGATGCCGGCGCCGAGAACACATACCTGCATTGGGTGGGACGGGGTGTTGAAGGGATGGAAGGATGGGGTGCGGGACTCGAGGCCACTGTAGGGCGCGGGCCCCCGCCTGAACAATGCCAATGCCGCCGGTGGCCATGCCGGGAAGTTATGTGCGCCGCCCGACGAGGTGCGCGGGTGCGCAAGGTGGGCCTGTGGGGCCAGGAAATGGCACTTGGATGGTGCGGCTGCCTGCACCAAACTGGCGGCATAACTTTTGGTCATGGCCTACCTGTGCAAATGAATTGTTCAAGGGCGGCGCAAGTTCCTACAGTGCACCTGCGTTCCGGTTTTTTGCATGTGCCGGTTCACGCGGTCACTGGATTTTTTCCGTGTCAGTGTGATCCGGCCCCCCGGCTTTTTTCGGTCGCGCCACGTCCATTCACTGCCCATCGTTTTGCACAAAGGGATTTCCATGAAGCTCTCTGCCGTCACCTCCGCCGCCTTCGTTGTTGCCACCGGCCTGCTGGCCTGCACCGTGGCCCAGGCCGACACCCTCAAGAAGGTGGCCGAGTCGGGCAAGATCACCGTGGCCTACCGCGAATCGTCGGTGCCCTTCAGCTACCTGGCGGGCCCCGGCGCACCAGTGGGCTTTGCGGTGGACATCACCAACGCCGTGGTCGATGCGGTGAAAAAGCGCGTGAACAACCCGGCCCTGAAGGTGGACCTGCAGGCGGTCACGTCGCAAAACCGCATTCCTTTGCTGCAAAACGGCACCATCGACCTGGAGTGCGGCTCCACCACCAACAACAGCACGCGCGGCAAGGACGTGCAATTCGCCATCAACTATTTCTACACCGGCACGCGCCTGCTGACCAAGAAATCGTCGGGCGTGAAGAACTACGCCGACCTGGCCAAGAAGAAGGTGGCCAGCACCTCGGGCACCACCAACGCGCAGGTGATCCGCAAGTACAACCGCGACAACAACCTGGACATGGACATCGTGCTGGGCAAGGACCACGACGACGCCGTGCTGCTGGTGGACAGCGGCCGCGCCGAGGCCTTCGCGATGGACGACATCCTGCTGTTCGGCCTGATGGGCAACATGCGCAACCCGGCGGACTGGACGGTGGTGGGCGATTCGCTGCAGGTCGAGCCCTATGCCTGCATGCTGCGCAAGGACGACCCGCAATTCCAGGCGCTGGTCAACGGCGTGATCGGCGGGATGATGAAGTCCGGCGACTTCGACAAGCTCTACACCAAGTGGTTCAACTCGCCCGTCCCCCCGCGCAACCAGAACCTGAGCTTGCCCATGAGCAAGGAGCTGCGCGACAACCTGGCCGCGCAGAGCGACAAGCCCGCCATCTGACGCACGGACCGGAGCGCGTATGCCAGTGTCTGCAAGCCACAGCCCGCAGCCCCAGGTGGTGGGGATCCTCGGCGGCATGGGCCCTGCCGCGGGGGCCGACTTCGTGCGCCTGTTCGTGCAGGCCTGCACCGACCGCATGGCTGCCCTGGGCATCCCCGTGCACGACCAGGCCTACCCCGAGCACTGGCTGGCCCAGGTGCCCATTCCGGACCGCACGGCCGCGCTGAACGACACGCGCGAGGGCGCGCACCAGCCGGCCGAGCCCATGCTGCAGGCCACCGGCCGCCTGGCCGCGCTGGGCGCGCGCGTGGTGGCCATTGCCTGCAACACGGCGCACGCGTGGCATGGCCTGCTGCAGCAGCGGTTTCCGCAGATGGTGGTGCTGCACGGCATGCAGGAGGTGGTGGCGGGCTTGGCTGCCCAACAGGTGCAGGGCGTGGGCCTGCTGGCCACCCGCGGTGCCTACGACGCGGGCCTGTACCAGCGCGAGCTGGCACGCAGCGGCATCGAGTGCTTCGTGCCTACGGCGGCGGAGCAGGACGTGCTGATGCAGGGCATCTACGACGGCGTGAAGGCCGGCAACTACCGCCTGGCGCGCGAGCGCTTCGAATCCGTGTCGCGCGCCCTGCAGCAGCGCCATAAGGTGTCCACGCTCATCATGGGCTGCACCGAGATCCCGCTGGCGCTGAACGAAAGCCCGCGCCTGCCGGGTGTGGCGCTGGTCAACCCTACGCTGGTGCTGGCCGGCGCATTGGCGCGGCATGCCTACCGCGATGCGGCGCAGCCCGCATCCTGCCGGGACTGAACACCATGCGCCACTTCGTTCCCGGCCTGCGGCAGCCGCTGAGACCCGCAGCGCTCTGCGCCGCGCTGACTATGGCCTGGGCCGGCTGTGCTGCCCAGGCCCAGCCTGCCGCGGGCGTAGTGGCAGGGGGTTCCACGGCACCACAGGCCCCAGGCCGCGCGCTTGATCGCATCCGCACCACCGGCACGGTGGTCATCGGGCACCGCGAGTCGTCCGTGCCCATGTCGTACGTGGCCCATGGCACGCCCATGGGGTACAGCGTGGACGTGTGCCTGCAGGTCGCGCAGGCGCTG
This sequence comes from Acidovorax sp. LjRoot117, assembly GCF_964252695.1. Lineage (NCBI taxonomy): Bacteria > Pseudomonadati > Pseudomonadota > Betaproteobacteria > Burkholderiales > Comamonadaceae > Acidovorax > Acidovorax sp. LjRoot117. Next base: position 236,730 of record NZ_CAXUPO020000001.1, on the reverse strand, counting down.
GGCCGCCACCTCAAGCTGCCCGCGCCGCGGGTGGCCTACCGCCTGGTCACGTCGGGCAACCGGTTTGACGCCATCGAGAAGGGTGAGGTGGACCTGGAGTGCGGCTCCACCACCAACACCGCCGCGCGGCGCCAGCGCGTGGCCTTCACCATCGCGCACTTCATCGCCTCGTCGCGCATCGTGGTGCAAAGCGGCAAGCCGTATTCGCGCATCGAAGACCTCGATGGCAAGACGCTGGCGTCCACCCTGGGCACGACCAACATCGACTCCCTGGCGCGCGAGGCCGCGGCCAAATCGGTGCGGGTCAAGATCGAGCCCGCCAAGGACCATGCCGAAGGCTTTGGCTGGGTGGTCGATGGCAAGGTCGAAGGCTTTGCGATGGACGACGTGCTGCTGTTCGGCCTGCGCGCCAGCCACAGCCGGCCGGAGGACCTGAAAGTCATCGGCAAGCCCATGACCATCGAGCCCTACGCCATCGCGTTCGAGCGCGGCAACCCCGAACTCAAGGCCGTGGTGGATGCCGAACTGCGCCGGCTCATCCAGGGGCGCGAGCTGCACCGCCTGTACGACAAGTGGTTCACCGCGCCCATCCCGCCCCACGGGCTGAACCTGCACATGCGCATGCCGCACCTGCTGGTGGATTCGCTCAAGTACCCGTCGGACTTTGTGCCGCAGTGAGTGCGGCGGGGGGCGGCGCGAACACCTCGAACCGGTTGCGTCCCGCGCGCTTGGCGCGGTAGAGCGCGGCGTCGGCGGCCTGCACCAGGGTGTCCGAGCCTGCATCGGGCTGGGGCACCACGCTGGCCACGCCGAGGCTCAGCGTGAGCATGGCGGCCGTGGGCGAGCGCGGATGGGGCAGGGCGGCGGCGCGCAGGCTGTCCATGCAGCGCTGGGCCACGGTGGTGGCATCGGGCAGCAGCGTGTCGGGCAACAGCAGCACGAACTCCTCGCCGCCATAGCGCGCGGCCACCTCGTCGGCCCGGCGGATGGTGGCCTGCAGCAGCTGCGCCACGCGGCGCAGGCACTCGTCGCCCGCGATGTGGCCGTAGTGGTCGTTGTAGAGCTTGAAGTGGTCGATGTCGATCAGCACCACCGCCAGTGGCGACCGGTGGCGGCCGCACCGCAGCCATTCGGTGGCCAGCCGCTCGTCGAAGCGGCGCCGGTTGCCGATGCCGGTGACGCCGTCGGTGGTGGACAGCAGGGCCAGCTTTTCGTTGGCGGCCGCCAGCTCCTGTTCCTTGCGCACGAGCTGGGTCACCTCGGTGCGCACGCCGGCGATGCCGCCCTGCGGCGTGCGCCGCTCATCGGCCTGCAGCCAGCGGCCCTCTGGCAGGCGCTGCAGCACCGCGTGGTTGGCGGCGCGGTGGTCGGCCACGCGCTGTGCGATCCAGGCCTCCTCGTTGCCCACGGCGTCCAGGTACTGGCCGCGCTCTGCGCCGTAGCGCGCAATCTGCTCAAAGGTGGTGCCGGGCACGATCACCGGGGCGGAGATGGGGTAGAGCTTGCGGTACTGGGCGTTGCACACCACGAGCTTGTCGTCCGCGTCGAACAGGGCAAAGCCCTCGGGCAGCGATTCGACCGCGTCCTGCAGCAGTTCGCGCGCAGAGTGCGCGGCCTCTTGCGCGGCCTCCAGCGCCTGGCGCTGCTCGATCAGGTCGGTGATATCCAGGCGCACCGCCACCACATAGTTCTCGGGTGTGCGGGTCTCGTAGATGTTGATCCAGCGGCCGTCGGCCAGCCGCTGCACCAGCGTGGAGGTGCGGCTGCCGTGCTCCGACAGGCGCTCTGCGATCCAGGCCTCTTCGCGGCCGTGCGCCGACGGGATCAAGCCCCGGTCCACCGAGTGCCGCAGGATGTCGGCAAAGTGGCTGCCCAGGTGCTGCGCGTAGTTCATGTGCGGGTACATGCGCGACAGCTGCTGGTTGTACAGCACCAGCCGGTCCTGCTCGTCGAAGATCTCGATGCTGACCGGCAGAGCCTCGACGGCACGCTCCAGCAGTTGCCGGATGCGCAGGCTCTCCTGGCGGGCGGCCTCGGCCACCTGGCGCTGCTCGATCAGGTCGGTGATGTTGAGGCGCACGCACACCGTCATGCCCGATGGCGTGCGGCTTTCGTGCATGTGCATCCACGCGCCCCCGGGGTAATGGCGCACCTCGGGGCCGGGGCGGTGGCCGCGGATCGCCAGCTCGTGCGCCAGCCACAGCTCTTCCTGCCCCGCGGCCTCTTCGGGGATGCCGTGGCGCAGGCCTTCGCGCAGCAGCTCTTCGTAGGTGCGGCCCAGCATGGCCTGCACCGGCACCTGCGGGCGCAGGCGGGCCATGTGCTCGTTGCACAGCACCAGCCGGTCGTTCTCGTCGTAGATCTCCAGGCCCGCGGGCATCGCATCCACCGCTTCGCGCAGGCTGCGCTCGGCGCGTTCAGCGTGCTGCAGCGCTTGCTTGAGTGCGCGCTCCTTGTGCACGATGTCGGTGATGTCGCTGCGCAGCACGACCACGCCGCCGCCGTCCAGCGTGCGCTCGGTCAGCTGCATCCAGCGGTCGCCGCGCACCTCCTGCACTTCGGGCCCGGTGGGTGCGCGGTGGCGCGCCAGGCGGCGGGCCAGCCACGCCTCGACGTCCGGCACGGCATCCATGATCTGGCCCGAGCTGGCGGCGCGGCGCAAGGCATCTTCGAAGCGGGTGCCATAGGCCAGCGGCATGTCGGTGCCCGGCGCCACCTCGCGGTAGCGCGCGTTGCACAGCACCAGGCGGTCGTCCGCGTCGTAGATGGCCAGCCCGTCGGGCAGGATGTCGAGCGTGGCCAGCAACTGCGCGCTGGCCCGCTGGGCTGCCTGCAGCGCAGCATCGGCATCCGCCTGCAGCCGCTGCGTGCGCCGCGCCAGGCGCCAGTGCAGGCCAGCGATCACCAGCAGCAGCAGGCCGGCCACGACGAACGCGGCCAGGACGGGCGTTGTCAGGGTGTGGCTGGCCAGCGCCCAGGCCAGCAGGCCCAGCCCCATGGCGAGGCACACACCGCACACTGCGGCCACCAGGGGTGCCACAGGTTCTTCGCGCGGTGGGGCAGCGGTCATGGTCGGTGGCTCCCAGGTTGGCGGACGCAGGGCGGGGCACGGGTGCCGATGGGGCCGCTGTCTGGGTGCTGGTGTGCACCTGCATGGTGCGACTGGGCGGGCGGACCGGTCAATCCCTGGACAGGTTCGCAGAAAGTCCGGGGCCTGTCATCCATTAATTCCCCCAGAGTTCCGACGTGCGCTGCAGGCGTTGCATAAAGCCCCTAGACTGCGGGGCCGTTCCTGAGAACAGGCTACTTTTGTCCGTCCATCCTTCTTTCCTGGAGAAACCGATGCTCACTGAAGACCTCCATTCCGACGCCAAGGCCCTGTTGCCCGGCCGGTCCACCGAGTCCGGCGCCACCCGCCGCACCGCGCTGCAGGCCGCGCTGGGCCTGGGCTACGCCGCGGCGGCGGCGCCCATCATGGCGCAGACGGCCATCGCCACGCCCAGCGACGGCCTCACGGCCGGCGAGGTGAGCTTCACGGTCAACGGCTTCAAGGTGCCGGCCTACCGCGCCGCCCCCGCGGGCAAGACGGGCCTGCCGGTGATCCTGGTGATCCAGGAGATCTTCGGCGTGCACGAATACATCGCCGACACCTGCCGCCGCTTTGCCAAGGCGGGCTACCTGGCCATCGCGCCGCAGCTGTATGCGCGCCAGGGCGACCCATCGCAGTACACCGACGTGGCCAAGCTCATGGCCGAAGTCGTCTCCAAGGTGCCTGATGCCCAGGTGATGGCCGACCTGGATGGCGCCGTGGCGTGGGCCACGGCCAACGGCGGCGACGGTGCGCGCGTGGGCATCACCGGCTTTTGCTGGGGTGGCCGCATCACCTGGCTGTACGCAGCCCACGGCCCGGTGAAGGCCGGCGTGGCCTGGTATGGCCGCCTCGTGGGCCAGGCGAGCGAACTCACCCCCAAACACCCGGTGGACATTGCCCCCATCCTCAAGGCCCCGGTGCTGGGCCTGTACGGCGAAAAAGACACCGGCATCCCACTTGACACGGTTGATAAGATGAAAGCTGCCCTGGCCGGTGGTTCACCGCAAGCCAAGGCCTCGGAGTTCGTGGTGTACCCTGACGCGCCCCACGCCTTCCATGCCGACTACCGCCCCAGCTACCGCAAGGAAGCGGCCGAGGACGGCTGGAAGCGGGCGCTGGCCTGGTTCGGCAAAAACGGCGTGGTGTGACCGCCCGGAGTCTGCGAAGGCTCCCAGGTCCACCTGCCGCAGCAGAAGCCGCCCCGAGGGGCGGCTTTTTTTACCCCTGCGGCGGGCCACGGACATTTGAAAGAAAATACGCGCTGGCGCTGATCCATAAAGCACAAGAAGCTATGACTTTGGTAGCAATCATCCTGGCCACGTTGGCCGCAGGCATTGGCAGCGTGTGGCTGGCCGCGTTGTTGATGCGGCTGGGCCTGGGCGGGCGTTCGGACAGCGTGGGGCCCCAGCACCTGCTGAGCCTGGCGGCCGGCGCGCTGCTGGCCACGGCCTTCATGCATTTGCTGCCCGAGGCGTTCGAGAGCCAGGCGGGCGCGCACGACCTGTTCGCCACCTTGTTGGTGGGCGTGGTGTTTTTCTTTCTGCTCGACAAGGCCGAACTCTGGCACCACGGGCACGAGCACAGCCACGGCGCCCACGCCGCCGTGCCTGCGCACCAGCATGGCGGCGCCGAAGCTGCGCACGCGCACGACCACGCGCACCACGACCACCATCACCACCACCATGGCCCGCGCTCGGGCGGCTGGGCCGTGCTGACGGGCGACAGCGTGCATTGCTTTGGCGACGGCATCCTCATCGCATCAGCCTTCCTGGCCGACATCCGCCTGGGCGTGATCGCCGCCGTGTCGGTGCTGGCGCACGAGGTGCCGCACCACATGGGCGACCTGGTGGTGCTGCGCCAGACCAGCCCCAACCGGCGCATGGCGCTGGTCAAGGTGTCCCTGGCAGGCGCGGTGACGGCGCTGGGCGGCGTGGTCGGCTACTTTCTGGTTGGGCAGCTGCAGGACCTGCTGCCGTACTTTCTGGCCGTAGCCTCCAGCAGCTTTGTCTACGTGGCCTTGGCCGACCTGATCCCGCAACTGCAAAAGCGCCTGACCGCGCGCGAAACCGTGGCGCAGATCGCCTGGCTGATCGCGGGCATGGTCATCGTCACGCTGGTGAGCGGCGCGGCGCACGCGCACTGAGGCGGATGCGGGCAGCGCAGCCAGCTGCATGTCCACCGTTGTCGATTTGCTATGATATTTATAGCTTCTGGCGCAATGCAGGCAAGCGGTAGGGGCCAATTTATCTAAAATTTGGCTTCTGCACACCTGCGGAATACGTCTGACAAGCCGCGGCAGGCGTCCATCGGGGGCGGCACACAGCTCCGTGGCAGTGCCGACAGGGCCCCGTTCCACGCTACTGGCGTGCTCCCATGCCAGTGGCACCGTGGATCTGGCTCTGCCAGTCCACCGGTGGCGTCCCCGTTGGGGGAAGTCGCGCAGCGACCCAGGGGGCTTCTTACCTCGCCAGCTCTTCCCGCACCGCCGCCACCTGCCGGCGCGATACCGCGAGCAGTTCGGTCGACCCCTGCAGCCGCACCGCCCAGCCTTCGCCTTCCTCCGGGTCGTAGTGCTTTTCCAGCGCGCGCACGGCGCGGCGGGCCACCAGGGCGTTGCGGTGGATGCGCATGAAGCGGGGCGCGAACTTGGTCTCCAGCTCGCTCAGCGCGCCGTCCATGATGTAGCTGCGCGTGGCGGTGCGCACGGTCACGTACTTCTGCTCGGCCTTGAAGTACAGCACCTCGGCCAGGGGCAGGCGCTCGGTGCGGCCGCGGTCCTGGATCAGCAGGGTTTCACCGTCCGGCGCGCTGGGTGCGGCGGCCGCGGCGGACGAGCGGGTGCTGCGCTGCACCTTGGCCAGCGCCTGCTGCAGGCGTTCACGGCGCACGGGCTTGGTGAGGTAGTCCACCGCGTCCAGCTCGAAGGCGCTCACCGCGTGGTCCATGTGGGCGGTCACGAACACCACGGCCGGGGGGTGGGGCAGCGCCTGCAGCGCATGCGCGAGCGACAGGCCGTCCTGCCCGGGCATGTGGATGTCCAGCAGCACCACGTCGAAGGCCCGCCCGCCCGTGGGCCCCAGCTGGGCCATGGCCTCGCCGGCATTGGCAGCCTCGGCCACGGTCATGCGCGGGGTGGGCGTGCCTTCCGCGCAGTCGGACAGCAAGGTGCGCAGCCGGCTGCGGGCCAGGGTTTCGTCGTCAACGATGAGGATGTTCATGGGCGGTCGTCGGTGGGCAAGGGGGCATCGGCAGGGGTGGGCACGGCGCCGCGCCGGGGTGTTGGTGGCGTGCCCCGGCCTGCGCTGCGGTGGCGGCCCCGGTCACGCTGACGGCCCCGGTCGTCGGTGCGCGGGTCGCGGTGCTTGTTGTCTTCGGGGGCGGGCAGGGTGATGCGCACCTGGTACAGGCCGTCCTGAACCCCTGCGGTGAACTCACCCTGCACATCGTGCAGCAGGGCCAGCCGGGCGCGCACGTTGGCCAAGGCGATGCCGTGCCCCTTGGTGCTGATGGGCTCGTCGCCCTTGCCGCCCCGGCCTTCCTTGGGTGGCAGGGTGTTGGTGATGCGCACCACCACGCGGCTGCCGCGCAGCTCGGTCAGCACGCGCAGCCGGCCGCCGCGCGCGCTGGGCTCCACGCCGTGCTTGACGGCGTTTTCCACCAGCGGCTGCAGCAGCAGCGGCGGCAGCCGCGCGCCGTCGGTGCGCGGGTCCAGGCTCCACTGCACCTGCAGCCGCGTGCCAAAGCGCACTTCCTCGATCGCCAGGTAGCGCCGCGCCAGGGTGATCTCCTCGGCCAGCGCGACCGATTCGCCTTGCTCGATGAGCGCGTGGCGAAACAGGTCCGACAGGTCTTCCAGCAGCGACTCCGCCTTGGCGGGTTCTTCGCGCACCAGGGCGATGGCGCTGTTGAGGGTGTTGAACAGGAAGTGCGGGCGAATGCGCGACTGCAGCTCGGTCAGGCGGGCCGTGGTGGCCGCGGGGGTGCGGCCGCGCGCCCGCAGCACCAGTGCCGCCACCAGAATGGCCGCCAGCAGGGCCCCCGTGGCAGCGCTCGCCATCCAGGGGGGCGCCGTGGTCTGCGACACCAGGGTGAGCATGGCGCAGGCGTACGCCCCGGCCAGGGCCCCCAGCAGCACGCCAGCGGCATACTGCAGCGCGGTGGACAGGCGCTGCAGCAGTGTCTTCAGGCTGCAGGCCGTGACCAGCCACACCAGGGTGGCCGGCAAGGCGCCACCGGTCAGCAGCGCCAGCGTGGCCAGCCACTCCGCCGGGGAGCGCGCGCCGTACATCGCGCCCACGCCCACCACCAGTTCCACGAACAGCACGGCCCGCAGCACTACGCCCACATGGCAGGCGTCAAACACCAGCGCGCGCCGCGGTGGCGCCAGGCCGCCGCGTGCCTGTCCGGGTGCGGGGCGCAGGCCCCGCGCAGCACCGTTCAGCGGGTCGGAATCCGGTGGGGGAGGCGGGGTCGATAAAATTTGCGTGTTTTGCATTGCGGCATCCGGGCAGTCCGGGTGTCTGAACCTCCGGATTATTGCCCTCCTATGTCCAAAGCCCAAGCCACCAGCGCCACGCCGTCTGCGCCGTCCCACAACCAGCTCGACACCAAGGCACAGGCCTGGTCGGCGCTGTTTTCCGAGCCTATGAGCGACCTGGTCAAGCGCTACACCTCCAGCGTGTTCTTCGACAAGCGCCTGTGGCAGGCCGACATCGCAGGCAGCCTGGCGCACGCCGAGATGCTGGCAGCGCAGGGCATCATCGGCGCTGAAGACCACGCCTCCATCCAGCGCGGCATGGCGCAGATCACCTCCGAGATCGAGTCCGGCGCGTTCGAGTGGAAGCTTGACCTGGAAGACGTGCACCTGAACATCGAAGCGCGCCTGACGCATCTGGTGGGCGACGCCGGCAAGCGCCTGCACACCGGCCGCAGCCGCAACGACCAGGTGGCCACCGACGTGCGCCTGTGGCTGCGTGGCGAGATCGACCTCATCGGCGACCTGCTGAAAGAACTGCAGGTGTCGCTGGTGGATGTGGCCGAGCAGAACGTCGAGGTGATCCTGCCCGGCTTCACCCACCTGCAGGTGGCCCAGCCGGTGAGCTTCGGCCACCACATGCTGGCCTATGTGGAAATGTTCGCGCGCGACGCCGAGCGCATGGCCGATGTGCGCCGCCGCACCAACGTGCTGCCGCTGGGCAGTGCGGCCCTGGCCGGCACCACCTACCCGCTGGACCGCGAGCGCGTGGCCAAGACGCTGGGCATGGTGGACGTGAACGGGTCCCCCGCGGTGTGCCAGAACAGCCTGGACGCAGTGAGCGACCGCGACTTCGCCATCGAATTCACCGCCGCCGCCAGCCTGTGCATGGTGCACGTGAGCCGCCTGTCCGAAGAGCTCATCATCTGGATGAGCCAGAACTTCGGCTTCATCAAGATCGCCGACCGCTTCACCACCGGCTCATCGATCATGCCGCAGAAGAAGAACCCCGACGTGCCCGAACTCGCGCGCGGCAAGACCGGCCGCGTGGTCGGCCACCTCATGGGCCTGATCACCCTGATGAAGGGCCAGCCCCTGGCCTACAACAAGGACAACCAGGAAGACAAGGAGCCGCTGTTCGACACGGTGGATACGCTCAAGGACACACTGCGCATCTTCGCCGAGATGGTCGGCGGCCAGCTGAACCCCGCCACGGGCGTCAAGGAAGGCGGCATCACCGTCAACCCGCAGGCCATGGAGCAGGCGGCACTCAAGGGCTATGCCACCGCCACCGACCTGGCCGACTACCTGGTCAAGAAGGGCCTGCCTTTCCGCGATGCGCACGAGACCGTGGCCCACGCCGTGAAGGCGGCCCAGTCGCACGCCTGCGATCTGTCCGAGCTGCCATTGACGGTGCTGCAGGGTTTCCACCCGCAGATCGAGAAGGACGTGTACGAGGTGCTCAGCCTGCGTGGCTCGCTGAACGCACGCAACACGCTGGGCGGAACTGCGCCGGCCCAGGTCCGGACTCAGGTGGCCCGCCACCGCGCCCGCCTGGCTTGATTTTTGCGGCTCAGTGATACCCCAACACCTTCGACCCTGGAGTTCTGCCATGACGACGACTTCCCGCCGCAGCCTGCTGTCCCGCCTTTTGCGCACCGGCGCGCTGGCCGGCGTGGCCCTGACCATGGGGCTGGCCTGTGCCCAGACACCCAAGCCGATCCGTCTGCTGGTGGGCTTTCCGCCCGGCGGCGGCACCGACGCCATTGCGCGCACGCTGGCCGAGAAGCTCAAGGACGAGCTGGGCCAGCCCGTGGTGGTGGAAAACCGCCCCGGCGCGGGCGGCCAGATCGCCGCGCAGGCGCTCAAGTCTGCGGCACCGGACGGCACCACGCTGTTCCTCACGCACGACCACACCATCTCGATCCTGCCCCAGGTGGTGAAGAACCCGGGCTTCGACCCGGCGCGCGACTTCGTGCCCGTGGGCGGCTTCGCCACCTTCGTGAACGCGTTCGCGGTGTCGGGCGGCACGCCGGCCAAGTCGTTCACCGAGTACGTGGCGTGGGTCAAGGCCAGCGGCGGCGGCAAGGGCGCGGTGGGCATCCCGGCGCCTGCGTCCACGCCCGAATTCCTGGTCAAGCTGCTGGGCCAGAAGTACCAGATCGACCTGGTCTCGGCACCCTACCGCGGCAGCGCGCCCATGATGGCCGACATGCTGGGCAACCAGATCGGCGCGGGCGTGGCCTCGGTGCAGGACTTCATCGAGAACCACAAGGCCGGCAAGGTGCGCGTGGTGGGCGTGCTGGGCACCAGGCGCCAGGCCGCCATGCCCGATGTGCCCACGTTCGACGAAATGGGCCTCAAGGGCTTCGAAGACCTGCCGTACTACGGCATCTACGCGCCTGCGGGCACGCCGCAGAAGTTCATCGCCGACTTCTCGGCCGCGCTGGCCAAGGTCGTGGCCATGCCCGACGTGCGCGACCACCTCACCGCCATGGGCCTCACCGTGGGCCACATGACGCCGCAGCAGCTGGGCGCGCGTGAAAAAGCCTACACCGAGGCCTGGACGCGCATCATCAAGACCAGCGGCTTCGTCGCGCAGTAAGCCGGCGCTGCACGCCCGACTTCCAGCACCTGCCGGGCCGAGGCCCGGCCCACTTCACTGCGCCCTGCCGCCACCGCTCCCATGCACCAGCGCCACCTGCCCGCCAACTGGATCCACCACCGCCGGCTGCCGCTGGTTGCCGGGCTCTGCAGCGGCGCGCTGGCCGCGCTGCTCGCCTGGGTGGTGATCGACATCGCGCACACCAAGGCGCGCACCGAGATTGCCGCGCAGGCGCAAAGCCACCTGCTGCAGATCCGCGACCGGCTGGACCGACAGCTGCAAAGCACGCTGTCGGTGCCCGAGACGGTGGCCGCCTTCGTGTCCGCACAGGGCGGCATGTCGCCCGAGATCTTCTCGACGGTGGTGGGGCGCCTGCTGGAGCACCAGCGCAACATCCGCAACCTGGCGCTCGCGCCGGACAACGTCATCAGCGACATCTACCCGCGCCTGGGCAACGAGCGGGCGCTGGGCCTGCACTACCTGGACAACCCGCAGCAGCGCAACGCGGTGGAGCGGGCCATCCAGACGCGCCGCACGGTCGTGGCCGGCCCCATACCGCTGGTGCAGGGCGGCCTGGGCATCGTGAGCCGCACGCCGGTGTTCCTGGCCACCCCGCCCGGCAAGACGCCGGTGGGCGGGCCGCGCTACTGGGGCATCGTGTCGCTCACCGTCAACGCCGACACGCTGTTCGCGGACGTGGGCCTCAACTCCGAGCAGATGGGCTTTCAGGTGGCCGCCCGCGGGCTGGACGCCATGGGTGCGCAGGGCGCGGTGTTCGTGGGCCGCCCGCAGCTTTTTGACGAATCTCCGGCCACGCTCGACATTCCCCTGCCAGGCGGCGGCAGCTGGATATTGGGCGCCGTGCCTGCAGGCGGCTGGAAGGCCGCCGGCCAGGCGCCCGCGCTGATCGTGATGCTGTCGTATGTGTTCGCGGTGGTGGTGGGCCTGCTCAGCGCCCGGCTGGTGCGCGCGCACCAGCAGGTGCTGGCCCTGGCCACGCACGACCGGCTCACCGGCCTGCCCAACCGCCGGTTGTTCGAAGACCGCCTGTCCCAGGCGGTGCTGGCCGCACACCGCGACCACCGCGCGGGCGCCTTGCTGCTGCTGGACCTGGACGGGTTCAAGGCCGTCAACGATGAGCGGGGCCATGCCAGCGGCGACCAGGTGCTGGCGCGCGTGGCGCAGCGCCTCACCAGCCTCACCCGCGCCAGCGACACGGCCGCGCGGCTGGGCGGGGACGAGTTTGCCCTGGTGCTCAACGCTGTGGAATCCCCCGAGGCCGCGATGGCGACCGCGCATGCGGTGCTCGCCGCGTTGCTGACGCCCATGGGGCTGGACAACGGCCAGCATGTGCTCATTGGCGCCAGTGTCGGCGTGGCGCTGTTCCCGCAGGGCGATGCTGTCGAAGGCATTCCCGCACTGATGGACCGCGCCGACCGTGCGCTCTACGTCAGCAAGCGCAATGGCAAGGGGCTGGCAAGCCTGGCCGATGCGCCGGGCCTGCCCGGGGCCGCCGCATAGGCTTGACGAAGAGCCTGAACGAGGAGCTTGAACGAGGAGATTGAACGAGGAGATTGAACGAGGAGCCGGGCCAGGGCGATGACGGATGGGGTCAGCAGGGCCCTGAATGCCGGCCCCACCGCCACGGCCTGCACCGGCCTGAACATCGTCCAGGCCGGGGTAGATGGCTGGCCAGCATCAGCGCTGCTTGGCGCTCTGCTGGCTGGCCCGCCCTTGGCTCAGGCCAGGTTGCGCAGCTTGGGCTCGCGGGCCCACTGGCGGGTCTGTGCCGCGGCGATGAAGCCCTGCACATTGGCCGGGTCCACCACACCGGCATCGGGCTCGATGCCGGCAGCGCTCAGCAGCGCTTGCGACCCCTTGCCGGCAGCGATGGCTTTGAGGTGGCCGAACGCGTCACGGAACCAGTCCACCGCCGCTGCTTCGCGCGACAGCTGCTCGCCCATTTCCGACGTCAACACCGACACCACCGCATCGAACACCGTGGATGGAGTGCCCGCCAGCTGCCCATGGGCCGCCAGCTGCGTGCCGTCGCGCAGCTTGGCGCCGCCCACGCGGGGCGACACGATCTTGACGGTGGCACCCACCTTCTCGAGCGCCTTGCGCAGCGTGGTCACCGTGTCGCCGTTGGAGCCATCGGCCACCAGGATGCCGATGCAGCGGCCCTGCAGCGTGGGCTTCATGCGGTCGATGATGCGCAGCTGCGGGGACAGCGGCAGGTCACGCACCGGCTCGGCGGCGGACGGGGCCGCCGGCACCTGCGGCAAGCCCAGGCCTGCGGCCACGCGCTCTGCCAGGGCTGGATCCACATGCACCAAGTGGCCGACGACGGCCTCGCGGACATGGGGCGTGCCGACTTTGGACAGCTCGAACACCAGGGCCGACGCGATGTGCGACTGCTCCAGCGGGCTCTGGCTGCGAAAGAACATGCGCGCCTGGCTGTAGTGGTCGGCAAAGCTCTCGGGGCGGATGCGGCCCTTGCCCTGGCCCTTGCCATCGTCCACCTGCGCGAAGTGCCTGAAGCCCTGCGCCTGCGATGCGCGCGGCGTGTCCGGCTGCAGGCTGCTCGGCTCGTAGCTCACGCGGCCCTTGGGCACCTGCATCTGCATCTGGCCGTCGCGCTGCATGTTGTGGAAGGGGCACTTGGGCGCATTGATCGGGATCTGCGCAAAGTTGGGCCCGCCCAGGCGCGACAGCTGCGTGTCCAGGTACGAGAACAGCCGGCCCTGCAGCAGCGGGTCGTTGCTGAAGTCGATGCCTGGCGGCACATTCGCGGGGCAGAAAGCCACCTGCTCGGTTTCGGCGAAGAAGTTGTCGGGCCAGCGGTTGAGCACCATGCGGCCGATGACCTGCAGCGGCACCAGTTCTTCGGGCACGAGCTTGGTCGGGTCCAGGTGGTCGAAGGGGAAGTTCTCCGCCTCTTCCTCCGTGAACAGCTGCACGGCCAGCTCCCATTCGGGGAAGTCGCCCGCCTCGATGGACTCGAACAGGTCGCGGCGGTGAAAGTCGTTGTCGGCGGCCTGCAGCTTCAGCGCCTCGTCCCACACGGTGGACTGGATGCCCAGCTTGGGCCGCCAGTGGAACTTCACGAAGGTGCTGTCGCCGTCCGCATTCACCAGCCGGAAGCTGTGCACGCCAAAGCCCTCCATCATGCGCAGGCTGCGCGGCAGGGTGCGGTCGCTCATGGCCCACATCACCATGTGCAGCGTTTCTGGCATCAGCGAGACGAAGTCCCAGAACGTGTCGTGCGCGCTGCCCGCCTGCGGGAAGCCGCGGTCGGGCTCCATCTTCACGGCGTGCACGAGGTCGGGGAACTTCATCGCGTCCTGGATGAAGAACACCGGAATGTTGTTGCCCACCAGGTCCCAGTTGCCTTCGGGCGTGTAGAACTTGACGGCAAAGCCGCGCACGTCGCGCGGGGTGTCCACCGAGCCTGCGCCGCCTGCCACGGTGGAAAAGCGCGTGAACACGGGCGTCTGCACGCCCACTTCCGTCAGCACGCGGGCCGTGGTGACGTCGCGCAGTGAATGGGTCAGCTCGAAAAACCCATGGGCGCCAGAGCCGCGGGCGTGCACGATGCGCTCGGGGATGCGTTCGTGGTCGAAGTGCGTGATCTTCTCGCGCAGTATGAAGTCTTCCAGCAGCGTGGGGCCGCGGGGAGAGGGGCGCAGGGAGTTCTGGTTGTCTGCCACCGGAATGCCCTGCTGCGTGGTCAGCACCGGGTGCTTGCCCCCGGCTTGCTGTTGCAGTTCACCTGCGTTGCCGCGGTAGGTGTCGGACTGTGTGGACGACGGGTGGTTGGACGGCGATCTCTTGGTCGCGTTGCGCGACGTGGGGGCTCGTGCCATGGGTGCGCTCCTGGTGGATGTTGAAAGACGGGACAAACTTCGATCATTGGGCGTGATGGCGGTGGCGGAGGTAGGACGCGGCCCTATGGCCCCGTCGTCGCCGGCAGCGAAATGGCTGTTCGGGCGAATACGTAAGCGCTTGCAACGCGACACCGGCGGTAGTGTTGTTTTGTTACGCTTGCCGGTTCTTCGGAGAGGGGACAGCGTGAACGCTCACAAATGGATGTTGGCTGCCGGTTTGACACTGGCCGCATGGGGTGCACAGGCCCTGCAGATCACCAGCTTTTCGCCCCAGGGCGAGGTGGCCAAGGTGCGCCAAGTAGTGGCCAAGTTCGATGCGGCAGCGGTCAACTTCGGCGATCCCAAGGCCCCCGCACCCATCGGCCTGAGCTGCAGCGACGCTGCCGCCACCAAGGGCACCGGCCGCTGGACGGGCGAGCGCGAATGGGTGTTCGACTTCGAGCGCGACCTGCCGCCCGGCGTGCGCTGCACTGCCACCGTCAAGCCGGGCTTCAAATCGGCCGCTGGCGTTGAACTGGCGGGCGCCAAGAGCTATCAATTCAATAGCGGCGGGCCGTTCGTGCAGAACATCCGCCCCGGCACCTACCAGGACATCGACGAAGAGCAGTTCTTCGTGCTGCAGTTCAATGGGCCCGCCACCACCGCCAGCGTCCAGGCCAATGTGTGGTGCACGGCCGAGGGCATGGGCGAGCGCATCCCCGTTCGCATGATCGACGGTGCCCAGCGCGCGGAAATCCTCAAGGCGCTGAGCCTGGACAAAAACGCCGCCCAGGAGCCGCTGCAGTACGCCACGCTGACCTGCAACCGCCGGCTCACCTCGGGCTCGCGCATGCAGATCGTGTTCGGCAAGGGCGTCGCCACGCCCAGCGGTGTGGCCAACACCGTGGAAAAACGCTTCGACTACAAGGTTCGCGAGCCGTTCTCTGCCGAATTCAGCTGCGAGCGCGAGAACGCCCAGGCCGCCTGCCTGCCGATCCGCCCCATGATGCTGTCGTTCAACGCGCCCGTGCCGCGCAAGCTGGCGTCGGCCATCCGCCTGAAGTCGGCGAAGGAAACGCTCAAGCCGCAGGCCGCGACCGACAAGGAAGAGCAGCAGGCCGACGCGCTGGTGACCAGCGTGCAGTTCGACGCCCCGCTGGCCGAGAACACGGCCTTCACCATCGAGTTGCCCAAGGACTTCAAGGACGCCTCGGGCCGCGCGCTGACCAATGCCGACAGCTTCCCGCTCAAGGTCGCCACGGGCGGCATGCCGCCGCTGGCCAAGTTTGCCGCCGCGTCGTTCGGCGTGGTGGAGCGTTTTGCCGAAGGCCCCGCATCCGACAACCCGCCCGCCCTGCTGCCGGTGACGCTGCGCAACGTGGAAGCCGCCTTGCGGGTGCAGGGCCTGCAGCCCGGCACCCCGGGTGCGGCAGCGCCCGCCGGCAAGGTGAGCACCTTCAAGCCCGGCACCGACGCCGACATCATCGCGTGGTTCCGCAAGGTCCGGCGGTACGACAACTACACGGTGGAGCGCAAGCAGGCGCGCCAGGACGTGACCGGCCCGCTGCCCAAGGTGCTGGACAACGACCGCGAGTACGTGCAGACCCGCATGGTCTCGCTGCTGGCGGGCAAGGGCGGCGTGAAGACGCTGGACCTGCCCAAGCCGGCCAGCACCGATGCCCGTCCGTTCGAGGTGGTGGGCATTCCGCTGTCGCCCGGATTCCACGTGGTGGAGATCGCATCGCAAAAGCTCGGCGCATCGCTGCTGGACGACCGCCACGGCGATGCCCGCACGATGTACGTGCGCACCTCCGCACTGGTGACCAATCTGGGCGTGCACTTCAAGCTGGGCCGCGAGAACGCCATGGCCTGGGTGACCACGCTCGACAAGGGCCAGCCGGTGGAGGGCGCCAAGGTGCGCGTGTCCGACTGCCGCGGCAACGAAGTGGCCACGGGCGTCACCGACGCGCAGGGCCTGGCCCGGCTCGAAGGCGTGTCGACCGACTCCCCCACCTGCGGTGAATCCGGCGGATACGGCGAAGGCGACCGCAGCCGCGGCTACTTCGTGAGCGCGCGCCACAAGGGCGCCGACGCGGTCGAGGACATGGCCTTCACCTGGAGCGACTGGCAGCGCGGCATCGAGCCCTGGCGCTTCAACGTGCCCACCAGCACCTCGAACGAGCCGGACGAACGCGCCCACACCATCTTCGACCGCACCCTGTTCCGGGCCGGCGAGACGGTGTCGATGAAGCACCTGCTGCGCACCGAGACCCGCAAGGGCTTCGGCGTGCCGCCCGCAGGCCCGGACACCCTGGTGATCACCCACGTGGGCAGCGGCCAGCAGTTCACCCAGCCCCTGGCATGGCGCACGACGCCCAGCGGCGGCCTGAGCGCGCAGAACACCTTTGCCGTGCCACCCGCCGCCAAGCTGGGCCTGTACCAGGTCGAGCTGCGCAATCAGTCCAACAACGGCCGCAGCTTCAGCTCGGGCGAGTTCCGGGTCGAGGAATTCCGTCTGCCGGTGCTGGAAGGCCGCATCGCGCCCGCCGACAAGAACGCGCTGGTGCGTGTGCGGTCCGTGCCCACGGACGTGCAGATCAACTACGTGGCCGGCGGCGGCGCCGCCAACCTGCCGGTGCGCGTGTCCGCCATGGTGCGCGGCAAGACGCTGAACTACAGCGACTACGACGCCTTCAGCTTCACCCCCCCGCGCAAGCGCGAGCAGTCGAATGCCAACAGCGACGACGAGGAAGCCACGGCCAGCCAGGATGCGCGCGTGATCGCCGACAAGCTGCCGCTCACCCTCAACAAGGACGGCGCGGGCAAGGTCACCATCGACAACGTGCCGCAGGCGCGCCAGCCGCAGGAGCTGGTGATGGAAGCCACCTACGCCGACCCCAACGGCGAAGTGCAGACCATCCGCAGCACGCAGGCCCTGTGGCCCGCCGGCGTGGTGGCCGGCATCAAGACCGAAGGCTGGGTCTCTGCCCGCCAGAAGATCCGCTTCCAGGCGCTGGCGCTGCAGCACAACGGCAAGCCGGCCGCCGACACGTCGCTGCAGGTGCAGGCCGTGGCGCGCATCACCACCACCACGCGCAAGCGCATGGTGGGCGGCTTCTACAGCTACGACAATCAGACCGAGACCAAGGACCTGGGCACGCTGTGCAGCGGCAAGAGCGATGCCCGCGGCCTGCTGCTGTGCGAGTCCAAGCTCGATGAAGCCGGCGAGGTCGAACTGGTGGTCACGGCCACCGACAAGGACGGCAATGCCAGCGTGGCGGCGTCTTCGGTGTGGGTCACGCGCCAGGGCGAGCTCTGGTTCGGCGGCGAAGACCACGACCGCATCGACCTGCTGCCCGAAAAGAAGAGCTACCAGCCCGGCGAGACCGCCAAGTTCCAGGTGCGCATGCCGTTCCGCTACGCCACGGCGCTGGTGGCGGTGGAGCGCGAAGGCATCATCGACACGCAGGTGGTGCAGCTCAACGGCCAGGACCCCACGGTCAGCCTCAAGATCCAGCCCGAGTGGGGCCCCAACGTGTACGTGAGCGTGCTGGCCCTGCGCGGGCGGCTGCGCGAGGTGCCGTGGTACAGCTTCTTCACCTGGGGCTTCAAGTCGCCGCGCGAGTGGTGGACCTCGTTCTGGTACGAGGGCAAGGAATACCAGGCGCCCACCGCGCTGGTGGACCTGTCCAAGCCCGCGTTCCGCCTGGGCCTGGCCGAGATCCGCGTGGGCACCCAGGCCCACCAGATCGACGTGAAGGTCACGGCCGACAAGGAAAGCTATGCCGTGCGCGGCAAGGCGCAGGTCACCATCACCGCCACGCTGCCCGGCGGCAAGCCCGCGGCCAACGCCGAAGTGGCCGTGGCCGCGGTGGACCAGGCCCTGCTGGAGCTCATGCCCAACAACAGCTGGAACCTGCTCGAAGCCATGCTGCAGCGCCGCAGCTGGGGCGTGGAGACCTCCACCGCGCAGATGGAGATCATCGGGCGGCGCCATTACGGCAAGAAGGCCGTGCCCGCGGGCGGCGGCGGCGGCAAGGCGCAGACGCGCGAGCTGCTGGACACGCTGCTCCTGTGGCAGCCCGCCATCGTGCTGGACGCCAACGGCCAGGCCAAGGTGACGGTGCCGCTCAACGATGCGCTCACCACCTTCAAGATCGTCGCGGTGGCCGATGCGTCCACCGGACTGTTCGGCACCGGCAGCACCAGCATCCGCGCCACGCAGGACCTGCAGATCATCAGCGGCCTGCCGCCGCTGGTGCGCGAGGACGACCAGTTTCGCGCCCAGCTCACGCTGCGCAACACGACCAAGGCGGCGATGAAGGTCGAGGTGGCCCCGCGCGCCACGCTGCTGGACTTGAAGCCCCAGACGGTGGACATCCCCGCCGGCGAGGCGCGCGAGGTGGCGTGGACCGTCACCGCGCCCGCGCAACTGGCGCAGACCCGCTCGCAGGCCATCCTGTGGGAGATCGAGGCCAAGGACACGGTCAGCGGCGCGCACGACGCGCTCAAGGCCAGCCAGAAGCTCATCCCGGCTGTGCCGCTCACGGTGCAGCAGGCCACGCTGGTGCAGGTGGACGGCAGCTTCAACCTGGACGTGAACCCGCCCGCCGATGCGTTGCCCGGCCGCGGCGGCCTCAAGATGTCGCTGCAGCCCAAGCTGGCCGAAGGCCTGCCGGGCGTGCGCGACTGGTGGGCCCGCTACCCGTTCGCCTGCCTGGAGCAAAAAACCAGCAAGGCCGTGGGCCTGCGCGACGGCGCGATGTGGCAGACGGTGATGGCGCAGCTGCCCACCTACCTGGACAGCGACGGCCTGGCCAACTACTTCCCGCCGCGCGACGGTGACGCCAACCGCGGCAGCGACACCCTGACCGCCTACGTGCTGGCCGCCACGCACGAGGCCGCGGCCGTCAACCCGGCCTTCGCGCTGCCCGACGACGTGCGCGCACCCATGGAGCGCGGCCTGATCGCCTTCATCGAAGGCCGCATCGAACGCAGCTTCTGGAGCCCGCGCAAGGACCTGGACATGCGCAAGCTCGCCGCCATCGAGGCGCTGTCCCGCTACGGCAAGGCGCAGGGCCGCATGGTCAGCAGCATCACCGTCGCGCCCAACCAGTGGCCCACGCACTCCGTGATCGACTGGGTGAACATCTTGAAACGCGTGGCCGATGTGCCCGAGCGCGACAAGCGCCTGGCCGAGGCCATGCAGATCCTGCGGGCGCGCCTGTCGTTCCAGGGCACCAAGCTCATCTTCAGCACCGAGCAGGACGACTACTGGTGGTGGCTGATGCAAAACGGCGACGTGAACACCGCCCGCCTGATGCTGGCCGTGATGGACGACCCGACCTGGAAGGACGACATGGGCCGCCTGGCCAACGGCTTCATCAGCCGACAGCAGGCGGGCGCGTGGCACACCACCACGGCCAACCTGTGGGGCGGGCTGGCGCTGGAAAAATTCAGCGCCAAGTTCGAGGCCACACCGGTGTCCGGCACGACCAAGGCCGCCATGGGCGCCAACAACGCCGCCGTGGACTGGAGCAAGGTCGAGCGCGTGAAGACCACCGACCTCACAGGTGCCGCGCACCAGACCACCTGGTTCGGCGCGCCTGCATCGCCGGGCAACCTGAAGAACAACGGCATGTTCCTGCCCTGGACCTCAGCTGCTGGCAAGGCGGGTGGCAAGGAGCAACTGGCCGTCACGCACCAGGGCCCCGGCAAGCCATGGCTCACGCTGCAGTCCGTGGCCGCCATCCAGCTGAAGGCACCCTTCGCTGCGGGGTACAGCATCACCAAGACGGTGACCCCCGTGGAGCAGGCCAACAAGGCGCTGCCGCCCGGCCAGTACACGCGCGGCGACGTGCTGCGCGTGACGCTGGAGGTGAATGCCAGCGCCGACATGACCTGGGTGGCCATCACCGACCCGATCCCGGGCGGCGCCACCATCCTGGGCAGCGGGCTGGGCCGCGACTCGGCCATCGCCACGCAGGGCGAGAAGGCGCGCACCGGCCCCGGCTGGCCCGCATTCGAGGAGCGCAGCTTCGAGTCCTTCCGCAGCTACTACGAGTACCTGCCCAAGGGCACCGTCAAGATGGAGTACACCGTGCGCCTGAACAACGTGGGCGACTTCGCGCTGCCCCCGAGCCGGGTCGAGGCGATGTACGCGCCCGAGATGTTCGGCGAGTCGCCCAACGCCCGGGTGAAGGTGGAGCCCGGCAAGTAAGCTGTAATTGCTGCTGCTGCTGCTGCTGGGGGCAGGCCGCGTGCCTGCCCCGGCTGGCAAGGTGTCCGCCCAGCCGCAGCGCCGCGGCGGCCGGGCGGCACCTTCCGCGCCGGCCCGCAGCTTTGGCGACGCCGGCACAGCCGGCCACCACCCCGACCCCAAGGAGCCATGACCATGACCGATGCTTCCAGCCCCGCGCCGACACCCTCTGTGCTCACCGTCTCCGTCGAGGTCGGTTGCGACGCGCAGCGTGCGTGGCAGGCTTTTGTCAGCCCCACCGCCATCACGGCCTGGAACTTCGCCAGCCCCGAATGGTGCTGCCCCCGGGCCGAGAACGACCTGCGCGTGGGCGGCGCCTTCAGCTACCGCATGGAGGCCAAGGACGGTTCCATGGGCTTCGACTTTGCCGGCACGTTCACCGAGATCGTGCCGCACCGCCGCCTGCGCTATG
This sequence comes from Acidovorax sp. LjRoot117, assembly GCF_964252695.1. Taxonomy (NCBI): domain Bacteria; kingdom Pseudomonadati; phylum Pseudomonadota; class Betaproteobacteria; order Burkholderiales; family Comamonadaceae; genus Acidovorax; species Acidovorax sp. LjRoot117. The sequence continues at coordinate 216,023 of NZ_CAXUPO020000001.1, read as the reverse complement.
CCCTGGGCGACAGCCGCGAGGTGGTCGTCGAGTTTGTCGACCTGCCCCAGGGCCGCACCGAGGTGCAGCAGTCCTTCACCCCGGATGCGACCTTCCCGCACGAACAGCAACGTGCGGGTTGGCAGGCCATTTTGGGCAACTACAAGAAGTTCGTGGAGCCGGGTGGTTGATGCGCATGGCGCAGACGTTCGCCTGCCCGCGGCCAGCCGTCGAGCCGCCGAGGCGTACCCATGCCCTGGCCTAGGGTCTGGTCCGGCACGCGGCCCGCGGCGGCGCTGCCTGCGGTGGCTGTGGCCTGTCTTTTGCTGGTCGGTGCGCCGCGGGCCCACGCCCTGCCGTCCTACGACGACGTGCGGGCCGACTTCAAGCCGTCCGACACCCTGATCCTCTCGCGCGAGGGCGAGGTGCTGCAGCGGCTGCGCACCGACCCGACCGTGCGGCGCGGCCAGTGGGTGGCCCTGGCCGATGTGTCGCCCGCGCTGCGCACGGCGCTGGTGCTGAGCGAAGACAAGCGCTTCTTCGAGCACAGCGGCGTGGACTGGCGCGCTGCGTCGGCCGCCGCCTGGGGCAACCTGTGGAACCAGCGCACGCGCGGTGCCAGCACCATCACCATGCAGCTGGCGGGCCTGCTCGACGGCGACTGGCGCCAGGGCCCTGGCGGGCGCACCGTGGTGCAAAAGCTCGGCCAGACGGTGGCGGCGCAGGTGCTGGACCGGCGCTGGCGCAAGGACCAGGTGCTGGAGGCGTACCTCAACCTCGTGCCGTTTCGCAGCGAGCTGGTGGGCATCGACGCCCTCAGCCGCACGCTGTTCGGCAAGGCCGCCCATGGCCTGGACGACCGCGAGGCCGCAGTGGCGGCCGCTCTGGTGCGGGCGCCCAACGCGCGCCCCGCGCTGGTGGCCCAGCGGGCCTGTGGCGTGCTGCGGGACATGCAGGCCCAGCCGCCGCCAAGAAAGCCGGCCACCACCGCGGGCGCCCCCGCCTCGCCAGCCCAGCCACCGCGTGTGGATTGCGATGCGCTCGACCTCTTCACCACCGCCGCGCTGCAGCGCCGCGCATTCGATGCCAGCGAGGGCGTGGCGCCGCACTTTGCGCGCTACCTGCTGCGCCAGCGCGACAAGGACGGTGCCGCACTGCCCGAGCGTGTGCAGAGCACGGTGCGCGCGCCGCTCCAACGCTTTGCCGTCAGCACCCTGCAGCAGCGCCTGCGCGAACTGCGGGGGCGCAACGTGGAAGACGGCGCGGTGCTGGTGCTCGACAACGCCACGGGTGCGGTGCTGGCATGGGTGGGCTCGTCGGGACAGCTGAGCCAGGCGAGCGAGGTCGATGGCGTGCTGGCGCTGCGCCAGCCGGGCTCCACGCTCAAACCCTTTTTGTACGGGCAGGCCATCGCGGAGCGGCGGCTCACGGCCGCGTCGCTGGTGGACGACTCGCCCGCCCACATCGCCACGGCGGGCGGGTTGTACATCCCGCAGAACTACGACCGGCAGTTCAAGGGCTGGGTGTCGGTGCGCACCGCGCTGGCCGCGTCGCTCAACGTGCCTGCGGTGCGCACGCTGGTCATGGTCACGCCCGATGCATTCCACCGGCAGCTGCGCGCCGTGGGCATGCCGCTGCGCGAGAGCGGCGACTATTTTGGCTACAGCCTGGCGCTGGGCAGCCCCGAGGTGCCCCTGGTGCACCTGACCAACGCGTTTCGCACGCTGGCCAACGGCGGGCGTGCCAGCGCCGTCGATGTGGCCGTGCCGGCCCGCATCCGGTCGCCCGTGTTCACCGCGGCGCTGGACCCGCGCGCCGCCTTCATCGTGGGCGACATCCTGTCCGACGGCAACGCCCGCGCGCGCACTTTCGGTACCGACAGCGTGCTGGCCACGCGCTTCTGGACGGCAGTGAAGACCGGCACCAGCAAGGACATGCGCGACAACTGGGCCGTGGGCTGGTCCGAGCGCTACACCGTCGGCGTGTGGGTGGGCAACGCCAGCGGCGCGGCCATGCACGACGTGAGCGGCACCAGCGGCGCGGCGCCCATCTGGGGCGCCGTGATGGGCTTTCTGCATGCGCGCGAGCCCAGCCGTGCGCCCAAGGCGCCCGCGGGCCTGCACAAGAGCGCGGTGCGGTTCGGCCCGGGGCCCGCCGCCGCGCTGGCAGACGGCCGCCAGCCGCTCGAGGCCGCCCGCGACGAATGGTTTCTGCAAGGCACCCAGCAACCCCTGTTTGCTATTGATTCGATAGCTGCTGGCGCTGATGGGGTCAGCGCCAAGGCCGTCAAGGATGCCAAAAATGCGGCGCGCAAGGTGCCGGATGCCCCGTCCGGCGCCCCGGCGCGCATCACCGCGCCGGCCGGCGGCACCATCATCGCGCTGGACCCGGACATCCCGCCCGCCCGCCAGCGCCTTCAGTTCACCGCCACCGGCGAGGGCCTGCTGTGGCGCATGGACGGCAAGCCCCTGGGCCAGGGCCCGCGCGTGGCCTGGCTGCCCTGGCCCGGCCGGCATGTGGTGCAGATCACCGACGCCAAGGGCGAGGTGCTCGACGAAATCCGCATCGAAGTGCGCGGCGCGGGTGTGGCATCCAAGCCGCCCCGGGGCGCTGCGAATTGACGGCACCCGGCGCGGCAGCTACGGTGTGACGGACCCGCGCAAGGCCGCTGCATATTGGCGGCGGCTTGGCGGGGCAGGGGGTGGTGTCAGAAGAGCATGCGGCCGCTTCGGCGGGATTCACAGGGCGACCGCGCCGGTGGCGCGGGGTCTGTCGGGTTGGTCCATGGGCAGGGCGGCAATGCCATGCACGGCCTGTCGGGATGTCAGCTTCCGGACAACGGCCCCCACTAGAATGGTTACCAAATATTTCTATGCCGTTCCTGCGCCAGTTCTTCTCCCACCGCCTCATCTGGTTGGCGCTGCTGTTGTCGCTGGGGATCGGGGCGTTGTTCGCCCGCACGATCTGGACGATCCGCACCGACGAGTGGAACTACGCCAGCCAGACCAACAGCAACCTGGTGCACACGCTGGAGCAGGGGCTGAGCTGGTCGCTCGACTCCATCGACAAGTCGCTGGAAGGCGTAGCCCGCGAAGTGGCCCGCAGCGACGTATGGGCCCTGCCGCCCGACCTGCGCAACCGCGTTATCTTTGACAACTCGCTGCGCGCGCGCGGCGCGGGCGACGTGTTCGTGCTGGATGCGTCGGGCGCCATCGTGCTCGACTCGGGCGCGAGCACGCTGCGCCGCGCCAACCTGGCAGACCGGGACTACTTCGTGGCCTTCGCCAAGGACGGGCACCAGGGGCTTTTCATCGGCAAACCGGTGCCTTCGCGCGTGACCGGGCTGAACGTGCTGCCCATGGCCCGGGCCTACCGCCACCCGGACGGCAGCTTCGCGGGCGTGGTGGTCGGGGCCGTGCGCCTGAGCTACTTCAACGAACTCTTCGGCTCGCTCGACCTGGGCGCCAACAGCGGCGTCAACCTGTTCCGCCAGGACGGCGTGGTGATCTCGCGCTTTCCATACGGCGAATCGGACGTGGGCAAGACGATCGCGGGCTCGCCCAACATGGAGCGCTTTCAGCGCGAGGGCAACGGTGTCTTCGTCGGCACGGCGGCGCTGGACGGTGTGGAGCGGCTGTATGCGTTCCGGCAGGTGGGCTCCTACCCGCTCATCATCAACGTGGCCCAGGCCGCCGACACGGTGCTGGCCAAGTGGTACCGCAGCGCGGCCGTGCTGGGCGGCTTTGCGCTGCTGCTCATGGTCGCCTGCGTGGCCCTGGCGGCCATGTTCGTGCGCGAGCTCACGCTGCGCCAGCGGGTGTCGGCCCAGTTGCACGAGGCCGAGCACCATTTGCGCACCATCCTCGACAACCTGCCGTCCGCCATCAGCTACTGGGACCGGGACCTGAACAACCTCTTTGCCAACCAGGTGTACTTCCAGTGGTTCGGGGTCATGCCCGGCCAGCTGCGCGGCCAGCACATCAGCCAGTTGCTGGGCCCGGATGTGTATGCGCAGAACCTGCCGTTCATGCAGCACGCGCTCGCCGGCCAGCCCCAGTTGTTCGAGCGGGCGCTGGTGGACACCCGCGGCCAGGTGCTTCATGCCCTGGTGTCCTACCTGCCCGACGAGGTCGACGGCCAGGTGCGCGGCTTCTTCGTGCAGGCCACCGACATCACCGAGCGCAAGCGCATGGAGGAAGAGCTCTTTGCCGAGAAGGAGCGTGTGCGCCTGAGCTTGCAGTCCATCGGTGACGCGGTCGTGTGCGCCGACGCGCAGGGCGCCGTCACCTACCTGAACCCGGTGGCCGAGCGCCTGACAGGCTGGCAGGCCTTCGACGCCGCGGGCCGCCGCATCGACGAGGTGGTGGTGCTGCGCAGCCCGCACAACGATGCCGTGCTGGCCAGCTCGCTGCTGGCCGCCATCCAGAGCGGCGAGGGCGCCGATTCGGTGCGTGGCGTGATCGTGCACCGTACCAGCGGCCAGCGCTTCCAGGTCGAGAAAACCGCTAGCCCCATCACCGACCGCCACGGCCAGGTCACCGGCGCCGTGGCCGTGCTGCGCGATGTGACCGACGCCGTGGTCATGGCCGAACGCATGGCCCACCTGGCCCAGTACGACGCGCTGACCGACCTGCCCAACCGCGTGCTGCTGCAGGACCGCGCCCAGATGGCCATCACCCAGGCGCGGCGCGACGGCAAATGCCTGGCCGTCATGTACCTGGACCTGGACGGCTTCAAGGCCGTGAACGACAGCCTGGGCCACGACGTGGGCGACCTGCTGCTGGTGCAGTTCGCCCAGCGCCTCAAGGCCGCCGTGCGCGCGTCCGACACCGTGTGCCGCCAGGGCGGCGACGAGTTCGTGGTGCTGCTGCCCGGCCTGGAGGGCGTGGAGCCCGCCTGCGGCGTGGCCCGCAAGATCCTCGGGTCCTGCGACGCCCCGTTCGAGCTGGCCGGCCGCGTGTTGCACATGGGGCTGAGCGGCGGCATCGCGCTGTACCCGCAGCACGGCGACACGTTCGACGCGCTCTCGCGCCACGCCGACAGCGCCATGTACGCCGCCAAGCGCGGCGGGCGCATGCGCTTCATGCTGTACCGCGGGCCGGACACCGATCCTGAAGTGGTGCAGGTGGACCCGGCGATGACCCCGCGTCCTTCATGAAGCGCGAATCCGCGGCTCAGGCGTCTTGCCGTGTGTCGCTCTCGCTGGCGTCGAGCAACTGATCGGCCAGCGCCTCGATCTCACTGCGCATCGCCAGCCGCTCCAGCCAGTGTGCAGGGATGGACGACGCTCCGTAGTACGCACCCGCCAGTTGGCCGCATATGGCCGCCGTCGTATCCGCATCGTCCCCCAGGTTCGCCGCAGCGAGAATTGCGGATTCGAACGAGTCCGTGCTGTTGAAACACCAGAGCGCTGCTTGCAAGGCGTCGACGCAATACCCTGAACCCTTGATCACGTCGCGTGGCGCGGCCAGAAAGCGACCGTGGGCGATGGCTTGGAGCTTTGGAGACAGGTGTGCGGGGGCGTCCATGGACCAGATCGCCTGCTTGTCAGCACCCAGCAGCGCTGCCCGCACATAAAGCGCGAACAGCTTGGAGCTGTCGATGGCTTCCTGGGCACCGTGTGTGGTGCGTGTGCTCTCTGCCGCGAACTGCACAACGCGGCTTGCGTCGCGGCGGTAGTACATCGGGATCGGCGCCAATCGCATCAGTGCACCGTTGCCTGCAGTCTTCGGGTCGGGGTCGCCGGCAAAGGGATTGGCCGTTCGAAGGTACCGGTCCAAGGCCGTGGCCACCGTGATTCCGATATCGAAGCACCGCCCATTGCTGCTGAGATAGCCGACGCTGCGCCAGTTGCAGTAACGGTTCATCTGATCCACAGCGTCGAAGCCGGACCGGTGGACCAGGCTTGTGGCCAGGCACAGCGCCATCGACGTGTCATCCGTCCACTCTCCGGGCGCCAGGCCGAACGGGCCGCCCCCGACCATGTCGGTGACGGGCGGGAACGTGTTTCGGGGCATGAACTCCACCGTGGTACCCACGGCATCTCCGCAGGCCAGACCCAAGAGGCAACCCCTGTAACGATCAGAATGGTTCATGGTCAGACAGCCTTGTTCCAGGCCGCAGGTGGGGGGAAGTACGCGTCGTATTCAAGCGATGCAACGTGCGGCATTTCATTTCCCTTCAGGGGTCTTGCAGAAAGGCGATGGACGGCATGGAAAAACCATTCTGTCGGCCAACACGCCATCGTGATGGATATAGTTGCCCTGTGCAACTTTATGGGTTTGCATAGTACAACTTATGGGGTTGGAGTCAACCGCCTTCAGGCACTGTCGCGCGGACTGAAGGTGCGGGGGAACATGGCGGCCCGTGACCGGTCAACCAGCCGATAGCCCATTGCCGGGCGGCCCAACGCGCTGCTCACCACGCCTGCTTCTTCCATGAAGCCGCCGTCCAGCATTCGCTTGCGGAAAGCGCTTTTGTCGACCGGCCGTCCCAGGACCACCTCGTACGTTGCCTGCAACTGGGGCAGCGTGAAAGGCTCGTCGAGCAGGAATGCAGGCAGCGATGTGTACTCCACCTTGCTGCGAAGACGGTCGACGGCCACCGACAAGATCTCGCCGTGGTCGAAGGCGAGTCTCTTGCGCATGGCCGCTTCGGCGTCGAACCATTCCACCTGGGCCGCGTTGGCGCCTTTTTGCAGCGTCAGCTCGCGACCTGGCATCAGCGCGAAGAATGCGTGCGTGGCAGACCAGCCGCGCGGGTCGCGGTGTGCGCTGCCCCAGCTGCCCAGTTGTTCCAGATAAGGGGCGGTCACACCCGTCTTCTCACGCAGCTTGCGCAGTGCGCAGTCCATCAAGCTGGCGTCCTTGTCAACGTCGATGAAGCCACCCGGCAGCGCCCATCGTCCGGGAAACGACTCATTGCTGTCGTCTGGGCGGCGCACCAGCACAACTTTCAGCGAGTCATCGAGGATGGTGAAGATCACCATGTCCACTGTTGTCAGCGGGCGGGGAAACTCCAAAGGGGCAGTTTTGCTGGATGGCTTCATCACTGTTGACCTTCGTGTAAATTAAGTTGTACTATACAACTTTAAAAGTTGCACAGGGCAACTTTGTCTGAGGTTAATACAAGAAGGAAAATATGACCTACCCTCCACAGCATCTCGCAGCGACCAGCAAATTCCTGAGCCTGGTGTTGCGACACCAGCCACAAACTATCGGCCTGACCCTGGACGCATCGGGATGGGCCGCCGTCGATGAGCTCATTGCGCAGTCGGCGCTGGCCAGGCGGCCCCTGACACGTCCTCTCATCGAGGAGGTGGTGCGGACCAACGACAAGAAGCGTTTCGCCCTGAGTGACGATGAATCACGAATCCGGGCGAACCAGGGGCACTCCATCGACGTGGATCTGGGCCTTGGCGCGATGGAGCCTCCTGCCAGGCTCTACCACGGTACCGCCTTGCGGTTCCTCGACTCCATCCTGGCCAGCGGGTTGGACAAGCGTCAGCGCCATCACGTGCACCTGAGCGAAAGCACCTCCACGGCGATGGCCGTGGGCGCCCGATACGGCGCGCCGGTGTTGCTGGAAGTCAACGCTGGCGCCATGTTCCGGGACGGGTGCACATTTTTCCAAGCCCAGAACAATGTCTGGCTGACGGACCAAGTTGCGCCGCAGTATCTTTCCGTGGTCCAGCCTGAAAGTGCTCGATGAACCTGTCTACCCGGTCCCATGTGGAGCAGCGCGCGTTGTGGCCGCAGGATGGCAGGCACGTACTGGCCCACCACGATGCGAACACCGTCATCGTGTACCAGGCCTACAGGCCGTCCACTGCCGCGCACGCCTTGAGGCACGGTCAGTTGGGAGGTCCGGATTTCAGCTTCCGTCGCATGAGCTGGATCAAGCCCAATTTCCTGTGGATGATGTACCGCTCTGGTTGGGCCACCAAAGAAGGTCAGGAGCATGTTCTGGGTTTTCGACTGCGAAGGGCCTTCTTCGACGCGCTGATGACCGACGCCGTCCCATCCACGTTCGATCCCGACCGTTTCGCCAGTCCTGCGAGCTGGCAATGCGCTGTCGAGGAATCCGACGTTCGGTGCCAGTGGGACCCAGACCATTCGCCATCCGGCAGCAAGCTCAGCCGCCGAGCCATTCAACTGGGTCTACGCGGCGAAACGCTTCACGCCTTTGCAACCACGGAAATCCTGGAAGTGATCGATATGACCGCCTTCGTTGCAGCGCAGCGCCACCATGCCCATGATGACGACCCTCAACTGGAAATACCCGTCGAGACCGTCTATACGCAACAGCACGGGGGATGAATGAAAAAGGCTGTGATCGCTCTGGACGCAGATGGCGTATTGCTCGACTACAACGCTGCCTACGCCAAGGCCTGGCATAAAGCCTTTGGAGTCCACCCGCAAGAGCGCGACCCCCATGCATACTGGGCCATGGACCGGTGGTCGGTGGAGCGACTGGAGGGGCCTCTTTGGGATCGGTGGAAGGCGGCATTCGACGACGATTTCTGGTCGACCATTCCCGCCATCGAATCTGCGTTGGACGCCTGTTGTCAATTGGTCGGCAATGGCCACACGCTGGTGTGCGTCTCGGCCCTGCAGCCGCAATTCGAAGGTGCGCGTCTGCGCAATCTTCGCGACCTCGGCTTCCCCATCGAGCGGGTCGTGGCGACGGGCCCCTCCACCTCCGGCGCCAATCCCAAGGCGCAGGCAGTGGCTGCCCTCGGGGCGATTGCGCTCGTAGACGACTATCTGCCCAACCTCGCAGGTCTCGGAGCCGACGTGCACACGGCACTGATAACCCGCCAGCCCCACGGCAGCCCCAATGTCGGGCCAGCCTTGTCCGCCGTTGCATCCACGCATCGCCACCTGGGCGACTTTTCGGCGTGGTGGCTGTCAGGGCTGAAAGATGCCCGCCATTGATGTGCGCAGTGCGCCGGATGCTGCGTTGCCATGGGTTTGAAAGGGTCTGCAGAACTACGGCCTGGGTAGCGCAGGGCCGCTGCAGCCACTACACAATGAGAGCCACGGACGGCCCGGTCGCACAGTACGCGAACTTGCCATGGAAATTTGTTGCAGACCCGCGCAAATAATTTTGATGGCCGTGCGGCGCGCAACTGCCTACCATCCGGCCAGGCTTTAGAAACCGTTCAATGTCTTTTTGCTTTGGAGTGCCGCGTGCCTGACCTGTCCAAAATCACCTGCATCGAAGACCTGCGCGTCGTCGCCAAGCGCCGCGTACCGCGCATGTTCTATGACTACGCCGATTCAGGCTCGTACACCGAGGGCACGTACCGCGCCAACACGCAGGACTTCCAGTCCATCCAGCTGCGCCAGCGCGTGGCCGTGAACATGCAAGGCCGCAGCACCCGCACCACCATGATCGGCCAGGACGTGGCCATGCCCGTGGCGATAGCGCCCACCGGCCTGACCGGCATGCAGCACGCCGACGGCGAGATCCTGGGCGCCCGCGCGGCCAAGGCTTTCGGCATTCCGTTCACGCTGTCGACCATGAGCATCTGCTCCATCGAAGACGTGGCCGAGCACACGGGCCGCCATCCTTTCTGGTTTCAGCTGTACGTGATGCGCGACCGCGACTTCATCGAACGCCTGATCGACCGCGCCAAGGCCGCCAACTGCTCTGCGCTGCAGCTCACGCTGGACCTGCAGATCCTGGGCCAGCGCCACAAGGACATCAAGAACGGCCTGTCCACGCCGCCCAAGCCCACCATCGCCAACCTGATCAACCTGGCCACCAAGCCGCACTGGTGCCTGGGCATGCTGGGCACGAAGCGCCGCACTTTCGGCAACATCGTGGGCCACGCCAAGGGCGTGGGCGATTTGTCATCGCTGTCGTCCTGGACGGCCGAGCAGTTCGACCCGCAGCTCAACTGGGGCGATGTGGAGTGGATCAAGAAGCGCTGGGGCGGCAAGCTGATCCTCAAAGGCATCATGGACGCAGAAGACGCCCGCTTGGCCGTCAACAGCGGCGCTGATGCGCTCATCGTCAGCAACCACGGCGGCCGCCAGCTCGACGGCGCGCCATCGTCCATCGCCGCGCTGCCCGGCATTGCCGAAGCGGTGCGACAAGCGGGCGGCGGCATCGAGGTCTGGATGGACGGCGGCATCCGCAGCGGGCAGGACGTGCTGAAGGCCCGCGCGCTGGGCGCACAGGGCACGCTGATCGGGCGGAGTTTTCTGTATGGGCTGGGGGCCTATGGCGAAGCGGGGGTGACGCGTGCGCTGCAGATCATTCAGCGGGAGCTGGACATCACGATGGCGTTTTGTGGACACACGAACATCAACACGGTGGACCGGTCGATCTTGTTGCCGGGCACGTATCCGGTCGAGGACGCGGCCCGCTGATCACGGCCCCCATTGCTGTGGGGCAGACCATTCGACGTGGGCTTTGCACATGCACAACGAAGAACCCAACGAGCGCGGCTCAGACACTGTGGAGTTGGCGGTACGAGCCGTTTGCGGTGCGCTCGCAGGCGTGGTCGTCGGGTTGCTTGTCTGCTGGAAAGGGCGGCTGCGGGAGCCTTGGGCACTAGCTGCTGTGATCGTGGTGGCTGTGCTGGCGTGTGTGTACGGGGCGACGAAGTATGGGGACGATTTTTGGTGGGAGTTGTTGAAGGCGAAAGACCGGTGAGTGGAGGAAAGGGATGCTCTCGCCGCTCCGGTAGCCAGCCAAACTGGCACGAGTGCCCTCTATGATTCACGCGCGGTGCGCTGAGGGCGATCATGCCAAGCCACAGCGCCCAACCTGGAACAAACCTCTCAGTCCAGCACCATGGCAACCCAAAAATCCAAATGGACGAACAGCTCGTTTTCCCCCGTCCAGGTGCTCAACCACACCACGGAGCTGAACCTGGAGCGCTTCACCAGCGAAGACCTGGACCCCATTGCCGGCTGCGATGATGTGCAAGCGCTGTGCCTGCGCAGCAGCAAGACGGCCGAGCCCGTGGACCTGGCCCGCATCGCCCACATCAGCAGCCTGACCACGCTGCAGCTGGATAGGGTGAAGTTCACCAACCTCGCCGCGCTGCGCGCGCTGCCCCGCCTGCGGACGCTGTACATCGACAACTGCCGGTTCTCCGACTTCCAGGCACTCAACGGCTTTCAGACGCTGACCGACCTGACTCTGCGCAACAACAAGAAGGCGATGTTTCCTGCGGGGCTGGACCTGCCGCAGCTCAAGTCCCTGCACCTGTCGCGCAGCGGTATCACGGACCTGGCCTTTGTCGATGGGTATGCGCGCAGCTACCCCGGCATGGTCAAGCTGGACCTTTCGGGCAACCAACTCAGCGACCTGTCCCATCTGGTGGCGTGCACCCAGGTGACGGAACTGAACCTGAGCTTCAATGAGATCAGCGACCTGTCACCGTTGGCGGCATGCCCTCAGATCGTGAAGCTGAACGTAGCTTACAACCCCATCAGCAGCCTTGCGCCGCTGGCCGGCCGCAAGTTTGTGGACTTTCATGCCAGCGCGCCGCAACTCGAGGAGCGGCTTGCCCTGAAGCTGGACTTGCGCCCGCCGCCCCAGGAGCACCAGCCCGAGAATTTGGAGGCGTGGCGCCTGGCTGCCCTGATGCAGGCCAAGAACTGGCCTGCGGTCTATGCCGTCACCGACCTGGATCTGCTGGCCCGCGGCTTCTCCAGCTTTGTAGGTGGGCACTACGACGAGGAGGCCCTGCGCGGGGTGCTGGCCCACCCGGCCGAGGGCGCTTTCCACACCCTGGTGGCCAATGGCCTGCGCCCGCACTACACCGAGGAATGGGCGGTGCTGATAGAGGTGCTCAGCAGCTTTGGCGAGCGCACCATCGCGCCGATGACCGAGTGCTTTCACAAGGCGCTGGCATTTCACCCCTACCGGCAAGAGTTCCTGGCCGGCAAGCTCAAGAGCGACCACGCCACAATCATGAACGTGCTGCTCCAGGTGGCCAGCCCGGCGTACACCGACCTCTTCCTCGCCTTCTTCAACGACCGTAACCAGTTCTCGAACGCGCATCTGGGCAACTACAAATGCCTGCTCGAGGTGGTGGGCAAGACCAAGGCGCCGCAGCTGGTGGAGCCCATCATGGACCTGCTGCGCCTGGAGCGGCACATCGTCGGTGGCGACGCCGTCTTCATGAAAAGGATCTTCAAGGCCATCGGCCAACTGGGCAGCAAGGCCGACGCCGCCGTGCTGGCCAGCCGGTTCGATGCCGCCGCCGAAGATCGACCGGATGTGCTGCAAGCGTATGAGGCGGCGCTGGCGCGTCTGGAAAAGAAGAAAGTGTGATGCGTCGAAACACAGCCCACTTGGAACTGGAGAATGTCGTTGGACGCCTCGAAGACGCAGCCACTTCAACCTCGATCGTCGACTGGTTGAAGGTCCGCTTTCTTTGGCTGCCACCGCTGACCTTGGCCTGCAGTACCCATTGGTGACCGAGGTGCGAGCGGCTGCAATCGCTGCAAGCCGCCGTTTGCGTTCGTCCTCCCCCAGCATCAGCGGGCTCGGGCCGGAACGTGTTGTCAAGATCTTTCTATGTGGGCAGATGCTTCAAGTTGGATGCGTGTGTACACGCTTGCCGCTGAAAAAAGGGCGCCCGAAGGCGCCCTGAAACTTGGAGGCAACCGTTGCAAGGAACCTTCAGAACCGATGGCGAACCCCCACCGCAAAGCTGGTTCCCCGAGCGCTCACCAGCGCAGGCGACGCGGGCAGCGTACGGGTCAGGGTGCTGTCGCGCATGACCGTCGCGTACAGGTCCGTCCGCTTGGACAAAAAGTAGTCGTACCCCAGGGTGAACACCTTGCGCTCGACATTGCCGCCTGCCACTGTGGCGGGCACCGGGCCTACGGTGTCACTGGTGCGGCGCGCGGCGTAGCCTGCCAGCACGCGGCCTGCGCCCACGGGCACGGCCGCGCTCAGATCCCATACGCGGTACGACACGTTGAGCGGCGCAACAGCAGTGCCCAGATTGTCGATACGGCCCAGGTGGGCAAACAGCTTGATCACCTCGAAGTCGTAAGACGCCGCCAACTGCCAGGCGCGGGTGTCGTTGGGTGATGTGCCGTCGGCAAAGGTACCGGGGTTCTTCTTCACGCTCTGCCATACCAGCGATGCGGCCCAGGGGCCGTGGGCGTAGGCCCATCGCGCTGCACTGTTGCCACCGCCCTGGCCCTCCGAGATGGAATGAGCCACCGAGGCATTGAACCCCGCGAAGCCGGGACTGTCGTACACCACCGAGTTGGCCCACGCCGTGCCTCCTGTGAGCGGGCTGCCGATGAACGTGACCAGGTTCAGCGGCCCGAGCACGGTCGAGTCACCGAACGCATTGGACGTGATGGAGTTCAAGAACAGCAACGACGTGACGTTGCCCAGCCGAACGCGGCCCCAGTCGCGGTGCGAGACGCCCACCCAGGCCGCGCGCGAGAACACGGGGTCGGCCGCCACATTCACAGGGGCGGGCAGTGCGTCGCTGCGGCCGGCCGCGCCCGAGTCGTTGCGTACAAAGGACGACAGCTCGAACTGGGCCGACAGCCCATCGCCGAGGTCTTCCGCGCCGCGCACGCCCCAATGGCTGGTGGACATGCCACCCCCGTCCAGTTTGGTCACGGCGCGGTCCTGCGCGTTCACGCCCCCGGCAGGGCTGGCAAAGCGGCCTAAAGCGGCGTCGACCAGGCCGTACAGCTGCAGGCCGGGCCCAGCTGCTGGCTGAGCGTGGATAGCGAACGACGCAGTTGACAGGACTGCCGCGGCGCCCACGGTCCGTGTCCAGGGCCGACGGGCCTGCGTGAGAGAGGGGCAGGTCGTGAAGGAGGTGCGGGGTTTCATGGTGTCTTTCGATGAATGAGGAGCAGGTGAGGGGCGAACGAGCCCACGGCGCAGCCAATGCTGGACCGAAGGGTCAGTTCAAACGGGGCAGGACATCAGCGCACCGTGCGCTGGGATGGAGACCGCGAGGGTGTACCGGTCTACCGGGCCGATGCTGTGGGTGGGGCGGCGGCGCAGGGCCCCAGCCACCTCGGGTGGTGGTGGGCTGGGGCCAGAAAAATGGGCGTGACTGTGCTTTGCATGCGGCGCTCGCGCGGCAGTGCTTGTGTGAAGTCCGTTGGGCTCAGCGTTGGTGCGTCAGTGCACCGCGCCTGCGCATGCGCCACGCATGCCCTGTGCGATGAAGCGCACCAGCAGCGGACCGGCTACGGCGTCGTCGCCGGCAAGGTTCTGTCCGTGCGACAGGCGCTCGATGCGCTGGTCGTTCACGTGGTGCAGCAGTGCGCCCAGTGCAAACTGATAGCACCAGGCTGCCTGACTGCGCGTGGCCTGGGGCAGAGCGCCCGCCATGGCGTCGATGAAGGCGTGCGCTAGCGGGTCGAACAGCTCGCGGATGATGGGCTCGTCTTCTTCCAGGTGGTCGCTCATGCCGCGTGACAGCAACCGCAGAAAGTGGTGGCCCGCGGGCTGGCTGGCCACCTCCAGCACGGGCAGCACAAAGGCTTTCACGATCTCTTCCAGCAGCTGGCCGGGTGGCGCCTTCTGCTGCGCCTGGGCCAGCGACTGCAGCCGCACGTCGATGTAGCCCGCATGCGCTCGGAAGATGGCGTGGTAGAGCGACAGCTTGGGTCCGTAGTAGTAGCCCACCAGCGCCAGCGGCACACCCGCCTCGTCGGCAATGTCGCGTATCGACACGCCATGAAAGCCGCGCGAGGCAAACAGCCGCTCGGCCGCCTGCAGGATGTTGGCTTGGCGGTTGGGTGCCAGGTCTGCTTCGCTGGCGGCGCTGCGGGCAGCCGCACGCTTGTGCGCCGGGGTCGGTGCTTTTGCAGCTCGCGTTGCGGGTGTGGCGGCTGCCGTCTTGGCGGTGGGTCGGGATTTGGACATGGACTGGTTTATACGACTGTATAAATTTATTGAACACTCGTACAAACCCCAGTCATCTTGAATTTGTACGTTCGTATAATTTTTTCATGCACCCGCTGCAAACCGCGTCACACGAGGCTTGCGGGGCTGTACTGCAGATCCCATCCAGTCAACAGGAGACAGACACCATGATCACCCGCCGCTGCTTCACCCAGCTCTCTGCCGCCTTGCTGCCTACCCTTGGCAGCGCTCCCGCCGCCTGGGCGCAGGCCGCCAAGGAGGCGATTCCTGACATGGCGCGCATCATCTCGGGCTTTCCTGCCGGAGGCACAGCCGATGCACTGGCGCGCCGTGTGGGCGACCGCATGCGCGGCCACTACGCCGGGGCCGTGGTGGTGGACAACAAACCGGGCGCGGGCGGGCAGATCGGCATCCTCAACCTGCGTGACAGCCCCGCCGATGGCACCAGCCTGCTCATCACCCCGTCGTCCATGTTGTCCATCTATCCCTACACTTACCCCAAGCTGCGCTACACGCTGGACGACGTGGCACCCGTCGCGTTGGGAGCGATGTTCGACCATGGGTTGGCTGTCGGCCCTGGTGTGCCCGAAAGCGTCCGCACGTTGCCCGACTTTCTGGCATGGCTGCAGGCCAACCCCAACAGCGCCAACTACGGCAGCCCGGGTGCGGGGTCCATGCCGCACATGGTGGGCGTGCTGCTGGGGCAGTTCACCAAGATCGACATGCGCCACATTGCTTACCGTGGCACGGTGCCGGGCATGCAGGACCTGCTGGGCGGCCAGATCCCCGCGTTCTGGGGGCCGATTGGAGACTACCTGCAGCACAGCAAAGGCGGCAAGTTGCGCGTGCTGGCCATTGCTGGGGCCAAGCGCTCACCCTTCCTGCCGCAGGTGCCCACCCTGACGGAGTTGGGGCACCCCCTCAAGGTCAGTGAGTGGTACGGCTTCTTCCTGCCCGGCAAGGCATCGCCAGACACCATCAAGCGCGCTTCGCAGGCGCTGCAGGCAGCGCTGGTCCACCCCGACGTGGTGGACTACGGCAAGCAGTACGGCCTGGAGGTCAAGTCCTCCAGCCCTGCGCAACTGGCGCAGATGCTCAAGGCCGATGCCGACCAGTGGCGCGGCCTCATCAAGCAGACCGGTTTCACGGCCGAATCCTGATCGTTTTGTTTGTGCCCATTCATCCGAGACTGCCCATGACTGCCACGCCTTCCCGCCGCATCGTCGATATCTCGATGCACCTTGAAAACGATGTCGTCTCCGACCCGCCAGGCCTGGGTCCGCGCATCAACTACATCGACCACCAGATGAGCTTTGCGGATCTGGCGCAGTTCTTCCCTGGGTTGAGGAAAGAAGATCTTCCCGATGGTGAGTCGTGGGCGGTCGAGGACGTGCATCTCAACACCCACAACGGCACGCACCTGGACGCGCCGTATCACTTCGCCTCCACCATGGACGGCGGGCAGCGGGCGCTGTCCATCGACGAAGTGGACTTGAACTGGTGCTTTCAGCCTGGCGTGAAGCTGGACTTTCGCCACCTGCCAGACGGCTATGTGGTGCGGGCTGGCGACGTGGAGGACGAACTGGCGCGCATCGGCCACACGCTGCAGCCGCTGGAGATCGTGGTGGTCAACACGCGCGCTGGCAGCGCCTACGGCACGCCTGGCTATACCCGCGCGGGCTGCGGCATGGGCTACGAGGCCACCATGTACCTGCTGGAGCGTGGTGTGCGGCTGACCGGCACCGACGCCTGGAGCTGGGACGCCCCTTTTGCCTACACCGCACAGCGTTACGCCGAAAGCGGCGACGCATCCCTGATCTGGGAAGGCCACAAGGCCGGGCGCGACATTGGCTACTGCCACCTGGAAAAGCTGCACAACCTGGAGGCGCTTCCCGCCAACGGTTTTTACATCTCGTGCTTTCCAGTCAAAGTGCGCGGTGCGTCGGCGGGCTGGACGCGGGCTGTGGCGATTTTTGATCCGGTGCTGCCGTTGCAGGGAGTGTCTTCATGAAACTCGCAACCCTGCGCAATGGCCAGCGCGATGGCCGCCTCGTAGTGGTCTGCGACGACGCCCGCCGCTGCATCGACGCATGCCCCGTGGCACCGACGCTGCTTGATGCATTGGAGCGCTGGAGCGCGGTGGAGCCTGGATTGCAAGAGTTGTCCCGGACAGTCAACGCCCCTGCGGCCCTTGGGGCCATGCCCTTCGATACGCACCAGTGCATGGCTCCGCTGCCACGCACCTGGCAATGGCTCGATGGCTCCGCCTTTCTGAACCATGGCCGCCTCATGGAGCGCGCGTTCAAGGTGCCGCCGGTGGCCGACTTCGAGACCATCCCGCTGATGTACCAGGGCGCCGCCGACGATTTTCTGGGCCCGCACGACAGCGTGCTTCTACCGTGCGAAGCCGACCAGATCGACTTTGAGGGTGAGTTCGGCGTCGTGCTGAGCGAAACCCCCATGGGTGTCACCGCTGAGGCCGCGCTGGAGTATGTGCGCTTGATCGTGCTCATCAACGACTGGAGCCTGCGCGCCTTCGGGCCGCGTGAGGCAAAAAGCGGTTTCGGCTTTTTGCAGGCCAAACCCTCCACGGCATTCGCCCCCATTGCAGTGACACCCGACGAGTTGGGCCCCGCATGGCAAGGCGGCCGCGTACACCTGCGGCTGCAGAGCCAGCGCAACGGCGAATGGTTTGGCCACCCACACGGCCGTGAAATGCATTTTCACTTCGGCCAGTTGATTGCTCATGCGGCGCGCACGCGCAAGTTGTCGGCCGGCACCATCATCGGCTCGGGCACCGTGTCCAACACGGATGTCAACGCTGGTTCGTCCTGCATTGCCGAACGCCGCATGGTGGAGGTCATTGCCGAAGGTGCACCGTACACGGGATTCCTGCAGTTTGGGGAACGGATACGCATTGCGGCGCTTTACGCCGACGGAATGTCAGGGCCATTTGGTGCATTGGATCAACTTGTTGTCATGGCCTCGAGGGCCTGTGGCGACAAGAATCCCCAATAACCCGGTTCGGTGGAATCCGCCCGTTGCGCGGCACATCGCGACCCCAGCAACAAGGGCACGATTGCTGGTCAAAAAGCACTGTGCAGCCCAGAGACACCTGGGCGATTCGCGGGGGATTGCAAATGGAAATCCGGGGGTTGAAGTTGGCGCTCTTCAAATTGCCGAATCGACAGCGGGCTTGGCGGATGCGGCTGGGTGTTTTTTCAAGTACCGCGGCCTTTTCTGTGGCGGTCAGGCCGGATCGCAAGCGCCGGTCATACAACACCATCGAATCGCCGCAGGCGCGCTTCAGGCCGCAGGAATGGCTGCATCTTTCATGCCCTCTTCCAGCATGTCCAGAAAGCAGCGACCCGCGAGCGTAAGGTGGCGGCGCGACGGGTACAGGGCGTAGATGTGCATCGCGGGGGGCACCCAGTCGGGCGCTACCTGAAGCAGTTGCCCGCTCGCGACAAAGCTGGCCGCCATGATCCTCGGAAGCTGCACAACCCCCAGGCCCTGGAGCGCCGCTTCGCGGTTCAACAGCAGGTTGTCGCTCACGAAGCGCACGTCCAGTTCAACGTCCGCACTTTCGTTCTGGGGGCCGATCAGCGTCCAGCGAGCCAGTGACGCAGTGATGCTCCAGCCGACCGCAGCGCAGCGGGACAGTGCCGACGGCGTCTGCGGGGTGTCGAGGGCTGCAACGAGCGCAGGACTGGCATACAAGGCATAAGGGACCGTTGCCAGCCGTCTGGCGACGAGGCTGGAGTCCGTCAGAGGCTGGGCGGTCGGCTGAATCACGAGGTCCACCGTGTCATCCAGAGGGCGCAAACGCCCGTCGGTGGTTTGAAGCGACAGGGTGACGCGGGGATAGCGAGCACTGAATTGCAATGCGATGCGGCCCACAAGCGATGCCGCAATGGCTGCTGGGCAAGCCACCCGCAGTTGCCCCCAGGGGCTCTCCAGGCTCTCGCGTGCGACGGCGACGGCAGTTTGCGTTTCTGCTCGCACCGTCTGGCCATGTTGAAAAATGCGTTGTCCTACGTCGGTCAGTTCAAACCGCCGTGCATTGCGGTGCAGTAGGGCAACCCCAAGGAAAGATTCAAGAGCCGCCACGCGACGACTCAATCGCGACTTCGGTATGCCCGTGCGCCTGCTGGCGGCAGTGAAGCCTCCTGCATCGGCGACCTCTACAAAACTCAGGAGGTCTTCCACAGCCAGCAACACGTTGTCCATTCGGCCCGTCCGTCATCGTCGTTGTGCAAATGGGGCGTGAGCCCGAGATTCAAGCTCCCCCGCTGTGTACGTCTCAGCTTGCCATAGTTTGCTGTGGCGCACCGCCTCTTCAGCGGGCCTGTTTTCGCAACAGGGCGTTCTACCGCTGGGTCTCGCCACCACAAGATTGGTTATCTAGCATAAGTTTGTCAGCAGCTGATATCCAGACCAACTATTCCAGGAGACATGATGACAACGCGAAGGATCTTTCTGCAGGTTTCCTCCGGGGCGCTTGCCGGTTCATTGATAGGGTGTGGCGGCGGAGGTGACGACAACCCCGTGGTGGACACCACGTCAGGCAAGTTCAGCGGAACAGTGTCGGGCGGCACTGCGATATACAAGGGTATCCCTTACGCGCAGCCGCCGGTTGGAGCGCTGCGATTTCAATCGCCCAGACCCTATGTGCCTGTCACGGCCCAGGTGACCCCGGCTACCGCGTTTGGTCCTGCCAGCTTGCAGACCTTGCCAGCCAATGTGACGTGGATCTACACCCAGCCCACAGCACAAAGCGAAGACTGTCTCACTCTCAATATTTGGGCGCCTCGCGGCATGGGCAAGGCGCCAGTGGTCGTCTGGCTCCATGGCGGCGCGTGGCGCACGGGCGCGACCAGCATGCCCCTGATGGACGGGCAGAGACTGGCCGAACAGGGGTTGGTCGTCGTCACCGTCAACTACCGCTTGGGTGCAATGTCCAGCCTGGCCCACCCAGATTTCACGGATCCTGAAACCGGACTTGCTGCAAACTGGGGCCTGCAGGATCAGGCAGCCGCGTTGCGGTGGGTACACGAGAACATTGCCCGCTTCGGCGGAGACCCAGGCAATGTGTGCCTTGCGGGGCAATCAGCGGGCGCTGTCAACACGGCATTGATCGCGCAGCACCCGGTCTGGAACCAGTGGCTGCACAAAGCTGTTTTGCTAAGTTCTGCCGGCATCGCCGCGCCTGCGGGGTTCACCCTGCAGGACGCGGCCAGCTACACAGAGCTGCTGGCCACGAGCCTCAAGACCACACCCAAGGGGTTGTTGGGCATCCCTGCGGCCACGTTGCATGCGGCCGAGTTGGCACTGAACGCCCAACCACTGCCCTCTACTTTTCGGTCCGGCTTTGGTGTCAAGGCATCGCCCGTGATGGATGGGAAGACGGTGTTCGCCGACTGGACCCGTGTGGCATGGCCCCAGCGCGTGCCGGTGCTGATCACGAACACGCTGACCGAGGGGTCCTTTTTTGTGGACCTGGTCGATCCAGCGACGCAGGCTTCGCTCACCGCTCCACTGCCTTCCTCGATGGAGGAGCTCACGGCACTCGTTGCTCCACTGTCTGGCTCTGCCAGTCGTGCTTCTCAGGTGATCGGCAGCTATCAGTCTGAGGCCCTGGCTGATCGCCGTTCACCAGCGCCGGGCAACCTGTGGGTTGAAATCAATGGTGACCGGAACCTGCGCAACTTCTGCGTTCGTTATGCCGACAGTCTCGTGAAGCAGGGCGCCAATGTGCGATACGGAACCTTCATGCATGAATTGCCGGCCCCGGGGCGGGGTGTTCCCCATTGCGCAGAGCTGCCGTTCTTGTTTGGCACATACGGGCTGGACTACTACCGCCAAAAAGTCGGATCGGGCGCTGCAGAACAGCAGCTCAGCCGGCATCTGATGAGCGCGATGACCACCTTCGCCCAAAGCGGGACGGCAACTTTTGCGGATGGCACCGTCTGGCAAAGCTACGGCAGCGGCAACACAAGCTCTGCGCTGATTGGACCCGGGGCGTCATCATCCATCGCGTTCGGCACGGTGCCGAAGATCGCCCAGATGCGTGTGTGGGATGCGCTTCTGGGCTACCCATCATCAGAAAGGGCGTGAAGCCCTCCGGCGGGCAAAGCGGCAGGAGCCTGGGCGCCCCGCAAGACCGGCAGGTCGATCGCGCGGCACGGTCCGTAGGGGACGCGCCCATGCCAGCGATGGCTGCAAGCGCCATGCAGGGCCGCGCCTGCCTGGTCCATGAGGCGCCCCACTGGTGACGGCGGTGGTCGTGGCGGCGGGGCCGCCTGCTATCGTGCGGCGGATTGCATGTCCGCCGCCCCGTTCCGTATCCAGGCCTTGAAGAAATGCGATCGTTGATGTCCTTTCCCCTGCGCGCGCCCATCGCCGTCTTTCTGGCCGGGCTCGCTGCCGCCGTGCACATCGGCAAGATCCCACCGGCCATCGCCGTGTTGAGGGATGCGTTGGGGGTCTCGCTGGTCGAGGCGGGCTTCCTGCTGTCGGCTATACAGCTGGCGGGCATGCTGCTGGGCGTTCTGGTCGGGGCGCTGGCTGATGGCCTTGGCCTGCGGCGCAGCATGCTGTGGGGGCTGGCCGTATTGTGTGTCGCCAGCTTCGCGGGCGCGTGGGCCCGCCATCCGGCTGAGCTGCTCGCGTTGCGGGCGCTGGAGGGCTTGGGTTTCCTGTGTGTGGTGCTTCCAGCGCCCAGCTTGATGCGGCAGTTGGTACCCGCTGCCAGGCTGCCCGCCTTCATGGGGCTGTGGGGTGCCTACATGCCTGCCGGCGTTGCCCTGGCGCTTCTGGCGGGGCCGGTGGTCATGGGGCTGTGGAGTTGGCAGGCCTGGTGGGGTCTGCTGGGGGTGCTGGCGGGCTGCGCCGGGCTCTGGCTGGCCCTGGCCGTTGATTCGGATGCACGGCGCGCCACGGTGGCGCAGCCGGGCACCGAACCGCCGTCTCCCGCGGTGGTGCTCCTGGCGCGGCGGCTGCGGCTCACGCTGGCCAGTCCCGGCCCCTGGGTGGTGGCGGTGGCGTTTGGCATGTACTCCTGCCAGTGGCTGGCTGTCATCGGGTTTCTGCCCTCCATCTACATGCAGGCGGGCGTCAGCGGCGTGGTTGCCGGTGCGCTGACCGCACTGGCCTGCGCAGCCAATGTCGTGGGGAACCTGGGGGCCGGCGGCTTGATGCGGGCGGGTTGGCGCACGCACCAACTGTTGGCCATCGGTTTCGGCGGCTCGGCATTGGCGACGGTGGTGGCCTTCAGCCCCTTGGCGGGCGACGGCGCGGTCCTTCGGTTCGCTGCGGTGGTGGCGTTTTCGGCGGTGGGCGGGATGATTCCCGCCACCTTGTTTGCCCTGGCGGTACGGCTGGCACCCAGCGAGCGGACCGTGTCCACCACGATGGGTTGGGTGCAGCAGTGCTCGGCCTGTGGCCAGTTCGTGGGGCCACCGCTCGTGGCCTGGGTGGCGGGCCTGGCGGGCGGCTGGCATTTCACCTGGGTGGTCACCGGGGTGGCTTCGGTGGTAGGCCTGGGGCTTGCTGGGTGGGTGGCCCGCCAGCGCCCGGCTTGAGCACCTGCAGCGCTCTGTGCATCGCTGTTCCAAGGGGCACCGCCAGCACTTGTTCGTGCCACGGCATGATCATGCTGCGGTCGGCACCGCCCCAGGCTTTCCTCACAGACCCAGGTCAGACAATCCAGGGTGGTCGTCTGGCCGACGACCCAAAGGCCAATGGAACTTGCGCTCCGATTCCTGGATAGGCATGTCGTTGATGCACGCGAAACGTCGATGCATGAGGCCGTTGGCCTCGAATTCCCAGTTCTCGTTCCCATACGAACGGAACCAGTTCCCAGCGTCGTCATGCCACTCGTACGCATACCGAACTGCGATGCGGTTTTCTCCATACAGCCACAGCTCTTTGATGAGCCTGTAGTCAAGCTCCTTTTTCCACTTTCTCTCAAGGAAAGCCTGGGCCTCGGCTCGGCTGTGGGCGAACTCCGCCCGATTGCGCCACTTCGTGTCGGGGGTGTAAGCCATAGCGACCTTGGCCGCATCGCGTGTGTTCCACCCATCTTCGGCCAAGCGGACTTTTTCGACAGCGGTTGCGAGCGAGAACGGGGGAAGGGGAGGGCGAGTTTCCATGGTTTGACCTCTTGAAGTGATGTAGACAGATCGTTCTACATACACAATGTAGTGCATGTAGAACGATCTGTCTACAATGTGGGCATGACAACTTCCGAAAAATCGCTGGAGCCATTGCCCCCGCGGGAGCGCATCCTGATCGCTGCCCATGCTCTCTTCTACGGTGAGGGCATCAGGGCGACAGGTGTGGACAAGATCATCGAGCGGTCTTCGGTCAGCAAAGTCACCTTTTACCGGCAGTACCCAAGCAAGGACGACCTCATCCGCGCCTACCTCGACTATCGCCATGAAAAGTGGATCTCCTGGTTCCGAGCCAGCTTGGCGCAAGCCACCGCCACTGGTGTGCCAGCGGCGAAGGCGCTTGCAGCGACCCTCGAAACTTGGTTCAGCCAGCCGGACTTTCGGGGTTGTGCATTTCTCAATGCAGCGGCCGAACTGGGCTCGTCCGATCCCGCCATCCTTGAAACTGTCCGTCGCCACAAGCAAGAGATGGCGTCCGTGCTCGATGACTTGTTTGCGCGCGATGCTGTGGCTGCGGGACGGCCTCTATCGCTAGTGATCGACGGCGCTATCGTCCATGTCCAGATGGGTCATCCGATGGATGAAGTGATGGATAGCTTTCAAGCCGTGGTCTCAAGGACCTTGCGCAGGTAAGGCGACAAAGCACTCGGCGCCTTCGGCCTGGCTTCGGCAAGGCTCCGTGTACGACGACAACCGCTGCAAAGCCGTCGACAGCGCCTCCCCTACAACCCCTTCTGCAACCCCGCAATCTCCCGCTGCAGCGTCTGCACCACCAACCCCTCCCGGGGCTGCATCCGGGCTGTCATCGCACTCACGCTGATCGCACCGATCACGACACCTCCACGGTCGCGGATCGGCACCCCAATGCTCGTCACGCCCGCCACCGCGTAGTTGGTGATGCTGGCGTAGCCCTGCGCGCGCGCGGTCTGTATCAGCCCTAGCAGGGTCTCCCGCGTCAGGCCGCCGTAGGCATGCAGGTGCGGCTCTATGCGGTCCAGCACGTCGGGCAACTCGTCCGGCGGCATGAAGCTCAGCAGCGCCAGCCCGCCGCCGCCAATGCCCAGCGGGCGGCGCTTGCCGACTTCCACGGTCAGCACCTGGATGGGAAAGCTGCCCGACTGCCGGTCCAGGCAAAACGAATCGGCCCCGCTGCGCACCACCAGAAACACCGTGTCCCCCGTCTCGGCGCTGATGCGCGCGAGGTACGGCGCGCACTGGTCGCGCAGGTGGAAGTGGGTCGAGGCGACCAGCCCCAGCTCGTACGCGAAGTGGCCCAGGCGGTAGCGGCGCTGGGCGTCCTGCATCACCAGGCCGCCTTCGACCAGTTGCTTGAGCAGGCGGTGCACGGTGGGTTGCGCCAGGCCGCTGGCGGCCACCAGCGCGGACAGGCGCGCGCCGGACTTGTGTTCGGCAGAAATCAGGCGCAGCAGCTCGATGGCGCGGTCCAGGCTTTGTACGGTGGTCATGGGAGCATCAAATTCACGGTTAATCCATATAGCGGACTTTTGGCCTTTGCTTGCACCGCATTGGTGGCAATAATTTCCATTGATTTTGCTACCGATTGTGCTGGTGGCAAGCTTAAATAAGTCCGTATCCCGGAATATCTGCATGTACCCCATCGACTTCTTCCACCGGGCCGCCCGGATGTATCCCCAGCGCACGGCGCTGACCGGCGGCGGCCAAGCGCTGAATTACACCGAGCTGGCGGCACGTGTGAATGCGGCAGCGTGCGCACTGCAGCAGCTGGATGCAACGCCCGGCTCGCGCGTGGGCATCTGCGCCGGCAACACGGTGGAGCACATCGTGGCGTTGCTGGCCGTGCTGGCGGCGGGCAAGGTGTGGGTGCCGCTCAACTGGCGCAACCCTGCGGCGGAGCTCAACCGCATCATTGCCTTTACCGACCCGAGCATCGTGCTGGCAGAACCCGCCCACCTGGGCACGCTGGACCTGGCGGGCGTGAAGGCCGTGCTCGCGCTGGGGCAAGGCGGCGAAGGCGGTGAAGTCGGCGAGCGCGGCGACATCTATGCGACGCTGGACGTGGCCGCTGCCGCGCACACCGGTCAGCAGCCGCAGCCCCATGGCCGCTCGCGCGACGAAGCGCAGGCCATCAAGTTCACCGGCGGCTCCACGGGCGTGCCCAAGGGCGTGATGCAGCCTTACCGCGCGTGGGAAACCACGCTGGTGAACCAGATTTATGCGTTCGGCTTCGATGCGGATGACCGCTACCTCATCTCGGCCCCGGTCACGCACGGTACCTCCACCTACCTGCTGCCCATCCTGGCGCAGGGCGGCTGCCTGGTGCTGCCGGGCAGCAACAAGCCGGCCGAGCTGCTGCGCAGCTTTCGCGAAGACGGCATCACCACCACCTTCATGCCGCCCACGTTGCTGTACATGCTGGTGGCAGAAGCGCATGGCGAGCGCCTGCAGCTGCCGCGCCTCAAGCACCTGATCTACGGCGGCGCGCCCATGCCGCCTGAAAAGATCCGTGTGGTGCGCGACTGTTTCGGCCCTGTGCTGGAGACCACCTACGGCCAGACCGAGGCGCCCCAGGTGGTCAGCGTGATGCGGGCGGAAGACTTCGCGGACGAGGCCAACTGGCGCTCCGTGGGCCGCCAGGGCCTGCTGACCGACATGGCCATCATGAGCCCCGGGGGCGCGCTGCTGCCCACGGGCGAGGCGGGCGAGATCGTGGTGCGCGGCGACCTCATCATGAACGGCTACTGGAAGGCGCCCGACAAGACGGCCGAGACCATCATCGACGGCTGGCTGCACACCGGCGACCGGGGCTATGTGGACGAGCGCGGCTACCTGTTCCTCAAGGACCGGCTGCGCGAGGTGGTCATCACCGGCGGATTCAACGTCTACCCCATCGATGTGGAAAGCGTGCTGGACCAGCACCCGGCGGTGCACGAGTCCGCCGTGTTCGGCATCGAGGACGACAAGTGGGGCGAGGCCGTGCATGCGGCGGTGCAGCTCAAGCCCGGCGCACAGGTCAGCGCGCAGGAGATCATCGCGTTTGCCAAGGAGCACCTGGGGTCCGTCAAGACACCGAAGGCCGTGCACTTCTACGCCGACCTGCCGCGCAGCGTGGCGGGCAAGGTGCACAAGGTGACGCTCAAGGCCGACATCACGCGCCTGGTGCGCCAGGCCAGCCAGGAAAGGGCCGCATGAGCCAAAGCAGCAACAAACCCACCGACCGCCCGTACACCGAGCTGTGCACGCATTCGCAGACGTCGATCCATTACCGGGGCGACAACCTGGCCGACGATGTGCTGGGGCAGCGCGGCTTCACCGATGTGCTGTTCTCGCAGATCTTGAACCGGCGGGCTGACGCCGACGACCTGCGTGTGCTCGACGCAGCGCTCATCGCCATCATGGAGCACGGCCTCACGCCCAGCGCCATCGCCACGCGCATGGTCTACATGAGCTCGCCCGAGAACATCCAGAGCGGCGTGGCCGCAGGCCTCCTGGCCGTGGGCAGCCAGTTCGTGGGCACGGTGGAAAATTCGGCCATCTTGCTGCGCCAGATACTCGATGCGCCCGAAGGTGTGGAGGCCGCGGCGCGCGCCGCGGTGCAGCGCTACCGCACGGAGCGCAAGCCCATCCCCGGCTTCGGCCAGCACATGCACAAGCCCGACGACCCACGTGCCGCCAGGCTGCTGGCCATCGGCCGCGAGCACCCGCGCTTCGAGGGGCACTACCTGCGCGCCATCGAGGTGCTCTCGTGCGAGGTGGATGCCGCGTTTGGCAAGCACATCACCATCAACGCCACGGGCGCGGTAGGTACACTGCTGGGCGAGCTCGGTGTGCCCCCGGCGCTGATGCGCGGCTTTGCCGTCATCTCGCGTGCGGCGGGGCTGGTGGCGCACATCGCTGAAGAGCAGCGCGTGCCGTCCGCCCGCTTCGTGTGGGACCTGGTGGACCACGAGGTGCCGTACCGCGGCACGGGCGAAGGCCACAACAAGGACCGGAGCGGCGAATGAGCGGCGGCACCCTGGCCCACGACGTACTGGTCTGCGACTCGGTCACCCGCATGGGGCCCGGCGTGCGCGGCCACGTGGCGGTGGCCGCATCGCACGGCGGCGTGTTTGCGGTGCACCTGGCCCTGACCGAGGGGGTGGCAGGCCTGGTGGTGTGCGACGCGGGTGTGGGCCTGGAGCGCGCAGGCATCGCGGGGCTGCACTACGCGGACAGCCTGGGCGTGCCCTGCGCGGCCATCCACCACCGGTCCGCACGCATCGGCGACGGGGCCGACTGCGCGGCGCGCGGGTTGATCTCGTTCGCCAATACACGGGCGGTGGCGCTGGGCGTGCGCGTGGGCATGCCCGCCATGGAGGCCGCGCGTTGCATGGCGGCGGCACAGCTCGGCGCCGTCGACCCCGGTCCATCGCCCGGTGAGTCGCGCAGGGTGCTGCCGGGAACACACGGGCACCGCACCGTGGTGCTCATCGACTCGGCCTCGCTCGTGGCCGAAGAAGACGCGGAGTCGGTGGTGATCACCGCATCGCACGGCGGCCTGCTGGGCGGGCGGTTCGAGACCGCCATCAAGCTGCCGGTGTTCGCTGCGCTCTACAACGACGCGGGCATCGGCTGCGATGGGGCCGGCGTCTCGCGCCTGCCGGCGCTCGATGCCCGGTCCATACCCGCTGCCACGGTGGCTGCCAGCAGTGCCCGCATTGGCGACGCGCGGTCCGCATGGGAGACCGGCGTGATCAGCCGCGTGAACCAGGCGGCCTACGCCCTGGGGGCGCGCGAAGGGCAGGGCGCACGCGACTGGGCCGAACTCATGGCGGCCGTGCACTGAGCCTGAAGACCCGGCACCCACCCACAAAGAAAGAGACATTCATCCATGGCGACCACAGCACATGCAAGCAGCCCGGCAACGTCGGCCGCGTACTTTCCGCCGCTCGATGCGCTGCCGGGCCGGGGCCGTGTGGCGGGCAAGGTGGCGCTGGTGTTCGGTGGCGGCTCGTCCGGCCCCGGCTGGGGCAACGGCAAGGCCGCGGCCATGGTCTATGCCCGTGAGGGCGCGCGCGTGGCGGTGGTGGACATCCGCCGCGAGGCGGCCGAGGAAACCCGTGCGCAGCTGTACGCCGAAGGCTTCGACACCGAGGCCTATGCGGCCGACGTGACGGACTCCGCCGCCGTGGCCGACGTGGTGCGGCGCGTGCATGCACGCTACGGCGCCATCGACATCCTGCACAACAACGTGGGCATCACGCGCATGGGCAGCGTGGTCGACATGGACGAAGCTACGTGGCAGCAGGTGATCGACACCAACCTCACGGGCGTGTTCCTCACCTGCAAGCACGTGGTGCCGGTGATGCTGGCCCGGGGGCGTGGCGCCATCGTCAACATCTCGTCGCTGGCCTCGCAGCAGATCAACAGCTACCCGTACACACCGTACTACGCGGCCAAGGCGGGGCTCAACCACCTGACGCGTGCGCTGGCCGTGCAGTACGCGGCGCAGGGCATCCGCGCCAATGCGGTGCTGCCGGGCGTCATCGACACGCCGCTCATCCACCAGCAGATCGCCGGCCAGTTCGCCAGCACCGAAGACATGCTGCGCACCCGCAATGCCGCCAGCCCCATGGGTCGCATGGGCCAGGCCTGGGACGTGGCCTACACGGCGCTGTTTCTGGCGAGCGACGAGGCGCGCTACGTGACGGGCGTGTGCATTCCGGTGGATGGCGGCAAGGCCTGCACGGGCAAGTAAAGGCCGCCCAGGTTTCAGTTTCAGGTTCCAGGATTCATCGATCCTTTCATTCCAACAATCGCAGGAGACAACACCCATGAACACGCAACGAATGAACCGCCGCACCGCCGCTGGCGTCGCACTGGCACTGCTGGGGGCCGCAGCCGTGCTGCCCGCCGCCGCGCAGGGCGCCTTCCCAGACAAGCCGATCAAGCTGGTGGTGCCCTTCCCACCGGGCGGCACGTCGGACATCAGCGGCCGGGTGCTGGCCGATGCGCTGTCCAAGGAGCTGGGCCAGCCGGTGATCGTGGAGAACAAGGCCGGTGCGGGCGGCTCGGTGGGTGCGCGCTTTGTGGCCGAGGCGAAGGCCGACGGGTACACGCTGCTGCTGGGCACCACCAGCACCAACGGCACGAATTCGGCGGTGTACAAAAACCTGAGCTTCGATGCGCTCAAGAGCTTCACGCCCATTACGCGCATCCTGTCGGTGCCGGGGGTGCTGGCCATCAACAAGAGCTTTCCGGCCAAGAACTATGCGGAGTTCGCCAAGCTGGTGGGGCAGTCGCCGGGCAAGTTCTCGTATGCATCGTCGGGCAATGGCGGCGCCACCCACATGGCCATGGAATATTACAAGTCGCTCAGCGGCCTGCGCGTGGTGCATGTGCCGTACCGCGGCACGGGCCCGGCGCTGAACGACGTGATCGGCGGCCAGGTCGAGATGATCTACGACACCCTGGCGTCTTCGATGCCGCACATCAAGTCGGGCAACCTGGTGCCCATGGCCCTGGCCACGCCCCAGCGCCTGAAGGAGCTGCCCGACGTGCCCACGTTCGCCGAGCTGGGCCTCAAGAGCGCCAACGAAGGCTTCTGGAACGGCGTGCTGGCCCCTGCCGGCTTGCCGGCCGATGTGCTGGAGAAGCTGCATGGCGGCATCGTGCGTGCGCTGCGCACGCAGGCCGTCCAGGACAAGTTCGCCGCGGCCGGTGCGATCACGGTCGAGGACACGCCCGCAGCCTTCACCAAGATCATTGCCGACGACATCGTGAAGTGGAAGAAGGTGGCCGAGACCAGCCACATCACGGCCGACTGAGCTGCTCACGCTTTGACGGACCGGCTCGCTGGCGGCGTGGCGCGCCGAGCCCTCGCGCCCCTGCATGGCCGCACTGCCCATTGGCGTCGGGCGGCGCGCCAGGGGCCCGCTATAACCCTTGCATGACTCTTTCCTGGATTGCCTGGGCGTGGATACCGCTCACGCTGTGGGCCGCATTGGCACAGACCGCACGCAACGCGGCCCAGCGCTCGCTCACGGCCGAGCTGGGCACGCTGGCTGCCACGCTGGTGCGCTTTCTGTACGGCCTGCCGCTGGCCACGGCCTGGGTGGCGGGGCTGACCTTCTGGGGCGCGGGCGGCATTCCACAGTTCAACGGGGTGTATGCCGCGTGGCTCGCCATGGGCGCGCTCACCCAGGTGGGGGCCACGGCGTTCCTGCTCTTGGCCATGAAGGAGCGCAACTTCGTGCTCGCCGTGGCGTATTCCAAGACCGAGGTACTGCAGGTGGCGCTGTTCTCGGCCGTGCTGCTGCACGAGCTGCCCGGGCCGCTCGCGCTGGGCGCCATGGCTGCGGCCACTGTCGGCGTGGTGCTGCTGTCGCTTCCGCCGGGCGGTTGGCGGGCGCTGCGCGCCGGGTCTTCGGCCACGGCAGGGCAGGGCAGCGGCCGACTGGTGGTGTACGGGCTGGCATCGGGCGCGTGCTTTGCGCTGGCGAGCGTGGGGTTTCGCGGTGCATCGCTGGCGCTGGCCGACGCCAACGCCGGCGTGGCGCCGTGGGTGGCGGGCGCCTGGGGCGTGTTCTGGGCGCAACTGCTGCAGTCGGTGGTGCTGGGCGGCTGGCTGCTGGCGCGGCAGCCCGGGGTGGCCGGCGCCATTGCGCGGGCCTGGCGCATGTCGGTGGTGGCGGGGTCGATGGGTGCTGTGGCTTCCATTGCCTGGTTCACGGCCTATGCCATGCGGCCCGCGTCGGACGTGCGCACGCTGGGGCTGGTGGAGGTGCTGTTCAGCTACCTGGTGTCGCGCCGCGTGTTCCGGGAAAGCCTCACCCCCACCGAAGGCGCCGGGCTGGCGCTGGTGCTGGCCGGGCTGGTGGGCATCTGCGCGCAGTGGTAGGCGGGCTTCACCGTCAGCGTCAAGGCAGGCGCTTCAGGGTGGCCAGGTACGCCACCACGTCTTCCCGGTCGCGCTCGCTGTCCAGGCTGTAGTCCATGCCCTGGCCGGGGATCAGCGCCTCCGGGTCCGTGAGCCAGGCTTTCAGCGTGGCGCGCGTCCACAGGATCCGGCTGTTGCGCAGTGCCGGCGAATAGTCGAAGTCCTTGAGCGCACCGGCGCGTCGCCCCACCACGCCGCGGTGTGCGGGGCCGTCCTGGTGGGTGTCGATGCTGTGGCAGGTGGCGCAGTGCGCGGCATACACGGCGCGACCGCGTTCTACCGACTGGGCCAGCGCCGGGCTGCCACCGGCGGCAAACAGGACGGCCAGCAGCCAGGGGGCCCAGAGTGTGTGCGCACTGACAGGCGTGCGGCCTGGAAATGTAGAGATCATCGGGTGTGGTGGGTGGCTTCCCCTTCAGTACGCGCGGTGTGGCGGTCTGGATTCACCGACCCCGCAGGACTGGCGGGTTTTATCTCGCGCAGGGTGTCGGATTGCTGAATCCAGAGCGCTGGCTGTGGCGTATTCACCTACAGAGGATGCCTTTGCATCGAGAAGATCGACCAATCCCAGAGAATGGGCGCATGAGCACCCTGTACACCGACAGTGACCTGATGAACCTCCTAGACCGCATCGCCGCGCAGGACGACACCGCGCTCAAAAGCCTGTACGAGAGCACCTCGTCCCGGCTTTTTGGCCTGGCGATGCGCGTGGTGCGCAACCGCGATGCGGCCGAGGACGTACTGCAGGAGTCCTTCCTGACCATCTGGCGGTCTGCCGGCAACTACCGCGCGTCGCTCAGCCCGCCGATGGCGTGGATGGGGCTCATCGTGCGCAGCCGGGCGCTCGACGCCCTGCGCAAGCGCAGCAGCGACCGAGCCGACCTGATGAACGAGCTGGACGACGCCCTGGCCGACACGCTGGAGGGCGACAGCACCAACCCCATGGACGCGACCGACGCCAGCGAGCAGGCCTTTGCGCTGCACCAGTGCCTGGGCAAGCTCGACAACAAGCAGCGTGAGGTGGTCAGCCTGGCCTACCTGCGCGACCTGAGCCACGGCGACCTCGCCGATCAGCTCAAACTGCCTTTGGGCACCGTCAAGACCTGGATCCGGCGCGGGCTGGAGCAGTTGCGCGCCTGCATGGCGCGGTATGCCTGAGCCAGGAGGACTCGCCATGAATATCTCCCGACACCCTGAACTGCTCGACCGGCTGGCGGCCAGCTACGCACTGGGCACGCTGCGCGGCGGCGCGCGCCGCCGGTTCGAAACCCTGGCCCGTGACCAGGCCCCCGTGCGGGCCGCTGCGCTGGTGTGGCAAAGCCGGTGGTCCGGCCTGACCGAGCTGCAGGAGCTGGCCCAGCCGTCTTCGCACGTCTGGACCCGCATCCACAACCTGGTCGAGGCGGACAAGGCCGCGCAGGCCATGCAGGCCGCCCATGCAGCCCCGGCGCCAGCGTCCGCCAGCAGTTGGTGGCACAGCCTGCTGGTGTGGCGCGGCGCGGCCGCCGCAGGTGCGCTGGCCACGGTGGCGGCGGTGGCCGTCGGCGTGCAGGTGCACGGCGCGCTCAAGGCCACGTCGGGCCAGCAGATCGCCACGCTGCAGCAGCAACTGCAGGCCACCCCGCAGATCCAGTACGTGGCCGTGCTGGCGGACGACAAGGCGGCTGCATCGATGCTGGTCACCTTCGACCCCAAGAACAACCAGCTGGTGCTGCAGCGCGTGGGCGGCTTCCAGGAAGGCGCCGACAAGTCGCTGCAGCTGTGGGCGCTGCCGCCCTCGGGCGGGCCGCGGTCGCTCGGAGTGCTGGGGCAGGAAAAGCTGCTCAAGCTGGTGGCGGGCGAATCCGACGTCCGACAGGTGCCGGCGCTGGCCATCAGCCTGGAGCCCAAGGGTGGCGTACCCAGCGCCACGGGGCCCACCGGGCCGGTGCTGTTCAAGGGCGAGCTGATCCAGCGCACGCTGTAGCGTTCGTCGCGTTAATCGCGCCCTTCGCGTTCCACGAGGGTGGGATGCGCGGGCGCCATGGCGCCTGCGGACCAGGCCACTCAGCGTTTCGACTTTCCTCAGTGGCCCGCAAAAATTTCTGTCGTTTTTGAATCCAGCGTGTTCCGCGGTCCGTAAGTTGGGTGCAACATCCACTTACAAGCATTCCAACCGTTGGGAGATCACGATGAAACACAGGCTCCACTGCATCCTGCTGGCCGCGCTGGCCCTGGGCGCCGGCCTCGCGCAGGCGGACACCGGCAAGCTCTTGCTGACAGGCGGTGTCAGCACCATAGGCGGGTCGGCCGGCGGCGGGCTCACGCCCTGGGCCGTGATCGGCACCAACGCCACGGCGGGCGAGGTCGGCTACAGCGGCTACGTCACGCGGGCGGCCACGCAGGACTACAGCCTCAACGGCTACGGCGTGGCCGTCGGCCTGCATGACCGGGTGGAGCTGTCGCTGGCCCGGCAGGATTTCGATGCCTCGCCCGCGCTGGCGCTCAACGGCATCGCGCCCTTCGGCGTCACGCCCGGCCAGCACATCAAGATGGACGTGGTCGGCATCAAGGTGAAGGTGGCGGGCGACGCCATTCTGGATGCCGACAGCCTCATGCCGCAAATCGCGGTGGGCCTGGAGCACAAGCGCACGCACCCGGGCTCCATCGGGTCGGTGCTGGACTTTCTGGGCACCAGGACCAGTGGCACCGATGTGTATGTGAGCGCCACCAAACTGCTGCTCGCGCAAAGCCTGCTCGTCAACGGCACGCTGCGCTACACCAACGCGAACCAGAACGGCCTGCTGGGCTTCGGCTCGGCCGCACCGGGCAAGAACAGCCGCAGTCTGCAGCCCGAGTTCTCCATCGCCTATTTGTTGAGCAAAAACCTGGCCGTGGGCGCCGAGTACCGCTTCAAGCCCAACAACCTGCAGGCGCTGGGCGCCGCCGCCGGCCTGGGCGCCGCGCTGCGCGAGGACGACTGGAAGGACATCTTCATCGCCTGGGCGCCGACCAAGAACGTGTCGCTCACGCTTGCCTACGTGGACCTGGGGCGCATCGTGCCGGGCATCACCAACAACCGCCGCCAGACAGGCTATTACCTGTCGGCCCAAGTCGCGTTCTGACGTACTGAGTGACGCACCGGAGTCCCCCATGATGAACAAACACCCCCTCCTCGCCTTGGGCCTGGCCGCGATGGCCTGCATGGGCGCCCCTGCCGCGCTGGCGCAGGCCGCACCTGCGCCCAACGCCACCATGGCCGCAACGGCAGCACCCGCAGGCCTGTACCAGGCGCTGGGCGAAAAGCCCGGCATCACCCGCCTGATGGACGACTTCGTGAACCGGGTCGTGAAGGACCCGCGCATCGGCGGGCACTTCAAGGATGTGAAGCCCCAGGCGCTCAAGGACAGCCTGACCGACCAGATCTGCCAGCTCAGCGGCGGGCCTTGCAAATATGAAGGCGCCGACATGAAATCGGCCCATGCCGACATGGACATCAACAAGGGCCACTTCAACGCCCTGGTGGAGGTGCTGCAAAGCGCCATGGATGCCCAGGGCATACCCTTCGTCCAGCAAAACCGCCTGCTGGCCCTGCTCGCGCCCATGCACCGCGACGTGATCACCATCCGCTGAATCGCCATGAAAAACACTATTGTTTTGATAGCTGCTTGCGCTGTGTGGACGAGCGTCAGCGCCGGAAATGTCCAGATCCAGGTGCTGGACCGCGACGGCAAGCCCGTGCCCGACGCCGTGGTGGTGGTCTACCCCGGGGCCGCTACAGGCGCGCAGCCCAGCCTGCTGCAGGCCAGCCCCACCATCGAGCAGGAAAAGATGCGCTTCGTGCCCGCCGTGACGGTGGTGCCCGCGGGTGCCACGGTGCGCTTTACCAACCAGGACCGGTGGGACCACCACGTGCGGGGCAACCCCACGGGCGCGGCAGCGGCGGGTGCTGCTGCTGCATCCGCCAGCAGCAACTTCGAACTGCGCCTGGCCGGCAAGGCCGACGGCAAGCCCGCCAACTTTGCCGACGTGAAACTGGACGCGCCCGGCGTAGTGCTGCTGGGCTGCCACCTGCACGGCTCCATGCGCGGCCATGTGTTCGTGACCGATTCGGCCTGGACACTCAAGACCGACAACGACGGCATCGCACGCTTCCCGGCCGTGCCGGACGGCGGCGCCCAGGTGCGCGTGTGGCATGCCGAACAACTGGTGGACCTGCCGCGCAAAGCGCTGAACGTGGTGCCCGGCCCGGTGCTGGACACCGTGCAACTGAGCGTGGTGCCCCGCGTGCGCCGCGCACCGGCCGCCACGCCAGCCACGCCTTCCAACACGCCGGGTGGCCCGGCGGGGTCGTACAGCCTGGCGCCTGCGCATGGTGGGCATGCGCATTCCGGGAGCTGACCGGTCGTCGCAGGGCAGGGCGTTCAAGCGCGCCTTCGCCCTCGCTCTCGCCCTTGGGCCCGGCCTGCACTTCATTGCACCACCCACACCGTTCACGCTGAGCCTGTCGAAGCGCATCGCAGGGCTTCGACAGCTCAGCCCGAACGGCTTGTGGTCCGAGCGAATGGTTGCCCGAAAGGTTGATTACCCGAGCGGGTGTTTATCGGAAAGGGTCGTTGCCCGAGAGGCCGGTCGTGTGAACGCATCGTTTTCGGAGCGCCGGGCGGGGCGGGCAGTTCAGTCTGCGCCACTGACTCCTTGCGCGCTTCATCCCGGCAGCCTGAGCCCCATCGGTGTCGACGGCACGGTGTGGGCGCTGCTCGTGTCACCGCCCAGCGCCGGGACACTCACGCGGCCCTGTTGCACACTGCCGGCCGGTGCGTTGAGGTACAGATACAGGGCCTGCGCATCCGTGTCGCTCAGCTGCCCCAGCGATTCGAACGGCATCACCCGGATGGGCGTGCCGTCAGGCCGCTTGCCGGTGCGCAGCATCGCCACGAAGCTGGCGGCATTGGGGTAGCGCGCCATGGCGCTGTCGGCGTGCTGGGCGTTGGGGCGGATGTCCGCGGCCGCAGGCCAGTCGGGCGGGCCGCCCGGGATCTTGCCGCCTTCCAGCGTGGCACCGTGGCAGCCGATGCACATGTTGGCCACGTACTGGCCGTTGGCCAGCGTCACGCCGGCCGGCACGGGGCGTGACGGCGCCAGTTGGTGGTCGATGCGCGCAGCCGCGTCGGGGATCACGCCCAGGCCGTACAGCACCCAGGCGGGGCTGGGCAGGTCTACCACGGCCTCAGCCGTGCCTTCCTGGGACGGCAACTGGCGCACGTACGAAACCAGCGCGTTCAGGTCGTCGTTGGTGAAGCGGTTGTAGTCTTCGCTGGGCATCACCATCACGGGCCGGCCGTTGGGCTTGACGCCGTGGCGGATCACGCTGTTCCAGTCCTCGGGCTGGTAGCGGCCCACCACGCCTGCCGCCGTGATGTTGGGTCCGACGATGCGCGTGCCCTTGCCGTCGTTCACGAACTCGCGGCCCGCTCCTTGCGCGCCATGGCAGTCGGTGCAGCCGCGCGATGCATACAGGTAGCGGCCGCGTTCGATGGTCTGCGCATCGGTGGTGTAGGCCGCGGGGCGGGGCTTGATGTCGATGTAGCGGTTGCGCCGCTGCTCTGCCAGGTACAGGCCGGTGGCTGCGGTGGCGGCAACAATCACGCCCAGCAGCAGTGCGCTGCCTGCGGTCCATTGGATCCAGCGTTTCATGGTGGGGCCCCTCTCCTTTGACTTCGACTTCGAATGAATTCCGTGTTCAGGCGGCGGATTCTGAAGTCGAAGAAGCGGTTTGGGGCACCCTGCTTTCGCAGGGTGTGGCAGGGCCGGTGACATTTGTCACAAACAGCCCGGCCGCGTGGAGCGGCGCCCCAGCCGGTCCAGCGTGCATCGCTCAACGCTCGATGGTCTTGTTCCAGCGCGTGTTCCAGGCGGGGCGGTTCGCGTTCACGCTGTCCCAGTCCAGCGTCACGGCGTTCTTCATCCACTGGCTGATCTGTGCCACCTGCGCCGCGCCCTCGCCCACGGCCGGTGCCTTGGGGTTGGTGGGGATCTGCGCGCCGAACTGCAGCACGTTGGCCTGCGCCAGGGGGCTCAGCAGAAACTCGGCCAGCTTTTGCGCCAGCTCGGGCTCGCTGTTCTTGGCGATCACGCACTGGCCGGTCATGAGCACCACCGAGCCTTCCTTGGGCTGCGCGTACTCCACCGGGATGCCCTTGGCCTTGAGCGCAGCGACCGCCGTGGGCGTGAGCGGGAACATCGCGGCTTCACCTGTCTGCACCATCTCGGATATCTTGGCGGAGCTCGGGATGTACTCGAGCACGTTGGGGCCGATGGTCTTGGCCCAGTTGTTGAAGCCTGGCTCCACGTTCTTGTCGTTGCCGCCCTGGATGCGGTTGAACATCAAAAAGCCGTGCAGCCCGAACGACGACGACGGCATGGACTGGAACACCACCTTGCCCTTGTACTTGGGGTCCGCAAAGTCCATCCACGAGGTCGGCGCAGCCCAGCCCTTTTCGGTGAACATCTTGGTGTTGTAGGCGATGCCGGTCATGCCCAGGCTCACGCCGCTGGCCAGGTCGTCCTTGAAGCGGGCGGCCGGGTAGATGTCGTTCAGGTGCGGGTTGGGGCGCTGCTTCTCGCACAGGCCCATGCCCATGGCGCGCACCATGATGCCGTCATCGAGGAACATCACGTGCATCTGTGGCCGGTCCTTGTTGGCCTGCGCCTTGGCCAGGATGTCCGACGACGTGCCGGGCACCACCACGACCTTCACCCCATGGAGCTTCTCGAACGCCGGGAACACGTACTGGGTGTACGCCTTC
Organism: Acidovorax sp. LjRoot117; assembly: GCF_964252695.1. Taxonomy (NCBI): domain Bacteria; kingdom Pseudomonadati; phylum Pseudomonadota; class Betaproteobacteria; order Burkholderiales; family Comamonadaceae; genus Acidovorax; species Acidovorax sp. LjRoot117. The sequence goes on along the minus strand of NZ_CAXUPO020000001.1, from coordinate 178,305 downwards.
TCCATCGTTCCGCCGTTCATGCCGATGTACAGCGTCTTGGTTTGTGCGGCGGCTGGACCGGCGGCCGCCAGGGCGATGGCAGCCGCCGCAGCCAGCAGGCCACGGCGCGGGGAGACGTTCGTGCGGAAAGCGAAGTTCATGGTGATTGCCTTTCGGTGGGTAAGGGGGTGAAGGATCGGCGGCTCAATGGGCCGGCACTGTGGTTATCGGGGTGGCGTTACCGACAGGCGTCGGTGGTTCGTCGAATCGCGCCAGAGAAAACGCGTCGATCGGTGTGCTGGTGTGCCCGTCGCGCGCCAGTTCGGCCAGCACTTCGCCCACGGCAGGGCCGATCTGAAAGCCCGCGCCCGCAAAGCCAAAGCCGTGGATCAGGCCGGGCGTGGTGCGGCTCTTGCACAGCACGGGCTGGCGGTCGGGCAGGTAGCCTTCGGTGCCGCTCCAGGTGCGGATGAAGTGCGCGTGCTTCAGCGCAGGCAGCAGTTCGACCGCCTGCACGGTGAGCGACGCAATGGCGCTGCGCTCCGAGCGCGCGCGGTCGCCGTCGAGCCAGAAGCCCGACCCGCCGCCCAGCACCAGGTTGCCGCGCGCCACCTGGCGGCAGTAGATGCCGCCGCCTTCCACGCCCAGGCTCCATTGCATGAAGTAGGGCAGGGGCTCGGTCACCATCATCGCGGGGTGGCCGGAGCGCAGCGGCACTGCTTCGCCGAATTGCTCTGCCATGGCACCGGCCCAGGCGCCCGCGCAGTTGAGCACCACCGGCGCCTGTACCTGCAACGCTGGACCCGAATGCAGCGTGAACAACTGCCGGCCGTCATGTTCGATGTGCGTGAGCGGCGACCGCTCGAAGATCTGCGCACCCGCCCGCTGTGCGGCCAGCGCGAACGCGGGCGACACCAGGCGCGGGTTGGCCTGCCCGTCGTCCACGCACAGCGACCCGCCCACCGCCTTGCCGCCCAGCCACGGACATTCGCTGCGCAGGCGCTCGCCGCTGATCAGCTCGATGCCCAGATCGAAGTCCCGGCTCAGGTCGGCGTAGTGCTCCAGCGCGGCCATGTCGACGTCGCTGCGCGCGATCTTGAAGTGCCCGGTGCGCGCGTACTCGCCATCGGTGCCGATGAGCGCGGGCAAGCGTGCCCAGATCTCGTGCGCGCGCTGCGCCAGCGGCAGCTGGCTCAACGGCCGCCCCTGGCGGCGCACGCCGCCGTAGTTCACGCCGCTTGAGCGCGAGCCGCACAGGTCGCGCTCCAGCAGCACCACGTCCACGCCCTGGCGGCGCAGGGCCAGCGCGGCCGATGCACCCACGATGCCGCCGCCCACGATGGCGACGTCGGTCTTGATGGTTCGAGGCGTGCTGCTGCTCATGCGCTGGCTCCCGCGTCCGTGGCCTGCCGTGCCTGCAGGTGGATCGGTACCGGTTTGATCGGCGCCTGCCCGCGCAGCCGGCCCACCCGCTCCACGGGCTGGCCGGTGGCCTGCGCCAGGATCTCGGCCGCTGCCACGCCACAGCTGCGGCCCTGGCAGCGGCCCATGCCCACGCGGGTGAGCGCCTTCAGGCGGTTCATTTCATCGGCACCGGTCTCGCGCACGCAGGCGCGCAGATCGCCGGCCGTGATGTTCTCGCAGCGGCACACCACCAGCGCGTCGGGCGCGTGCGCGGCCCAGTCGGTGGGGAAGGGAAACGCACGCTCCAGCCCGTGGCGAAACCGCACCAGGCGGTGGAGCTGCCCCTGCAGCGCCTGCATGCGCGCCGCATCCACGGCCGTCCCGTGGTCCTGCAGCAGTGCCAGCGCGGCCAGCTCGCCGGCCCACTCGGCCGCGTCGGCACCCAGGATGCCCGCGCCGTCGCCCGCCAGGTACACGCCCTGCACGCTGCTGCGGCCTGCGGCATCGCGCTCGGGCAGGTGGGCGCGGTGCATCGGTGCCCAGGCAAAGCGGCAGCCCAGCAGGTCGGCCAGTTGTGTTTCGGAGCGCAGCGCGTAGCCAAAGCCCACGGCATCGCAGTCCAGCGTGTGTTCGCGCCCGGCGCCATCGGCCCACACCACGCCCGCCACGCGGCCGTCGCCCAGCACGCGCACCGGGCGGATGCCGCTGTGGATGGGCACGCCGTGCGCGCGCAGCCAGCCCACGTAGTACACGCCTTTGGCAAACACCGCAGGCTGCGTGAGCATGGCGGGCACGGCGGCCAGCTGGTCGGCCAAGCGCGCGGTGTCGAGCACCGCAGCCACCATGGCGCCAGCCTTGGCGTACTGGTAGGCCACCAGGTACAGCAGCGGGCCCGTGCCCATCAGCACCACCCGGCTGCCGATGGCACAGCCCTGGAACTTGAGCGCCACCTGCGCGCCGCCCAGCGTGTAGACCCCCGGCAGCGTCCAGCCCGGCAGGGGCAGCACGCGGTCGGTGGCGCCGCTGGCCACGATGAGCTGGCCGTAGGGCACGGTGCGCGTGGTCTGCGTGGGGCCGTGCAACACGTCCAGCAGGCCGCCCTGCGCGTTCCACACCAGGCTGTCGGGCTGGTAGTCGATCTGTGCGTGCAGGCCGTCCAGCGTGCCGTGCAGTGCGGTGGCACGCGCGGCCTCGGTGCCGTACAGCGTGGCGGGGGTGCGCTGGAAGTGCGCAGGCGGGCGGCGGTAGATCTGCCCGCCGCCGCGCGCGGCTTCGTCGATCAGCACCGGCCGCACGCCGTGGGCCGCCAGCGTCTGCGCGGCGCGGATGCCGGCCGGGCCTGCGCCCACGATCACGGGTTGCAAGGCAGGCGCCGTCGTCATGGCTGGCCCCCGCTGGCAAAGGTGGCCGCGTCGGCAGCTTCTGTGCGCAGCGCCATGCCGGGGGTGATGAAGGTGCTGCAGGCGCGCAGGCGCTCGCCGCTGTCGGTCGTCACCCAGCAGTCCTGGCAGGCGCCCATGAGGCAAAAGCCTGCACGCGGCTCGTGGCTGAACTCATTGCGGCGCAACTGTGCGCGCTGGGTGAGGATGGCCGTCAGCACGGTGTCGCCTTCCAGCGCCGTGGTGGGGCGCCCGTCCAGCGTGAAGGGCACGGCGCGGCGCGAGGTTTCTGCCACGCGGTGCAGCAAGGCGGTATTCACAGTCATTGCAGTCGCGCTCATCTACTTCCGTCCTACCAGCACGCGGTCCAGGCCATACACGCGGTCCAGCAGCACCATGGCAAAGGCGGTCACCGCCACCATCAGTGCGGACACGGCCGCCATCAGCGGGTCGATGGACTCGGTGGCATACATGTACATGCGCACCGGCAGCGTCACCGTGCTGGGCGAGGTGACGAAGATCGACATGGTCACTTCGTCGAAGCTGTTGATGAAGGCCAGCATCCACCCGCCCGTCACTCCCGGCAGAATCATGGGCAGCGTGATGCGCGTGAACACCGTGGCCTGGCTGGCGCCCAGCGACAGGGCTGCGTGCTCTGCGCTGCGGTCGAACCCCACGAGTGCCGCCACCACCAGGCGCAGCGTGTACGGCGTCACGATGAGCGCGTGCGCCACCACCAGCCAGCCAAAGCTGCCCGTGCCGCCGATCAGCGCGAACAGGCGCAGCAGGGCCACGCCCAGCACCAGGTGCGGGATGATCAGCGGCGACAAAAACAGCCCATTGAGAAGGCCGCGCCCAGGGAAGTCGTAGCGTGTGATCGCAATGCCCGCGGGCACTGCCAGCACTGTCGCCAGCGTGGCCGACGCCAGCGCCAGCCACAGGCTGTTCCAGAACGACTGCATGAAGTCCGGGTGGTCGAACACCGCCTTGAACCAGCGCAGCGAGAACTCGGTGGTGGGCAGCGTCAGCGTGTTGTGCGGCGTGAAGGCGACGATGCACACCACCAGCAGCGGGGCCAGCATGAAGGCGATGACGAGCGCGTTGAACGCGAGGGCGATGGGGCCGTTCTTGTGCATGGATCAGGACTCCCGCCGGGCCGCCCCAAGGGAGGCCTGCGCCCCCTGGGGGGGCAGCGAATACACGAAGTGATGGAGCGTGGGGGCTTTGCGGATTGACTCCCGCCGGGCCGCCCCAAGGGAGGCCTGCGCCCCCTGGGGGGGCAGCGAATACACGAAGTGATGGAGCGTGGGGGCTTTGCGGATTGACTCCCGCCGGGCCGCCCCAAGGGAGGCCTGCGGCCCCTCGGGGGGCAGCGAATACACGAAGTGATGGAGCGTGGGGGCTTTGCGGATTGACTCCCGCCGGGCCGTCCCAAGGGAGGCCTGCGGCCCCTCGGGGGGCAGCGAATACACGAAGTGATGGAGCGTGGGGGCTTTGCGGATTGACTCCCGCCGGGCCGCCCCAAGGGAGGCCTGCGCCCCCTCGGGGGGCAGCGAATACACGAAGTGGTGGAGCGTGGGGGTCGTCATGTTCATCCCAAAGACTTCTTGTAACGGCCTTCAACCAGTCGGTTGTAGCTCAGCATCACCACCAGATTCGCCACCAGCAAGGTCAGCGCAATGGCGGCGCCCAGCGGCCAGTTCAGCTCGTGCAGGTACTCGTCGTACACCACCGTGGCCACCATCTTCAGCCGCCGCCCGCCCAGCAGGCCGGGAATGGCGAACGAGCTGGCCGCCAGGCCGAACACGATCAGGCTGCCCGACAAGATGCCCGGCAGCACCTGCGGCAGCACGATGCGCCGCAAGGTGGTGAAGGGCGACGCCTGCAGCGACAGCGCGGCGTTCTCCACGCCCGGGTCCAGCTTCTGCAGCGATGTCCACACGGGGATCACCATGAACGGCAGCATCACGTGCACCAGCGCCACCACCACGGCGATCTCGGTGTAGAGCATCTTCACCGGGCCGATGCCCACCAGGCCGAAGGCCGCGTTCACCAGCCCCTCGGGGCCGAGCAGCATGCTCCAGCCAAAGGCCCGCACCACCACCGACACCAGCAACGGCGCCAGCACCACCAGCAGCAGGATGGAGCGCCACGGGTTGCGCATGCGGCTGAGCACGTACGCCTCGGGTGCGCCAATCGCTACGCAGATCAGCGTGACCAGCCCGGCGATCCAGAACGTGCGCCAGAAGATCGCGTGGTAGTACGAATCGGCAAACACATGGCGGTAGTGCTCCAGCGTGAACTCGCCCGCCTTCACCCCCGTGGCCGGGTCGAACGCGTTGAACGACAGCACCGCCGTGAGCGCCAGCGGCACCAGCAACAGCACGGTGAACAGCAGCAGCGCCGGGCCGGACAGCCACCAGGGCATGGCCTTCTTGCCCAGCAGCGGGTGGGGCGCTGCGGACAGGGTCGATGATGTAGCTGTCATGCCATGGCCTCGGCCTCGGCACCTGCCACCGCGGATTCATCGGCGGGCAGCAGGCGCATGCAGTGGTCGGGCCAGTCCAGGCCGGTGCGGTCGCCTTCGTCCAGCGCGTTGCGGCCGTCGTTGGGCACCAGCACCATCAGGTCGCCCAGGGGGGTGCCCACGCGGTACAGCCACTGGCTGCCCAGAAAGAAGCGTTCGCGCACTTCGCCGTCGATGCGGCCCTGCACTGCGGGCACCAACTGCAGCTTTTCGGGCCGCACGCTCAGCAGCACGGCCGCGCCGGGGCGAAACTGTGCGCCGTCCACCCGCACCTCGATGGGCCCGGCGCCCACGTGGGTGTGGGTGCTGGTCGCCGACGTCACCTTGCCGGGCACGAGGTTGGCCTTGCCCACGAAGGTGGAGATGAAGCGGGTGCGCGGGTGCTCGTACACGCGGTGCGGGTGGTCGATCTGCGTGGCGCGGCCGGCCTCCATCACCACCACGCGGTCGCTGATGGACATGGCCTCGCTCTGGTCGTGCGTGACCATCACCGTGGTGGTGCCCACCTTGCGCTGGATCTGGCGCAGCTCGAACTGCATTTCCTCGCGCAGCTTGGCGTCCAGGTTGGACAAGGGCTCGTCGAGCAGCAGCACGGGCGGCTCGATGACCAGTGCGCGCGCCAGGGCCACGCGCTGGCGCTGGCCGCCCGACAGTTCGCGGGGGTAGCGCGTGGCGTGCGGCTCCAGGTGCACGAGGCCCAGGGCCTGTGCCACCCGGTCCTTGCGCTCGGCCTTGGGCACCTTGCGCATCTCCAGGCCAAAGCTCACGTTGTCGGCCACCGTCATGTGCGGAAAAAGCGCATAGCTCTGGAACACGATGCCCAGCCCGCGCGTGTTGGCCTTGGCGTGGGTGATGTCGCGCCCGTCCAGCTCGATGCGCCCGCTGCTCACCGCCTCGAAGCCCGCGACCATCTGCAAGGTGGTGGTCTTGCCGCAGCCCGATGGGCCGAGCAGGGAGACGAATTCGCCTTTTTCCACCGTGAGGTTCATGGACTGCACCGCGCAGGTGCTGCCGTAGAACTTGGTCACGTCGGTAAGTTGGAGGAAGGACATGGGGGCCTTTCTTCGGGTTCCGGTTTCTTGCCAGGCGCGTGCTCTGACGGCGCGGCGCATGGATGTCTTTGTGCCGGGCGGCCTCTGCCAAACAAGGTGCCTTGGCACCGCTGCACCGCGGCGGTGCATGGGATCGTTCAGGATGGGGTTGCCCGGCGTTTTCAGTTCACTCTATTGCAACAACCGAACCAGATCGCACCGGGTATTCCACTAATCAGAATTTTTCTTCAAATTATTCCGTTCATTGAAATGTGCTGCGTAAAATGCAGGCCATCTATTCCGCAGGAACGACGCATGGAAGCAGCAACCGCAGGCACGGGCGGTGTCCCCCGGGTCTTTGCCCTCATCCGCGCCCTGGTGGCCGTGCAGGCCGAGGGCGGCCGGGTCACCCAATTGGCGCGTGCCATCGGCCTCACGCAGGGCACCACGCACCGTTTGCTGCAGTCGCTAGTGGCCGAAGGCATGGTCGAGCAGGACGAGCGCAGCAAGCTCTACCGGCTGAGCATGGACTTCTTCGCCCTGGCTGCGCGCGCCGGCAACCCGGGCGACCTGCGCAGCCTGTGCCGCCCGGCATTGCTGCGGCTGTGCGGCAGCCTGGGCGACAGCATCTTTTTGCTGGCGCGCAGCGGCTTCGACGCCATCTGCCTGGACCGCAGCGAGGGGCCTTTCCCGATCCGCTCGTTCACCGGCGACATCGGTGGCCGCGTGGCGCTGGGGGTGGGGCAGGGCGCGCTGGCCATCCTCGCGTTCCTGCCCGAGGCCGAGCGCGAAGAGGTCATCCGATTCAACCTGTCCCGCGTGCGCGAGTACGGCGTGTACGACGAGGTGTATTTGCGTACCGAGATCGAGCGCGTGCGCCAGCAGGGCTACGCAGGCCGCAACACCGGCCTGCTCGAAGGCATGGCCGGTGTGGCCGTGCCCATCTGCGACCGCGAAGGCCGCGCCGTGGCGGCGCTGAGCGTGGGCACCATCGCCGACCGCCTGAACGCCGACCGCATGCCCACCGTGGTGGAACTGCTCAAGCGCGAGGCGGCCGCGATCGGGCCGAAGATCAACCCGTTCGATGCGACGCTGAGAAGGCCTGCGCAGAGCCTGGCGGGCTCGCCGCCCGAGCAGCGGTTTATGCCTGGCGCAGACCCGGCCTTGCTGCCGGGGCGTCCCGACTGACGAGCAACCGCGCGCATCCTGGCCTGCCGCTGTGCGATGCGCGCCCTGGCCTGCCACACACCACAACGCAGATGCACACACACCCTACATCCTCATCGCTGCCACCGCTGCCCGAGCCATCGCCGGTGTGCGACGCGCTGGCCACCGCGCTGATGGACGACCCGTTCTACCAGGCCGTCACCGTCGACAGCGCACACGACCCCGCACTGCGCCACCGCGTGCTGGCGCAGTACTTTGCGCTGGCCATGGACGAGGCCAATGCGGTGGGCGAGGTGATGGTGTCGGGTGATGACGGCGCAGCGCTGTGGGCCACCAGCCGGGCCACCGCCAGCGAGAAGGCGGTGCACAGTGCGCGGCGCACCGAGGGCCTGGCCCGGTGCCTCGGCCCCATGGGTTTTGACAACTACCAGCGCATCGGTGCCGCGATGGAGGCGCAGGTGCCTGACCCGCTGCACGCTGCGTGGTACCTGTCGATCCTGGGGGTGCGCCCCGCAGCGCGGGGCCGCGGCGTGGCGCAGCGCTTGGTTGCGCAAACCTTGGCCCGCGCAGATGTGGCAGGCGCCACCTGTTATCTGGAGACCTTCAACCCGCTCAGCCTGGCGTTCTATCGACGCCTGGGCTTCGTGCGCGAGGTGCCCTGTGTGGAGCCTGTCTCGGGCCGTGCCTACTGGCTCATGGTGCGCGAGGCCAGGCCGCCGCGCGCCTGATGGCACGGGGGTGGGCGCCGTGATACGCCGCAGCGTGGTGCCACGTCTTCCCACCCTCTGCGCACCTGCCCCCCGCAATAGCCTGTACCCGCCTGAATCGACCCTGGCAATGGGGTGATCCGCCCGTTCATTCCGTGATTGATGCCGCGGTTTGTCCATAGTATGGTGGGCCTACAAGAGAACAAGTCATGCAGCAGGAGTAGCCTCGTGCGAGGTCCTGCCGGTCTGGCAGGGAGCGCGCGGACGAAGTCCGGCATGTGAGAGGGAAGCAAAAAGATGAAGCGTGATGTGCGCCTGGCGGCGCTGTTGTTGATCGCCGTGTACCTGTCGGTCGCCTCCACCACGGCGTGGCAGATCTGGTCCGCGCGGGATCACTCGCTGGCAGAAACCGACACCCAGAACCTGAACCTGGCCCAGACGCTCAACACCTACACCGAAGGCGTCATCACCCAGAGCGCCATGCTGCTGCTGGACTTCAGCGAGCGGCTGGAGGCCGAGGGCACCGGGCCGGGCCACCTGCAGCGTCTGCAGCGGCTGATCGACCGGCAGGAGCCCCTGCTCAACCAGCTCAACAGCCTGGTCATCTATGACGACTCCGGCCGCTGGCTGATGACGTCCACCGGCAAGGTGCCCGCGCAGGTCAGCGGCCTGGACAGGGCGTTCTTTGCGCACCACCGTGGCAACCCGTCGCCCGAGCCGTTCATCGGCCCGCCCATCCAGAGCCGCTCCACCGGGGACTGGGTCATCACCGTGAGCCGCCGGTTCGACGGCCCAAACGGGCGCTTTGCGGGCGTGGTGGTGATCAGCCTGGGCATCAAGAGTTTTCTGGAGCAGTTCGGCAAGGTCGATGTCGGCACGGAGGGCGCCATCGGCCTCACCACCACCGGCGGCCAGATGCTGGTGCGCTACCCCTACCGTGAGCAGGACATGGGCCGTGACTTCTCCAAGTCTGCCAACTTCCAGCGCTTCTATTCGGGTGCAACCGCCGGCACTGCGTCGTTCAAATCCGGCATCGACGGCATACACCGGCTGTACGCTTATCGCAAGAGCGACCGCTATCCCCTGACCACCACGGTGGCCGTGGGCAAGGACGAAGCCCTGGAGGGCTGGTGGCGCCAGGCGCTGCTGACGGCGGGCGTGGTGGGTGCGTTGCTGGTGGGCATCACGGTCATCGGGTGGCACCTGCTGATCGACATCCGCCGCCGCACCCGCGCCGAGGCATCGCTGGTCGCCGCCCGGGAAGACCTGCTGCAGGTGAACCAGAAGCTCGAAGCCCTGGCTGCGCAAGACCAGTTGACGGGCCTGGCCAACCGCCGGTGTTTCGACGACACCCTGCACACCGAATGCCGGCGAGCGAGCCGCGAAGGCAAGCCGCTGTCGCTGCTGCTCATCGACGTGGACCACTTCAAGGGATTCAACGACACCTACGGCCATGTGGAGGGTGATGCCTGCCTGCAGGCCGTGGCCCGGTGCCTGGTGCAGCATGCCCAGCGCCCGGGGGACCTGGTGGCGCGTTATGGCGGGGAGGAGCTGGCGATCATCCTGCCCAACACCGACCTGGACGGGGCGCTGGTGGTGGCCGAGGTGGTGCGCAGGCAGGTCGAGGCGCTGGCGGTGCCACATACCGGCAGCGCGTTCGGCTGCGTCACGGTGAGTGTCGGGGCCGCGACGATGGCGGGGCCCTATGCGGAGGGCTGCGAGCGTCAACTCATCGAAACGGCAGACGGCGGCCTGTACCGTGCCAAGACGGCGGGGCGCAACCGGGCTGCGGATTGACCTGCCCGTAGCGGCCACGGGCGGAGCAGGTGTCCTTGGGCGACACCCGCAGGTCACAACGATGGTGCAGTTCAAAAGCGAAAGGCGAAAGGCGATCGGCAATCGGCTGGTTCGGTAAAACCGAATACCCAGTTCGGTTCAAGCTGGTGTGTCTTGCCGCTTGCAATCCCCATACTCGGCACTTGCCATTTTGAAAGGACGCATTCGATGTTTTACGCAATCAGCTGGTTTCTGTCGTTCATGCTGCTGGCCCTGTGGTCCATGGTCTGCTGGGGCGTGCATGCGGTGACGCTGTGGGCAGTGTCCAGCGCAGGGGTGCTGTCGGCGGGAACGTCGGCGATGAACGCCGTGTTGCTGCCTGAGTGGGTCCGGGCGTGGATGCCGCCGCAGCTGGCACGGGAGCTGGAGTCCGTGATCGCCTCGGCAGGCCCGGTGGTCCAGGGCGCCCTGGAAGCCGTTCCAGCGCTGTCCGGCACGGTGTCGGTTCTGGCGTGGGCCCTGTGGGGCCTGGGGGCCGCCGTACTGCTGGCGCTGGCCATCGGTGCCCACGTGCTGATCGCGCTGTGGAAGCGCCGCAGCGCCGGGCCGCGCGCTACCGCTGTGCCCGTCCGCTGAGGGATGCTTGAAGATGGCCGCTGCGCCTGGCCTGCCTTGCAGGATGGCGCAGCGGCCTTTTTGTGTCTGGTACTACTGCAGCGCGGCGTGCAGATCGCACTCGATATTGCGCACGCCCAGCGGCAGCACGCACAGGGCCACGCCGTCGAGCGTGAGCACCAGGCCCAGCTGGCCGCCCACCTGCACCACCCCGCAGGACGTGGTTGGCATGCGGGTGGTGGCTGGACGGGTGATGGCCGAAGACGCGCTGATGGGGGGCTGGCGCAGCATGGCCCACAGGGTTTGCGGGTCGCGCCATTGCAGGGACTGCAGGTACGCCCGCAGGACGGCAGGGTCGTGGCCATCGCTGTCGCCCTGCGCCGGGGTGTGCTCGCCACGGCCTGCTGCCTGCCGCAGCTTGTGCAGTGCCCGGCGGATGTGCTGCCGGCTGGCGGCTTCGGTGCGGCCGCTCGCCGATGCGATCTCCGCATGGCTGGCCTCGAACACCTCGTACAGCAGCACGGCAGCGCCCTCGGTGGGGCTCAGGCACGCCGCCAGCTGGCGCAAGGCGTGGGCCACTTCTTCGGCCAGCGCCGCATCGCTCTCGGCCGACGGCGCAGCGGCGGGCGCCTGTGGCGTGGCTGCCTCGGCCAGCCACTGCTGCATCCAATCGCGTCTGCGCAGCCGGTCGATGGCCAGGTGGCGCACCACGGTCAGCAGCCACGCCTGGGCGGTATTGAGCGCGCGCGTGTCGGCCTCCAGTGCGCGGATGTAGGCGTCCTGCACCGCATCCTCCGCCTCTGCCGGGCCCAGCAGCCGCGTGGCGGCCCGCACCAGGCGGCTGCGGTCGGTGTCGATCAGGGCCATCCGGTATTCGTCGTGCATCGGCAAATCTTGCCACAGGCCTGCTGGGCGCGCGGATGTCACGAAACCGGCGCGCCGTTCGTCAAGGCAGTTCCACTACGAGGATTCACCGTGAACAGCCCAGACACCCCCGCACCGTCCAGCGCCACCGAGCCCCGCACCTCCTACCTGGAGGAGAAAGCCTTCAAGGCCCGCACCCTGCTGATCTTCGGCACCGTGACCGATGTGATCGCGGCCGATGTGACGCGCCGCCTGATCGCGCTGGACGCCGAGAGCGCCGACCCCATCGACGTGCTGGTCAGCTCGCCAGGCGGGCACCTGGAGTCGGGCGATGCCATCCACGACATCGTGCGCTTCATCGGTGCGCCGGTGAACATGATCGGCACCGGCTGGGTGGGCAGTGCCGCCACGCACCTGTACCTGTCCGTGCCCCGGCAGCGGCGCTACTGCCTGCCCAACACGCGCTTTCTGATCCACCAGCCCAGTGGCGGTGCGGGCGGGCCGGCCAGCGACATCGCCATCCAGGCCCGCGAGATCGTCAAGGCCCGGGAGCGCATCGCACGCACCATCGCGCGCGAAACCGGCAAGCCGCTGGCCGTGGTGCTGGAGGACATCGAGCGCGACCGCTGGTTGTCGGCCGAGGAGGCGGTCGAGTACGGACTGGTTTCGAGGGTCATCGAGCGCAAGATTGAACTCAGGGCCACTTAAAGTTGCGCGTGTTGGTCAAAAAAGGTGGCGCGCTACACGGGCTCTAAGGTCGTCAGCACCACTATTGCATCGCGGTGTTGGGGGGCTATTGTTGAGACCCTTCGCTTTCAATGCTGAGTTAGCAGCGGAGCATCATTCATATTCCTTTTGGTCAATTCCGCTTTCAGTATTGGTAAGCGTCCAGCGGCAACGCACAACACCGTGCCTCGCGCCCGCGACGGTTGGCTCGACATTACCGCGATGATTGGCGATTCGATAAATAACAAAATTTCATTTTCTGTTCGATAAAGGCATATCCGATTTAAAGGCTATGCGAGCACGAGCTCCCATGATAATTTAATGCACAGTGCGTGGATTTGGCGGGCAGATCCACGCCCCCAGGCTCAGCACGAGCCAATGGCGGTATTAAAATTCGTGAGGAATTCAAGTTGGTAGTTCAGAAAAAGACTGTTGAGCAGGTCGCGCAGAAAGCAAGTATCTGTATAAAAAATAGAGAGAATGTACCGACCGCTCCGCTTTGGCATCTGGGGAAAGCTCAAGTCTTCGGTGTAACAGAGAGTTTTGATTTGGTGCAAAGTACAATTGACTATCTTGCCTGTAAAGCCAAAATAAACTCCAGTTTTACAGAGGATGAAAAAGAATTCTTAGTCAATATTTATGAGGCTTTTTGGTGGGGTGGTAAGTATCTGGGTTTTTCTGAGGCGGCGCTGCTCGCCAATCATTATGTTCATGGCGGCGGGCATGAGGTTATACTGAATCCATTTGTCTATCCGTATTCTGTTATTGTTCAAGATGCAATTGTTGCTTTGAAGAAATATATTTCAAATAGACAAAATACCAATAAATTTTTTGCGATTGCTAAAACGTCTGACGTGGAATTTCAACGTTCCAAATTTGCGGATCCTCTCCGCTCGCAAAATCGGCATAAACCCACTCAAGGAAACATTGTCACAAATGATGGTACTTTGAAGGCTGAAGAAATCAATGTTCGCTTGAAATATACTGACAACCGTTTTTACTTGATGGCGACGACTTCGTATCAAAGGAATTTATTCTTCACTCGTTGGAGTGTCAGCAGTCTATATGATTTTGTTGATTATGCCGATGAGCAGGATGATAAAAATATCACCGAAATACCTCTGAATGGTCGGAAATTGCGATTGCCAGATGGGTTGTCTAACCATATGGAAAAGATAGGGATTGCAAAGAAATTTTGGTACCGTGTTGAGTGGCATGAGCATTGGAGGGTGGGGTAATGCGTTTAATGTTGAAATTATTATTTTTTTTACCTTTGTTGGCGATCTTGTCGGTAAGTTTCTTTGCTTGGAAGTTAAGGTCTGGGCATGAATGCTTCATGTTTGCGGATTCTTATGTCGAAATTGCTCAGTTAAATATCGATGGCCGCAAGCACTATCTTTATTCGATGGTCTCAGGGTTTCAGGATAAGTCGAGGGGAGTGGCAATTTCAAATGACGTTGTTCCTGAAATAATGTGCGATTACTCAAGCACTGGTCGTCGAATCAATTTGACAGATATCGAGGAAGGCCAGGCCATAAAAAAACTGGTCATCAGGCGAGTGGCCCCCTCTGACTTTCGGCTCGACGTCATTTATGGAGGACCGGCGCGAGCCAGTCAATTTCCTGGGATGTCTGGTGTCATCATTGAGATAGATGGCAAGCCAATCCATCGAATATCACAGCAGCCGGGGTGAACACCCGTCTATTGCGCCCGCCCCGCGCATTCCCCCACCACCCAGTCCCTGAATGCCTTCACCAGCGGTGTCTGCGCCCGCGCCTCCGGGTAGACCAGGTAGTACGCATCGGTGCTGGTCAGCACCTGGTCCGACAGTTCCACCAGGCTGCCGGCTGCCAGCTCCTGCGCGATCAGAAACCGCGGCAGCAGCGCCGCGCCCAGGTGGGAGACGGCGGCCTGGGCGATCATGGAGAAATGCTCGGACTGCGGCCCGCGCAGCGCCAGCGCGGCCGGGGCGCCCACCAGGTCGAACCATTCGGCCCACTGGGTGGGGCGGGTGCTTTGCTGCAGCAGCACCACGCGGGTCAGGTCGTGCGGGGTGCGGATGGCATGGCGGTCGCGGTAGGCGGGGCTGCACACGGGCACGGTTTCTTCGTGCATCAGGTATTCGCACACGGCGCCGGCCCAGTGCGGGGCACCGAAATGGATGGCCGCGTCAAACGGCGTGCCCGCAAAGTCGAAAGGCTCGGTGCGGGCCGAGAAGTTGACCATGGCCTCGGGGTGCAGCGCCATGAAGCCCGCCAGCCGCGGGATGAGCCAGCGGGTGGCCAGGGTGGGCAGCACCGCCAGATTGAGCAGACCGTCGGTGCTGGCAAAGGCCATGGCTTTTTGCGTGCTGGCCGACAGCTGCTGCAGCACGGCCTGCACGTCGGCGGCGTAGACGCGGCCGGCGTCGGTCAGCACCACGCGCTGGCGCACGCGGTGAAAGAGGGCGGTGCCCAACTGCTCCTCCAGTTGGCGGATCTGGCGCGACACGGCGCTTTGGGTGAGGTGCAGTTCCTCGGCAGCGCGCGACACGCTCTGGTGGCGGGCCGCGGCTTCGAAGGCCAGCAGATCGGCGGTGGAGGGCAGGAAGGAGCGGCGCAGCATGGTCATGCGTAGGGGGAATGATGAGCGCCGGCAGGGCGTGGGCTGGCCGCACTGCTGGCGCTGGCTGGTGGTGGGGCGGTGGCGCTGGTATTTTCAGGTACTTCATTCTCGAATGTGATCAAGTAGTTCCGTTTTTTTGCTATCCAGCACTGCGGTATTGGCGGATATTGGCGGGCATCGGCGCACCTGCGGCATCTTGCGGGCTGCGCCTGTTCATCTTTTTTGTCCTTGTCGTTCCGATCTTTGCGAGCCGCCATGTCCGCCACACCTGCTGCCACCTCCCTTGTGTCCGAAGTCGATCAACTGCTGCAACGCCTGGGCGTTTCGCGTGCGGCCTACAGCGGCGGCAGTCTGCCGGTGCGCTCGCCCATCACGGGTGAGGCAATCGGTGCGGTGCCGGAGGCCTCTCCGGCCCACGCCACGGCCGCCATCGGCCGCGCGCACGCCGCGTTCCAGTTGTGGCGCGATGTGCCTGCGCCCCGCCGCGGCGAGCTGGTGCGCCTGCTGGGCGAAGAGCTGCGCGCCGCCAAGGCGGACCTGGGCCTGCTCGTGACCATCGAGGCGGGCAAGATCCCGTCCGAAGGGCTGGGCGAGGTGCAGGAGATGATCGACATCTGCGACTTTGCGGTGGGCCTGTCGCGCCAGCTGTACGGCCTCACGATTGCCACCGAGCGGCCCGGCCACCGCATGATGGAAACCTGGCACCCGCTGGGCGTGTGCGGCGTGATATCGGCCTTCAACTTCCCCGTGGCCGTGTGGTCCTGGAATGCCGCGCTGGCGCTGGTGTGTGGCGATTCGGTGGTGTGGAAGCCGTCGGAGAAGACCCCCCTCACGGCCCTGGCCACGCACGCCATCGCGCAGCGCGCGGTGGCCCGCTTCAACGCAGCCGGTGGCGGCGCACCCGAAGGCCTGCTGGAGCTGCTCATCGGCCAGCGCGACATCGGCGAAGAGCTGGTGGACGATGCCCGCGTGCCGGTGCTGTCGGCCACGGGCTCCACCGCCATGGGCCGCGCGGTCGGGCCGCGCCTGGCGGCGCGCTTTGCACGCGGCATTCTGGAGCTGGGCGGCAACAACGCCGCCATCGTGGCCCCCTCGGCCGACCTGGACCTGGCGCTGCGCGGCATTGCGTTCGCTGCCATGGGCACGGCGGGCCAGCGCTGCACCACGCTGCGCCGCCTGTTCGTGCACGAGAGCATCTACGACCAGCTGGTGCCCCAGCTGGTCAAGGTATACGCCAACGTGCAGGTGGGCGACCCCCGCGCGGCCGGCACCCTGGTGGGCCCGCTGATCGACCGCCAGGCGTTCGACGGCATGCAAAAAGCCCTGGAGCAAAGCCGCGCACTGGGCGCCACGGTGCACGGCGGTGGCCGCGTGGAAGGCATTGGCGGTGCCGACGCGCACTACGTGCGCCCCGCGCTGGTGGAGCTGAAGGCGCACGAAGGCCCGGCCCTGCACGAGACCTTTGCGCCCATCCTGTACGTGGTGCGCTACAGCACGCTCGATGAAGCCATCGCGATGAACAACGCGGTGGGCGCGGGCCTGTCGTCGTCGATCTTCACGCTCAATGTGCGCGAGGCCGAGCAGTTCATGTCGGCCGCCGGCTCGGACTGCGGCATTGCCAATGTGAACATCGGGCCCAGCGGTGCCGAGATCGGTGGCGCGTTCGGCGGCGAGAAGGAAACCGGTGGCGGGCGCGAGGCCGGGTCGGACAGCTGGAAGGCCTACATGCGCCGCGCGACCAACACCATCAACTACTCCACGGCGCTGCCGCTGGCGCAAGGTGTGACGTTCGATGTGTGACCTTGCGTTCTCCCTGAGTCGCCTGCGGCGCCTTCCCCGAAGGGGGACGCCGCCAGCGCGGCGGGGCGGCCCTTGCGCGGCGGCCGCTGGCCCACGCCGCGCCAGTCGTGAAGCCCCATCGGCAAACTCACTGTTGTAGCGTGTGAACGGTACCCATGGCCTCTGATTCCTCTCACTTCGTCATCATCGGCGGCGGCGTCATCGGCAGTGCCATCGCGTACTTCCTCACGCTGCAGCAGCCGGGCTGCGCGGTGGTGGTGGTCGAGCGGGACCCGACCTATGCGCGCGCATCGTCCGCGCTGTCGGCAAGCTCCATCCGCCAGCAATTTTCTACCGACATCAATGTTCAGATCTCGGCCTACGGCATCGGCTTTCTGCGCCATGTGAACACGCTGCTCGCCTGCAACGGCGATGCGCCGGATGTGGGCCTGCACGAGGGCGGCTATCTGTACCTGGCCACCGCGGCCGGCGAGGCCACGCTGCGCGAGAACCATGCGCTGCAAAAGCGGCACGGCGCTGATGTGGCGCTGCTCAGCCCGCAGCAGCTGGCCGAGCGCTTTCCGTGGCTGGCACTGCAGGACGTGGTGCTGGGGTCGCTCGGGCTGTCGGGCGAGGGCTGGTTCGACGGCTACCTGCTGCTGACCGCGCTGCGCAGGAAGGCGCAGAGCCAGGGCGTGCGCTACGTGGCCGGTGAAGCCGTGGGACTGCAGATGGCCCGCAGCGACGGCGTGCAGCACGTCACCAGCGTGCAACTGAAAAGCGGCGATGCCCTCCCGTGCAGCTATGCGGTGAATGCCGGCGGCCCCTGGGCGGCGGCCATTGCAGGCTGGGCAGGCATCGACCTGCCCGTGGTGGGCAAGCGCCGCACGGTGTTCCACCTGGCCAGCCCTGCGGCGCTGCCGGGCTGTCCGCTGATCATCGACACCAGCGGCATCTGGCTGCGCCCGGAGGGCAAGGGCTTCATCTGCGGCTTTGCGCCGCAGGCTGGCGACGATGCCGACTTTGCGCCGCTGGAGCCTGAGCATCACGCTTTTGAAGACCACGTGTGGCCGACCTTGGCCGAGCGCATTCCGGGCTTCGAGGCACTGCGCATGCAGGGCGCCTGGGCGGGCTACTACGAGATGAACACCTTCGATCACAACGCCATCGTGGGCCTGCATCCGGCGTGCGACAACTTCGTGCTGGCCAACGGGTTCTCGGGCCACGGCCTGCAGCAATGCCCTGCCGTGGGGCGCGGCCTGGCCGAGCTGATGCTGACGGGGCGCTACCAGAGTCTGGACCTGTCGCCGCTGTCCATCGAGCGCATTGCGCGCAACGAGCCGCTGCTGGAAAAGAACGTGATCTGAATGCACGCCGCAACCCGCAACCCTTGGTCCTGGATATGCCCCGCGCCGGCACAAGGCTTCGACAAGCTCAGCCCGAACGGTCGGGGTGAGACCTGAAGCCGGGCGCCTCCCCAAGCGGGACCGCAATACCTTTTTTCCTTTTCCCTTTTTCCCTTTGCCAACCACAACACCACCGGAGACAACGACCATGGCAACTTCCCGCACCCCTTTCACCGCGCTCGCCGCAGGCCTGACCCTGGCTTTCGCCACCTTGGCGCCCGCACACGCGCAGACACCCACCACCCCCACGCTGGAGAAGATCAAGGCATCGGGCAAGGCCGTGCTGGGCGTGCGCGAGACCTCGCCACCCATGGCTTACGCGCTGGGCGCGAATGAAAAGTACGTGGGCTACCACGTGGAGCTGTGCGAGCGGGTGCTGAAAGAAATCGTGCCCGACGCCAAGCTCGAATACATGGCCGTCACCGCGCAGAACACGCTGCCCCTGGTGCAGAACGGCACGCTCGACATCGGCTGCGGCCCCACCACCAACAATACCGCGCGCCAGCAGCAGGTGGCCTTTGCGGTGACGACCTATGTGAGCGAGGTGCGCATGGCGGTGCGCAAGGATTCGGACCTGAAGTCCATCAGCCAGCTGGGCAACCGCACGATCGCGGCGTCCACCGGCACCACAGCCGTGCAGCTGCTGCGCAAGCAGGAGCGCACACTGGGCGCACCCGTCAAGACGGTGCTGGGCAAGGACCACCACGAGAGCTTCATGCTGCTCGAATCCGGCCGCGCCGACGCCTTCGTGCTGGACGACAACCTGCTGGCGGGCCTGATCTCCAACTCCAAGGACCCGTCGGCCTACCGCATCGTGGGTGAGCCGCTGGGCGCCGAGCCGATCGCGCTGCTGTTCCGCAAGGACGACCCCACCTTCAAGGCTGCGGTGGACGGCGTGCTCACGCGCCTGATGCAAAGCGGCGAGATGGAAAAAATCTACACCAAGTGGTTCGTGAACCCCATTCCGCCCAAGAACATGAGCCTGAACCTGCCGCTGGGCACCACGCTGCGCCAGCTGTTCGCCACGCCCAACGACAAGCCCCTGGAGTCCTACCAGCAATGAACGCCGCCATCCCCGCCACGGCCCTCCCTGCCACCGCCTTCCGCGCGGCTGACCGCATCAGCGCCATCGGTGTGTCGGACATCGTGCGCATCACGCAGGCCGCCAGTGAATTGAAGCGCCAGGGCCAGCCCATCATCGTGCTGGGCCTGGGCGAGCCGGACTTCGACACGCCCGTGCACATCCAGGAGGCTGCGCAGCGCGCCATGGCGCGGGGCGACACGCATTACACCGTGCTCGATGGCACGCCCGAGCTCAAGGCCGCCATCCAGCTCAAGTTCCGCCGCGACAACGGCCTCACGTTCGCCACCAATGAGATCACGGTGGGCGCCGGCGCCAAGCAGGTCATCTACAACGCGCTGATGGCCAGCCTGAACCCCGGCGACGAGGTGATCCTGCCCGCGCCGTACTGGACCTCGTACGCCGACATGGTGCTGATTGCGGGCGGCGTGCCGGTGGTGGTGCCGTGCAGCGAAGACAACGGCTTTCGCATCACGGCGCAAGAGCTCGATGCGGCCATCACGCCGCGCACGCGCTGGGTGTTCATCAACTCGCCATCCAACCCCAGCGGCACGGCCTACAGTGCCGAGCAACTGCGGCCCTTGCTGGAGGTGGTGCTGCGCCACCCGCAGGTATGGGTGCTGGCGGACGACATCTACGAGCACATCCTGTACGACGGTCATGCGTTTGCCACGCCGGTGGCGGTGCTGCCGGCGCTGCGCGACCGCACGCTCACGGTGAACGGCGTGTCCAAGTCGTACGCCATGACGGGCTGGCGCATCGGCTACGGCGCGGGTCCGCGCGCGCTGATCGCGGCCATGGCGGTGGTGCAGAGCCAGGCGACGTCGTGCGCGTCGTCCATCAGCCAGGCGGCGGCGGTGGCGGCGCTCACCGGCCCGCAGGACATCGTGGCCGAGCGCTGCCGCGAGTTCCAGGCGCGGCGCGACCTGGTGGTGGCATCGCTCAACGCATCGCCGGGCCTGCGCTGCCGCGTGCCCGAGGGTGCGTTCTACACCTTTGCCAGCTGCGAAGGCGTGCTGGGCCGCACTACACCGGGTGGCGCGCTGCTGCGCACGGACGCCGATTTTTGCGACTACCTGCTGCGCGAGTTCCACGTGGCCGTGGTGCCGGGCAGCGTGCTGGGGCTGGCGCCGTATTTCCGTATCTCGTACGCTGCCAGCATGGCTGATCTGCAGGAAGCCTGCGCACGCATTCGCCGTGCGTGCGAGGCGCTGCGCTGACCCGCCTGTTTTTCTTGTTTGATTTCTCGTTCCGGACCTTTTGATATGACCACGCTTTCCACCTCCAGCCCCGCCCAGAGCCGCACCGGCGGCCAGATCCTGGTCCAGCAGCTCATCACCCACGGTGTGCAGCAGCTGTTCTGCGTGCCGGGCGAGAGCTACCTGGCCGTGCTCGATGCGCTGCACGATGCGGACATCGGCGTGACGGTGTGCCGCCAGGAAGGCGGCGCGGCCATGATGGCCGAGGCGCAGGGCAAGCTCACGGGGCAGCCGGGCATCTGCTTCGTGACGCGCGGGCCGGGCGCGACCAATGCGTCGGCCGGCGTGCACATCGCGCACCAGGACTCGACGCCCATGATCCTGTTCGTGGGCCAGGTGGCGCGCGGTGCCATGGGGCGCGAGGCGTTTCAGGAGCTCGACTACAGCGCGGTCTTCGGCACCATGGCCAAGTGGGTGGTGCAGATCGACGACCCGGCCCGCGTGCCCGAACTCATCTCGCGCGCCTTTCACGTCGCCACCTCGGGCCGCCCCGGCCCGGTGGTGGTGGCCCTGCCCGAAGACATGCTGACAGAGGCGGCCACCGTGGCCGACGCGCTGCCCTACCAGGTCACCGAAACCTACCCCGGCGCCGCGCAGATGGCCGAGCTGGCCGAGCGCCTGGGCAAGGCGAAGCAGCCCGTGGCCATCCTGGGTGGCAGCCGCTGGTCTGAGCAGGCGGTGCGTGAGTTCACGGCGTTTGCTGCAGATTGGTCGCTGCCCGTGTACTGCTCGTTCCGCCGGCAGATGCTGTTTGCGGCCACGCACGCCTGCTATGGCGGCGACCTGGGCCTGGGCGTGAACCCCAAGCTGCTGGCGCGCATCCGCGCATCCGACCTGGTGCTGGTGGTGGGCGGGCGCCTGTCCGAAGTGCCGTCGCAGGGCTATGAGCTGTTCGACATTCCCACGCCCGCGCAGCCCTTCGTGCATGTGCATGCCGACGCCGATGAGCTGGGCAAGCTCTACCGCCCCACGCAGGCCATCCACGCCACGCCGCAGGCCTTTGCCGCGGCCTTGAACGCGGTGCGCCCTACGGCGCCGGTGCCGTGGAAGGCCCACACCGAAGCCGCCCATGCCGACTACCTGGCCTGGAGCGACCCGACGCCCATCCGCATCCCTGGCGACCTGCAGATGGGGCAGGTGATGCAGCACCTCAAGGATGTGCTGCCCGCCGACACCATTTTCTGCAACGGTGCGGGCAACTTCGCCACCTGGATCCACCGCTTCTGGCCCTTCACCACGTTTGCCAGCCAGCTGGCGCCCACCAGCGGGTCGATGGGCTACGGGCTGCCCGCCGGTGTGGGCGGCAAGCGGCTGTGGCCGCAGCGCGAGGTGGTGATCTTTGCGGGTGACGGCGACTTCCTGATGCACGGCCAGGAGTTCGCGACCGCCGTGCAGTACGGCCTGCCGATCATCGTGGTGCTGCTGGACAACGCCATGTACGGCACCATCCGCATGCACCAGGAGCGCGAGTACCCGGGCCGCGTGAGCGCCACGGCGCTCAAGAACCCCGACTTCAAGGCCTACGCCCAGGCCTTCGGCGGCCATGGCGAGCGTGTGGAGCGCACCGAAGACTTCGCCCCCGCACTGGCCCGCGCACGCGCGAGCGGCCTGCCCAGCGTGCTGCACTGCCTGATCGACCCCGAGGCGATCACGCCCACCGGCACGCTGCAGGGCATCCGCAAGGCGGCGCTGGCCAAGCAGTAGGCGGCGGCCCCGAGCTGGTGGGCGCGCGCGGCCAGGCCGTGCCATTTGTTACACGATGGTGGGGCGCGGGGCCTGGGTGGGGCCTTGGGGCGTGGAATGATCCACGTCCCCATCCATTTCACACGTTCCCATGCCCGCCCACAAACATGCCGACGCCCTGGTGTATGCCAGCAACCAGGTGATCCTGACCGACATCTCGTACACATCGTTCACCTATCCGGGCGACCAGGAGGCCCTGGCGACGCTCAAGGGCATTCCGGGCGCGGGGCAGCTGCTGTCGTGGCTGGACGCCAATTTTTCCGAGCAGATCACGCACCTGAACAACAACGAGCAGATGGTGCGAATCAATGCCAACAACTATGGCTCGCTGTATGCGCTGGTGGAGCGCTGCTGCGCCATCCTGTCGTGCAAGGTGCCGGATGTGTACATCACCACCAACCCCGAGCTCAACGCCTATACGTCGGGCCAGCGGCGCACCTGCATCGTGCTGCACAGCGGCCTGGTGGAAGCGCTCACGCCCGACGAGCTGTGCTTCGTCATCGGCCACGAGGTGGGCCACATCAAGGCCGCCCACGGGCTGTACCGGCAGCTGGGCGACATGCTGATCCGCTACTGGGACATCTTCGCGTCGGTCGTGCCGATCCCTGGCGTGGGCATGCTGCGCATTCCGCTGCTGCTGGCGTACTGGGAGTGGTACCGCCGCGCTGAATTCACCTGCGACCGCGCGGGCCTGCTGTGTCTGCAGAACCTGGGCCCCGGCCTGAGCGCGCTGGCCAAGCTGTCGGGCAAGGTCACGGGCTACGAGGACGAACGCAACATCGAAGAGACCATTGCGCAGACCGAGGCCCACAAGGAGGTCAACAAGCTGGTGCAGCTGGTGTCCATCATGGAGAACTCCAGCACCACGCACCCCTTCATCCCGGTGCGCCTGAAGGCCCTGAAGGAGTACGCGGGCGGCGAGCAGTACCGCGAGATTCTGGCGGGCAACTACCGCCGCGACGTGCCGCAGCTGGCCGCTGCGCCTGCAGCACTGGCCGCGCCCGGCAACGAGGCTGCGGGCGGCGATGCGGCTGCGCTGCCGCAGGCTGGCGCCACGGCCAATGCTGGTGCCGGTGCCGGTGCCGGTGCCGGTGCTGCGGACGCCGCTGCGCCTTTGCTGGCCGCTGGGGCCCAGGCGGTGGACAAGTGGAAGAACTCGGCCGCCGGCCTGTTCAAGCGATAGGCTGGAATGGCAGGGGCCGCAGGATAGGCCTGCACCCCGCCTGCCGCGCAGACACCGCGCAAAATAGCGGGTGTGACCGATCCTTCGCCCGACGCCTCTGCGCCTTCATCTGCTGACGCGCCATCTGCCGCCACGGCATCCACTGGCCGCCTGCGCCGCATCGCACACCTGGACATGGACGCGTTCTTCGCGTCGGTCGAGCTGCTGCGCTACCCGCAGCTCAAGGGGCTGCCCGTGGTCATCGGCGGCGGGCGGCGCAAGGTGGACGAGTTGCTGCTGCGCGGCCCGGACGGCTCCGAGGAGCGCGAGCGGCGCTTCATCCCGGTGGAGGATTTCCCGCTGCTCAAGGACTACGTGGGCCGCGGCGTGATCACCACGGCCACCTACCCGGCGCGCCAGTTCGGCGTGGGTTCGGCCATGGGCATGATGAAGGCGGCCCGGCTGTGCCCGCAGGCCATCGTGCTGCCGGTGGACTTTGACGAGGTGCGGCGCTTTTCGCGCCTGTTCAAGAGCACCATCACCGACATCGCGCCGGTGATGCAGGACCGGGGCGTGGACGAGGTGTACATCGACTTCACCGACGTGCCCGGCGGCCAGCGCGAAGGGGGCCGAGTGCTGGCGCGGCTCATCCAGAAAAGCATCTTCGACGTGACGGGGCTCACCTGCTCGATCGGCGTGGCGCCCAACCGGCTGCTGGCCAAGATGGCGAGCGAGTTCAACAAGCCCAACGGCATCTCCATCGTCTACGAGGACGACCTGCAGACGAAGATCTGGCCCTTGAACGTGCGCAAGATCAACGGCATCGGCCCCAAGGCGGGCGAGAAGCTGGCGGGGCTGGGCATCCACACCATCGGCGAGCTGGCCGCGCAGGACCCGCAGTGGCTGATCGCGCGCTTTGGCAAGTCGAGCGGCGCCTGGATGCACCGCGTGGCCTGGGGCCGCGACGACAGCCCGGTGGTGACCGAGAGCGAGCCGGTGAGCATGAGCCGCGAGACGACGTTCGACCGCGACCTGCACGCCGTGCGCGACCGGGCGGAGCTGTCGGCCATCTTCACCGACCTGTGCGAGCGCGTGGCGGGCGACCTGCAGCGCAAGGGCTATGTGGGCAAGACCATCGGCATCAAGCTGCGCTACGACGACTTCAAGATCGCCACGCGCGACCAGACGCTGGACCGCTACACCCAGGACGCCGCCACCATCCGCCGCACGGCGGGCCTGTGCCTCAAGCGCGTGCCGCTCGACCGGAAGCTGCGCTTGCTGGGCGTGCGTGTGGGCACGCTGGAGCGGGTGGGCGAGGTGCCGGACGGCCCCCCGGAGCCGCGCGCGAGCCGGGTGCGCGAAGCGGACCCCCACACCCGACCGCTTTTTTAGGGGGCCGGTCCCGTTGCACTCGAACAATCCGTTCGGGCTGAGCCCTTCGACAGGCTCAGGACAGGCTCAGGAGAGGCTCAGGACAGGCTCAGGAGAGGCTCAGGACAGGCTCAGGACAGGCTCAGGAGAGGCTTGTCGAAGCCTTGCGCGGCGCTTCGACAAGCTCAGCGTGAACGGTTTCAGGTGCTTTTATGCCGACCCATCGGGGGTCCCCAGCAGGGCTACTGCCGCGCCGTGCGCACGTTGCGCGGCAGGCCTTGCGGGTGGCTGGTGCGCAGCGGGTTGATGTCCAGCCCGCCGCGGCGCGTGTAGCGCGCATACACCGTGAGCTTGATGGGTTTGCAGCGGGTCCACACGTCCATGAAGATGCGCTCCACGCACTGCTCGTGGAACTCGTTGTGGTTGCGAAAGCTCACCAGGTACTGCAGCAGGCCTTCCTGGTCGATCTGCGGGCCGCTGTAGCTGATCTGCACGCTGCCCCAGTCGGGCTGGCCGGTCACCAGGCAGTTGCTCTTGAGCAGGTTGCTGGTCAGCACCTCGGTCACGGGCGGCTGGCCCACTTCGGCGGTCAGCAGCTCGGGGGCGGGCTGGTACTGCGTGCATTCCACGTCCAGGCGGTCCAGGCTCAGGCCGTCGAGCTCGTGCACGGGCTCCTGGTCGAACAGCTCGGGGCCGATGAGCCGCACACCCACGGTGGCCGGGTGCTCGCTGCCGCGCCAGGCGGCTTCGCTGATGTCGGCGCGGATGCGCGCCTGCACCTCGGCCGCATCGGCAAAGCGCGTGTTGTTGAAGCTGTTCAGGTACAGCTTGAAGGACTTGCTCTCCACGATGTTGGGCGTCTCGCACGGCACGGTGATGTGCGCCAGCGCCACCTGCGGCTTGCCGCGCTGGTTGAGCCACGACAGCTCGAACGCCGTCCACAGGTCGGCTCCGAAGAAGGGGGCTGCGCCGGTGACGCCGATCTCGGCCCGTTTGCCTGCACGAGGGATGGGGAACAGCAGCGATGCGTCGTACTGGTCGATGTAGGCAGAGGATTTGCCGAGTTGGGATTGTTCTGGGGTGTTCATGCGGTGCCCGTGGACGGTGGCGGGTGGTTTGCTATGTTTTTAATAGCTGCTAGCGCTCATGGGGCAAGCGGTAGGGGCTGTTTTTATTCAAATTCTTACTTGAATTCGCGCTCGCGCAGCCACTTGGTGGCGATCCACTTCTCGCCGGCGATCACCGGGGCGCCGCCGTGCAGGGTGCGGGTGGAGGGGTGGGGCCGCTCGTAGCTGAAGAACACGGCGTTGCCGCGCTGCGGCCCGACCTCGACATGCACATCCGGGAAGGTGGTGCCGCCGCCTTTTTCGGGCGTGTTCAGGTACATCACCAGCGTGCCCACGCGCTGCCCGCCGCGCTTGACGATGGTGGGCGTGCCGGGCTCGGCGGGGTCGAAGTAGTCGTAGTGCGGCTTGTACTCGGCGCCGGGGCGGTAGTGCAGCACCTGCAGGCCTTCGCCGTTTTCGATGGGCCAGTTCAGCAGGCGGGCGATGCGCGTTTCGATGCGCTGCAGCAGTTCGCCTTCGCCGCGCTGAAAGAACATGCCGTCGCTGGTGCGGTCGTCGTTGATCTCTTCGCCGCCGGTCTTGGTGGCCACGGTGAGCGAGCGTGCCATGCGCGGCTCGGCCGCGGCGATCAGGGCGTCGCATTCTTCGGGCGAGAGCAGGTTGCCGAACACCACGATGCGCGGCTGGGCCATGGCCAGCAGCACGTGCACCACGCGGTCGCCGCAGTCCACCTGCGCGGGCGAGTCGCCCAGCTGCGGCTCGGGCACCGGCACGGCACTGGGCTGGCCTTGCTGCACGGCCAACTCGTTGAGGTGGTCCTGCAGCGTCACTTCCATGGCATCGGCGGCCACGTCCTCGTCCCAGCCGGCATCGCGCATCGACTGCAGCACCACCGGCGCGGCATAGCCGGCCTGGGCCTGCTCGATGATCCAGCGGCGCAGTTCAGGGGTGATCGTTTGGGCGGTCGTCATATCAGCTCTCCATACAACAGGCACAACCAGAGGCCGGCAGCCGCGCGTGGGCGCGCTGTGCCGGGCCAGGGACGCCGTCGTCCCCCTGCACGCGCGCCGTGCGGCGCAACGGTCGGCGCAAGGGGCGACGCAAACGCGGCGGAGCCGCTCAGGGCCATGCCCTCATCCTCTGCGAAAGACGAGGCGCTCCGGCGAGGAGGCCCCGGGGGCGAAAGCATAGCCGTCCAGGTCAAAACCTTCCAGTTTGTGCGGTGTCGCCACGCGGTGGGTGACGGCGTAGCGCGCCATCAGCCCGCGTGCGCGCTTGGCATGGAAGCTGATGATCTTGTAGCCGGTGTCCTTGAAGTCTTCGAACACGCAGTCGATGACGCGCGCCTTGAGCGCCTTGCGGTCCACGGCCTTGAAGTATTCCTGCGAGGCGAGGTTGATGACCACGGGCGTCTTGTCGGCGCGCAGGCGGGTGTTCAGGTGCTCGGCGATCTGGCTGCCCCAGTAGTCATACAGGTTGCTGCCAGCCTCGGTGGCCAGGCGCGTGCCCATCTCCAGCCGGTAGGGCTGCATGCGGTCCAGCGGGCGCAGCACGCCGTACAGGCCGCTCAGGATGGCCACATGGCCCTGGGCCCAGGCCAGGTCGTCGGCAGACAGCGACCGGGCCTGCAGGCCGTCGTACACGTCGCCGTTGAAGGCCAGTGCCGCCTGGCGCGAGTTGGTCGCCGTGAAGCGCGGCCGCCACGCCTGGTAGCGGGCCACGTTGAGCGCGGCCAGCTTGTCGCTCAGGTCCATGAGCGAGGCAATGCTCTGCGGTGAATGGGTGCGCAGCACGTCGATGAGGGCGCTCGACTGCGGCACGAACTGCGGCGTGGTGTGCGGCAGGCCCTCGGGCAGGGGCGTGTCGTAGTCGAGCGACTTGGCGGGCGAGAGCAGGAACAGCATGGGCAGGGCCGGAGCGGTGGTCGGTGGAAAGAGGGGGGCAGGCTGCCTGCATCGCGGCGATGCGGCAACCCCGGGGCCGGGGAGGCGGTCGCCCTGCGGCGGGGTTGCAGCAGCGGGCGACGGACAAAATGGTAACTGCTGCAGCAGGCCTTGGGGCCGCCCACGGTGATTGGCCTGGGGGCGCCCGCCCATGAAAAAGGCGGCCCAGAGAGCCGCCTTTTTCGGAGTCACGCCGTGAAAGCGTCACCAGGGGGCCGAAGCCGCTCTCAGGCCGCGGGCGGCTTCTCGAACGGCAGGGTCAGGTCCGACAGGTCGCGGCGGGTTTCCACCAACACCAGCGGGCCTTCGTCCAGCACCACCACGGGCGGGCGCTCGCGGGGCACGTGGATGGGGCGCGGCTCGGCAGCGATGGCGGCCTGCACGGCGGCGATCTTGTCGGCGTCCGAGTTCACCCACTGCAGGCCCGACGATGCGGCCACCTGCTGCAGCTCGCTCACGGGCAGCGTGAAGGCTGCCACGCGGGGCATGGACTCTGCCGCGGCGGCAGCGGGAGCGGCTGCCGAGGGCGCGGCTGCACGGGGTGCTGCGGCGGCCGGGGCCGGCGCAGGGGCAGCTGCAGCAGCAGGCACCGCGGCAGGTGCCACCGGAGCGGGGGCTGCCACCGGGGCCGGCACTGCAGACGCGGTGGGCACTGCCACAGCGTCGGCGGCCACCACGGGTGCGGCGTCTGCTGGCGCGGCCGGGGCTGCGCTGAAGTAGCTGCGGCGGGGTTGGCCGTCCTGCTCGGCGGCTGGAGCCGCTGCGGCGGCATCCTGCGGCGCGGCCACGGTGGGGTCGAAGTCCAGCATGGCCGGGGCGGCGGCAGCGGCGTCGGCGTTGTCGCGCGGGCCACGGTCGCCACGTTCGCGGCGGTCACGGCCGTAGCGGTCGCGCGAGCGGCGTTCGCGGCGCTGCTCTTCGCTGGCGGGGCCGCCGTTGCCATTGCCACTGCCATTGGCGTTACCTGCGGTTTCGTTGCCGGTCAGGTCCAGGTCGGGCAGCGAGCCCAGGGGCGAGGTGTCGACGAAGTCGCCAGCCACCGGTGCGGCAGCAGCGGCTGCTGCGCCGGCTTCCTGGCCTTCGGCGTTGCGTGGGGCGCGTTCGCCGCGTTCACCGCGGTTGCCACGCTCGCCACGTTCACGGCGCGGGCCGCGCTCGCCACGGGGTGGCTGGCCGGCTGCGGCGTCTGCTGCGGCAACCTGGCCGTTCGGGCCTTCCACCTGGGCTTGCGCTGCGGTGGCGTCACCGTTCACGCCGGCGGCCTGGTTGCGGCTCTCGGCATCGCGGCGGCTGCGGCCACCGTCGCGGCCATTGCGGCCTTCACGGGGCTCGCGGCCGCCCTCGCGGGGGTCGCGGCCTTCGCCTTCGGGGCGGCGTTCTGCGTCACGCTGTGGGCGACCCTCGGCGTCGCGGGGGCCACGGCCTTCGGCCGGGCGCTCGCCACGGGGGCGGCGGTTTTCACCGTTGCCTTCGCGGTGGCCGTCACGGCCGCCGCCTTCACGCTGCGCGTCGCGGTTGCCGCCGCCATCGCGGCCGCCACGGCCTCGGCCGCGGCCTTCGCCGTTGCGGCCGTCGCGGCGGGGTTCGCCACGGGCGGTGGTGTCAGCGGCCGGCGCGGGCGCCGGTGCTGCCACGGGTGCCGGGGCTGCGGCGGGCGGGGTGCCAAAGCCGAACAGGCTCTTGAGCCAGGCGAAGAAGCCTTGCTCCTGCGGTGCTGCGGGGGCAGGTGCTGCCGCAGGGGCTTGTGCCGGGGCGGGTGCGGGTGCGGCGGTGCCTGCGCCATGGCGCGGCGGCTGGCCGGCGCGCGGTGGGCGGGCCGCGCCTTCGGGGCGGGGCTCGGCCACGGGGGCGGGAGCATCGGGCAGCACGCCCTTGATGACGGGGGTCTGCTTGTTGGTGGGCTCTTGCGAGCGGCGCGTCACGGCGGTGGGGTCTTCCACTTCTTCGGCGAGCTTGTAGCTGGCTTCGATGTGGTCCAGGCGCGGGTCGTCGTGCTTCAGGCGCTCCAGGCGGTAGTTGGGGGTTTCCAGCGTCTTGTTGGGCACCATCAGCACGGCCACGCGCTGCTTGAGTTCGATCTTGGCGATCTCGGTGCGCTTTTCGTTCAGCAGGAACGAGGCCACTTCCACCGGCACCTGGCAGTGCACGGCGGCCGTGTTGTCCTTCATGGACTCTTCCTGGATGATCCGCAGGATCTGCAGGGCCGAGCTTTCCGTGTCGCGGATGTGGCCCGAGCCGCCGCAGCGCGGGCAGGGGATGGACGAGCCTTCGGACAGGGCGGGCTTCAGGCGCTGGCGGCTCATTTCCATGAGGCCGAACTTGCTGATGGTGCCGAACTGCACGCGGGCGCGGTCCTGGCGCAGCGCGTCGCGCAGGCGGTTTTCCACTTCGCGGCGGTTCTTCGACTCTTCCATGTCGATGAAGTCGATGACGATCAGGCCGCCCAGGTCGCGCAGGCGCATCTGGCGGGCCACTTCGTCGGCGGCTTCCAGGTTGGTGCGGGTGGCGGTTTCCTCGATGTCGCCGCCCTTGATGGCGCGGGCCGAGTTCACGTCCACGGACACCAGCGCTTCGGTGTGGTCGATCACGATGGCGCCGCCCGAGGGCAGTTGCACGGTGCGGGCGTAGGCCGACTCGATCTGGTGCTCGATCTGGAAGCGGCTGAACAGCGCGGCGTCGTCGCGGTAGCGCTTGACGCGGGCGGCATGCTCGGGCATGACGTGCGCCATGAACTGGTGCGCCTGCTCGTAGATGTCGTCGGTATCGATGAGGATGTCACCGATGTCGTTGTTGAAGTAGTCGCGGATCGCGCGGATGACGAGGCTCGATTCCTGGTAGATCAGGAAGGCGCCCTTGCCGCCCTTGGCCGCGCCGTCGATGGCGGTCCACAGCTTGAGCAGGTAGTTCAGGTCCCACTGCAGCTCGGGCGCGGTGCGGCCGATGCCTGCGGTGCGCGCGATGATGGACATGCCGTTCGGGTATTCGAGCTGGTCCATCGCCTCCTTGAGCTCGGCGCGGTCCTCGCCCTCGATGCGGCGCGATACGCCACCGCCGCGGGGGTTGTTGGGCATCAGCACGACGTAGCGGCCGGCCAGCGAGACGAAGGTGGTGAGCGCCGCGCCCTTGTTGCCGCGCTCTTCCTTCTCGACCTGGACCAGCAGCTCCTGGCCTTCACGGATCACTTCATTGATGCGTGCCTGGCTGGGCGAGACGCCGGGGGCGAAGTAGCTGCGCGAGATTTCCTTGAACGGCAGGAAGCCGTGGCGGTCTTCGCCGTAGTCGACGAAGCAGGCTTCCAGCGAGGGCTCGACGCGGGTGACGACGGCCTTGTAGATGTTGCCCTTGCGCTGTTCGCGCCCTTCGATCTCGATTTCGTAGTCGAGGAGCTTTTGTCCGTCGACGATGGCCAGGCGCCGTTCTTCGGGCTGCGTGGCGTTGATGAGCATCCGCTTCATGATGCGATTCCTTCCGTGTTTCGCGGACGGCAGCGGTGCAGCTCACCTTCCGACAGGGAGGGCTGCGCGGGCTGCCGCCCACAGTTTCCAAACCAATACAACAAGCTCTACAGGAGCTGTGAATGCCTGGACTGACGCATCGAAACGAAGGGAATTGCCGGGGATGCCAATGATCTGCAGCGCTCTAGCGCAGCATCGTGAGGCAGGGGCGCGTGGATGGGGGCGAGTGGTAGGAGCGCAGTTTTGCTAGCAAAAGAGTAGCTGGTTGCGCTTGCTGGCTGGGCGCTGAGGGCGATTTTGAGCGTGCAGCCAAAGGCCGCAGCCTCCGCCACAAGGTCACCATCCATGCCATCAACAACCACATGCTCGCTTCGATCCGCTGGCAGGTGGCGCCCGGGTGGGGTGCATCTGCCAGCTTCTGGGATTCCGTATCAGTGTTTCAATCTGTCAGCCCGCCGCGCGCTGTGCAGGCCACCACAGGCATCTGGCCTGCAATCTGCGTGCACGACACCCGTTGGCATCGACGTGCCTGAACGTGGGGCAAGGGCTGTGTGGACTAAACTCCAGACAAATCAACCACTTACATGACAACGCGCAGGTGAAACACATTATAGGGGCCAAACCGCCCGCAGCGGCTGCGGGGCTTCCCGCAGTCCGCATGGTGGAGGTCGACGAAGACTCCGCGGGCCAGCGGCTCGATAACTTTTTGATACGCCATTTGAAGGGCGTGCCCAAGACGCACGTCTATCGCATCATCCGCAGCGGCGAGGTGCGCATCAACAAGGGCCGTGCGAGCGCCGACACCCGGGTGGAGGCGGGCGACGTGGTGCGCCTGCCGCCGGTGCGCATCTCCGACAAGGTGGCCGACAAGGCCGAGCGCCCCGCGCCCGCGCGCGAATTCCCGATCCTGCTCGAAGACGAGCATGTCATCGCCATCGACAAACCCGGCGGCGTGGCGGTGCATGGCGGCAGCGGCGTGAGCTTCGGGGTGATCGAGCAATTGCGCCAGGCACGCCCGCAGGCGAAGTTCCTGGAGCTGGTGCACCGGCTGGACCGCGACACCTCGGGCATCCTGCTGGTGGCCAAGAAGCGCTCGGCGCTCACCCACCTGCAGGACCAGTTCCGCGAGCGCGAGACCGGCAAGACGTACCTGGCGCTCGTCACCGGCGCCTGGCCGGCCAACAAGAAGGTCATCGACCTGCCGCTGCACAAATACCTGCAGGCCGACGGCGAGCGCCGTGTGCGCGTGACCACGGAGGATGACCCGGACGGCATGCGCTCCATCACGCTGGTGAAGGTGCGCAGCACGATCCCTGCGCGCCAGGCCCAGGGCCTGCCGGTGATGTCCCTGCTGGAAGTGACCATCAAGACCGGCCGCACGCACCAGATCCGGGTGCACCTGGCCAGCCAGGGGCATGCCATCGTGGGGGACGACAAGTACGGTGACTTCGACCTGAACAAACGCCTGCTGAAGCTGGGGATGAAGCGCATGTTCCTGCATGCGTGGCGGTTACAGTTCAACCACCCCGCCTCGGGCGAGCGCGTGGCGCTGAATGCCGAACTGCCGCCCGAACTGGCTGACTTCGTGACCCCAGCGCCCGACCAGGCGTGACACCGCCCATGCCCGCCTCCAGCTTTCGCCCCCGCCGCTACGACCTCATCGCCTTCGACTGGGACGGCACCCTGTTCGACTCTACCGCCATCATCGTGCGCTGCATTCAAGAGGCGGTGCGCGATGTGGGCGGCACCGTGCCGTCCGACAAGGATGCCGCGTACGTCATCGGCATGGGACTGATGCAGGCCCTGGCCCACGCCGCGCCCGATGTGCCGCCCGAGCGCTACACCGACCTGGCCAACCGCTACCGGTTTCACTACGTGCAGCACCAGGACGACCTGAGCCTGTTCGAGGGCGTGCTGCCCCTGCTGAACGACCTGCGCGAGCGCGGCCACCTGCTGGCCGTGGCCACGGGCAAGAGCCGCCGCGGGCTGGACGAGGTTCTGCACACCGTGCAACTGCGCGGCATGTTCGACGGGTCGCGCACCGCAGACCAGACCGCCGGCAAGCCGCATCCGCTGATGCTGCAGGAGCTGATGGCCGAGTTCGACGTGGCGCCGGGGCGCCTGCTCATGATCGGCGACACCACCCATGACCTGCAGATGGCGGTGAACGCCGGGTGCGCGAGCGTGGGCGTGAGCTACGGCGCGCACGAGCCCGAGGTGTTCGGTGCGCTGGAACCCCTGCACGTGGCGCACTCGGTGCGCGAGCTGCACGACTGGCTGCTGCAGAACGCCTGACCGCCATGGCCACCGACAGCATGATTCCCTTGTGCGGCAGCGGCGACCTGGTCGACGGCGGCTTGGCGGTGCCTTTCGACGTGGTGTACGCAGGCCAGACCTGCCGGGCGTTTGCCATCCGCTACCGGGGCGAGCCCCATGCCTATCTCAACCGTTGCACCCACGTGCCGATGGAGATGGACTACCAGGCCAACCGCTTTTTCGACGACACCGGCCAGTGGCTGCTGTGCGCCACGCACGGAGCCGCCTACCTACCCAGCACGGGCGAATGCGCAGGCGGGCCGTGCCGTGGCGGGCTGGTCAAAATCCCACTGACGGAAAGCGATGGTGCAGTGCACTGGCATACTGACCACCATCTGCAGCCCATCGCGTTCTGAAAACCCTCCCCACAGGCCCGATGCCGCCGCCGGCCGCGCCCGCTGCACCGTGCCAGGACCCATGACATGACCACCGATTCCCAACAGCCCGGTTCGTCGGGCTTCGACCCCAAGAGCAACCCCGCGCCCGATCTGTGGGCGCAATCAGCTACAAACTCAGGAGCATCTGTGAGCGACTCATCGCGTGAACCCGGCTGGGAGCGCGCCACGCTGGAAAAGCTGGCCTTTGCCACCCTCAATGAGCAGCGCAGTGCGCGCCGCTGGAAGATCTTCTTTCGCCTGACCTGGCTGGTGCTGATCGCCGCCATCGCCTTCATGGCGCTGCGCCAGGCATCGCCCAGCGCCAGCAAGACCTCGCCCCACACCGCGGTGGTGGACATCAAGGGCGAAATCGCCGCCGGGGCCGAAGCCAGCGCCGAGTTCGTGGTGGCCGCCATGCGCAGCGCGCTGGAAGACGAGGGCTCCCAGGCACTGGTGCTGCTCATCAACTCGCCCGGTGGCAGCCCGGTGCAGGCCGGCATCATCAACGACGAGATCGTTCGCCTCAAGGCCAAGCACGGCAAGCCGATCTATGCGGTGGTGGAAGAAACCTGCGCCTCGGCCGCGTACTACATCGCGGCGGCCGCGGACGACATCTACGTGGACAAGGCCAGCATCGTGGGCAGCATCGGTGTGCTGATGGACGGATTCGGCTTCACCGGCACCATGGAAAAGCTGGGCGTGGAGCGCCGCCTGCTGACGGCCGGCGAGAACAAGGGCTTCCTCGACCCGTTCAGCCCGCAGACCGAAAAGCAGCGTGCCTATGCGCAGACCATGCTCGACCAGATCCACCAGCAGTTCATCGCTGTGGTGAAGGAAGGCCGTGGCGACCGCCTCAAGACCACGCCCGATACCTTCAGCGGCCTGTTCTGGACCGGCCAGCAGGCTGTGGAAATGGGCCTGGCCGACAAGCTGGGCAATCTGGATTACGTGGCCCGTGAAGTGGTCAAGGCCGAGGAAATCATCGACTACACCCGCCGCGACAACGTGGCGGAGCGCCTGGTCAAGCGCTTTGGCGCGGCCATCGGTGTGGGCGCGGTGAAGTCGCTTGCCTGGGCCGGCCCTCAGCTGCGTTGAGCGGTTGAGCGCCACGGCGCCCGCGCTTTGTAGCGTCGCAGTGGCCGGTGAGTCGGTCACCTGACGCGCATCCAGACGCGCAACCGGGCAACCATCAAGCCTTCCAGCCCCGTGCAACGTCATTGTTGCGCGGGGTTATTTTTTTGGGGCAGGCCCGTATCAGCTGTCGGTTCCGGCAGCTTTGCGCTGGCGGGAGCCGTCTTCCAGGATGGTGTCGTCGGCGATCAGCTTGCCGGATTCATCCCACTGCTTGCGGGCCGTAAGGCGTGTGCGGCCCCGCGCGTCGGGGGTGGAGTATTGCTCCTCCGTCGCCAGCCGGCCGTTCTCGTGGAAGGCCTGCTGCGTGCCCACGCGCCACTGGTCCGCGTTGAGCTGCTCGCGCCGTGCCAGCTTGCCGTCGTCGCGGTACATCTCGCGCAGCTGGCGGGCGTCCTTGCCGCTGCCGCTGACGGTGCTGCGCTCGCGCAAGGACCCGTTCAGGTACCAGCGTTCCACCTGTACCTCGCGGCCGTCTGCAAAGCCGCGTTGCTCGATGGGCTGGCCTGATGCGCCATAGCGTCTGG
Source organism: Acidovorax sp. LjRoot117 (assembly GCF_964252695.1). Lineage (NCBI taxonomy): Bacteria > Pseudomonadati > Pseudomonadota > Betaproteobacteria > Burkholderiales > Comamonadaceae > Acidovorax > Acidovorax sp. LjRoot117. The sequence continues at coordinate 142,909 of NZ_CAXUPO020000001.1, read as the reverse complement.
CGCTGAAAAGCTGGCCGCGCGTGTCGCGCAGCGTGCGGTCGTCGGGGGTGAAGACACGTTCCTCGCGCAGCACGCTCTTGCCGCCCTCTGTATAGAAGCTCTTGTGCACGCGCCGGCCGTCCACCACAAGCTGCTGAGCCGACACGACGCCGTCGCTGGACCACTCGGTGGCGCTCAGCAGGCGGCCCTGGTCGTAGCGCAGTTGCGCAGACCGCGCACCGCTCTCGGCGTACAGCTCGGTGTCGGTGGCGCCGTTGAAGCCGCAGAGCTTGCGGTCTTCGGGCAGCACGCTGCTGCGCGGGCAGAGCAATCGCGTGGGCTGGCCCTTGCTGTTGTATTCGACATGGAAAAGCTCTTGCCCCTCGCCGTGAAACGACACGCGCTCCCCCCGGCCTGTGGCGTCGAAGCGGCGCACGGCGCCCTGGGTGCGGCCGTTGTCGGCGGTTTCCTCGCGGCGCACCTGGCCGTTGGGCCAGAACTCCGCCACCCGGCCGTGGCTGTTGCCGCGTTCGTTCACCGTGCGCTCGCGCAGCAGGCGGCCCTCGCGGTCGAACATGCGCTCCTGGCCAATGAACTTGCCGTTGCGCAGCTCTTGCTCGCGCTGCAGGTGGCCGGTGTCTTCTTCCCGGCATCGCACCAGCCCCGACTTGCCCGCCAGCTCCGCGCCGTTGGAGACGTTGAGGGGCTTGCCATCCATTTCACAGCGAATAATGGCGCTGGCGCTTGCTCCATAAGCGCTGGCAGCTATAAAAATAGTAGTGACGATGTATTTCATGGGTGTGGCTCCATGGTGCTGTGCGCCGTCGTGCGCTGTTGCACGCTGCTTTTTTTACCGGCCCAGCGCGAACACGACGGGTGTGCGGTTGTCCGGTGCGGCGGGCTGCTGGCGCCATTGGCGGACCAGTTGGCTCTGGATGCGGGCTTCCGGCAGCGTCAGACCGCTGGCCAGGGCCAGGCGGGTGTGGGGCTGCAGCGCCTGCACCAGGGCCTGCCACAGCGCCGCGTTGCGGTAGGGCGTCTCGATGAACAACTGGGTCTGGCCGGTTTTCAGGGCCAGACCCTCCAGCTCCTTGATACGCTGCGTGCGCTCGTGCGCGTCCTGCGGCAGGTAGCCCACGAAGGCGAAGTTCTGCCCATTGAGCCCGCTGGCCGCCAGTGCCAGCAGCAGAGACACCGGTCCGACCAGCGGCACCACGCGGATGGAGAGGTCGTGCGCCGCGCGCACCACGGATGACCCAGGGTCGGCCACGGCAGGCATTCCAGCCTCGCTGACCAGGCCGATGTCGTGCCCCGCCAGCGCGGCAGCCAGCAGGGGGCGCGCGTCGAACGGCGCGGAGCCCTTGTCGCCGTGGTCGCCCTTCTTGTGCACCTCGCGCGGTAGTTCGGTGATCTGCTGCTGCTGCAGGGGAGCTGCCAGCGGGTGCAGTGCATCGATGCGCTTGAGGTAGGCGCGGGTGCTCTTGGCGTTCTCGCACACCCAGTGCGTCAGGCGCGCGGCGGTCTGCAGGGTGCTGTCGGGCAGGGCGTCCTGCAGCGGGGCGGTGGTGTCGCAGCCGAAGTCGAGCGGGGCGGGTACCAGGAACAGGGTTCCGGTTTTTGTTGTCATTGGGAGTATTCAGTGCGTTGTTCAGGGTCCGAGGACTCCGAATTGGACGCGGTCCATGCCAGTGCACCCGTGGAACTGGCTTTGCCAGGCCACCGGGTGCGTCCCCCTCCCGACGGAGAGGGGGAAGGCGCGAAGCGCCTCAGGGGGTGCTTGATCACGGCAACACCAGGCCCGCGGCGCGCAGCATGCGGCAGGTGCGGATCAGCGGCAGGCCGATGAGGGCCGTGGGGTCGTCGCTGTGGATGGCGTCGAGCAGCGCAATGCCCAGGCCTTCGCTCTTGGCGCTGCCGGCGCAGTCATAGGGTTGCTCGGCGCGCAGGTAGCGCTCGATCTCCGCATCGGAGAGGTCGCGGAATGTCACTTCCACGGGCGCCAAGTCGACCTGCTCGAACCCCGTGGCCGCGCACACCACCGCCACGGCGGTCTGGAAAATCACGGTCTGCCCGCGCATCTGGCGCAGTTGCTGCACGGCGCGCTCGTGCTCGCCGGGCTTGCCCAGCGGCGTGCCGGCCAGGTCGGCCACCTGGTCGGAGCCGATGACCACGGCTTGTGGGTACTGCTGCGCCACGGCGCGGGCCTTGGCCAGGGCCAGCCGCAGCGCCAGGGTGCGGGGGGCTTCGCCGGGCTCGGGGGTTTCGTCCACATGGGGGGCCGCCACGTCGAACGGCAGGCGCAGCCGTTCCAGCAATTCACGCCGGTAGCGCGAGGTCGAGCCCAATACCAGAGGGCGTTGCAGGGGAGGGGATTGAAGCATGCGCCGATTCTCTTACACTGCCGCCATGACCAAGGAATTCTCCCCCCAGCGCCTCGACGTGAAAGCCTTTGCACAGGCGGGCGGGCGGCTGTCGGGCCACGAATCACTTTTGAAGTACGAGCGCCTGGCCCAGGAGGCCAAAGGCCTGCACCCGGACCTGATGGTGGACTGGGAAGCCGTGGGCGAGGTGCGCACCGCGCTGGGCGGTATGGGGCAGGTATGGCTGCGCATCAAGGTCACCGCCAGCTTCCCCATGGAATGCCAGCGCTGCCTGACGCCGGTGGACGTGCCCCTGGAGGTCGACCGCGAGTTCCGCTTCGTGGCCGACGAGGCCACCGCCGAGGCGCTGGACGACGAGAGCGAGGAAGACCTGCTCGCCATGACCCGCGAGTTCGACCTGCGCGAGTTGATCGAAGACGAGCTCCTGATGGCGCTGCCCGTGGTGCCCAAGCACGACGAATGCCCGACCTCGGTGCCCATGGCATCGACCGACGACGACTTCGAGGAAGCCAGTGCCGACAAGCCCAATCCCTTCGCGGCCTTGGCGGGTTTGCGCAAGGACACCAAGGGGTAGTGAGCCGCGCGAAGGGGCTTGCCGGCCAGGCTGTCGCCCTGTGCCGACACGTGCAGGATGAGTCGCCCGAAAGGGTATAGACAGCCCCCAAAATCATTTGGGTTATAATCGAGGGCTTCACGCGAATCCCCTCGTGTCTTAATGGGCTGATCGCGTATTTACCAACCTATTCAGACCAGGAGCCATCATGGCCGTTCAGCAAAACAAAAAGTCCCCTTCCAAGCGCGGTATGCACCGTTCGCACAATGCCCTGAATGTGCCAGGCATTGCAGTGGAACCCACCACCGGTGAAACCCACCTGCGTCACCACATCAGCCCCAACGGTTTCTACCGTGGCCGCCAAGTGCTGAAGAACAAGTCCGAAGCCTGACCTTCGCACCATCCATAGGCCCGTTGCTACAGAAAGCGTAGCGCGGGCCTTTGTTTTGGTTATTGCATTTCATCGCTGGCCCACGGCCAGTCAGACTAGTCGCCCATGATCACACTGGCTGTTGACTGCATGGGGGGCGACCATGGCCCCCGCGTCACGCTCGCGGCGTGCCGTCAGTTTCTTGACAATCATCCGGATGCTCGCCTGCTGCTCGTCGGCCTGGCGGACAGCCTGCAGTCGTTTTCGCACGATCGGGCCACGGTCGTTGTCGCTACCGAGGTGGTGGCGATGGACGACCCGGTGGAAGTGGCCCTGCGCAAGAAGAAAGACTCTTCCATGCGCGTGGCCATCCAGCAGGTCAAGGACGGGGCTGCCGCGGCTGCCGTGTCAGCCGGCAATACCGGCGCACTGATGGCGATTGCCCGCTATCTCCTCAAAACCCTGGACGGCATCGACCGCCCTGCGATCGCCACCCAGCTGCCTAATGCCTTGGGCGGTGCCACCACGGTGCTGGACCTGGGTGCGAATGTGGACTGCTCGGCCGAGCATCTGCTGCAGTTCGCGGTGATGGGCTCCGCGCTGGTGTCGGCCCTTCAAGAGGGTGGCGAGCCCACCGTCGGCTTGCTGAACATCGGTGAAGAAGTCATCAAGGGCAGCGAAGTCATCAAAAGAGCCGGTGAACTGCTGCGATCTGCTGGCAACGCCGGTGATCTGAACTTTTTTGGCAATGTCGAGGGTAACGACATCTTCAAGGGGACTGTCGACATCGTGGTATGTGACGGTTTTGTGGGGAACGTGGCGCTTAAGGCGAGCGAAGGTGTGGCGTCCATGATCATCGGCGCCCTGAAGACCGAGTTTTCGCACAACATTTTCACCAAAATGGCTGCTATCGTGGCCTATCCGGTCTTAAAAGCGCTGATGAAGCGTATGGACTACCGCCGCTACAACGGCGCGGCGCTTTTGGGGCTGCGCGGACTGGTCTTCAAGAGCCACGGATCGGCGGACACAATGGCTTTCGAGCAGGCTTTGAACCGGGCGTATGATGCAGCCCGCAACAACCTGCTCGACCGCGTCCGGACCCGGATTGCGCATGCGGCCCCGCTCCTCGCGCCCGCAGATGCCCAGACCCAACCTGGCGTAGCGGCGACGATGAGACATTGATGAGACGCTACTCCCGCATTACCGGTACCGGCAGCTATCTGCCCCCGCGCCGGTTGACCAACGCCGATCTGGTAGCTGAATTGGGCCAGCGCGGTATCGAAACTTCGGACGAATGGATCGTGGAACGCACCGGTATCCGGGCGCGCCACTTTGCCGCGCCCGATGTCGGCAGCAGCGACCTGGGGCTGGAAGCTGCACGCAACGCCTTGCAGGCGGCGGGCCTGCAGCCCACGGACATCGATCTCATCATCGTGGCCACGTCCACACCGGACATGGTGTTCCCCTCCACCGCCTGCATCCTGCAGAACAAGCTGGGTGCCAATGGCTGCCCCGCCTTCGATGTGCAGGCCGTGTGCAGCGGCTTTGTGTATGCGCTGGCGGTGGCCGACGCCATGATCCAGTCCGGCGGAGCCAGCCGCGCACTCGTGGTCGGCTCCGAGGTGTTCAGCCGTATCCTGGATTTCAACGACCGCACGACCTGTGTGCTGTTTGGCGACGGAGCCGGCGCTGTGGTGCTTGAGGCTTCGGACACGCCCGGCATCTTGTCGAGTGATCTGCATGCCGACGGCAAGCATGTCGGCATCTTGTGCGTCCCGGGCGGTGTTTCGGGTGGACAGGTGCTGGGCGACCCACTGCTCAAGATGGACGGACAGGCCGTGTTCAAGCTGGCGGTCGGGGTGCTTGAAAAGGCAGCCCACGCAGTGCTGGCCAAGGCGGGCTTGGTCGAAGCAGATATCGACTGGCTGATTCCTCACCAGGCCAATATCCGCATCATGCAAAGCACCGCCAGGAAGCTCAAGCTGCCCATGGACAAGGTGGTGGTCACCGTGGACCAGCATGGCAACACGTCGGCAGCGTCCATTCCGCTGGCGCTCGACCACGGTGTGCGCACCGGCCAGGTCCAGAAGGGGCAGACCCTGCTCCTCGAAGGTGTGGGCGGCGGTTTCACCTGGGGCGCCGTGCTCCTGAAGTTATAGCTGCTAGCGCTTGCTGAGCGAGCGGTAGGGCAAGATTTCAATCATATTTCTGGATTTTTCATGAAGACTTTTGCATTTGTCTTTCCGGGACAAGGCTCTCAGTCTGTGGGCATGCTGGACGGCTGGGGTGACCACCCCGTGGTCGTACAGGCGCTGCAGGAGGCCTCGGATGCGCTGGGCGAGAACGTCGGCCAGTTGATCAAGGATGGCCCCAAGGAAGTGCTGGCGCTGACGACGAACACGCAGCCTGTGATGCTGGTGGCGGGTGTCGCGGCTTGGCGCGTGTGGCGTGCCGAAGGTGGTGCGCTGCCGGCTGCGGTGGCGGGTCATTCGCTGGGCGAGTACTCGGCATTGGTGGCTGCAGGCGTGCTCACCCTGGCGCAAGCCGCGCCGCTGGTGCGCCTGCGCGCTGCCGCCATGCAGGAAGCCGTGCCAGTGGGTACAGGTGCCATGGCGGCCATCCTGGGCATGGATTCCGCCAAGGTCATCGCCGGGTGTGCCGAAGCACTGGCTTCGTTCGGCCCCGGCACTTCGGAAGTGGTCGAGGCGGTCAATTTCAACGACCCCATCCAGACCGTGATTGCGGGCACCAAGGCGGGTGTGGACAAAGCCTGCGAAGTGCTCAAGGCTGCAGGCGCCAAGCGCACGCTGCCCCTGCCGGTGTCGGCCCCTTTCCATTCCAGCCTGATGAAGCCCGCGGCCGAGAAGCTGCGTGCAGCGTTGGCGGATGTGGCGCTCGCAGCGCCGCAGATTCCTGTGCTCAACAATGTGGACGTGGCCGTGCAGCAAGATGCCGACGCGATCCGCGATGCGCTGTACCGCCAGGCTTTTGGCCCCGTGCGCTGGGTCGAATGCGTGCACGCCCTGAAGGCGCGTGGCATCACCCACATCATCGAAAGCGGCCCTGGCAAGGTGCTGGCAGGCCTGACCAAGCGCATCGACCCTGAGCTGGTCGGTGGTGCCATCTTTGATCCGGCCTCGCTGGCCGAAACCCGGGAGTTGCTGGCATGACGGAAACCTCATCGGCAGCGCAGGTGGCGCTGGTCACGGGCGCATCGCGCGGCATCGGCGCGGCCATCGCGCTGGAGCTGGCCGTGCGCGGCTATCAGGTGGTGGGCACTGCCACTACGGACGAAGGCGCACAGCGTATCAGCCAGGCCCTGTCGGCCTACCCGGGCTGCCGCGGCGCGAATCTGAACGTCAACGACATGGCAGCCATCGACGCGCTGCTGGACACCATCGTCAAGCAGCAGGGCGGCCTGCACGTGCTGGTGAACAACGCAGGCATCACCCGCGACACCCTGGCCATGCGCATGAAGGACGATGACTGGGATGCGGTGCTCGACACCAATCTCAAGGCCGTTTTCCGCATGAGCCGCGCCGCCATTCGTCCGATGATGAAGCAGCGTTTCGGGCGCATCATCAGCATCACCAGTGTGGTGGGCGCGTCCGGCAATCCGGGACAGGCCAACTACGCCGCGGCGAAGGCGGGCGTGGCCGGCATGACGCGCGCACTGGCCCGTGAGCTGGGCAGCCGCAGCATCACCGTGAACTGCGTGGCACCCGGTTTCATCGAGACGGACATGACGTCCGTGTTGGCCGAAGAGCAGCAAAAAGCGCTCAATGCGCAGATCCCGCTGGGCCACATGGGCAAGCCCGAGGACATCGCGCATGCGGTCGCTTATCTCGCCTCGCGCGAGGCTGGCTATGTGACGGGGCAGGAGTTGCACGTCAATGGCGGCATGTACATGTAATTAATGAAAGATAACGCCGCTTCATCCGGACGGCGGGCTGTTTAGGGCTTCTCCTTAAGCAGCTAGAATCGCGGATTCATTCACAACCCCCAGAGGGAAACCATGAGCGATATCGAAGCACGCGTCAAAAAAATCATTGCCGAGCAACTCGGAGTGGAAGAGTCCCAAGTCACGAACGAAAAGGCGTTCGTCGCTGACCTCGGCGCTGATTCGCTGGACACGGTAGAACTGGTGATGGCCCTGGAAGACGAATTCGGCATCGAGATCCCCGACGAAGACGCGGAGAAGATCACGACGGTGCAAAACGCCATCGACTACGCCAACACCCACCAGAAGGCCTGAGCGGCGCACTGCGCCTGACTCAAGCGATCAGCTAGAAGGTTTTTCACGCATGAGCCGTCGTCGCGTTGTCGTGACCGGCCTGGGATGCGTCAGCCCCGTGGGCAACACGGTGGCCGAGTCCTGGGCCAATCTCCTTGCCGGCCAGTCCGGCATTGACCTCATCACCAAGTTCGATGCGTCGAACTTCGCCTGCAAGATTGCAGGGGAGGTCAAAGGTTTCGACCTGGATTCGTACATCAGCGCCAAGGATGCGCGCGCGATGGACAGTTTCATCCACTTCGGCATTGCCGCTGCTGCACAAGCCGTGCAGGACGCGGGCCTGCCGACGGGTGAGGCGCTCAGTGAAGAATTGGCCACGCGCATCGCCTGCGTGATTGGCTCCGGGATCGGTGGCTTGCCGCTGATCGAGAACACCCATGCCGAACTCACCAGCCGGGGGCCGCGGCGCGTCACGCCGTTCTTCGTGCCGGCCTCCATCATCAACATGGTGGCGGGGCATGTGTCCATGCGGTTTGGCTTCAAGGGGCCAAACCTCGCCGTGGTGACTGCCTGCACAACGGGCCTGCACTGCATCGGCGAGGCAGGCCGCATGATCGAATACGGGGATGCCGACGTGGTGGTGGCCGGTGGGACCGAATCCACCGTCTCCCCGCTGGGCATCGGCGGCTTTGCCGCCATGCGTGCGCTGTCGACGCGCAACGATGATCCCAAGACAGCATCCCGCCCCTGGGACAAGGACCGCGACGGTTTTGTGCTGGGCGAGGGCGCCGGGGTCATGGTGCTCGAGGAGTACGAGCATGCCAAGGCCCGCGGCGCCAAGATCTACGCCGAACTGAGCGGCTTCGGCATGAGTGCCGACGCCGGCCACATGACGGCACCCAACATGGATGGCCCCCGCCGCGCGATGCTCAACGCCTTGCGCAATGCGGGCATGAATGCCGATCAGGTGGACTACCTGAACGCGCACGGCACGTCCACGCCGCTGGGCGACCTGAACGAAACGAATGCCATCAAGGCGGCCTTGGGCGACCATGCCTACAAGACCGTCGTGAGCTCGACCAAATCCATGACCGGCCATCTGCTGGGTGGAGCGGGCGGCATTGAAAGTATTTTCACCGTGCTGGCGCTGTACCACCAGAAGGTGCCGCCCACGATCAACCTGTTCAACCAAGACCCCGAGTGCGATCTCGATTACTGCGCCAACACGGCCCGTGACATGAAGATCGACGTGGCCGTGAAGAACAACTTCGGCTTCGGGGGCACCAACGGCACGCTGGTGTTCAAGCGCGCCTGAACCTGGTGTCCATTGCTTCGCGGTAGACGCTGTGGGGTGAGGCTTGACGCCAATGCCTGGCATGCGGTTCTCTGAGTCGCCAGCCTTCGGGATGAGGCATCCGTTCCCATGACCCCGCTGGCGCGACACGCCCCCGCAGTGAACTATCCCTTCGGACGCAGCAGCGTCCTTGCGGGTTTTCTGCTCGCCGTGGTGGCCTGGGGCGCTGGTGGATTGGCGGCATGGGCATTGCAGGGCACCCGTGCGGGCGTGCCGTGGTCCGTGTGGATGGCGGTGGGTGTGTGGCTCGTTGCCGCCATCTGTGCGGTTCATTTCTGGCGCCATCATCCAGTGGGCATGCTTCGCTGGGACGGTCAGTCCTGGTCTGTCGTTTTGGCGGCCGGGCACGCCGATGCACAGGTCCAGGCACTTTCCGGCCCGCCGGGAGTCTTTCTCGACATGCAATCGCACTTGTGGGTGCATGTCTCGCCCGCAGGGCGTCGCGATCTCTGGCTGTGGCTGGGGCGTTCAAGCCAGCACGAGCGTTGGATGGATATGCGCCGTGCGGTATATTCGCGCGCCAAGCCGGGCGTTGACCCTGACGCAATCGCCCCGGCTGGTAGCCCAGGGGCGTGATTTTCGAGTATCAATGACTGTAAATACGCCTTCCCCTTCCGAGGACAGTGATCTCCAACTGGTGGAGCGCACGGTTGCGGGCGATCAGCGTGCCTACGAGTTGCTGGTCATCAAGTACCAGCGCCGCATCGAGCGGCTGATCGGCCGGATGGTTCGAGATACGGACATCATCCCGGACATCGCGCAGGAAACCTTCATCCGGGCCTACCGTGCCCTGCACCAGTTTCGCGGCGAGGCCCAGTTCTACACCTGGCTCTACCGGATTGCGGTGAACACGGCCAAAAAAGCGCTCATGGACATGAAGCGCAACCCGGTCATCTCGGAGAATGCACTGAGAGGGAATGACGATGAGGATGAAACTTCCCGCCTCGGACATGAACTAACCAGCGAAGAAACCCCCGAAACCGTACTCGCTGCCCGAGAAATCGCGCAAGCCGTCAATGCGGCGATGGAGGCGTTGCCCGAGGATCTGCGGCAGGCGGTGACGCTGCGCGAGATCGAAGGGTTGAGTTACGACGAGATCGCCCTGGCGATGGGTTGCCCCATCGGCACCGTGCGGTCGCGGATTTTCAGGGCGCGGGAGGCCATTTCGGCCCGGGTGCGTCCCTTGCTCGAAAACCAGACGGGCAAACGGTGGTGAGGTGATGAAATGAACAAGGCTGTAGCAAACATCGAATTGGCGGATCGCTCCATGGCGGACAGTACGGACAAACGAGAACAACTTTCTGCGCTGGCGGACGGGCAGTTGCAGGGCGCTGAGCTGGCGGATGCGCTCGCTTACGCCGGCCAGGACGAAGAGGCCATGGCGACCTGGCAGCTGTACCACCTGGTGGGCGACGTGCTGCGTTCACCCGAGTTGGCGCAGCCCATGGACACGGGTTTCATAGCCCGTCTGCGCACGGAGCTGGCCAAGGAGCCACTGCCGGTGCGTGCGCAGGAGCCTGTGCAGGTGGCCGTGGTGGCCCCCAACGCGACGGCCGCTGCGAACGCTTCGGTGTTCCGCTGGAAGATGGCTGCTGGATTTGCGTCGATGGCGGCAGTCGCGGCCATCGGCTGGTCCTCGCTGTCCACGCTGCAAGGAACTCCTGGTCAGGCGCCGGCCGGCGCGCAACTGGCCCAGCAATCGGTCGAGCGCCCGGCAGCAGGCGCTGCGGCCGCGCCCGTGGTGGCTGTGGCCGACGCGGATGGTCAGCAGGTCATGATCCGCGACCCGCGCCTGGACGAGCTGTTGGCCGCACACAAGCAGTTTGGAAGCACCTCGGCCCTGCAGATGCCCGCAGGTTTCTTGCGCAATGCCACCTTCGAGACTCCCAGCCGCTGACCGCCGGGTTCCCATCGGCATCGAGGTCGTGCGATGAACCCGTCAGGAGCCACAGCCAGCCCCACCATGTCTTTGTATCGATGGATCAAGGCGCCTGCCTTGGCGGCGCTGTGCATGCTGGGCGCGTCTTGCGCAGTCGGCGCACCGCAGGCGGGGGCTTCGGCGCCTTCATCGACCGTCGACGCTGCACCGGCCCCAGCCGAGCGCACTGTGGTGCAGTGGATCGAGCGCATGCACCGCGCGCCCTGTGCCAAGCCTTATGTCGGGACTTTCGTGGTCCTGTCTGCCACCGGTGCCATGGCCAGTTCGCGGATCTGGCAGGCATGCGATGCTCAGCAGCAGATGGAGCAGGTTGAGGTGCTGAGCGGCACTCCCCGCGTCATCTTCAGGCGCAACGACGAAGTGCGCACGTTCTGGCCGCAGACGCGGGTGGTGCGGATGGACCGGCGGGAGGCGGCGGGTCTTTTCCCGCGCGTTCCTGCCGTCGATGGAGCGTCCATTTCCCAGTTCTATGTCTCCAAGCCTCTGGGCCAGGAGCGGGTTGCCGGGCTGGTGGCCGACGTGGTCTGGTTCAAGCCGCTGGACGGCTTGCGGTTTGGCTACCGGCTCTGGAGCGAAAAAGAGACGGGCCTGGTGGTCAAGCTCCAGACCCTGGCGCCCGACGGGCGCGTGCTCGAGCAGTCGGCCTTCTCGGAGCTGGACCTCAATGCATCGGTGCGTGCCGATCAGCTGTCGCGGCTGATGGACGCTACCGCTGGCTACAAGGTGGTGGCGCCAGCGGTGGTCAAGACGACCGCCAAGGACGAGGGCTGGTCGCTGCGGCAGCCCGTGGCCGGCTTCGTGCCCGTGAGCTGCCACAAGCGGGCGGTGTCTGCGACCGACGATGCCCAGGGTGTGCTGCAGTGCCTGTATTCCGATGGACTGGCATCCGTGTCGCTGTTCATGGAGGCGTTCGACGCACAACGCCACCCCGCCCAGCCGCAGGTCTCCAGCATGGGCGCCACGCAATTGCTCGCGCAGAAGATCACGCCCGAGGTGTGGCTCACGGCGGTGGGCGAGGTCCCCATGCACACCCTGCGCCTCTTTGCGGGCCAGCTTGAACGCACGCGCTGAGCGCGTCGGGCCCGCCGCGGCTCCGCTGTCCGCTGCCGCGTTGCGCGGCACGCGATCGTTCTTTTGCCGGGGAACCATTTGCACGCACTTTCTTCACAGTTACACACAGTTGTATGACGGCATTCGTCACATTTCACGAAAGGTCAAAGATGTCGAAGTTTGATGGAACCGTGCTGCGCTCGTGGGCGCTCGCTTCGGTGTTGGTGGGTGTGGCTGGTACGGCAGGTTTGCTGCCGCTGGCGGCCCTGGCGCAGCCCGCGGCGGCTGTGCGTGGCCTGCCCGATTTCACCGACCTGGTGGATCAGGTGGGGCCTTCCGTGGTCAACATCCGTACCGTGGAGAAGGCGTCCAGCCGTTCTGGTGCCAATGGCATGGACGAGGAAATGCTGGAGTTCTTCAAGCGTTTCGGCGTGCCCATCCCGAATGCGCCGCGGCAGCAGCGCCCTCAGCGGCCGCAGCAGGACGAAGAGGCGCAGCCGCGCGGCGTGGGTTCGGGCTTCATCCTGACGGCCGACGGCTTCGTGATGACGAATGCCCACGTGGTCGAGGGGGCCGACGAGGTCATCGTGACGCTGACCGACAAGCGTGAATTCAAGGCCAAGATCATCGGTGCCGACAAGCGCACCGACGTCGCGGTGGTCAAGATAGAAGCCACGGGCCTGCCGGCCGTCAAGGTGGGCGATCTGAGCCGCCTTCGCGTGGGCGAATGGGTGATGGCCATCGGCTCCCCCTTCGGCCTGGAGAACACCGTCACGGCGGGCATCGTGAGTGCCAAGCAGCGCGATACGGGCGACTACCTGCCCTTCATCCAGACGGATGTGGCGATCAACCCCGGCAATTCCGGCGGGCCGCTGATCAACATGCGCGGCGAGGTGGTCGGCATCAACAGCCAGATCTATTCGCGCTCGGGTGGGTTCATGGGCATCTCGTTTGCCATTCCGATGGACGAGGCGATCCGCGTGAGCGAGCAGTTGCGCGCGTCGGGCCGTGTGACCCGGGGCCGCATCGGCGTGCAGATCGGCCAGGTGACCCGCGATGTCGCGGAGTCCATCGGCCTGGGCAAAGCGCAGGGCGCACTGGTCACCGGCGTCGAGTCGGGCTCCCCTGCCGACAAGGCCGGCGTGGAGGCGGGCGACATCATCACGCGCTTTGACGGCAAGCCGATTGAAAAGGTCGCCGACCTGCCGCGCCTGGTGGGCAACACCAAGCCCGGCAGTAAGAGCACGGTGACGGTGTTCCGCCGGGGCGCCTCGCGGGACCTGGGCATCACCATCGCCGAGATCGAGCCGGACAAGCCGGTGGCCAAGGCGCCGGAGCGCGAAGAAAAACCCAAGGCTTCTGCAGCCGCCCAGCAGGTGGGCCTGGCGGTCACGGAGTTGACCGACGCGCAGAAGAAAGAGCTCAAGATCAAGGGCGGCGTGGTGGTGGCCGCTGCCACCGATGGGGCCGCGCGAGCGGGCCTGCGCGAGGGTGATGTGATCCTGTCGATTGCCAACACCGAAGTGGCGGGCGTGAAGGAGTTCGAGGCGGTGCTGTCGAAGGCCGACAAGACCAAGGCGATCAACGTGCTGTACCGCCGCGGCGAATGGGCGCAGTACGCGCTGATCCGCCCCGCCCGCTGACCTGGGGCCTGGCGCGCTCGAAGGGGCCGTGACAGCGTCATGACCCCTTCGCCGCCAAGCCTTTTGCGGGTAGGTGCACTATTTTTTGGGCCGCGGAAAAAAGTCTTTGCACTCGCTTGAAGTTAGCTCTCGCTTACATACGTGCCAGCCTATCAATCGTTTTCGATAGAATACGGGCACCTGTTCAAACCTTAACTGTATATTGAATGGCGTCGGGTTCACGATGCGGGATGCCAGTGTGCGATGCACAGCTGATCCACAGCTCACCCACAAGTTGTCCAGCGTTGTTGTTGGGCCAATTGTGAATAAGCTGTGTATAAAATTCCTGTTGCACCGTGACAACTCCCCTCAGATGCAGTCGGGCGGGCTTTTTTCGGCGGGCTTTTTGCCTACAATGAAGTTCCAACTATCGCAGTTGCCAATGATTGTTGGTTCAGGGCGCGTCGCCATTCGACGCGCCCTTTTTTCTTGTGTGCGCCGTTTTAATTCAATCACTTGACGTTTTTCGTTGATGAACCACATCAGAAATTTTTCCATCATCGCGCACATCGACCATGGCAAGTCGACACTGGCCGATCGCTTGATCCAACGCTGTGGAGGTCTTGCCGAGCGCGACATGGAAGCCCAGGTGCTCGACTCGATGGACATCGAAAAAGAGCGTGGGATAACCATCAAGGCGCAGACCGCTGCGCTGCAGTACAAGGCCCAGGACGGACAGGTCTACAACCTCAATCTGATCGACACGCCGGGCCACGTCGACTTCTCGTACGAGGTGAGCCGCTCGCTGTCCGCATGTGAAGGCGCGTTGCTCGTCGTCGATGCATCGCAAGGCGTGGAGGCGCAGACCGTGGCCAACTGCTACACCGCGCTCGACCTCGGTGTGGAGGTGGTGCCGGTGCTCAACAAGATGGATCTGCCCAACGCAGATCCCGAGAACGCCAAGGCCGAGATCGAAGACGTGATCGGCATCGATGCGACCGATGCCATTCCCTGCTCGGCCAAGACCGGCATGGGCATCGACGAGATTCTGGAAGCCATTGTTGCCAAGGTGCCCGCACCGCGCGGCAACGCGGACGGCCCGCTGCGCGCGATGATCATCGACAGCTGGTTCGACAGCTACGTGGGTGTGGTGATGCTGGTGCGCGTGGTCGACGGTCGCCTGCTCAAGGGCGAGCGCATCAAGATGATGGCCAGCGAGGCTGTGTACAACGCGGACAACCTGGGCGTTTTCACACCCGCCAACGAGCCGCGCAATTCGCTGGATGCCGGCCAGGTGGGCTACATCATTGCCGGCATCAAGGAGCTGCAGGCTGCCAAGGTAGGCGACACCATCACGCTGGAAAAGAAGCTGCCCAACAACGCTGGCCCCGCTGCCGAGGCGCTGCCCGGCTTCAAGGAAATCCAGCCGCAGGTGTTCGCGGGGCTCTACCCCACCGAAGCGAGCGAGTACGACTCGCTGCGCGATGCGCTGGAAAAACTCAAGCTTAACGACGCCTCGCTGCACTACGAACCCGAAGTGAGCCAAGCGTTGGGCTTTGGCTTTCGCTGCGGCTTCTTGGGTCTCTTGCACATGGAGATCGTGCAGGAGCGCCTGGAGCGGGAGTTCGATCAGGACCTCATCACCACGGCGCCCAGCGTGGTGTACCAGGTGGTCAAGGCCGACGGCGAGATCGTCATGGTCGAAAACCCGTCCAAGATGCCCGACCAGGGACGCCTGGAAGAAGTGCGCGAGCCCATCGTCACGGTGCATCTGTACATGCCCCAGGACTACGTCGGCCCGGTGATGACGCTGGCCAACCAAAAGCGCGGCGTGCAGATCAACATGGCGTATCACGGCCGCCAGGTGATGCTCACCTACGACATGCCGCTGGGCGAGATCGTTCTCGACTTCTTCGACAAGCTCAAGTCGGTGTCGCGCGGCTATGCCTCCATGGACTACGAGTTCAAGGAGTACCGCGCTTCCGACGTGGTCAAGGTGGACATCCTGCTCAATGGCGAGAAGGTAGACGCCTTGTCCATCATCGTGCACCGCTCGCAGTCGCAGTACCGTGGCCGCGCCGTGGTGGGCAAGATGCGCGAAATCATCAGCCGCCAGATGTACGACGTGGCGATCCAGGCTGCCATCGGCGCGAACATCATCGCGCGCGAAACCATCAAGGCGCTGCGCAAGAACGTGCTGGCAAAATGCTATGGCGGTGACGTCAGCCGCAAGCGCAAGCTCCTTGAAAAGCAAAAGGCAGGCAAGAAACGCATGAAACAGATTGGCTCGGTCGAGGTGCCTCAAGAGGCTTTCCTGGCCATTTTGCAGGTGGAAGATTGATGCTCCAGTTCATGCAGATCCTGACGTCGGCCGTGCTGGCCATTTTTGCGGGCTATATCGGCGCCTGGTACTTCGGTGCCATAGAGGGCAATTTCGCGCTGCTGCTGTTCCTGGCGACCGTGGTCACGGGCGCCTATTGGCTCGCGGAGCGCTTTTACTTCCTGCCCCAGCGGCGCCGCGCCGCGCAGGCGGTGGAGGATGCGGCCGTCCAGCGCCGGGCCGAGCTGGACCGCATGGGCATCGAGAAGGTCGACGTGGACGTCCAGGAGGCCAAGGGCCGCCTGCTCATGCAGCCCTGGTGGCTCGACTGGACGGCGGGCCTGTTTCCGGTCATCGTAGTGGTGTTCCTGCTGCGCTCCTTCCTGTTCGAGCCCTTCAAGATCCCGTCGGGGTCGATGATTCCCACGCTGCTGGTGGGCGACCTGATCCTGGTGAACAAGTTCACCTACGGCGTGCGCCTGCCGGTGATCCACACCAAGATCATCGAAGGCAGCAAGCCCCAGCGCGGCGACGTGCTTGTGTTCCGGTACCCGCCCCAGCCGACGCTCGACTACATCAAGCGCGTGGTGGGCGTGCCGGGCGACGAGGTGGCCTATCTGAACAAGCGTCTCACGATCAATGGAAAGGCCGTGGACACGAAGGCGCTGCCCGACTTTTTTGAAGAAGACTCGATGCGCTACTTCAAGCAGTTCGAGGAGCAGCTTGGCGCGCAGCCGCACCGCCTGTTGAACAACCCGGATGTGCCTGCGTTCGTGCAGGGCGCTTCCAACTTTGCGAACCGCCAGAACTGCCGCTACAGTGTCGAAGGGGTGGTCTGCAAGGTCCCCGAGGGCCATTACTTCATGATGGGTGACAACCGCGACAACTCCCTGGATTCACGCTACTGGGGATTCGTGCCCGAGGGCAACATCGTGGGCCGGGCCTTCTTTGTGTGGATGAATTTCGGTAATCTCAAGCGCATCGGTTCCTTTCATTGACTAGCAGATTCGAACGATAGGGGGAGTTATGGCAAAGCAAAGATCCGCAAGCCGATTGCATCAACGTGGTCTGTCTTTTCTGGGATTGATTTTTATTGGGGTAATCGCCGTAGCGGTGTTTGCCGTAGGAGGACAGTCAGTTCCAATTTTTTTAGAGTACTTTGCAGCAAAAAAGGCAATTGAAAAAGCCAAGGTTGAAACTACAGTTGCCGGGGTACAAGCAGCTTTTGATCGTGCTGCTGCAATTGATGACATTCGTTCAATCAAAGGCTCTGACCTGCAAGTTACAAAGCGCGGTGACAAAGTGGTGGTGTCGTTCAAGTACTCGAGAGAAATACCTCTAGCCGGCCCTGGATATCTTGTCTACCGCTTCGAAGGGCAGACCAACTAGTGCATCCAGGCCTCCAATCGCTGCAGGCCCGCCTGCAGCATGTTTTCTCCAATCCTGCGCTGCTCCAGCGCGCCACGACGCACCGCAGCTTCTCGGCCGACCACAACGAGCGCCTGGAGTTTCTCGGTGATTCCGTCCTGAACCTGGCCGTCGCCAGCCTGCTGTACCAGCGGCTGGCCGACCTGCCCGAAGGTGATCTCTCCCGCGTCCGCGCCAATCTCGTCAAGCAGGACACGCTGCACCAGCTCGCGCTGCACCTGAGGGTGTCCGAGGTGCTGCGCCTGGGCGAGGGCGAATCCAAATCCGGCGGCCAGCAGCGGCCCTCCATCCTGGCGGATGCGCTGGAGGCGCTCATTGGTGCGGTGTACCTCGATGCGGGGTATTCCGCGGCCGAGGCACTGGTGCACCGGCTGTTCCAGGGCGTGGAGATCAATCCCCAGATGCAGGCGGCCTCCAAGGACGCCAAAACCGCGTTGCAGGAGTGGCTGCAGGGCCGCAAAATGAAGCTGCCGCAGTACAAGGTGGTGGCGACGGTGGGTGCCGCCCACCGCCAGACCTTTGACGTCGAGTGCGATATCCCCGAACTGTCCCTCACCGAACGCGGCATCGGCGGCTCGCGCCGCGCGGGCGAGCAGGCGGCTGCGGCGGCCATGCTGGCCACATTGAAAGCAAAGAATCTATGAACAACGACGCAACCCACGATGTGGCCGGTGAGGAAGACAGCGTGCCGAGCGCCGGTGTCCAGAATGATCTGGAGGCCATGCTCGCAGCATCGCGTCCTCCCGCAGCGGTGCAAGGCCAGCGCTGTGGGGTGATCGCCATCGTGGGCAAGCCCAACGTTGGCAAGTCCACGCTGCTCAACGCGCTGGTGGGCCAGAAGATCAGCATCACGTCGCGCAAGGCCCAGACCACGCGCCACCGCATCACCGGCATCCGCACGCGCGAGCTCACGCAGTTCATCTTCGTCGATACGCCCGGTTTCCAGACGCGCCACGCCACCGCGCTCAACAAGTCGCTCAACAAGACGGTGATGGGCGCGATCGGCGATGTGGACCTGATTCTCTTCGTGGTCGAAGCGGGCAACTTCACGCTGGCCGATGCCAAGGTGCTGTCGCTGTTCAAGCCCGGCATCCCCACGCTGCTGCTGGCCAACAAGCTCGACATGATCCACCGCCGCGCCGAGATCGCGCCCTGGCTCAAGAGCATGCAGGAGCGCCATCCGTTTGCCGAGTTCGTGCCCATGTCGGCCAAGAACAAGGGCGATATCGAGCGCCTCTTCGGCATCTGCGCCAAGTACCTGCCCGAGCAGGGCTGGTGGTACGCCGAGGACGAGCTGACCGACCGCAGCGAGAAGTTCCTGGCTTCCGAGACCGTGCGCGAAAAGCTGTTCCGCTTCACCGGCGACGAGTTGCCCTACACCTCGACCGTCGTCATCGACAAGTTCGAAGAGGAAAAGAGCAAGCAGCACAAGCGCCTGGTCAAGATCGCCGCCACCATCGTGGTGGAGCGCGACAACCACAAGATGATGGTCATCGGCGACAAGGGCGAGCGCCTGAAGCGCATTGGCACCGAGGCGCGGCAGGAGCTCGAAAAACTCATGGACGCCAAGGTGTTCCTCGAACTCTGGGTCAAGGTGCGCTCGGGCTGGGCCGACGACGAGGCGCGTGTGCGCTCGTTCGGCTACGAATGAGCCGCCGCCACAGCCGGCACATTCGGTAGCAGCCTGCTCTGTTCTGATGCCTGTGGAACCACAACGCCCTGCCCGCTGCTCTCTGCCCGGGGCGGCAGCGTCCCTTTGACGGTCCCTGACCTGCACCCGAAGACCCACCACCGTGGCTGCCGCCAAGCGCATCGCCGATGAACCCGCCTTCGTGCTGCACAGCTACGACTGGAGCGAGTCCAGCCTGATCCTGGAGGTGTTCTGCCGCCGGCAGGGCCGCGTGGCGCTGGTGGCCAAGGGGGCCAAGAAGCCCACCTCCAACTTCCGCCCGGTGCTGCTGCCGCTGCAGCCCCTGCTGCTCACGTACACCTTGTCGGGTGATGGCAGTGCCGATATCCACACGCTCAAGGGCGCGGAATGGGTGGGCGGCCATGTGATGCCCACGGGCGACGCGCTGCTCTCGGGGCTGTACCTCAACGAATTGCTGCTGCGCCTGCTGGCCCGGGTCGACCCGCACACAGCCCTGTTCGACGCCTATGCAGGCGTGGTGCGCGTGCTGGCCAGTGAGCATGGCGATGCCCTGGAGCCCGTGCTGCGCAGCTTCGAGCTGCTGCTGCTGCGCGAGATCGGCCTGCTGCCCAGCCTGGACGCCCAGACCATGACCCTCGCGCCCCTGGAGCCCGCCACCCGCTACACGCTGGTGGCCGAGGGCGGCTTGCGCGCAGCCTCGTCGGCCGACCGGGCCAGCTTGCAGGGCCACCAGTGGCAGGCGCTGCAGCGGGCACTGGACGACGGCACCGCCAGCTACACCGCCACGCTGCGGGCCTGCGCGCCGGTGGCGGCCGAACTCAAACCCCAGCTGCGCGCCGTGCTGCAATACCATTGCGGCAGCCCGACGCTGCGCACCCGCCAGCTCATGATCGACCTGCAGGCCCTATGAACCAGCCATTCCACACCAGCCCCAGCCGTCCTTCGCACCCGACCACCGCCTTGTCGGTCAACGTCAACAAGGTCGCCCTGTTGCGCAACACGCGCCATCTGGGCATTCCCAGCGTCACCCGCGCGGCCGAGCTGTGCCTCCAGGCGGGCGCGCAGGGCATCACGGTGCACCCCCGGCCCGACGAGCGGCACATCCGCGGCCATGACGTGTTCGAGCTGGCCACGCTGATGAAGGCCTGGCCGGACCGCGAATACAACATCGAGGGCAATCCGTCGCAGAACCTGATGGACTTCATCCGCCAGGTGCGCCCGCACCAGGCGACGTTCGTCCCGGACAGCGAAGACCAGTTCACCAGCGACCACGGCTGGAGCTTTCCGCAAGATGCCGAGCGCCTGCAACCCCTGATCGCCGAATGCAAGGCCCTGGGCGTGCGCGTGAGCCTGTTCATGGACCCGGTGCCCGAGCAGATGGCCGCAGCCAAGGCGGCAGGCGCCGACCGCGTCGAGCTCTACACCGAGCCCTATGCTGCCGCCTGGGGCACGCCCCAGCAGGACGAGCAACTGGCACGCTACCGCGATGCCGCCCAGGCGGCGCTGGATGCGGGCCTGGGTGTCAACGCGGGCCACGATCTGAACCGCGACAACCTGGCCGCCTTCGTGCGCGACGTGCCCGGCGTGCTGGAAGTCTCCATAGGCCACGCGCTGGTCGCCGACGCGCTGGAGCTGGGCTACGCGGCCACGGTGCAGGCCTACCTGGCGTGCATCCACACGGGTGCGGCCGCGAGCCGTTGATGCTCCTTATTTGATAGCTGGTGGCGATTGCCAGGCAAGCGGTAGCCACCTTTTTGACTCACAACCATGATCTACGGCATTGGTACCGACATCTGCGACGTGCGGCGCATCGCCGCCAGCCTGGAGCGCCACGGCGAGCGCTTCGCCCAGAAGGTGCTGGCCGATGGCGAACTGGCGACCTGGCGCGAGCGGAGCAGCCGCTGGCCCGACCGGGGCCTGCGCTACCTGGCCACCCGCTTTTCGGCCAAGGAGGCCTTCAGCAAGGCCATTGGCCTCGGGATGCGCATGCCCATGACCTGGCGCCACTGCGAAGTGGCCAAGCTGTCGACCGGCCAGCCCGTGATCGTGCTGCACGGCGCGCTCAAGGACTGGTTCGAAGCACGGGGCCTGACGGCGCACCTGAGCGTGACCGACGAAACCGACTACGCCGCCAGCTTCTGCGTCGTCGAGAGACTGCAAGATAAATCGGCCCCTACCGCTTGATTGGCAAGCGCTGGCAGCTATTGTTTGTATAGCAAATCATTCTGGAACCCATGACCGAACACGCACCCCTGATCCTCGACGTGGCTGGCACAGAGCTCACCGCCGCAGACCGCCGCCGCCTGGCCCACCCGCTGACCGGCGGCGTCATCCTGTTTGCCCGCAACTGGACCGACCGCACGCAGTTGCTGCAGCTCACCAGCGCCATCAAGGCCGTGCGCGATGACCTGCTGATCTGCGTGGACCACGAAGGCGGCCGCGTTCAGCGCTTTCGCACCGATGGCTTCACGCATGTGCCGCCGATGCGCGCCCTGGGAGAGCTATGGATGGACGATGGACAGGGCGCCAAGGCCGTGGCCGGCAGCGGCGCCCTGCGGGCCACCAATGCCGCCACGGCCGCAGGCTATGTGCTCGGCAGCGAACTGCGCGCCTGCGGCGTGGATTTCAGCTTCACGCCGGTGCTGGACCTGGACTGGGGCGAAAGCGGCGTCATCGGCGACCGGGCCTTTCACCGCGACCCTCGCGTGGTGGCGCTGCTGGCCAAGAGCCTCATGCACGGCCTGCTGCAGGCCGGCATGGCCAACTGCGGCAAGCACTTTCCGGGGCATGGCTTCGTCAAAGCCGACTCGCACACCGAAGTGCCGGTGGACAAGCGCAGCCTCAAGGCCATCCTGGCCGACGACGCCGCGCCGTACCCCTGGCTCAGCACCACGCTCACCAGCGTGATGCCGGCGCACGTGATCTACCCCAAGGTGGACAGCCGTCCCGCGGGCTTCTCCCAGCGCTGGCTGCAGGACATCCTGCGCCGCCAGATGCGTTTTGACGGCGCCATCTTCAGCGACGACCTCAGCATGGAAGGTGCGCGGCGGCTGGACGGCCAGGTGGTCAGCTACACCGATGCGGCGGTGGCGGCCCTGGAGGCCGGCTGCGACCTGGTGCTGCTGTGCAACCAGAGCGTGGGCGACGGCCAAGCGGTGGATGAACTCATCGAAGGCCTGGAAAAAGCCCAGGCCCAGGGCCTGTGGCAGCCGAGCGTGGACAGCGAGTCGCGCCGCCTGGCGCTGCTGCCTGAAACACTGCCCCAGCCGTGGGATGAGCTGATGTACCAGCCAGCGTACATGCAGGCGCTCGACCTGCTGCCCTGAAGAGGACGCACAGGAGGCCGCACGAGAGGCTGACTGTCACCTCTGTGGCGCTGCAGTCCCGCTGCACACGCGGTGCGGGCGCACACCGGATGCGCGGGGATCAGGCGATAGAACAGATGGACAGGCACGGCGCGCACCCCGCGCAGAGCTGCGGACGCCTGTCTAAACCTGTGGTCCAGGGCCGCTGACTGCCACGGCAGGCGTCCCGCTGGCTTCCGCTGGCGATGTTGACGCGGACGTCGAGCCCGATGCCGATGCCGGTGATGCAGCCGGAGCAGCCGACGGGTGCGGCGCCACCGCAGGTGGCACCCCCTGAAACCGCCGCACCACGCGCTGGAACACCAGCGCATTCGGAATCTGCAGCCACGCCACGTGTTCTGACGTGGCGCCATGGTCTTCCAGCGTGGTGTACAGCAGGTTGATGTCCACTACGCGGCCCTTGGCGCCGGGCTTCTCGGCCGTGTCCAGCACCTCGATGTAGTCGCCGATCCGAAACGGCCGCACCGTGAAAATCAAGAGCGCGCAAAACAGGTTGGACAGCACGCTCCACGCGGCAAAGAACGCCACCGCGCCCACGGTGGCAAAGCCGGTGAAAGCCGTCCAGAGCACCGTGGCCGACACGCCCATGCGTTCGAGCACCAGCAGCGCCGCGCTGGCCACGACCACCCAGCGGATCAGCCCGTTCATGGGCACCACCAGTTCGTCGGGCACCTGGTAATGGGTGCTGGCGCGGCGCACGATGCGGCGCAGCATGCGCTGCAGCAACCAGGCGACCAACAGGATCAGCAGAATCTGAACGCCGGGAATGATGACTTCCAGCCAGTCCTGGATCCAGTCGGGCAACCGTGTCTTCAGAACCTGCATGCGCGAGACCGCAGAGCGTGCATTGCGTTCGGTGGCGTCAAACGAGAAGGCGGAAAAGAGACTCAATTGCGCAATTGCTCCAGGGTGTCCATCTGCATTTCAAAACTGAAGAACCGGTTGCGGCCCTGTGCCTTGGCGGCGTACAGGGCCTGGTCGGCCCGCATGATCATGCTCTCGGCGTTGGTGCTGTCGTCGGGCACGCAGGTGGTGATGCCGCCAGACAGGGTGAGCGTACTGCCCAGGGGCGAGCCCGGGTGGGGCAGGGCGCGCACCTTGAGCAACTGGCCCAGCGCGCGCGCAAAGGTCATGGCGCCCGAGCGCGGCGTGTTGGGCAGGATGAGCGCGAACTCCTCGCCGCCATAGCGCGAGGCCACGTCCCGCGGCCGCACGCACACTTCACGCAGCAGCCGGCCCACCTCCTTCAGGCACGCATCGCCCTGCACATGGCCGCTGGCGTCGTTGAAGAGCTTGAAGTGGTCCAAATCGCACAGCATCAGCGTGAGCGGCGTTCCGTCACGGCGCGCCGCCAAAATCTCGTTGTGCAGGATGCGGTCGAAGCCGCGGCGGTTGACCAGCGCGGTGAGGGCGTCGACCTCCACCATTTCGTTCAACCGCTGGTTGGCCAGGTGCAGTTCGGCCGACATCGACACCAGCCGGCGCCGCATGTCCAGCAGGCGCCGCATGGCCCGCAGCTTGGCCATGAGCACGATGGGCTTGACCGGCTTGACGAGGTAGTCGTCGCCGCCCACTTCGATGCCGCGCCATACGTCCAGCTCGTTGTCCAGTCCGGACAGGAAGATGATCGGCGTCCAGTCGCCGGCCTCGCTCTCGCGCATCTGCTGCGCCACCCAGTAGCCATCCTTGCCGGGCAGCCGGATGTCCAGCAGCACCAGGTCGGGCCGGTGGGCCTTGAACAGTTGCAACGCGGCGTCGCCCTCGGGCGCTTCGAAGATGTCGGTGACTCCCGCATGCCGCAACTCAGCCACCAACGCAGCGCGCACGGAACCCTGGTCTTCCACCACCAGGACCGAGAACCCACCGCCGCCCGATGGCGGGGGCTGCGTGGGGGGATAGGGCGTGCTGCTGGATGTGAATGGCACGGTGACTCCTCAGGCCTGTTGAACGCGGCAAGGGCGCAATCACCCGGGAAGCCCCGGATGCCAGGGCTCTTTCAGGATTCGCGGCGCAACGCAGGGAACAGGATCACGTCGCGGATGCTGGGGCTGTCGGTCAGCAGCATCATGAGGCGATCGATACCGATCCCGCAACCCCCCGTGGGCGGCATGCCGTATTCCAGCGCCCGCACGAAGTCGTGGTCGTAGAACATGGCTTCGTCGTCGCCGCCGTCCTTGGCGGCCACCTGGGCATGGAAGCGCGCAGCCTGGTCCTCGGCGTCATTGAGCTCGCTGAAACCATTGCCGAACTCGCGCCCGGTGATGTACAGCTCGAAGCGCTCGGTCACCTCGGGGCGGGTGTCGTTGGCACGGGCCAGCGGCGAGATTTCAGTGGGGTGCTCCATGATGAAGGTGGGCAGCCACAGCTTGTCTTCCACCGTCTCTTCGAAATACAGCACCTGCAGGCTGGCCAGCGAGCGCGTGGACAGCTTGTTCTTTTCTTCGTTCAGGCCCAGCTTCTTGAGGGCGCTGATGAGCCAGGCGGCGTCGTCCACATGGGCGCCGGCCTCGGTGTACTGGAAGATCGCTTCGCGGATCGTCAGGCGCGCGAACGGCTGCGACAGGTCGACCGCGCGGCCCTGGTAGGTCAGCTGCAGGCTGCCCG
This sequence comes from Acidovorax sp. LjRoot117, assembly GCF_964252695.1. Lineage (NCBI taxonomy): Bacteria > Pseudomonadati > Pseudomonadota > Betaproteobacteria > Burkholderiales > Comamonadaceae > Acidovorax > Acidovorax sp. LjRoot117. The sequence continues at coordinate 118,059 of NZ_CAXUPO020000001.1, read as the reverse complement.
TGGCCTTGAGCGCCACTTCGCGGATCAGCGTCTCGGTGAAGTCCATCAGGTCCAGGTAGTTCCAGTACGCCGCGTAGAACTCCATCATGGTGAACTCGGGGTTGTGGCGCACCGAGATACCTTCGTTGCGGTAGCTGCGGTTGATCTCGAACACCCGCTCGAAGCCGCCCACGATCAGGCGCTTCAGGTACAGCTCGGGCGCGATGCGCAGGTACATCTCCTGCTCGAGCGCGTTGTGGTGCGTGACGAACGGCTTGGCGTTGGCACCACCCGGGATGGGGTGCAGCATGGGCGTTTCGACTTCCAGGAAGCCGTGGCTCACCATGAATTCGCGCAGCCCGCTCACCGCCTTGCTGCGCGCCATGAAGCGCTTGCGGGCCTGCTCGTCGGTGATCAGGTCGACATAGCGCTGGCGGTACTTCTGCTCCTGGTCGGCCATGCCGTGGAACTTGTCGGGCAGCGGGCGCAGGCTCTTGGTGAGCAGGCGCAGGCCCGTGACCTTGATCGACAGCTCGCCGGTCTTGGTCTTCATGAGCGTGCCTTCGGCGCCCACGATGTCCCCCAGGTCCCAGTGCTTGAAGGCGGCGTACAGCTCCTCGCCCACGGCATCGCGGGTCACGTACAGCTGGATGCGCCCGCCCACGTCGCCCAGCGATCCGTCTTGCACCGTGGCAAAGCTGGCCTTGCCCATCACGCGCTTGAGCATCATGCGGCCGGCCACCGAGACGCTCACGGGCGACGTCTCCAGCGCCTCGTTCGTGGCCTCGCTGTGTGCAAGGTGCAACTGCGCTGCCTTGTGGGCCGGCTTGAAGTTGTTGGGGAAGGCTACGCCGCCGCCGTTGGCTTGGACCTCGCGCAAGGCGCGAAGCTTTTCGCGGCGCTCGGCGATGAGCTGGTTGTCGTCCTGGGGGGGTAGGGTTATGTTGTTGTCAGACATGGATGGCCGCCCGCAGATGGAGGCGTTCAGAGACGTTGTTTCGGATCAAAACCCGTGATTTTAGTTTTTTGGCCGTGCCGTGTGGGGTTTGCGCCTGTCTGAGCCCGGATAATTTGCCGCATGTTTCTTAAAGCTGGCCTGCTTTCGCTGTTGCTGCTGCTCGCCAGCCGTGTGTTCGGGGTACTGCGCGAAACGGCATTAGCTGCAGCATTTGGCAGCTCTGGCATGGCCGATGTGGCCATAGTCATGCTGACCCTGCCCGACTGGCTCGCTGGCGTGCTCGTCAGTGGAGCCTTGGCCTATGTGCTGTTGCCGCAGTGGGCCAAAGAGTCTGCCGCGCAGCAGAACGCCACCCAGAACCGCGTCGCACGGCGTTTGTTGTGGGGAAGCCTTATGCTGGCGGGCCTGATGTGTATGGCCCAAGGCTCCTTGGCGGCGTTGCTTGTGCCTGAAGCCTCCGCTGCGTTGCAAGGGACTGCCCGCGACGCTGTGGTCTGGAGCGCCCTTGCCCTGCCCGCGGCCATGCTGGCCGGCCTGTGGGCCACGCGGTTGCAGCATGAACGTGATTTTGTCGGCTTGTACAGCGCCAATCTTGTAGTGAATGGCGTGCTGATCGCCGCTCTGCTGCTTCTCGGTTTTCGTGGCGCTGAGCCGGGGGCGGGGCGGACGCTGGGCGTTTTTTTGTTGATGGCTGTTGTTTTGCGCCTGCTCTGGCAGGGGTGGCGTATGCGGCACTTGCGCCGGAACGTGTTGCCGGTGACATCATCGAGCGTGGAGCCGCCGCTGCCCGGCTGGCGTATCTGGATGTGGGCCGCCTTGGGGGCGGGACTGCCCTTGACGCTGCCTTTTGTGGCCCGCACCTTTGCGTCCGGGGCGGGTGAGGGGGCTTTGGCCACCTTCAACTACGCTTGGAAGCTTGTGGAGTTGCCGCTGGTCCTGGCCATCCAGCTCGTGGCCTCGCTGGCCTTCCCTGCGATTGCGCGCACGCATGCGGCGTCGGCTTCTGGCATTGGGCCCACCAGCGCTGACGCTATGGCGACGGCAGTGCGCAACGCGCTGGTCCTGGCCTGGACACTGGCCTGCGCAGCCGCTGCGGCGCTGCTGGTGGGGGCTCCTGTGATTGCGTCTCTGTTATTCGGCTGGGGGCGCATGGAGGTCCCAGCTCTGGAGCAGATCGCTGCCTGGAGCCGTGTGGGGGCGTGGGGTTTGCTGCCGCAGGCGCTCCTGTCGGTGGCCCTGACGGTCCTGGCGTCGGTGGGGCGCATGCGTTTCGCCGTGCTGGCCTATTTGCTGGCGCTGGCCCTGCTGTTGGTAGTGGGGGCAGTGGGCTGGACGGCCGGTGAGTCACTCATGTGGGGTTTGAATGCTGGGTTTGTGTTGGCCGCCCTGATTGCGGGGAGTGCGCTGGGTGCCCCAGCCCTGCGGCATTGGCTGCCATTGCGCGCACTCCTGGCGCCATCGTTGGCGCTGGCCGTCGTTGCTTGGATTGCGCACTGGTGGGGGGGCGCCGGTGCTGCGGCTGTCCTGGTCCGTGATTTAGGATTAAAACAGGGCTTTTCGCTTGTTGGTATTGCCTTCTCCGCTATCTTTGTAGTAGCGGCTGGCTGGTTCTCCGGCCCCGGACTGCGCCAAGCCCTGCGGTCATAATCCACGCCACACCATGATTGACCTTCTCCAGATCACCAATGACCCTGCGCTCGCACGCCGTTGCGACGCTTTGCCGGGTATGCGCCTGTTTGTCGATCTGGAAGTCAATGGCAAGGCGGAGCGTCAGGCCGGACGCAACACCTTTATCAGCACCCACCGGCTGGAGGACGTCGGTCGCATCAAGTCGCAGCTGAAGCGGTCGCTGTTGATGGTTCGCGTGAATCCCTTGCATGCAGGCACCCCGGACGAACTGGACGCTGTACTGGCCCAGGGCGCCGACTGGGTCATGCTGCCTATGTTTCAAACCCCCGAGGAACTGCAAGCCTTCAGCCGCATCGTGGCCGGGCGGGCACCCATTGTGGCGCTGTTGGAGACTGCGGGAGCGCTGCAGTCCTTGGACGATTGGGTGGGTACGCCGGAGTTGTGCGAGGTGTTCGTGGGGCTCAATGATCTGCATCTCTCGCTGGGCTGCCGGTTCATGTTTGAGCCTTTGGGGCAAGGGGTGCTTGACAGGATCGCCGCCAGGGTGCATGCCCAGGGGCTGCGTTTTGGGTTCGGGGGGATTGCTCGGCTGGATGAGGGGCTATTGCCAGGTCGCGACGTCCTCGGTGAGCATTTGCGTCTGGGTTCTTCTTCCGTAATTCTCTCGAGAACTTTCCGTAATGCTGAAGGCGTGGCTGAGTTTGAGGACGAAATTGCAACCATGCGCGCAGTTGAAGAGCTACTCGAACGCCGTGCGCCCGCTCAAATGGAGCAAGACGCCCTTCGTGTCGCTGCCGCTATTGATGCGATTGCAGCCAGACAGGCGCGGGCCGCATGAAGCGGTTGATCGATATAGTGCTTTCGTTGGTGGCGCTTGCGTTGCTTTGGCCGGTGCTTTTCGTGACTGCGTTAGCCATAGTGCTGGAAGGTGGCACGCCAGTCCTTCTTCGTCAGACGCGCGTTGGCCTGCGGGGGCGAGCATTTGGTATGTACAAGTTCCGCAGTATGGTGAAAGATGCAGCCTCTATAGGTCCATATTTCACGGCTGTGGGTGATCCTCGTATTACCCGAGTGGGCCGTTTCATCCGCCGCACGAGCATCGACGAGTTGCCGCAGATCATCAACGTCCTGAAGGGCGAGATGAGCCTCGTTGGTCCGCGCCCGGACGTTCCGCAGCAGCGCTCGAACTATACGGAAGCCGCCTGGAACGAGCGCTGCAGCGTTCGTCCTGGTATCACGGGGCTTTCACAAGCGCTGATGCGATCAGAAGCGACTGAAGAACTGCGTCAGGCGACCGATCTGCGCTACGTCCGCGAGCAGAGCCTTCGGCTGGACCTGCGCATCATGTGGTGGACGATCGGGCGACTTACGGGCCGGGGCGGGAACTGAGGGCTTAGCAAAGATGTGTGGAATTTTCGGTTATTGGGATCGGGCGCAGCGAGCGATCGGCGATGACAAGCTAACGGCGATGTCGGCATGTCTCGCCCATCGAGGGCCTGACGACAACGGCTTATGGCACCAGCCGGAGCGTGGCGTAGGCATTGGCAACACGCGCCTTTCCATCATTGACATTGGGGGCGGGCGCCAGCCCTTCGTTAGCCATGACGGCAAGATCGCCGTTGTCCAGAACGGTGAAATTTTCAACTACATTGAACTCGCTGCGGACCTGCAGCGCGAAGGCGTGGAACTGCGCACACACTCCGACACAGAAGTCATCCTGCGGCTGTATGAGCGCGAAGGTATCGAAGGGCTACGCAAACTGAATGGCATGTTCGCCATTGCTATCGATGATGCCCGTCAGGATGCCCTCTACCTCGTGCGCGACCGCATCGGTGTCAAACCGCTGTATGTGGCCGACGACGGCAGTCGCGTGCTCTTCGGATCGGAGATCAAGGCGTTCTGGCCAGTGAAGGCGCGCGCCTCCTTTCCCATTGACCCCGAGGCGATCCATCACTACCTCACCTTCAACTACATCCCCGCGCCTTGGACAGTCTACGCTGGCGTGAAGCACGTGATGCCCGGCACGTGGATGAAGTTCACCCGCTCATTAGGGGCGCAGGTGCACCGTTGGTGGAGTCTTGCAGAACAGTGCGAGGAGGATCATGAATTTGGTGATTGGTCCGAGGAGTTCGTGTCCATTCTGGAAGACGCGACGCGCATCCGCTTGCGCGCCGACGTGCCGTGGGGCGCCTTCCTCTCCGGCGGCGTCGATTCCAGCACCATCGTTGGCCTCATGGCCCGGCACGTGGATCGGCCGGTGAAGACGTTCTGCATCGGCTTCGCCGACCCGCGTTACGACGAATCGGCGTTCGCAGCCGAAGCGGCGCGCCGCTTCGGCTGCGACCATATGAACGAGATCGCCGAGCTCAACATGCTGGACCGCTGGCCGAAGGTGCTGCACCACCTCGACCAGCCTCACGGCGACGCCTCGTTCATGCCCACGCTGAGCGTGAGCGAGCTCGCGGCGAAACACGTGAAGGTCGTGCTCACCGGCGACGGCGGCGACGAGCTCTTCGCCGGCTACGACAAGTACGCCCAGTTTTTCGCGCGGCCGGAAGTGGCCTCACTGTCCAGTGAAGCGTTTCAGAGGAGTTACTTCGACTCGATCTCGCTCTTCACTCCGGCGGCGAAGAACGCGCTCTACCGCCCCGCGCTGCGCGAGCGGCTGGGCGGCATCGACAGCTTCACCGCGGCCGCGAAGCCCTGGTTCGACGAGGCGGCTCACTTCGACCGCGTGAACCAGGCGCTGTACCTCGACATGCAGCTGCTCCTCTCGGGCAACAACCTCGTGAAGCCCGACCGCATGGGCATGGCAGTGTCGATCGAGGCGCGCACGCCGTTCCTCGACTGGCGCATGATGGAGTTCGCGTTCCGCTCGCGCGGCGCCACCAAGCTTGACCCTGCCACCGGCGACAAGAAACACTGGTATAAGAAGGCGGCCGCGCCGCTCATCGGGCAGGACCTCGCTTACCGCAAGAAGCAGATGTTCACTGTGCCCATCGGCGACTGGTTCCGCGGCGAAAGTTACCCGTGGATCAAGGACGCGCTGCAGGAGAGCGAACTGCTGCGCGAGTGGTTCGAGCCCGCGGTGGTCGCCTCCATGCTGGAGAGGCACCGTGACGGCAGCGCGAACTTCACGCGCGAGCTGCGCGCGCTGGCCGCGATGGCGCTGTGGAGCCGGGGCGCGTGAGGGTTCTCTGCGTCACCTACGGTGGCGGGCACATCGCCATGATGCTGCCCGTCATCCGCGCGCTACGCGCCGCGAAGCCCGGCATCCACATCGACCTGCTCGCGCTGACGACAGCGCGTTCGGCCGCCGAGGCCGTCGGCGAGAAGCCGCTCGGGTTCTTGGACCTAGTGCACCTAGCCGACACGGGTTTCGCGCAGGAGTGGGGCGGTCGGCTCGCCCAAGGCAATGTACATCCGGCGGTGGACCCCTTCGAGACTGCGGCGTACATCGGTGTCAACTACTGGGATCTCACGCAGCAGCACGGGGCCGACGGTGCCCGCGCGCTCTACGCGCGCGAGGGCCGCTACAGTTTCTACCCGATCCATTTCTTCCGGCGCATCATCCGCGAGCTCACCCCCGACGTTGTAGTTGCGACGAACTCGCCGCGCAGTGAGCAGGCGGCGCTCGATGCCGCGATGGAAGCGGGTATTCCGACGGTGTCGATGATCGACCTCTTCGCGATGGCGGGCGACGCGTACCTCCTGCGCCCGCGCCACGCGGACCGGGTCACAGCCATGTTGCCACAGGTGCGCGACAACCTCGTCGCGGCCGGCATGGACGCCTCGCGCATCGTGGTGACGGGCAACCCGGGGTTCGACAGCCTTTTCGACCCGGCGCAGCGCCGCGCCGCGCAGGAACTGCGGCGCTCGCTGGGGTGGGAAGGTCTCAAAATTTTCCTTTGGGCCGGCATCATCGAACGCCTGCCGAGCGAGGGCGGTGCGGTCGCCCCGGGCACCGCGTTCGGAGAGGCGACAGAAGCCGTGTTGCGCCGCTGGGTCGCGCGTCGCGAGGACGTCGCTGCCATCGTGCGCTACCACCCTAACGAGGCGCACCATTTCGCGGCGCAGCCGCCCCAGAAACGCGTGTACCTTTCCCGCCCGCTGAGCGACCCGCTGCATCCGCAGATCCTCGCCGCGCACACGGTGCTCGTCACCGGCTCCACGGTGGGCGTTGAGGCGGCCAGCGCGGGCGCCGCGGTGCTCTCGCTGGAATCGTCCGGCTCCAACGGCGTGATGAGCTACGAGAAGCTGGGCATCAGCCGCGGCGTGCCGAACCTCGCGACGCTCGAGGCCTGCCTTGACGAGGCGGCCGATTCGGCGCCGGGCGCCCCTTCCGCGCGGATGCAGCCGGGGCCCGCCAGCCCGCGGATTGCACAGGAAATCATCGCGCTCGCCGGGTGCTGAGCGCGGCGTCCCTTCGGGCGGCCGCGCACTTCAGGCGAGGATGTCCCAGGAGACGGCGGTGCCTTTCTTCAGATATCCGCGCGCCTTGTGCTGCAGGACCACGCCCAAGTACTTCGAGGGTAGGCCAAGGCCCGGCCGGATGGCGCGCACATTACGTTCGGTGAAGGCCTCGCCGGCTGCGATGTCTTCCACGACGTAGAGCGAGCGTCGGTAGCGCAGCGACTTCAGTTCCGCTTCCGTGGGACCGTACTGCACGCCGCCCAGACTGCGCCACGCGCGTTCCGTTTCGTCGACGAGCGAGCGGAACTCGTGCGGCTCCAGCGAGAACGTGGAATCCACGCCGCCGTCGGCGCGTGCGAGCGTGAAGTGCTTCTCGACCACGGTGGCGCCGAGCGCGACACTGGCCACGGCGGCGCCCACGCCCATCGTGTGGTCCGACAGGCCGACCTCGCAGCCGAAGAGCTCGCGCATGTGCGGGATGGTGCGCACATGAGTGTTGTCCGGCGTGGCGGGATAGGTGCTCGTACACTTGAGCAGCACGATGTGCTTCGCGCCGGCGCCGCGCGCGGCCCGCACGGTTTCATCGAGCTCGGCGGCCGTGGCCATGCCAGTGGAGATGATGAGCGGCTTGCAGGTGGCTGCAACCTTTCGCACCAGCGGCAGGTCCGTGTTTTCGAAGGACGAGATCTTGTAGCAGGGGACGTCTAGGCTCTCGAGGAAGTCGACCGCGGTGGCGTCGAACGGTGTGGAGAAACCGGCCATGCCGTGGTATCGGCAGCGCTCGAAGATGGCCTCGTGCCATTCCCAGGGCGTGTGGGCTTCTTGGTACAGTTCATAGAGCGTGCGGCCCGTCCAGAGGTTCGCGGGATCGGAAACGAAGAACTCGCCGGTGGACAGCGGCAGCGTCATCGTGTCGGCGGTGTAGGTCTGGATCTTCAGGCCATGCGCGCCGCTCGCTGCAGCGGCATCGACGATGGCAAGCGCGCGGTCCAGCGAATGATTGTGGTTGCCAGACATCTCTGCAATCATGAAGGGCGCGTGGCCGGCGCCGACCTTGCGCCCGGCGATCTCGAAAGCTTGCATGCTCATGGGGCCTCCTTCGGTGTCGCGGCGAGCGGGTATGTGTCCTTTTCCTTATAGAGGAAGGACATCGCGACGCGCTCGGACGGGTCGGTCGCAAAATGCTGGCCCGCGTGCGAGAAGCTTCGCTTGGCGAACAGGTGGTAGCCCGCCGAGCCTGTGAAGAGGGTGGAGTAGTCCTGCTTGTAGGAGAACAGGCCTGGCCGGTGGTGGTATTCCCGCCGGTGGGGCAGATGCGGGTCGAAATCGAGGATCACAAGGAAGCCGCCCAGCCTCAGGACGCGGTCGGCTTCGGCGACGGCGGACAGCAGCTCGGTACGGCCGACCAAGTAGAGGCAGAAGCCGAAGTACACGACATCGAAGCTCGCGTTTGCCCAGGGGAGCTTGTCGGCGGTGCCGGTGCGCAGGTCGACTCGGCCCGAGGCGCCAAAGCGCTCGCGGCCGTGCGCGATGGCCTTGCCAGAGGGATCGAGGCCCGCGGCCCGCGCGTCGAAGAAGCGGGCGAGCCAGTCGGTCTTGTGGCCGTCGCCGCAGCCGATCTCGAGAATATCGTTGATCGATTCGCGAAAGGGCGCCAGCTCGGAGACGAGGAGGTCGCATTCGAAATGATTCTCGCGCGCCTCGTAGGCGCCACGGTTGCGCTCGAACCAGGCGTCGCCTTCCTTGTCGAGGAAGACGCTGGTCTGCGGTACGGCGGAAGTCATGCGGTTACACCCGTAGGAGGTTCAGCAGGAAGTAGACGACGGGATCGTAGCGGTTCGGCACGCGCTCGTAGTCCAGAAAAAGAGCGGCGTCGGCGATGTTCCACGAAACGTGGCCGAGCAGCATCATGATCATCAGCGTGCGGGGCGCGCGGATGCGCAGGAACGGGCCCTCGACGGCATTCTCACGCGGCATGGCAGCCACTTCGGCACTTCCGAGCGGGAGCAGAAAGACCTGTGCCATCTCCGGGGAGTCGAGCACGAGCATCCACTCAGGATGAACGTGATTGGCTTCCTGATAGCCCCAGAGGCGGCCGCGCGCCTGGCGCACGAGGCGCTCAAGCGGCACGCCCGAGGCGAACTCGAACTTCTCGTGGTCGTAGCGGTGGTTCGCGTTAATGCCGTCCAGCCAAGCCTGGCGCTCCTCGTCGCTGTAGTCGCGGTAGGGCGCTTCGGGGCTGTGGCGGCCGGTCTCCAGGTCGAAGCGCTGGCCGGAGTTGACAAGCAGCAGACGGTCGGCAAGCCCGGCGCGGGCCATGGGCGCGCGCATGGCCGCTGGTGTCGCCGGGTGAGCCACGTATTCATTGAGAGCGGCACGCGAGCCGGCTATCGCGTACTGGTCGGCAAAAGGTATCACGCGTTTCGGGTCAAGGGCCTTCACCGTGTCGATGAAGGCACCGCTGCGCATCTCGCGGATGCGGTCGCGCTCGGCGCACTTTTCTTCATCGGTGAGGTTGATGTAGCACGATGGGTAGCCCGAGCCGCCGGAGTATGGGAGCATGGCGAGGTCGGGCCGGCCGTAGGTGGAACGCACGTACTCGATCATCGCCGGGTGGGGTTGGCAGTCGTTGGCGTTGAAGATCACGTGGCCGTCCCAGCGCAGCACGAGTGCGGAGTCGATCGCGCTGGCCATCGCGTCGGAAGGGTCGGGCTCGACCATATCGGCTACGAGACCGGGCCGCAGCAACACTGGCGAGCGCGGCGGGATGATACGGATGTCCTTGAAGCCCAGTTTGTTGCGGACGAGGAAATCGACGACGAAGTTGGGCTTGCGGCCCATCACCAGCACGGTCGCGTTGCGGTCCAATTTTTCCAGCGTGCCGAGCGAGCAGTGGTCCTCGTGGATGTGCGAGATGTAGATGTAATCGAGCCGGCCGACATCCTCGACGTGCGCGCCGAGCGGCGGGAAATGCACCCATGAGCCGTGGAAGATGCCGTCGTCCAGCCACGGGTCCATCAGCAGCCGCACGCCGCGGTGCTCAAGGATGGCCGTCGCGCCGCCGAAGTTGAAGAGTTCCATGCGCGCCGCGTCCCCTGGTTGTTCCGGATTACTGCGCCACCGCGAAGGCGACCACCTGGCGGCCAAGGTTCAGCCCCGCCAGCGCGCGGTAGTAGTCGCGCATTTCCTTCGTCTTGCCCTGGGCCCGCAGGATCGCTTCGAACGCCACACGCTTGAGGTGGCAGGCTCGGCCCAGCTCGGCGTCGCCCACGTAGCGGTCGCCCATTAGGAGGAACATCTCCAGCGGGAAGGAAGCCTCAAGCACGCGCACGGAGAAGCCGTTGCCTTCCAGCAGCGCGGTGAGCGTGGTGCCGCTAAAGTAGTTGAGGTGGGCGGGCGGCGCGACCCACCATTCGGGCAGGCCGTGCACCACCTGGCCGGCGGTCTGGAATGTGTTGAATTCGTTGGGCACGTCGATGACGAGCACGCCTCCCGGGCGGATGACCTTCTCGCGGATCTCGCACACGACGGCTTCGGGATCGGCTAGGTGTTCCAGCACGTTGAGCAGGGTGACGGCATCGAAGCGCTCGCCGAAGACATCCATGCGGTCCATGCCGGCCTGCTTCACCATGAGGCCGGCCTTCGCGCCGTGCGCGATGGCTTCCGGCGCGGGGTCGAAGCCGTGGCCCACGACGCCGCGCGACTGCCAGCGCGCGAGCGCCTGGCACCAGCCGCAGCCCACGTCCAGCAGCTTCAGGCCTACGGAAGGCTGGCCGGAGAGCTCCACGATGGTCTCAAGTAGGTCGTCATAGTGGCCTTCGTAGAAGTCGCGGTCGCGGTCGATCGCCTGCAGGCCGGAGTCGTTCAGGCCCTGGTAGCTAGCCGCGTAGAACTCCTGTGCGTAATAGCGCGAGATTTCCTCGGGCGAAGGCGTCGGGTCGATCTGCAGAAAACCGTAGCGGGGATTTTTTTTCAGCGGGTGGTTCATGGGTCAAGGCTCGCGTTGTCCGGCTCGGCAATGTACCGCGCAAGGCCCTGCCAGCCGATGTTGGCGACGACGTCGAGTACGGAAAGGTGGCTCACGAAGCCGGAGACGCCCTCCTGCGGATAAGCGGGGGCGTGGAACTCGTCGAATTCTAGTTTGATCGCGTCCTGGTCTCGGAAACCGTCGGCTTCCAGGTAGCCGCGTGCACCGGGCGGGGAAATGTAGGTGGTGGCGCCCAGATGTGCGCAGAGGTCCAGCACGCGCCGGGTGCGCGCTCCACCTACGCCCAGTTCGCTGGCGCGCAGGCGCTCGGTGGCCAGGCCCAGCGCCTTGCAGCAATGCTCGATGAGCGCGATGTTCAGAAGGGCGAGCGAGGTGATGCCGGTGCTGTCCGCGGCCCGGCGCATGAGCTCAAGCGCCTCTCCCGCGTGCGGGTGCCTGCGGTATGCATTTGTGACGAGGGCGAGATGCTTGCGTCGCCAGTGCGCGGCGTCGTCCACCTGCACCGCCAGCAACGACTCGCCCAGCCGCTGGCGGCGCACGGGCACGGTGAGCCATTGCTGTTGCCCGTCCAGCAGGACGCGGTTGCGCTGGTGCCAGGTGCCGCGCTCGTACTGCGCGTCGTCTAGGTACACGAAGCGGCCGGCGCGCGCGATGAGCCGCAGGTAGCCCGCCCACGGCATGTAGGTGGGCTGCATGATCGCAACGTTCATGGACTCCGCCAGTCCGCGCGCAGGAGTGCCCATCGATCCTGGTTGAGGAAGCGGTCGCCATCTCGGATGGATTCACGCTCAGTTCCCTCGTAGCGGAAACCCAAGCTTTCGTAGAGGTGGCGTGCGCGCGGGTTGTCCTGTCGCGTGTGAAGCCAGACGCGGTTCATCGCAAGAGTTCCGAATGCTTTCACCAAACCCAGCGCCACGGCCTGTCGTCCAATGCCACGACCCTGCAAGTAGGTCTCGCCGATGTATATCTGCAAGTAAGCGCTCGCGTGGCGCGGATTAATGTCGAGCAGAAAATTGCCACAGTGGATCGAGTCCGCCTCTATAGCCCAGGCGGCTAGGCTTGTGTGCTGGCGACGCCATTGACGATGACTTTCCAACGTGACACTGCCAGTGATGCCGAAGCTCGCACGGATAGCCGGATCGTTTAGCCAGCGCACGGTTGCGCCATCGTTTGCGTCAGACCATGGAACGAAACAAACGCCGGTGACTATGCCACTCATCGCGCACGCTCCACCAGCCAGTCAACCAGTCGGTCCGCGCCTAGGCCATCCACCGCCTCCACCAGTCGTTCTCGCTGGGCGTACAGCGCGGCGGGGCTACTCAGCCAGCGCGCGAGTGCTTCGCGCGTACCTTTGCCGAAATCACTAGCTTCTCCTAGATCCAGTAGCCAACCCGCGTGCGCCAGGCGTTCAATCACCGGGCGCTGGGTAGGCGCCGTACTCACGCATGCCGTCGGTAAGCCCATACAAAAGCGTTCCCAAAGTGTGCCACCGGGGGCTCCCACGGCGCAGTTGCAAACTGCCATGGTGGCTGCCACTTCTCGCGTAGCCACAACCAGTTTCAGGCGTCCGTTGGAAGTGGTGGCGAGTTCCCGGAGCGCAGCCGCTTGCGGGCCCTCATGGCCAAGAACCGCCATGATGCGCACTCCTTCGAACCATTCCAACAGGCCTCGGGCTAAGGGAACGGTGGCATTGGCATAGTCCGTTCCACCCAGTGCGAGATGGATGCGTGGGCTAAAGTCCGGTGTCTCTTTGTGCGGAGCGCGTCGCCTCGCTTCGGCGAATTCCTTTCGCAGTAGGCACCAGCTTGGGCCGAGGAGTAGTTTTGCGGCTGGCGCGAGCTTGCGATATGCCTGCATGTCTGCACAAGGGGATGGGTCTAGCACCGCATCAGCAGCGAGCGGTCTGTTAGCAAGGTCGTCGATGACAAGAAGGCGCGGGGCCGAGGGGCGGACTGCTTTATGCCAGCATGCGTCCAGGCCGTAGTGGTCAACGACGAGCCAGTCAGCCGGGCCTTCGAGCACCCTTATTGTTTCGACGGCGTCTTCGCTGGCCGCCAGGTCTTCACGGATAAGGCTGACTCGGTGACCGGCCGTCTCTATGTCTGCTACCCAGGGGGCTAACGCGTGCGTGCCGACGAAATGGCATTGCGTGTCGCGCGCGTGAAGACGCGATGCCAAGGCTAGGCAACGGCTGAGGTGCCCTTGCCCGGCAACCGGGGACGCGTCGACGCGAAACGCGATCCGTCGCATCATCGGATCTTGAAAAGTGGCTCGAGCGGGTTGCAGCGAAGCAAACCGGCCATGCGCCCTTCAAGCGCGCCAGCACGCATGATGGGAAAGACCTCGTCGTAAACTACCAAAAGGCGCGCTATGTCCTCTTGAGTGTGGGCGAACGTAAGGTTGTGCGTCCCATAGGCGAGGATGCCCCGCTGGAACATTTCCTGCATGAACAGTGTCTTGCTGTGGAAGGAAGAACAGCCGGGAACGTCTTTGAGGACAAGGAAAGACCAACTGGGGTGCCCCGTCGAAGTCATTAGCTCTTGCATGTCGTGCTTGTCAATTAGACCCTGTACTCCAATCATCAGCTCGGTGCCTAGCTTTGCGAGGTGCCCTGTCACGTCTTGGCTCGCGACTTTGTCGAGCGTAGCCCCCGAAGCTGCAAGCGAGAGGGTCTCGCCGCCGAAGGTGAACGAGAAGAATACCTCTTCCATCAATTTCATCACGTCGGCACGGCCGGCAACAGCGGCGAGGGGGTAGCCGTTGGCGAGGCCCTTGCCGAAGCAGGCGAGGTCGGGCGTGATGCCTAGCATTTCTTGCGCGCCTCCGGGGGCGTAGCGGAAACCGGTGATCGTCTCGTCAAACACCAGCAGCGCGCCGTGCTTGCGGCACAGCGCTTGCACCTCCTCCAGAAAACCAAACTTCGGCTCGCTGATATTCATCGGTTCCATCACCACGGCGGCAATTGCTCCCGGATGGGCCATGAAGACGGCTTCTAGGGAAGATGCATCGTTGTATGTCCAACTGTGAGTGAGTCCTCGCACGGCCTGCGGCACACCAAGATTGCGCGTGGTAGAGCCGATGTACCAGTCTTGCCAGCCGTGATAGCCGCACACCGCGATGTGCTCGCGACCCGTGAAGGCGCGGGCAACTCGCACCGCGCCGGCAGTAGCATCGGAGCCATTCTTGCCGAAACGCACCTTCTCGGCGCAGGGAACCATGTGCACGATGCGCTCGGCGACCTCGATCTCGATTTCCGTGCTGAGCGTGAAGATCGTGCCCTTGCGCAACTGGACCTCGACGGCCGCGGTGACATCAGGGTCGCAGTAACCCAAGGTGACGGAGGCTAGTGCGTTGATGTAGTCGGTGTACTCATTGCCGTCTACATCCCATATGCGGCTTCCCTTGCCGTGGCTGATGAAATAGGGCGATACGCCGTATGGGTACTGCGTTCGGCTTTTACTGAAGGTCTGCGCGCCGAGTGGGATAACCTTTTCCGCGCGAGCGAGCATTTCCTGCGATTTATTGAAGAGCTTCATTTAGTGTCCTATAGGTCCGCCGCGCAGTCACCTCGCAGGGATTTGTGATAGCCCTCGTTGCGCAGGATCCCACCGTTGAGCGTGGCTAGCCTCGGCTCATTGTCCAGCAATTGCAGGACATCATCCATCGAAAAACACGGATTGAATGGATAGAGGCGCTCGAACACCTGAGAAACGAAAACAAAATCACGAGGCTCATCGACTGTCCAGCGCAGGGCCGACAGGTCGACAGCGTTGCGTACCTCGCCCAAGTGGAAGCGCTTCGGCCGGCTGTAGACGAAAGCGGTAACATGCTCGCGTTCGCTCGGCAGGCGGGCCTCGGCCTCTGCGACGGCCAGCACAGAGTAGCGTAAACACTCCGCATCCAAGCCATCCGGGAAAGTCGGGTTCAGCGCACTCGAGACGTAATCGAACCCGCCCTCGACTGCTGTGCGAACTACGCGATCGATCAGTGCGGGGTCTGTTAAAGGACAGTCGCCGGTTAGCCGGACGATCCATTCGGGCGAGAACGACCGCGCAGCACCAGAGAAGCGGTTTAGCACGTCGTCCAGGCTGCCGCGGTGCACCGCCACGCCGAGTGTCCGGCAGAGTTCTTCGATAGCGTCGTCACTGCTGTCTGTGCTTGTGGCCACCACGAGGCGGGAAACAGCTTTACAGCGCCCAACGCGCTCAATCTGGTGTGCGAGCAGCGGCTTGCCGCATGTGCGCAGGAGCACCTTTCCAGGTAATCGACTGGAGCTCATACGTGCCTGCAGGATTGCGAGGACATGTGTGTTGCTCATGGCTTGCCCCAGCGGCGCGGGTCCAACCAGCAAGGATTTTGGTCGGCCCATTCGCTCCAGTCAAGAACGGGTGCTACGACTAACGCCTGTGCGATCTGCCGCAACTCCAACGCGCTGGTTACGCCGATGACGGCCACGCCCAGCGAGGGGTTGGAACGGAAGAAACTGATGCACGCCTGCACGGGGGTCAAGCCGTAGCTGGCGGCCCAGGCATGCATCCGGCGAACCCATTTGCCGCGACCGGGGAAGCGGTCTTCTGCGAATTCCGGCGCTGCGAGGAGTAGGCCTTGAAGGAAGAGGGACCGCGCATGCACTTCGACGCCCATGTGGCGCATTGCTTCCGCCGCGGGGCCGCGAACAAGTCGCTGGTCTGCGATGCTAGCGGGCAACTGTACTATGTCGAAAGGGCGCTCCCGTCCACCATAGCGCGAGAAGAGCGAATCAACCTGCGCTTCGTCGTAAACTGAAACTCCAACGCGCGTGACCGCGCCTTCTTCACGCAGCGAAAGCAGCCAGTCGTGAAGGCGTTCCCCACCAGGCACAAGCAGGTCGTCGGCATGGTGGACGAGAAGCGCATGGGGCTGACTAGACGATATGCCAAGCCGCGACCGCGAAAGTGCCCACGCGGTTTGAAAAGGTGCAAGGTCGGCTTCGCCGAAAATTTCCTTGCGGGCGGCAGGAGTCTTGGTGATGATTTCCCAAGGCATTCCCGCCTGATCACGCAGCAGGGCGCCGAGGCGTTCCTCGCTGTCGCCATAGCCGCCGGCAGTGTCCACAATCGTCCAGCCATGCGCGGCTGCTTCCCTTAGTACCTCGTACGCGGCGGCATCGCGCAGCCGGCCGCCAGCGTTGGTGATCCCGTAATCAAGCCCGATTTGTGCTGTTCCCAGCGCCACGCGCTGGGCCTTGGTGGAGGTCATTGCTGCGCTACCGCCGCCAGGACGGTCTCGATTACTGTGTCCAATTGCTCCTGTGTTATCGCTGCGTACATCGGCAGCGAGATAGCCTCACGGTAGTAAGCCTCGGCGCGAGGGAAGTCGCCCCAACGGAAGCCGAGCGCTTGGTAATAAGGCTGTGTGTGGATGGGGATGTAGTGAACATTGACGCCAACGCCCGCCGCGCGCAAGCGCGCGAACACGGCATCACGTCCTCCGGCGAGAGAGACCGGAACGCGGACGGGGTAAAGATGCAATGCCGAGCGGCACTCTACGTCCGGTGGAGGCAGGCCGAGCCCGCTTGCTGCGAGGGCTGTATCGTAGGCGTGGCGGACTTCATGGCGGCGGTCTACGAAGCTGGCGATGCGGCGCAACTGGCTGCGGCCCAATGCGGCTTGCAGGTCGGTGATGCGATAGTTGAAGCCTAGGCCGATCTGCTGGTAGTACC
The DNA here is from genome assembly GCF_964252695.1 of Acidovorax sp. LjRoot117. Classification (NCBI taxonomy): domain Bacteria; kingdom Pseudomonadati; phylum Pseudomonadota; class Betaproteobacteria; order Burkholderiales; family Comamonadaceae; genus Acidovorax; species Acidovorax sp. LjRoot117. The sequence continues at coordinate 101,391 of NZ_CAXUPO020000001.1, read as the reverse complement.
AAGGACCGTCAGGTGGATGCGTCATCTCCGCAGGATCGCGTGTGATGCCATGCGTGCGGAAGATGTGCATACGCCGCGCCAGTTCTGCGTTGTGCGTCACCGCTATGCCTCCTTCGCCGCTGGTGATGATCTTGACCGGGTGGAAGCTGAAGACTGTAATGTCGGCCAGCCCATGCCCACCCACCGGCTTGCCCTCGAGCATGCCGCCGATAGCGTGCGAAGCGTCCTCGACGATTGCGAAGCCATACTCGTCGGCTAGCTTCCGAATCTCGCGCATGCGACAAGACCGGCCAGCGAAGTCGACGGGAATAACGACTTTCGGGAGCCTTCCCGCCATTTGAGCGCCCGCGAGTCGCGCCGCGAGGGCAGCGGGGTCCATATTGAGATCAACTCCGATGTCAACGAAGTCTACATTGGCCCCGCAGTAGCGGGCACAGTTCGCCGAGGCGGTAAAGCTGTTCGGGCTGGTCCAGACTACGTCGCCTGGCCCGACGCCGAGCGATGCGCAAGCCATGTGCAGTGCGGAGGTGGCGCTGTTGACAGCGATGGCGTGGGGAGCGCTGCAGAACGCGGCGATTTCACGCTCGAAACCTTCGATTTCGGGGCCCTGTGTCAGGTAGTCCGAACGGAGCACGCGCACCACCGCTTCAATGTCCTCGCAGCTGATGTCCTGGCGGCCATAGGGGATCATGCTCACAGCCCTACGCAGCTTTCCATCGCCTGCGCGTTGAAGGCGCGGATTTCGGGGATGGATAGAAAATGCGTGTTGTTGCCGGAGTGGTACTCGAAACCCTGTGCGACCGGCACTCCCGTTGCTCCGTCGGCGTCAGTGACGTAGTCGAGCGTCTCGCCATAGAACTTAATTGTGGGGCGTATGACGTAGTGGCTTGCGAACTCCAATGTTAGATGCGAATCATCGGCAGGGCACATGATCTCGTGGAGCTTCTCGCCAGGGCGAATGCCGATTTCGCGCTGCACGATACCGGGAGCCATGGCATCCGCGAGATCAACCATGCGGATTGAAGGAATTTTGGGTACAAAAATCTCACCGCCCTGCATTCGGACGAATTTGTCAAGCACAAAATCGACGCCCTGCTGTAGGCTGATCCAAAAACGGGTCATTCGGCGGTCAGTGATGGGTAGGCTGTCCGCACCTTCAGCCAGAAGTTTCTGAAAAAATGGTACGACGGAGCCTCGTGAGCCGACTACGTTCCCGTAGCGAACCACCGCGAAGCTTGAGCGCCCGCTGCCCACCAGATTGTTAGCCGCTACGAAGAGCTTGTCCGAAACGAGCTTAGTGGCTCCGTACAGGTTGATTGGATTTGCTGCCTTGTCGGTGGATAGGGCGATGACCTTCTCGACGTTGTTCGAGATGGCCGCACGAATGACGTTCTCAGCGCCATGAATGTTTGTCTTGATGCACTCCATCGGGTTGTACTCGGCGGCAGGTACCTGCTTGAGAGCCGCTGCATGGATCACGTAGTCGATACCCTTCATTGCCTGCGCAAGGCGATCATAGTCACGTACGTCGCCAATAAAATAGCGCATGCACTCATCAGTAAAGTGCTGTGCCATCTCGTACTGCTTCAATTCGTCGCGAGAAAACACAACGATGCGCGCTGGCTTGCTGGTCTGCAACAAAGTCTTGACATATTGCTTACCGAAGGATCCGGTACCTCCTGTGATCAGGATAGATTTTCCGCTAAACATACTTTGAAAAAGGCCTATTTCGAATTCGTCTGGAACTGGACGCAGTTTGCCAGACAATAGCTTACGTCATTCGGTCGATAGAGCTTGACGCCCGCCTCTAGATTTCTCATTTCTTGATATCCCCTGTGCAGTCGAAGCAATCACGTTTTACCCGGTTTCTCGGCAGTCAGAGCTCAGTGCAGATAGGCGCTGACGCCGCTGTCGTGATGGCTGCTTGTTGGATCGCATTTCTGCTGCGCTACAACTTCGACATTCCGTCGGAAGTGCTTCCTCTTGTCTGGCGTACATCGGCAATTGCTGCAGTGTGTTTTTTTTGTGGTTTAGCGTTGCGCCGTGTATACCGGCAGGTATGGCGGTTCACCGGATTGCCAGAACTGCGTCAGCTTGGTGCAGGTGTGCTGTTAGGTGCTCTTTTCATGGTTGCCGCAATTGTGATGCTACGCTACTCTGCAGTGCCTCGTTCAGTGCTTGTTATGCACCCTGTATTTGCATTGACATTGCTCGGAGCCCTGCGCGCAGGATGGCGCACACTGGCTGAGCGTCAGCGCACTTTGGCGTTACAGGGCACTCCACTCCTCATCGTGGGTTCATTGCAAGAGTCTTCAAACGCATTGCGTACCCTGGGTGTTCTTGGTCATTGGGTTCCGGTTGGCATACTGTCGCCGGTGGCGGCTGAAATGGGGCGTTCAATACAGAACGTGACAGTGCTTGGGGCGCCTGAGAACATTGCCCGTGTAGCTAGTGCTGCTGGGGTAAGCACGGCGCTCATGGCATGCCCTCCTGGTTCGCAGTCTAGGCGGGATGCGTTGCTTCACTCTAATGGCGTCGGCCTTACCCTGCTGGCACTGCCCCGTCCTGACGAGTGGATGCGCCCGTCAGCTGGGCCGCGTCGCATAGACCTGGAGGACCTGCTTGGTCGGGATGCCGTAGCGCTTGATGTGGAGGGCTTGGCAAATCTGTTGTCTGGTCGAACCGTGCTAGTTACCGGAGCTGGTGGCTCCATCGGTTCAGAATTGTGCCGCCAAATTGCCAGGTTCGGCGTCGCACGTCTCATTTGTGTTGATATTTCAGAGTTCTCTGTGTACCGCTTGGAACAAGAGTTGCGCGACGCGCACCCGCAGATGCAGGGCGTTTACTACACAGCCAACGTGCGAGAGATTGACCGTCTGCACGCCATCGCGCGGCTTCATCGGCCAACGGTGGTGTTTCATGCGGCTGCTTATAAGCATGTTCCTCTCATGGAGTCAGGCAACGAGATCGAAGCGTTGCATACCAACGTCTTGGGAACGCTGAACGCTGCTCGAGTCGCGGGCTTGGTTGGAGCCTCGCGTTTTGTGCTGATATCTACTGACAAGGCAGTCAATCCTACAAATGTCATGGGTGCAAGCAAGAGGCTCGCCGAGCAGGTGATGCAGGCGTTGGCTTTGGAATACCGTGGTACGCGCTTTGTTGCGGTGCGATTCGGGAATGTTTTGGGCTCTAGTGGTTCGGTGGTTCCTCTGTTTACTGAGCAAATTGCAAGCGGCGGCCCGCTCACAGTGACTCATCCGGACATCGTTCGCTATTTCATGACGATTCCTGAGGCTGCGCAACTGGTTCTGCAGGCTGGTCTGATGGGGCAGTCAGAGCAAATATTTGTATTGGAAATGGGAGAACCCGTCAAAATTTTGGAATTGGCAAAGATCATGATCCGTTTGTCTGGTAAGACCGAGCATGAAATACCTATCGTTTTCACCGGCTTGCGACCTGGTGAGAAGTTATACGAGGAACTCCTCGCCAATGGTGAGACGACTGAACCTACGTCGCACGCCAAGCTGCATGTAGCCAAGATCGATGTCTCAGGCAGCATTGACCCAGAGGCACTGCGTCAGAGCATCGCTGCACTTGGGGTCGAACCGTCAGCGTCTGCGCTTCGGACATGGTTACAGGCCCACGTTCCGGAATACATGCCACGCTAAGGAATCTCTGCACGAATGCCCAAGCGATGCGATTGCGTGGAGTGCTGAAGCCCAGACAATACGAGCATGAAGCAAAGCAGCCTGGGCCTGAGCAACATAGTCAAGCGCACCCGCAAGGGCGAGTTCCTGGACGCCATGGAACTGGTGGTGCCCTGGACTGAACTGGTCTCGCTCATAGAGCCGTACGCGCCCGAAGCTGGACGGCGGGGTCCGCAGCCCTTTGCAGTGCAGACCCTGCTGCGCATCCACTTCATGCAGAAATGGTTCAAGCTGAGCCACCCGGCGATGGAAGAAGCGCTTCACGACGTGCCAGCCTTTCGGGACTTTGCGGGCCTGTCGCACTGGGACGAGCACATCCCCAGCGAGTCGAGCATCCTGCGGTTTAGACACCTTCTGGAACGCCACAAGCTGGCCGATCAGATCCTGGCCACCGCCAATGCCCTGCTGCAAGCTAAAGGGTTGCAGCTCAAAGTTGGCATGGTGGTAGATGCCACGCTGATTGCTGCGCCCACTTCCACCAAGAACCAAAGCGGAGAGCGCGACCCCGAGATGCACCAAAGCAAGAAGGGCAACCAGTGGTACTTCGGTATGTGTCACATCCCGGACGATCATATGGCCGCTTGTGAAACAGATCCGGGTGCTCTTGGTACCACTCTTTCATGGCCTGCATTGGCGTACTACTCTTGAGCGCTGGCTGTGGCAACTGGTGGTTGTACAAGGCCACATAGCGCTGCAAGGTCTGCTCCATGTCCTCACGGCTGTTGAATCGGTGGGTCTTCAGGACGTCCGCTATGCGGCCATTGAACCGCTCCACCATGCCGTTGGTTCTCGGGGTCCTGGGCCTGGTCAGCCGGTGCTCTATGCCCAGCTCCTGGCACAGTTGGTCGAACTCATGGTTGCCGCTGGGTTCGCGCTCCTTGCTGGCAAACAGGCGGTCCGTGAACTCCTTGCCGTTGTCGGTCAGCAGCTTGTTGATCCTGATCGGGCAGGCCTTGTGCAATGCCTTGAGGAAGGCCTGTGCACTCGCCGCTGTCTTGTTGGCCTTGAGTTGCACGAACACCCATCGCGTGGCCCGGTCGATGGCCACGAACAGATAGCGCCTGCTGCTCTCGTCCTGCATCTGGGGCAGGTACTTCACGTCCATGTGCACGTAGCCTGGCTCGTAGCTCTTGAAGGCCTTGTGGCTACCGCAGGCTGGTGGGGCTTGAGGGCGTTGAGGTTGCCCACTCCATGGCGGCGCAGGCACCTGTCCAAACCTGAGCGTGAGACATCGGGGCTCAAGAACTCTCGCGTGACCGCCAGCAGGTCATCCAGGGGCAGCAGCAGGGTACGCCGAAGGTGCACCACCACGGTCTCTTGCGCAGGCGTGAGCACCGTCTGCAGGCGATGGGCCGTGTGCGAGCGGTCTGCAAAGACATGGCGCTTCTTCCACTTGTAGACCGTCTGCTCAGTGATCCCAAAGCGCTGGGCCAGGACGCTGGCAGTCTCGTTGCTGGCCGCAATCTCGGCACGCACGGCAGGCGTGGTGCGAGCGTTCTTGTGCAGGGCAATCAACATGGCTTCACTCCCCGGGTGGATTGCAAGGACTCTATCAACTCCTTCAAAACAGCTCGGGCCATGAAGAGTGGATAGCGTTTTGGATCGATGCAATCATCCGGGATGTGACAGGTATGAAAGCCCACATTGGCGTGGATGCGGACTCGGGCCTGGTGCACACGGTGCGAGGCACCAGCGGCAACTTGGGTGACGTGATCGAAGCCAACAGCCTATTGCAAGGGCATGAGACAGACGCATTTGGAGATGCGGGCTACCAAGGCGTGCACAAACAGCCTGATGCCAAGCCAACAGTGCGCTGGCACGTAGCCATGCATCCAGGATTGCGGCGGGAGTTGGACAAAGACACGCCCTTTGACGTGCTGCTCGACCAACTGGAGCGCACCAAGGCCAGCATCCCGGCCAAGGTGGAGCACCCGTTCCGCGTGCTCAAGCAACGGTTTGGGTATGTGAAAGTGCGCTACCGGGGGCTCAAGAAGAACACCACACAGATCGTCACGCTGTTTGCGCTCTCTAACCTGTAGATGGCAAGGCACAAGCTGCTCGCCTGCATGGGACAGGTGCGCGTGCTGGGCGCGTAATGCCCCAAGACCGGGGACAAATGGCCCCCCCGCATAGTGCGAGAAGGAGACGCCAAGCGCACCATTCGATAAAAGGGGGCCAGTTTTTAGCTCAGACACCGTAGTGGCACGGGCGAAAGAGATTCGTGCAGAGGTTCCCTAACGTGCAGTGATTTCTATGCCTACTGTGCAATCCCTGTCTTCGCCAGCACATCGCCGACCAGCTCCAGCCGGACCAGCGGGTTGTCCAGCTCCATCAATCGCTGCTTGAGCTCCAGGGGCACCGGCAGCAGTTCGCACCAGCGGTTGGCCACCCAGCCGCAATCGTCGAGTTGCGCTGCCGTGGGGACGATGGACGTGGGCGCGTCGGGGTCGCGCTGCTGCAGGGTGTGCAGCACCTGGGCCAGGGCGGTCGAGGCTTTGTGCAAATCGGGCGGAATGGACACAGCCATGTCCTGGTCGAGGTGGTCGACATCGGCGATCCACAGGCCGTGCGGCAACAGGCTGCGCTGCGTGATGCGAAACCGCTGGCTGCCGCGGCACACCAGCGTGATCAGCCCCGGCTGCGGGGTGTCGATCTGCTCGATGACGGCCAGCGTGCCGACGTCGCTGAACTGCTCGTCGGGTGCGCCGGCCTGCCGCACCTCCCGTCCCTGGGTGAGCGCCACCACGCCGAAGGGTGCGCCCGCCTGTTGGCATTTGCGGACCATGTCGAGGTAGCGCACCTCGAACACGCGCAAGGCCAGCACACCGCCCGGAAAGAGCACGGAGCCGAGCGGAAAAAGGGGCAGGGAGGACAGTGTGAGAGGCTGGGTCATGAATCGGAGATGACGAAGTGCAGCATGTTCATGTCGGTTTCAAAAACGCCCGAGGTCGGCGCAGACCGTTCCGGGCCCTGGGGCCCGCGGGCCTTCGCGGATGCCTGGCAGCGTAAGCGCTGGCACCCTGGCAAGGGCAGGCACTGGCTTGCGCCCGGGAACAGGCCTGGATACCTTCGCATTGCGCGTCGCCTGGGTGCCCGGCCCCTGGTGCCAAGTCCGGGCCGTTCGTGCCGCCTGGGCCGGTACGGGGGCAGCCCTGGCTGACCGGGACGCAGCGCCGGACGATCCTTGAAACTGATGGGGGAACACCCTACGTCGCTATCATCCCATGACACGGCGTTCTTTCGGCGCCGCCCACCCGTTTTTGTCTCATCCATGCTCTACCAGATCGCCTCTTTTCTGCTCGACGTCGTCGGTGGCCTGCTCACGGGGGCGTGCCTCTTGCGGCTGTACATGCAATGGCAGCGCATTCCGTTTGCCAACCCGGTGGGAGGGCTGATCTTTGCCCTCACGGACTGGCTCATCCTGCCGCTGCGCAAGGTGATCCCGCCGGTGGGGCGCCTGGATGTGTCGAGCCTGGTGGCCGCGGTGCTGCTGCAGCTCACGCAATATTTCCTGCTCGCACTGCTGCTGGGCGCCGTCGGGGCTGCGTCTGCGTGGGCCTGGCTGCCGTGGCTCGCGCTGTTCGGGCTGGCCCGTGTGGCGGTGTCGGGGCTGATCGGCCTGTTGATCGTCTACGCGGTGATGTCGTGGGTGCAGGCGCGCTCGCCGCTGTCGGATGTCATCGCCCAGCTGTGCGAGCCGGTGCTGCGGCCGTTTCGCCGCATCATCCCCCTGGTGGGCGGCATCGATCTGTCGCCGCTGGCCGTGCTGGTGCTGCTGCAGGTGGTGATGATCGTACTGGGCCATCTGCAGGCCAGCGTCATGCGGTGACCATTCGCTGGACAACAAAATACCCATAAAAAAGGCCTCTACCGCTTGTCCGGTGAGGCCTTTTTGCTATTAAAAATATAGTGATCTTGCTGGTGCTGCGAATCGACGGCGCAGCCGTGCATCACGCCGTCGCCGGCATCATCACATCAGCATCACATGACAGCGTCGGCCGGCAGTCGCTGCAGCATGGCCAGGCTGCTCGCCACCGTGTTGCGCAGTTCGCGGCGGTCGCAGATGAAATCGACGGCGCCCTTGGTCTGCAGGAATTCGGCGCGCTGGAAGCCCTCGGGCAGGGTCACGCGCACGGTGGATTCGATCACGCGGGGGCCGGCAAAGCCGATCAGCGCCTTGGGCTCGGCGATCACGATGTCGCCCACGAAGGCGAAGCCGGCGCTCACGCCGCCCATGGTCGGGTCGGTCAGCACGCTGATGTAGGGCAGGCCCTTCTTGGCCAAGCGGGTGAGGGCTGCATTGGTCTTGGCCATCTGCATCAGCGACAGCAGGCCTTCCTGCATGCGGGCACCGCCGGTGGCGGTAAAGCAGATGAAGGGCACCTTCTGCTCGATGGCAGTTTCCACGCCGCGCACGAAGCGCTCGCCGACCACGGAGCCCATGGAGCCGCCCATGAAGTCGAACTCGAAGCAGGCGACCACCACGTTGATGCTCTTGACCGCGCCACCGATGACGATGAGGGCATCGGTCTCGCCGGTGTTCTCCAGGGCTTCTTTCAGGCGCTCGGGGTACTTGCGGCTGTCCTTGAACTTGAGGGCGTCCACGGGCAGCACTTCCTGGCCGATCTCGTAGCGGCCTTCGGCGTCCAGGAATGAGTTCAGCCGCGGGCGGGCGCCGATGCGGTGGTGGTGGCTGCAGTGGGGGCAGACGTTCTGGTTTTGTTCCAGGTCGGACTTGTAGAGCACCGTCTCGCAGCTCGGGCACTTGATCCAGAGGCCCTCGGGCACCTGGCGGCGCTCGGTGGGGTCGGTTTGCTGGATCTTGGAGGGCAGAAGTTTTTCGAGCCAGGACATGGTTTTCCTCTGTGTGAATGGGCCAGTGGCGGCACGGCCTTGAAACTGGCGCGGCCTAAAGGCCAGGGCTCCCGCGCAAGGGCCGCCCCGCCGCGCTGGGAGCGTCCCCCTTCCCGCGCAAAGCGCGAGAGAAGGGGGAAGCGGCAAAGCCGCTCAGGGGGATGCTCTTTATTTTACGCGTCTAGCGCCTTGCGGATGCCGCGCAGGAAGTCGATGGTCAGCGGCACCACCTTGGCGTGCTCCTGGTCTTCGATCAGCTGGATGATGCGGCTGCCGATGACCACCGCGTCCGCCACCTTGCCGATGGCCTGGGCCGTGGCCGCGTCGCGGATGCCGAAACCCACGCCGACAGGGATGTGCACATGCTCGCGGATGCGGGGCAGCATCTGCTCCACGGCCGCGGTATCAAGCGCACCGGAGCCCGTGACGCCTTTGAGCGACACGTAGTACACATAGCCGCTCGCCACGCGCGCCACCTGGGCCATGCGCTCGTCCGTGCTGGTGGGGGCCAGCAGGAAGATCAGGTCCATGCCGTGGGCACGCAGGTCGGCCGCGAAGGCTTCGCATTCCTCGGGCGGGTAGTCGACGATGAGCACGCCGTCCACGCCGGCTTCGGCGGCATCGCGCACGAAGGCGCTCTCTCCGCCCGCCTGGCTGTGCACCTGGTCGTAGCGTTCCACCGGGTTGGCGTAGCCCATCAGCACCACGGGCGTGGTGGTGTTGCGCTTGCGAAACTCCCGCACGTGGTCGAGCACCTGCACCATGCCCACACCCAGGCCCAGCGCCTTTTCGCCGGCCTTCTGGATCACGGGGCCGTCGGCCATGGGGTCGGAGAAGGGCACGCCCAGCTCGATCACATCGGCACCAGCCTCCACCATGCCGTGCATGAGGGCGGGCGTGATGTCGGCAAACGGGAAGCCTGCGGTGACGTACGGGATCAGCGCCTTGCGGCCCTGGGCTTTCAGCTGTTCGAAAGTGGTGTCTATGCGGCTCATGGCTTGGAGTCTCCGGGGCCGCCCTTGACGGTCAGGCCGCGCATGGAGGGGCGGTCGTAGAAATCTTCACCCGACAGGTCGGCCACGGTGCCGATGTCCTTGTCGCCCCGGCCCGAGAGGTTGACCAGGATGGCCTGGTCGGGCCGCATGGTGGGCGCGAGCTTGAGGGCGTAGGCGAAGGCATGGCTCGATTCCAGCGCCGGGATGATGCCTTCGGTGCGGCACAGGTGGTGGAAGGCGGACAGCGCTTCCTGGTCGGTGATGCCCACGTATTCGGCGCGCCCGATCTCCTGCAACCAGGCGTGCTCCGGGCCCACACCGGGGTAGTCCAGGCCTGCGCTGATGCTGTGGGTCTCGGTGATCTGGCCGTTGGCATCCTGCAGGATGAAGGTGCGGTTGCCGTGCAGCACGCCCGAGCTGCCGCGCTGCAGCGATGCCGAGTGCTTGCCGCTGTCCAGGCCCTCGCCCGCCGCCTCCACGCCGATCAGGCGTGTCTTGTCGAACGGGATGTAGGGGTGGAAGATGCCCATGGCGTTGCTGCCGCCGCCCACGCAGGCGATCACGGCGTCGGGCTGCTCGGCGGCGATCTTCTGCTCGGCCAGCATGGCGGGCATCTGCTCGATGGATTCCTTGCCGATCACGCTCTGGAAGTCGCGCACCATCATCGGGTAAGGGTGCGGGCCTGCCACGGTGCCGATGATGTAGAACGTGTTGTCCACGTTGGCCACCCAGTCGCGCATGGCTTCGTTCAGTGCGTCCTTGAGCGTCTTGCTGCCGGACTCGACCGGCACCACGGTGGCGCCCAGCAGCTTCATGCGAAAGACGTTGGGGCTTTGGCGCTTGACGTCTTCGCTGCCCATGTAGACCACGCATTCAAGGCCGTAGCGCGCGCAGATGGTGGCCGTGGCCACGCCGTGCTGGCCCGCGCCGGTCTCCGCGATCACGCGGGGCTTGCCCATGCGGCGCGCGAGCATGGCCTGCCCGATCACGTTGTTGATCTTGTGGGCGCCGGTGTGGTTGAGGTCTTCGCGCTTGAGGTAGATCTGCGCGCCGCCCAGCTCGCGGCTGGTGCGGGCGGCGTGGTACACCGGCGAGGGGCGGCCCACGAAGTGCTTGAGCTCGTACGCGAATTCGGCAAGGAACTCGGGGTCGTTCTGGTAGCGGGCGTAGGCCTCGCGCAGTTCCTTGATGGCGTGGGTCAGTGTTTCGCTGACGAAGCTGCCGCCGTAGGAGCCGAAATGGCCTGAAGCATCAGGTTGCTGATAGGAATTCATGAGGGTTCTTTGCAAGTTGGGCATCGGCCGCGCGCACGGCGGCGATGAACCGTTGGATCTTTCCGGCGTCCTTGATGCCCCTCAGGGGCTTGCCATCGGGGCTGTTAGGGTCCGTGGCCTCGACGCCGGAGCTGACATCAACCGCCAGCGTGTGGCAACGCGGGCGTACTTGCAAAATGCCATCGGTCACGTTTGCAGGCGTGAGTCCACCAGACAAAACGAGGTGAGAGCTGACGCTTGGTGGAAGGAGTGACCAATTGAATGCCTTGCCGCTGCCGCCGTACCCGTCGACATGGGCGTCGAGCAGGATGGCTTGGGCGTGAGAGTAATCGTGGGCGTATTTTACGAGGTCGAAGCGTGCCGCTCCGTCACCCAGGGGAATCCGCGCTGCCCGCAGGTAGGGGCGCGCGCCCTGGCCGGTGGCCGCCAGGCAGTCCTCAGGTGTCTCGTCGCCATGAAACTGGATGGTAGCGCCCGCTATCAGGGCGCTGGCAGCTATCACATTGGTAGCAGTCTCGTTGACGAACAGCAGCACCGGCGTCACAAAGGGCGGCAGGCGCCGCGCCAACTGGGCCGCACGCTCCGGAGTGACCGCGCGCGGACTGGGGGCATACAGCACGAAACCGATCGCGTCAGCCCCGGCAGCCACCGCGGCATCCACATCCTGCTCGCGCGTCAGGCCGCAGATCTTGATGCGGGTGCGGGCGGCGGGCTGCGCCGGCTCTGGGTGGGCTTGCGGCGAGAGGGGCGAGGGCGGTGTCGTCATGGCAGCCAATCATACGCAGCCGTGCGCTGGGGCAGGCCCCACTCGGCGTCGTAGCGCGGGCCCTGGAAGTACAGCCCATCCGGCGAAAACGTCGGGGCGGCGGCGTCGCGCGAGCGCGCTGCCAGCACCTGTCCGATCCAGTCCGCAGGCTGGTTGCCTTGGCCAATGGCGACCAGGCAGCCCATGATGTTGCGGATCATGTGGTGCAAAAACGCGTTGGCTTCGAACTCGAAGCGCCAGTAGCAGGAGCTCCAGCCCAGTTCCGGGTGGGGCTCGCCCAACCCGCGGCGCGAGATGTCGATGCGCTGCAGCGTCTTGACGGGCGACTTGGCCTGGCAGGCCGAGGCGCGGAACGAAGTGAAGTCGTGCTCGCCCAGCAACCGGTCTGCCGCCTGCCGCATGGCGTCGTGGTCGAGCGGGTGGTACACCCAGCCCACGCGCCCCGCGTCCACGCTGGGGCGCACCGGCGACTGCAGCAGCACGTAGGCGTACCGCCGGGCCACGGCGCTGCCGCGGGCGTGAAACCGGTCGGGCACCGGCTGCGCCCACTGCACCGCAATGTCGGGCGGAAGAAAGGTATTGGTGCCGCGCACCCACGACGATGCTGTGCGGTCGAGCTCGGTGTCGAAGTGCACGACCTGCATCAGCCCGTGCACGCCGGCGTCGGTGCGGCCTGCGCACAACGTGCTCACCGGGTGCGTGGCAAAGCGGCCCAGGGCCGCTTCGAGTTTGTCCTGGATCGTGTTGCCAGACAGCTGGCTTTGCCAGCCGCTGTAAGCCTGGCCGTTGTAGCTGACGCCCAGCGCCACCCGCGTCATGGGGCGGCCTGGGTGTGGGGGAAGCGCGCCGTGAGGGAACCCGGCCGCATCAGCCCAGTTCAGCCAGCATGCGCTGGGCGCGGGTCTTGAGGGCGCCGCTGGATTCGGCCACCACTTCTTCGATCAGCGTGCGGGCGCCGTCGGTGTCGCCGATGGCGTTGAACTCTTCGGCCAACGCCAGCTTGGTGGCCAGCGGGTCGTCCTGGGCGCTGGCGAAATCGTCCAGCGAGGCTGGAGCGGGCACAACGGCCTTGGGCGCCGGAGCGGCCATGGGTGTGGAGGGCGCGTTCAGGTCCAGCGACAGATCGCCAAGGTCAAACTCCATGGGGCCCGAGTCCTGTGCCTGGGCCGACAGCGGGATGGGGCCGGAAGGCGCCATCGACAGGTCGTCCACGCTCGGGAAGTCCAGGTTGGCGCTGGGAGGCGCTGCCGTCATGGGGCTGGGTGCCGTGTCGGGGGAGTTCCATGCCGGCGCAGTGGCGGACGGCAGGTCTGGCATGTCCAGACCCGAGCGCAGCGTCGAAGGCTCTTCGGCGGCAGGGGCCGCACGGCCAGCAGATGCTGCCGCAGCCGCTGCGGCGAAGCCGCCGGGCGCTGCAGGTGCTGCCGACGGTGCATCGGTCAACGCATCGTCGGGCAGGTCCAGGTCAAGGTCCAAGTCCAGGTCCGGAGGCAGCGCGGCAGTGGCTGCCGCGGCGGTGCCGCCCGTGAACGTGCTGGGGAAGCCGCCAGGCGGCAGCGAAGGCGACTCGTCTTCGGCGAGGCCTGGGCGGCCACCGGGCTGGTACAGGCGGTTGTCAGGGTCCAGGTCCCGGCCCAGTTCGGCAATGCGGGCCCAGTCAGGACCCTCGCCCTGCGTGAGCTTGAACACGTCGCCGGCCACGGCTTCCAGGGCCTTGCGGTCCTGGCGCTTGGCGTAGATCTCGCCCAGCTTCACGTGCACCGACACGCGGGCCGGGTTGTGGCGGATGGCTTCCTTGAGGATTTCCTCGGCCTGCAGGTCGCGGCCATAGGCCAGGTACACATCGGCTTCGGCCACAGGGTCCACATCGCCGCCGGCATCGAGCTGGCTGGGCGAGTAGGCCATGGACGAGCCCGTGGTCATCTCGCTGTTGGCCGTATCGACACGCTGACCACCGCTGGCGCCGAAGAACGAATCGGGCTGGATGCGGCTTTCGAGGAAGGAGCTGTCCACGCCGTTGTTCTGGCGGCGGCGCTGCACCACGCGGTAGGCGCCGTAGCCCAGCAGCACTGCCAGCAGACCCCCGAAGGCCCAAGGCAGGATCGGATCGTCCATGATGCCGGAGAGGAAGCTGGCCTCTTCAGCGGGCGCTGGGGCGGGGACGGGAAGCGGGGTGCGAACCGGGGCGGGGGCCGACGCCGGTGCCGATGCGGGCTCGGACGCGGCCTCTGCAGGCGTGGCGGCATCGCTGGCCGTGGCGGCGGGATCGACGGGGGCCGACGCAGGCGCTTCTGGCGCGGCGGGTGCCGTCGGCGTGGCGGGTATGGCCGGGGTCTGCACTGCCACGGCCGCGGGCGCGCTGGCTGCCGTGGCAGCCGGTGCCGCCGCTGCGGGCGTGGCGGAGCTGCCAGCCGGGGCCGAGGCGGCGCCCAGTTTGTTCAGGTCCGTGATGTTCTTGGACAGCTCGGCCATCCGCGTGGCGGCTTCGCTGGCCTGCTTGTCCTTGGCGACCTGGTCTTCTGCAGCCTTCTGGCCCTTGACGGAGCCCTTGGACAGCGTGAGCTTGTCGGGAGCGGCCGTGGCAGGCTTCCTGTCTTCGACCCGCGTCTGCACGGAGCCCGATGCCGAGCGTTCGGCGGCGGCAACGGCGGTGGAGGGCGCAGCGCCCGCCAGCTTGCGGCGGAAGTCGTTGAAGTCGCGGGCCTGTGCGGCCAGGATCTGGCGCGCCTCGGGGGCGGGCGTGGCCTGTGCGGCACTTTCGCTCGGCATCTGCAGAACGGCGCCGGCCTTGAGCCGATTGACGTTGCCCTGGATGAAGGCATCCGGATTGGCGCGCATCATCGCAACCAGCATCTGGTCGAGCGACACGCCTTGGGGGCGGTATGCGTTGGCAAGGCGGCCGGCGGTGTCGCCGGACTGCACGGTGACACCGTCCGCCGGGGTGGCGCGGGGTGCGGGCGCTGGGCGCGGGGCGGGCGGAGCCGCTGCCGTGGCAGGCTCGCTCGCACGGGGCGTCACGGGCGCACGCACGGCGGGTGCAGGCTGGGCTGCCGGGGCCGAAATCTGGGGCGATGCCGTCACGGTGGGCGCGGGGCGGCGCAGTGCTGGCGGGTCGAACAGCATGGTGTAGCTGCGCACGATGCGGCCCGAGCCCCAGTTGGCGTCCAGCACCAGGTCCAGGAAAGGCTCGTTCACCGGGCGGTCGCTGGACAGGCGCAGGACGGCGGTGCCGTCGGGGCGGCGCTGCAGCTGGATCTGCAGGTTGTTCATGGCCTGCGTGTATTCCATGCCCTGGGCGCGGAACACATCGGGAGACGCCGTGGCGGCGCGCAGCGTTTCGGCTTCTGCCGGGGTGATCTGGGGCAGATCGATTTCGGCGCGCAGAGGCTCGCCCAGGGCAGACTGCACGGTGATGCGCCCTAGCGCCAAAGCGGATGCATCAGTGGCATAAAAGCCGGCCGACGCCACGGCCGCGGCCGCCAGGACTGAGAATTTCCAACGATGCATGTTTGCCAACAACTGATGAGGATTTTTTGCGGCTCGGACGAGCGGTGCTTTTTTTGTCATGGTCAGGTCCCGCCCCGGCGCGTGAAAATATGTAAAAAGCACCATAGCATCAATGTTTTGCACTGACAAGCTGAGGTGGCGCCGAAGCTTTGGCAGCGCTGTTTGCGCACCAACTTGGGGCGTCTAAATGTTGCCAATTGCCAACGTGGCGTAACTGAGTGTTTCGACCTGTCAGCCACGAAAAAGCGCGCACAACCGGGGGCTGTGCGCGCTTTGGCGGGAGGTCAATCAGGCGTCGAGCAGGATGCGCAGCATGCGGCGCAGCGGCTCGGCGGCACCCCACAGCAACTGGTCGCCGATGGTGAAGGCGCCTACGTATTCAGGGCCCATGGCCAGCTTGCGGATGCGGCCCACGGGGATGGTCATGGTGCCGGTCACCGCCACGGGGGTCAGGTCCTTGATGGTGGCTTCACGGGTGTTGGGCACCACCTTGGCCCACGCGTTGTCCGCAGCGATCATGGCTTCGATGTCGGCCAGGGGCACGTCCTTCTTGAGCTTGAAGGTCAGTGCCTGGCTGTGGCAGCGCATCGCGCCCACGCGCACGCAGAACCCATCGACCGGCACCGCAGCGGATTGGAAGCCTTCGCCCTGGCCCAGGATCTTGTTGGTCTCGGCCATGCCCTTCCATTCTTCCTTGGACATGCCCCAGGCGGGATCGTCCTGGCTCTTGCCCAGGCCCAGGTCCTTGTCGATCCAGGGGATCAGGCTGCCGCCCAGGGGCACGCCGAAGTTGGCGGTTTCAGCGCCGGTCAGGGCGCGTTGCTTGGCGATGACCTTGCGGTCGATCTCCAGGATGGCGCTCTTGGGGTCGTCCAGCAGCGAACGCACTTCGGCGTTCAGCGTGCCGTACTGCGTGAGCAACTCGCGCATGTGCTGGGCACCGCCACCCGACGCGGCCTGGTAGGTCTGGGTGCTCATCCACTCGACCAGGCCGGCCTTGTACAGCGCGCCCACGCCCATCAGCATGCAGCTCACGGTGCAGTTGCCGCCGATCCAGTCCTTGCCGCCGTGGGCCAGGGCATTCTTGATGACCGGCATGTTGACCGGGTCGAGCACGATGACCGCGTTCTTCTCCATGCGCAAGGAGGATGCGGCGTCGATCCAGTGGCCGTTCCAGCCGGCCGCGCGCAGCTTGGGGTAGACCTCGTTGGTGTAGTCGCCGCCCTGGGCGGTGATGATGATCTCGCAGCGCTTCAGGGCCTCGATGTTGAACGCGTCCTGCAGGGCCGTCTCGTTCTTGGCGTGGGCAGGGGCCTTGCCGCCTGCGTTCGAGGTAGAGAAGAACATGGGCTCGATCAGATCGAAGTCCTTCTCTTGTTCCATGCGGTCCATCAGGACCGAGCCGACCATGCCACGCCAGCCGACCAACCCTACCAACTTGCTCATTTCAACGCCCCTTTTCAGTGTAAGAAACAGTGCCCGACCGGGACTGACCTTTGCCCCGGCTCGTCTGGGCCAGGGAGGGCGCACGACGATACCGGAGCTGGGTCAGCCCTTAATGGTCGTGGTTTTGGTGGTGATTGCGCGCACAGCCACGCCTGCCAGGGCGGCAGTAGCGGTGTTCAGGTCGAACGGGCGGGCGGCAAACATGGGCGAGATTGTAGCGGATCGCCCTGGAATGCCGCATTTTTGGCCCGAAAACGCCGCATTTCCGTGGCGGGCGATGCTTTCTGGAGACAGGTCCGACGGCTCGCAAGACGCGGCGGCCACAAAAAAGCGCCGCGGTGCGGCGCTTTCTCGGGGGGGGGCGGGGGGCGGCAAGCCGTGCCCGTCGGCTTATTGCGCCGACAGTGCCTTCACCACCGCGTCGCCCATTTGCGACGTGCCGACCTTGGTCGTTCCTTCGCTGTAGATGTCCGGCGTGCGCAGGCCTTGCTCCAGCACGTTTTGCACGGCAGCTTCGATGCGCTTGGCGGCTTCGTCCTGGTTCAGCGAGAAGCGCAGCATCATCGCGGCCGACAAAATGGTGGCCAGTGGGTTGGCCACGCCCTTGCCTGCGATGTCGGGGGCGCTGCCGTGGCTGGGCTCGTACAGGCCCTGGTTGCTGCTGTTCAGGCTGGCCGATGGCAGCATGCCGATGGAGCCCGTCAGCATCGAGGCTTCGTCGGACAGGATGTCGCCGAACATGTTGCCGGTCACGATCACGTCGAAGGCCTTGGGCTTCTTCACCAGTTGCATGGCGGCGTTGTCGACGTACATGTGCTCCAGTTCCACGTCTTGATAGTCCTTGTGCACGTCGATGACCACGTCCTTCCAGAACTGGAAGGTTTCCAGCACGTTGGCCTTGTCCACGCTTGTGACCTTCTTGCTGCGCTTGCGGGCGGCCTCGAAGGCCACACGGGCGATGCGTTCGATCTCGGGGCGCGAGTAGCGCATGGTGTCGAAGGCTTCTTCGGCACCGGGGAAGTGGCCGTCCACCGCCGTGCGGCGGCCGCGGGGCTGGCCGAAGTAGATGTCGCCCGTCAGCTCGCGGATGATGAGGATGTCCAGGCCCGCGATCAGCTCGGGCTTGAGGCTCGATGCACCCACCAGTTGCTCGTAGCAGATGGCCGGGCGGAAGTTGGCGAACAGGCCCAGGTTCTTGCGCAGGCCCAGGATGGCCTGCTCGGGGCGCAGGGGGCGGTCGAGCTTGTCGTACTTCCAGTCGCCCACGGCGCCGAACAGGATCGCGTCGGATTCCTTGGCCAGCTTCAAGGTGGCTTCAGGCAGCGGGTGGCCGTGGGCCTCGTACGCCGCGCCGCCGACCAGGGCGGATTCCATCTCGAAATGGAGGTCCAGCACTTCCAGGACCTTGACGGCCTCGGCGACGATCTCGGTACCAATGCCGTCACCCGGCAACACTGCGATTTTCATTGTTTGCTTCTCTTTTGATAGCGGCTAGCGCTTGCCCATCAAGCGGTAGCCGTTGTTTTTGCCAAAAACCGGGTGTTCACGACACCATCGAATGCGCCAGCCAGGGCTTGGCCGCCAGCCGCTCGGCCTCGAAGGCCTTGATCTTGTCGGACTTGCGCAAGGTGAGGCCGATGTCGTCAAAGCCGTTGAGCAGGCAGTATTTGCGAAAGGCGACGACGTCGAACGGGATCTCTTCGCCCTGGGGGCGCACCACGACCTGGCGTTCCAGGTCGATGGTGAGCTGGTAGCCGGGGAAGGCGGCCACTTCGTCGAACAGCTGGGCCACGGTGGCCTCGGGCAGCACGATGGGCAAGAGGCCGTTCTTGAAGCAGTTGTTGAAGAAGATGTCGGCAAAGCTCGGTGCAATGACCGCACGGAAGCCGAATTGGTCCAGCGCCCAGGGCGCATGTTCGCGGCTGGAGCCGCAGCCGAAGTTCTTGCGGGCGATGAGCACGCTGGCGCCCTTGTAGCGCGGCAGGTTCAGCACGAAGTCGGGGTTGGGCTTGCGGGCGGACTCGGGGATGCCGGGCTCGCCCTTGTCCAGGTAGCGCCACTCGTCGAACAGATTGGGGCCGAAGCCCGTCTTCTTGATCGACTTGAGGAACTGCTTGGGGATGATCGCGTCGGTGTCGACGTTCTCGCGGTCCATGGGGGCCACGAGGCCCTTGTGCACGGTGAATTTCTGCATGGTGTGGTGCGCTTTACTGGCTTATTTGGCAGCGCGCTCAAGCGCGCCACCAGCCCGTTGGACGTCCTGGCCCACGCCCTTGACGGTGTTGCAGCCCGCCAGCAGGAAGGCCAGCGAGAGGGCGATGAATGCGGCGATCTTTGTCATGGCAAGGCTCCTTCAGGCAATGGAGAGGTCAACGGACGGTGTGGAACAAAAGGTGGATGAAAGGCGAATAGGGCGGCAGCCAGCGCTCAGGAGAACTGGCGCACATCCACGAAGTGGCCGTGCACGGCAGCGGCGGCGGCCATCGCGGGGCTCACCAGGTGCGTGCGGCCGCCGGCGCCCTGGCGCCCTTCGAAGTTGCGGTTGCTGGTGGAGGCGCAACGCTCGCCGGGCTCCAGCCGGTCGGCGTTCATGGCCAGGCACATCGAGCAGCCGGGTTCGCGCCACTCGAAGCCCGCGGCCTTGAAGATCGCATCGAGGCCTTCGCGCTCGGCCTGTTCCTTGACCAGGCCGGAGCCGGGCACCACCATGGCCAGCTTCACGTTGCTGGCGACCTTGCGGCCCAGGTTCTTCACCACGGCGGCGGCTTCACGCATGTCTTCGATGCGGCTGTTGGTGCACGAGCCGATGAACACCTTGTCGATGGTGATGTCGTTGATCGGCTTGCCCGGTTGCAGGCCCATGTAGGTGAGCGCACGCTCGATGGCGCCGCGCTTGTTGGCGTCCTTTTCCTTGTCGGGGTCGGGCACGCGGGCGTCGATGCCCAGCACCATTTCGGGCGATGTGCCCCAGGTGACCTGCGGCTGGATCTCGGCGGCGTTGAGCTTGACCACGGTGTCGAACTGCGCATCCGCATCGGAGTGCAGCGTCTTCCAGTAGGCCACGGCCTGGTCCCATTCGACTCCGGTGGGCGACAGGGGGCGGCCCTTCACGTACTCGATGGTCTTGTCGTCCACGGCAACCAGGCCCGCGCGCGCGCCGCCTTCGATGGCCATGTTGCACACGGTCATGCGGCCTTCCATGCTCAGGCTGCGGATGGCGGAGCCTGCAAACTCGATGGTGTAGCCCGTGCCGCCCGCCGTGCCGATCTTGCCGATGATGGCCAGCACGATGTCCTTGGCGGTCACGCCCTTCGGCAGGGTGCCGTCGACCTGCACCAGCATGTTCTTGGCCTTCTTGGCCAGCAGGGTCTGCGTGGCCATCACGTGCTCGACCTCGCTGGTGCCGATGCCGTGGGCCAGTGCGCCGAACGCGCCGTGGGTGCTGGTGTGGCTGTCGCCGCACACCACCGTCATGCCCGGCAGGGTGGCGCCGTTTTCAGGGCCGATCACGTGCACGATGCCCTGGCGCTTGTGCATGAAGGGGAAGAACGCCGCCGGCGTGATCTGCGCCATGTTGTCGTTCAGCGTGGTGATCTGTTCCTTGCTGATCGGGTCGGTGATGCCGTCGTAGCCGGCCTCCCAGCCCGTGGTGGGCGTGTTGTGGTCGGCCGTGCCCACGATGGAGCTCATCCGCCACACCTTGCGCCCCGCCTCGCGCAGGCCTTCGAAGGCCTGGGGGCTGGTGACTTCGTGCACCAGGTGGCGGTCGATGTAGAGGATGGAGGTGCCGTCCTCCTCCGTGTGGACGACGTGCTCGTCCCAGATCTTGTCGTACAGCGTGCGTCCCATGGGTGGCTCTTTTCTTTCGGTGGGGGTTTGATTTTCGTGGCGAGGCTCTGGCGCCTCGGTGGACAAGGCGCGCGGGGCCAGGTGTTCTGCCAGCAGGCGGGCGGTGACGGGCAGGGCGTCGAAATCGCGGGCCACCACACGCAGTTCGCGATGGGCCCAGGCGTCGGACAGCGGAACGGCTACCAGGCGGCCCACACCGCGCATCAGCTCGAAGGCGCGGTCGGGCAACAGGCCCACGCCCAGGCCGTTGTCGATCATGCGGCACATGGCGTCGAGCCCCGTGACCTGGATGCGCTGGCGCAGCGGGCGGCTGGCAGCGGCGGCGGCTGCCCGCATGGCCAGGCTGATGCTGCTGTTGGCATGCAGGCCCACGATGTCCCAGTCCAGGACTTCTTCAAAATTAATAGCTGCTTGCGCAGACAGGACGTGCCCTGCGGGCATGACGAGCACCAGGCGGTCTGCGCGGTAGGGGCGGCTTTGCAATTGCGTGGCGCCGTTGCTGCCTGCCATGTTCACGTTGCAGATGCCCAGGTCGGCCGCGCCCTCCTGCACGGCGTGCAGCACGTCGCTGGAGAGGTGCTCCTGCAGGTCGATCTTGATCTGGCTGTGCTCGCGCGCGAACGCGCCCAGGTCTTCGGGCAGGAACTGGAAGATGGCCGAGATGTTGGCGTGCATGCGCACATGGCCGCGCACGCCGTCGGCGTATTCGCTGAGCTCGCCCTGCATGCGCTCCAGCCCGAAGAGCACGGTGCGCGCGTGGTGCAGCAGGCTCTCGCCCGCAGGTGTCAGCGTGACGCCGCGGCTGTGGCGGTACAGCAGCGCGGTGTCCACGGCGGTTTCCAGGTCCGACAGCCGCTTGCTCACCGCCGACGCGGCGATGAACTCTCGCTCCGCCGCCCGGCCGATGCTGCCGAGTTCGCACACGGCCACGAACAGCTGAAGCGAAGTCAGATCAATGCGGCGCGCAAAACTGCGCTCGGAGCTTTTCATCGGTGGGTATCTTGTGCTTCTCGTTTGGAGAAGGCGTTGCGCTATTTTCCTATAAATGGAGGGTCTTGGCCATCGCGTACCGCGATGTCGTCCATCGCCTGTGCGCTTATCCGTGCAGGCAGAAAAAAAGCCGCACGGGCCCGAGGGCGCCGTGCGGCTGTTTGTCAGGGGCTCGATGCCTGGCGGGATCAGCTGAAGAAGTTCTTCAACCGGTCCGTCCAGCTCTCGCCGCTGGGCGAGTGGCGCGCGCCACCCTTTTTGAGCGAGTCTTCCAGCTCGCGCAGCAGCTTGCGCTGGTGCTCGGTGAGCTTGACGGGCGTCTCGACCGCGATGTGGCAGTACAGGTCGCCCGGGTAGCTGGCGCGCACGCCCTTGATGCCCTTGCCGCGCAGGCGGAACTGCTTGCCGGCCTGGGTGCCTTCGGGGATGTCGATGGCCGCCTTGCCTTGCAGCGTGGGCACCTCGATCTCGCCGCCCAGGGCGGCGGTGATGAAGCTCACCGGCACCTGGCAATGCAGGTCGTCGCCGTCACGCTCGAAGATGTCGTGCTTCTTCAGGCGGATCTCGATGTACAGGTCGCCCGGAGGCCCACCGTTGGTGCCGGGCTCGCCGTTGCCGGTGCTGCGGATGCGCATGCCGTCGTCGATGCCCGCGGGGATCTTCACTTCCAGCGTCTTTTGCTTCTTGATCTTGCCCTGGCCATGGCACGTGGTGCACGGCTCGGGAATGATCTTGCCCGTGCCGCGGCAGTGCGGGCAGGTCTGCTGAACGCTGAAGAAGCCCTGGCGCATCTGCACCGTGCCGGAGCCCTGGCAGGTGCCGCAGGTCTTGGCGCTGGTGCCGGGCTTGGCGCCGCTGCCGTGGCAGGTGTCGCAGCTGTCCCACGAGGGGATGCGGATCTGCGCGTCCTTGCCGCGGGCGGCCTCTTCCAGCGCGACTTCCATGGCGTAGCTGAGGTCGTTGCCCCGGTACACCTGGCGGCCACCCGCGCCGCGCCCGCGGCCGCCCTGCTGGCCGAACATGTCGCCGAAGATGTCGCCAAACGCCTCGGCAAAGCCGCCGAAGCCCTCGGCACCCGCGCCGCCGGGGCCGCGCATGTTCGGGTCCACACCCGCATGGCCGTACTGGTCGTAGGCGGCCCGCTTTTGCGGGTCGGAGAGCATCTCGTAGGCCTCCTTGGCCTCCTTGAACTTCTCTTCGGCAGGCTTGGCGGCATCTCCCTGGTTGCGGTCAGGGTGGTGCTTCATCGCCAGCTTGCGATAAGCCTTCTTGATCTCTTCATCCGAAGCGTTCTTGGGAACGCCCAGGATTTCGTAAAAGTCTCTTTTGGACATGGTCTTTCTGAGCCCGGTTGGAACAGGAACGCCGCGCAGCTCCCTGGGAGCATTGCGCGGCGGCTCGGGTCAACGGGGGCGTGCTCAGCCCTTCTTGACTTCCTTCACCTCGGCATCGACCACGTTGTCGTCGTCCGCAGGCTTGGAAGACGAGGCCGAGGCGCCGCCACTGGCAGCGTCTGCACCGCCTGCTGCGCCCTGTGCCGCTTGCGCAGCCTGCGATTCGGCGTACATCTTCTCGCCCAGCTTCTGGCTGGCGGCCATCAGCGCGGTGGTCTTCTCGTCGATGGCGGCCTTGTCCTCGCCCTTGAGGACGTCTTCCAGGGCCTTCACGGCGGCCGTGATCGCGTCCTTCTCACCCGCGTCGAGCTTGTCGCCATGCTCGGTCAGGCTCTTGTTCACGCTGTGCACGGCCGCTTCGCCCTGGTTGCGGGCCTGCACCAGCTCGAGCTTCTTCTTGTCGTCGGCGGCGTTGAGCTCGGCGTCCTTCACCATCTGCTGGATTTCTTCTTCCGACAGGCCGGAGTTGGCCTTGATGGTGATCTTGTTTTCCTTGCCCGTGCCCTTGTCCTTGGCGCCGACGTGCAGGATGCCGTTGGCGTCGATGTCGAACGACACTTCGATCTGCGGAACACCGCGCGCTGCCGGCGGGATGCCTTCCAGGTTGAACTCACCCAAGAGCTTGTTGCCCGCCGCCATTTCACGCTCGCCCTGGTAGACCTTGATGGTCACTGCAGGCTGGTTGTCGTCCGCGGTGGAGTAGGTCTGCGCGAACTTGGTCGGAATGGTGGTGTTCTTCTGGATCATCTTGGTCATGACGCCGCCCAGGGTTTCAATACCCAGGGACAGGGGGGTCACGTCCAGCAGCAGCACGTCCTTGCGGTCGCCCGACAGCACCTGGCCTTGAATGGCGGCGCCCACGGCCACGGCTTCGTCAGGGTTCACGTCCTTGCGGGGTTCCTTGCCGAAGAATTCCTTGACCTTCTCCTGCACCTTGGGCATACGGGTCATGCCGCCGACCAGGATCACGTCATGGATGTCCGACACCGACACGCCGGCGTCCTTGATGGCCATGCGGCACGGGGCGATGGTGCGCTCGATCAGCTCGTCCACCAGCGCTTCCAGCTTGGCGCGGGTCAGCTTGATGTTCAAGTGCTTCGGGCCCGACGCATCGGCGGTCACGTACGGCAGGTTGATGTCGGTCGAGGCCGAGTTCGACAGCTCGATCTTGGCCTTTTCGGCCGCTTCCTTCAGGCGCTGCAGGGCCAGGACGTCGTTCTTGAGGTTGACGCCCGATTCCTTCTTGAACTCGTCGATGATGAAATCGATGATGCGCTGGTCGAAGTCTTCGCCGCCCAGGAAGGTGTCGCCGTTGGTCGACAGCACTTCGAACTGCTTTTCACCGTCCACGTCCGCGATTTCGATGATGGACACGTCGAACGTGCCGCCACCCAGGTCATACACGGCGATCTTGCGATCGCCCTTTTCCTGCTTGTCGAGGCCAAAGGCCAGGGCAGCAGCGGTGGGTTCGTTGATGATGCGCTTGACATCCAGGCCCGCGATGCGGCCGGCGTCCTTGGTGGCCTGGCGCTGTGCGTCGTTGAAGTAGGCGGGCACGGTGATGACGGCTTCCGTCACAGGCTCGCCCAGGTAGTCCTCGGCGGTCTTCTTCATCTTGCGCAGGATGTCGGCAGACACCTGCTGGGCCGACAGCTTGTTGCCGCGCACTTCGATCCAGGCGTCACCGTTGTCGGCGGCCACGATCTTGTAGGGCATCAGGTCGATGTCCTTTTGCACTTCTTTTTCGGTGAACTTGCGGCCGATCAGGCGCTTGACGGCGTACAGCGTGTTCTTGGGGTTCGTCACGGCCTGGCGCTTGGCCGAGGCACCGACGAGGATCTCGCCGTCTTCCTGGTAGGCCACGATCGACGGCGTGGTGCGGGCACCTTCGCTGTTTTCGATCACGCGGGTGGTGTTGCCTTCCATGATGGACACGCAGCTGTTGGTGGTGCCCAGGTCAATGCCGATGATTTTTCCCATGATTTTTCTCCGTGATGCTGGAATGGTTTGGATGGCTAGTAACTTGTGGATAACTCGGCTGGCTTCAAGCCGTTATCCCCCATTTATTTCGGGGCGGCGACGGTGACCAGGGCAGGGCGCAGCACGCGCTCGGCGATCACATAGCCCTTTTGCAGCACGGCGACCACCGTGTTGGGCTCCTGGGTGGAGTCGGCAGGCAGGGGTACCACGCTGATGGCCTGGTGCTGGTGCGGGTCGAACTTGGCGCCCGCTTCCGGGTTGATGGCCAGCACCTTGTTGCGCTCCAGCGCCGAGGTCAGCTGGCGCAAGGTGGCGTCTGCGCCTTCGCGCAACTGCTGGGGCGTGGCTTCCTTGATGCCCAGCGCGGCGTCCAGGCTGTCGGCCACGGGCAGCAGGCTCTCGGCAAAGCTTTCGATGCCGAACTTGCGGGCCTTGGAGACTTCGTCCTCGGCGCGGCGGCGGGCGTTTTCAGCCTCGGCCTTGGCGCGCAGGAACTGGTCGGCCAGCTCGGCGCTCTTGGCCTTGAGTTCGGCCAGCTCGCCCTGCAGCCGCGCCAGCTCGTCGGAGGCGTGGGCAGCCATGGCGGCTTCAACTTCTTCGGGGGCGGGGGCAGTCTGTGCAGTGGGTTGGCTGGTGTCTGACATGTTGGGATCTGAAGGTGGATAAACAGCGGTACGCGCGGGATGTGGGGCCGTGTCCGGGCATTTCAAGGTCCGGCGCAGGGGCTTGTGGCTGCGTGCCCAGGCCCGGCGCGTTTTGTTGTAAGGCATGTCGTCCCGCTCGGCCAATTTGCAAGCCCCTGGGTGGCGGTCGGGGCCACATTTCGGGATTTCGCAGGCGTTCGAGCAGGCGTGAGTGTACAAGCGGCGAAGGTCGGTCTATAATTGCCGGCTTTGCCTTGCCACACCGCTTCTAGACGCAGCGGGTGGTGTCATCCAAAAGGAGTCTGCATGCGTCATTACGAAATCATTTTGTTGATCCATCCGGATCAAAGCGAACAAGTTCCAGCCATGCTGGAGCGCTACAAGGGCATGATCACCGCTGGCGGTGGCAAGGTGCACCGCGTGGAAGACTGGGGCCGCCGTCAACTGGCGTACCTGATCAACAAGCTGGCCAAGGCCCACTACCTGTGCGTGAACATCGAGGCCGACCAGGCTGTGATGGCTGAACTGGAGCACGCCTTCAAGTTCAACGACGCCGTGCTGCGCCACCTGACGGTTCAGAAGAAGAAGGCCGACACGGGCCCATCTTCGATGATGAAGACCGTCGAGCGCGAAGAAGCCCGCAAGGCCAGCCAGGCTGAATACGCAGCCGCCGGTGGCGAGCGTGGTGACCGTCCAGAGCGCGCCGAGCGCACTGAACGCGCCGAGCGCTGATCCAGCCCGTTGGAGTGGAGAACCGCGTAGTCTTGACTGCATGTATCGCAGAGGCTGAAGCCCTGCGCTACACACCCGCCGGATTGCCTGCCCTCACGCTGCGGCTCGAACACGAGTCCCGGCAAACCGAGGCAGGCCACCCCCGCGAAGTCAAGGCTGCCATGAAAGCCGTCGCCTTTGGTGCGATGGCCGAGCGTCTGGCAAGGCAGAACATCGGAAGTCTCTGGACTTTCAGTGGATTTCTGGCAACCCCGCGCAATGGCAAGACCGCAGTGCTGCACATCCAGGATATTCAACAAAATTAATTTTCAAGGGGTCCGCAATGGCCACGTTCAAGAAGTTCAACAAAGACAAGCGCCCAAAGCGCAACACCCAGTCCCTGCTGTTCAAGCGCAAGCGCTTTTGCCGCTTCACGGTGACCGGTGTTGAAGAAATCGACTACAAGGATGTCGACACGCTGCGCGATTTCATCGCCGAAAACGGCAAGATCATCCCCGCACGCCTGACCGGCACGCGCGCCATCTACCAGCGTCAGCTGAACACCGCCATCAAGCGCGCGCGCTTCCTGGCCCTGGTGCCTTACAGCGACCAGCACAAGATCTAAGGAGCACAACCCATGCAAATCATCCTGCTCGACAAGGTTGTGAACCTCGGCAACCTGGGCGAAATCGTCAAGGTCAAGGACGGCTACGCCCGCAACTTCCTGATCCCCGCTGGCCGCGCCCGCCGCGCCACCGAAGCCGCCAAGGCAGAGTTCGAAGCCAAGCGCGCCGAACTCGAAAAGGCCGCAGCTGCCAAGCTGGCAGAAGCCCAGGCCCAAGGCGAGAAGCTGGCCGGCACCACCGTCAAGCTGACGCAAAAGGCTGGCGTGGACGGCCGTCTGTTTGGTTCCGTGACCAACCACGACATCGCCGAAGAGCTGAACAAGCAAGGCTACAAGGTGGCCAAGTCGCAAATCCGCCTGCCCAACGGCCCGATCAAGGTCGTGAGCGAAAGCACTGTCAGCGTGGCTCTGCACACCGATGTGGTGGTGGACGTCACCGTGTCGGTCTACGGCGAAACCGCCTGATCGTCACCCAGTGACCGTTGCAAAGGCCGCCTCCGGGCGGCTTTTGTCTTTGGGTCACCACTTTTTGTACATGGTTGCCCACGGGTAGTCCACGAGTTACCCACAGGCTTATCCCCGCATATGCCCCGCCAGTGCGGGAGCTGCATGCAGCCTTTGCCCGGAGAACCGTCATGTCAGCAGTCTTCCCCCCGCTCGAGGAGAGTGGCTTCGAGCCACCCGTGCCGCAGCCAGACCGCGAGGTGGCGCAGCTGCGTGTGCCGCCGCATTCCATCGAGGCCGAGTCCAGCGTGCTGGGCGGCCTGCTGCTGGACAACAACGCCTGGGACCGCGTGGGCGACCTGCTGGTGGAGAGCCACTTCTACCGCCACGAGCACCAGATGGTGTACGCGGCCATCGGTGCGCTGATCAATGCCAGCAAGCCAGCCGACGTCATCACCGTCTTCGAGCACCTGAAGAACCAGGGCAAGGCGCAGGACATGGGCGGCCTGGCCTATCTGAACAACCTGGCCCAGTACGTTCCGAGTGCCAGCAACATCCGCCGCTACGCAGAGATCGTTCGCGAGCGCGCCATTTTGCGCAAGCTGGTCACGGCCAGCGATGAGATATCGACCAACGCCTTCAACCCGCAGGGCAAGACGGTGGAGCGCATCCTGGACGAGGCCGAGGCCAAGATCTTCGCCATCGGCGAAGAAGGCTCACGCACCAAGCAGGGCTTCCAATCGCTCGACACCCTGGTGATCGACCTGCTCGACAAGGTGCAGGAGATGGCGGACAACCCGGTGGATGTGACCGGCATTCCCACCGGCTTTGCCGACCTGGACCGCATGACGTCCGGCCTGCAGGCGGGCGACATGATCGTGCTGGCAGCCCGCCCCTCGATGGGCAAGACCTCGTTCGCGGTGAACATCGCCGAACACGTGGCGCTCAACGAAGGCCTGCCCGTGGCCATCTTCTCGATGGAAATGGGCGCCGCGCAACTCGCGGTGCGTATCGTGGGTTCCATCGGCCGGGTGAACCAGGGGCATCTGCGCACCGGCCAGCTCACCGACGACGAATGGCCGCGCCTGACCGAGGCGATCGAGAAGCTGCGCACCGTGTCGCTGCACATCGACGAGACGCCGGGCCTCACGCCCGGCGAGCTGCGGGCCAACGCCCGGCGCCTGGCGCGCCAGTGCGGCAAGCTCGGGCTCATCGTGGTCGACTACCTGCAACTCATGAGCGGATCGGGTGCCGGCAGCTCCGACAACCGCGCCACCGAGCTGGGCGAAATCTCCCGGGGTCTCAAGATGCTGGCCAAGGAGCTGCAGTGCCCGGTGATCGCGCTGTCGCAGCTCAACCGCTCGGTCGAGCAGCGCACCGACAAGCGCCCCATGATGTCCGACCTGCGCGAATCCGGCGCCATCGAGCAGGATGCCGACATCATCATGTTCATCTACCGCGACGACTACTACAACAAGGACAGCAAGGAGCCCAACGTGGCCGAGGTCATCATCGGCAAGCAGCGTAACGGCCCCACCGGCACCGTGAAGCTGTTCTTCCAGAAGAACCAGACCCGCTTCGAGAACCTGGCCATGGGCAGCGGCGGTGATGATTATTGAACCCCCTGAGGCGCTTCGCGCCATCCCCCCAGGGGGACGCTCCCAGTGCGGCGGGGCGGCCCTTGCACGGGAGCGCTGGCGGGGCCGCGCCCACTTCACAGGTCGGAAATGAAAAGGCCCCTGCCATCGGCAGGGGCCTTTTCATTGTGGAGCAGTGCAGTTCGTCAGAGTACCTCGCTGGCGAAGTCTGCGAGGCGTGAGCGCTCACCGCGCGCCAGCGTGATGTGCCCGCTGTGCGGCCAGCCCTTGAAGCGGTCCACCGCATAGGTCAGGCCCGAGGAGCCTTCGGTCAGGTACGGCGTGTCGATCTGCGCCAGGTTGCCCATGCAGATGATCTTGGTGCCGGGGCCAGCGCGGGTGATCAGGGTCTTCATCTGCTTGGGCGTCAGGTTCTGCGCCTCGTCGATGATCACGTACTTGTTCAGGAAGGTGCGCCCGCGCATGAAGTTCATGCTCTTGATCTTGATGCGGCTGCGGATGAGCTCGTTGGTGGCGGCGCGTCCCCACTCGCCGGCATTGCCGCCGTCGCCCTTGGCCAAAAACTCCAGGTTGTCGTCCAGCGCACCCATCCAGGGGCCCATCTTTTCTTCTTCGGTGCCGGGCAGGAAGCCGATGTCCTCGCCCACGCTCACCGTGGCGCGGGTCATGATGATCTCGGTGTAGCGGCGGTCGTCCAGCACCTGCGTCAGGCCCGCGGCCAGGGCCAGCAGGGTCTTGCCGGTACCGGCCGTGCCGGTCAGGGTCACGAAGTCGATGTCGGGGTCCATGAGCAAGTTCATGGCGTAGTTCTGCTCGCGGTTGCGCGTGGTCACGCCCCACACCGCGTGCTTGGCCGAGCCGTAGTCCTTGAGGGTCTGCAGCACGGCCGTCTTTTCGCGGATCTCGCTCACGCGGGCGAACAGGCTGGGCTCGCCGGGGGCTTCGAAGTACACGAACTGGTTGATCATCAGCTGGGGCACGATGGGCCCGCCGATGCGGTAGTAGGTGTGCGCGCCGCTCTGCCAGCTCTCGACGTTCTTGCCGCTCTTGGCCCAGAAGTCGGGCGGCAGCGCCAGCACGCCGGCGTACAGCAGGTCACCGTCTTCCAGCGTCTTGTCGTTCTGGTAGTCCTCGGCGTTCAGGCCCAGCGCGCGCGCCTTGACGCGCATGTTGATGTCCTTGGACACCAGCACCACTTCGCGCGGTGCGTGCTCCTTGCGCAGGGCCTCGACCACGCCCAGGATCTGGTTGTCTGCCTTGCCTTGCGGCAGGCTGGTGGGCAGGCTGTAGTCCAGTGGTGCGGTCTGGAAGTACAGGCAGCCGCCGGCAGCGCGCTGCCCGGTGGAGTCGAGCTTCAGCCCACGCCCGATGTCGGCGCCCTGCACGCCGGCCAGTGCGTCCAGCGAGCGGCTGGTCTGGCGGCCGTTGCGGGCGACTTCGGTCATGCCCTTCTTGTGGCCGTCGAGCTCTTCCAGCACGATCATCGGCAGGAAGATGTCGTGCTCTTCGAAGCGGAACAGACTGGTGGGGTCGTGCAGCAGCACATTGGTGTCCAGCACGAACAGCTTGGTCGGGCCCTGGGGCTTGCTGCGCTTGCTGCGGCTGGCCGATGGTGCTGCTGCAGCCGCCGGGGCGGCCACGGCGGGGGCTGCTGCGCCGGCAGAAGCAGCCGTGGTGCGTGCAGGCGTCTTGCGGGCGGGGCTGCGGGCCTCCACCGCGGCGGTGGGCTCGGTGCGGCTGGTGCTACTGCTGCGCGTGCCGGTGCGCTCTGCCGTGGTGGCAGGCGTTGCGGGTGTGGCGCTGGACACGACCTGCAAGGAGGCTGTGCGTTCGGCAGCTGTCTTGCGGGTTGTGGTGCGTGCTGCCGGTGTCGCCACCTCGGGCGCCGAGCCGACTGCATCGGCTGCGTCTGCGGCGGTGGCCGTGGAGGCCGCTTTGCCGGGGCGGGCGGTCACATCGTAGGCTTCGGGGGCGAGGAGGGCGGCGCGCCGGCTGGGGGCTGGGGGCAGGGGCATGGTGACAGGGCCTCGGTCAGTGACGGTGGGAATATCGGAAACTCAGAAAGCAAAAAGCCGCCTGGAGACCAAGGCGGCTTTGCGTGAGGGGGTGATAGGCGTTGCGGGAACCAGGAGCATCAAACCATTATGCCTATTCCGGATGTCGGGCTTGGGCAAAACCGCAGAGCTGTGGCTTGGACGCGCTGTGTTCCCGTGCAATCTGCTGTCAGGCGGCTTTTTTCAGGGCCTTGATGGACTTCACGGCCTTGAGGACTTCGTCCACGTGGCCGGGGACCTTCAGGCCGCGCCATTCCTGGACCAGGATGCCATCCGGGCCGACGAGGAAGGTGCTGCGCTCGATGCCCTTGACCTTCTTGCCGTACATGATCTTGTTCTTGACCACGCCGAACATGTGGCACATCTTCTCTTCGGTGTCTGCGATGAGCTCGAAGGGCAGCTCCAGCTTTTCCTTGAAGTCGTCGTGCGACTTCATGTTGTCGCGCGACACGCCGAACACGGCGGCGCCGGCCTTCACGAAGTCCTTGTACTTGTCGCGGAACTGCATGGCTTCCGTGGTGCAGCCCGGCGTGTTGTCCTTGGGATAGAAGTAGAGCACCATGATCTGGCCAAGGTGGGTGGTATTGGAAACCTTGAGTCCACCGGTCGCGTTGGCTTCAAATTCGGGGAGGGGTTTGTTGACAACGATCGCCATATCACTTCAATCTCTCAGGATGTAGTCGTTGATAAGCCGGGGGAAGCGGGTGTGTTATTGCTCTTGTGAGTGCCCCCGACCGCAACCCGTGATTTTACTCCGAAATCGATTGCTAACCAAATGTAAGACTGTGTGTCCAACCCTTTCCCGCAAGGGGTGGGGCCGCCGGGCGCCCTGAAAGGCCGGCGTGTCGCGCGCCGATCTGGCGGGGCCAGTGTCAACTTTCCAGCAGCAGGGCGGCGACCACGTTGCGGCCTTCGCTTGCCAGGATGTTGTAGGTGCGGCAGGCGGCCGCGGTGTCCATGGTTTCCAGGCCCAGCCGGCGGGCGATCAGCGGCGCGAGCCACGCGGGGGGCGGAAAGCGGTTGCGCGTGCCGCTGCCAAAGATGACGAGTTCTGCGTCCAGACCGGCCAGCTGGGCGAAGTGCTCCGCCGTAAGGTCTTCGAAACGCGTGCAGGGCCAGGCTTGCCGCAGGCCGTTGGAGCCCAGGATGACGCTGTGGGTGATCTTCTCGGCGTCCACGCCGATCCAGCCGGGGCCGTATCCGCTGATGGTTTGGGCGTTCGAGCGGTCGGGCTGGAATTTCATGGGTGTCGGGTGGGGCCGTGGCGAGCGGCGGTGTGGCAGCGGGCCTTCCGGCGAAGGGGCCGGTGGTGCATCTGATCTGTGGTCAAATTATAGGTTCGCCAAGGTGCCCGCCGCTCTGGCCCGCCACCTGACCTTACTCCTCCACTGTCAGCGCATGAAAACCGTCCAGAAATCCGCCAAGCTCGCCAACGTCTGCTACGACATCCGGGGGCCCATCATGGACGCGGCCAAGCAGATGGAGGAAGACGGGCACAAGATCATCAAGCTCAACATCGGCAACCTGGCGGTGTTCGGTTTCGATGCGCCGGAAGAGATCCAGCTGGACATGATCCGCAACCTGCCCAACTCGGCAGGGTATTCGGACAGCAAGGGCATCTTTGCCGCGCGCAAGGCCGTGATGCACGAGACGCAAAAGCAGGGCATCAAGGGCGTGGCGCTTGACGACATCTACCTGGGCAACGGCGCCAGCGAACTCATCGTCATGGCCACCAACGCGCTGCTGGACAACGGCGACGAACTGCTGCTGCCCTCGCCCGACTACCCGCTGTGGACGGCTGCGGCCAGCCTGTCGGGCGGCACACCGGTGCACTACCTGTGCGACGAGGCCAACGGCTGGATGCCCGACCTGGCCGACATCCGCGCCAAGATCACGCCCCGCACGAAGGGCATCGTGGTCATCAACCCCAACAACCCCACCGGCGCGCTGTATTCGGACGACCTGCTCAAGGGCATCGTCGCCATCGCCCGCGAACACGGCCTCGTGATCTTTGCGGACGAGGTGTACGACAAGGTGCTGTACGACGGCACGAAGCACACGGCCATCGGCTCGCTGAGCCAGGACGTGCTCACGCTCACGTTCAACTCGCTGTCCAAGAGCTACCGCTCTTGCGGCTACCGCGCTGGCTGGCTGGTGGTGTCGGGCGACAAGAAGCCTGCTAAGGACTACATCGAGGGCCTGAACATGCTCTCGAACATGCGCCTGTGCGCCAACGTGCCCGGCCAGTGGGCCGTGCAGACGGCGCTGGGCGGCTACCAGAGCATCAACGAGCTGGTGGGCGAGGGCGGCCGCCTGCGCAAGCAGCGCGACTTGGCGTACGAGCTCATCACCGCCATCCCTGGCGTGACCTGCGTCAAGCCCCAGGCGGCGCTGTACATGTTCCCGCGCCTGGACCCGGCTGTGTACCCCATCGAGGACGACCAGCAGTTCTTTCTGGAGTTGCTGCAGGAAACCAAGGTCATGCTGGTGCAGGGCACCGGCTTCAACTGGGCGGCTCCCGACCACTTCCGCATCGTGTTCCTGCCCCACGAGGACGACCTGCGCGACGCCATCGGCCGGGTGGCGCGCTTCCTGGAGCAGTACCGCAAGCGCAAGCAGGCTGCTGCTGCTGCGGTAGCCTCAGCCGCGGCCTGAGTGGCGCGCCGCCGGGTGAAGAGGCTTTGATGCGCATACGCTTTGCCGGTGTTCGGGCAGGAGGCGTGCTGGCGTGTGCGCTGGCCCTGTCCGCACCCTGGCTGCCCGCACACGCCGCAGAACCCCCGACAGACGGTGTCAGCTTCCAGCACAAGGACTGGGCGCTGCAATGCGACAACACCCGCACCTGCCGTGCATCGGGCTACCAGTCGGAAGCCGGTGACTCCGAACCCGTCTCCATCCTCCTGACGCGAAAGGCGGGTCCCAACACTCCGGTGCAGATGGACCTGCAGGTCTATAGCGAAAAGATCGGGCTGGCAGCGCTGGAGCTGCGGGTGGGCAAACTCTCGCTGCGCGACCTGGAAGGTCATGACAATGCCCGCGTGCCGGCGGGCCAGGTGCCGCGTCTGCTGCAAGAGCTGCTGAAGAACGATCAAGCCACGGTCACGTCTGGCAAAGACCAGTGGACGCTGTCGCTGGCCGGTGCCAGCGCGGTGCTGCTCAAGATGGACGAGGCCCAGGGCCGTGTGGGAACGCCGGGTGCGCTGGCGCGGCGCGGCACCCAGGCCGAGTCGTCGGTGCTGCCCGCCGTGCCCGTGCCGGTGGTTACGGCCGTGCGCCCATTGCCCGAACGCAAGGGCGACGCTGCGCTGGCCAGGCCACTGCTGTCCGCCATCGACGCGAAGGAAGTGTCCGAGCGCTGCAATGGCGATGCGCCCAAGCCCGCCGACGTGCAGGTGTATCGCCTCACAGACCGCAAGGTCCTGCTGTCCATCCCCTGCGCCATGGGCGCCTACAATTTCGGTGCACTGAACTGGCTGGCCAACGACCGCCCGCCCTACCAGCCGCAGCAACTCGACGCCGAAGGCGAATTCGATGCGGCAGACGGCTCGATCCGCGCCTCCATGAAAGGACGCGGCATCGGTGACTGCTGGTCCCTGCAGGTATGGCACTTCGACGGCAAAGGCTTCGTGCTGACCGAGGAGTCCAGCGACAGCATGTGCCGCGGCTTTGCCGGCGGCGCCTGGCAACTGCCCGCCTACGTCACCAAGGTGGTCCTGCCCCCCACACCCGTTTCCAAGAAACCCTGATTTATGACCATGAAACCCATCCAAGTAGGCCTTCTGGGCATCGGCACCGTCGGCAGCGGCGTGTTCAACGTGCTCCAGCGCAACCAGGAAGAAATCCGCCGCCGCGCCGGCCGCGGCATCGAGATCACCATGGTGGCCGACCTCGACGTGGACCGTGCCCGGGCCGCGGTGGGTGACGGCATCGAGGTGGTCAACGACGCCCGCGCCATCATCGCCAACCCCGACATCGACATCGTCATCGAGCTCATCGGCGGCTACGGCATCGCCCGTGCGCTGGTGCTCGAGGCCATCGCCGCCGGCAAGCACGTGGTCACCGCCAACAAGGCGCTGCTGGCCGTGCACGGGACCGAGATCTTCGCGGCCGCATCGGCCAAGGGCGTGATGGTGGCCTTCGAGGCCGCCGTGGCCGGTGGCATCCCCATCATCAAGGCGCTGCGCGAAGGCCTGACCGCCAACCGCATCCAGTGGATCGCCGGCATCATCAACGGCACCACCAACTTCATTCTGTCGGAGATGCGCAGCAAGGGCCTGGACTTCGACGTGGTGCTGAAAGAAGCGCAGCGCCTGGGCTACGCCGAGGCCGACCCTACCTTCGACATCGAAGGCGTGGACGCCGCGCACAAGGTCACGCTGATGAGCGCGATCGCCTTCGGCATCCCGGTGCAGTTCGACAAGGCCTACGTCGAAGGCATCACCAAGCTGGGTGCTGCCGACATCAAGTACGCCGAGCAGCTGGGCTACCGCATCAAGCTCTTGGGCATCACCAAGCGCGTCGACAAGGGCGTGGAGCTGCGCGTGCACCCGAGCCTGGTGCCCTCCAAGCGGCTGATCGCCAACGTTGAAGGCGCGATGAACGCCGTGGTGGTGCAGGGCGATGCCGTGGGCACCACGCTGTACTACGGCAAGGGCGCGGGCAGCGAGCCCACTGCCAGCGCCGTGATCGCCGACCTGGTGGACATCGCCCGCCTGCACACGGCCGACCCCGAGCACCGCGTGCCGCACCTGGCCTTCCAGGCCCACACGCTGACCGACGCCATGGGCACGCTGCCGGTGCTGCCGATGAGCGAAGTGGTCACCAGCTACTACCTGCGCCTTCGCGTGGCCGACCAGGCCGGCGTGCTGGCCAAGGTCACCGGCCTGCTGGCCGAAGCCGGCGTGAGCATCGACGCGGTGCTGCAGCGCGAAGCCGACGAAGTGGGGGGCGAAGGCTCCACCCAGACCGACCTGATCATCCTGACGCACGACACCCGCGAAGGCACCATGGACGCCGTCATCGCCCAGATGCAGGCGCTGCCCACGGTGCTGGCGCCCATCACGCGCATCCGCAAGGAGGAACTGAACTGATGCTGTACATCTCCACCCGCGGCCATGCCGACCGCAAGCATTTCTGCGACATCCTGCTCGAAGGCCTGGCGCCCGACGGCGGCCTGTACCTGCCCGAGCAGTACCCCAAGATCAGTGGGGCCACGCTGACCAAGCTGCGCACGGCGTACCACGAGCAGGGCTACGCCGAACTGGCGTTCCAGATCCTGTCGCTGTACATCGACGACATCCCTGCCGCCGACCTGAAGGCCATCTGCGCCAAGACGTACACGGCCGAAGTGTTCGGCACCGGCGAGATCGTGCCCCTGCGCCACCTGGAAGACGGCCTGTGGCTCGAAGCCCTGTCCAACGGCCCCACGCTGGCCTTCAAGGACATGGCCATGCAGCTGCTGGGCAACCTGTTCGAGTATGAACTCAAGCGTCGCGGCGAAGAGCTGAACATTCTGGGCGCCACCAGCGGCGACACCGGCAGCGCGGCCGAATACGCCATGCGCGGCAAAGAGGGCGTGCGCGTCTTCATGACCTCGCCCCATGGCCGCATGAGCGCCTTCCAGCAGGCACAGATGTTCAGCCTGCAGGACGAGAACATCCACAACATCGCCATCGAAGGCGTGTTCGACGACTGCCAGGACATCGTCAAGGCCGTGAGCAATGACCTCGACTTCAAGCGCAAGTACAAGATCGGCACCGTCAACTCCATCAACTGGGCGCGCCTCTTGGCGCAGGTGGTGTACTACTTCGCGGGCTACATCCAGGCCACCGAGACCAACGACCAGAAGGTCAGCTTCACCGTGCCGTCGGGCAACTTCGGCAACGTCTGCGCGGGCCATGTGGCGCGCCAGATGGGCCTGCCGATCGCCAAGCTGGTGGTGGCCACCAACGAGAACGACGTGCTCGACGAGTTCTTTCGCACGGGCTCGTACCGCGTGCGCGCGGCGGCCGACACACACGAGACGTCGAGCCCCTCGATGGACATCAGCAAGGCCAGCAACTTCGAGCGGTTCATCTTCGACCTGCTGGGCCGCAACGGCCAGCGCACCAAGGCCCTATTCAGCGCTGCGCTGCAGACCTATGGCCGGTTCGATTTGAGCGCCGATCCGCTGTTCGCCGATGCGGCGGGCAAGTACGGCTTTGAAAGCGGCAAGAGCACCCACGCCGACCGCCTGGCCACCATCCGCGACACCCACCAGCGCCATGGCGTGACCATCGACACCCACACCGCCGACGGCGTGAAGGTGGCGCGTGAGCACCGTGGCGACGCGTCGGTGCCGATGATCGTGCTGGAGACCGCGCTCCCCATCAAGTTCGCCGAGACCATCGAAGAAGCCCTGGGACACGCGCCCGAGCGGCCCGAGAAGTTCGCGGGCATCGAAGACCTGCCCAAGCGCGTGCAGGTGATGCCCGCCGATGTGGACCAGGTCAAGGCGTACATCCAGCGGGTGTGCGATGACGCCTGAGTGAGCAGTCCAGCGCAGCGGGGCAGGGTCCCGGTGCTGGCGTGCATTGGCCGTGGCACCGCAGGCGGATTCAGCGGATCGGCAGGGCCCGGCGCCGCGCTGGCGCCGCCAAGCAGCCGTCGCGGCCCTCGCGGCACCGCTGCCTGGCCGCCACCGCGCGGCTTGACGGCCCCGAGAGCAGCGCTGCAGAGCGTTATTGAGCATAAAAATGGCCGCTACCGCTTGATAGGCATGCGTAAGCAGCTATTGAAAATGTAGCGACCGCAAGGAGCGATGGATGAAGGTGATCGGTTTTGCAGGCTTCTCCGGCAGTGGCAAGACCACGCTGGTCGAGCAACTCATCCCCGAGCTGCGCTTGCGCGGGCTGCGGGTGTCGGTGGTCAAGCACGCGCACCACAGCTTCGACGTGGACCACCCCGGCAAGGACACCTACCGCCACCGCGAGGCCGGTGCGTTCGAAGTGGTGGCGGCGTCCGACAAGCGCCTGATGCTGGTGCGCGAGTTCGAGCGCCCTGCCACGCTCTCGGTGCACCACCTGATCGCCGAGCTGTACGCGGGCGTGGACTGGGTGCTGGTGGAAGGCTTCAAGGACAGCGACCTGCTCAAGATCGAAGTCTGGCGCGCGCCCGAAGCCGGCCAGACGGCCAAGCCCGTGCGCTACCCCGAGGACGACTTCGTGGTGGCTGTCGCCACCGACGCGCCCGGTGCGCTCACGGTGCCCACGCAACTGCCCCTGCTCGACCTCAACGCCCCGTCCGCGGTGGTGGACTGGCTGGTGCAGAACGAACAGCGGTTCGAGTACAACGAAGAGCTCTACGGGGCGGGGATGTAGTCCCATTCAAGCGACGGGAATCACCACCACCATGAACCGCCCCCTCAAATCCCTGGACGACGCGCTGGCCGAGCTGCTGGCGCACGCCGTGCCGCCGACAGCCACGCAGGCGGTCTCCACCTTCGACGCCGACGGCCGCGTGCTGGCGCAGGACTGCGTCTCGGCGCTGCACGTGCCCCCGCAGGACAACAGCTCCATGGACGGCTACGCGGTGCGCCGGGCCGACGTGCCCGCGGCGGGCACGGTGCTGCCGGTCTCGCAGCGCATTGCCGCGGGCAGCGCGGGCGAGCCGCTGCAAAGCGGCACGGCAGCGCGCATCTTCACCGGCGCGCCGGTGCCCGAGGGCGCCGACGCCATCCTGATGCAGGAAGACTGCGAAGCCCTGCCGGACCAGGGCAGCGTGCGCATCAACGCCGTGCCCCAGCCCGGCCTGTGGATCCGGCGCGCCGGCGAAGACATCACCCGCGGTGCCGTGGTGCTGGCGCGGGGTACGCGCCTGTCGCCCGCCGAGCTGGGCCTGGCGGCGAGCATCGGCCTGCACGTGCTGCAGGTCGCACGCCGGCCGCGCGTGGCGCTGTTTTCCACCGGCGACGAACTGGTGATGCCCGGCGAGGTGCCGCCCGAGCAGATGCGCCCCGGCGCCATCTACAACAGCAACCGGTTCTTTCTGCGCGCCATGCTGCAGCGCCTGGGCTGCGAGGTGACCGACCTGGGCATCGTCCCGGACCGGCGCGACGCGACGGTACAGGCGCTGCGCAGCGCCAGCGCAGACCACGACCTCATCCTCACCAGCGGCGGGGTGTCGGTGGGCGAAGAAGACCACATCAAGCCCGCTGTCGAGTCGCTGGGCCGCCTTGACCTGTGGCAGATCGCCATGAAGCCCGGCAAGCCGTTCGCCTACGGCCAGATCCCGCGGGCAGAGGGCGCTGCGCACTTCATGGGCCTGCCCGGCAACCCCGTATCGAGCTTTCTGACCTTTGCACTGCTGGTGCGGCCGTTCGTGCTGCGCCTGCAGGGCGTGCAGGACGTTGCCCCCAGGTCCATCGCTGCCCGCGCCGATTTCAACTGGCCCAAAGCCGACAAACGCCGCGAATTCCTGCGCGTGCGGCACAACGCAGCCGGCGGGCTCGACCTGTTCGCCAACCAGAGCTCGGGCGTGCTCACCTCGGCCGCTTGGGGCCATGGCGTGGTGGACAACCCGGCGGGCCAGACGATTGCCGCTGGCGATACGGTGCGGTTCATCGCTTTCTCGGAGCTTCTGGGATGAAGAAGATCTCTGTGCGTTACTTCGCCTCCATCCGCGAGGCCATTGGGCACGGCAGCGAGGCGGTCGAGACCTCTGCCGCCACGCTGGGTGCCCTGCGCGACGAACTGATTGCACGCGGCGGGGCCCACGCCAGCAGCCTGGCGCGCGGCCGGGCCGTGCGCATGGCGCTCGATCAGACCTTGAGCGATGAATCCGCCATCCTGGCCGATGGCGCCGAGGTGGCGTTCTTTCCGCCGGTGACGGGCGGTTAGCCGGGCGCACTTTCTCGCGCGCGGCCAGTCACCTCAAAGCGCCTGCAAACGATCTTGCAGCGCCTTCGAGGCCGGCATCATCGGCGCGCGCAGTTCGCTGCGCATCCACCCCGCATGCGCCAGCATCGCCTTGAGCGGGGCCGGGTTGGGCTCGGCAAAACATGCCTCCACCCAGGGTTGCAAGGCTTGCCACATCGGGCGGGCTGCGGGCAGGTCGCCTGAGCGCAGCAAAGCCGTCAACTCCACAAACTGGGGTGTCTGCCAGTGCGCGCTGGCCGAGATGGCGCCGGCGCCGCCCAGGGCCAGCGTATGGAAGATCTGCGCGTCTTCGCCCGTCAGCAACTGCAGCCGGCCATCGGCGATCAGGGCCTGCGTCTTGGCGGGGCTGCCACCGCAGTCCTTGATGCCCTGGATGCGCGGATGCGCCGCCAGCGCCAGCAGCGTCTCGGTGCTGATCGTGGCACCCGTGCGGTAGGGAATGTCATAGATCAGCACGGGCACCGCGCTGGCGTCGGCCAGCGTGCGGAACCAGTGCAGCAGGCCTTCCTGCGAGGGGCGGATGTAGTGGGGGGCGGACACCAGCAGGCCCGCCACCGGGTAGTGCGCCAGCGCACGCACCTGCTCCAGCATCTGGCCCTGGTGGTAGCCCGACAGGCCCATCACCACGGGCAACCCCTGGGCGGCGCCCAGCACGGTCTCCAGCACCTGCAATTGCTCGGCCTTGTCGAGGGCCGCCGCCTCGCCGGTCGAGCCGCAGGCCACGAAGCCCGCAACACCGTCGGCACATAGTCGGGTGGTGAGGGCGGCCAGGGCCGGATGGTCCACGGCACCGTCCTTGAACGGCGTGACCAGGGCGATCCACAGCCCGCTGAAGATGGTGCGGGTGGGCGCAGGGAGTGTGACCTCGGGTGTAGTGGTGAGGGCAGCGGAAGAAGGTGTCGTCAGTGTGGGCATGCGCAGGGTTCTTTCAGGG
The DNA here is from genome assembly GCF_964252695.1 of Acidovorax sp. LjRoot117. NCBI lineage: Bacteria > Pseudomonadati > Pseudomonadota > Betaproteobacteria > Burkholderiales > Comamonadaceae > Acidovorax > Acidovorax sp. LjRoot117. The sequence continues at coordinate 60,704 of NZ_CAXUPO020000001.1, read as the reverse complement.
TTCGACCAAGGGAAGAACCGTCCGAAAAAGAACGCGCGGAATGCCGGGGAGGGAAGAAAAAGAAAGCGGGATTTCTCTACCAGGTGGTTCCGTCGCTCATCCGGACGGAACCACAGCTCCGGTCAGATGAGCTCTGGTTTTTTGGCTTTGACCACGCACTGCAAGGCCACCGCGGGAGCGGTGATCAGGGCACAAGTGCGGTGCGTGGGCATGGGGCGCAGTATAGCGACGCGCCTGCAAAAAGCTGTCTGATGGACGCCACGGCAGGCAGCGGGCTGATGAAGGCCAGCGCGGCGCCTTGGGGTGTTCGTCGCGGCTTGCTGTAGCGAGCGCAGCAGGCCTCAGGGCCCCCCGCTTGCTGCGGGTGCCTCGGCTGGGTTCGATGGATCCTCGGCAGGCGGCGGTGGCAGCAGCTCCGGGCAGGGCCAGTTCAGCATCTCGGCCAGGCGCGTGACGATCCACGTCGCCTCGGCCACCGACACGCCCGATTCGGCGCTGCACAGCCCGGCGTGGATGCGCCGCAAGATCTCGGCCTCCGACGGCGCCTGCACGTGGTACAGCGTCTGCGCATGCTCCACCAGGTGGCCCGCCAGGTCCTCGCACAGCTCGTAGCGGGTGCGCACCACGGCGGGCTTCTCCGTCAGCCGGTTGCGGGTGTCGCTGTACACGGCCATGAAGGAGGGCGGGACGTGGATCTGGTTGTCGTCATCCATGGGCGTCTCGCTCAATCGGGCGTGAACAGGCGCTCGAACCGGGCCTGGTCGGCAGGCAGCTCGAAGCTCACCACCTGGCCCATCTTCATGTCCGACAGCCGGCACGCCGCGAACAGCGTGGTCTTGCCCGCCAGGTCCATCACATCGAGGTCGATGATGGCGTAAGGGTAGGGCACGAAGACCTGGTGTTCGAACACGTCCTTGTGCGCATTGCGCGGCGAAGGGTAGAGCTTGTAGAGGTCGGTGGTGATGGTTTGCGTGGCCATGGAGGTGGGGAAGCGCCCTGCGAGCGGGCACTGGGGGTAAAGTGCGGGCCCATCGTACAGACAATCACACATCCTCCATGGCAAAACCCAAAAGTGAATGGCCCGGCAAAGTCCTGGCGCTGGTGCAGGGCGGCAACATCGACGCCGCCATCGCCCAGATCAAGGTGGCCCCGACCGTGGGCGACGTGACGCGCCTGCAGGCGCTGCTGGCCCAGCTGCCGCCAAAGCCGGCGCTCGCGCAGTTGAACAAAGTGGTCGAAGAAGAGCTCGCCCTGCTGGCCGCGCCCCGGCTGCACCGCTCGCCATGACCACGCCGCGCGACTTGCCCCCGGGTGCCGTCACCATGGCGTCGCCCCGCGTTTCCATCCAGACGCAGGACTTCGACCTGTCCACCGAAATCGCCGCGCTGCGCAGCCACAACAAGGGCGTGGGGGCCGTCTGCAGTTTCATCGGCACGGTGCGCGATCGCAATGAAGGCGATGCCGTGTCGTCCATGGAGCTGGAGCACTACCCCGGCATGACCGAAAAATCCATCGAGGCCATGGTGGACGAGGCGCTTCGCCGCTTCGACATCTTCGGCGCCCGCATCATCCACCGCGTGGGGCTGCTGCAGCCGCTCGACCAGATCGTGCTGGTGGCCGTGACCAGCGCGCACCGCGGCCAGAGCTTTCAGGCCTGCGAATTCCTGATGGACTACCTCAAGACCCAGGCGCCGTTCTGGAAGAAGGAAGAAACCCCGCAGGGCGCCCGCTGGGTGGATGCGCGGGTGAGCGACGACGCGGCGCTGGCACGCTGGGGCATCACGGCGCCCAACGCATAGGGCTGCCCGGCGCTACCCCAGGCCGCCTTCCGGCCGCCTTCCGGCCGCAGTGCACGTGGCGCATGGGTGCAAGCAGGGTATTTCAGGTCAAAAATGCCTCTGCCGCGCTTGTGATAAGCGCTGGAAGCTATTAAAAATATAGCAACGGGATGCGGTGCACTCAGGAGATTTTGCTGATCCACGTCATCCCCGGGCGAGGTGACTGTCTTGAAATCGGGCATTTCCCGCCCCAATTGGTCTGCAATTCGGAGGACATTCACCCATGCGTCTCGACAAATTCACCACCAAGTTTCAAGAAGCCCTGAGCGACGCCCAGACCCTGGCCCTGGGCAGTGACCACGCCTACATCGAGCCCGTCCACGTCATCGTGGCCATGCTGCGCCAGGACGACGGCCCGCGGGCGCTGCTGCAGCGCGCTGGCGTCAATGTGCAAGGTTTGCTGGCCGCGGCAGAGTCCGCTGTGCAGCGCCTGCCCCAGGTGCAGGGCAACGACCAGGTGCAGGGCGGCCCGGAGCTCGGCCGCGTGCTGCAGGCCACCGAGAAGGAAGCCATCAAGCGCGGCGACCAGTTCATCGCGAGCGAGCTGTTCCTGCTGGCCGTGATCGACAGCAAGGGCGAGGCGGCGCGCATCGCCAAGGAAAACGGCCTGACCCGCAAGAGCCTGGAGACCGCCATCGACGCGGTGCGCGGCGGCCAGAAGATGGACAGCGCCGAGGCCGAGGGCCAGCGCGGCGCCCTGGCCAAGTACTGCATGGACCTGACCGAGCGCGCCCGCATCGGCAAGCTGGACCCCGTGATCGGCCGTGACGACGAGATCCGCCGCGCCATCCAGGTGCTGCAGCGCCGCACCAAGAACAACCCCGTGCTCATCGGCGAGCCCGGCGTGGGCAAGACCGCCATCGTCGAAGGCCTGGCCCAGCGCATCGTGGCCGGCGAGGTGCCCGAATCGCTCAAGGGCAAGCGCGTGCTCAGCCTGGACATGGCCGCCCTCTTGGCCGGTGCCAAGTACCGCGGCGAGTTCGAAGAGCGCCTCAAGGCCGTGCTCAACGAGCTGGCCAAGGACGAGGGCCAGACCATCGTCTTCATCGACGAACTGCACACCATGGTGGGCGCCGGCAAGGGCGAGGGAGCGATGGACGCGGGCAACATGCTCAAGCCGGCGCTGGCGCGCGGCGAGCTGCACTGCGTGGGTGCCACCACGCTCGACGAATACCGCAAGTACATCGAGAAGGACGCTGCGCTGGAGCGCCGGTTCCAGAAGATCCTGGTGGGCGAGCCGACGGTGGAGGCCACCATCGCCATCCTGCGCGGCCTGCAGGAAAAATACGAGGTGCACCATGGCGTGGACATCACCGACCCGGCCATCGTGGCCGCGGCCGAGCTGAGCCACCGCTACATCACCGACCGCTTTTTGCCCGACAAGGCCATCGACCTGATCGACGAGGCTGCCTCCAAGATCAAGATCGAGATGGACTCCAAGCCCGAGGTCATGGACCGCCTGGACCGCCGCCTGATCCAGCTGCAGATCGAGCGCGAGGCCGTGCGCCGCGAGAAGGACGAGTCGTCGCTCAAGCGCTTTGGGCTGATCGAGGAAGAGATCGCCAAGTTGCAAAAGGAGATCGCCGACTACGACGAGATCTGGCAGGCCGAAAAGGCCCAGGCCCAGGGCAGCGCGCACGTGCGCGAAGCCATCGACAAGCTCAAGTTCCAGATCGAGGAGTTCACCCGCAAGGGCGACTTCAACAAGGTGGCCGAGCTGCAGTACGGCAAGCTGCCGGACCTGGAGCGCCAGCTGAAAGAAGCGCAGGCGCAAGAGGATGGCAAGGACGGTGCTCCTGCCCCGCGCCGCCTGCTGCGCACGCAGGTGGGCGCCGAAGAGATCGCCGAAGTGGTGAGCCGCGCCACGGGCATTCCCGTGTCCAAGATGCTGCAGGGCGAAAAGGACAAGCTCCTGCAGATGGAAGACAAGCTGCACGAGCGCGTGGTCGGCCAGGAAGAGGCGATTGCCGCCGTGGCCAACGCCATCCGCCGCTCGCGCTCGGGCTTGTCGGACCCGAACCGGCCCACGGGCTCGTTCCTGTTCCTGGGCCCCACAGGCGTGGGCAAGACCGAGCTGTGCAAGGCGCTGGCGGGCTTCTTGTTCGACAGCGAAGACCACCTGATTCGCATCGACATGAGCGAGTTCATGGAGAAGCATTCGGTGGCCCGCCTGATCGGCGCGCCGCCCGGCTACGTGGGCTACGAGGAGGGCGGCTACCTGACCGAAGCCGTGCGCCGCAAGCCCTACAGCGTGCTGCTGCTCGACGAGGTGGAAAAGGCCCACCCCGATGTGTTCAACGTGCTGCTGCAGGTACTGGACGATGGCCGCCTGACGGATGGGCAGGGCCGTACCGTGGACTTCAAGAACACGGTGATCGTGATGACGAGCAACATCGGCTCGCACCTGATCCAGGCCATGGTGGGGCAGGACGCCGAGGACATCAAGGAAGCGGTGTGGGGCGAGCTCAAGAACCACTTCCGCCCCGAGTTCCTGAACCGCATCGACGAGACCGTGGTGTTCCATGGCCTGGACGCGCAGCACATCGCCGCCATCGCCAAGATCCAGCTGCAGCAGCTGCAATCCCGGCTGGCCAAGATGGATTTGGACTTGCAGGTGTCGGACGCAGCCTTGGCAGAATTGGCCAAGGTGGGGTTCGACCCGGTGTTCGGTGCGCGGCCGCTCAAGCGGGCGATCCAGCAGCGGCTGGAGAACCCGCTGTCCAAGCTGCTGCTGGAAGGTCGCTTCCCGCCCAAGAGCGTGATCCCGGTCACGGTGAACCCGGTGCTGGAGCCCGGTGTCTTTCAGTTCGGCGCCGCAGCGCAGGGCTGACACGCTGATGTGTTGAACGCGCACGCCGCCCGGGGCTCTCACGAGGCCCGGGCGGCGTTGGCGCAGTTGTGAAGGAGAGGTGTCGTTTGAACGAATTTGTTGCAGGGGTTTTGCGTTTTGTGGTGCGCCTGGTGTTGGTGGCGCTGGGCCTGGTGCTGTTCTTGAGCCTGCTCGCGGGTGTCATGGTGCTGGCGCTGGTCTGGGCATTGCGCGCAGGCTGGGCCCGGCTCACCGGCAGGCCCGTCACCCCCTGGGTCATGCGCATGGACCCGCGCACCGGCTTCAGCACCGCGTTCCGCTCCACCCAGCGCTGGTCGTCGGGGGCGCCGGCCGGCCCGCAGCATGCGTCGGAGCACGGCGATGGTGTGGACGACCCAGCAGCATCGCGTCGGGGCGGCATCCTGCCCGGTGCGGCCCAGGTGACCGATGTGGAGGCGCGGGAGTTGCGCTGATCGGTGCTTTGGGGCACTGGCGCGCTGGCAACTTGGGCTGGCAGCGGTCGTGGCGACCGCGGCGCAGGATGGACCTGCATCCTTCCCCATCCGTCCTCACCTGTCCGCATCGACGCAGCTCTCTAGACAGAGCTTTTTGACACCGCACGCGGGCCCTGCGGCCCGATACTGCGACATGCTCCCGCCCGCACCGCGCAGGCGCCGGCCCTGCATGCATGCGTGCTCGTCAGCGCAGGGCCCGGTGGGCCGGTGGCACCTCCTTATCATTCAGCCATGACACCAGCCGATATCCACGCCCACTTCGATCTTCAACGCCAGGCGAGCCGCGAGCACGTCGATGTGCCCCTGCTGGTACGCCGCGAGCGCCTGCTGCGCCTGTCCAAGATGCTGGACGAGAACGGACCGGTGCTGGCGGCGGCGGTGCAGGCCGACTTCGGCATGCGGTCGCCGCGCCTGACCGAGGTGGCGGATTTCTTCGTGCTGCGCACCCTGCTGTCGCACACGCTGAGCCATCTGGCCAAGTGGATGAAGCCGCGCAAGGTGCGCACGCCCATCTTCCTGCAGCCCGCCAGTGCCCACATCCAGCGCCAGCCGCTGGGCGTGGTGGGTGTGATTGCTCCGTGGAACTACCCCGTGCAACTGGCGCTGGCGCCGGCCATCACCGCGCTGGCGGCGGGCAACCGCGTGATGCTCAAGCCCAGCGAGCTCACGCCGCACACATCCGCCCAACTGGCCGCGCTGGTGGCGCAGTTCTTCACGCCGGACGAGTTCTGCGTGGTGCAGGGCGATGCCAATTTGTCGGCGCTGTTCGCGTCGCTGCCGTTCGACCACCTGGTGTTCACCGGCTCCACCGCCGTGGGCCGCAAGGTGGCGCAGGCCGCGGCCCAGCACCTCACGCCCACCACGCTGGAGCTGGGCGGCAAGTCGCCCTGCATCATCGACGGGCACTGCGACATGCAGGACGCGGCGCTCAAGATCGCGCACGGCAAGCTGCTCAACGCCGGGCAGACCTGCATCGCGCCCGACTACGTGCTGCTGCCGCGCGGGCGCGAGGGCGAGTTCGCCCAGGCCTACCGCACGGCCGTGGCGCGGCTGTTCCCCACCATCGAGGGCAACGGCGACTACGCCTCCATCATCACGCCGCGCCACCATGCCCGGCTGCGCACGATGCTGCAGCAGGCCCAGACGCAGGGCGCCGAGGTGCAGACCATCGACCCCGCCGCCGGCAAGCCCGCGGTGCCCACCGTGGGCACGCTGGGCGACGGCGCGAGCCGCCAGATGCTGCCCACGCTGGTGTTCGGCGCCACGTCGGCCATGCAGCTCATGCAGGAAGAGATCTTCGGGCCCATCCTGCCCGTGGTGTCGTACGAGCGGCTGGACGACGCCATCGCGCACATCAACGCCGGCCCGCGCCCGCTGGCGCTGTACTGGTTCGGCCAGAACGAAGCCGTGCGCGACGACGTGCTGCGCCACACGGTGAGCGGTGGCGTGACGGTGAACGACACGCTGATGCACATCGCCCACGACAACCTGCCGTTTGGCGGCGTGGGCGACAGCGGCTGGGGTGCCTACCATGGCGAGCAGGGCTTCTTGCGTTTTTGCCACCAGAAGTCGGTGCTGGTGCAGTCGCGCTGGTCGATGGGCTCGATGTTCTACCCGCCCTACGGCGCGAAGTTCGACCAGGTCATGGGGCTGCTGCGGCGCTGGCTGTAGCGCTGGTGGCCGCGCGCGCGACGTCATCGCCGCCTTCGCCGTCGTCATCGGGGTCTGCCGCAGCGGCGGCTGGAGTGGGCAGGTGCGGCTGCGTGATGAGCTGCACCATGGCGTCGCGCAGCTGGGTGGTGGATACGGGCTTGTGCAGCAGCAGGGCCGAGGTGGATTGCGCGTCCCGCAGGCGCTGGGGCGATGTGTCGCCCGTGAGGATGATCGCCGGCACGGGCGTGCCCAGGTAGGCGCGCAGGGCCTGCAGCACCTGCTTGCCGGTCTCCTCGTGGCGCAGGCGGAAGTCCGTGATGATCAGGTCGGGCACGATGTCGAGCGCTGGGTCTTCCAGGCACTCCAGCGCATCCTTGCTCGACTCGGCCGTGATGCACAGGCACCCCCAGCTTTGCAGCAGCGACTGCATGCCGGTGCGCACGGCCTCATCGTCGTCGATGGCCAGCACCTTGAGGCCGCTCAGGCTGCGCGCATCCGCAGACGGGGATGTGGCGGCGCTGTCGTCCTCCAGCGCGCCCTGCCAGCGGTCGAGCCACAGACGGAACACGGAGCCGCGGCCGGGGTGTGACAGGACCTCCACCGAAGTGCCCATCTCGCGCGCGAGCCGCTGCACGATGGCGAGGCCCAGGCCCAGGCCCTTGCGCCGGTCGCGCTCGGGATTGCCCAGCTGGTGGAATTCCCGAAAGATGTCTTCCCATTGGTGCTGCGGTATGCCGGCGCCGGTGTCCCACACCTCGAGCGCCAGGCGCTTGCCCCGCGTGCGGCACGCAATCAGCACGCCGCCGCGCGCGGTGTAGCGCAGGGCGTTGGAGATGAAGTTGTGCATGACCAGACCCACCAGGGCCCGGTCTGCATGCGCGGCGGCCGATGTCTCGCGGGTGCGGTACACCAGCCCGGCCGTGTCGGCCTGTACGCCGAACTCCTGCTCCAGCGCGCTCAGCAGCGGCTGCACCGCAAACGGCGCAGGGTGCACCTTGACCACCCCGGCCTCCAGGCGCGAGTAGTCGAGCAGCGTGGTGAGCATCTCGGCCGCGGCGCCCGATGCTGCGTGCGCATGGCCCAGCACGGTCCGCTGGTGGTCGCTCAGCGGGCTGCGCTGCAGCGATTCAAGGAACAGCCCCATGGCGTGCAGCGGCTGGCGCAGGTCGTGGCTGGCAGCCGCCAGAAAGCGGGACTTGTCGCGGTCGGCGCGCTCGGCGGCCTCTTGCGCTGCCAGCGCGCGCTGGGACTCGGCGCGCAGCTCGGTCACCAGCCGGTCGTTCTCGAGCTTGAGCGCGATGCTGCGCCGCGTGGCGCGGTCGGCCGTGCGCGCCTGCATGCAGGTCAATGCGAAGTAGACGCTGGTCAGGAAGAGCGCGGGCCACATCACCGTGCCGCCTTCCGCCGCCACCGCGATCATCACGCCGCCCATGGCGCAGGTGAGGTAGGTCACATAGGCCCGGTACAGCGGTGCGCCCAGTCCGAGCGCACCCGACGACACGGTGCTGATGATGCCGATGGCATAGATCACGCTCTCCTGCGTGCCCCAGTACAGCACCACATAGCCCAGGCTGCCCCAGCTGAGCCCCATCGCTGCCATGCAGGCAATCAGCTTGCGCGCCGCCTGGGGCGCAGGGTCGGTGAAGGGGGCGATGCTGCGCAGCGTGATGTACACCCCGAGCACCACCATGGCGTGCAAAACGAGCCAGATGGTGGTGGCCTGCGTGTCGGCCACGGGGGCCATGACCCACAGCGTACCGAGCGCCGTGGCCAGCGATGCCAGCAGCGTCATCGGGAAGTTCTGCCGCAGCAGGGCGGCCTGCTCGCGCAGCACCTCGTCGCGCTCCCACACCGGCCAGCCGGCCCGCGCCGCCCAGTCGCTCCAGCGTGGGGCTGGCGTGGCGGCCTGCTGGCCCGGCACGGCGTCAGAGGGTGTCATGGAGCTGCGGGGTGGACAGCCCCATGCGCTGCGCGGCCAGCAGCGCGGCGCTGCGGCTGTTGACGCCCAGCTGCGCAAAGATGGCGGCCACGTGCACGCGCACGGTGTTCTCGCTCAGGCCCAGGTCGCGGGCGATGACCTTGTTGGGCTTGCCGGTGCACAACAGGGCCAGCACCTCCAGTTGCCGCGCAGTGAGCGACGGCGCGTCCGGCGCGCGTGCCGCAGCGCCGTGCCTGTTGTGGATCGGAAAGCAGGGCTGGCCTGCCAGCGCACAGGTGATGGCGTCGAGGATGTCCTGCGCACTGGCCGACTTGAAGAGAAAACCGTCCGCACCCCGCGCGCGTGCCTCGTGGATCGCATCGGGCGCCACGCTGGCCGACACCAGCACGATGCGCGCGCGGGGGCAGGCCTGGCGCAGCGGGCGCAGGCCATCGAGGCCATTCATGCCGGGCAGCTGGATGTCCAGCAGCACCAGGTCGGTGTCCACGGCCTGCAGGGCGCAGGCTTCGGCGATCGAGCCCGCCTCGGCGATCTCTCCCACGCCGGCATGGTCCTGGACGATCAGGCGCAACCCGGTGCGAAAGAGGTTGTGGTCGTCCACGAGCAAGAGACGGGCAGTCATCCGGCAAGTATTACGCACAAAAAGCTGTTGTTGACTAGTCCATTTGTGCGATGGACGCCGGATAGGTCAATTTTTAGACTTTCCGTCAAGCATTGAAAAGCATCTTGTTGGAAGGCATCGATGGGGTGAAAACCAATGCGCACCTTTGTTTTTTCACATCCTGCACTTGAGAGGGACTCCAATGTCTGTGAATGCATCCATCCAAGGTTCTGCCACCGCTGCCAGCCGCCAGCCCCGCACCGATCGGCGTCCCGCACCCGGCGCCGCGTCCTGCGCCAACGGCCTGGGCGGTAATTCGGTGGACCTCATCGTCGAAGAAAACTGCCCGGGCATGCTCGCGTCGGCAGGTGTGGTGATCGAGCACCTCGACGCCCAGGCGGGCACCTGGCAGTTTTCCATCGACGATGGGCAGACCTGGCGCCCGGTGCGCACCGATCTCGTCAACCGCCCCGGCAACCTGGGCCTGGCGCTGGACCGTGACGCGCGGCTGCGCGTGCTGCCTTTTGGTGGCCACCGGGTCAGTGGTGTGCGGGTGGCCTTCCACACCGTGCAGCGCAGCCACGGGCAGGGCAACGGCAGCTACCGCGCGTACGCCAGCGACGACCGTGAAGACGGCTCGCGCACCGTGACCCTGGTGCTGGGCCTGGCGGCCATCAACGGCACACCGCCCGCTGTCCACGTGCCCCGCCCGCGCAACAAGCGCGCGCTGGTGCAGCGGGCTGCCGCAGCCGCTACGGCATCGTCATCCTCGGCGCTCACCGGCTCGATGGCGATGGCCTGAGACTCGGCTTTGCACACGCCCACAGCCCCGCGGAGGGTCTGCGCTGCCTGCCACAAAGTAGGCCCCCTGGGGGCGAATCTGAACGTTTGACGAGGGCAAAGCAGGGCCCTCTACGGGGTGAAAAACCGTTTGCGGCGACAATGCCGGTCCTTTCGTATTTTCATTCCCCGTTTTCGTTCGGTTTTTCCATGTCCAGTATCCAGGTTCGTCCCGCTACGCTTCGCGATGCAAAAGCCATCGCCCAGATCCATACCGTCTCTGCCCAAGAGGCCTACAAAGGGTTGGTGCCAGACGAGCAGTTGAAGTCCATGTCGTCGGTCGAAAAGCGCCAGGCCTACTGGCGCGAGGCCATTGAATATTGCGAACCGCAGGTCCAGGTCGCCATCGACGGCGAAAAGATCGTCGGTTTCGTGGGCTACGACCGTTCCCGCGATGAAAAGTCCCGCCCCACCACTGGTGAGATCTGGGCCATCTACGCCGCCCCCACGCACTGGAACCAGGGCGTGGGCCTGGCCCTGTGGGACGCCGCCCGTGACGGCCTTCAGGAAGAAGGCTGCACCAACGTGACGTCGTGGGTGCCGCTGCGCAACGAGCGCGCCCTGCGTTTTCACGAGATGGCCGGCTTCAAGCGTGAGCTGTCCACCGCCAAGACCGCCGTGATCGGCGGCGTCAAGATCGAAGAAGTGCGCCTGAAGCGCCCGATCAACGCCTGATGATTTGAAACCCCTCCCCGAGCCGCTGGGCGCGTTCCCTCCGCTTGCGCTGTGCAGCGCGGTGCGGGCACGGGAACGCTGTCGCCAGCCAGCGGTTCTGGCCCGGCACCCATGGCCCACGCCGTGCTGGTGCAACCTGTCAGTGGTACACGCAGCGCCGTGAAGGATTCCATGTCGACCTCTCTTCCCCTGATCGCGTGGACCCATCAAGGCGAGCCCCGGCAAGCCCAGTGGCGCTCCGAAAGCGGCGCTCCCGTGCCGCGCCGTGTCGTGACCGCCGATGACACCCTGGCCGCGGACACCGCCTTTCGCATGGCGGCCGAGGGCACGGGCCTGCTGTGGGAGGGCGACTTTCAGAACGCGCGCCACCTGCTGCAGGCACTGATGCGCCGGGCCGACCGCAAGCCGCGCAAGGCGGCCGCACGTTCGGCGCAGAAGCTGGCGGTGGCGACACCCGCAGAGGCCTTCCACCTGCACCGCCAGGCGCAGGCCCAGCGTGCCCGCGTGCTCGCGGCCATCCTGATCCCGCTCGAGGGTGACTACAGCATCGCGCTGCGCCGCGCGCCCGACTGGCGACAGGCCTGCACGGAGGCCTGGGGCCCTGCCACGGGCGAGCGGTCGGTGGCCACGCTGCGCGAGCTGCTGGGCCTGCTGGGCGCGCATGAATGGCGCAAGAAGGGCGTGGAAGTGCCTGCACTGGGTGCGGCGCCGCTCAACCGCATCCACCCGCACTACGGTGTGTTCTCGCCCGTGCGGGGCGAGTATGTGGACCTGATCGCCAACACACCCCTGCCGTCCAAAGAGCTGGCTTTCGACATCGGTGTCGGGACCGGCGTGCTGTCGGCGGTGCTGGCCCGCCGTGGCGTGCAGCGCATGGTGGCGACCGACCAGGACCCGCGTGCGCTGGCTTGCGCTCGCGACAACCTGCAGCGCCTGGGCGTGCTGCCCCGCGTGGAGCTGTTGCAGGCGGACCTGTTCCCACCCGGCCGTGCGCCGCTGGTGGTGTGCAACCCGCCCTGGCTGCCTGCCCGCGCCAATTCGCCCATCGAGCATGCGGTGTACGACGAAGGCAGCCGCATGTTGCGGGGCTTTCTGGCCGGGCTGGCCGACCACCTGGAGCCCGGCGGCGAAGGCTGGCTGATCCTGTCGGACTTGGCAGAGCACCTGGGCCTGCGCCCGCGCGACCAACTGCTGGGCTGGATCGCCGAGGCGGGCCTGGTGGTGCGCGGGCGGCACGATGTGAAGCCGCGCCATGCCAAGGCGGCGGATGCAGGCGATGCACTGCATGCGGCACGTGCGGCAGAGGTCACGTCGTTATGGCGGCTGGGCGCTGCTGCGTCCGCTTCCACTTCTGCTTCAGCTTCTGCTTCTGCTGCCTGACGGATCGACCGGCGGCCCTCTGCCGGTCGATGCGCTGATGGCCTGAAGCGCAGGGCTTGCGGGCTGGCCCCATCATCGACTTTCGTTGGTCGTGGGGGGGCTGCTCAGGTCAGTACCGCGGGCTGGGTGTTGTCGAAAGGCTTGAGAGCCACCGTGGCGGCCGCGGGCAGCAATTGTTCGAACCGCTCGCGCAGGCTGGCGGCGCGCTCCGCGCCTGCGGCCAGGGCCACTTCGTCGAACATGGCTTCGCCCACATCGAGCATGCTGTCCTGGTCCTTGGCTGCGCGCAGGGCTTCGCGAAACTGCTGCGCCATCACCGGGTCGCGGCGGGCGAACAGGCGCTCGCAGGTGTCGAACAAATACATCCGCGCGCCCGCCAGCGAACGCAGGGCTTCCGCGGGCTCCTGGCGCTGGGCTGCAGGGGTGGGGGCGGGTGATGCGGGCGGGCTGGCCGGGCTGGCCGGGGTTTTGCCAGCGGCGGTGTCTGGCGCCGGCGGCAGGTCGGCCGGGCCGGTGAGGTAGCCCTGCCGCATCAGGTTGTCCACGATCTGCGCACCAATGCCGTTGTACATGGCCTGCAGGTCCGACAGCGGCTTGCCATCGGCCAGCAGCAGCAGCGAGCGTTCGCGCAGGCTCAGGGTGCGCACGCCGGGGGACAGCTCCAGGCGGGCTTTGTCGGTTTTTTGCAGCAGCATGGCGCGTCCTTGTCACGGGTGATGGCCGCGATTGCATCACCCGGCGATGACGCTGTGATGACCCCGTGCCGCACAATGGCGGGCTGCCGTGATTGCCTTAATGGCCGCAGAAACCGCTGGATGTGCGATTGCTATATTTTTTATAGATGCTAGCGACCGTCTAATAAGCGGTAGAGCCCTTTTTATTTCATAGTCTGGCTGAACGCCTTGCCGTTCGCATTCCGTGCATGCCACGGGCGGCGGCCGGCGAGGCCCCCTGAACCGAACCGCGATGACCTTGCTGCTGGCCCCGATGGAGGGGCTTCTCGACTTTGTGCTGCGTGACGTGCTGACCCGCGTGGGCGGCGTGGACCGCTGCGTCTCGGAATTCATCCGCATCACGGGCACGCTGCTGCCAGACAAAGTGTTTCTGCGCTACGTGCCCGAGCTGCGCAACGGCAGCCGCACCCTGGCGGGGGTGCCGGTGCGCGCGCAGTTGCTGGGCTCCGACCCGGTCAGCATGGCCGAGAACGCCGCCCGCCTGGCGGCGCTGGGCCCGGAGGGGATCGACCTGAACTTCGGCTGCCCCGCCAAGGTCGTCAACCGCCATGGCGGTGGTGCGGCCTTGCTGCAAGACCCGGAAAGAATCGTCGCCGTGGTCGCTGCCGTGCGCCGCGCAGTGCCGGCGCAGCTGCCGGTGTCGGCCAAGATGCGCCTGGGCTTCAACGACACCGGCCTGATGCGCGAATGCGCCCAGGCCATGGAGGCCGGTGGCGCCTGTGAAATCGTGGTGCACGCGCGCACCAAGGCCGACGGCTACCGCCCGCCCGCCTACTGGGAGCACATCCCCGCGCTGCGCGCCTCGGTGCGCGTGTCGGTGGTGGCCAATGGCGAGATCTGGACGGTGGCCGACGCGCAGCGCTGCCGCGAGGTGTCGGGCTGCGGTGCACTCATGCTGGGCCGCGGCATCGTGGCCGACCCGGGGCTCGCCCGGGCCATTCGTGCGGCCGACGGAGGCCGGCCAGGCACGGACATCGTCACGTGGGCGGAACTGTTGCCGCACATAGCGGCGTTCTGGCGGCTGGTGTGCGATGACCTCGAGCCCCGCCAGCGGGCAGGGCGCCTCAAGCAATGGCTGAACCTTCTGCGCCGGCGCTTTCCCGAGGCCGAGGTGGCCTACCAGCACGTGCGCACGATGACCGACCAGCGCGCGATCACGGCCTGGGTGGCGGCCCAGCAGCCGTAGGCGCAAGCACCGCCGCTTTGGTTGCGGCCGGGTGCGGCCGGGTGCGTCAGAGCGCGTCAGAGCGCGTCAGAGCAGGTGATCGGGGGCGAGCGGTCCCAGCAACTGCAGCATCAGGCGCAGCGGGGCACTGGCGTCCGGCTCCGACGTCGCGTCGGGCAGCCCGCTGCCTTCGGGGGCGCGCCACACCAGGCGGCCGTCGTTCAGTTCGACATGCCAGGCAGCGTCCCGCAGCGCGCTGTCGATTTGCGCGGTGGCCCGGCGCGAGAGATCGCCGCTGCGGATCAGCAGTGCGATCTCGGTGTTCTGCCGTTGCGAGCGGATGTCAAGGTTCATCGAGCCGATGGCCAGCAGGCGCCCGTCCATGATGAGCAGCTTGGAATGCAGCATGGCGCGCGAGCTGCCCATCGAGCCGCCCGCGCTGCCGCCCTTGCCACCGCTGCTGCCGGTGGAGCCCAGAGAGCCGCTGAGCACGCCGGGCAGCTCGCTGCGCATCTCGTACAGCTCCACGCCCATGGCCAGCAGCTCGGTGCGATGGCGTGCGTAGCCTGCGTGGGCAATCGGCGCATCGTTGGAGGCCAGCGAATTGGTGAGCACGCGCACCCGCACGCCGCGCGCACGCGCTGCGGCAAACGCCTGCTTCATGTCGGGCCCTGGCACGAAGTACGGCGAGATGATGAGCAGATCGCGCTTCGTCTGCCCCATGAGCTGCAGCAGGCCGTCCACCACGGTGTCGGTCTGGGCCTCGCGCAGTTCACCCTCGCCCTCGCTCGCGGGGCGGTCGGCCGGCGGTGCATCGCGCGCGGGGGCTGTGAAGGCCGTGCTGGCCGGTGCGGTGGCCGAAGCCGAGGGCGGCGCAGGCGCTGCGGACGAGGCGCCTGCCCGTGCCGTGACCGCTGGCGCTCCCCCAGTCGCGATGGATAGGGGCGTGGCTTTTGCCGGTGCCTTTTCTGGCAGCGTGGGGGTCGATGCGCCATCTGGCGGGATCTTGGCGGGTTTGTCCACCAGCACCGCCGCGGGCGCCCAGGTGAACTGTGCCTGGGCGAGGTCCATGGGCTGCTGGTCCCAGATGCGCGCGCGCTGGGTGGCGGTGGCGCGGCGTCCGTCGGCGGCCGGCTGGTTGTCCGGCGCCAGCGTGCCCCCCTGGCCCTTGATGCGCTCTTGCTGCGCCGCGTCGGTGGTGCGCATGCGTTCGCGCAGTGCATCCAGCTCTTCGCGGGTGATGAGGGACTGCACCGGGTAGGCACGCTCGTTGTTCCAGTAGCTGTCGAAGCTGCGCGAGAGGTCCTGCACGATGGGCCCCGCGGCCAGCACGTCCAGGTCGACGAAGTTGCCCGAATCGGCATTGCCAAAATACGCATCGCCCAGGTTGCGCCCGCCGGTCACACCCATGGCGTTGTCAGCAATGAAGAGCTTGTTGTGCATGCGCTGCTGCACGCGCGAGAAATCGCCGATCACGCTGAACATGCGCCCGATGGGTGAGCCCCGCGCGCCGGTGAGCGGGTTGAACATGCGCATCTCGATGTTCGGCACGAATGCCAGGCGCATCACCTGCGCATCGCGGCCAGTGCTGTGAAAATCGTCGAGCAGCACGCGCACGCGCACGCCGCGCTGGGCCGCGGACACCACGCTGAGCAACAGCCGTTCGCTGCTCGCATCGGCATGGATCGCGTAGTACTGCAGATCCAGGGTCTTCTGCGCGGCATCCACCAGCGCCAGGCGGCTGCCGTAGGCGGCCTGCGGGCCGCTGAGCAGCAGGAACCCGGAAGGATGGCGGCCGCCCAAGGCGGCACGCCGCTCGTCCACCAACTGGCCCAGTGCCGTACCCGCAGGAGAGGGCAGCGCGCTCGAGACCGGTCTGTCCACATCCTTGGGCAGACCGGCGCAACCCGTGATGGCCCCGGCAAGCAGCACGGCCAGGAGGGCCAGCCATCCATAGCGGGCGGTGGCGGTCAGAAAGGCGGGGGCTGTGTGCGTGCGCGGCATGGCGCGATTGTGACCGCGCACCGCGTGCCGTGCCTGTCGGACGCCGCGCCTACCCACCCATCGCCATCGGACGGCAGACACAAGCGTTCAGCCGTTGCTGGCTTCAGCGGCCCGACCGCCGTCCAGGCCGGTCACCGCCCTCCGTACTATTACCAGCTCACTTCCCGATCGGGCGTGGAACTGATCTTGTGGACCGACAGGTCGGCACCATCGAACTCCTCTTCCTGGGTGAGCCGCAGGCCCACGGTGTTCTTCAGGATGCCGTACACCACGAACCCGCCCACCAGCGCCCACACCACGCCCAGGGTGCTGCCGATCAGCTGCGCCGAGAAGCTCACGCCGCCCAGGCCCCCCAGCGCCTTGGTGCCGAAGATGCCCGCGGCCAGCCCGCCCCAGGTGCCGCACAAGCCGTGCAAAGGCCACACGCCCAGCACATCGTCGATCTTCCACTTGTTCTGCGTGAGGGTGAACATCAGCACAAAGATCGCACCCGCCACAGCGCCCACCACCAGAGCGCCCAGCGGGTGCATCAGGTCGGAGCCAGCGCACACGGCCACCAGGCCGGCGAGCGGGCCGTTGTGCACGAAGCCGGGGTCGTTCTTGCCCAACACCAACGCGGCCAGCGTACCTCCCACCATCGCCATCAGGGAGTTCACAGCGACCAGGCCCGAAAGCTTGTCCACCGTCTGCGCGCTCATCACGTTGAACCCGAACCAGCCCACCACCAGCACCCAGGCCCCCAGTGCCAGGAACGGAATGTTGGACGGCGGGTGCGCCGAGATCGCCCCGTCCTTGCGGTACCGGTTGGCGCGCGAGCCCAGCAGGATCACCGCGGGCAGCGCGATCCAGCCGCCCATGGCATGCACCACGATGGAGCCTGCAAAGTCATGGAATTCCTCACCGGTCAGGCCCTTGATCCAGGCCTGCACCCCGAAGTGCTGGTTCCAGGCGATGCCTTCGAAAAAGGGGTACACAAAGCCGACGATCACCGCCGTTGCCATCAGTTGAGGCCAGAATTTTGCGCGTTCTGCAATGCCACCCGACACGATGGCCGGAATGGCCGCGGCAAAAGTCAGCAGGAAGAAGAATTTGACCAGTGAATAGCCGCTTTGCTGGACCAGCGATTCCGCACCCACAAAGAAGTGCGTTCCGTAAGCCACGCTGTAGCCCACCACGAAGTACACCACGGTGGACACCGAGAAATCCACCAGGATCTTGACCAGCGCATTGACCTGGTTCTTCTTGCGGACCGTGCCCAGTTCGAGAAAGGCAAATCCGGCATGCATGGCCAGCACCATGATGGCGCCCAGGAGAATGAACAAGGCGTCCGTGCCCTGTTTGAGTGCTTCCATAACTTCCTCTTGCGTTGAATTGATCTTCTTTGGTGCGTCTCCAAGTCTGCCGACCAGAAACGCACCAAATCAAAGCAAGAAGCAGGCCTAAATGGTGTATTATTTGCACCATTTCGGTCGGAGAAGTTAGGAAAGCGCGCCTAATGTTGCTTACGCGGTACAAGGAGTGGAGGCGCGATCCGCATGGGGCTCTGTGTGTGCAACTGCAATATTAGCTAGCGAAGTGCTTAGCTATGGTCTAAAGCTACGGCAGCGATTTGTGCATGGCTGGGGCAGCGGAGTTCTTTTGGTCCAGCTAACCTTACCAGGTGCTAAAAGTGATTACGTCCTTTTATCGACGCAACTATGCGCAGGTCGGCGCCCACCATATCTACGGATCTGAATTCCAGGTAAAGCCCATCAGCAAGTGCAGCCAACGGACCGAAATCAGCCATGGGAGCACCGAGACCTAGCCACCGAGGTGCGAGATAGATCAGCAATTCATCAACCAGACCTTCACGGATGAAGGATCCGTTCAGTTTGTGGCCTGCCTCAATGTGGAGTTCATTGATGCCTTTTTGCGCCAGGTCTTGTAGCATGGCAGACAAGTCCACCTTGCCTTCGGCGTTGGGCAGATAGGTGACATGGATGCCTTTGGCTTCCAGGGCGAACTGCTTGGCGGTGTTCTCAATTGCCGCGTAGATGTAGCAGTTTCGGCCTTCAATGAAGAGATTTGCGTCAAGAGGAGTAAGCAGCCTGCTATCCACAACGACCACATGTGGCTGTCGCACTGTGTCAATCTCCCGCACGTCGAGGCGTGGGTTGTCATCTAGAACAGTGCCAATGCCCGTTAACACAGCGCAAGCTCGTGAACGCCAAGCATGTCCATCTGCGCGAGCGGCGGGCGAAGTTATCCACTGACTGACACCATTTTCCAATGCGGTCGTTCCGTCCAGCGAAGCCGCTACCTTAATTCGTACCCAAGGAATATTGCGAACCATTTGATCGGAAAATTCGTTGCGCACGGAAATGTAAATTCTTTCTGAAGCATGTTTGATGCAGCGAGACTTGGGATTTTACATAGGATAAATAGATTTCTATTGACCTATTGCTATTTTTTGGAAAATCGCCCAAATTGCTTTGAGATATAAATTGCCTATTAAGAGTGTATTATTTGCCCCAGCAATCAACATTATAGCCCGCGTCGCCTGATGTCTTACTTGCGGCGCCCCTTAGCCCCGTACTGCTCAGAGTATAGGTGCCACACTTGTCGCTAGCCTGAGGACCATTTTTGGGCGTTGCAGTCAACGTATAGGCAGTGGCCGTGTTACTAGCTGCTATAGCAATAGCATAGCGCTTGTTGCTGTCAGAAGCCCAAGTCAGCGCAGTTGGCAAAGATGCGGTGGGATAACTGCCCGTCGCTGTTGCCGCTCGCTCAAGCCACTGCTGCGCCTGAAGGAGGCCAGCACGCGCTTCTGCACGGTGACCACGGCGAACATATTCTTGGTAGCTTGGATAGGCAATTGCCGAGAGCACGCCAACTATGGCTACAGTAACCATCAATTCAATTAGCGTAAAGCCTCGTGAATTATATGGTGATAATTTGTTCTTCATAATAATTTTCACTTGTTTTTACTTCAGTTGACGCCAGCCTGGACGCAGAAGCAACTGTGGATAAATTTTCAGCGCATCCGTTCGGCCGTCATTGCCTTTGCGAACCTGTTTTGCGCCAGTTGTAAAACGCAGTTCTTTGCTGGAAGACGACATTCTGGCATAATTTAAGCTGCCGCTTTTGTCTGCATTATCATAAAGCCCATCACCATTTACATCCATTATTGGAAGTGGGGCTGGTGTACCAGCCGCGATATTGACGATTGTACGATATGTTTTTGCTGCGCTGGGTTGTGGTGCGCAAACTTCTTGCCCGCTCGCTGTGGCGCTCCCAGAAGCAGGTTTTTCACTAATAATTTCTAAATTATTGCCTCCATTGTAGAAGGCGAAGCTGGAAGTGACACGCTCGCCGGCGACTGGTAAATCCATGTACCATCCCATCTTCACGGTGCACCCTGTATTGGTTGGTTTGCATGCATAGGCGACCTCTTGCGTATTAAGTGTCCAAAAAGATCGACCTGTACTGACCCCTGTACCCGCTGTTCCTAGCCCTGTGTTCGCCAAAATGTTATCTGTCCCATTGTTCACGGATTGTGATTGCAAGACACTACGATCACTTACTGTGGCTGGAGTTGGGTTGGATGTCTTGATCTTTACCTTTCCAATGTTCGTTCCGGTAGATTCAATCAAATAACTAGTATTATCCAAAATTGAATATACGGTTTGTACTGAAGTATCGCTACGATCCGATTCGGTCAGGCTTTGACCCGTGCCAAATGCAATCATTAATCCGCCAACCGTGCGATTGGGTCTAAGAACGGGGGCTGTCGTAATTGGCTGTCGACTGGTTGAGCCGCCGGATGTATACGTTGCTGTAAAGAGTGGGTTTCCGTTAAATGCAACACCCCATTGTGTTGCATCAATGTTGGAAATGTCAAATTTCCACATGTTCCCACGCAAATCACCTGCATAAACAAAGTCAGGTGAACCATCGCCATTTACATCCAGAAATTGAGGTGCGGACAGCCCATTCCCTACTGCTTCCGCTGAGCCAACAGCTGCGGCAGGGATCTTTCTGAGCGCTTTGTCTCCATCGAGGTACTGGATTATTAATACAGGGCGTTCATTTGAGCTGTTATAGCCATTGCCAGATATATAGGCCCACCTGCCATCGTTGGTGCGAGCGATTTGCAGAGCCAATTGCTGATTACTCTCTGCAACTGTCGGTGATCCAAATATATGGCCGATATCGGCCTCAGCATTGGCGTCTGCTGGCTTTGCTGGTGGAACCGCATCTGTAACAGGAGCCGCCGTCTTATCCATGACTACCAAGTCGGCTGCATTCGCTTCGGCGAAATTGGTAGCCGGGGCGGGTATAGACGACGATGGATCTAGAGGTCCGGGCTTTGTTACATCTAAGACAAAGAAACCTCTGCCACCGGCGCCCAAGGTTCCAACAAGATATGTGCGCCAGTCTGGAACGGCGGTTGTTCCAACATTAACATCACCTGATGCCGGGGATCCATCAACGTAGTATCTGTGATCATATGTAGTGTTGGTGAGGGATGAAATATTCTGCACCACGCCATGAGGCACATATGCAATTTTCTCCTGGCCATCCTTGGCAGAAAATCCGTGAAGCATCCCATCATTTCCACCCACATACAACATGGGCATACGGCCTCGATTGGCTGACGCAAAGGCGTTATAGGAAAGGCTGGGATTCCCATTAGCTGGCGGGCCGACATACCAGATGGCGGAATTGACAATATCACCCTGGCGATTTTTTCGATTGCGGAAATTGGCGGTGGCATTAGTTGCGCTAACGTTGCTGGCTTCTTTAGTGCGATCGCCACGAATAAAATTAACTCGATCTTGCCCTCTCCCGTCACCTGCAATTGAAGCAGCAGATCCAACTGTTCCATTATTTAGCCACATTTGCTGAGATGCCGCCGTAGCCGATGTGCTCAGATTGGCCCACTTAAAAGAAATGCCGGTGGAAGCGGGGGATGCAATTTTGTATGAAAGGACTAGGCGGGTGTTGATATTGGCTGTGTCCAGCTTATCCGCAGTGGATAGGCCCTTGGTCGTGCTTCCAGTCACAAGGCCCCAGTCTGGATTGGGCGTGAAATTGCCAGCAGTATCAATAGAGCTCGATGTCACATAGCCATACCACCGGTTGTCATTTGAGTTTCCATCATCTGCTGCAATATAGTTGGTCTGAAAAGATTGAGTGCCTACACGGCTGACGGAGCCGGACGCAGAAGTAAAGCCTGAAATTGGTGCGGTGGTATCAACAATAATGTCGTCGAAAATATCCGCAAAAACTGCCGTCAAATCACCGGTAACAGGATAGTATTTGCCTCGGCTATTGATTGCCATGTGCCACATTTCTTGAGGGCGGTATCTGTCATAGTCGTTGTCCGCGGCAGCTGAGGTGACATCATCCCAAGTTGTATTACCAGTAGCCAAGCTTGCATATCCCACTCCTGTTCCGGTAGTGTTATACATTGAAAAAACTCCTCCCGCCCATTGAGGTGAGGTTGCGTTGACCTTGGCCAAGGTGGCTGCAGTGGTTCCGTATCCGATCGTATATTGAACCAAGTGCTGCCAGTTTGCAGGGTCGTTCTTCGGGTTCCAATATTCATCAAAGGTCACTGTCTTGGCACTGGCTCCACTGCCATTATTATATGTTTCTGGTCCTGTTTTTTTGATTTTTGAGTTGACGCTATTGTTGATGGTGGGTTGTAAATCGGTCGCCCAGTGATAAAATGCTATGTCTGCTAATGTGGGATATGCATAATTAATATTATCGCTATTATTCTTAATTATGGTATTTGCTCCAAAACCGTCTCTGTAAATTTTTGTTTGATTTGCTGTTGCAGAGTAAGCAGTCCCATCCGGGAAGGTGACTGCTTTTCCGTCAGCATTTTGTATGCTCTGCGCTAAGGGGTCAGTGGCTCGTATCTTTGTATTGAATGCAAACCCGTCAGCCGCGCCCACTTTGCTAGGAGGGTTGGCTGGGTAGTAAGTTCTAGGCACGTTGTAATTCCAGCCGCCATCTGTCAAGAAAATGTGATAAGCACGACGGCAGGCAAGCGGATTCGAATCGCTTGTTCCAGGGGTCGCATTCCAAGGGCTGCTTGTGCCTGTGGTTTTGAGGTACTCGCCAGCGTTCCACACCACCATATGAGACGGGGTGTTAGTGGTGCCGGAAGATGTTCCTGTGGTAAGTTTTGAAACCCAAGTTTGAAAGTCTGTTTTGTGGGTGGTGTCAAACTTTCCCATTGCATTTTTGCCACCACAGTTTCCACCATTCGATGGAATGTTGTTGCATGTAAAGGATTGCCATGCCAACCTAAACTGACCATCATACTTTGTGGTATTGATCAGTGTGCCATTGAGGCCATCTATAACATTCGCAAGCCTACTCTGCGTTTGTCCAGCGTCAACGGTGGCCATACTTCCTGATGTGTCTACCGTAAGGATAACGTTAGGCACCGGGGCCTTGTAAGCAGTGCCTGCGGGGTACTGCACCAAAGGAATTTGGGCAGCCCAACCTGCTACGGGCGCCCAAATTGATGCAATAAGGATCGCAATGACTGTGCGTTGAGGTTGAGGGATATTGCGCATGGTCAAACTCCAGGTATAAATTGAGGAGGTCAATGTATTACTTAGCGTTGTTGGAGTCTTGCAGTGTCAATGTCGACTGAAGAACAACTTCGCTGCCGGGCTTGTTGCCCCGTGCTATCGCTGTAATACGGTAGATGAATAGCTTTGTGCGCATTGGCGCGAAACGCTCCACATTGGCGCCAGGAGGCATGCCTGATAGCAGTGATACGTTAGGATCTAAATATGGAAGTATTTCAACCCAATACCACGCTCCTCTGCCAGCACCCGTCTCCGATAAAATAGGGTTCGCAGTTGCTGCGGCGTTAGCGCCGGTATACTGGCCGTATCGAGCGCCAGTATTGGACGCGATCATGGCAGTCATCTTTGTTGAGTCATTCCAAAAATCTTGTGGATCGTCTCGCTTGGCGCATATTCCTTTATGGCAATTTGTTCCTCCTGTACTCAAGCCTTGCACCACGGATAGCATATTGGCGAGATCTTTTGTTTCGAAATCAAAATATACGTCTGCACCGAGGGTTGCAGGTACCGCTGGTGTTGCACCGCTTGCTGGGATCGCAGGAGCTGGAGGAGGCCGGCACATATCGCTATTTCCTCCTGTCCGAGCGCAAGCCGCTCCTGTGGGCTGAACACCTCGAATATCGAATTCCGCGTCTTGTAACATGGCTTGTGCAGCTTCGAAGGTGCGTCTGTAGTCTGCATCGTTGCCGACAAGAATTTCGTTGAACAATGCGCTACGCGCAGCCCAAAGAGCTAAAAGCGTCGATAGCAGAACGAAAATAATGACAACATACAATGCCATTCCTCGTTGCGAGCTTGCTTCCTGCGAAGATTTCATGTTGGATTTCGTGAGCATGTTAAGTGCTTTCTCAGTCGCTGAGCTGCATCAAATCTGGCTCTGGCTGCGTATTTGATAAACGTTGCGAAAAATCATTCTGATTCGATCGCCGTATGGCGTAGAAGTCCCGCTGCAGTTTATGTAATTTGCCCCCGCTGTTGGGGATGATTCTGTTCCTGTGAGTTCAAGGCATACTTCAACGGCGTAAATATTAGTCCATCCGCCTGTATCGCTGGCGGCATTTGCCGTCACCGCAGATGCTCCCATATACTGTAAATTCGTGGTGAGAGGTGCCTGCTGAAGATATCTGATTTGCATGTCGGTGACATTTCCTATAATGGGCTGGCCTACGCCGCTTGCGCCAATGCAGACAAGTTCATTTGTGCTGTTATTTCTCTGGAACTTACTGCTCAAAACCGGGGTGGCCACAACGCTTCCGCTAGCTGCCGTCGCAGGATTTTGTCCTAAGCAATCTCTTAAGAGAGACGATGAGACAGGAGTGGATGCTGGTGCTGGAGGGGTTATCTGTTCGGTGTAATTTTGATATCCCAATGTAAAGCTCGGATCACTGTCTCCCACCACGGTGCGTGAAGCGCGCGAAAAAGGGGGGCGCAATCCGGTGGGGTCTGGTGGGTCAAAAGCAACCGGCGTCATTGATCGGAGTGCGTCGGATGCAATTGGAGCAATGGAAGGGGTAAGGCTTAGTTCCAAACTGCCCGCCTGACGGACTTGCTGCCCAATGACGCGAAATGCATAGGACGCTTGCTGTGCTAACGCGGTGGACTCCGACACAGTGCCTGAAACGCCACGCGATGCCATAAGTGCACCAAGGGCTACTGCGACAACCAACAGGCCGACAGCAATGCCGACCATGAGTTCCACCAGAGTTACGCCATTTTGGCGACCAATTGATGCAGTGACTATGCGACGAACGGGAAGGTGTTTCATAAATCGCTACTCAATTAGGGCAGAGCAGGCTGCCAGAAGTAATATCTGGAGTGCAGCGTTGCGTCGGCTGAATATATTGAATATGACAGGTGAAATTGTTGGGGCAGCTTACGGTTGCACCGGTTG
The DNA here is from genome assembly GCF_964252695.1 of Acidovorax sp. LjRoot117. NCBI lineage: Bacteria > Pseudomonadati > Pseudomonadota > Betaproteobacteria > Burkholderiales > Comamonadaceae > Acidovorax > Acidovorax sp. LjRoot117. The sequence goes on along the minus strand of NZ_CAXUPO020000001.1, from coordinate 36,067 downwards.
TGTCTGTGCCTGAAATCGCAAGCGGTGCATTCAATGCAGATAGGTCGCTCGTACTAAAGCTTTGCCCATTTTGATTGTAACGATTTTCATTCCAGCCGACGACCACACCAAGCTGTCGGGATCCACCTTGTGGTGCAAATACTGCTACTTGTGCCCCTGGTAGTGCTCGATCTATTCGAAGACGCCAATGTCTAATATCGCATGCAGCTAGATCTGCTGGGATGCAAGCCGCACTGGTGCAGCACTCGCTTGTATCTGTGGGTAATGCATCGGTAAATGCGATTTCGTAGTTGCTCAGATTGTTAAGTGCATCGGGGCTGTTTTCCAACCGTTCGCTCAAATCTTCTATGAAGCGAATGGCTTGAGCTCGTCGGACCCCGGCCTGCGTATCTGCTAGGGTACGCATTTGTACGCCTAGAATGCCCAGAATACCCAGAGTCATCACAACTATTGCAACCAAGGCTTCTATCAGGCTAAACCCATCCTGATTGTAGTGATGGCGTTTGATTTTTAAGGGGTGCATGGAATATCCTCGATTACTTTGATTCTGCCACCCGCCGCCATGCATATGCCTCGAGTAGCTGGTGACGATATGCCTGTGGATGCTGGCGAGATAGTGAAGCCTTTTGCATTTAGCCCATCCATCTTTCCGTTGTGATCTACGCTAATGGCTGCGCCTCCTGAGTTGTGAATTACATCCGTGTTGATAGGAGTGCTCACTGTACGCAAAATTTCTTCGCCAATTTTGTATTTTCCATTTTTATCGCTGTCGATAAAGACAAACCAGCCGCATCCCCACTCCTGATTATTGCTGGCCAAACGGCATCTCCCTGGATTGTTGGGCGATTTCTGGATGACTATTTTTGTGCCGCGTTTCAATGCTTCGGAGCGTGCGAAATAAAGAGTAGAAATCATTGCTTCGGTTGTATCGCGAACTCGCCATCGGTCATTGATGGCTGTGAATTTCGGTATCGCCAGTGATGCCAGTAAACTAATGACAACGACCACGCCGACCGTCTCGATATACGTGACTCCTTTGCATAAATGCCGCGACAGCCTTAACATGCGCTGTTGCCCGCCTTTTGCGCGATTTTTCCTCCGATTCCCGCGCATATGCGAACTGCGCTGGGTGCTGTAGAGTTTTTGCCGGCAGGAGTTGCTAGGAAATCCATGGCTGCAGGAGTCGTTGAGTTGATGGAATTGGCCAGCATGCCCCAGCGGTTTATTGAGATTATTCCCGTGCTGCCGCTTAGTGTAATGCTGGTTTGCGCTGGAATAGTTCCGGTTTTTATATCGCATTCATTGGGGGTGCTTGCCGTGTTGCAGGTATCTTGAATGCCATTGTTGTTGACATCATAGAATACCTTCCAGCCGCAGCTCCAATCGGTATTGCCTGTGGAGGTGCAATTACCATCATTTGCATTCTTAATGATCACGACGTTACCTCCGAGTCTGATCGCTTCAGAGCGTGCGAAATATAATGCGGTTACTATATTTTCGGAGGCGTTGCGAATTCGCCAGCGTTCGATGATTGGTGTGAAGCTAGGAGCCGCCAGCGCTGCAAGCACGGCAATGATGGCCATGGTGACCAGCAGTTCGATGGCAGTGAAGCCTCGAAGGCGAGTGGGTTTTGATTGGGAAATGGCGCGCATCTAAGTATCGTATTGCTACTGAAAGCTGCATGCGATGATGCGGGGATGAATGGTATCGCTTGGATGACGGCCGGTTAAGCTCGGCGTTGTGGTCGAGGGTGTGGGCTGCCGAGAGGGCTGTGGGCTCTTGAGATCAGGGCGTTAGATTGCTTGCAGGGTGCGCCCTATTCTTTGTTGAATAGATCGTGCTGGAGACCCGATTGGCAGGGTTGGAACTGCTGGGTGGCATTGAAGGCGTCTCTTTTTGCGCTTTACGGCCTGCCATATCCGAGGCACGCGCCAGCGTTGGGCATCCCCTTGCATTCTCTATGTAGCCTGCGATCACGTTCCGCGGCACTTTCCTCTGACGAAGATGTTTGTCTTGATGCTTTTGCGTGCTTTTCGATGGCGTGGGCCGGGGTTGAGGCCTTGGATTTGCTCTTGGCCTGGGGTGCCGTTGCGCTCAATGATGATGCTGTCAGTGCTAGCACAATAAGAAAACGATATTTTTTTGAAGACATGTGCTTGAAGGGTGGCGGCGTCACCGGATTCTGCGGAGAAATCGGCTTTTTTTGTATTTTTCAGTTGCGTTCAAAAAATGCTTTGTGCTTGTTGTGATCTTGTTACGTGTTTTTTCTGCGGTGAAGATTTGGATCGTTGGTGTCTTCTGGAATGGCCATTGTGAGTGCGTTGAGCATGCGTTATACTCGTCAAGTTTTGCACGGTGCAAGACGCACGCCGCTGGCCGTTCCAGCCGTCGGCGCAAGTAAAAACCACGGCCCGCAGTCCCCTGCAGGTCCAATCCAAGGAAATCCAATGATCGCATCCTCCATCAAGGCCGAAGTCGTCAAGGCCAACGCCCGCGCTGCCAACGACACCGGTAGCCCAGAAGTGCAAGTGGCCCTGCTGACCGCTCGCATCAACGAACTGACCCCTCACTTCAAGACGCACGCCAAGGACCACCACGGTCGCCGCGGCCTGCTGCGCATGGTGAGCCGCCGCCGCAAGCTGCTGGACTACCTGAAGGCCAAGGACGCTGACCGTTACACGGCTTTGATCGCCAAGCTGGGTCTGCGCAAGTAAGCGCATTCGCATGTCAAAACGCCTGGGTTAGCACGCTAGCTCAGGCGTTTTTTACTTCGGAGACGCAAAACAGAGCGAAGCTGTGTCATTCCACGGATCCTGACGCACCGGTTGCGGGTGACAGGCTCCCTGGAATGGCATCGTGTTCTGAATTGCCTCCGGCCCTTGCTGGCTCTGCGTAGCCAGCTACATAAACCGAAGCAAAAGGAGTCATCATGACCATCTTCAACAAAGTGACCAAGTCCTTCCAGTGGGGCGACAAGACCGTCGTCATGGAAACGGGTGAAATCGCACGCCAGGCCTCCGGTGCCGTGCTGGTCAACATCGACGACACCGTGGTGCTGGCCACCGTGGTGGGCTCCAAGATCGCCAAGGCCGGCCAGGATTTCTTCCCGCTGACCGTCGACTACATCGAGAAGACATACGCCGCAGGCAAGATCCCCGGCAGCTTCTTCAAGCGTGAAGCAAAGCCCAGCGAACTCGAAACGCTGACCAGCCGCCTCATCGACCGCCCGATCCGCCCGCTGTTCCCCGAAGGCTTCCACAACGACGTGCATGTGGTCATCCACACCATTTCGCTGAACCCTGAAGTGGACGCGGACATCGCCGCCATGATCGCCGTGAGCGCCGCTCTGTCGATCTCCGGCCTGCCGTTCAATGGCCCCATCGGCGCCGCGCGCGTGGGCTACATCAACGGCGAATACGTGCTGAACCCCGGCCAGACCGCCCGCAAGAACTCGCAGATGGACCTGGTCGTCGCCGGTACCGAAGCGGCCGTGCTGATGGTCGAGTCCGAAGCGCAGCAACTGCCCGAAGACGTGATGCTGGGCGCCGTGGTGTTCGGCCACGAGCAAGGCAAAGCTGCCATCAACGCCATCCATGAACTGGTGCGCGAAGCCGGCAAGCCCGTGTGGGACTGGCAACCGCCCGCCAAGGACGAGCCCTTCATCGCCAAGGTCTCGCAACTGGCCGAAGAAAAGCTGCGCGCTGCCTACCAGATCCGCAGCAAGCAAGCCCGCACGCACGCCCTGCGTGAAGCCACCGCTTCCGTGCTGTCGTCGCTGAAGGCCGAAGGCGCTGAATTCGACGCCGTGAAGGTCGAAGGCCTGCTGTTCGACATCGAAGCCAAGATCGTGCGCAGCCAGATCCTGGCCGGCGAGCCCCGCATCGACGGCCGCGATACGCGCACCGTGCGCCCCATCGAAATCCGCAATTCCGTGCTGCCCCGCACCCACGGTTCGGCACTGTTCACGCGTGGCGAAACCCAGGCGCTGGTGATTTCCACGCTGGGCACCGAACGTGACGCGCAGCGCATCGACGCGCTGGCTGGCGAGTTCGAAGACCGCTTCATGTTCCACTACAACATGCCTCCCTTTGCCACGGGCGAAGTGGGCCGCATGGGCTCCACCAAGCGCCGCGAAGTGGGCCACGGCCGTCTGGCCAAGCGCGCGCTGGTCGCCGTGCTGCCGACCAAGGAAGAGTTTCCCTACACGATCCGCGTGGTGTCGGAAATCACCGAGTCCAACGGTTCTTCGTCCATGGCGTCGGTCTGCGGCGGCTGCCTGTCGATGATGGACGCCGGCGTTCCGATGAAGGCCCATGTGGCCGGTATCGCCATGGGCCTGATCAAGGAAGACAACCGTTTCGCCGTGCTGACCGACATCCTGGGTGACGAAGATCACCTGGGCGACATGGACTTCAAGGTGGCCGGCACCACCAGCGGCATCACCGCGCTGCAGATGGACATCAAGATCCAGGGCATCACCAAGGAAATCATGCAGGTCGCATTGGCACAGGCCAAGGAAGCGCGCATGCACATCCTGGGCAAGATGCAGGAAGCCATGGGTGAAGCCAAGACCGAGGTGTCCAACTTCGCGCCCAAGCTCTACACGATGAAGATCAACCCCGAGAAGATCCGTGACGTGATCGGCAAGGGCGGTGCGGTGATCCGTGCGCTGACCGAGGAAACCGGCTGCCAGATCAACATCGAGGAAGACGGCACGATCACCATCGCCGCGACCGACGCCGCGAAGGCCGACGTTGCCAAGAAGCGCATCGAGCAGATCACGGCCGAAGTCGAGATCGGCAAGATCTACGAAGGCCCCGTGACGAAGATCCTGGACTTCGGCGCGCTGATCAACCTGCTGCCTGGCAAGGATGGCCTGCTGCACATCAGCCAGATCGCGCACGAGCGCGTCGAGAAGGTGTCCGACTATCTGACCGAAGGCCAGATCGTGAAGGTCAAGGTCATGGAAACCGATGAAAAGGGCCGCATCAAGCTGTCGATGAAGGTGTTGTCGGACCGTCCTGCCGGTGGCAGTGATCGTCCTGCACCTGCAGAGCGTGGTGACCGCGAACCCCGCCGCGACCATGGTCGTGGCGACGGTGGCCGCCCATCGGCTGACCAACAGCAGCAGCAACAGCAGCAACAGCAATCCCTGGCTTCGGACGGTGCGTCCGAGCAGGTGGTGGGCTGATCCGGCTGACGGGTCTATTTGCTATTGATTTTGTAGCTGCTGCCGCTTGTTGATCAAGCGGTAGCGGCCAAAATCACTCATACCTTCATTGTCCGATGAGCCGCACTATGCACGCTGTGGAGATCTCCGCTTTTGGTGGGCCGGAGGTGCTGCGTCTGGGCGAGCGGCCTGTGCCGCAGCCCGGGCCGGGTGAACTGCTGATCCGGGTGGCCGCCAGCGGCATCAACCGCCCGGATGTGCTGCAGCGCATGGGGCACTATGCCCCGCCGCCGGGCACGTCAGACCTGCCCGGTCTGGAAGTGGCTGGTGTGGTGGAGTCGGGTGATGCCGCCGCCATGGCGGCGGCCGGCATCCGTGTCGGTGACCGCGTGTGTGCGCTGGTCGCCGGTGGCGGTTATGCGCAATGGTGCGTGGCGCCCGTAGTGCAGTGTTTGCCGGTGCCCGAAGGGTTCAGCGATGTCGAGGCGGCCTCGCTGCCTGAAACCTTCTTCACTGTCTGGAGCAATGTCTTCGACCGGGGGCGGCTGCAGGCGGGCGAGAGTCTGCTCGTGCAGGGCGGCACCAGCGGCATCGGCGTGACCGCGGTGCAACTGGGCCGTGCGTTCGGTGCGACTGTGATCGCGACGGCGGGCAGCGACAGCAAGTGCGCAGCCTGCCTGGAGTTGGGTGCGCACCATGCCATCAACTACAAGTCCCAGGACTTCGTGGCGGAGGCTCAGCGCATCACCGATGGCAAAGGTGTCGACGTAGTGCTCGACATGGTGGCTGGCGACTACGTGGCGCGCGAAGTGGAGTGCCTGGCAGAGGATGGCCGCATCGTCATCATCGCTGTGCAGGGTGGGGTGAAGAGTGGTTTCAACGCGGGTTTGGTCCTGCGCCGCCGCCTGACCATCACCGGCTCCACGCTGCGCCCGCGGTCCGTGGCTTTCAAGGGCGCCATTGCGCAAGCGCTGCGCGAGCGCGTGTGGCCTTTGCTGGCGCAAGGCAAGGTGCGGCCGGTCATCCACAGCACGTTCGAAGCGGCCCGTGCGGCCGATGCGCATGCGCTGATGGAGTCGAACCAGCACATTGGCAAGATCGTTTTGACGTGGTGATCATGAACAGCAAGAAGAAACTCATCGCCGGCAACTGGAAGATGAACGGCGGCCTGGCAGCCAACGAAGCTCTGCTCAAGGCCATCATGGCGGGCCTGGGTGATGGCGGTGGTGCGGCGTGCGATGTGGCGGTGGCAGTGCCTGCGCCTTATCTGGCGCAGGTGCAGTCGCTCACTTTCGGGTCTGGGGTGGCTGTGGCGTCGCAGGACGTGTCGCAGCATGAGGCGGGTGCTTTCACTGGTGAGGTGTCGGTGGCCATGCTCAAGGAGTTTGGCGTGCGGTATGCCCTGGTGGGGCACTCCGAACGCCGCCAATACCACGGGGAAACCGACGTGGTGGTGGCAGAAAAAGCCCAGCGTGCACTGGCGGCGGGTGTGACCCCCATCATCTGCGTGGGTGAAACCCTGCAGGAGCGCGAAGCGGGCCAGACCGAGTCGGTGGTCAAGCGCCAGCTCGCTGCCGTGATCCATCTCAATGGCCACTGCATCAGTGAAGTGGTGGTGGCCTACGAGCCGGTGTGGGCCATCGGTACGGGCCGCACGGCCTCGCCCGAGCAGGCGCAGGCGGTGCATGCAGTGCTGCGGGGCCAGTTGGCCGCGGCCAGCGAGCACGCCGACCGCATCCGCCTGCTGTACGGCGGCAGCATGAATGCCGCCAACGCGGCGCAGCTGCTGTCTCAGCCCGACATCGATGGCGGGCTGGTCGGTGGCGCATCCCTGAAGGCCCCCGACTTTCTACAAATCATTGCCGCCGCCCGTTGAGGTGGTGGTCCCAAGAGCTATTCAATCAGGAGTGAACAGAGAATGAACGTGATCGTGAATGTGGTTTTGGCGGTGCAGATGCTGTCGGCGCTGGGGATGATCGGACTGGTGCTGGTCCAGCACGGCAAGGGTGCCGACATGGGTGCTGCCTTCGGCAGCGGTACGTCGGGCAGCCTGTTCGGGGCCAGCGGCAGTGCCAACTTCCTGTCGCGCAGCACGGCGGTGCTGGCGGCGGTGTTCTTCGTGGCAACGCTGGCGCTGGCCTACTTCGGCAATGCACGTCCTGCCGGTGCGGGCAGCGTGCTGGAGACCCCGGCTGCAGCAGTTCCTGCCGGCTCCACGCCCGCCGCGTCGGCGCCGGGTGCTGCCGTGGCGCCTGCTGTTCCGGCATCGGGCGCTGCCCAGATTCCGACCAAATAATCTGCGCTAAATTGGTTCGGCGAAGCCGAAGCAGGGTTTTTCCGGAGTAGAATCCCAGATTGTCTGGAAAGCCAAAACCGCAAGGTTCCTCATGCCATCCAGATGCACACATCAGCCGTCGTGGTGAAATTGGTAGACACGCTATCTTGAGGGGGTAGTGGCGAAAGCTGTGCGAGTTCGAGTCTCGCCGACGGCACCAAAACAAAGGCCTCCCCGACATGTCCTGGCAAGGGACATGTCGGGCCAGGCCACAGCGGTGAGCACATCCTCAAGATGAACCTCGATCAGTACCTCCCCGTCCTTTTGTTCATCTTGGTTGGCATCGCCGTTGGCGTTGTCCCCTTGGTACTAGGCTACATACTGGGCCCCAATCGCCCGGATGCCGCAAAAAACTCCCCCTACGAATGCGGCTTTGAGGCCTTCGAGGACGCGCGCATGAAGTTCGATGTGCGCTACTACCTCGTGGCCATCTTGTTCATTCTGTTCGATCTCGAAATCGCCTTTCTCTTCCCGTGGGCCGTCACCTTGCACGAGGTGGGCATCGCTGGTTTCGTGGCGGTCGTGATATTCCTGGCCATCCTTGTCGTGGGTTTTGCCTACGAATGGAAAAAGGGCGCCCTGGATTGGGAATGAGTGGCTTCGGCTGCAAGCAAGGATGATGCAATGATTGAAGGCGTGATGAAGGAAGGCTTCATCACCACGAGCTATGACTCCGTGGTGAATTGGGCCAAGACGGGCTCCCTGTGGCCCATGACATTTGGCCTGGCCTGCTGTGCGGTGGAGATGATGCATGCGGCGGCAGCGCGCTACGACATCGGCCGCTTCGGCGCCGAGGTGTTCCGTGCCAGCCCGCGCCAGTCCGACCTGATGATCGTGGCGGGTACGCTGTGCAACAAGATGGCACCGGCTCTGCGCAAGGTGTACGACCAGATGTCCGAGCCCCGCTGGGTGCTCTCCATGGGGTCTTGCGCCAACGGCGGCGGCTACTACCACTACAGCTATTCCGTGGTGCGTGGCTGCGACCGCATCGTGCCTGTGGATGTCTACGTGCCGGGTTGCCCGCCCACGGCGGAAGCGCTGATCTACGGCATCATCCAGCTGCAGCAGAAGATCCGCCGCACCAACACCATTGCTCGTGTCTGAAGGGTTGATGATGACTTCTGTTGCCATTCGGCCTGAAAAACTCAAGGACCACATCGCCGCGGCCCTGGGCTCCAAGGTGCGCCAGATCTCGATCGCCCTGGACGAAGTGACCGTGGTGGTCGCTGCGGCCGACTACCTCGAAGCAATGCGCGTCCTGCGCGATGCCGAAGGTTGCCGTTTCGAACAACTGGTGGATCTGTGCGGGGTGGACTACTCCTCCTACGCCGACCAGTTGCATGAAGGCGCGCGCTATTGCGTGGTGTCGCACCTGCTGTCCGTCAGCCTGAACCAGCGCGTGCGCGTGAAGGTGTTCTGCGCGGACGACGATTTTCCGGTGGTGGCGTCCGTGTCCGACCTCTGGAGCTCTGCCAACTGGTACGAGCGCGAAGCGTTCGATCTGTTCGGCATCGTGTTCGACGGCCACAACGATCTGCGCCGCATCCTGACGGACTACGGCTTCATCGGCCATCCTTTCCGCAAGGACTTCCCGCTGTCGGGCCACGTCGAGATGCGCTATGACACCGAGCAGCGCCGCGTGGTGTACGAGCCCGTGTCGATCGAGCCGCGTGAAATCACGCCGCGCATCATCCGCGAAGACAAGTACGGAGGCCTGCACTAAGGCGCCCTGCGCCCCACGTGACCCACCATGGCTGAAATCAAGAACTACTCCCTGAACTTTGGTCCGCAGCACCCGGCAGCACACGGCGTGCTGCGGCTGGTGCTCGAGCTCGACGGCGAAGTCGTGCAGCGCGCCGACCCCCACATCGGCCTGCTGCACCGCGCGACCGAAAAGCTCGCCGAGCACAAGACCTACATCCAGTCGCTGCCCTACATGGACCGGCTGGACTACGTCTCGATGATGTGCAACGAGCACGCCTACTGCCTGGCCATCGAGAAGCTGATGGGCCTGGAAGTGCCCATCCGCGCGCAGTACATCCGTGTGATGTTCTCCGAAATCACCCGCCTGCTGAACCACCTGATGTGGCTCGGCTCGCACGGCAACGATTGCGGCAGCTCCACCATCCTGATCTACACCTTCCGCGAGCGTGAAGACCTGTTCGACATGTACGAAGCCGTCTCCGGCGCGCGCATGCACGCGGCGTACTTCCGTCCGGGCGGCGTGTACCGCGACCTGCCGGATTCCATGCCGCAGTACAAGGTCAGCAAGATCAAGAACGCCAAGGCCCTGGAGGCCATGAACAAGAACCGCCAAGGTTCCATGCTCGACTTCATCGACGACTTCACGCAGCGCTTCCCCGCCTGTGTGGATGAGTACGAAACCCTGCTGACCGACAACCGCATCTGGAAGCAGCGCACCGTCGGCATCGGCGTGGTGCCCCCGGAGCGCGCGCTGAACCTGGGCATGACCGGCCCCATGCTGCGGGGCTCAGGCATTGCCTGGGACCTGCGCAAGACGCAACCCTACGACGTCTACGACCGCATGGACTTCGACGTGCCGGTGGGCAAGACGGGCGATTGTTACGACCGCTACCTCGTGCGCGTGCAGGAGATGCGCGAGTCCAACCGCATCATCAAGCAGTGCGTGGACTGGCTGCGTGCCAATCCCGGCCCGGTGATCACCGACAACCACAAGGTGGCTGCACCGTCGCGCGAGTCCATGAAGTCCAACATGGAAGAGCTGATCCACCACTTCAAGCTGTTCACCGAAGGTTTCCATGTGCCCGAGGGCGAGGCTTACGCCGCCGTCGAGCATCCCAAGGGCGAGTTCGGCATCTATCTCGTGAGCGATGGCGCCAACAAGCCCTACCGCCTGAAGATCCGCGCGCCGGGTTTTGCCCACCTGGCCACGCTCGACGAAATGGCCCGCGGCCACATGATCGCCGACGCCGTGGCCATCATCGGCACCATGGATATCGTGTTCGGGGAGATTGACCGATGAGTAGTACGACCGAATCGAAGAACCCCACGGCGGGCACCACCGCCATCACCGAGGCGACGCGCGCCCGTTTTGCGCGCGAAGTGGCCAAGTACCCGCCCGAGCAGGCGCAGTCCGCCGTGATGGCCTGCCTGTCCATCGTGCAGCAGGAGCAGGGCTGGGTCAGCGTCGAGAGCGAGGCCGTGATCGCCGAATACCTGGGCATGGCCCAGATCGCGGTGCATGAAGTCACCACGTTCTACAACATGTACAACCAGCAGCCCACGGGCAAGTACAAGCTCAACGTCTGTACCAACCTGCCTTGCCAGCTGCGCGACGGCCAGAAGGCGCTGCACCACCTCGAGAAGAAGCTCGGCGTGACCATGGGCGAGACCACGCCGGACGGCCTGTTCACCCTGCAGCAGTGCGAGTGCCTGGGCGCCTGCGCCGACGCGCCCGTGATGCTGGTCAACGACCGCACCATGTGCAGCTTCATGGACAACGACAAGCTCGACCAGCTGGTCGACGGGCTCAAGGCCGCAGAGGGGCAAGCATGACCACTGCCGCACACATCCTCTCGCAGTTCCAGGCCACCGGCGTCCAGACCTGCTTCCACGACCGCCACATCAACCCGCAGATCTATGCGGGCCTGGACGGCACGAACTGGAGCATCAAGGACTACGAAGCGCGCGGCGGCTACGCTGCGCTGCGAAAGATCCTGGGCATCGACGGCGGCGAGCCGCTGACGCAGGACCAGGTCATCGCCACCGTCAAGGAATCGGGCCTGCGCGGTCGCGGCGGCGCGGGCTTTCCCACCGGCCTCAAGTGGAGCTTCATGCCCCGCTCGTTCCCCGGCCAGAAGTACCTGGTGTGCAACTCCGATGAAGGCGAGCCTGGCACCTGCAAGGACCGCGACATCCTGCAGTTCAACCCGCACATCGTCATCGAAGGCATGATCATCGCGGCCTACGCGATGGGCATCTCCGTGGGCTACAACTACATCCACGGCGAAATCTTCCAGACCTACGACCGCTTCGAAGAAGCGCTCGAAGAAGCACGCGCAGCGGGCTACCTGGGCGACAAGATCCTGGGCAGCAACTTCAGCTTCCAGCTGCACGCAGCGCACGGTTTCGGCGCCTACATCTGCGGCGAAGAGACCGCGCTGCTCGAATCGCTGGAAGGCAAGAAGGGCCAGCCGCGCTTCAAGCCGCCGTTCCCGGCCAGCTTCGGCCTGTACGGCAAGCCGACCACCATCAACAACACCGAGACATTCGCGGCCGTGCCGTGGATCATCCGCAACGGCGGAGCTGCGTACCTCGAGTGCGGCAAGCCCAACAACGGCGGCACCAAGATCTTCTCGGTCTCGGGCGATGTGGAAAAACCAGGCAACTACGAAGTGCCCATGGGCACGCCGTTCGCCAAGCTGCTCGAGCTCGCCGGTGGCGTGCGCAAGGGCCGCCAGCTCAAGGCAGTAATCCCGGGCGGCTCGTCCTCCCCGGTGCTGCCGGCTTCCATCATCATGGAATGCACGCTGGACTACGACTCCATCGCCAAGGCCGGCTCCATGCTGGGCTCGGGCGCCGTGATCGTGATGGACGACTCCCGCAGCATGGTCGAAAGCCTGCTGCGCCTGTCGTACTTCTATTCGCACGAATCCTGCGGCCAGTGCACGCCCTGCCGCGAAGGCACCGGCTGGATGTGGCGCGTGATCGACCGCATCCAGCACAACCAGGGCCGCTCGGGCGACCTGGACCTGCTCAATTCGGTGGCAGACAACATCCAGGGCCGCACGATCTGCGCACTGGGCGACGCTGCCGCGATGCCGGTGCGCGCCATGATCAAGCATTTCCGTCCCGAGTTTGAAGCACTGATCCGGAACAACGCCTCCCAGGCCGCGACCTCCGCCTGATCGCGAGAAGACATATGGTTGAAATTGAACTGGACGGTCAGAAAGTGGAAGTCGCCGAAGGCTGCATGGTGATGCATGCGGCCGAGAAGGCGGGCACGTACATTCCGCATTTCTGCTACCACAAGAAGCTCTCGATCGCCGCCAACTGCCGCATGTGCCTGGTGGACGTCGAGAAGGCTCCCAAGCCCATGCCTGCCTGCGCCACGCCGGTGACGCAGGGCATGATCGTACGCACCAAGAGCGACAAGGCCATCAAGGCCCAGGCGTCGGTCATGGAGTTCCTGCTGATCAACCACCCGCTGGACTGCCCCATCTGCGACCAGGGCGGTGAGTGCCAGCTGCAGGACCTGGCCGTCGGCTACGGCGGTTCGTCCTCGCGCTACGAGGAAGAAAAGCGCGTGGTCTTCCACAAGGACGTCGGCCCGCTGATCTCCATGGAAGAGATGAGCCGCTGCATCCACTGCACCCGCTGCGTGCGCTTCGGCCAGGAAGTGGCCGGCGTGATGGAGCTCGGGATGATCCACCGCGGCGAGCACTCCGAGATCACCACCGTGGTGGGCGATACCGTGGACTCCGAGTTGTCGGGCAACATGATCGATATCTGCCCCGTGGGCGCGCTCACGAGCAAGCCGTTCCGCTACAGCGCCCGCACCTGGGAACTCTCGCGCCGCCGCTCTGTCAGCCCACACGACTCCACCGGCTCCAACCTGATCGTTCAGGTCAAGAACCACAAGGTGATGCGCGTGGTGCCGCTCGAGAACGAAGCCGTCAACGAATGCTGGATCGCCGACCGCGATCGCTTCTCGTACGAATCGCTCAACAGCGACGACCGTTTGACCCAGCCCATGCTCAAGCAGGGCGGGGTGTGGAAGGAAGTCGACTGGCAGACCGCGCTCGAATACGTGGCCAACGGCCTCAAGAACATCAAGAACGACCACGGTGCCCAAAGCATCGGCGCTCTGGTGAGCCCGCACAGCACGGTCGAAGAGCTGTACCTGGCCGGCGCACTGGTGCGTGGCCTGGGCAGCGACAACATCGACTACCGCCTGCGCAACGCCGAGTTCGCTGCGCCCGAAGGCATTCGCTGGCTCGGTACGTCCATCGCTTCGCTGTCCACGCTGCAACGCGTGCTGGTGGTGGGCTCCAACCTGCGCAAGGACCATCCGCTGTTCGCGCAGCGCATCCGCCAGGCTGCCCGCGATGGCTGCCAGGTCACGGCTGTGGGCGCTGTGGCCCACGACTGGGCCATGCCGGTGTCGTCGTTCGTTGCGCAAAGCGCCAGCGAATGGGTGCAGACACTCGGCGGCATCGCCTCTGCAGTCGCACAGGAAAAGGGCGTGACCGCTCCCCAGGGCGCTGCAGCCCACAACGACGCCACCCAGGCCATCGCGCGCGCGCTGCTCGGCGGTGAGCGCAAAGCCGTGCTGCTGGGCAACGCCGCCGCGCACCACGCGCAGGCCACGCAACTGCTGGCACTGGCCAACTGGATCGGCGAGCACACGGGTGCCTCGGTGGGATACCTCACGGAAGCTGCCAATACGGTGGGTGCCCAGTTTGCGGGTGCTCATCCTGTGAACGGTGGATTGAATGCGGGCCAGATGCTCTCGGGTGGACTGAAGGCGGCTGTGCTGCTCAACACCGAGCCGGTCCATGACTCGGCGCCCGGTGCCAACGCTGCTGCTGCGCTGTCTGGTGCAGAGATGGTGGTGACCTTGAGCCCCTTCAAGGCCAACCTGGAGTTCAGTGACGTTCTGTTGCCAATTGCTCCCTTCACCGAAACCTCCGGCAGCTTCATCAACGCCGAAGGCCGCCTGCAGAGCTTCCATGCGGTGGTGCGCCCCCTGGGCGATACCCGCCCCGCGTGGAAGGTCCTGCGCGTGCTGGCCAACCTGCTGGGTGTGTCCGGTTTCGACTTCGAGACCTCGCAGGACGTGCTGGCACGCGCCACCAATGCCGCGGCCGGCACCGTCACGCACGTGCCTGCCGAACAGCTGTCGAACCTGGTGACTGCGGTGCCTGCTGCCGCCGCAGCAGCCACGGCAACCGCGGGCGAGCCTGTGGTCGCTTCCATCTATCAACTCGACGGCCTCGTGCGCCGTTCCACGTCGCTGCAGCTCACCGCCGATGCGCGCACGGCACGTGAAGGAGTCGCCGCATGATCGACGCGATCTACAACGCGGGCCTGAACCTGCTGGCCTTCGGCTGGTGGACGGGCGCCGTCTGGCCTGTGCTCTGGGTGCTGATCAAGATCGTCTGCATTCTGGCGCCGCTGATGGGTGCCGTGGCCTACCTCACGCTGTGGGAGCGCAAGCTGCTGGGCTTCATGCAGGTCCGCCACGGTCCCAACCGGGTGGGCCCCATGGGTCTGCTGCAGCCCATCGCCGATGCGCTCAAGCTGCTGACCAAGGAAATCATCCAGCCCACCGCTGCGAGCAAGGGTTTGTTCGTGCTCGGGCCCGTCATGGCCATCATGCCGGCCTTGGCCGCATGGGTGGCGATCCCCTTCGGCCCCGATGTGGCCCTGGCCAATGTCAATGCCGGCCTGTTGCTGGTGATGGCCATCACCTCCATCGAGGTGTATGGCGTGATCATTGCCGGCTGGGCATCGAACTCCAAGTACGCCTTCCTGGGGGCGCTGCGTGCGTCTGCGCAGATGGTGAGCTATGAAATCGCCATGGGCTTTTGTTTCCTGGTGGTGATCATGGTGTCGGGCAGCATGAACCTGACCGAGATCGTCATGTCCCAAAGCCGCGGCATGGCCGCCAACATGGGCCTGACCTTCCTGTCGTGGAACTGGCTCCCGCTGCTGCCCATCTTCCTGGTGTACCTGATCTCCGGCGTGGCCGAGACCAACCGCCACCCCTTCGACGTGGTCGAAGGCGAAGCCGAAATCGTGGCCGGCCACATGGTCGAGTACTCGGGCATGGGCTTTGCCATCTTCTTCCTGGCGGAATACGCCAGCATGTGGCTCGTGTCCATCCTGGCCGCGCTCATGTTCCTGGGTGGCTGGCTGCCTCCGGTTGAGTTCCTCTCGTTCATTCCGGGCTGGATCTGGCTGGGTATCAAGACTTTCCTGGTGGTGTCCATGTTCATCTGGATCCGTGCCACCTTCCCGCGCTTCCGCTATGACCAGATCATGCGTCTGGGCTGGAAGATCTTCATCCCGGTGACGCTGGTGTATCTGCTCTTCGTGGGTGGATGGCTGCTGTCGCCCTGGAACATCTGGAAATAAGCGGGACACAAAAATGACTGCCGTTGTTGCTGCTGCACCTTTCTCGTTCAAAGACTTCTTCAAGAGCTTCATGCTCGTGGAACTGCTCAAGGGCATGGCCCTGACCGGTCGCTATGCGTTTCGCCGCAAGGTGACAGTGCAGTTCCCTGAAGAAAAGACCCCTCTGTCGCCGCGTTTCCGCGGCCTGCACGCGCTGCGCCGTTATGAAAACGGCGAAGAGCGCTGCATCGCCTGCAAGCTGTGCGAGGCCGTATGCCCCGCCATGGCCATCACCATCGAATCGGATGTGCGTGCCGATGGCTCGCGCCGTACGACGCGCTATGACATCGACCTGACCAAGTGCATCTTCTGCGGCTTCTGCGAAGAAAGCTGCCCGGTGGACTCCATCGTCGAGACGCACATCCTGGAATACCACGGCGAAAAGCGTGGCGACCTGTACTTCACGAAAGACATGCTCCTGGCCGTGGGTGACCGGTACGAAGGCGAAATCGCGGCAGCCAAGGCTGCGGACGCGAAGTACCGCTGAGCGGTGCAGAGCGCGGCCTCTTTGCCAGACTTTCTATAAAGACCCGATTCATGGACGCCAAGACTGGTTTCTTCTATCTCTTCTCGGTGGTGCTGCTGTTTGCAGCCTTCCGGGTGATCACTGCCCGCAACCCCGTGCATGCAGTGCTGTACCTCATCCTTGCGTTCTCGCAGGCCGCTGCCGTGTGGCTGCTGCTCAAGGCCGAGTTCCTGGCCATCGCGCTGGTGCTGGTGTACCTGGGCGCCGTCATGGTGCTGTTCCTCTTCGTGGTGATGATGCTGGACATCCACATCGACACCGTGCGCAAGGGGTTCTGGAAACACTTCCCCCTGGCCGCCACGGTGGGTGCGCTGATCGCCCTGGAAATGGCCGCCGTGCTGATGGGCGGTTTCCGCGGCATGGACGAACCCAAGGCCGTCGCCACGGCGCTCGATGCTGCGGGCCATGTGGTGCAGTACTCCAACACCAAGGCATTGGGCAAGCTGCTGTACACCGAGTACCTGTACCCCGTCGAGATCGCGGCCGTGATCCTGCTGGTCGCCATGATTGCAGCCATTGCGCTGACCCTGCGCCAGCGCAAGGACAGCAAGGCCATCAACCCGTCGCAGCAGATCCGCGTGCGCGCTGGTGATCGCCTCGAAGTCGTGAAGGTGGCCGCCACCCAGAAGGCAGCGCCTGAAGTGCCTGCCGAGCCTGCTGCTGCCACCGAGGAGAAAAAAGCATGACGCTGACATTGGGCCACTTTCTCTCGCTGGGCGCGATGCTGTTCGCGCTGGCCGTGATCGGCATCTTCCTGAACCGCAAGAACCTGATCGTGCTGCTGATGGCGATCGAGCTGATGCTGCTGGCGGTCAACATGAACTTCGTGGCGTTCTCGCACTACCTGGGCGACATGCATGGCCAGGTGTTCGTGTTCTTCATCCTGACAGTGGCAGCTGCCGAGTCGGCCATCGGTCTGGCCATCCTGGTGCTCCTGTTCCGCAACAAGTCCAGCATCAACGCGGAAGACCTCAACACCCTCAAGGGTTGATGGGTCACCAGCATTCCCAAGGTTCTCAAGAATGAGTCAAACCCTCTCTGCTTCAACGCTCCTGGCCGTGCCGCTGGCACCGCTGGCGGGCGCCTTGCTGGCCGGCATTTTCGGCACGACCTTCGGTGGTAACTGGATCGGTCGCCGGCTCTCGCACACCCTCACCATCCTGGGCGTGCTGGTCGCGTTCGTGCTGTCGGCGATGACGCTCAAGAGCGTGGCGCTGGACGGTGCCCGCTTCAACGAGACGCTCTACACCTGGATGGTGGTGGGCGGCCTCAAGATGGAGGTCGGTTTCCTGATCGACAGCCTGACCGCCATGATGATGGTGGTCGTGACCTTCGTGTCGCTGATGGTGCACATCTACACCATCGGCTACATGGAAGAGGACGACGGCTACAACCGGTTCTTTGCCTACATCTCGCTGTTCACGTTCTCCATGCTCATGCTGGTCATGAGCAACAACCTGCTGCAGCTGTTCTTCGGCTGGGAAGCCGTGGGCCTGGTGTCCTACCTGCTCATCGGTTTCTGGTTCAACAAGCCCACGGCGATCTTCGCCAACATGAAGGCGTTCCTGGTCAACCGCGTGGGTGACTTCGGCTTCATCCTGGGCATCGGCCTGATTGCTGCCTATACGGGCACGCTCAACTACAGCGAAATCTTCGCCAAATCGGGTGAGCTCGGTGGCCTGGCGTTCCCCGGTACCGACTGGATGCTGATCACCGTGATCTGCATCTGTCTGTTCATCGGCGCGATGGGCAAGTCCGCGCAGTTCCCGCTGCACGTGTGGCTGCCCGATTCGATGGAAGGCCCGACCCCCATCTCGGCGCTGATCCACGCGGCCACCATGGTGACCGCCGGCATCTTCATGGTGTCGCGCATGTCGCCGCTGTTCGAGCTGTCGGACACCGCGCTCAACTTCATTCTGATCATTGGCTCCATCACGGCGCTGTTCATGGGCTTCCTGGGCATCATCCAGAACGATATCAAGCGCGTGGTGGCGTACTCCACGCTGTCGCAGCTCGGCTACATGACCGTGGCCCTGGGTGCCTCCGCCTACTCGGTGGCCGTGTTCCACCTGATGACCCACGCGTTCTTCAAGGCGCTGCTGTTCCTCGGCGCAGGCTCGGTCATCATGGGCATGCACCACAACCAGGACATCCGCTGGATGGGCGGCGTGCGCAAGTACATGCCCATCACCTGGATCACCTCGCTGCTGGGTTCGCTCGCACTGATCGGCACGCCCCTGTTCTCGGGGTTCTACTCCAAGGACAGCATCATCGAGGCCGTGCACTTCAGCCACCTGCCAGCGGCGCACTTCGCGCACTTCGCGGTGCTGGCCGGCGTGTTCATCACGGCGTTCTATTCGTTCCGCATGTACTTCCTGGTCTTCCACGGCAAGGAGCGCTACGACCAGAACCCCGATGCCCACCATGATGCGCACCACGACGACCATGGCCACGGCCACGGCCATGATGACCATCACAGCCATGATCCGCACGAATCCCCCTGGGTCGTGACGGTGCCGCTGGTGCTGCTGGCCATTCCTTCGGTGGTGGTGGGCTTCATGTTCATCCAGCCCATGCTGTTCGGCGACTTCTTCAAGGACGTGATCTTTGTCGACGCAGCCAAGCACCCTGCGATGTCCAAGCTGGCCGAGATCTTCCACGGCCCGGTGGCGATGGCCCTGCACGGGCTGCAGACCGCGCCTTTCTGGCTGGCGGTGGCGGGCGTGGCGCTGTCGTACTACATGTACATGGTGAACCCGGCTTTGCCTGCAGCGATCAAGCGCACCTGCATGCCGATCTACACGCTGTTCGAAAACAAGTACTACCTCGACTGGATCAACGAGAACATCCTGGCCCGCGGCGCGCGTGCCCTGGGTACGGGCCTGTGGAAGGGTGGCGATCAGGCCATCATCGACGGCACGCTCGTCAATGGCTCCTGGAAGGTCGTGCGCAGCGTGTCCGGCGTCGTGCGCTGGATGCAGTCCGGCTTCATCTTCCACTACGCGCTGGTGATGATCCTGGGGGTCTTCGCGCTGATGACCTGGTTTGTCTGGGGCGACGTGTTCCTGCAGCTCATCAAATAAGGAAAACAACAAAATGGGTCTGTTGAGTCTTGCAATCTGGTCACCGATCGCATTCGGTGTGCTGCTGCTGGCCATTGGGCGGGATGAACATGCCCGCGCCGTTCGCTGGCTCGCACTCGTGGGCGCCGTCATCGGCTTCCTGGTGACGCTGCCGCTGTACGAAGGCTTCCAGCTCGGTACCGCAGCGATGCAGTTCGTCGAGAAGGCCGCGTGGATCGAGCGCTTCAACGTGCATTACCACCTGGGTGTCGACGGCATCTCGTTCTGGTTCGTGCCGTTGACCGCCTTCATCACGGTGATCGTGGTGGTCGCGTCGTGGGAGTCCATCACCGAGCGCGTGAACCAGTACATGGGCGCGTTCCTGATCCTCTCGGGCCTCATGATCGGCGTGTTCACGGCCCTGGACGGCATGCTGTTCTACGTGTTCTTCGAAGCCACGCTGATCCCGATGTACCTCATCATCGGTATCTGGGGCGGTCCGAACAAGATCTACGCGGCGTTCAAGTTCTTCCTGTACACGCTGCTCGGCTCGCTGCTCATGCTGATCGCGCTGATCTACCTGTACAACCAGTCCGGCGGCAGCTTCGACATCGCCACGTGGCACCAGCTGCCCCTGAGCGCCCGCGCGCAGACGATGCTGTTCTTCGCATTCTTTGCCGCCTTTGCGGTCAAGGTGCCGATGTTCCCGTTCCACACCTGGCTGCCCGACGTGCACGTGGAAGCGCCCACCGGCGGCTCCGCTGTGCTGGCCGCGATCATGCTGAAGCTCGGTGCCTACGGCTTCCTGCGTTTCTCCATGCCCATCGCCCCCGACGCATCGCGCGAGTGGGCCTGGCTGATGATCGCGCTGTCGCTGATCGCCGTGATCTACGTGGGCCTGGTGGCCATGGTCCAGAAGGACATGAAGAAGCTGGTGGCGTATTCGTCCGTCGCTCACATGGGCTTCGTCACGCTGGGCTTCTTCATCTTCAACGACCTGGGCGTGTCCGGCGGCCTGGTGCAGATGATTGCGCACGGCTTCGTGTCGGGTGCGATGTTCCTGTCCATCGGCGTGCTGTACGACCGCGTGCACTCGCGTGAAATCGCAGCCTACGGCGGCGTGGTCAACACCATGCCCAACTTCACGGCCTTCGCGCTGCTGTTCGCCATGGCCAACTGCGGCCTGCCGGGCACTGCAGGGTTCGTGGGCGAGTGGATGGTGATCCTGGGCGCGACCAAGGCCAACTTCTGGATCGGCCTGGCCTCGGCCACGGCGCTGATCTTCGGTGCGGCCTACACCCTGTGGATGTTCAAGCGCGTGTACCTGGGTCCCGTGGGCAATGACAACGTCAAGGGCCTGACCGACATCGACAGCCGCGAATTCCTGGTGCTGGCGGTGCTCGGCATCGCGGTGCTGGCCATGGGCCTGTATCCCCGTCCGTTCACGGACGTGATGGACACGTCGGTCGCCGAACTGCTCAAGCATGTCGCGCAGCCCAAGCTGAACTGACCTGACCAGACTGAACTGAGAGATACGAGATGATTGACAACATCAGCTGGCTAGCGATCTACCCTGAAATCGTGCTGTTGGCCATGGCCTGCGTCATAGCGCTGGTC
The DNA here is from genome assembly GCF_964252695.1 of Acidovorax sp. LjRoot117. Taxonomy (NCBI): domain Bacteria; kingdom Pseudomonadati; phylum Pseudomonadota; class Betaproteobacteria; order Burkholderiales; family Comamonadaceae; genus Acidovorax; species Acidovorax sp. LjRoot117. Next base: position 15,197 of record NZ_CAXUPO020000001.1, on the reverse strand, counting down.
GACCTGGGGGTGCACAGCACCCGCCGCACCGCTACCTACGTGCTGACCATGCTGACCCTGGCCGTCGTGGCGGCCCTGCAGGCGATGTACGCCAGCAGCGGCAACACCTTCTACGGCTTTGGCAATATGGTGGTGAGCGATGCCATGGGCAACTGGCTCAAGTGCTTTGCCACGGTGGCGATGATGGTCACGCTGGTGTATGCGCGCCCCTATGCGGCAGACCGCGGCATGCTGCGCGGCGGCGAGATGTTCACCCTCTCGATGTTCGCGCTCCTGGGCATGTTCATCATGATCTCGGGCAACAACTTCCTCGTGATCTACCTGGGCCTGGAGCTGCTGACCCTGTCGAGCTATGCGCTCGTGGCCCTGCGCCGCGACAACGCCACGGCCACCGAAGCAGCCATGAAGTACTTCGTGCTGGGCGCAATGGCCAGCGGTTTCCTGCTGTATGGCCTGTCCATGATCTACGGCGCCACCGGCTCGCTCGATATCGGCCAGGTGTTCAAGGCCGTCAATTCCGGCCAGATCCGCCACCAGGTGCTGGTGTTCGGCCTGGTGTTCGTGGTCTCGGGCCTGGCCTTCAAGCTGGGTGTGGTGCCTTTCCACATGTGGATTCCCGACGTGTACCAGGGTGCTCCGACCGCCGTCACGCTGATGATCGGCGGCGCGCCCAAGCTGGCGGCGTTTGCCATCACCATCCGCCTGCTGGTGGACGGCCTGCTGCCGCTGGCCATCGACTGGCAGCAGATGCTGGCGGTGCTGGCCATCGGCTCGCTGCTGGTGGGTAACCTGGCTGCCATCGCGCAGACCAACCTCAAGCGCATGCTGGCGTACTCCACGATCTCGCAAATGGGCTTCGTGCTGCTGGGCCTGATGTCGGGCGTGGTGAACGGCAACGTCGATGCCACCGCGGTCGAGAACGCCTACAGCGCGTCCATGTTCTACGTAGTGACCTATGTGCTGACGACCCTGGCCGCATTCGGCGTGATGCTGCTGCTGGCGCGCGAGGGTTTCGAGAGCGAAGAGATTTCGGACTTTGCCGGCCTCAACCAGCGCAGCCCGCTGTATGCCGGCATCATGGCCGTGTGCCTGTTCTCCATGGCCGGCATTCCTCCGCTGGTGGGCTTCTACGCCAAGCTGGCCGTGCTGCAGGCCCTGGTGGCTTCGGGCCAGACCCTGTACATCGCCATGGCCGTGTTCGCGGTGATCATGTCGCTGATCGGCGCCTTCTACTACCTGCGCGTGGTCAAGGTCATGTACTTCGATGCACCGCTGACCGCCTCCAGCGTGTCGGCACCCGCAGACGTGCGTGTGGTGCTGACCTTGAACGGCGCGCTGCTGCTGGTGCTGGGCCTGCTGCCCGGCGGGCTGATGGCGCTGTGCGCCGACGCCGTGGTGCGCGCACTGGCGACCTGACCTCGCCGGCTGTCGCACTGTGTCTCTCACCGGATCTGTCTGGCTGGTCATCATCGCGGCGCTCATCGCCGCGAACCTGCCGTTCGTGAACCACCGCTGGCTGGCCGTGGGCCCGGCCGCTGCGCCCCGCAAGCCTTTGGCGGGGCGGCTGGCGGAGCTGATCGTGCTGTACTTTCTGGTCGGAGGTCTCGCGCTGCTGCTGGAGCGCCGCGCCGGGCAGATCGCTCCCCAGGGCTGGGAGTTCTACGCCATCACCGGCACCTTGTTCCTGACCCTGGCCTTTCCGGGTTTCGTCTACCGGTACCTGCTGCGCCGCCACGGCTGACGCGCCGCCCGCAGTGCCACCGGTTGCCGCCTTGTCCTTCTCGACCGTTGCAGCGTTGCCATGAAGGTGCTTGATCTCCAATGCCGCCATGGCCATGTCTTTGAAGGCTGGTTCGCGTCGGAGGACGATTTCCAGGGCCAGCGCGAGCGCGGCCTGGTGCAATGCCCCATGTGCGCGGACGACCACATTGAAAAGCGCCTGAGCGCACCCCGCCTGAACCTGGGTGCGCGGGAGCCTTCGGGAAACTCTGCAACGCAGGCGTCGCCTTCGGCAGGGCAGGTGGTGCCGAGCAGCCCTGCTGGTACGACTGCAGCTCTCGACGCAGGGGTGTTGCCACCCGCCCTGCAAGCCGCCTGGCTGCACCTGGCGCGCAAGATTGTCGCCAACACCGAGGACGTGGGATCGCGCTTCGCCCAGGAAGCGCGCCGCATGCACCATGGCGAAGTCGAGGAGCGCGCCATCCGCGGCCAGGCCACGCCCGACGAAGCCGTGCAACTGATCGAAGAGGGCATCGCGGTGATGCCGTTGCCTCTGCCCGCTTCTGCCAAGGAAACCCTGCAGTAGAGGGGCGTGGGCCAGGGCGCGGGAGGGCTTGGCAAGCCTCCGCGAAGTCCGGTGAATGCGGTTTTTGAGTGTTTTAAGGCTCTACCGCGCTACCAGAGCGCGCTAGCAGCTATGCTTTTAATAGCAACTGCTGCACGGCATCGGCGCTGAGCACTCCACTTCCTCTTTACTGCTCCCGCAGCGGCAACCGGAAGGCGCCCGGCAGTCGCTGCCCGCCCGCCTTCACGACGTGAACTGCAGCGCCGCCAGCCGGGCATAGACCCCGCCTTGCGCGAGCAGCGCCGTGTGCGTGCCTTGCTCCACGATGCGCCCATGCTCCAGCACCACGATGCGGTCGGCATTCTGCACGGTGGCCAGCCGGTGGGCGATGACCAGGGTGGTGCGGCGCCCGGTGTGGCGCTGCATGGCCGTGTCCAGCGCGGCCTGCACCATGCGTTCGCTTTCGGCGTCCAGGGCGCTGGTGGCCTCGTCCAGCAGCAGCAAGGGCGGGTCCTTGAGCATGGCCCGTGCAATCGCGATGCGCTGGCGCTGCCCGCCCGACAGGCGCACCCCGCGCTCGCCGAGAAACGTGCCATAGCCCTCCGGCAGCGCCATCAGGAAGTCGTGCGCGAATGCGGCGCGCGTGGCGGCCATCACTTCCTCGTCGGTGGCGTCCGGGCGGCCGTAGCGGATGTTCTCCATGGCCGATGCGGAGAAGATCACGGCGTCCTGCGGCACGGTGCCCGTGCTGGCGCGCAGCGTGGCAAGCGGCAGGTCGCGGATGTCCACGCCGTTCAGGCGAATCCGGCCCGCCGGCCGCCCATCCGGGCCGGTGTCCACGTCGTAGAAGCGCTGCAGCAGCTGGAACACCGTGGTCTTGCCCGCACCGCTGGAGCCGACCAGCGCCACGGTCTCGCCAGGCGACAGGCGCAGCGTGAAGTCATGCAACGCGGGCTGGTCGGGCCGCGAGGGGTAGTGGTACAGCACGTTGTCGAACTCCACGGCCAGGCCCTGGCCCGACAGCGGCAAGTCCCTGGGGGCGGCAGGGTCTGCCACCGGGGACCGGCTGGCCAGCAGCTCCATCAGGCGTTCGGTGGCGCCCGCGGCGCGCAGCAGGTCGCCATACACCTCGCCCAGCACGGCCACGGCGCCTGCCAGCAGCATCACGTACACCACCGTCTGCCCCAGGTGCCCGGCGGTCATCTGGCCCGCCAGCACAGCCTCGGTGCCGCGGTACAGGCCCCACAGCAGCAGCGCTGCGTTGGCGATGATGATGAAGGCCACCAGCAGGGCGCGTGCACGGCTGCGCGTCACGGCCACCTGGAAGGCGTTTTCGGTGGCCTGTGTGAAGCGGCGCGTCTCGCGCGGCTCGGCCGTATAGCTTTGCACCACCGGCACGGCATTCAACACCTCGGCCGCGATGGCGCTGGAGTCCGCCACCCGGTCCTGGCTGTCGCGCGAGAGGCGGCGTACGCGCCGTCCGATCCACATGGTCGGCAGCACCACCAACACCACGGCCACCAGCACGATCGACATGACGTACGGGTTGGTCCAGACCAGCATCGCCAGCGCGCCGATGCCCATCACGGCGTTGCGCAGCCCCATCGACAACGATGAGCCCACCACCGTCTGCACCAGCGTGGTGTCGGCCGTCAGCCGCGACAGCACCTCGCCGGTCTGCGTGGTCTCGAAGAACTGCGGGCTTTGCTGCAGCACGTGGCCGTACACCGCGTTGCGCAGGTCGGCCGTCACCCGCTCGCCCAGCCAGCTCACCATGTAAAAGCGCGCCGCCGAGAACACCCCCAGCGCCACGGCCACCGCGAACAACGCTTCGAAGTGATTGCGCAGCGCCATGGTCTGCGCGCCCTTGTCGGCGCTGACGAGGCCCGAGTCCACCAGGTTGCGCAGCGCCAGCGGAAACGCCAGCGTGGCCAGGGCCGCCAGCACCAGGAACACCACCGACAGGGCGATGCGTGAGCGGTACGGGCGCAGAAAGGGGAAGAGCCCGCTGAGGGACCGGGGTGCGCCGCGCGCGGGCGTGGAGGGGAGGGTGGCCATGCGCGAAGTGTAGGCGGACGTGCCTGTCCGGACGGGCCTGCCACAGGGCGGCCCTGCACACCTGCGGGCTACCGGGCAGGCTCTGCCGCCGCGGGCGCTGCGCTGATGCAGGAAAGGGGCAGGGCCCTGAAATCTTCAGCGCCGCGGAGTCTGCCCACCCGCGCACCCCTTGTCTTGCCGTCATGCAGTTGTAAGCAAGCGCTGCATGCTCCCAGGTTCGCACCGCATGGCCGAGCGGGGCTTTTTCGCGCGTCGGCAAGTGCCCGCAACCCGCACCGGGCAAGGCACAGGCCGGCCCCGCACGGCGCGCGCGTTGAAGACCGTCAACCCGTGCACCGCCGGCGAGCCTGACCCGTAGGCGTTTATACATAGGCATTAGTCCCAGTATCTACCGCGGGGTAGGCAGGCATACGATGCACGGCGACACAACGCATGCATGGGAGCCTTGCTGGCCAAGGCTTTCTTCCTCAGCCCCCTTACGGAGCGACCCTGGCGCAATGAGCGACGTCATTCTTGAAACCCACAGCCTGACCAAAGAGTTCAAGGGATTCACCGCAGTCAGCGACGTGAACCTGGCCGTGCGCCGGGGGTCCATCCATGCACTCATCGGCCCCAATGGCGCAGGCAAGACCACCTGCTTCAACCTGCTGACGAAGTTCCTCACACCCACATCCGGCACCATCCGGTTCAACGGGCACGACATCACCCGCGAGCAGCCCGCGCAGATCGCGCGCCGTGGCGTGATCCGCTCTTTCCAGATCTCCGCGGTGTTCCCGCACCTCACGCTGATGGAAAACGTGCGCCTGGGGTTGCAGCGCAAGCTGGGCACGTCGTTCCACTTCTGGCGCAGCGAGCGCAGCCTGCACCAGCTCGATGGCCGCGCGATGCAGCTGCTGGCCGAAGTGGGCCTGGCCGACATGGCCGACGAAGTCACCGTGAACCTGCCCTACGGCCGCAAGCGCGCGCTCGAGATCGCCACCACGCTGGCCATGGAGCCCGAACTCATGCTGCTGGACGAGCCCACGCAGGGCATGGGCCACGAGGACGTGGACCGCGTCACCCAGCTCATCAAGAAGGTGTCTGTGGGGCGCACCATCCTCATGGTCGAACACAACATGAAAGTCGTCTCCACCATCGCCGACCGCATCACCGTGCTGCAGCGTGGCGCGGTGCTGGCCGAGGGGCCGTATGCCGAAGTGTCGAGCAACCCGCAGGTGATGGAAGCCTACATGGGCACCACCGACGGCCAACTTCAGGGAGCGCATTAGATGAAGCTCCCCCTGAGTCGCTTCGCGCCTCGGTGCCACCGCCAGAGGCGGTGTCTCTTCGGGCACGTCCAATCCTGCGCAGGCAGGATTGGAGCCTCGGCCCTCAGCCCCTCTCTCGTCTCGCTGCGCGAGTCGGGAGGGGGACGCCCCCAGCGCGGCGGGGCGGCCCTTGCGCGGGGGCGCTGGCTTCGATCGCGACGGTTGCGGCGGACAGCGTGCGGCGCAATGGATAACTGAAATGGCAAATACCCCAATCAAGAACGGCGTGCCTGCGCTGGAAATCAAGGGCCTCGAAGCCTGGTACGGCGAGTCGCACGTGCTGCATGGCGTGGACATCGTCGTGCAGCCCGGTGAAGTCGTCACGCTGCTGGGCCGCAACGGCGCCGGCCGCACGACCACCATGCGCGCCATCATGGGCTTGACCGGTGCACGCAAGGGCTCGGTCAAGATCAACGGCGTGGAGACCGTGAACATGCCCACGCACCGCATCGCCCACCTGGGCGTGGGCTACTGCCCGGAAGAGCGCGGCATCTTCTCCAGCCTGTCGTGCGAAGAAAACCTGCTGCTGCCGCCAGCGCTCAAGACCGGCACGCCCGGCATGTCGGTGCAAGAGATCTACGCCATGTTCCCCAACCTGGCCGAGCGCAAGAACAGCCAGGGCACGCGCCTGTCGGGTGGCGAGCAGCAGATGCTGGCCGTGGCGCGCATCCTGCGCACCGGGGCCAACCTGTTGCTGCTCGACGAGATCTCCGAGGGCCTGGCCCCGGTCATCGTGCAGGCGCTGGCCCGCATGATCACCATGCTGCGCGAGAAGGGCTACACCGTGGTCATGGTGGAGCAGAACTTCCGCTTTGCGGCGCCGCTGGCCGACCGTTTCTATGTGATGGAGCACGGCCGCATCGTCGAGAAGTTCGGCGCGTCCGAATTGGCGGAGAAGATGCCCGTGCTCACCGAACTGCTGGGTGTCTGACCACAGGTCCGCCAGCGATCCCCATTTTCTTTTCTTCAACCAACCACACCCACAGGAGACAATCCATGAAGAAGAACCAACTCACCGCGCTGGCATTGGTGCTGGCCGCAGCGGGCCTGGCCACCTCGGCCGCGCACGCGCAGGACAAGGTCAAGATCGGCTTCATCACCGACATGTCCAGCCTGTATTCCGACGTGGAAGGCAAGAACGGTGCATTGGCCATCCAGATGGCCATCGACGATTTCGGCGGCAAGGTGTTGGGCCTGCCGATCGAACTCATCTCTGCCGACCACCAGAACAAGGCGGACATTGCCGCGTCGAAAGCGCGCGAATGGGTGGACACCCAAGGCGTCACCATGCTGTTCGGCGGCACCAACTCCGGCACGGCCCTGGCGATTGCCAAGGTGGCAGAAGAGAAGAAGCGCGTGTACTTCAACAACGGCGCCGGCAGCTCCGCATTGACCAACGAGCAGTGCAGCCCCTACACCGTGCACTACGCCTATGACACGGTCGCGCTGGCCAAGGGCACGGGCTCTGCCATTGTGGATGCAGGGGGCAAGAGCTGGTACTTCCTGACCGCCGACTACGCCTTCGGCCATGCGCTGGAGGCGGACACGACCACCGTGGTCAAGGCAAAGGGCGGCAACGTGGTGGGCGCCGTGCGCCACCCGCTCAATGCGTCGGACTTCTCGTCGTTCCTACTGCAGGCACAGAACTCCAAGGCCCAGATTCTCGGTTTGGCAAACGCCGGCGGTGACACCATCAACGCCATCAAGGCCGCCAAGGAGTTTGGCATCGGCAAGAACATGAAACTGGCGGGGCTGCTGATTTTCATCAGCGACATCCACAGCATGGGCCTGCGCAATACCGAGGGCCTGCAGTTCACGACCAGCTGGTACTGGGACCTGAACGATGACACCCGCAAGTTTGCCGCCAAGTACTTTGAAAAGACCAAGCGCATGCCCGGTGAAGTCCAGGCCGCGGACTACTCTGCCACGACGACGTACCTGAAGGCCGTGGCCGCTGCGAAGTCCACCGACGCCGACAAGGTGATGGCCGAGCTCAAGAAGATGAAGATCGACGACTTCTTCGCCAAGGGACAGATTCGAGCCGACGGCCGTTATGTGCACGACATGTACCTGATGCAAGTCAAGAAGCCCGCCGAGTCCACCAAGCCCTGGGACTACTACAAGCTCGTCAAGAAGCTGCCGGGCGATCAAGTCTTCACGACCAAAGCGGAAACGAAGTGCGCGCTCTGGAAGTAAACGCCTGACACGGCGTCAGCAAGCCCGGGTGCCATTGCGGCGCTCGGCTTGCTGCGGCGGCCTTGCGGGGCTGCCAGACCACTCCGCTGTCTGCTCTGAACCTCTCTGAACCTGCCGTTGCCTCCCATGGAATTCTTTGGTGTCTCATTGCCCGGCCTGTTGAGCCAGCTTCTCCTGGGGCTGGTCAACGGTTCGTTCTACGCAATTCTTAGCCTGGGGCTGGCCGTCATCTTCGGCATGCTCAACGTCATCAACTTCGCGCATGGTGCGCTGTTCATGACCGGCGCCCTGATCACCTGGATGGCGATGAACTACTTCGGCATCAACTACTGGTGGATGCTGGTGCTGGCGCCGTTGGTAGTGGGCCTGTTCGGGGTGCTGATCGAGCGGCTGCTGCTGCGCTGGATCTACAAGCTCGACCACCTGTACGGCCTGCTGTTGACCCTGGGGCTCACGCTGCTGATCGAAGGGGTGTTCCGCTCCATCTACGGCGTCTCGGGCCTGGGCTACGACACGCCAGAGTTGCTGGAAGGCGCCACCAACCTCGGCTTCATGATCATGCCCAACTACCGTGCCTGGGTTGTCGTGGCATCGGTGGTCGTGTGCCTGGCCACCTGGTACGTGATCGAAAAGACCAAGCTCGGCGCCTACCTGCGCGCCGGCACCGAGAACCCCCGCCTGGTGGAGGCTTTCGGCATCAACGTGCCGGTGATGGTGACGCTGACGTACGCCTTCGGCGCCGCGCTGGCGGCCTTTGCCGGCGTGCTGGCCGCGCCGGTCTACCAGGTCACGCCGCTCATGGGGCAGAACCTCATCATCGTGGTGTTCGCGGTGGTGGTGATCGGCGGCATGGGCTCCATCATGGGCTCCATCCTCACGGGGCTGGGCCTGGGCGTCATCGAAGGCTTCACCAAGGTGTTCTACCCCGAAGCGTCTTCAACCGTGGTGTTCGTCATCATGGTCATCGTTCTCCTCATCCGCCCCGCCGGCCTGTTCGGCAAAGAAAAGTAAGCAGGGGCCGCTCGCATGAACCTCAAGAACATCGCCCCCATCGGTTACGGCCTGCTGCTGCTGGGCCTGGTTGCCGCGCCCTTCCTGGGCGCCTATCCCGTCTTCGTGATGAAGCTCATGTGCTTTGCACTGTTTGCTTCGGCCTTCAACCTGCTGCTGGGCTTCACCGGCCTGCTGTCCTTCGGCCACGCGGCCTTCCTGGGCGGCGCGGCCTATGTGGCCGGGCACGCCATCAAGGTCTGGGGCCTCACCCCTGAGGTGGGCCTGCTGCTGGGCACCGCGGGGGGCGCGCTGCTGGGCCTGCTGTTCGGCTGGCTGGCCATCCGCCGCCAGGGCATCTACTTTTCGATGATCACGCTGGCGCTGGCGCAGATGCTGTTTTTTGCCTGCCTGCAAGCGCCCTTCACCGGCGGCGAAGACGGCCTGCAGGGCGTGCCGCGCGGCAAGCTGTTCGGCCTGATCAGCCTGCAGAGCGACCTGGTCATGTACTACGTGGCCTTGGTGATCGTGGTGCTGGCGTTCCTCGTCATCGTGCGCACCATCCACTCGCCGTTCGGCCAGGTGCTCAAGGGCATCAAGGAGAACGAGCCCCGCGCCATCTCGTTGGGCTACGACACGCACCGCTTCAAGCTGCTGGCCTTCGTGCTGTCGGCCGCACTGGCCGGCCTGGCGGGCTCGCTCAAGACCCTGGTGCTGGGCTTTGCCACGCTGTCCGACGTGCACTGGACGGCCTCGGGCCAGGTCATCCTGATGACGCTGGTGGGCGGCCTGGGCACGCTGTCGGGCCCGCTGATCGGCTCGGCCGTGGTGGTGCTGCTGGAAAACAAGATCGGCGAATTCGGAAACCTGCTCGCCGCCCTGACCAGCGTGGAATGGTTCAAGACGCTGGGTGAGTCCGTCACCATGGTCACAGGCCTGATCTTCGTGATCTGCGTGCTGGCCTTCCGCCGTGGCATCATGGGCGAGATCATCGCGTGGATGGACCGACGGCGCGGCGGCGGCGGCAAGACGACGACGACGGGTACGCATTGACAGGCTGACTGGGTCGTCGTCGCGCAGGCGGTGCAACAGGCTGCGGTGCAACACGCTGCGGTGAAAAGCGCCGCCAGCCTTCCCCCATCAGTGGGGGGGCAGATGGGTGCACCTCGGCAGGATTCGCGGGGCGCCCGCTCTCGTCAAAATGGATAGCTGCTAGCGCAGGATGGACGCGGATTTCAAGAGTTTTCGGCTTGATATCCTTGCCCGATCAGCGGTAGCTGCTATCAAAATAATAAAACGCACCGGGCGGCTGCCTTCACCCCAGCCGTAGCCGCTTCGCATACCCCGTCATCTCCAGGTAGCCCCGTCCCACCGCGCGGCCTGCGGCGTCGCGTAGCTCGCTCAGGCCCTCCCAGTAGATCGCGCCGGTAGAGCCCTGGCTGTCCAGCTCCTGGTCGTCCAGCAGCGCATGTACGCTGAAGGTACCGGCGGGCGTCTGCACCTGCCACTGCACGGGGTAGCGCGCACCGCTGCGCCCGCTGGCCCAGTGCCGCGTGGCCGTGAAGGTGACGGCATCGTGCGCAAAGACCTGGGGCGCCTGCTCACCCGCCGCGCGCACCGAGCCGCCGGCCCACAGCGTGCTGCCGTCCTGGCGCCGCAGGTGAAAGGCCGTGAGCGCGCGGCCATCGTCCAGGTTCATGCCGATCCAGTCCCAGCCCACGGCGTCCGGGTGCATCAGCGCCTCGCTCCACTCGTGGTCCATCCACGCACGGCCGCTGCCGGCCTCCACCAACCGGCGCCGGCCCCCGAGCGTCAGCGTGCCTGCTACGGCCAGTTGCGGCTGGCTGTAGTAGTAGCTGGCCTGCGCGGCCTCCGGCCCCTTGCGCGACAGGCCTTGCCGGCCCTGCAGCAGTACGGGCTGCGTGCTGTCAAAGCGCAGGTCCAGCGCAAAATCACTGCCTTGCACCTGCGCGGTATAGCGGCTGGCGCCAGGCGCGTCCGCGGCAGCGCGCACCAGGTGCCAGTCGCGCAGGTGCACGGCCGTGTCGCCCTCGGCCGCTTCGGCAATGCCAAAGCCCGCGCGCGCAATCCGCTGGTCGTGGTACAGGCGCCGGCCCTGCACATCTGTCACCGCCGCATGCGCAAACACCAGCTGCCTGGCCGCAAACCGCGACTGCAGCCTCTGCGTGCCATCCACCCGCGAGCGGAAGAACGTGACCTGGAACCCCCACAACCGCCCCTCGGCCTGCGCGTGGCCGGTGATGTACCACCACTCGGTGCGCAGATCCGGGTGGCTGCCATGGTCGCGTGGAAACTCCAGCGTGCGCGCCGGCAGGGCATGGGCCGGCAAGGCGCCGCCACCCCATGCCGCCACACCCAGCGGCAGGCTGCTGCCAAGCGCCAGCCAACGCCTGCGCGTCAGTGCGCCGGGCACGTGCGGCACGCTGGGGGCTCCGTGGGGTGGCACGCCGTCTGGCATGGTCAATGGGGTGCTCGCGCCGGGCGTCAGCCGATCAGCGCATGGATGCGCTGCTGAGCGGCCGAGCAATCGCCAAAACGTTCGTCCACCCAGTCCGTGTCGAAATACGTGGGCAGGTAGCGCTCGCCCGCATCGCACAGCAGCGACAGGATGGAGCCCTGCTCGCCCCGCTCGCGCATCTCGCCCGCCAGCGTGAGCATGGCCACGAAATTGGTGCCGGTGGACGGGCCCACGCGGCGGCCCAGCAGTTGCGACAGCGCGCGCATGGCCGCGACGGACTCGCAGTCCGCCACGTCGATCATGCGGTCCACCAAAGTGCGGATGAAGCTGGGCTCCACGCGCGGGCGGCCAATGCCTTCGATGCGCGAGCCCGGCGCCGTCAGCGTTGCGTCGCCCGTGCGGTGGTAAGCACTGAAGACCGAGCCCGCCGGGTCGGCCACGCAGACCTCGGTGGCGTGGCGCTGGTAGCGCACATAGCGGCCAATGGTGGCGCTGGTCCCGCCAGTGCCTGCACCCACCACGATCCAGCGCGGCACGGGATGGGGCTCACGCGCCATCTGCGTGAACATGCTCTCGGCAATATTGTTGTTGCCGCGCCAGTCCGTGGCCCGCTCGGCATAGGTGAACTGGTCCATGTAGTGCCCGCCCGTCTCGGCGGCAATGGCGCGGGCCGCCTCGTACACCTCGCCCGCACGGTCCACGAAATGGCAGCGACCGCCATGGAATTCGATCTGCGCAATCTTCTCTGGCGAGGTACTGCGCGGCATCACCGCCACGAACGGCAGGCCCAGCAGACGTGCAAAGTAAGCCTCGCTGACGGCGGTGGATCCGCTGGACGACTCCACCACCGTCGAACCTTCGTGGATCCAGCCATTGCACAGCGCGTACAAGAACAGCGACCGCGCCAGCCGGTGCTTGAGGCTGCCCGTCGGGTGCGTGGATTCGTCCTTGAGGTACAGGTCAATGCCGTGTGCCGTAAAGGCGGGCAGCCGCAAGGGGATCAGGTGGGTGTCGGCGCTGCGCTGGTAGTCGGCTTCGATGCGGGCAATGGCGGAGTGAAGCCAGCTGGAAGGCGAGGAGGCAGCGTGATCGGACGATGATGTCGGGATGTGCATCGCGTGATTGTCGCAGCGAGCACTCGATGACGACACCACGCTGAAGTGGCCTGTGCATGTTGGACACTGTGCGAACCTTGGCAAACGCGGCTTATCCGCAACTATTCCGAAATAGCTGGTCCGCCCTGAACAATTCGGTTTTCAGTCGTGGGCAAGTCGGTGTTGGATCGGAAGAGCGATCAGCGCGGCGATGACCGCCCTCATCGACAGCCCGAGTCGAGCGCATACAAGCCGCAGCGCGGCCACGATCATGCGCAGGTTGTGCCCCGCGCCACACATCACCGCGTGCAGCGCATCGCCCAGCGCCCCCTTGAGCGGATTGGGGGCGAGGCGCCCGTCCATCTTCATGTGGCCGATGGCCGGCTCGATGGCACTGCGCCGTTTGATCATGGCCTTGAGGGTTTCGGTAATACCTCGCTTCTGATCTGAGCGCAGGATGCGCACGCCCTCGATCTCCACGCCCCGGTAGCCCTTGTCCACGATGTCTGTGGCGGGCGGTCTGTCCGTGCCGGTGAGGATGCCCACTTGCTCCAACGTTTCGGCCAACGTGTGGCCGGTATAGGGCTTGCCTGGCATGGAGCGCATGCCCACCACCAGGCCTTGCTTGAGCATAGTGGCGATGCTGACTTTCACGCAAAATTCGTAGGGCGTTCGGGCCTTGCCCTTGGAGATGCACTCCACTTCGGGCGCGTGCAGGGCATACAGCTTGTTCTTGTCCTTGGTACGTTGAGTCAGGATGCGGCCGGTGCGCTGCAGAAGATCCTGCGCTTTGGCCTTCGCCGCTTCGGGCAGCACGTGCAACTGGCGGGAGATTTCACGATGGACCCGCCCGACGCGGGTGCGCACGGCCTTCTTCATGCGCCTGAACTGCTTGGCGTGCGCGTAACGCCCGATCTGCGCGGCCAATCGTGGAGCCACGCGGTTCTAGTTCTGGCGCAGCCGCAGTCCGTTGTCCTCGGCCACCTTGACCAGATGCTAGCGGCTCTTGTTCAGCAAGCGGCTGTCCGTGGGATGGGCGATGGCTTTGAGCATGACGGTGGTGTCCACGATGACCTGCTGCACGCTGGCCTTTTGGATCACGCCGCCCCTCCGGGCAGCGTCGATGCTGGCCACCAGCAGCGTCTGCACGCCTTCTTCGCCGACGCGCTTTCTCCAGCGCGTCAGGCTGGACGGGTCGATGGGCGCTTCGGTCTGCAGGTAGGTCTCGCCGCAGAAGAACTGCCAGTACGGGTTCTCCACCCAGGTGTTCACTGCGGCTTCATCAGAGGCATCGAAGGTGTGCTGGAGGTACAGCAAGCCGGCGATCAGGCGCTGAGGCAAGGCGGGTCGGCCACGCCCAGAGGTGAAGGGCACCGCGAACGTGCGCTCGATCTCGGTTCAGTCGATCAGCGCGGCCAGCTTGACCAGCGGGTGCTGCATGTTGATCTGCTCGTCCAGCCTTGGACGAACAACTCACCGGACTGCGGCTGCGAAGGCTTCGGCCCCATCAAACTCTCCCGAGGAATTTGCAAGAAAACAGGGGCTGCTAAACCATACCTTGCAAATCCTGCTCCCTGCAAGCCGAAGAACTTCGAGACACATCAGCAGCTTACGGGTTGTTCAGGGCGGACTCAATAGTACTCTCAATATTTTAAAGAAATTGAATTTTGGTTGTTGCAACTATAGATTGGTCTTCAATCAGAAGGTCCGCTTCCGAGAGGATCGCTGCGCAGGTTTTGATGATAGAGAAAATAGTCTTTTGCTGGATACCTAATGCTTAGAATTGCCTAGAAATCTTGGTGGTAAATTAAAACATTGTCAAATTATTGGTGAAGTTAATCGCCGCCTTGCTGTTTCTGAGATTTTAGGTTGGCCTGCTTTATTTTTTTAATTAAATTTTTTGCTTTCAAATTGTTTTTTGCTGCTGCCAATTGTGCCCAATATTCGGCTTCCAATAGATTATTTTCTTCAAAAAAATTCGATGACAATTCATATTGAGAATCGACATTGCCCAATGTCGCAGCAACTGTCAGCCAATGTTGTGCTTTTTCCGTGTTGTTGAGGCCTAGTGAATAATGTCTTGATATTTTTAGTGCAGCGTCGTAGTCGCCCGACGCAACTTTTCTTGTGAGAGATTTTAGTTGTGCTTCGTTTAAAATAAATGAAGACGCACCGGTGATTGCGTTAGAATTTTCCATAGCTTTGACTACTCCGAAGTTATTGATTGCAAAAATAATCATAACTATTATTTTATAGAATTTTGGTAAATTCATTTTCTGGGTGTAAATATATTTATTTTTCCAGGTTGTGAAGTATCCATGACATATTTCCCGTCAACAACCTTCAACCCCATTGGAGTTGTTTTTCCTTGTGAGTCGTACCACAAGTATTGGTCCGGAGCTCTAACCTCTGCTTTCATTTTGTCTGACAATTTTTGCGCATATCCATCTTTGGTCTTTCCTGTATTGCAAGAAAGTAATTCAATTGGCATTCCTTTCTTGTATTTTGGATCTTTTCTGATTTTCTTGGCAAGTTCATCGACTGTGATTTTCTTGCCTGCTTGATCGACAATCATGGTAGGATTGCCATGTGCCCCTACTTTATAAACAGTATCGCTTAGTGGAACCTTATCTGCATATCCGCTAATATTTTCTCCGGTATTGAAGAGATTTAGATCAACAAGTCCAAGCGGATCAAGTCTTGTAAGGGGGTTAAGAGGATACAAATATTTATTTGTGCCACCCTCCAACCCAATAGGATCCTGCGTCACATACCGTCTCACGCCCGGG